>NZ_JABMCI010000063.1 GCF_013359775.1 Cellulomonas humilata | reverse complement strand
GCCCGGCCCACCGCCCGGCGAGGGGGCGGGAGCCGCGGTGCCGGCGGCCGGCGCGTCCGGACCGGCGCCTGCCGCGGCAGCCCAGGCCCTCGTCGCGCCGAGCTCACCGGATGCCCTGCGCGCCCAGGTCCCGCAGACGATGCCGTCCGCCGAGGACGTCGCCGCCGACATGGACGACCCCCGTTCGCTCGACGACAAGCGCGCGGAGGCGCAGCAGCACGCCGCCGGCGTGCGGGTGGCGGCCGCGGAGTACCAGGCGACCGCGGGGGCCGAGCTCGGGACGCACAAGCAGTCGGTGCGCCAGCACGTGGTCGGCCAGAGCGCCGCGGTCCGTGCCGCGCGCGCGACCCACGCGTCGGGCATCCTGCAGCAGGCCACCGCGGCGCGCGCCCAGCTGACCGCGTCCGCCGCCCAGGAGAAGGACGCGCTGCGCGCCCAGGTCGAGGCCGACGTCGCAGCCACCACGGCTGCGACCGCGCAGAAGGTCGCCTCGGCCCGTTCCGGCGTCGCGAGCCGACGGCAGGCGCTCACGGCGGCCGCCGACGCCGAGCGCAGCGGCTCCCTCGCGTTCGCCGACGGGGAGACCGCGCGGGCCGTCGGGCAGCTGGAGGCGGACGCGGCGGCGTGCGAGCAGGCGGGCGAGGCTGAGGCGGCACGGTTCAGCGGCGAGGAGGAGCCGGCCCCCGAGCAGCGTCAGGCTGCCCGCCAGGTGGGCCGCGAGAGCGCGGCGGACATCCGCGCCAAGAAGCCGGACGTCCCGCGCGAGCTGCGCGCTCAGGCGCAGGCGCACGCCCAGCGGTGCACCGAGTACGCCCAGGACGTCCTGGCACGGCTCTCCGAGACCGAGCAGACACTCGTCGCGGAGCTGCAGACCGCGGGGACCGAGGCGACGAACGCGGTCCGGGACGGGCTCACCGGGGCGCTGGCCGCGATCGACGCCCGCTGCGCGCAGGACCTCGCGGCTGTCGCGGCCGCACAGTCCGCGGCGGTCGCGCATCTCGACACGGCCTCGGGCCAGGCGCTGACCGAGCTCATGACGGGCGGCGCGGGGGCGGAACGCGAGCTCGACACGGTCGAGGCGGCGGTCGAGGCCGACCTGGAGCACGGTGCCGAGGAGGCCGCCACCGTGATGGCCGAGCCGGAGCGGCCGTTCCTGCCCGGGGTCCGGGAGCAGGACCAGGCGGCGCGCGCCGGCATGGCGTCGACCGTCGCGGGGATGCGCACCCAGGTCGCGGCCTCCGTGGACGGCTCGCTGGGGCGGTTCACGGCGGTGGCCACGGGGTTCTCCGACGCCGGGGCCGGGCTCGTGCAGGACGTCGCGGGTCGGCTGGCCGTCGTCCGTGACGGGTTCGCCACGGCGGCGGCCCAGGTGCGGGCGACACGTTCGGAGTCGGCGGCGGCGGTCCGGGCGGGCCTCGAGCAGCGTCAGCAGGGCGTGACCGACGCGGTGCTCGCGCAGGCCGACGACGCGGTCGCCCAGGTGCGCGGCAAGCTGGCGGAGATGGCCGGCGAGTACCGCGCGGGCATCCGGCAGGCGGCGGACCGCAGCGTGGCGGAGGCGGCGCGGCCACGGACCGACGACGTCAGCACCCGCGCGCGGGAGGCGGGCACGCAGGTCGACGACGGGTGGCTCGCGGGTCTCGGGCGCGCGATCGTGCAGATCGCGATCGGGCTCGTCGTCCTCGTCGTGGTGGCGCTGATCGTGGCGGCGATCGCGGCCGCCTTCAGCGTCGTCCTGACGGCGTGGGCGGCCGTGATGATCGCGGGCGCCATCCTGCTCGCGGTGAGTCTCGTGGTCAGCCTCGTGACGCGCTTCCGGCAGCAGGAGCTGCAGGGTCGCCCGGGCCTGGCGATCGTGCTGGCGCTCTCGGACACCATCGGGGTGACGGGGATCATCGAGGGCATCCGCGGCAAGGAGCTCGTCACCAACCGTGAGCTCTCCGCGGGCGAGCAGACTGAGCGCGGGGTCCTGGGTGCGGTGACGTTCGTCGGGCTCATCCTCGGGGCGCGCTCTGCGCTCAAGGGCCCTCCCGGCGGGACGATCTTCCGACCCATCGAGCTCCCCGCCGGGCTGTTCGCTCGCATGGCGACCGGCGTCGCCAGCGTCGCCGCGGAGATGGCCTCGGGCCTCGGACGCAGTGCGCGCGCGGTGCGGGACTGGCTCACGGGCAAGAGCGAGGCCCCGCGCGGGTGCTTCGTGCCGGGCACCCCGGTGCGGGGTCAGGACGGTCCCGTGCCGATCGAGCAGCTCGTGGTGGGGGACAAGGTGGTGGCGCAGGACCCGACCACCGGGCTGCTCACCACAGAGGTCGTCATCGCGACCGCCGTCCGGACGGTGCCTCGGGTGCTCGACGTCCGCACGGGCGGCGAGGTCGTCACGTGCAGCCCCGAGCATCCCTTCTGGGTCGAGGGCACCGGGTGGTGCCCGGCCGGTGCGCTCGTCCCCGGGGACCTGCTGCGCACCGCCGACGGCCGGACCCAGGCCGTCGACGCGGTCTCCGCCCGGCCCGGCACGGGCTGGACCGTGCACAACGTCACGGTCCGCGGCGCCCACACCTACCACGTGGGGTCGTCCGCGGTGCTGGTCCACAACAAGGCGATCGAGGCCGACTTCGTGCCGCGTCAGCGCGCCCTGGTGGGTGAGGTCGAGGCCCACGCCCGGCGCGCGTCCGACGCGACGCAGCGGGCCCAGGCGCTGCCCGAGGACGCGGCCGGCCGCGCGGAGCTGATCCGGGAGGCGGAGAGCCTCGGCAAGGAGGCCCGCCAGCTCCAGGGGGAGGCCAACCGGGCGAGCTCGATCGAGGACGTGGCCGAGCTCGAGGACTGGCACGCCGGGGCGAAGGCACGGTTGGCGCAGCTGGAGCAGAGGCTCCCGGCGGCGCCGGAGCCCGTGCCGGTGGAGCCCCAGACGCACGAGTTCACCGCGGAGGGTGCGATGAACGAGCTGCGCCAGGAGGGGCACTGGACGACCCTCAACCGCGACCACCCGGGGCGCACGTGGACCGGGAACCTGGCGGAGAAGATGCCCTCGAGCGAGCCGACGCAGACGAAGCAGAAGCTGGTCGTCACCGGCACCAAGACCGGGGAGGCTCCCGTGAGCTACGACTTCTCGGTCGTGTACGACCACGAGACGGGGCGGTTCACCTACATCGGGCGCTCGGGCGGCAAGCCGAAGTCCCTGTGAGCGCCCGCGCACGCCGTCCGTCTGCCATCGGTGCGCCCCTCGGGTGACACGCCCGCACGCCCGCCCACCCTGCGATCCGGCGTCGTTGTCGTCGACCAGGCCGGTCAGCTCGATGACGCCGGCGCGTCGGGGGGCCAGCCGCGGGCATCGCGACGAACAGGCCTGGCTAGACGGTGTCTCACCAGGCCTGATGGCGGCGGTAGGGATCGGGGCGGCACTGGCCGTTCGACGTGAGGTCGCAGGATCAGATTCGGTCGAGCCGCGAAGTGTGGCCTGATCAGCCGGTCATCTCGCGGCCCGCCGCTGGCGTTCCTACCGGTCAAAGTGGTGGCGCAGGACGTACTTGGCGGTCCTCTCGCCGATCGCGGTGCCGTCGTCGACGGCGCTGCGGAAGTGGACGCCGCCCCAGATCCTGGCGTTCCCGACCTCGAGCCTGAGGTCCTGGCGGGTTGCGAAGTGCCGGGCTGCGGCGCCGGTCACGCTGGGAATGGTGAAGTCGATGTGCGCGGTGCCGAGGAATCGCGAGATCACGATCCCGGAGGCGGGTGTGATGCAGCTGTGCGCGCTCGGGTACTCGGGGTGGTTCGGCGTCGGGATCAGCGGCGCCCAGGACGGGTCAGCGATCGTGCGGCGGTTCCCGTCGGTGTCCCCAGCGGGGATCGCGGTCACCGGGCGCCAGAACGTGTACCGGTACTTGGCGTCGAAGCAGGCGATCAAGGCGTCGGCGTAGGTCACGGACATCATGGCCTGGAAGCGCGTGGCGTCGGCCAGGTCGAGGTCGTGCTGGTCGAGGAAGAGGCGGAACGACTCGTGGGCCTGCGTGAAGGGCGGCTCGCCCCAGAAGCGGGCGGCTGCCGTCTGGTCCGATGTCCGCACGGTGCTCGTGGCAGAACCGAACGCCTTCACCTCGGCGTAGTCCCTTGCCCACCGACGGCTGTCGAGGTCCGGCGGCCCGTCGGGGCGGAACTGGTCGGCCGAGCGCAGCGCGAACGGGCGCATCCCGGGCAGGAACGTCCCCAACGGCGCGGTCGTCGCGGTCGGGATCCAGGTTCCGACGGGCGCCGGGACCGGCGGCGTGTAGGGCACCGTGGCGCGGAAGCCGTCGTCGCGGCGCAGCTCGATCAAGGCCGCGGCGACACGCTCGCCGACTGCGACACCGGCTGCCTCGGCGCTGCCGTCCGGGATCGATGCGAGCGCTGCGTGGTACGCCGGGTCAAGGATCGTCGGCATCTGGGCGGGCAGGTAGTGAGCCAGGACCCGGTGCGCAGCGGTCGACACCGCCGCCTCGGCGGACGCGCCGCGGGGTGCGTCGGCGTCCACGGCGAAGTGGTCGCCGTGGCCGTGGACCGCTACCGCGGCGTCGTACTCCGCGATCGCGACGTAGGCGAACATCACGTGGCTCTCGACAGGGTTGAACCCCGCGGCGGCGAGGGCTTGGGTTGCCGTGAGGTCCCACGCGGCCACGAACAGATCGGGGGCGCCGTGGGAGCGGTCACCGGCGACGGCGACCCCGGACCCGGCCATCGTGCAGCCGACGGCGAGCGCCGCCACGACGGCGGGAGCACGCCATCGACGGCCACCGAGGCTGCGTGCGTGCAGGGAACTGCTTGTGCGCCTGGACATCGTTGTCTCCTTCGGCTGACTTTCGGATGCCTCGGCTACCCCGAGACATCGGCAGGGCCATCAGGTCCGGTCGATACGAGTAGAGGCCCGACAGGAGGCGGACGTTGAGCCTCTGGTGCGTGACAAGGGGGCGAGTGTCGTCGGGTGAACCCTGGCGCTCTGGGGCTGGGGTCCGTGCGGTCCTGGTCGAGCGGTGGCTCAGGATCAGCTGGGATCGGCGAACTCGGGGTCGACCCGATCACGTCGAGCAGCGAGGCCGGCCCACGGCGTTGTCTCAGCGCGGGGTGGGCGACGCGGGAACGTTCACGATCCTCGCCGCGCATGCACGTCCGAGGGGACGTACTGGCCGCGAGCGGCGTCCCTGCGGGGTGGGCCACGCGAGCGGTGAGGCCGTGTCGACGCCATAGCGGCGCTCATTCCCCGCACGCCGGGGCGTGCGAACGAGAGCCCACGAGCTCCGCCCACTCCTGCGGGCTGAGTACTCGTCCGGCGATCTGGACGCGCGTGCCTCCGCGACGCGGGCGCGCGCCAAGGCGGGGTTCACTTCGCCAGAGTGCGAGCGCCTCCGAAGACGAGTGCGCCGCACGCTCGGGCTCCCCGAGCCCGAGCAGCCCCGAGCCCTGCGTGACACGTCGTTCGAACCGCTCGACGTCGACCTCGACGTGCTCTGCGACCAGTCGGTACCCGTGCGGGGTGGTCTCGATCTGGGCCGGTGCGGCCGGCCGACGCAATCGCAAGACGCACCCTGGCTCGTCGCCCCACCGCGCCGCCGAGAGAGATGCTGCCGACGACGGCGCACCCAGGCGGACCGCGAGCGCAGCCGTCACCGCACGATCGCGTGGTGCCAGTGCAATCCCGCCGTCGTCGAGCGTCAGCGCTCCAAGAGCGAGCACCTGCATATCGCCACGGTGGCCCCGACTCCCACAGCCGTCAAGGAGGCCGACATCGGGCCGATACACATCCGATGGGCGCCAGTACCCTGCTGATACACGCTGGTCCTTGACGGATCGAGCAGCCCCGGCGCTGGGTGGACGATGGTGAGGTCAGCCGCCTCGGGTGGTGCGCAGGTAGGTGTCCAGCCTGAGGGGCCCCGACCCGGTGAGGTCGTGCACCGCGGTGGACACGTGCGCCATGGCACCGCCCGCGATGGCGGTGTACGTGCTGACCCAGGCATCGAGCTGCCAGTCCGGGGCACCGTAGCCGGCACGCGACGCGTACGCCTCCTCGAGCGTCTCGTCGTGGAAGCGCACGTCCCTGCCGCGGACCGCGGAGATCGTCGCGGCGACGTCGCGCAGGGTCAGCGCCTCCGGGCCCGTCAGGTCGTACGACCGGCTCGCGTGCGCCGCCGGATCGCCCAGGACGGCGGCGGCGACGCGTGCCACGTCGGCTCGCGCGACGAATGCGCAGGCGCCGTCGCCGGCGGGGCCGCGGATGACCCCGTCAGCACCGACGAGCGCCTCGGTGAAGTCGAGGTAGAAGCTGTCGCGCAGGAACGTCCAGGCCATCCCGGAGGCCTTGAGGTGCTGCTCGGTGGCGTAGTGGTCGCGCGCGAGGGTGAAGGTCGCGTCGGGGGGCGGCGCCGAGGAACGAGGTGTACACCACGTGCTCGACGCCGGCCGCGGCGGCCGCGTCGACGAACGTGCGGTGCTGGGCGAGCCGGTCGGCGCTCTCCGAGGCCGAGACCATGAACAGCACCGTGGTTCCGACCAGGGCGTGCGTCGCCGCGTCGAGGTCGCCGTACTCCGCGGCCGTGACGCCGGTGACCGTGGCGTGACCCGGCACCCGAGGGCTGCTCGGGTCGCGCACGATGAGTCTGTGCGGCGCTCCCGCGGAATCGAGCAGTCGGCTGACCAGACCGCCGAGGTGGCCCGTGGCGCCCGTGACGGCGAGGGACTGGGGGCTCATCACGTCTCCATTGTCGAGGAGCCGCCGGTGCCAGGCACGCGCGGTCGACCCGACGTCAGGCGAGCGAGAGGAAGAGCTTCTCGAGCTTCTGCACGTCGAGGGTGCCCGGCTCGCCGTCGTCCGGCCGGGTCAGGCACCTCCGCGTGCCGGTCGCGATGATGGCGAACCCCGCGCGGCCGAGCGCCCGGGAGACCGCGGACAGCTGGGTGACGACGTCCTCGCAGTCGCGGCCCTCGTCGATCATCCGCACGACCGCCGCGAGCTGGCCCTGGGCGCGCTTGAGCCGGTTGGACACCTTGGCCATCTCGTCCTTGTCCAGCTCCATGGCCGTGCTCCCCTTCGTCGGGGGGTGGGTCACGGTACCCGGGCGGTGCCGGAGGATACCGGATCGATGCTCAGCGGCAGGTGCACTGCTGGCTGCGGGGGACGTCGGCCATGACGGCGTCGACGTGCTCCAGCACCACGATCTCGGCGCGCTCGTCCAGGCGCCGTGCGCGAGCGGCCGCGCTCATGCCGCCGGCCACACCGCCGACGATGACGAGTCGACGACGGTCGGGGGTCTCGGGCGAACGGTTCATGGGATCAGAATACCTAGGGGGGTATCCGCACACCAAGTCGACCGCGGCCGCTAGATGAACAGCAGCTGGGCGCCGTCGGTCTTCTCGATGAAGTCGCTGGCGCTGATGATGCCCTCGACGTCGGGGTCGAGGTCGTCGAGCGTCAGGTGGTTCATGTCCGCGGACAGCCGGCACGCCCACAGGTGCCCTCCGGACGCGACGATCTGCTCGAGGAACTCGGGCACGTCGGGGACGTCGAGGTCGGCGATGGCCTTCTTGAGCTTCGAGGTGGCCATCGCGGTCATCCCGGGCAGGCCGCCGAGGCCCTGCGGCATGTGGGTGGCGGTGTTGCCGAGCATGGTGAACTTCAGGTCGCCCATGGTCGCCTTGGTGATCATGTCCAGGCCCCAGAACGTGAAGAACAGATGGGTCTCGACGCCCTCACCGAGCGCCGCGTTGGCCAGGATCAGGCCCGGGTAAGCCATGTCGAGGTTGCCCTTGGAGCAGATGATCGCGAGCGTGCGACCGGGGGAGTCGTCGGCACCGAACTGGGGGACGACAGCGGGTGCGGTCTCGGTGGTGGTCATGGCAGTGCCTCTCGTCGTCGTGCCGGGTCAGACGCAGCCCACGGGCTTGGGCAGGCCGGCGACGTAGGCCATCTTCTTGGCCGGCTTCTGCGGGAAGAGTCGGAACAGGTCCTTGACGGGAACGCCGCTGCCGGCGGACGCGCGTCGCAGGGTCGCGGTCTCGCCGCGCTGCGCGAAGTCGTCGCGCAGGAACCGGAGCACGGCGCGGTGCTCCTCGGTCAACGTGAGGCCGATCTGCGTCGCCAGGACGGTGGCGAGCTCGTCGTCCCACTCCGAGAGGTCCGTGAGGAACCCCTCCGCGTCGACGTGGACCTGGTGACCGTCAAGCGTGGTGACCGGCATGGCGCACCTCTTCCTGGGACGTGGTGGTGGGGACGTGCTTGCCGACCATCGACATGGCCGGAGCCAGTGGCATCGGACGTCCGGGCAGCAGGACGTTCCAGTAGACCCAGCGGAACGCGAGCTTCCCGAGATGGTTGGCCCGGCTCTCCTTGAGGAGGCTCAGCGGCCCGACGTACGGCGCCGGGTACGTGCCGGGCAGCGGCTCGGTCTCGTAGTTGAAGTCGAGGAGCAAGGCCCTGCCGTCACCGGACTCGATGAAGCAGTTGGCGTGGCCGTCGAACGAGTGGCTCATCGGACGACCGGCCGCCAGCTCGACGAGGTTGTCGACCAGGACGTCCACGGAGAAGTGTGCGACGGAGCCGGCCTTCGAGGTAGGGATGTCCGCCGCGTCGCCCACCGCGAAGATGTGCGCGTCGGCGGTGGACCGCAGGGTGTGCTTGTCGACCGGGACGAAGCCGAGCTCGTCGCCCAGCCCGGAGCGCGTGACGAACTCCGCACCCATGTGCAGGGGCACGGTGACCAGCAGGTCGAAGGGGACCTCGCGGCCGTCGTAGGAGACCAGCGTCCTGTCCTCGATGTGCTCGACCAGGAAGTCGGACTCCACCCGCACCTCGCGGTCGGCGAGCATGGAGCCCAGGTGCGCAGAAGCCACGGGCTTGGTGAACGCCCCGTCGAGCGGGGTCACGAAGACCAGCTCCGTCTCGTTGCGCAGCCCGCGCTCGCGCAGCCAGTCGTCCGCCAGGAACGTGAACTCGAGCGGCGCGACCGGGCACTTGATCGGCACGTCCGTGATGTGCACCACCAGGCGGCCGCCGCGGAAGTCCCGCAGTGCGCCGGCCAGGGCCTTCGCCCCGTCGAGCGTGTAGAAGTCGAAGATGCTGCGCCGCCACTCCGGGCCGAGCATCCCCGGTGTCTGGTCCGGACGCAGAGTCGCTCCGGACGCGATCACCAGATAGTCGTAGGGGAGGAGCCGCCCGTCCAGCAGGAGAACCTCCCGGGCTGCGGCGTCCACGCGGTCGACGCCCTCGAGCACCAGCTCGACGCCGTCGTGCACGAACGCGTGCCGCGACCGGACCAGCCCGTCGGTCGAGCCGCCGAACGGCACGAAGAGGAAGCCAGGTTGATAGGGGTGGGCATCGTCCCGGTCGACCACCGTGATCGCCCACGTGTCGTCCAGCTTCCGCCTCAGCCTGTTGGCCAGCATCGTGCCGGCGGTCCCCGCGCCCAGGACGACCACGTGCCTGGTCATCGCGCTCACTCCCTCGGACGAGGGCGGAGCCGCCCGGCGGCGGACGCCTCGTCGCGCGCTCTCAGCCTTCGTCGGCCGGCCGGGGAGCGGGTAGGGCACAAGGTCCTGACGTGGGGCCTGCTCGCCGACAGATGGCGACGACGTCGGAGGTCGGGGCCGCAGTGACGACCTGGTCTCTGGGGCTCACGAGCTCGACCACGCGGCGATGAGCGCCTCGGCCTGACTGCGGAGCCGAGCCTCGGCCTCCGGCGACACCGTGCTGTGCCGGCCCGGGGACTCGAGGTGGTCGATGAACCGCTCGAGCTGCCGGACGGCCGAACGGGTGCGACCGGCCTCGAGGTGTCTCGCCGCCAGGCCCAGGTCCTGGGTCAGGCGCCGGGACACCGGACCGGTCACCTCGCCGGCGGCGATCGCGGCCTCGAGGTCGGCCTGCAGAGCCTGCAGGCTCGGAGCGGACTGCGTGAGGAGCACGGCGCCGTAGAGCGCCGGGACGGTCACCGTGAGCTTGCCGTCGGCGGGCGTCGAGACCGCCCCGGTGAGCGCGTCGGTGTAGGTCCGGCCGTCTGCGGGGACGTCGACGGTCACCGTGTGCGGCACGGTGTCGTTGTTGTACGCGGTGACGGCCCTGGCCTCGTCGAGCTCGCGGAGCAGGACGACGAGGTGCTCGTCGACGTGCAGGGGCGCGCCCAGCGACCCACGTCGCAGCACCTCGTTGTCGTTGCGCAGGGCGATGAGGTCCGTGACGTCGTCGAGCAGCTCGGCGTCCGGGTCCCCACCCTGGTCCGCCCACGGGTAGGTGGCGCGGTTGAACGGGTCCTCCCCGCCGGTGAGGCCCACCTCGTCGCCGTAGAACACGGTCGGAGCGCCGGGGAACGTCATCTGGAACAAGACCGCGAGCCGCAGCCGCTGCTTGGCCTCGGCCACCTGCTCGGGTGGTGTCGCCTCGCCCGTGTACCCGAACTGGTACAGGGCCCGGGCGGAGTCGTGCGTGGAGAGCAGGTTCATCAGAGCCTGGAAGGCCTGCGGGGGGTACGCCTCCCGCATGAGCTCGATGTTCTGGTACATCTCGCCGGCGTCGCGCCCGTCCGCGTAGTCGAGCACCGAGTTCCGGAAGATGTAGTTCATCGTCGTGTCGAAGGTGTCCCCGAGGAAGTACTTCGAGGAGTCGAACCACGTCTCCGCGATCGTCAGCGCGTCCGGGTCCTTGGCCTTGACCGCCGTTCGCCACTCCCGCCAGAACTCGTCAGTGACCCACGGGGCGACGTCCATCCGCCACCCGTCGACGCCGCGGTCCTGCCAGGTGCTCATCACCGAGTCGGGCCCGCGGAAGGCGAAGTCCTTGAAGCTGTCGGACTCGGTCAGCTCGGGCAGCGTCGAGATCCCGACCCAACCGGCGTACTGGCGGTCGGGCTCGGTCTCCTCGGGGAAGAAGGTGTACCAGTCCGCGTAGGGCGACTGCGGTGTGATGGTCGCGCCCTCGAACGCTCCCAGGCTGTCGAAGTTCGCGTACCGGTCGAAGTAGACCGAGTCGCTCCCCGTGTGGTTCAGGGACGTGTCCAGCACGACGCGGATGCCCCGTTCCTCGGCCTCCTGCGTCAGCCGCGAGACGTCCTCGTTGGTGCCGAAGGAGTCGTCGACGGACAGGTAGTCCGCCGTGTCGTACTTGTGGTTGCTCCCCGCCTCGAAGATCGGGTTGATGTAGAGCGTGTTGACGCCCAGGCCCGCGAGGTAGTCGAGCTTCTCGATGATCCCGGCGAGGTCGCCACCGAAGAAGTCGTTGTTGTACTGGTCGTCGTCGCTCGTCGACCCGTCGGCGTCGCCGGGAACCCAGGGCGTGTCGAGCCAGTCGTCGTGGACCTCCACCGGACCGTCCAGGTAGGTGTCCTGGTCAGCTCGGGGGTCGTTGCTCGTGTCGCCGTTGCGGAAGCGCTCGGGGAAGACGTAGTAGTAGACGGCGTCCGCGGCCCACTCGGGAACAGTGAAGTCCGGGCTGTACGAGGTGTGCCGGTACCGGCGGATCTCCGACCGGTCCGTGGGCAGGAAGGCGACCTCTCCGGTCCCGCCCGAGCCGCGCTCCAGCGTCCAGTAGATGGTGTCGGAGTTGTTCTCGTAGACGTACGTCCGCTCGCCGTTGACCAGCTCCACGTAGTACCCGTACACGCTCACGTCCTCGAACGTGTGCGTCGCCGTCCAGCGCTCGACGTCGGCGGCCGGCTGGCGCGTCAGCGGGATGCGGACGGGTTCGCGGTACTCGAGCAGCTCCTGGTTGCCCTCCAGCACGCGCGTCTCGACCACCAGGGTCGCCGAGTCCAGGCCCGCGGGGGCCTCGATCGCGAACTCGATCGGCGTCCCGACGGGGTTGGCGCCGAACGGTGACTTGAACGTCGCGTCGCGCGAGTCGAAGCGCACGCGGCGCAGGACGGGATCGGTCACCGGCAGGGGGATGCCCGGGTTGACGAACGTCCTGGCGCCGATCGTGAGGACCGGCTGGGCGTCCTCGCCCTCGAAGCCGACCCGAAGAGTGTGCTCACCGGTGAACCCGAACTCCAGCGGCACCACCTCGCCGGCGTCCTCGGCGGAGACCAGGGGGAACGGCTCGCCCGCGGTCACCACGTCGTGCTCGGCGTCAGCCGCACCGAACGTCGCCGCCGCGGGCCCGAGGGGATCGGCGATCGTGAACGTCTCGGTGCCGTCGAGGTCGACGTTCAGGTAGTAGGCGTCACAGCTGTAGACGAAGTAGTCCGTCGGTGCGGGCCGGCCGTCGTTGGCGCTCCCGGTCATGGCCAGGAGCGCGTCGCCCAGCGGCGCGGCGGGGCACTGGGTGATGGTCAGCGTCGGCGCCTGTGCCGACGCGGACACGTCGAGAACGACTTCCTGCGTGCCGTCGAAGGCGAACGTCAGGTTGGAGCCGTGGAGGGTGAGCGGAAGTGGCACGCCGGCGGTGAGCTCGCTCCCGGCAGCGCCGCCGCCGAAGTCCGCATCGGCGGACCAGTCGGCGTCGGCGACCTTGAACGAGCTGCTGCCGCTGAGCTCGAGCAGCAGCTCGAAGCGGTTGCAGTCGTACACCAGCTGGTAGGCGGGCAGCGCGTTCCAGCTGCTGAACCCGCCGCGAAGATAGATCGCGCGCTCCCCGAAGGGGTTGTCGATGCACGGGCCGTCGGCTGCCGACGCCGGGGCGGGGGCGGCGATCGCGCCGGTCAGCCCGCTAACGAACAGCGCCATCGCTGCGACGATCACAGCCGCCCGGGCGTACAGGGACTTCCGCATCTTCAGCCTCCTTGCTGATCAACACCGTCCGCGCCGTGGCGACCGCTCAGGGGCGCTCAGGTCGGGCGTCGTGCGCGCCGGCCACCGTTCGACCGCCCCGCCGTGCGTCATCACGCAAGCGCTTACGTAGAGCATCGGCGGGTGAACCGATGTATGTCAACACCTGGAGCGCGGCAGTGCGCAGGTGCCGCGACGGGCCGGAAAGCCGGGTCGCAGCCGCAAACGATCGTTCGCCGGCCGTATCGTCGCGGCGTGGGCAAGAAGCCGGTGCTGAACATGGCTGACCTCGCGGAGCGCGCGGGCGTCTCCATGGCCTCGGTCTCGCGCGCCCTGAGCGGCGCGCCCGGTGTGTCGGAAGCGACGCGCACGCGGATCAGGACCCTGGCCCAGGACCTGTCGTACACGGTCTCGCCGGACGCCGCCCGCCTCGCCAGGGGTTCCAACGGCCGCATCGCCGTCGTGACGCCCGACGTGGCGCACTGGTTCTACGCCTCCATGCTGGACGGCATCGTGACGGCGCTGCACGACTCCGAGCTCGACGTGCTGCTGTACGAGGTCCAGGAGGAACGGGAGAGGCGACGATTCTTCGACGAGCTCCCCGCACGTCGGCAGGTGGACGCGCTCGTCCTCATCGCCCTGCCGATCAGTGACGACGAGCGCAGCCGGCTCGACCTCATGGGCGTACCGGTCGTCATGGCGGGAGGCACCCTCGGGGACCATCCGCACGTCCGCATCGACGACGCGGCAGCCGCGCACCAGGCGGCCGCCCACCTGGTCGGCGTCGGCCACGAGCGGATCGCCATGATCAATGCCACCGGGCACTGGACCCTCGAGTACGCGGCTCCCAGCGAGCGACTGCACGGCTTCACGCGCGCGCTCCACGACGCCGCCCTGCCCCTGGATCCCGAGCTCGTGGTGACCGAGCGCTGGGGAAGCGGCGGGGGTGCCGAGGCGATGAGCCGCCTTCTCGGCCTGAGCCGACCGCCGACCGCGGTCGTCGCGTTCTCGGACGAGATGGCCTTCGGCGCGCTCCGCACACTGCGCCGCGCGGCGCTCCGGGTGCCGCAGGACATGTCCGTCGTCGGCATCGACGACCACTCCGTGGCCGATATGCTCGACCTCACGACCGTGCAGCAGCCGGTGGTCGAGCAGGGCCGCGTGGCGGGACTGCTCGTCCGGGAGGTCGTCGAGCACGGCGCGGCACGATCGCCCTACGTCACGCTGCCCACCCACGTGGTGGTCAGGGGTACGACGGCTCCGCCGCCGCCTGCTCCCGGAGCGCTCGGCTGAGGGTCCGTTGGCGGCTGGTGGCAGATCCCTGGACGACGTTCCCGCTCCCTACTTGATCGCGCCCTGGGTCACGCCGGCCATCACCCAGCGCTGCGTGAACAGGTACACGATGATCGCGGGCGCCATGGCCATGAGATAGGACGCGAACGCGACGTTGTAGTTGCTGCTGAACTGCGTCTGGAAGACGCTCTGCAGCACCGGGAGGGTCTGCAGCGTCGAGTCGGCAGTGATCAGCGACGGCATCATGAAGTCGTTCCACGAGGCGAGGAACGCGAAGATCGCGACGGTCGCGCTCATCGGCGCCATCATCGGGAAGACGATGTGCCGGAACACCATCCACGTCGTGGCGCCGTCGAGGCGCGCGCTCTCCTCGAGCTCCTCGGGCAGGCCGCGGATGAAGGCCGTGAACAGCAGCACGCTGAACGACAGCTGGAACATCACGTGCAGGAGCGCCACGCCGACGGGGTTCGCCAGACCGACGATCCCGGTGAGCTTGACCTGCGAGAGGGCCAGCACGGGGAACGGCAGGAACATCGCGGCCAGCAGGTAGAAGAACGCCCACCGGAAGAACGCGTGGTCCCAGTTGCGCGCGATGGCGTACGCCGCGAACGACGCGAGCACGACCGTGCCGACGACCGTCACCGCGGTGACGAACACCGAGATGGCGAAGCCCCGCGGGAAGTTGGTGAGGTTCCACGCCTGGACGAACCCGTCCATGCTGAGCGGGGACGGCAGGGAGAACACCTGTCCGTCGACCGACTGGGCGGTGGTCTTGAAGGCCATCGTGAGCGTGGCGTAGAGCGGCAGGAACACGGCGAGCGTGCACACGAGCAGGGCGACGGTCGCTCCCCAGCTGGTGCGCTCGTCGCTGCGCCGGCCGACGAGGCGACGGCGCCGGACAGGCACCTGGGCGGGGGTCGTGGTGACCAGGGTCTGGGCAGTCATCAGAACGCGTTCCTTCCGCGGGTGAGGCGCAGCTGGATCACGGCCAGGACCACGGCGATCAGGAAGAAGATCGTCGCGTTGGCCATCTGGTAGGCGTAGTCGCCCCCGGTGAACCCGGAGAAGATCGTCATGGCGACGCTGCGGGTGGCCGTGCCCGGACCGCCGTTGGTCAGGCCGACGATGATGTCGTAGGCGTTCAGGAAGTTCTTGAAGCCGATGACCAGGTTGATGACGACGTACCCCGCGACGAGCGGCAGGGTGATGGAGACGAGGCGTCGGCCCGACGAGGCGCCGTCCATCGACGCCGCCTCGTAGACCTCGCCGGGGATCGACAGGATGCCCGCGATGTAGATGAGCAGGGCGCTCGGGATCGCCTGCCACGCCGTGACGATGACGATGGTCACCCAGGCGAGGTCGGGGTTGGCGAGCAGGCTCTGCTCCAGCGCGGTGATGCCCACCGCCTGCCCCAGCTGCGGGACCGAGTTGGAGAACAGGAAGTTGAAGACGTAGGCGATGACGATGCCCGAGATCACCATGGGCAGGACGAACACCGCACGGAGAGCCACCTTGGCCCGGATCTTGGCGGTCAGGCCGACGGCGAGCAGGAACGCGACGAGGTTGACCAGCAGCACGGTGACCAGGGCGAACCCGATCGTGAACAGGTACGAGCTACGGATCGCGGGGTCCGAGAACAGGGCGAGGTAGTTGGTCAGACCGGTGAACTGGAACTCCCCGAACCCGACCGAGTCGGTGAAGCTGAGCGTGATCCCCATGATCGCCGGCAGGGTGATGGAGAGGGTGAAGAGGATGAGCGTGGGAAGCAGGAACAGGTAGAACGTCCGGTTGACCCGAGGCCGACCGGCGTGGGTCGGTGTGGTCGCCTCGACGTCGAGGCGTCCTGGTCGCGTGGGTGCTGCGGTGACCATGGGCTGTCTCCGTTCGGGTGGTGGGAGGCGTGGACCGTCAGGAACGGAAGGCCAGGCGACGCCAGTCGGCGTCGAGGGTGCGCAGCACCGGCTCGGGGTCGGCCCCCGCGGCGAGGGACTGCGTGTAGTTCTGCAGCGGGATCGACTGCGGGACCAGCTGGGACGCGCCCAGGTAGAAGGCCGCGCGGTCGTAGAAGTCCTTCAGCTCGACCAGCGTCGCGTTGGACACCGGTGCCGCGTCCTTGGTCACGCCGAAGCCGAGCGCGTGGGCGTTGTAGGCGTCGATGACGTCCGGCTGCATGAGGAAGGACAGGAACTCGCGCGCCGCCTCCTTCTTGGTGGACTGCTCCGGGATCCACAGGGCGAGGTCGATGTTGACCCGGACCTTGCGGTCCGCCGGGTCGTCCGTCATCGGCAGGGGGAACGCGCCGACGTCGAGGTCCGGGTTCGACTTCGCGATCTCGCCGATGGCCCACGGACCCTGCAGGTACATGGCCGCCTCGCCGTTCGCGAACGCGAGGTTGCCGTCCCCGTAGCCGCGGCTCTCGGCGTTGTCCTGCGAGTACGGGACGAGCTCCTGCATCTGCTGGACCGGTGCGAGGAACTGCTTCTCGAACGACACGGGGGAGTCGGGCCCGACGTTGGTGCCCTGCCTCTTGAGCTGGTTGAAGAACGTCGTGGTGTCGACCGTGCCGCCGACCGAGTAGTCGAAGTGGCCCTGCGCGATCGTCCACGGGTCCTTGAACGTGCTGTACAGCGGGGTGACCCCCGCGGCCGCGAGGGTGTCGCACACGGCGATGAGCTCGTCCCAGGTGGTCGGGACCGTCAGGTCGTGCTCCGCGAAGATCTGCCGGTTGTAGAGCACCGCCGCCGCCATCAGGGAGTACGGGATCACGCTGGTGCGGTCCGGGTAGGTGGCCGTGACGTCGATTAGGGGTTGGAGCTCGTCGAGGATCCGGCCGGCCTCGGGCATGTCGCCGAGGTCGCTGAGCGCCCCACGCTCGACGTAGCGCGAGATCTCGAAGTTGTAGTTGAGGCAGCCGATGTCGGGCGGCGACTCCCGCACGAAGGTGCCGGCCAGGTTCGACGTGGCGTCGTGGCGCACCCGTACGCGGGACTGGGACTGGTGGAACTGGTCGATGAGGTCGTCGAAGTAGCCGATCACCTCCGGCTTCGACTGGTAGAAGACGATCTCCGTGGGTCCGGAGCCTGCGGTTCTGGCGCACGACGCGAGCGCGAGGCCGGCGCCCGCGACCCCGACGCCGCGGAGAAATCCTCGTCGGCTCAGCTCGGCCGACAGCAGGGGTGTCTGGGACGTCATGCCTTCGCCTCCATTGGTCGAAGTCCGGCGGTGCCGGGTCAGTCGTCGTGCGGGTGGTCCTGCTGGAGCCAGACGGTCGTCTCGGGGGGAACCTCGTGGGCGTCGAGCGGAGAGCTCGACACGACCACCCGCCCGGCCGGCAGCGGCACGGGGGAGTCGCCGAAGTTGGTGACCGACGTCCAGCCGCCGGGCCGCGTGAACGCCACGACCTCGGCCGGCACGGGCGTGACCCACTCGAGCGACTCGTCGGTCTGCAGACGCAGGCGCTCGGCCAGGGCGCGTCGGTAGAAGCTCAGGGTGGAGCTGTCGTCGGCCGCCTGGCGGTCCACGGCGAAACGGGCGTAGTCGGCGGGGACCGGCAGGTGTGCCCGCTGGTCGCCGAAGCCGAGCGTCGGGCCGTGCGTGGTCCACGGCAAGGGCACGCGGCAGCCGTCCCGCCCCTTCTGCGCACCCCGGGAGCGCAGGAACGTCGGATCCTGGAGCGCGTCGTCGGGCAGGTCGGCGACCTCCGGAAGGCCCAGCTCCTCGCCCTGGTACAGGTACGCGGACCCGGGCAGGGCGAGGGTGAGCAGGGTCGCCGCACGCGCCCTGCGGAGGCCGCGCTCCTCGTCGGGGTGCGGCTCGGCGCCGTCGTGCAGCAGCCACGCGTTCAGGTCGGTGCCCTCGGGCAGCGCGTACCGGGTGGCGTGCCGCACCACGTCGTGGTTGGAGAGCACCCAGGTGGACGAGGCGCCGGACTCGTGGGCGAGCGCGAGGTTCTTGTCGATGATCGTGGAGAACGCGGTCGCGTCCCAGCCTGCCTCGAGCAGGTCGAAGTTGAAGGCCTGCCCCAGCCCGTCGGGGGAGGCGTACCGGGAGCGGCGGTGCGCGGGGACCCACGCCTCGGCGACGGCGGTGCGCGGCGGGTCGTACTCGTCGAAGAGCCGGCGCCACTCACGGTAGATGTCGTGGACCTCGTCGCGGTCCTGGAGCGGGTGGGCGCCTCCCCAGATGTCCGCGTCGAGGTCGGCCTGGCTGGCGAGCGGCTCGGTGAGGTCCTTGGCCAGTGCGTGCGCGACGTCGATGCGGAAGCCGTCGACGCCCCGGTCCGCCCAGAACCTGAGGGTGGTGAGGAACTCCTGGCGCACCTCGTCGTCGGCCCAGTTCAGGTCGGGCTGCTCCGGGGCGAACAGGTGCAGGTACCACTCGCCGTGACCGACGGGCTCCCATGCCGGGCCGCCGAAGATCGAGGTCCAGTCGCTCGGCGGGAGCTCGCCGCGCTCGCCGCGGCCGAACCGGAAGACGTAGCGCTCACGCGCCCTCGAGCCAGGCGGGGAGGCGAGCGCCTCCTGGAACCAGACGTGCCGGTTCGACGTGTGGTTGGGGACGATGTCGACGACAAGCCGAATGCCGGCACCGTGCAGGGCCGCGCGCAGCTCGTCGAAGTCCTCGAGCGTGCCGATCCGCGGGTCGACGGCCCGGTAGTCGTCGACGTCATAGCCGCCGTCGGCCAGCGCGGACGGGTAGAACGGGCTCAGCCACACCGCGTCGACCCCCAGCTCGCGCAGGTAGGCCACCTTGCTGGTGATGCCGCGCAGGTCGCCGATGCCGTCGCCGTTCGAGTCGGCGAAGCTGCGCGGGTAGATCTGGTAGACGACAGCCTGCCGCCACCAGGCCGCGTCCTGCGGTGGGCCGGCGGACGTGCTGCCGGTCGTTGCCAGAGTCGACACCCGTTCCTCCGCATTGATGTAGGGCCTAAATTTAAGACCTGCCATTAAAGTGGCACCGTCGATCGAGGAGGTCAAGTGGTTGTCCGGACTCCGGTGGCGTCGCGGCACCTGCGCGATGCCAGTGCGCGGCTGGTGCTCGAGCACCTCTGGGATGTCGACGAGGTCACCGGGTCGGCGTTGATCGAGGCCACAGGGCTCTCCCGGGCGACCGTGCACGACGTGTGCGACGAGCTCATCGAGCGCGGCTGGGTCACGGAGCTCGAGAGCCAGCGCACCGGGAACGACCACCGCAAAGGACGGCCTGCCCGCCGCTACGCGTTCGACGCCCGCGCCGGGGTGGTCGTCGGCGTCGACGCCGGTCAGCACCGGATCAGCGCGGCCGTGACCGACCTGCGAGGGGACACGCTCTCCAGCGCCGTGCTCACGGTGGGGCCGAAGGACGCGACCGTCGCCCGACGGCTCGCGCTCATCGAGGAGAGCGTGTTCAGTGCCCTGGCGGACGCGGGTGCGCCGCTGCCGAACGTGCTGGCCGTGGCGGTCGGCGTGCCGGCGCCGGTGGACCGTGACGGCGGCACCACGTTCCGGGACAACCCGTTCTGGGAGCTGATGAACCCCGACATCGCCCGGCACCTGCTCGACCGGCACGGCTGGACGATGCTCACCGACAACGACGCGAACCTCGCGGCCATGGCGGAGCACTGGCGGGGGCACGGTGCCGGGGCCCGGTGCCACGTCACGCTGCTCGCCGGCGAGCGGTTCGGGGCGGGCGTCGTCGACGACGGCCGCCTCCTGCGCGGTGCCCATGGCGGCGTGGGGGAGATGCGCTATCTGGACTTCGTCGAGGGTGTGGGCTCAGCCGACGGCATCGCGGCGCTCGTGCGCGACGACGCCCGCGCCCAGCTGCACCGCCTGGACGGGCAGACCGGCTCGTCGCAGCTGCAGGACCTGGATCCAGCGACGCTGGACGCGGCGAGCGTCTTCCTCGCGGCCGAGGACGAGGACCCCCTCGCGGTCAGCGTCATCGAGCACGTGGCGGCGCTCCTGGCGCGCGTCGTGGCCACCTTCGCGAGCATCTACGACCCGGAGCGCGTCATCATCGCCGGCGCCGTCGCCGCGTCCTGCGGACCGCTGCTGGAGCTCGTGCGCCACGAGCTCGACCGGTACGTGGACCCGCCGGGCATCGCGGTCCTCGCGTCGGAGCTGGGTCGCGACATCGTGACCGTCGGGGCCGTCAAGCGGGCGCTCGACCACGTGCGCGAGAACGCTCTCGAGATCTCGCCCGCGAAGAGCGGCTGACCGGTCCTGGTGGCCGTCCGGCTGGACCGCCAGCTCTGACCGGCCACGGCCGGCATCTCCCGGGGTCAGACGGTGCGCGACAAACGGGCCACGGCTGCCTGCATCTCGGCACGCACCGCCTCGTGACCCGCCTCGTCGGCGCGGACGAGCGCGAGTCGCGCGGCATCGAGTGCGCGCTCGGTCCGGCCCGCGGCCTCATGGATACGCACCTCCAGGACGGGCAGGACCAGCAGCTGCTCCTGGTCGGCGCCGTCGTCGACCAGCCGACCCATCTCGTCGAGAGCCTCGGTGGCCGTCGCGAGGAGGCTGGTCGGGTCGTCCGCGGCGCGGGCGGCGTCGTCGAGAGCGAGGACCAGATCCGTGCGAGCGTCGAACCGATCGTGGATGTCGGGTAGCAGGTCGACCACGTGCACTCGCTCTCGGGCCAGCCGCAGGTGTTCCTCGCCCTCGACCAGCCTGGCGAGCTTGCGCAGGCTCCACGCCAGGTCGTAGGTCGAGTCCAGGGTGCGCTGGAGGGACACGGCCCTCGTGAGACGCAGGAGCGCCTCGTCACGGTCCTGCGGGGCGGCCGACCGCATCAGCAACGATCCGAGGTTGGCGGCGGCGAGCCCCTCGACCTCTGCCGGGCCATGCTGCGCCGCCAGGTCCGACGCCGTCCTCAGCCATCGCACCGCGCCCTCGTCGTCACCGAGCCGGTTGTACGCCAGGCCCAGCCGGAAGCTCGCCTCGGCCTCGACGGCATGCTCCTGCTGCCGTTGCGCGAGCGTCACGAGGTGCAGCAAGCCGTCGCGGGCACCGTCGAGGTCGCCGTCATCGAGCATCCGGACCGCGGCCTGGAGGCCCACGCCGAGCCCCGCCTCCCGCTGCGAGCCGTTGACGTCGAGGACTGCGGCGACCAGGGCGTCGGGAGAGCCGATCGTCAGGACCTCGTCCTCGGTGAGAATGTGGGCGAAGGACGCGAGGGCCGGATCGTCTGCGGCGAGCTGGCCGGGCGAGGGTAGCGGCTCGTCCCCGCCGCGCGCGCCGAACACCCAGGAGTGGTCCTCCCGCGGTGTGCCGATCACGACCACCGTGTCGGGCTCGCGTCCACGGCTCGCCAGGAACTGCAGCTCGGTGAGCACTCCGGGGGTGGCTTCGCCGGCTTCGACGATGATCACGCGGGCCGCAGAGATGAGCAGGAGGACCGCGGTCTCCCACTCGTCGTAGGCGACGTCGAGGCGGGGGAGCACGGCTTGCGCCCGGAGGGCGGCCGGATTGGTGACCGTGACGAACGGGACGGCCGGATCGGTGGGCTCCGCGAGCCAGCGCTCGAGCGCCGAGCTGCCGTGGAGCTGGGTCAGGGAGTGCGGCGCGTCACCGGTGTAGGCGTGCGCGGACTGCATCGGCGCTCCGGCGGCGACCATCGCCTCCGCCCAGCGAGCGCGATCGGTCCGGGCGTCCTCGATCCGGGGAACCAGCCGCTCGCTCGCCTCTGTTCCGAAGCTCCTGAGCAGCAGCCCGAACGGCCGACGCCGTTCGGCGAAGCCGGCCAGGATGGCACAGGCCTGGTCGTGGGTAGGGCTCGTGAGGCCGTCCACGAACGTCAGCTGCTCCAGCTCGAGACGGGCCCCGCGCGCGAGGCGTGCGAGGAGCAGGACCGCGTACGCGCCGGCCGCGAGGTACCCAGCGCCGACGACCACCACGAGCGCCCAGCCCGCGGTGGTGTGCGGCCACGCCGAGAGTGCCGTCACGGCGACGCAGACGAGGATGACCGGGAGCGTGAGCAGCGCGATCCGTCGGCGCAGGAGCGAGTTCGCGCGCTCGACCGCTCCCTCCGCACCGCGCATCAGGTACGACTTCGCACGGGCCGGCTCGCGAAGACACTCGAACACCTGGTCCGGCGCATCGAACCGCAGTCGCCCGGACACGAAGTCGGTCGCGAATGCCGGGAGACGCCCCCGCCATGGCCGCAACGACCGCTCGACCTCGGCTCGCGCCCCGGCATCGCTGCCGAGAGCACGAGCCACCCTCAGGCGTTGCCACGGCCACATCCGCACCCCGCGCAGGTGCTCCGCCGGATCGGGCAGCTCGCCTCGACGGCCGTGGCGATCCAGCACGGCGAGGGACGCCAGCTGAGCGACCGCGTCGTCGGGCGACGTGAGCGTGTACACGAGCCCACGCAGGGCACGCTCGAGCAGATCGGCGTCCGTGCCTGCCCGCACCCAGGCTTCTGCGTAGGCGAGGGACGCCTCACCCCGGCGGGCGCGGTCGAACAGGTAGTCGCCGACGGTCGCCCACGCATCGCTCGCCTGCGCGGGGTCGCCCGACGAGACGCAGGCTCGGACTGCGTCGCGGAGCTCGTCCTCCGCGTCGACCCGCCACTCAGCGGCATGAGCCGCGGCGAGTCGCAGGGGAGTCTGGACCACCTTCCCAGGTAATCGCGTGCCCCTGCCGCTGACAAGGGGGTCACGCGATCGAGGCGGGCCTGCTGCGGCGGCGGTGGCAGTCAGTGCCTCAGGTGCCCTTACTAGACTCGGCGCATGCCCGGCCTGGAGCACACCGCCATCATCGCGGCCACGCCAGAACGTGTGTGGGCGGTGGTCGTCGACGTCGAGCGCTGGCCCGAGCGGATCCCGACCGTGGACTCCGTGGAGCGTCTGGACGACGGGCCGCTGGCCGTCGGGTCCCGCACGCGGTTGCAGCAGCCACGGCTGCCAGAAGCGGTGTGGACCGTGACCGAGATGGTGGACGGGTCGTCGTACACCTGGGAGTCGCGCTCGCCCGGAGTCACCGTCACCGCCTCGCACGTGGTCGCGCCGCACCCCGACGGGAGCCGGCTGACCCTTGCTCTGACCGTGTCGGGTCCGATGTCCGGGGCCGGCTGGCTGATGACGCGGTCGCTGACCAGGCGGTACGTCGAGACGGAGGCCGCTGCGATCAAGCAGGCCGCAGAGAGCGCGACGACGTAGGACGAGGCGAGGTCAGGCCCGCGCCAGCGTGACGACCCGGGCACCGAACCAGCGGGCCTCGGCGAGGTCGTGGGTGATCAGGAGCGTCGTCCGGCCGGCACATCGCTCGCGGACCCAGGTCATCACCTGGACCTTGCCCAGGGTGTCGAGGCCCGTGAACGGCTCGTCCAGGACGAGGAGGTCGGCCTCGGCCATGACCGCCCGGACGATGGCGACCCGGCGCCGCTGCCCGCCGGACAGGTCGCGCACCGGCTTGGTGAGGCAGGTGTCGGTCAGGCCGGCGCGGCGCAGCTCGGCAGCGACCGCGCTGGACGGGACGGAGCGGTGCAGCACCAGGCGGACGTTGCCGACGGCGGAGAGCTGCTCGCACAGCCGGTTCTCCTGGAAGACGGCTGCGCGGCGTCGGCCTTCCAGTCCCCGGACCTCACCTGCGTCGGGGACGGCCAGGCCGAGCAGGAAGCGGGAGAGCGTCGTCTTGCCGCACCCGTTGGGGCCCGTCAGCACGGTGACGCGGCCCTGGTCCAGGTCGAGGTCGACCGTGTCGAGCACCACGTCGGCGCCGAACGAGTGACTGATGCCGCGGAGCGCGATCACGCGAGGCGCCTCTCGGTGCGCCGCAGCACGGTCACCAGGAGCTTCTCGACACCGAAGCTCACGGCGATGATCACGGCGGTCCACGCGAACAGGTCGGCACTGCTGAGCAGGATCTTCGCCTCGTAGAGTCGCTCGCCGATGCTGCCCTCGGCGAGGCCGATGACCTCGGCGGCGATGCCGCTCTTCCAGGCCAGGCCGACCCCGGTGCGGCAGGCGGCGGTGAAGAACGGCAGGACGGCGGGGAGGTCCACGGCGGGCAGCCGCCGCAGCCTCGGTACCCCGAACACGTCGGCGACCTCCAGGAGTGCGCGGTCGCGGTGCCGGATGCCCTCCAGGACGTTGGTGTAGATGATGGGCAGCACCATGAGGAAGCTGATGACCAGCGCGAGCTGGTCGCTGCTCACCCAGATCAGCACCAGGATGATGAAGCTCACCACGGGGGTGCTGCGGACCGCGGCGAGCGCCGGGGTGACCAGGGCGTCGACCACCCGGGACGTGGCCGCGAGCGCCGCGCCGAGCACGCCGAGCACCGACGCCGCCACGAAGCCTCCGGCGATGCGGGCGAACGAGGTCCAGACGGTGGCCCAGAAGTCCGCCGTCAGACTCAGCTCGCCGAGCCGGGCGACGACCTTGGCCGGCGACGCCAGCAGGACCTCGTGGCCGACGACCAGCGCGGACACCTGCCAGACGACGACCCAGAACGCGACGACCGCGAGGGGGCGCACCGCCCCCCGGGCGAGCGTCGCCGTGCCCTCAGCGGCGGAGATAGAAGTCATCCCCGGGGACGCTCCCGCCGACTGAGGCCGGGTCGGCGTCGAAGAGCACCTGGAGGTAGCCGCCGAGCAGGGTCCTGAGATCGGTGCCGTCGACGAAGGTGATGTGGGACGAGGGGATGGCGGCCTCGGCGATCGGTGCCGCCGGGACGATGCCGGCCTCAGCGATCAGGGCGGCCGCCTCGGCGCGGTGCTCGTTGGTGAACCGCGTGGACGCCTCGTAGTCGGTCAGGAAGTCCTCGACGGCGTCCGGGTGCTGCGCGACGAAGGCGGTCCGGACCACCACCACGCCGGTGACCAGCTCGGAGTCCGGGCTGACCTTGGCCCACTCGACCGTGAGGTCGAGCGCGCTGCGGATGGTCGGGTTCTGCGTCGTGACGACCGTCGCGAAGGGCTGGGGCAGCAGGGCGATCGCGCCCGGCGTCGTGGCGAGCAGGGCGGCGATCTCGGTGTGCTCGCTCCGGTACTCGATCGTGAGGTCGGTCGCCGGGTCCAGACCGTTGCTGGTCAGCAGGTGCTCGAGCACGTACTGCGGCGACGCGCCCTTGCCGGAGGCGTAGACGGTCTTTCCGGCCAGGTCGGCGATGCTGTGCACCGTGTCGCCGGCCTCGAGGATGTCCAGGACCCCGAGGGTGGAGATCGCGGCGACCTGGATCTGGGCGTCGGCGTCGTCCAGCGTCTTGTTGTACAGGACGGCGGCGAGATTCGACGGGAGCAGGGCGACATCGACCTCGCCCCGCACGACCAGCGGGACGACCTCGTCGGGCGAGCCGTACATCGTCACGCGGTAGGCGCCGGAGCCCTCGCCGGCCTCCGCCTCGCTCATCAGCTGGACCAGGCCCATCGTCGTGGGGCCCTTGAGCGACGCGATGCGGACGGTCGTCGGCGCTGCGGTGGGAGCAGTGGTTGCAGCGGTGGTGGGCGCAGCCGCGGGCGTGGTGCCGGCGCACCCGACGAGGAGGCCGCTCGCGCACAGCGCCGCGGCGGCGAGGCCTGCGACGCGCTTCATCCGGATCACCTCTCGGTCGGGACTGCCGCGTCCCGGAACGGGGCGTAGCTGGTGTGCAGCAGGTGGTGGGCGGTCTCGGAGTTGGGTTCCCCGTAGAACTCGTCGTACAGCCGCAGCACGTCCGGGTTCTCGTGGGACTTGCGCAGGTACGAGGTGCGGTCGATGTTGACCAGCACCTTCTGCCGGGCCGCCATCTGACCGACCTTGCCGGGGACCGGGTGCCCGGCACCGTTGATGCAGCCACCCGGGCACGCCATGACCTCGATGAGGTCGTAGCCCACGTCCTCGCCGGCGGCGATGCGGCGGGCGAGGGGCTCGATGTTGTTCAGCCCGGAGACCACCGCGACGCGCACGGTCACGCCGCCGCCGGTCACGGTCGTCTCCTTGATGCCCTCGAAGCCGCGGACCTCCTCGAAGTCGAGCTTGTCGAGGAGCGGCTCGCCCGTGAGCTTCTCGACGGCCATCCGCAGCGTGGCCTCCGCCACGCCACCGGAGGCGCCGAACAGGATGCCGGCGCCCGTGACCCGCCGGTACGGCTCGTCGAACTCCGCGGGCGTGATGTCGGCCGGCTCGAGGCGCAGCATCTCGATCATCTCGAGGAACTCGGTGGTCGTGAGCACGGCGTCGACGTCGCGCACACCCTCAGGGGCGAACTCCGGGCGGGCAGCCTCGTACTTCTTGGCCAGGCACGGGACGATCGACACCACATAGAGCTCGTCGAGGCTGACGCCGGACTGCTGGGCGAAGTGGTTCTTCACCGTCGCGCCCATCATCTGCTGCGGGGACTTGCAGCTCGACAGGTGGGGGATCAGTGCGGGGTACCGGCGCTCGACGAGGTTGACCCAGCCGGGGCAGCACGAGGTGAAGTGCGGCATCACGCCACCGGAGGAGACCCGGCCCAGGAACTCGGTGGTCTCCTCCATGATCGTGAGGTCGGCGGCGAAGGTGAAGTCGAAGACCTTGTCGAAGCCGATCCTGCGCATCACACCGGCGATGAAGGCGGAGGCCTCGTCGAACGGCAGGCCGAAGTGCTCGGCGACGACGGTCCGGACCGCCGGGGCGACGAACCCGACGACGACCTTCGCCGGGTCGTTGATGGCCGTGAACACGTCACCCCGCTCGCGCACGTAGTCCAGCGCGCCGCACGGGCAGGCCCGCACGCACTGCCCGCACGAGACGCAGTCCGTCAGTCCGAGGGGCTGTCCGTTGTGGGTGCCCACGGTCAGGCGACCCTCGTGGAACTGGAACGCCAGCACGCCCGGGCCCTCGATCTCGGCGCAGGCCGCGACGCACAGCCCGCACGAGATGCACTTGTTGTCGTCGCGGACGATGAAGGGGTGGTCCTGGGTCAGCGGGACGTAAGGGCGCACGTGCAACGGGGTCGCGAACACGACGTCGTGGGCGCTGGCCTCCTGGCGCAGCGAGCAGGCGTTCTGCGTGCCGCAGCCGCAGCTCAGGCACCGGCCGGCCTCGGCCCTCGCCTGCTCCTCGGTCAAGCCCTGCTCGACCTCGACGAAGCTGGCGGTCCGCTGCGTGGGGACGAGCGCGGACATGGTGGCGCGGGCGAGCCGGGGGAGGTCCTCGAACTCCGCGCGAGGCAGGTCCTCGAGAGACCCGCGGCTGCACGTGTAGTCCTCCTGGCTGGGGCGCACGGAGCCGCGGGTGACGAACTCGTCCATCGCGTTCGCCGCACGCCTGCCCGCCGCCACGGCCTGGATCACGGTCGCCGGGCCGGTCACGCAGTCGCCGCCGGAGAAGATCTTCGGTTCGCTCGTCTGCATGGTGTGGCCGTCGATGTCGACGTCCCCCCACTCGTTGAGCCGCACGGGGAGGTCGTTGAACAGGAAGCCCGTGTCGGTGCTCTGACCGATGGCGCCGATGATCGCGTCGGCCTCGATGACGAAGTCGCTGCCCTCGACGGCGACGGGCCGACGACGACCGGAGCGGTCGGGCTCGCCGAGCTCCATGGTCAGGCAGTGCAGCCGCAAGCCCTCCTCGCCGGCGCTGATCCTCGTCGGCGCGGTGAGGGTGACCATCTCGACGCCCTCGAGCAGCGCCTCCTCGACCTCGAACGGCTCGGCCGGCATCTCCTCGCGGGTGCGCCGGTAGACGATCCGGACGTTCCGGGCTCCCTGCCGCAGGGCGGTGCGGGCGCAGTCGATCGCGGTGTTGCCGCCGCCGAGGACCACGACGTCGTCGCCGAGCGGGACCTCGACCCCCTTGGTGACCTGCTCCAGGTAGTGGATGCCGAGCCAGACGCCGTCGAGGGTCTCGCCGTCGACCCGCAGCGGCGACGCGCGCCAGGAGCCGATCGCCAGGTAGACCGAGTCGAAGTCGCGTCGCAGGTCCTCCAGCCGCAGATGCGTGCCGAGCGCGTGGCCCGTGACGATCTGGACACCCATGGCCTGGATGATGCCGATCTCGTCGTCGAGCGTGGTCTTGGGCAGGCGGTACTCGGGGATCCCGTACCGCGTCATGCCTCCGGCGTGGTCCTGCTTCTCGTAGACGGTCACGGCGTGGCCCGCGAGCGCGCTGTAGTAGGCGGCCGACAGGCCGGAGGGTCCGGCGCCGACGACGGCGATCCGCTTGCCCGTCGGCTCCGCGACGCGCGGGATCCACGGCGTCTCACGGCCCATGTCCCAGTCGGAGGCGAACCGCTTGACGGCGTTGATGGCGACCGGCTCGTCGGTGAGGTTGCGCCGGCACTCCGCCTCGCACGGGTGGGGGCACACACGGCCGCACACCGACGGGAACGGGTTCCGGTCCCGGATCACGCGGATGGCGGCCTCGTAGTTGCCGTCCGCCACGTGGCGCAGATAGGTCTGGATGTCGACGTTGCCCGGACAGGCGACGACGCACGGTGCCACGCAGTCGGCGTTGTGGTCGCAGAGCAGCTGCTCGAGCCGCACCTTGCGGTAGGCCTCGAGGCGCGGCGACTGCGTGGTGATCACCATGCCGGGGGTGACGGGGGTGCGGCACGCCTTCACGTCCCGCGAGGCCGGCCCTCCGAGCTCGACGACGCACAGGCCGCAGCTGCCGTTCGACCGCTTGAGCCGGATGTCGTGGCAGAGGGAGGGGACGTCGATCCCCTCGTTGGCCAGGGCCTGGAGGATCGTCAGCCCGTCGAGGACCTCGATCTCACGACTGTCTACCGTGACGGTGAACCGGTCGCCGTCGGACACCTCGCGCACGCCAGACCTCCACAGGTGTGACTCGGTGCAACGAGGGCCGGGTGCCGACGCTGGCACGACTCCATCGGTCGTCCTCGACGATGGATACAGGGCGGACACTAGGTCCGCCCCGCAGGGCTACCCCGGGACCTTCT
The DNA here is from genome assembly GCF_013359775.1 of Cellulomonas humilata. Taxonomy (GTDB): domain Bacteria; phylum Actinomycetota; class Actinomycetes; order Actinomycetales; family Cellulomonadaceae; genus Cellulomonas; species Cellulomonas humilata. The sequence goes on along the minus strand of NZ_JABMCI010000063.1, from coordinate 218,320 downwards.
GCCCAGGTGGGGGGCCTCGGGAGCGGGTGAGTCGGCGACGCGTCGAGCGATTACAGGACGACCACGCCCTTGCCGCCGGTGGTCCCGGCTTCCATGTCGGTGTGGGCTTGGGTGATCTCGTCGAGGGTGTACACCTTCCCGACCGGGACGCGTGCGCGACCGTCGGCGACGGCGTCGAGGAAGTCCTGCAGGACGGGCGCGGGCAGGTCTGCTGCTTCACCGGAGTAGGCGGTGAGGCGCACGCCGTTGGGGAGCCAGTCCATCGGGTAGAACTGCGGGATCGTCCACTGGTCGGAGAGCATGCCGGTGAAGCACACGGTGCCTCCGCTGCGCACGGCGCGCAGGGTGTCGCGCATGACGTTCACGCCGACGAGCTCGACGGCGCCGTCGACCCCGTCGGGGTACGGCTCGCGCACGGCCGGGGCGATGGTGCCGTCGTCGATCAGGACGTGGTCGACCCCGACGCTGTCCAGCAGAGCCGTGCGAGCAGGGGAGCGGGTGGTGGACAGCACGGTCAGGCCCTGCATCTTGCCGAGCACCGCCAGGGTCAGGCCGATCGAGGAGGTGCCGCCCCGCACCAGCAGGCTCTGCCCGGCCGTGGGTCGGACGCCGACGGCGAGCGTGCCGTAGGCGGTCTGCAGCATCTCCGGGATCGCACCGAGGACGTCCCAGGGCAGGTCGCTGGTGAACGGGATCACCTGGGCCGCGGGGACCAGCACGTACTGGGCGTAGCCGCCGTCGATCGTGCGGCCCATCCCACCCATCAGGGTGACGACCTGCGTGCCCGGAGCCAGCTCGCCACCGGGCGCGTCCTGGACGACCCCGGCGGCCTCGATCCCGGGGATGCGCGGGTAGGACCCGAAGGAGGCCTGGCCGCGCCGGAAGTGCAGCTCGGAGCGGTTCAGCCCGAACGCGTGCACCCGCACGAGCACCTGGCCCGGCTGCGCCCGGGGCACCGGCACGTCCCGGACGGTGAGCACCTCCGGGCCGCCCGGGCTGTCGACGACGACCGCGCGCATGGTGGCCGGGGCGCTCACGAGGCCACCGCCGCGACGGGCTTGGTCAGCCTCGCCAGCAGCAGGACGAGCGTGGAGCTCACCTCCGCGAGGTCCACGCCGTCGACGTGGTCCGCGAGAGCGGCCTCGATCAAGCGCACACCCTCGTCGTGCGCGGTGTCTCCGGCCGAGGTCAGCGTCACCAGCGAGGAGCGGCGGTCGGTCGGGTGTGCGGTGCGCACCGCGAGGCCGTCGCGCTCGAGCCGGTCCACCAGCTTGCTCGCCGCGCCGACGGTGATCCCGAGCTCGGACCGGATCTCCTGCACCCGGCACGAACCCGCGTGCCGGCGCACGACCCGCAACGCCGACAACGTCCCCAACGACGGCCCACCGCCGGCCTGGAGCCGGTCGTCCAGCTCGTTCCACAGGAAGGTCTCGTACCGCACCAGAGAGTCGAAGAAGTCCACAGGAGCTCCAACTCGGGGTGAGGAAACTATATTCCGAGTAATGCACTCGTCGGCGGGTGGCCCCGATCGGGACGAAGGCGTGCCCGAAAGGCTCTCGTCAGGGATGCCCCCTACCCGCATGCTGGGTGCCATGCCGGGCGCTGACCCGCACGTGGTGATCCAGCAGCTGCCGACCGTCCTCGGCCCGCTGGAGCTCGCCCTGCCCGAAGGGGCCGCTCTGTCGGCGGATCCCGGGGCCGTCGACGGCGCCGCGTGGTACTGGGTCCCGCAGCCGGGTGTCGCGGTCCTGACCGTCGTCGACGGCGACGCGAGCCTGCTCACGCCGACCACCCTGCTCGACCTCGAGCGGAGTCTGTCCGACACCACCGTCGAGGAGGTCCGGGACGAGCCCGGTCAGAGCGACGGTGAGCGGCACCTGGAGTTCCTGTCGCTCCCGCGGGCGGTGCGCACGTTCACCACGACCGTCGACGGCCATCAGCACCCGGTGCGCGACACCCAGCTGCAGGGCCAGCAGGCGCGATTCCGGTTCTGGCAGCGCGGGGACCACGTCGTCCGCCTGGGCTTCCGGCTCGAGCGTGCCGCGGAGGCCGAGTGGCGAGCCCGCCTGGATCAGATCCTCGACCTCGCCCGCCTGCCATGAAGGACGCGCACCGGCGACCCGACGACACCCCCGGTCGGCGGTTGCGCAGCCCGGAACCCAGGAGGTCGCCAGCAGGACGGTTCGACCCGGTCTGGACGATGCAGCGGGAGGCGGGCAACTCGGCGACCAGGGCGTGGTTGACCACGCAGGCTCAGGGACCGCCACCGGTCCTCCAGCGCCAGGCTGCCCCGGTGGTCGCGCCCGCTCCGGCGGTCGCCGCCGCGATCGCCGACGCCGTCAGCACGCAGAACCGGATGAGCGCCCAGCTCCAGGAGATGCTGCGCAGCACCAACGCGACCGTCCGCAACACCGCCCAGCTCTACACGGGCCCGTCGCCCCGCCTGACCTGGACCCCGATGACGCGGCGATCCGACTCGGCCGCGATGGCCACCCAGCTCGGCACCACGGGAACCCGGGAGTACTTCTTCACCGGTGTCACCCAGCCCGCGTGGACCGCGGGGTCGCCGATGCCGGCGGGGACCCGCGTGTTCGAACCCGACGTCGGCGGGACGATACAAGGCGGCGTCGCCCTGATCCGCGGCCACTCCTCCGACGGCACCGAGTACCCGGCGCGCACGCTGGCCAGCACCCTGGTCCACGAGACCAGTCACACGCTCGTCGCCTCGTACGGCGAGCACCCCGGCACCAGCACCGACAGCGGGAGCTTCGACCGTTACAAGGACGAGTTCCGTGCCTACTTCGTCGACCCGTACGACCAGCGGTTCGGAGGTCTCACCCCCGACCGCCGGGCGGGGGACATCCGCACCCTGCTGGTGGGCGCCAGCGCCGCCAACCCGGCGCCGGCCACCAACGCCTACCGGGACCTCCAGGCCGCGTACTGGACCAACGCGACGTTCCGGGGCCAGGTCGACAGGCACACGCGGCCAGACGGGTTCAACCTCACCAGCAGCCCGCGGCTGGACCAGCTGTTCGGGCTGCTGACCGCAGCGGGGACCGACGCCTCGAAGGTGGACGACGCGATCCTGGTGATCATCCGGCTCCCGGTGGCGGAGCGCACGGAAGCGGCCGCCGCGAGCATGGTGGAGACGCTCCTCCAGCCGCTGAGCGAGCCGGCCCGGCAGCGAGTCCGGAGGGCCCTCGGGGCACCTTCGGTGCCGGCGTACACCGCCGAGCTCAACCCGGACAACAGCCCGCGGATCACCTGGTTCTACGACTCGCTGGTCCGGGGCGACCCGGCCGGCATCACGACGACGTACGGCCGGCTCACCCCGGTCGAGCGGGGTCGGCTCGCGCTGAACGCCGCCACCCTGGTCTTCGTCGATCGCCACCTCGACAACGTCCGCACCCGGGCGTGCACGGTCGCCATGATCAACACGGGATCGATCGACCAGTTCCACGCGGTGGACCGGTTCGTCGGCGCATGCCTGGACGAGCTGGCGAACGAGCTGCTCGGCACGCCGCGAACGGCTCCCTCGCCGGCGCTCCTTGCGGCCCTCAGGGCGATGGCGTTCGAGGCGCGGATCGGCTTCTACCGGCTGACCGAGGACGCCAGGATCCGTTACGTCGAGGTCCTGCCCGCTCCGATCCAGCGGCCGCTGATCTCCGTCCTGCGCGGCGAGCGCGATCCGTGAGACCCGATGCCTCTCGTCGGCGGAGGTTCCGACGGCGTCGCCCTACGACGACGCCCCGTGCATCGCCGCGACGGGCACCCGGGCGCGAGCCGCCGTGGGGCTGCGCAGGTCGTTGAGGGAGACGCCGACGCCGTAGGTGAGGAACTGCCCCACGGGCTCGATCTCGATGATGCGGCACTCGGCGCGGCGCTCGGGCGGGACGAGCGAGGTGAGCTTCTTCGGTGAGTCCGGCATGGCCCCGGCGGGGTGCACGACCGCCGTCGCGTGGAAGCTCACCGTGGCGGGCGGGATGGGGAAGACGAGGGACAGCAGCCCGCCTCGACGGACGGTCACGGTGACGGCGAGGCGTCCGTCGGCCGCGAGGTGACGCGCCTTCCAGCTGTCGGGGGCCACGGCGACGTACATCCGGCCATCCGTCGCCACGTAGACGACCCCGCTGGACCGCGGCTCGCCCGACGGTGTGAGGTGGCTCAGCACGGCGAACGACGCGTGCTCGATCGCCTGCCAGACGTCCTCGGTGGTCGGTCGGCGCGCCGACCCGTTCTCGTTCATCGTCCTCGTCCCTTCACGCGGCCCGCGCGTGCGGCGTTCTCGCCGCGGGGTGCTCGCGTGCCGTCGTCCGTCCAGGGTGTCGCCGGCGTGCGCGGGCCGGTAGGGCAGAAGGTCCCCGGCGGAGGGGCTGCCCACGAGGGGCAAGGGACTTCCGGCCCTGCCTCGGGTGGGGCGCTGGATCGACGATCGGGGTGTGCCCGCCACGTGCGCGGGGGCGTCGTCGGACGGAGGACAACATGACACAGGTACTGGTGGCCTACGGGACGTCCAGGGGCGGCACCCAAGGTCTGGCGGAGCTGATCGGTGACGACCTGCGTGAGCACGGGTACGACACGATCGTGCGCCCGGCCGCCGAGGTCGCGGACCTCGGCGACGTCGACGCGGTCATCGTCGCGGGAGCCCTCTACGCGGGGCGCTGGCACAAGGACGCGCGCAGGCTCGTCAAGCGCCAGGCCGACCGACTGTCCGCGCTGCCGGTGTGGCTCGTCGCGACGGGACCGCTCGACGGGACGGCGCAGGAGGGAACGCTCGCACCCGTGGCGCACGTCAAGGACGCGGCTGCACGGATCGGGGCCCGGGGGGTCCAGACGTTCGGCGGGCGACTGGAGCCCGACGCCGCGGGCTTCCCCGCGAGCGCGATGGCCAAGACCATGTCGGGTGACTGGCGGGACACTGAGCACGTCGCCCGCTGGGTCGACGAGGTCGACGGCGAGCTCAGCGCAACGCTGCGCTGAACCGGAGAACCGGTCCGCACCTCGCCGATGCCGGCACCGTGGTGCCGGCATCGGCTCGCAGCCGCGCTCAGCCGGCCCGCTTCGAGGCTGTGGTCGCCGGGACCGGGGCGTAGAGAGGCGGCTGCATCTCCGCCATCTCCAGGTCCGCGGTGGCCTGGATGAGTGCGAGCAGGTCGGTGTCGAGGCCGGGCGAGAACTCCTCGTACCGCTCCTCGGCGATCACTGACGGGACGCCACCCGGGGCCTGCTCCGTGGCGTCCAGCTCGGTGCCGTCCTTCGACGGGGACATCCCCTGGAAGATCTTGCCCGCCTCCGAGGACGCGGTCAGGTCGAACGTGTACTGCTTGCTCTGGAGGCCGAGGTCGACCAGCTTCTTGACCTCGGGGAACTTCTCCGCGTTGGTCTTGGGGATCGGCAGGACCGACGCCCAGTTCACACCGAGGGTCTCCAGGGCGCGGGCGTAGGCGTTCTCGTGGGCCTGGTCGCGCACGATCAGGTAGGAGATGGTCGACCGGGCCGTCTTGTTCGCGGTCATCTCGTAGATCCGGCACTTCTGCAGGCGGCCCGTCGACTCGAGCATCAGGTTGTAGAGCAGGTCGAGCACGAGGTTGCCGGAGTTGTAGACGTACGAGCCGGACCAGGGGTTGCCCGCGGAGTCCACGGGCAGCGCGCCCTGGGCCGCCACCAGGTAGTGGTGGATGTTGCCCTGGTCCAGCGCCGACTCCAGGGGCGTGGCACCGCCGGCGCCGGGCTTGTCCAGCGGGTCCGACTTCTTGCCGTTGTACCGCGGGGAGCCGTCGAGGAGGCGCGCGATGGTGGTGCCGATGAGCTCGACGTGACTGATCTCCTCCGTGCCGATCCCCTGGAGCAGGTCGCGGTACGGCTTCCCCTTCGGGCCACGGAAGTTGATGCTCTGGAACAGGTACTGCATCATCGTCCGCATCTCGCCGAACTGACCCCCGAGCCCCTCCTGGAGCGCGTTGGCGGCTGCCGGGTCCGGCTCGTCGGCCTCGATGTCGTTGATGAGTCGCTGCACGTGCAGGTACATGGCGTTCCCCTCGTCAGGCGTCGTCGTCCTGGGTGTCGGCGCCGCGCGACTGGCGCAGAGCGCGACCGAGCCGCACGTCCTCCTCCTGCTTGGCCTGCTTCTTCTCGCTCGCACGGGTGTCGCGCGGCGGGAGCTGGATGGTCTTCTCGGCCTCGATGCCGCCCTGGAGCTGCCGACCGCGCTCGATCTCCGCGTCCAGCTCGGCCCCGAAGAGCAGGGCCAGGTTGGTGATCCAGAGCCAGAGCAGGAACACGATCACGCCCGCCAGGGAGCCGTACGTCTTGTCGTAGCTGCCGAAGCTCGCCACGTAGAACCCGAACCCCAGCGACGCGAGCACCCACACGACGAGCGCGACGATCGCGCCGAGGCTGATCCAGCGGAACTTCGGCTGCCGCACGTTCGGCGTCGCGTAGTAGAGGATCGCGATCGCCACGACCACCAGCGCCACGATGACCGGCCACTTCACGACGTTCCAGACGGTGACCGTGACGCCGCTCAACCCGATGGCGGACCCCACCGACCGGGCCACGTCGCCGGAGAGCACGACCGCCGTCACGATCACCACGGCGATGACCACGAGGATCACCGTGACGAGCAGGAGAGTGGGGCGGAGCTTCCAGATCGGCCGGCCCTCGTCGATCTCGTACACACGGTTCATGCCCCGGCTGAGCGCGGCGACGTACCCGGAGGCCGACCAGAGGGCCAGCACGAGCCCGAGGACGAGCGCGAACCCGGCGGCCGGTGCCTCGGTGAGCTGCGTGAGGATCGGCTTCAGGGTGTCGTCGACGGAGCTCACCCCCACGTCCCCGGCGATCTTCAGCACGTCCGCGACCATCGTCTGCGGGTCCCCGACGAGGCCGAGGATCGAGATGACGGCCAGCAGGGCCGGGGCGATCGCGAGGACGGCGTAGTACGTGAGTGCCGCGGCAAGGTCGGTGCACTGGTCCTTGCCGAACTCGCGCAGGGTCTTGCGCAGCACGTAGAGCCAGGAGCGCTTCGTGATGTCGCCGGGAGAGTCGGGCTTGCGCTGGTCCTCCGGCGCGGGTGCCGCGGCCTTCTCGGTGCTCGTCGTGCTGGTGGTGTCGTGCGTGGTCATCGCCATGGCCTCCGATGGGTGCTGACGGGCCGGGTGCGCGCGACGGGGTACCACGCTGTACCCCGTCGCGCGGGTCCCTAGTAGCCGCGCGGGGTGTCGTCGGCGGCGTGGGCGCCCTTCACGGCGTCCGCCGCGTCGGTGGCCTCCGTGCGCAGGTCGTCCACGGCTGACCTGCCCTCGTCGCGCAGCGTCGAACCGGCCTCGGTGGCGCGGTCCTTGACCGCGGCTGCGGCCTCCTGCGCAGGCTCGCGCAGGGTGTCCGCGATGCCCTGCGCGGCGTCCTTGGCCTCCTGCACCAACGGCGCCGCCTGCTCCTTGGCGGACTGCGCCAGCTGCTGCTCCTGGCGCGTGCTGGGCAGCAGGGACGAGATCAGCCAGCCCGCGCCGAACGCGACCAGCCCGGCGGCGAGCGGGTTGCCGCGGGCCTTGTCCTTGGCGGCGTGCGGCAGCTGGGACGCGGCGTCGCCGACGTGGGAGGCCGCGTGGCCCGCCGAGTCGGCGCCGCTGGAGACGCCGCCCATGACGCGGTCCTTGACGTCCGAGACCGCGGAGCGGACCTTGTCGGCCTGTCGCTGGGCGACCTGGGTGGGGCTGACCTTGTCGGTCAGGGCGTCCACGTCCGAGCTGAGCTCGGCACGGGTGCGCTCGATGTCCTCGCGGATCTGATCCGGGTCGGTGCTCATGCGTTCTTCTCCTCGTGACCTTGCAGGGCGTTCGGGATCTTCTTGACGGTGTCGGCGGTCTGCGGCAGACCGGCGACGCGCTTGGTCTCGGCGCGACCGCGTGCGGCCAGGACGGCGGCGACGATCGCCCACAGGACCGCGACGATCACGGCGGACCACGCCCAGGAGTCCATCGCGTCGCCGAGGGCCCACCACAGGGCGACCGACAGGAACAGCAGGACGAAGTGGCCGGCCACAGCGGCGCCCGCGAACATCGAGCCGCCCTTGGTCGCCGCCTTCGCGGACTGGCGGATCTCCGCCTTGGCCAGCTCGACCTCCTGGTGCAGGAGGGTCGAGAGGTCGCGCGTGACGTCGCCGAGCAGGTCGCCGACGGACTGGCGCGGGGGAGCGCCGATCGGGTCGGTCATCGCTGGTCCCACGCGGTCGTGCTCGGCACGGGCGTCGCGAGCTCGTCGGTGAAGCGGGGACGCTCCTCGACGGGGTCCGAGTACGCCGTGACGGGCAGGGGCTCGGTCACGGACGTGCGCACCGGCGCCGGGGTCGGTGCGGCGGGCGGGGCATCCTTGAGTCCGCGGGTGAGTCGGCCCAGGACGACGCCCGCGCCGGCGGCGACGAGCAGGAACGTGCCTGGACGGCGACGGGCGAAGCTGCGGACCTCATCCAGCACCTCGTCGGGGCCGTGGCTCTCGAGCCAGCGCCCGAGCGAGTCCACCTTGTCGCCCACCTCGCGCACCAGGTCGGTGGCCAGGTTCTGCTCGGCCGGGGCGGACGCCATCTGCGACAGCTGCCCGCCGACCGACGTCAGTCCTCCGGCGAGGCGGGACTGCTGGGTGGAGGCCTGTCCGGTCACCTCGGTGCGCGCCTGGGACCACAGGTCGCCCAGCTGGCGCCGGGCCTCTTGGGTGACGGCCGCGGCCTCACCCTTCGCGTCGTCGAGCAGGTGCCCGCCGGCGTCGGCGGCCTTCGCCTTGAGCGTGCTGGCCTGCTCCTTGGCGGTGTCCGCGGTGCTCCCGTTCTCGGGGAGGGGATAGCTGCTGGTGTAGTCGTCAGTCATGGTGCGGTCTCGTCTCGAGTCGTCGGACGGCGGCGTGCCCGGCGACGTGGCCGGGCGCAACCGATCCGAGCGGGGGTGAGGGGGCGCAGATTTCTGCCGCGCGACCGTCTGCATGGGTCAGGCCGATCGCGGCAGACCGCGATGCAGCGTGTGCGCGGGCCTGCGCTCCTGTGCCCACGGCCCGTGCCATGCCCCGGAGACGCTGCTTGTCCCGGGTGACGGGGTGCCGATGTCGATCCGGCTCCTCGGACGCTAAGCCCGCCGTGCCGCGCTCGCCACCCGAGTCATCCGTCTCGGCTCCCGGTTGCGCGTCACGCTCCGGCCGATACCGTCGACGTCCATCGCCGCCCAGGGCGCTACCCCGAGGAGGACCGATGGCACCGCCACGCGTCGACATCGACCACAGGCTGCTGAGGATCTACCTCAGCGACCACGTCGCCGGCGCGACGGGTGCGATCGCGAGGTCACGACGGATGGCCCGGACGTACGGCGAGACACCGCTCGGCGGTCCGATCGGCGGGTTCGCCGAGGAGCTGGAGCGGGAGCGCACGGTGCTGCTCGATCTTGCGGAGGGTCTCGGGGTGCGGCTGAGCCGGTGGAAGTCCGTGGGCGCGGCCGCAGGCGAGCGCGTCGGACGACTGAAGACCAACGGGCGGCTCACCTCGGCCTCGCCGCTGTCTGCCCTGCTCGAGCTCGAGCTGCTCCGAGGCGGCGTCAACGCCAAGCGGGGCCTCTGGGACTCGCTCGCGTCCTGGAGCGACGCGCTGGGCCTGGAGCGCGGACGGTTCGAGGAGCTGGACCGCCGTGGGCTCGTGCAGATCGAGCTGCTGGAGCGGCTCGCCACGGTGGCGCGCGACCGTGTCGCGGCCGGCGTGCACGACGTGCGCGACGCCTGACGAGAGTCCGTTCGCCGCGCGCGAACACCACTGTCCCCTCGCTGGCACTCTCGGGGTGCGAGTGCTATTCCTTCTGCTGTAGCCAGTCCGGCCACGGGGTCGGACGACACCCTGGGCCCGGACGGTCCGGCGCCCTCGACGCAGAGGAGGTGGGGTCATGGCTACGCGATTCGACCCGTTCCAGGAGTTCGACCGGTTGTTCGCCCAGGCCCTGACGGCGGAGCGGGCGTCGGCGACGATGCCCATGGACCTGTACCGGTCGGGCGACCACTACGTGCTGCACGTGGACCTGCCCGGGGCCGACCCCGGCACCATCGACGTGAACGTCGAGGACCGCACGCTGACGATCCGCGCCCAGCGCACGGCGCGGGCGGAGCAGGACGTGCAGTGGCTGGCCAAGGAACGCCCGGTCGGCACCTACGCGCGGCAGCTCACCGTGGGACGCGGCCTCTCGCTCGACGCGATCTCGGCCACGTACTCGGACGGCGTGCTCACCCTGAGCATCCCCGTGGCGGAGGAGGCCAAGCCGCGGCGCATCGAGGTGCAGCACGCCGGCGATGCCGCCCGGATCACGTCGGGGAGCGACGCGGGAGCCTGACGGGTCGCGGCGGGGGCGCTGCGGCCGCGAGAGCACCGACGGGAGGTGGCACGCCCTGTGCGGGCGAGCCGGGCCCCGCGCCCCCGCCGCCAGCCGCTGCGTCCGGTTGCGGCAGCGGCAGCACGTGTGAGGCTGGTCGTAGGCGTCTTCCGCTCCAGGGTCCGGGTGGAGGGACGCTCGCGTCGACAAGGACCACTCGTGAAACTACCCAGCCCGCGGGGGCCGCTCAGTCGTGCCGTGACCGAGGTCCTGAGCTCACCCGTCGGCGGCGAGGTCGGCGACCTGGCGCCGCTGACCAGGCGTGCGCTGGAGCACTCCGTCGACCTCCTGGCCGACGACGACGTCCAGCTGACGCTCTACGTCATGTACGAGCTCTTCTACCGGGGCTTCGAGGGCGTCGACGACGACTGGGAGTGGTCGCCGGACCTCCTGGCTGCGCGGCGCCTCATCGAGCTCGCGCTCGAGCAGCACCTGTCCGACCGCGTGGCGGTCCCCGAGGGCGTCGCACCCGCGCGCGCGGCGGTCGCCGAAGCGCTGTTCGCGCTGACCGCGCCGACCCCCGGGCCCAGCGTGGCGCGGTACGTGGCCAAGCGCGCGACCCTGGAGCAGGTCCGCGAGCTCCTGGTGCAGCGGTCGGTCTACCAGCTGAAGGAGGCGGACCCCCACACGTGGGCGATCCCGCGACTCGTCGGACGCCCGAAGGCCGCGCTGGTGGAGATCCAGGCCGACGAGTACGGCGGCGGCGACCCCGAGCGGATGCACTGCGAGCTGTTCGCGCGGACCATGCGGGGCGCGGCCCTGGACGCGGAGTACGGCGCCTACATCGAGCAGATCCCCGCGGTCACCCTGGCCGGCGTGAACGTGATGTCCCTGTTCGGGCTGCACCGCCGCTGGCGCGGAGCGACCGCGGGGCACCTCGCCGCCTTCGAGATGACGTCCTCCCTGCCCAACCGGCTCTACGGCGACGGGTTCCGCCGCCACGGGTTCGGCCAGGACACGACCGAGTACTTCGACGAGCACGTCGAGGCGGACGCCGTGCACGAGCAGATCGCCGGGCGCGACCTGGCAGGGGCGCTGGTCCAGCAGGAGCCGGAGCTGCTGCACGACGTCCTGTTCGGTGCGGCGACCTGCCTCTACCTGGACGAGGTCGTGGGCGAGCACCTGCTGTCCGCCTGGGGCGCCGGCGTCTCCTCGCTGCGGACCGCATGACCACCGACGACCGCCCGAGCGACCGCCGGCCCGTCCGGACGCCGTCGATCGTGGCGTGCCCGGACGGACCGATCCTCGTCCGGGGCGACGTGACCCTCGTGGACGACAGCGGCCGGGCGATCCCTCGCCGACGCTCGACCGTCGCGCTCTGCCGCTGCGGCGCGTCCGCGATCAAGCCCTACTGCGACGGCACGCACAAGGCCATCGGTTTCACCGCACCCTGACCGACACCATCCCTCAGCAGAAGACCGAGGAACTGACATGCGCGCACTGACCTGGCAAGGCCGCGAGAAGGTGAGCGTGGAGACCGTGCCGGACCCCCGCATCATCGAGCCCACCGACGCGATCGTCCGTGTCACGTCGACCGCGATCTGCGGTTCCGACCTGCACCTGTACGCCGTCCTCGGCATGTACCTCGACGCCGGCGACGTGCTCGGCCACGAGGCGATGGGCGTGGTGGAGGAGGTCGGCTCGGGCGCCGGCCCGCTCCGACCGGGGGACCGGGTGGTGGTCCCGTTCAACATCTCCTGCGGCACGTGCTGGATGTGTTCCCGGGGGCTGTTCGCGCAGTGCGAGACCACGCAGGTCCGCTCGCAGGGAACGGGCGCGTCGCTGTTCGGGTTCAGCAAGCTCTACGGGCAGGTCCCGGGCGGGCAGGCGGAGTACCTGCGGGTGCCGCAGGCGCAGTTCGGGCCCGTCGTGGTCCCCGACGACGGCAGTCCCGACGAGAGGTACCTGTTCTTGTCGGACGTGCTGCCCACGGCATGGCAGGCGGTCGAGTACGCCGCCGTCCCCGCCGGAGGCACGGTCGCCGTCGTGGGGCTCGGTCCGATCGGGCAGATGGCTGCACGCATCGCGGCTCACCGCGGGGCCACCCGCGTGATCGGCCTCGACCTCGTCCCCGAGCGGCTGCAGATGGCCAAGCGGCACGGGATCGACGTCCTGGACGTCAGCGAGGTCGACGACGTCACCGACGCGGTCCGTGCGCTGACCGGCGGACGGGGGGTCGACTCCGCGATCGACGCCGTCGGCATGGAGGCGCACGGGTCGCCGGTCGCCGCGGGGGCGCAGCGTCTGGCCGGGATCCTGCCGGACCGGTTGGCGGCAACCATGATCGAGAAGGCCGGCGTCGACCGGCTGGCCGCCCTGCAGACCGCGTTCGACGTGGTCCGGCGCGGCGGCACGGTCTCGATCGTCGGCGTCTACGGCGGAGCGGCGGACCCGATCTCGATGATGCAGCTGTTCGACAAGGGACTCACGCTGCGGATGGGGCAGGCGAACGTCAAGCGCTGGATCGACGACCTGCTGCCCCTCGTGTCGGACGCCGCGGACCCCCTGGGCGTCCTCGATCTGCGGACCCACCGGGTGTCGCTCGAGACGGCCCCGGAGGCCTACGAGATGTTCCAGAAGAAGGCCGACGGGTGCATCAAGGTCGTGCTCGACCCGACCGCGGCCTGAGCGCTCACGTGGGGATCGCGGACGGTGGACGACGGCATCCCGTGTCCGGGGCGCGCGCAGGACGAGCAGCATCGCTGGTGGTCGCCGGTGACGTGGTCCGGGCGCTGGCGGTGGCGAGCGTCGTCGTCGGCACCTGGCGCGCAGGGCTCGTCGCGTGCGCGCTGTTCCTCCTCGTCCTCGGGGGGACGCTGGTCCCACGTGCGATCGGCGCGCCGGCCGGGCTGGACGTCGCGTACTGCTCGACGCTCCTGTTCGCCGCGTGGTCCGCGCAGCTGGAGTGGTACGCCGCGGTGGACTGGCTCGACCTCGCGGTCCACGCGGTCGCCACGGGCCTCGTCGCGGTGATGGCACTTCTCGCGCTGGTGCGCTGGCGGGTGGTCGCCGAACCCGCGGCTGCGCCGGACCGGATCGTCCTGGTGACCGGGCTCGGTGCCACGGCGGCAGTGCTGTGGGAAGTTGGCGAGTGGGCGGGGCACACGTTCCTGGACCCGCGCATCTACGTCGGCTATGCGGACACGATCGGCGACCTCGCCGCCGGGCTCGTGGGCAGCGTCGTCGCGGCCGTCGTGCTGGCGAGGCGGTCGTGACCCGACGTGTGCTCCCGACGGTCTCCGTGGTCATCCCCGCGCGCGACGACGCGATCGCCCTGGCTGAGTGCCTCGCGCTCCTGGCCCGCCAGACGGTCGCGCCCCGGGAGGTCCTCGTGGTGGACAACGGCTCGACGGACGAGACCGCCGCGGTGGCGGTGGCGTGGGGGGCTCGCGTCGTCTCGGAGCTCCGGATCGGCATCCCCTCGGCAGCGGCCACCGGGTACGACGACGTCGACGGCGACGTGATCGCTCGGCTCGACGCCGACTCGCGTCCCGACCCGGACTGGGTCGAGCGGATCGCGACGTGCATGGCGGAGCACCCGGACCTGGACGCCGTGACCGGCTCGGGCGAGTTCTTCGACCTGCCGTCCTGGGTGCGCCGACCGGTCAGCGGTGCCTACCTCGGCTCCTACTACCTGCTGGCGCACCTCGCGCTCGGCCACACCACGCTGTGGGGGTCGTCGATGGCGATCCGCCGGTCGACCTGGCTCGCGGTCCGCACGCTGGTCAGCCGGGACGACCCGGAGGTGCACGACGACCTCGACCTCGCCTTCGCGCTCGGACCCGGACGACGGATCCGCTTCGACCCCGCGCTGCGGGTGGGCGTGTCCGCCCGATCGTTGCGGGGCCACGCGCAGCGGGTGCGGCGGTTCGACCGGGCCTGGCGGACGCTGCGGCTCAACTGGCAGGTGGCGCCCCCCTGGTACCGCTGGCGGACCCGCCTCGCGCGGTGATCCGCGCTCACCCGTCCAGTCGGGCGGCGACGTCCGCAGGGAAGCCGCCCGTGGCGACCGGCCCCCAGCGGGTGGGAGTGATCCGGATCAGGGACTTGCCCTGCACACGCATCGCGGCGCGGTACTCGCCCCAGTCGGGATGCTCGCCGGCGATGCACCGGTAGTAGTCGACGAGCGCGTCCTCGGCCTCCGGCATGTGCAGCACCTCGGCGTCGCCGTCCACCTGCACCCAGGCGCCGCCGAAGTCGTCGGACAGGACGCAGACGCTCACCGCCGGCTCCCGCTCGGCGTTGACGGCCTTCGCCCTGCCGGGATACGTGGAGATCACGAGGCGGCCCCGGTCGTCGACGCCACCGGTGACCGGGGAGACCTGGGGTCGTCCGTCGGCGCGCGTGGTGACGAGCACGAAGCTGTGCCGGTCGCGGACGAAGTCGAGGAGCTGGGTCAGGTCGACGGTGCGGGTGGTGGCGACGGTCCGGGGCATGCCCCCCACGCTAGGAGCCCCGGCGGACCGTCGCCCGTGGAAGGGCTTCCGCTGCGGCCGAGACGAGAGCATCCTGGCAGTGGTGCGGCGTGGCACCGGCTGCGCTGCGCACTCGCCGGGGGGCTGCGATGGTCGAGCTGCGGATCGCGACGTTCAACCTGGAGAACCTGGACGAGACCGCGCCAGGTGAGCTCCCGACGCTGCCTGAGCGGATCGCCCTGATGCGTCCCCAGATCCTGCGGCTGCGCGCCGACGTGGCGTGCTTCCAGGAGGTCCACGGGCAAGAGCGTCCCGGCCAGCCGCGCGCGCTGCTGGCGCTGGCCGAGCTGCTCCGGGAGACACCGTTGCAGGGGGCGCCCATGACGAGCACGCGGGTGCAGGGGGGCCCCGTCTACGACCAACGCAACCTGGTCGTCGTCACGCACCTGCCCGTCACGCGCGTGGAGCAGCTGCGCAACGACCTCGTCGCCCCCGTGGAGTACCGGCGGCTCAGCGCGATCCCGCCCGATGCCGCGGCGGTGGAGATCGGCATCGAGCGGCCGATCCTGCACGTGGAGATCACCCTGCCCGACGGCTCGACCCTGCACGTCATCAACGTGCACTGGAAGTCCAAGATCCCCACGGACATCCCCGGGCAGCGCGTCAACGCCTTCACCTGGCGCACCGCCGACGGGTGGGCGGAGGGCAGCTTCCTGTCCTCGATGAAGCGGATGGCCCAGGCCCTCGAGACCCGCCGCCTGATCGACCGGATCCTCGACGACGACCCGGACGCCCAGATCGTCGTCGCCGGCGACTTCAACGCCGCGCCCGACGAGGTCTCCGTCACGGCCGTCCGGGGCGACGTGGAGAACACCGGCAACCCCGCCCTCGTCTCGCGCGTGCTGGTCCCGATCGAGCAGACCGTGCCCGAGTCCGCACGCTTCACCCTGTACCACCAGGGGCACGGCGAGATGCTCGACCACATGCTGATCACCCGGAACCTGCTGGCGCACTACCGCGGCTCGGAGATCCACAACGAGCTCCTGCACGACGAGTCGGCGGCGTTCGCGGTCGACCTCAAGTTCCCCGAGTCTGACCACGCGCCGGTGGTCGGCACGTTCCAGTTCGTCTAGGCGCCACGCCCGTCGGCTCGGCCGGCACCGCGCTGCCGTTGCGGTGCTGGTCGGGCGGGTGAAGGCTGGGAGTCCGCACACGGACTCGACGAGGAGACCCCATGTCCACGACCGTCGCCAGCATCACGCACATCAGTGCCCGTTCCGACACGAGCTTCGAGGACGCCGTCCGCGGTGGCATCGAGCGGGCGTCGACCACGCTGCGCAACGTGCAGGGCGCCTGGGTCAAGGACCAGAAGGTCGAGGTCTCGGACGGGAAGATCACCGCCTACCAGGTGGTCCTCGAGGTCACGTTCGTCCTGGACGACTGAGGGGATCCCGGGGCACCGACGGAGGTCAGCCCCGCAGGGCGGCGAGCAGTGCGCCCACGGTGAGCGCAGCGCCCGCGATCCACACGAGCGTGGGCAGGCGCGCCCAGAACGACCTCATGCGCGCAGCACCTCGCCCTGGTCGGTGACCTCGATCTCCTCGGCCTCGAGCGGTTCGGTGGCCGGTCCCTGCACCACCGCGCCCGTCGCGGCGTCGAAGGCGCTGCCGTGGCACGGGCACCGGATCTCGCCGTCCCGCACCCCGCCGACGAGGCAGCCCTGGTGGGTGCACACGGCCGAGAAGCACCGGACCGTGTCGCCGTCGCGCGTCAGGACGAGCTTCTCGTCGGCGATCACGATGCCGCCGCCGTCCGGGATGTCGTCGAGCGCCGCCAGGCGGTGCGAGTCACCGTCGTCCTGCGAGGTCCCGTCGTCGGGTTCGTACCCCGCGTCGTCGTCGGCGCCAGGAGCCGGGCCCAGCGTCGCGAACCCCACGTAGCCCACGACGCCGGCCGCGAGAGCGACACCCGTGCCCTCGAGCACCGCCCGCCGACCGACCTCCGGTGCGCCCATGTCAGTAGCTCGCGTACCCGGACTGGCCGAAGAACCAGAGCGCCGAGCTGAACCAGACGACGACGAGGACGACGGCCAGCAGGCCGCCCAGGACCGGGACGGTGGCCGAGGGCAGGCGACGCAGCCGCAGCGCGAGCATCTTGGCGGCGAACACGCCGTAGAACGCGCATCCCGCCAGCGAGTGCACGAGCACCCGTGCGGGCTCGTCCTCGAACCCGAGCGACCACACGCAGTGGAAGACCACGGGCAGGGTGAGCAGGAACGCGACGGTGCCCGACCAGCGGTGCAGCGGAGTCACCCAGCGGGGAGCGTCGCGCACGCCGGGCAGGCGGCCCCACATCGCCAGGGCGGACACGAGCTGCACCACGACCAGCACCGTGGCCGCCGTGGTGAGCCACGACTTCATCTGGAGCATGCCGCTGAACCCGAGCGTGGTGAGGGCGGCGCCGTCACCGGGATGCACCTGGGCGTAGCCGGCGAGCGCGGCGGCGACGGCCAGCCCGACCGCGCCCAGCGCGGCCAGACCCCACTGCGCCGGCAGGCCGCCGGCGGACGCCTCGGTGCTCACCTGTCGATGGTGGTGCCCTGAGGGTGCCGAGCGGTAGCCCCCGGGCCGGCCCGACCGAGCGGGTGAGGTTCTGCACGGATGTGCAGGCCCCCTGGACGCATGTCCGCCACGGTCCTAGCGTCGGGGTGTCGGCCCGCCGACGGACGGTGGGCCCGCACGGGAGGACCAATGCTCGCCGACCACGCCGCCATACCCGTGCTCGCCGTCACCGACATGGACCGGGCCCGCGCGTTCTACGAGGGCACGCTGGGCTTCACCAGCGAGGGAGACGTGCCGGACGGCGTCGTCTACCGCACGTCCAACGGCGGGTTCCTGGTGTACACGTCCGCGTACGCCAGGACGAACAAGGCCACCGCGATCTCGTTCCAGCTCTCGGGCGACGCGTTCGACGCCGAGGTGGCCTCGCTGCGTGCCGCCGGGGTGGAGTTCCAGACCTTCGACCTGCCGGGCGAGGCCACGTGGACCGACGGGGTGCTGTCGGACGGCACCATGCGGGCCGCCTGGTTCGCCGACCCCGACGGGAACGTCCTCAACGTCGAGACGGACCCGCGGAGCGCCGCGGGCTGAGGGGCCGCGGCGGGGCACCGGGCGGCGGCCGCGACGACCGCCGCCCGCTGTCTGTGTCGTCGCCAGCCCTCGGAGCCCTCGCCGGCCCTCGTCAGTCGTCGATCTCGGAGCCGTCCGGCGCGATCACGTACCAGACCTCGTTGACACCCTGACCCAGGACGTCGCCCGGCGCGGTGTCCTGCGCGAACGTGTAGATGGGCCGACCGTCGATGGTGATCTGCTTGGCGCCGTCGGTCCCGGTGATCGTGCCGACCTCACCGGTCACGCCCGTGACCGTCGGGGTGTCGGACTCCGTGGTGATGGCGGGCCACGCGGTCGCGCAGTCGCCCGAGCACGCGCTGGCCCCGGAGTCCTTGGTGTCCTTGAGGAAGTAGTACGCGGTCATGCCGTCGCCGTCGACGACGACGGTGCCCAGCGACGTCTCGGCCGTCGCGAGGTCGGTCGATCCCGCGTCAGCGGCGGGGGTCTCCTCGGCCATGGTCTCCTCGGCGCTGGGGGTGTCGTCCGCGGCCGCCGGCGTGTCGTCGTCGGAGCCTCCGCAGGCGGTCAGGGTGGCCGCAGCCACGAGCGCGGTGATCGAGAACAGGATCGTCCTTCGCACGGTGATCTCCTCTGGTCGGTGCCGGCCCCGCCCCCGGGACCTGCTACCTGGGACCACGAGACCGACCGCGCGCAGGTTCACCGCTCGGTGAACCTCGGGACCGGGTGCATCGTTGTCGGGGTAGGACGCAACGACGGCGGGGAGGGAGGCGTGGTGGCCGAGGAACCCGACGCGCTCATGCGCGCGCTCCACGAGGCCTACGCACGCCCCCTCCAGCACTACGTCGTGCGGCTCACCGGCGACCACGCGCTCGCGCAGGACGTCGTCCAGGAGGCGATGGTGCGGGCGTGGAAGCACCCCGAGGTGCTGGCCCGCGAGCAGGACGCGACGCGCGCGTGGCTCTACACGGTGGTGCGCAACCTCGTCATCGACGACCGCCGGAGCGCGCGGCACGTGCGGGAGCGCACGACCGACCAGACGCCGGACTCGATCCAGCCCGACGGGTCGCAGGCCGTGCTCGACAGCTGGCTGGTGGCGGACGCGCTGGAGCAGCTGACGCCCGAGCACCGTGCTGTCGTCGTCGGCGCGTACTACCGGGGTCGTTCCGTGGCGGAGCTGGCGACCGAGCACGAGATCCCCGAGGGCACGGTCAAGTCCCGGCTGCACTACGCGCTGCGCGCGCTCCGGCTCGCGCTCCAGGAGAGGGGAGTGACCGCATGACCGGCCGGGACGCCGACGAGCGGTACGGCCCGGGCGAGGACCCGTTCCGCGACTGGGACGCCGCGTACGTCCTCGGGTCCCTCGACCCGGAGGACCGGCGCGTCTTCGAGGACCACCTGCGCACCTGCGACGCGTGCCGGTCGGCGGTCGCCGACCTGGCGGGCCTCCCGGGGCTGCTCCGGATGGTCCCGGCCGACGAGGCCGCCGCCCTGGGCGTCCCCCCGGATGCCGACGTCGTCGAGCTGGCCACGCTCGCGCGGGCGGCGCACCGCGGCCGTCGGCGCCGCACCGCCGCGCTGGTCGGTGCCGCGGCCGCGCTGCTGCTGCTCGGCGGGATCGCCGGCGTGCTGCTCGGCCGGCCGGTGGGCACCGGGGCACCGGTCGCGTCGTCGTCGCCGTCACCGACGTCGTCCGGCCAGGTCACCGCCCTGGAGCTGGAGCCCGTCGGGACCGTGGCCGTGTCCGCGGACCTCACGCTCCAGGAGAAGGGCTGGGGCACCCGCATCGACTGGGAGTGCCGGTACCCCGCCGACCCCGGGCCGTACGGCTCGGACGTGACCTACGAGCTGGTGCTCGTGGACGAGGACGGCGCGCGCACCGTGGTGGCTACCTGGCGGGCGCGGAGCACCGGAGCGCGCGGGCTCGGGGCGTCGTCGAGCATCCCCACGGGCACGATCGAGCGCGTCGAGATCCGCGTGCAGGGCACCGACGCGCCCGTGGCGGCCGCGCAGACCTGACGCGGGGCGTCAGG
Organism: Cellulomonas humilata; assembly: GCF_013359775.1. Lineage (GTDB taxonomy): Bacteria > Actinomycetota > Actinomycetes > Actinomycetales > Cellulomonadaceae > Cellulomonas > Cellulomonas humilata. Next base: position 198,350 of record NZ_JABMCI010000063.1, on the reverse strand, counting down.
GCAGGGTCGGGCGGAACGGCGTGCCCGCCACGTCGAGCGTCTGCGCCGCCGGCGTCCCCGGTGGTGCGACCACCTGGAGGTGGTCGGTCGTCTGGAGCAGCGACTCGAGGACACGCACCCCGGCACTGCCCAGGTGGACGACGCCCCCCAGGTCGACGGTCACCGGCACGAGTCCGTTGCGCGACCGCCGCAGGATCTCGGCCTCGACCTGCGCCGCTGCCGCCCGGTGGTCGACCGCCCCACGGACGTGCACGACGTGCGCCACGTGCGGGTCGGAGTCGATCACGAGGGGTTCGGCAGACAGCCGGGCCGTGTCCGCGACGGCGTCGGCCTGGTCCACGGGCGCCGGCCGACGAGCCGGGAGCTCGAGGGTCACCGTGGTGCCGTCGTCACCGGTAACGACGTCCACCTGGAGACCGGCGGACGCCATCATGCTGAACCCGCGCCCGCGCTCGCCCGGGTCACGGTCGGGCTCCCGCCACACCCCGTGGTCCCGCACGACGACCTCGATCACCGCGTCGTCCCGGATGGTCGCGTGCAGCTCCACCGTGCCCGTCGACGACGAGCCTCGGTAGGCGTGCTCGACGGCGTTGGCCATCACCTCGCTCACGCCCAGCACCAGACCGGCGCGGTCGCGCGACCCGAGTCCTACGCCGAGGCCCCAGGCGTCGACCGCGGCACGCACCTGCGCCAGCCGGCGGGGATCTGCCTCCATGCTCAGGTCGAGCGGCTCCGGGGCCCGCCGGCGGTGCGCGGCGAGCACGGTGACGTCGTCGGTGAAGCCGTCGTCGGTCAGGACCCGGGGCACCACCTGGCAGATGCGACTGGCCACCGAGTCACCGCCCGCGGGGTCGAGGTAGGCGTCGAACGCAGTGCGCTCGAGCACGGTGAGCCCGTCGAGCAGCGGTCTGTGGGTGTTCTCGACGAGCCCGTCGGTGAACAGGATGATCGCTTCGCCGTCCCGCAGGTTCGCGGTGGCGACCCGGCCCTCGGTGCGCGACCCGAGCGGACCGTCCCCGGTGGTCGGCAGCAGGCGCGCGCCCTCGGGACCGACCACCAGGGGCGCGGGGTGGCCGCGGGTGGAGTACTCGAGGTCGCCGGTGTGCGGGTCCAGCAGCGCGACGCACAGGGTGGCCGCGAAGGCACCCGAGACGCGACCCGCGTACGCCTCGACGGCCTGCAGAGCGCTCAGGATCCCGGCACCCTCGAGCAGCCGTGCGGCGAGCACCGCCCGGAGCTGGCTCATGATCGCGGACGCCTCGACGCCGTGCCCCACCACGTCACCGACCGTCAGGGACACCCGCCCGTCGGGGAGCGTCGCCGAGTCGAACCAGTCGCCGCCGGCCGCCTGCTCCAGCCCAGCCACCAGGTACGACGCCGCGACGTCGACCCGGGGGAGGAGGGGGACCGTGGAGGGCAGCAACGCGCCCTGGAGCCGCAGCACGACCTCGCGGGCCCGCGCAAGGCGACGGTCGGCGGTCGCTGCGCCCGTGCTCTCGAGGGTCGCGGCGCGGACGGCCGTGGTGATGTCGATCCCCGCGGCGACGGCGCCCTGCACGGTGCCGTGCTCGTCACGCCAGGGCGTCACCGTCAGGTCGAGCCAGATTCCCGACGCCGGGTCGGACCAGTCGGCCACCACCGGGACCTGCTCGTCGCGGAACGGCTCCCCGTCGTGCACCGCCTCGATGAGCGCCGCGACGACCGCCTGGAGTCCCGGGTCGCGCAGGTCGCGCAGGCTGACGTCGAGCAGGGAGCCGCGCTGGAACGCCTCGCGGGCCCCCCGGTTCGCCGCGACGATGCGCAGGTCCGGGGCGCGGACCACCAGCTGGACGCCGGGCGAGGCGTCGAAGGAGGAGAGCACGGCGTCCTTGTCGACGTATCCGTCGGGCGCCATCGGCTCTTCTCCTCAGCTCGTCGCGGTCACCCGGCGGTGCTCCGGCGCAGCGCCGTCCTCGGCGGGTGCGCTGATCACGTCCAGACCGTGCGCTCCGGCCAGACCGAGGCTGGTCCCGGGGGAGAGCACGATACGCATCCTCACACCTGCGGACGCACTTCGCCGGTGGGCGGCGGTCAGAGCCGAGACACCGATGGACCCGAGGTGCGTCACGGCCCGCAGGTCGACGACCATGGCGCCGGCCCCCCGGGCCGCGATCATCAGCTGCGTGACCGCAGCGGTCAGCTGGTGGGCAGTCGCCAGGTCGACCGGGCCCCCGACGACGACCCGGGGGACGTCCCCGGCGGTGTCGAACGTGACCTCGAGGCTCGGGCTCGGACGCAGCTGCGCGGGTTCGGGCGCGCTCTCGGCGAGGCTGGCGAAGAAGAAGTCGTCGAGCCGCTGTCGGGTGTCCGAGCCGAGCCCACCGCCCACCTCGACCGCCGCGACGATGCGCTCCGCCAGGGTGAGCAGACGGACGTTGCGTTGCTGCGAGCCCCAGCGCAGCAGCTCGAACGCCGCGTCCCCGTCGATGCCGTAGCCGAGCATGAAGGCACCCTTGGCCTGGTCGATCACCGCGTGCGAACGCAGCGCCTGCGTGAGCTCCTCGTTCACGCGGTGCGCCACCACGTCCCGCTGGGACGCGGTGACGTCCACCAGGAAGCCCGTGACGGTCCGCAGGTCGCCCTCGCCCGTGTCGCCGGCCCCGGTCAGGGTGACGGACCGCTCGGCACCGCCGAGGTCGAGCAGGCGGTACTGGCAGCCGAACGGTGCACCGTCGACGCCACACTGGCCGAGGGCGTCCAGAACGCGACCGCGGTCTTCCTGGTGGATGTGCCGCGACATGAGCGCGAGCGTCGGCACCACGTCACCCGGGGACATCCCGTGGATGCGGAACATCCCGTCGGACCACGTCCACCGCCCGGTGGGCGCTGTGTAGCTGAACCGACCGACCTGCGCTGGGGTGGTGTGGGTAGTGGGCACGAGGTCCTCCGCAGAGCCCCGGCGGTCGGGGCGGGAGCTGTGGACGTGGGCTCCTTGCTGAACCCGCTGCGCGGGCCGGACACGGAGGTCCGCCAGCGTCCCGCAGCGTATGCCAGGATCCGCGACGCAGCCCGTCGAGCAGGTCAGTGCAGGCGCCGCCGCCAGTCGTCGGGGACGCGGCCCGCCGGGCCCGGCACGGTCTGCTCCAGCGGACGGTGCTCGGGCGCGGCGAGCGCGGGGCCGTCCGTGTAGTCGTCCGTCGGGTAGGACCAGAACCAGTCCTCGCCGGGCTCGAAGGTGCGCATCACGGGATGACCCGTCTCCCGGAAGTGCGCCGTCGCGTGCTGGGACGGCGAGGTGTCGCAGCAGCCCACGTGACCGCACGTGGCGCAGCGGCGCAGGTGGAACCACCAGCCGTCGGTGGCGTCGCACTCGACGCAGCCGGTCCCGCTCGGGGGGACGGTCGGGTCGATCGTCGTCTCGGTCACGGGGTGGGTCCTTCCGTCGAGGTGTAGGGGAGCCGCACGCGGAAGCGGGTGTCGCCCGGCTCGGAGGTGACCGACAGGTCGCCGTGGTGCTTGCCCACCACGATCCGCCAGGAGATGTCGAGCCCGAGACCCGTCCCGGAGCCCACCGGCTTGGTGGTGAAGAAGGGCTCGAAGATCCGGTCGACGACGCCGTCGGGGATGCCCGGTCCGGTGTCCGCGACCTCCACCTCGAGCCAGTCGTCGACGCGGCGCGTGGTCAGGGTCAGCGTGCCCTTCCTGCCCGTCGGACCGTCCATCGCTTGCGCGGCGTTGTCGATGAGGTTCGTCCACACCTGGTTGAGCTCGGCCGCGAACACGTGGATGGGCGGCAGGGTGCGGTCGTAGTCCTTGACGACGGTGATGCCGTCGCCCAGCTGCCGCTCGAGCATGATCACCGTGCTGTCCAGCAGCTCGTGCACGTCCGCCGTCTGGTCGGGCGCCCGACCGATCTGGGAGTACTGCTTCGCCGCGCCGACGAGCGCGGAGATCCGCCCGGTGGCGTCCTCGACCTCGTTCATCAGCGACTCGGTCTCGAGCGTGTACGAGAGCCACCGCACGGCACCCTCGAGCACCTCGGGACCCACCCAGGAGGCGACGCCGTCGAGCCACTCGGTGCCCAGCCCCGCCGCCACGAAGTTCGGGGCGAGGTCCCAGCCCCCGGCGATGTCGTGGTCGTCGAACCACTCGCCCAGGGCGTCCTCGAGGTCGGACACCTCCAGGGCCGTCGGGACGACCTCCGACGCGCGCTGGCGGGCCAGCGCCTTCACGGCCTTCTCCTGGAGGTGGATGATCTGCTCGAGCTGCTCCCGGTCGTAGATCCCGGACGCGAGCATCGCGAGCTTGTGCCGCATCCCCGCGACGCGCTCGCGCAGGGTCGCCGTCGCCCGCGTCGCAGCGGCCGCGGGGTTGTTCAGCTCGTGCGTGAGACCTGCCGACAACGAGCCCAGCGCCAGCAGCCGCTCGCGCTGGCCGGTGGCCGCCTGAGAGCTCTGCTGGCCGAAGAAGAGGCCCTCGAGCAGGTGGACCGCCATGGGGAACCAGTCGTCCATGAACGAGGCGAAGTCGGCGGCGGCGAGCACGTAGTATCGGGACGGCTCGAGCACACGGAGCGTCTGCGAGTAGGTCTGGGGCACCCGCTCACCCAGGTATGCCGCCCACGCGCCCGCGTAGACGCCCACCTGGCTCGTCCGGGCGATCTCGACGTCGTCGACCCCCACGCGGCGGTACATGGCCAGCGAGCCCTCGAGCAGCACGTAGAAGTCCGTCGCCGGATCGCCCTCGCGGTACAGCACGCCCGGGTCGATGAGCTCCACGTGCCCGTGCGAGCACAGCCACAGCAGCTGCTCGTCGCTGAGGTGCTCGAACAGGAAGAGGGTGCGCAGCTCGTCGATGTCGCACGCCAGCTGCGTGCGAGTGATCGGGGCGATCGGTGCAGTGGTCGGTTGCGTGGTGGTCACAGCTGCTCCAGGTAACGGTGGACGAGCATCACGGCCATGGCGCCCTCGCCCACGGCGGACGCCACACGCTTGGCGGACTCGGCGCGCACGTCGCCGGCCGCGAAGACCCCGGGGACGCTGGTCTCCAGGTGGTACGGGGGTCGGTCCAGCGGCCACGAGGACGGCACCTTGCCCTCGACCAGCAGATCGTGGCCTGCGCACACGAAGCCGTGCTCGTCCCGGGTGACGGTGCCGTCGAGCCACGTGGTCAGGGGAGCGGCCCCGATGAACACGAACAACCAACCGGTGTGCACAGATTCCTTGTGCCCGGTCACCGTGTCCCGGAGCACGATCTGCTCGAGGTGGTCGTCCCCGACGGCCTCGACGACCTCGCTCTGCGTCCGCACCCGGATCCGCTCGTTCGCCTCGACCTGCTCGACCAGGTAGGAGGACATGGACAGCGAGAGCGACGCCGACCGGACGACGAGCGTCACCGAGCGGGCGTGCCGGGACAGGTACATGGCCGCCTGACCCGCCGAGTTGGCGCCGCCGACCACGTAGATGTCCTGGTTCTCGCAGGCCGTCGCCTCGGTGAGGGCGGACCCGTAGTAGACGCCTCGGCCGGTCAGGGCGCCGATGCCGGGTCCGTCGAGCTCGCGGTAGGCCACCCCGCTCGCCACGATCACCGTGTGGGCCTCCACCGAGGTGCCGTCGTCGAACCGCACCGACCGGGCCGCGCCCTTGACCTCGAGCCCGATCGCGTCCCGGGTCATCACGATCTCCGCGCCGAACTTCAGCGCCTGCCGGCGTGCGCGGTCCGTCAGCTGCGCCCCGGACACGCCGTCGGGGAACCCGAGGTAGTTCTCGATGCGCGAGCTCTGGCCGGCCTGGCCGCCGGTCGCGCTCCGCTCGACGAGCGCGGTCCGCAGTCCTTCCGACGCCCCGTACAGCGCCGCGCTGAGGCCGGCGGGGCCGCCGCCGATGACGACGAGGTCGTAGAAGCGTTCCGCGGGGCTCACCGCGAGGCCGACCTGCGCCGCGATCTCGCCGTCGGTCGGACAGACCAGGACCGTGCCCTCCGTGGTCACCAGGACCGGCAGCGCACTCTCGTCGGCGCCCGCCACGTCCAGCAGCCGCTTCCCCTCAGGGGAGTCCGAGGAGTACCAGCGGTAGGGCACCTGGTTGCGGGCGAGGAACTCGCGGACCTCCGACGAGCGCGCCGACCAGCGGTGCCCGACCACCTTCGTCTCGGCGACGCTCCTCGGCGGGTTCGCGTTCCACGCCTCGAGCTGCGCGTCGATCACCGGGTAGAACTTCTCCTCCGGCGGGTCCCAGGGCTTGAGGAGGTAGTGGTCCAGGTCCACCACGTTGACGGCGTCGATCGCGACGTCGGTGTCCGCGTAGGCGGTCAGCAGCACGCGGCGCGCCTGGGGGTAGATGTCCATCGCCTGCTCGAGGAACTCGATGCCCGTCATCTCCGGCATCCGGTGGTCGGCGAGCAGCACGGCCACCTGGTCTCCGCGGAGCTTGAGATCGCGCAGGGCGTCCAGCGCGAGCGGGCCGGAGTCGGCGCGCACCACGCGGTACGCGTCGCCGTAGCGCCGCCGCAGGTCACGAGCCACGGAGCGGCTGACCGCCGGGTCGTCGTCCACGGTCAGGAGCGCCGGCTTGCGGGTCGAGGTGGCTTCCACGCGGTTCCCTTCGTCGTGCCCAGTGTGCTGCGGTGCGGTCGGCCGGTCAGTCGCCCACCACCAGTGCGGCGCCGCCGGTGATCCGGACCAGCTCGTCGAACGTCGTGGGGAACACCGTGTGCGGCGTCCCGCCGGCCGCCCAGACCTGGGGATACTCCGCCAGCGCCACGTCCACGACCGTCTCGATCCGCTGCGGGTGACCGAGCGGCGCGACGCCGCCGATCGCCTGGCCGGTGGCCGCCCGCACCTGCTCGGGCGTCGCGCGGCCGACGTGCGAGCGGTTCAGCTGCCGGGCCAGCGCTGCGGTGTCCACGCGGTGCCGCCCGCTGGTCAGCACCAGCAGCGGTCGCTCGTCGGCCCAGAAGACCAGGCTGTTGGCGATCGCACCGACCTCGATCCCCAGCGCTGCCGCGGCCTCGGCGGCGGTGCGGGCGGAGTCGGGCAGCGCGACGACGCTGCCGACCACCCCGGCGTCGGCGAGCGCGTTGGCCACCAGGCGGGACCGGGTCGGCAGGTGGGACAGGTCGGTCACGGGTGCTCCTTCGGGGTGCGGGGGAGACGGCGGCGGGGCTGAAGACGAATGTTGGGCAGCTCGGGCGCGGGGATGCGCGCACCGTCGTGACCGGCGACCACCCCGAAGCGCGCGCCGCGGTCGGCGGACTCCCAGTCGGCGCGCGCCTGGGCGATGTCCGCGTGCGTGCGGCCGACGAAGTTCCACCACATCACGAGGTCGTGCGCGAAGGGTGCGCCGCCCAGCAGCAGGAGACGTGCGCCGTCGTGGGATCGGACCCGCACGGACTCCCGTCCGTCGCCGAGGTAGAGCAGGCCGCTGCTGGTGTGCGGCGTCCCGGCCACCTCAACGGTGCCGTCGAGCAGGAGCACGGCGTGCTCGAACCCGGGGACCAGGGGCACCTCGACGTCGGCGCCAGGATCCAGCGCGAGCTCGGCCCCGAGCAGCGGCGTGTGGACGTGAGCCGACGACCGCGTGCCGTCGAGCTGGCCGACGAACACCGTCGCCCGCGCCCGGGGGACCTCCCAGACGGGAAGGTCGCTGACCTGCTCGAACCCGGCCGCGCCGTCGGCGAGCCCGTCGGGCAGCGCCACCCACAGCTGGACCGCGTGCAGCAGCGGCTGCTCGCCCAGCGAGAACTCGGAGTGTGAGACGCCCCGCCCGGCCGTCATCAGGTTGAGCTGCCCGGGCCGGACGACGACCTCCGAGCCCACGCTGTCCCGGTGCAGGATCTGGCCCGCCACCGGCCAGGTGACGGTCTGGAGGCCGGTGTGCGGGTGCGGGAGCACCCTCATGTCGACGTTCTGCGGCCCGAACTCGTCGAGGAAGCACCAGGCCCCGACCATGGGGAGCGCCCGCTGGGGGAGCGTCCGCCGGACGCGCATGGCCCGGACTCCGCCGAGGGGGACGTCCCGCGCCTCGAGGAGCTCGACCACCGGCCCGTGGGACGGCACCAGGTCGCAAAGCTCGGGCACCGGCCGCACCTCGAGGTTCGTCATGGGCCCACTGTAAAAGTCGAACCTCACACGCGGGGGTCCTGGCACGTCTGCACACTGTGAGCGTGAAGGAACCTTTCGACCGCGTGGTGAGCGTGCACGGTGCCACCGTCCTGCGCGTGTGCCGCGCGGTGGTCGGTCCCGTCGACGCCGACGACGCCTGGTCGGAGACCTTCCTCGCCGCACTGCGGGCCTATCCCGACCTGCCTGCCGACGCCAACGTCGAGGCGTGGCTCGTCACGATCGCGCACCGCAAGGCGATCGACGTGGTGCGCCGGGCATCGCGGCACGCGCTTCCGGTGGCCGAGGTACCCGACCGGCCGGTCGAGGTGGCCGGCCGGGACCTCGACCTCTGGTCGGCCGTGGCTGCCCTGCCGACGAAGCAGCGGACCGTCCTGGCTTACCACCACCTCGGCGGCCTGCCCTACGACGACGTCGCGGCACTCGTCGGGGGGACCGCCGCGGCCGCCCGGCGAGCCGCCGCCGACGGCGTCGCGACCCTGCGACGCACCTACCCCGCGATCGACCAGGAGGAGCGATGACCGACGACGACCTGTTCCCGTCCGTGGACGCGGACACCCTGACACGTCTGCACGGGGAGCTCGCGGCGCGCGCCGCCGCGGACGGCCTGCTGGACGTCGCCTACCGCACCGTCGAGACCCCGGTCGGCCGGCTGCTCCTGGCGCGGACGCCGGCTGGGCTCGTGCGCGTGGCGTTCGCGGTCCAGGACCACGACGCGGTGCTCGCCGCGCTCGCCTCCGCGGTGAGCCCCCGCGTGCTCGAGGCGCCGAGGCAGCTGGACGACGTGGCACGGCAGCTCGACGAGTACTTCGCCGGTCGGCGCACGACCTTCGACCTGCCGCTGGACCTGCAGCTGCCGCGTGGCTTCCGGCGTGACGTCGTCCTGCACCTGCCCGACATCGCGTACGGGCACACCGCGAGCTACGCGGAGATGGCCGGCCTGGCGGGGAGCCCGCGGGCGGTGCGGGCGGTCGGCACCGCGTGCGCCCTCAACCCGCTGCCCGTGGTGCTCCCGTGCCACCGCGTGGTGCGCTCCGACGGCTCGCCCGGGCAGTACGCGGGCGGTGCGGCGGCCAAGCTGACGCTCCTCGACCTCGAGACGCGTGTCGGGGTGGCGGCGTAATCTCGATCAGCATGTGCCGGAACATCACCACGCTCCGAGGGCTCGAGCCACCCGCCACCTCGGAGGAGATCGAGGCCGCCGCGCGGCAGTACGTCCGCAAGGTGACGGGGGTCCAGTCGCTCAGCGACGCCACGCGCGAGCCGTTCGAGGCCGCCGTCCGGGAGGTCGCCGCGATCACCGCCCGCCTGCTCGCCGAGCTGCCGCAGCGCCGCCAGCCGCCGACCACCGTCCCGCCGCTGCGCCGGGCCGACGTGCAGGCGCGGATCGCCGCGCGGGAGGCCCACGAGCGGGCGCACGAGCTCGGGCTGCCCCACGAGCACGAGCACGAGGACGACGACGCGGACGAGCACGTCCACGCGAGGGTCTAGAGCGGCCAGCGCACCAGTCGCGGGATGCCCTGCGGGGCGACCGCGGCGAGCGCCAGGAAGCGGGCCTCGGCGCGGTGCAGGCGGATGTGCTCGTCGAGCGACCACGTGGGGCCGTTGGTCAGCTCCATGCCGCACGCGCACGCGATGGTGACGCGCCCGTCGTCCGTGGTGATCACCTGCCCGACCGTGGTGTGGTCGGTGGCGGCGCGGACCTTGGCGTGGCGCATCTCCGCGCTGACGGCTTCGACGGGGTCGGTCACAGCCCCATCCTCGCGCATCACGGTCAGCGCTCGGACCCCACCTGCTCGTCGTCCGCGAGGTGCTCCAGCTCGAACGACTCGTCCCACTCGGCTCCGCCCAGGCTCGGCATCATCGCGCGCAGCGTCGGCTGCCACGCGTCGATGCGCTCCGGGAAGCACCGCTCCAGCAGGTCGAGCATCGTCGCGACCGCCGTGGACGCACCGGGCGATGCACCCAGCAGGCCCGCGATCGAGCCGTCCGCGGACGTGACCAGCTCGGTGCCGAACTCGAGCACCCCGCCCTTGGCCTTGTCCTTCTTGATCACCTGGACGCGCTGCCCCGCGGTGACGAGCTCCCAGTCGCGTGGGTGCGCGGACGGCATGAACGCGCGCAGCGTGCGCAGGCGGCTGGTGTCCGTGGCGGTGACCTCACCGATGAGGTACTTGAGCAGGTCGAGGTTCCGCAGGCCCACGGAGAGCATGGGGATCAGGTTCCCCGGCCGGATCGACCGGATCAGGTCCGTCCACGAGCCGCCCTTGAGGAACTTCATGCTCCAGCCGGCGTACGGCCCGAACAGCAGCGCGGTGCCGCCGTCGACGACGCGGGTGTCGAGGTGCGGGACGGACATCGGGGGAGCGCCGATCTCCGCCTTCCCGTAGACCTTGGCCTGGTGCCGGGCGACGATCTCGGGGTTGGTGGTCTTGAGGAACTGGCCGCTGATCGGGAAGCCGCCGAAGCCCTTGGCCTCCGGGATTCCCGAGCTCTGGAGCAGGCCCAGGGCACCGCCACCGGCGCCGATGAAGACGAAGCGCGCGCTGACCTTGCGGCTGCGGACGTGCCCGTTCCAGCGGCGGTCGGCCACGCGCAGCGACCAGCGCCCGTCGCGCCTCCGGCGGAGCCGGGTGATCTCGCTCTCGAGGTGCACCTGCGCGCCGCGGGAGATCGCGTCGCCGATCATGGCGCGGGTCAGTCGTCCGAAGTCGACGTCCGTTCCGGCCGCGGCGCGGGTGGCCGCGACGGGCTCGGCGGGGTCGCGGTCGTCCACGAGCAGCGGGGCCCACCGGGCGATCTGAGCCGGGTCGGTGCTGAACTCGAGGTCGGAGAAGAGGGGGTGCTGCCGCAGCGTCTCGTAGCGGCGTCGCAGGTAGTCGGCGTTGTCGGCACCGCGCACGAACGTCATGTGGGGGGTGCTGGACAGGAAGCCCTCGCCGCCGGGCAGGCGGTCGTGGGTGGCCAGGTGGTGCCACAGCTCGCGGGACAGCTCGAACTGCTCGTTGATGGTCACGGCCTTGCTGATGTCGACCGTGCCGTCGGCGCGCTCGGGCGTGTAGTTGAGCTCGCAGAGTGCGGCGTGACCCGTGCCTGCGTTGTTCCAGGCGTTCGAGCTCTCCTCGGCGAGACCCGCCCGACGCTCGTGGATCTCGACGGTCCACGTGGGCTCGAGGGTGGTGATCAGGGCGGCGAGCGTGGCGCTCATGATCCCGCCCCCGACGAGGACGACGTCGATGGTCTCTTCGCGTTCTGGCACATCTGCGATCGTATGTTGACGTCGAGATACCTTCCGTCCGGCAACGTGTGATCTTGCTTACGTCAAGGGACCGAAGGCCTGGCCCGCCGCGGGGTCGGTGCGGCGGGCCAGGCCAGGGTGCGGGGTGGGGCGGCGGGTCCGTGTCACGCGCCGCCCCACCCCGCAGCTCATCCGTTCGCGCAGGTGGTGCCGTTCACCGCGAACGCAGCCGGCTTGGTGTTGGTCCCGGTGTGGGACCCGTTGAACCCCAGCTCCACGCTGCCACCGGCCGGGATCGACCCGTTCCAGGGGGCGTTGGTCACCGTCACGGTCGACCCGGTCTGCGTGTAGGCGCCCGACCAGAGGTTGGTGATCTGCTGACCCGCGGGGAACGTGAACGCGAGCATCCAGCCGGTGATCGCCGCGCTGCTGCCGTTGGTGATCCTCACCGACGCGGTGAAGCCGGTGTTCCAGTCGTTGGTCGTGTACCTCACCGTGCACACACCGGGCTGGACGGTCGGCGTCGGCGTTGCCGTCGGGGTCGGGGTGGGCGTCGGTGTGGGTGTGGGTGTGGAGGTCGCCGTGGGCGTGGGCGTCGGGGTCGGGGTGGTGGTCGGGTCCGTGCCCGTCAGGCTGCCGACGATGATGCCGCGGCCGTTGGTGCCCACATAGACCCGCCCGTAGACGTCCGGGTCACCGATCACGACCGAGCCCGTCCAGCCCCACTGGTGCTGGTCGTCGTTGATCCGGACCCAGGTGGCGCCGGCGTCGATCGAGCGGAAGATCCCGCGGACCCCGCTGATCTTGGACGACGTGTAGATGGCCGGGTAGGAGGCTCCGGGAGCGGCCTTGCCGAACCCGATGGCGTCGCCCTGGTCGACCGCGGCGATCTTGGTGAACGTCGCGCCCGAGTTGGTCGAGTGCCACATCCCGTAGGTGCCCGTCGTCGTCCCTCCGGTGAGCCAGACGTCACCCTCGCGTCCGGGGACCGCGGCGAACCGCACGTTCCCCGCGGTCGGTAGCCCCGTCGCCGCGGAGGCGGTGAACGTGACGCCGCCGTCGGTGGAGGTCCAGAACGTCCCGCCGGAGAACGCGTAGAACTTCGACGGGTTGACCCGGTCGGACTCGACGCGGGCGCCGGTGGCGGGGCCCGTCGACTTCGTCCAGCTCGAGCCGAGCGTCGACGACGTGTGCACGCCGGCGCCGTCGGCGCTCCAGACGATCCGGCTGCCGTCGGCGCCCATGGCGACGTTGCCGCCACCCGTCACACCGCCGGGCTCCTGACCCGCCCACCAGGAGCTGCCGCCAGAGGTGGACACGCTGATGTGGGAGCTGCCGGCGTCGCCGGAGCCGACGCGGACCATGGTGGCCGGCGTCTTCTCGGCGAAGTCGGTGCCGTTGACCGAGCCCATGAAGGGGGCGGTGGCGGAGTAGGCGGACGGCACCTTGGTGATGTCGGTGTGCACGAAGCCGCCGATGTCCCCGAGGCCGGAGACCAGCTGCGTCGCTCCCGGAGGGGCCGCCAGGTCGAGCACGGCGGTCTCCTCGAGGCCCTGCGCCTTGACGGAGACGGCCACCTTGCCGCCGGTGTCCCACGCGGTCAGGTTGGAGCCGCCGTAGATGGTGGCGCCCGTGCCGTAGAGGAACGAGTTGGAGTCGAAGGGGTCGATCTCGAACGACTCGGTCATCCAGCCGAGCTTCGGGCTCGGCTCCGGCGGCGCGGCCTGCTTGCCGAATGTGAGCCATCCGGCCCCGGAGATGTCGAGGGTGTACCGCAGGGTGCGGTCGGGGTAGCCGTTCCAGTCCCAGATCCGGGACCAGGTGGCGCCGCGGTCGGTGGACCTGAACACCTGGATGTCCGGGAACCACGAGATCTGCGTGACCGCCATGATCGTGTCCGGGTCCTTCCGGTCGATCGTCAGACCCGAGTACCCGAAGTAGTTGTCCGTGCTCGAGGACGGCACGGGGCTGATCTGGGTCCACACACCGGTGGCCGCGTCGAGCCGCCAGAGGTCGCCGTGGCCGCCGTCGTAGGGGCCGCCGGCGTCGCTCGTCGCGATGTAGAGCTGCTTGCCGACGGAGTCGAACACCCCCTTGTGCGCGATGTAGCCCGTGGGCTGCCCGGCGATCCGCGACCACGTGGCGCCGGCGTCCGTGGACCTGTAGACGGTGTTCTCCTTGTCGGCCACGCCGACGTAGATCGTCCTGGTGGGCGAGCCCTTGGTCCCGCTCGTGGGGTCGAAGGTCACCCACACGACGCCCTGGTTGGTGGTCAGGTACCCGTTGGGGTCGCTGGGGTCCTGCGCGTAGTTGCCCACGTTGGTGAAGCTGGAGACCTTGCCCCAGGTCACGCCCGAGTCGGTGCTCCGCCACAGGCCGTTGCCGCCCTCGGTGCCGAAGTACAGGACGCGGTCGTCGTTGGGGTCCACCTGGAGCCGCTCGCCCATGCCGCGGCCGGGCATGTTGCCGCCGACCTTGAACGGCAGGGTCGTCTTGGCCCAGGTGACGCCACGGTCCGACGACCGCAGGATGGCGCCGTTGTTGGGGTCCCAGCTGTTCGTGTACGTGCCGACCGCGGCGAACACCTTGTTCGGGTTCACCGGGTCCGTGGCCAGCGACAGGACGCCGTTGTGGCTCCAGTCGTCCCAGCCCACGTGGTCGAGCAGGGGGATCCACCGCTTGGTGGTCTGGTCGAGGCGGTACGCGCCGCCGATGTCGGTCCGCGCGTAGACGAGGCCCTTCTCGGACTGGTTGTAGATGATGCCGGGCACGAAGCCCCCACCGACGATCTCGACGTTCCCCCAGGTGTAGGGGGAGACGGCGGCGTGGGCGGTCTCCTGGGTGGAGACGGCGACGAGCGCGCTGGCGACCAGGGCGCCGGCGGCGGCGAGGGCGGCCAGCCGGGCTGGTGTGCGGGCGACGAGCGAGGGGGCGGACATCCGCTGCACTCCTTCGTGATGGCGGTGAGGCACGCCCGGCGGCGGTGCCGGGGTCCCTGCGATCGACGCCGAGCGACGATCGCCGCGACCGTATCGAAGCGCTTCGAGCGTGCAGCAGAGCGTGAATCGTTTAGTCCGCCCGCGGGACGGTGTCGACCACGGGCTGGTCCGCGGGTGCGGCGGCGGACGCCGAGCGGTAGAACCAGACCATGAGCCGCGACCGCGACCTGACGTCCGACCCGTCCGCCGAGCACCTCGCCGACCCCGCACGTGCTCAGGCCGAGCTCGACGCCGCCGATGCACGCTCCGGCGGCAACCCCGACAACGCCCCGCGGTCGCTGCACGCGGTCGAGCTCGAGGCGGACGACGAGGCCATCGCCAGCAGCGACGAGTGGGACGACCCCGAGCGTCTCTAGGCCTCTACGAGCGGTCGACTACGAGAGATCGACTACGAGAGGTCGACCCCGCGTTCGCGGACGCCGCGCAGCAGCGCCCTGCCGTCCTCGCCCTGGATCACCGGGATGCCGTCGGGGCGCCGGGCGGCGTCCTGCTCGGCCTTGACCTGATCCGTCGTCGGCACCGGCACCCCGTGCGCGAGGACGTGCTCCCCGAACGTCAGCTGCCGGATGAGGATCGCCCGGACCCGCTCCGGGAAGTGCTGGGCGGCCCCGGCGTAGATCTGCGGGTCCCGCTGGCCGTCGTCGCCCACCAGCACCCACTGGACGTCCGGCAGCTCGTCGAAGAGCCGCCGCAGCTGGGCGACCTTGTGCGCGGGACCGCTGCGGAACCAGCCGCTGTTGGTGGGGCCCCAGTCGGTGAGCAGGAGCGGGCCCGCCGGGTAGCGGTGCCGCCGCAGGAAGCGGGCGAGGGTCGGTGCGGCGTTCCACGCGCCGGTGGAGAGGTAGACCACCGGGGTCTCGCCGTGGCCCGACTGCAGCTCCGCGTACAGCCGCGCCATCCCCGGGACGGCCTCGCGGGCGTTCTCGTGCCGCATGAACACGTTCCAGGCGGCGACGAACGGACGCGGCAGACGCGTCACCATCACGGTGTCGTCGATGTCGCTGACGATCCCCACCCGCACGTCCGGCCCGATCACGTGCACGGGGGCGGTCGCGGTGGTCCCGTCGCTGGTCGTGAGACGGATGTCGTGCCAGCCGGGCGCCAGGTCGGACTCCAGGATGGTGTCGACGTACCCGCCGCGGTCGGTGACCACCCGGTGCGTACGGTCGCCCACCTGCACCTCGAGCTCGGCACCGGAGACCTGGGCCGTGGCGAAGCTGCGCCAGCCCCGCAGCGCCGTGGCCGACCGGGTGCCCGCCTGCGCGCTCCCGCCCGCGCCGGGCAGGTCCTCGTCGCGGACGTGGGGGGCGGCCAGGAGCGTCCGGGACAGGACGCGGACCCATCCGGTGGCGCCGTAGCCGGCGTAGGGCTCGATCCGGACGGTCCATCCCCGCCCGCGCAGCTGGTGTGCCACGGCCCGGTCGAACCCGTTCTCGAGCCGTGCGGCGAGGTGTGTGCGCGGTACGGACGACGCCGGGTTGGTCGACGCGCCGGAAGGGCCGCCGGGCCGGGCGGTACGAAGCACCGGCCCGCCGCCGGACTCGGCGACGGGCCGGGCGCTGGGGGATGCGCTCACGCGGTGTCCTTGGCGGACGCCTTCCGTGCGGCGGTCTTCTCGCTCTGCGCGTTGCCGGTCGTCAGGACCCCGCCCGCGGACTCGAGGTGCGCCCGGACGAACCAGTGGAAGAGCTCCAGCTCGTGCAGGTGACCGACGAGCAGGTCGTTGGTGACGTCGTCGATCTCCTCGACGTCCTTGGCGGCCTTCCGGTGGTCCTCGATGACCCCGACGTACACGACGTCCAGGGCGCCGAGGTGGGCGATCGCGCTGTCGCGCCCGATCGAGTAGTCCTCCCACGTCCGGTTCTTCACCAGCTCGCCCGGCGTGCCCACCGGCGCGACCCCGAGGGTGGCGATCCGCTCGGCGATGGCGTCGACCATCAGCCGCACGGCGTCGACCTGAGGGTCGAGCATCTCGTGCACCGCGATGAAGTGGGGCCCGACGACGTTCCAGTGGATGTGCTTGAGCGTCAGCGCCAGGTCGTTCAGTGCGTCCAGACGCGTCTGGAGGACCGCAGCGACGTCGGCACCTTCCTGGAGCGTCAGGGACGGGACGGTGTACTTCGGCAGGACCATGGGGGCCTTCCTTCGTTCGATGGCGCGGGGTTTCTGCCCGACTGCCTCCACCGTGTCAAAGGTGGGCGGGTGCCGCCATCCGAACCGGTCAGGCGAAGGGGTCACCGAGGTCGGCCAGCCGTCCGGCGACCTCGTCCGGCGTGAGCTGCTGGAGCCCCGGACCGATCTCGTCCCACCACCGGGGTGCCGCGACGTGCGGGACGTTGCGACCGCGCAGCGAGTACGGGGTGATCGTGGTCTTCGCGGGGTGGTTCTGCGACCAGTCGATGAGCACCTTGCCGCCGCGGATGTCCTTCTTCATGACCGCCACGACCAGGTCGGAGTGCGCCGCCGCGATCTCGTAGGCGATGTCGCGCGCGTACTGCCGGACCTCGAGCACGGTCTGCGTGCCGGGCAGCGGCGCGTACAGCTGCATGCCCTTGCTGCCGGAGGTCACGGGCACCGTGGTCCCGAGCCCGTCCTCGCGCAGCCGGTCCGCCACGAGGTGGGCCACGACGGCGCACTCCGCCAGCCCCGCGGGAGCGCCGGGGTCGAGGTCCACCACGAGACGGTCGGGCTTGTGGATCTTCCCGCGCGGGCCCACGCGCCACTGCGGCGTGTGCAGCTCGAGCGCGCCCTGGTTGGCCGCCCACACGAGCCCGGCCAGGTCGTCGAGGAACGGCAGCTCCAGCTCCGCCCCCTCGTCCTCGGCGCCGGGCGCAGCGCGCAGCGTCTGCCGGCGGACCCAGTCGGGCGCGCCGCGCGGGGTGTTCTTCTCGAAGAACTTCTCGCCTCCGACACCCCCGGGCCAGCGGATCCGGGTCACCGGTCGGTCCTTCAGCTGCGGCAGGATCGCCGGCGCCACCTGGACCAGGTAGTTCATCACCTCGGCCTTGGTCATCCCCGTGGACGGGTACATGACCTTCTCCAGGTGGCTGACGCGCACCTGGCGGCCCTCGACGTCGACCATCTGCCGTTCGGGTGTCATGGCTGCTCCCACGGGTCGGCGTCGGTGTCGGTCCGCACGGCCCGCACGACCGGCTGCCGCAGCCGACCGGTGGGGTTCCGCGCGAGGTACAGGGTGTCGACGACCACCGTCGGCTCGCACCACCGGGTGCCGCGCGCGTCGATCGGAGGCACCTCGTCGTCGAAGGGTGAGTCGGCTCGCGGCACCAGGAGCTTCTGCAGCTCCGTCGCCCGCTTGCCCGTCAGTCCGCTGCCCGCCCGGCCGAGGTACCGCAGGGCGCCGTCGGTGTCGCGCGCGCCGAACAGGACCGCACCCATCCGGCCGGAACCGTTGGTCTCCTCGCGCCAGCCGCCGACCAGGGCCGCGCGGGTGCGTCGGTGCGGGGCCTTCACCCAGTCGTGGGAGCGCCGGCCGGGCACGTAGGTGGACGACCGGCGCTTGGCGACGACGCCCTCCAGGCCGAGCCCCTTGGTGACCTCCCAGAGCTCGTCGCCGTCGGGGTACACGGGGGAGAGCTGGACCTGGTGGGGGAGCGCGAGCCCGGCCAGCGCCTCCCGGCGGTCGTCGTAGGTCCGGCCGGTGAGGTCGACGCCGTCCAGCCGCAGCACGTCGAACACCAGGAACGTCACCGGCCGCTGGGCCGCGAGCGCCTCCGCGCGGCGAGGCTCTCGGACGTGCATCCGCTCCGCGAGGGCGGTGAACGAGGGGATCCCGTCGGCCATCAGGACGATCTCGCCGTCGAGGATCGCGTCCGGCACCGCGCCGAGCCCCGCCAGCTCGGGATAGGCCGGGGTGATCTCCCGCTCGTTGCGGCTCCACATCCGCAGCCGGCCGGAGGTCGTGTCCGCCAGCGCGCGCACGCCGTCCCACTTCACCTCGAACGCCCACTCCGGCCCGCGCGGAAGCTCCGCCGGACCGGTCGCAGGGGTGGCGAGCATGGGCTCCACGGGTCCATCCTGCCCATAGGAGGTCGCGCGAGGCGCGGTCGACATCCACACGCCCTGCTGCCATCGACGGAGGACACGGCCATGCGAGCGATCTGGAAGGGTGCCGTCGCGTTCGGGCTGGTCAACGTCCCGGTGCGTCTGTACTCGGCGACGGGCGAGCACGAGGTGACGCTGCACCAGGTGCACAAGGAGGACGGCGGCCGGATCCGGTACCGCAAGTTCTGCAGCATCGACAACGAGCCCGTGGAGATGTCGGACATCGCCAAGGGCTACGAGACCGACGACGGCGAGCTGGTCGTCCTGACCGACGAGGACTTCAAGTCCCTGCCGCTGTCCACCGAGCGCGAGATCGAGGTGCTGGAGTTCGTGCCGGTGGACCAGGTGGACCCGATCCTGCTCCAGAAGACGTACTACCTGGAGCCGGAGAAGACCGCAGCCAAGCCGTACGCGTTGCTGCGAGGCGCGCTCGAGCAGGCCGACCGGGTCGCGGTGGTGAAGGTGGCGCTGCGCCAGCGCGAGTCGATGGCGATCCTGCGCGTGCGCGACAACGTGATCGTCATGCAGACGCTCCTGTGGCCCGACGAGGTCCGTGCGGCCGACTTCCCGATCCTCGAGGACGACGTGTCTGTGCGGCCGCAGGAGCTGGCCATGGCCGCGTCGCTGGTCGAGTCGCTCGCGGCGGACTTCGACCCGTCGCAGTACGAGGACCGCTACGCGGGTGCGCTCGAGCAGCTGATCGAGGCCAAGGTGTCGTCGGGCAGCACCCGCGCGGTGCCGCTCCCGGCCGGTGAGGAGGCCGCTGCCGACGGCGGCGGCGACGTCGTCGACCTGCTGGCGGCGCTCCAGCGCAGCGTCGAGAAGGCGCGCGGCGCCCGGGGTGAGGAGCCGGCGAAGGACGACGAGAAGCCGAAGGCCAAGGCGAAGAAGGCCAAGGCCAAGGCGTCGTGAGCGCGGCGGACCGGCAGGCCGATGCCGTCGCCGCGCTGAGACGGATCGCGTTCCTGCTGGAGCGCGCCCAGGCGAGCCCGTACCGGAGCGAGGCCTTCCGCAAGGCAGCCGTCAGCGTCGAGAGGCAGGCGCCCGACCGCCTGGCAGCGCTCGGTGCGTCGGGCTCGCTGGCGGACCTGCCGTCGGTCGGCGCCCGGACGGCCGACGTCGTCGCGCACGTGCTGCGCGATCAGCGGGTGGAGTACCTGGACACTCTCGAGGCCGAGTACGCGGCGGCCCGCGCGGCCGACGCCGACCCGAGCGCGCTCGCGCTGCGGGAGGCGCTGCGCGGAGACCTGCACGCGCACACCGAGGCGTCGGACGGGGCGACGCCGATCCAGGAGATGGTCCTGGCCGCCCTCGAGCTGGGCCACGAGTACCTCGCCATCACCGACCACTCGCCCCGGCTCACGGTGGCCAACGGGCTGTCTGCGTCACGGCTGCGCGCGCAGCTCGACCAGGTGGCCGCGCTGAACCGCGCGGTGGGCCCGTTCCGCGTCCTGACCGGGATCGAGGTCGACATCCTCGACGACGGCGGCCTCGACCAGGACCCGGACCTGCTGGACCAGCTCGACGTCGTCGTCGCGTCGGTGCACTCGAAGCTCCGGATGGAGTCCGGACCCATGACGCGGCGGATGGTCGCGGCCGTGAGCAACCCGCGCACCGACGTCCTCGGCCACTGCACGGGCCGCCAGATCAAGGGCAAGAGCCGACCGCAGAGCGAGTTCGACGCGCGAGCCGTGTTCGACGCCTGCGCGGAGCACGGGGTGGCGGTCGAGATCAACTGCCGGCCCGACCGGCTCGACCCTCCGCACGAGCTCCTCGCGATAGCGATCGACGCCGGCTGCGACTTCTCCATCGACACGGACGCCCACGCACCCGGCCAGCTGGACTGGCTCATGGCGGGCTGCGCGCGCGCCGCCGAGCACGACCTGGACCCCGCCCGGGTGATCACGACGCTGCCGGTCGAGGGGCTCCTGGCGCGTACCCACAGGTGACACGACACGCCCGATGCACGGAAACATGCCTGTCCCGGGTTAGTGTCAGCCGATCGTCCCCGGTTGCCGCGGTCTTGCCGTGCGCCCGGGGGATGGCCCGGAAGTGGGCCTGCATGTCCGAGTGAACACAGAGGAGCACATCCAGTGAGCGTGAACCGCACCGAGCTCGTCCAGGCCGTCGCGGCCAAGACCGGCCTGTCCAACACCGACGCGGACAAGGCCCTCAAGGCCTTCCAGGAGGTTCTCGTGGAGAACCTCAGCAACGGCGAGGCCGTCACGATCCCCGGCTTCCTGGCCGTCGCCCGCGCCGAGCGCGGTGCCCGCACCGGCATCAACCCCCAGACGGGTGAGAAGCTCGAGATCCCCGCGGGCTACCGCGTGAAGCTCACGGCCGGCAGCGCCCTCAAGCGCGCCGTCCAGGGCTGACCCCAGCACCTCGACCGGGCCCTCGATCCTTCGGGATCGGGGGCCCGGTCGCGTTATGGTGGGAACCAGTCTCAGCAAGAGGGGGTCGTCCTGATGGTGGTCGTGCCGCGGCAGACGCGCCAGCGCGCCGAGATCCTCGACCTCCTGGAGGACCTCGACGAGTTCCGCAGCGCCCAGCAGCTGCACGAGATGCTCCGGGCCCGGGGATCGAGCGTCGGCCTGGCCACCGTGTACCGGGCGGTGCAGAGCCTGTCCGAGCACGGCGACGTCGACGTGCTGCGCACCGAGGACGGGGAGTCCGTCTACCGCCGGTGCGCGCAGCGCAGCCACCACCACCACCTGGTGTGCCGCTCGTGCGGCCGCACCGTCGAGATCGACGCCGGTCAGGCCGAGGCCTGGGCGGCCCAGGTGGGTGCGGCGCACGGCTTCGACGACGTGGACCACATCATCGAGCTCGTCGGTACGTGCGCGAGCTGCCGGGCAGCCGCGACGGCCTGAACCGTGGTCATTCCTGGGTGCCCCGGGCGAGCAGCTTCGGGAACACCCACCACACGGCCGTGATGACGGCGATCGACACAATCCCGACCGTCAGACCGGCGGCCCTGGTGAGCACGACGTCGAACACCAGCATCGCGCTGCCCGCCATGACGAGGGCCAGGACCACGAGCCCCGCCCGCGCGAGCCGGTTCCCCGCCGAGACGAGCTCCGGCTTGAGGCGCTGACGGAACAGCACCCGGTGCAGGCTCGCCGGGGCCGTGATGAGGGTGGTCGCCAGGACGGCCATCGCGACGAGCACCAGGTACAGGTCCTCCTGGTAGGCGTCCAGGTCCGCGAACCTCTGCTGGAACGGGATCGTCAGCAGGAAGCCCGTGAGGATCTGCGTGCCCGTCTGCGTGACCCGGAGCTCCTGCATGAGCTCGTCCCAGTTGCGGTCCGCGCGCTCGTTGTGGGTCTCCCGGCGGCCGTCGTCCGGGACTGCGTCGTCCTCGTGCACCTGTCCTCCTCGTGGTCTGGTCGGATCATCCCGTACCGGCCCGCCGTGCGCAGGTGCAGGCCCCACGTCGGGGAAGATGGACCTCGTGACCCGACTGCATGACGCCGACCGCCGCGACTTCGCCTCCGACAACTACGCGGGGGTGCACCCGAAGGTGCTCGCCGCGATCGCGGCGGCCAACGGTGGCCACCAGACCGCGTACGGCGAGGACGTGTACACGTCCCGGCTCCAGGAGGTCGTCGCCCAGCACTTCGGCGACCAGGCGACCGCGTTCCCGGTGTTCAACGGCACGGGCGCCAACGTCCTGTCGCTCCAGTCGGTGCTCCCGCGCTGGGGTGCCGTGGTGTGCGCCGAGACCGCGCACATCCACACAGACGAGAACGGGGCTCCCGAGCGGATGGGCGGGATCAAGCTGCTCACGGTGCCCACCCCGGACGGGAAGCTGACGCCGGAGCTCGTGGCGACGCAGGCGTGGGGGTTCGGCGACGAGCACCGCGCCCAGCCGGGTGTCGTGTCGATCACGCAGGCCACCGAGCTGGGCACCGTCTACACGCCCGACGAGGTGCGCGCGCTGGCGGACCAGGCCCACGAGCACGGCATGCGGCTGCACCTCGACGGGGCCCGGATCTCCAACGCCGCCGCCACCCTCGACGTCCCGCTCCGCGCGTTCACCACCGACGCCGGGGTGGACATCCTGTCGCTCGGTGGCACCAAGAACGGGCTGCTCTTCGGCGAGGCCGTCGTCGTGCTCGACCCCGCTGCGGACGGCGGGCTCACCTACCTGCGCAAGATGGACATGCAGCTGGCGTCCAAGATGCGGTTCGCCTCCGCGCAGCTGGTGGCCCTGTTCGAGGGCGACCTGTGGCTGCGCTCGGCGCGGCACGCGAACGCCATGGCGACCCGGCTGCGCGCGGGCATCGAGCACCTCCCGGGGGTGCAGGTGACCCGGCCCACGCAGGCGAACGGCATCTTCGTGATCTTCCCCGCCGGGGTCGCCGACGTGCTGCGCCGCCGGTGGCGGTTCTACGACTGGATCGTCGAGACCGGCGAGGTCCGGCTGATGTGCGCGTTCGACACCACCGAGGCCGACGTGGACGAGCTGGTCACCGCGGTCAAGGACGCCGTCTCCTGAGACGCGGGGGTCCGCACGCCAGGACCCCCGCGCCTCACGACGTCATCGCACCGCGCAGGCCGCGCCGTTCACGGTGAACGCGGTCGGAGCGGTGTTGGTGCCGGTGTGCGAGCCGTTGAACCCGATCTCGGTGCTCGCCCCGGGCGCGAGCGTCGAGTTCCACGCCAGCCCCGTCGCCGTGACCGTCGGCCCGGTCTGGCTGAACGTCGCGCTCCAGCCCTGCGTCACGGTCTGGCCGCCGGCGAACGCGAACCCGAGCGTCCACCCCGACAGGGCGGTCGTCCCGGTGTTCGTGATCCGGATCGAGCCGGTGAACCCGGAGCTCCAGCTGTTCGCCGCGTAGGTGACGGCGCACGAGCCGGTGGCCACGTCGGGCGCGGTGTACGCCGTCAGCGCGGTGGACGCCACCGAACGGTTGCCGGCCGCGTCCTTCGCCACGACCGTGAACACGTAGGAGGTCGCGGGGGACAGGCCGGTCGCGGTCCAGCTCGGGGTCGTGCTGCTGCCCACCAGCGTGCCCGCCCGGTAGACGTCGTAGCCGGTCACCGCCACGTTGTCGGTGGAGGCCGTCCAGCGCAGCGGGATCGTGGTGGTGGTGCCGGTGCCGGCTTCGAGGCCCGTCGGGGCGGTGGGTGCCACCGTGTCGGTGGCTGCCGCCCACGGCCGTCCGCGCCGTCACGGCGACCGACGAGGCCGACACGTTCCCGGCCACGTCCTTGGCCCGCACGGTGAACGAGTACGGCGTGTCCGCCGCCAGCCCGGTCACCGTGAGGGCGCTCGTCGTGGGGGTCCCCACGAGGGTGGTGCCGCGGTACACCTCGTACCCGGCAACCCCGGAGCCGGCGTCGGTCGAGGGCGACCAGGTCAAGGGTACGGTCGTGGTCGAGGGCGTCCCGGCAGCGAGGTTCGTCGGCACCGTCGGGGCCGTCGTGTCACCGGGCTGCCCGCCGACCTCGGAGAGCGACTTGCCCGTCGTGCTGCCCGCCCCGCCCAGCCTGACGGTGTGGTCGAGGCTGACGAACTTGCCGCCGTCCTGCCACAGCGAGGGCTTGAGCAGCGCGTACTTGGCCTCGTCCCAGGTGGTCCAGTCGTAGTTCAGCAGCCCGCCCGTGTCCCCGGAGTTCGGGTTGAGCACCCAGAACGTGTGGCTCAGCCGGCGGTCGACGATGAGGTCGCGGATGGCGTTCATCCACTTCTCGTTCCGACCGCCGTCCAGGAACCCGCCCCACTCGCCGATGAGCAGGGGGGAGACGTTCTGCTTGTGCAGGTAGAGCCAGTTCGGGTCCCACACGTCGCGCTCGAGGGTGGTCCGGTCCCACGTGCCCTGGAACCACGGCTGGTCGAACACGAGCGGTCCGTAGTCGTGCGGCGAGTACACGAGCTGGTCCTGGTTCGCGCCCAGGTCGATCGGGAAGTCCTTGACGCCACGCAGGTTCCCGCCCCACCACGTGCCGTAGTAGTCCGTGAGCCCGGTCGAGGTCCACGGCACGCCCGGCTTCGGGTACACCTCGATGCCCTCGACGAAGATCAGCCAGTGCGGGTTGATCGCCAGGATCTTGCGCCCCGCGGTCTGCGCGAAGTGCTTGAAGTTGTCCTTGTCGGTCGAGCCGTCCCACTTGGCGCGCTCGGTGGCGCCCTGGGCACCGTGCGGCTCGTTCTTCACGTCCGCGCCGATGATCGTGTCGTTGTTCTTGTACCGCTCGGCCACCCACTCCCACCCGGCGTACACGTCGTCGGTGGTGATCGCCCCCTTCCACCACACCGGGTAGACGTGGCCCGCGTTGTCCGCCTCGGCGCTGTGCACGTCGAGGAAGACCTTGATGCCGTACCTCTCGCACAGGGTCAGCCAGTAGTCGAAGATCTGGAGGCTGTTCAGGCCCTCGAGCTCCGGGTTGGCGTAGGTGTTCACGTTCGGCTTCAGGAACGTCCCCGCCCTCCACTCCAGCAGCAGCTGCGTGGAGATGGGGACGCGGACCGTGTTGATGCCGCGGTCGGCCATGCCCTTGGTGAGCGTGGTGATGTTCGCGGACCAGAGGCCGTGGAAGACGCGCTCGCTCGCGTTGAACCCGAACCAGTTGGTGCCCGTCAGCCACACCTCCTTGCCGGCCTCGTCGACGATCTTGTTGCCCGACACGTGCAGCCAGTCGTCGCCGGCGGCTGCCTGGGCGGGAACGGCTCCGAGGACGAGCGGGGCGGTCAGGGCGGCCGTGGCGGCGACGCTCGTCGCGAGCACGCGCAGACGGTGGGTGGAAGACACGGTTCTCCTCGAGGTGGTGGGTCCGGAACGGGCGAGCGGGGGCCCTCCGGCTGGAGGACCCCCGCTCGTCGTTCCGCTAGGTCACGCGTTGGTGCAGGCAGCACCGTTGATCGTGAAGGCGGTGGGCGCGTTGTTCGTGCCCGTGTGCGAGCCGTTGAACCCGATGTCCACGCTCTGACCGGCGGCCAGGGTGCCGTTCCACGCGGCGTTCTTCGCGGAGACGGCCGTGCCGGACTGCGACCAGTCGGCACTCCAGCCCTGGGTGACCGTCTGGCCGTTGGCGAACGAGAAGCCGAGGGTCCAGCTGGACAGGGCCGCGGTGCCGGTGTTGGTGACCTTCACCGAGGCGGTGAAGCCCGTGTTCCAGCTGCTGGCCGTGTACTTGACCGAGCACGCACCGGTGGACGTCCCCGACTGCGTGGTGGCCGTGACCGCCGCGGAGGCTGTCGAGATGTTGCCGGCGGCGTCCTTGGCGCGGACCGTGAACGAGTACGCGGTGGCGGGCGAGAGGCCGGTCACGGTGTAGCTCGTCGAGGTGGTCGTGGTCACCAGCGTGGTGCCGCGGTAGACGTCGTAGCCGGTGACGGCCACGTTGTCGGTGGACGCGGTCCAGGACAGCGGGACCGACGTCGTGGTGGTCGTGCCGGCCGTCAGGCCCGTCGGCACCGAGGGCGCCGTCGTGTCCGTGACCGTGCCGGTCTGGGTGGTCGCCGAGACGGCCGAGGAGGCGACCGAGACGTTGCCCGCCAGGTCCTTGGCCCTGACCGTGAACGAGTACGCGGTGGCGGGCGAGAGGCCGGTCACGGTGTAGCTCGTCGAGGTGGTGGTCGCCACGAGCGTGGTGCCGCGGTAGACCTCGTAGCCGGCGACGCCGGTGCCGCCGGTGTTGTCCGTCGACGCGTTCCAGGACAGCGGGACCGTCGTGGTCGTCGTCGTCCCGGCGGTCAGACCCGTCGGCACCGAGGGCGCCGTCGTGTCGGTGACCGTGCCGGTCGCCGTGGTGACGGTGACGGCCGTGGAGGCTGCCGACAGGTTCCCGGCGGCGTCCTTGGCGCGGACCGTGAACGAGTACGCGGTGGCAGCCGTCAGGCCGGTCACGGTGTAGCTCGTCGAGGTGGAGGTGCCCACCAGCGTGGTGCCGCGGTACACGTTGTAGCCGGTGACGGCCACGTTGTCGGTCGACGCGGTCCAGGACAGCGGGACCGTCGTGGACGTCGGGGTGCCCGCGGTCAGACCGGCGGGCACCGAGGGCGCCGTCGTGTCGACCGGGGGAGTCGTGCCCCCCGCGAGGACCGGGTAGGCGTTGGCGACGAGGGTCTTGAACTGGTCCTCGAACCACTGGCCGGCCAGCGGCGCGTTCGGCGTGGCGCCGGTCAGCTGGTTGGACAGCTTGGGCGACACGAAGGTCGGGTCGCACATGCGGTCGAACCGCTTGCCCTGGTCGTTCGGGATGTCGGACGACGCGCCGTCGGACTCACCCGGGGGCTTGATCCACACGAAGGCGTCGAGGTGGGAGCTGGTGTAGCCGGACGGCGTGGCCTGCGGCAGCTCGCCGATGCCCGCACCGAGCGGGTTGCACCAGGCGCCACGGTGGACGCGCTTGTCCACGCGCGACTCGTTGACGTAGGTGTTGTGGTTCGTGCTGGTCGACACCGCGGTCGGACGGGCCGGGCCGCCCCAGCCGTTGCGGGACGTGTCGACGAGCATGCCGAGCGACGACGGGAAGCCGGCCGCGACGAGCAGGCGGTGCATGTGCGCCGTGAAGTCGGCCTCGTCGAAGTCGAAGTTCCACTCGTAGTACGAGCTCGAGCGGATCGGCGTGCCACCGACAGAGATCGTGGAGTCGGGCAGGAACGGCTCGTTGAGCGGCGTGGTGTTGGCGACGTCGCTGACGAAGCCGTCGACCGAGGCGAACCCGGCCGTCGTGGACTTGGCCACGTCGGCGAAGAGCGTCGCGGCGGGGCCGGCGTTGCTGTCCCAGCCGAGCCAGCCGGAGTGACCGATGTCGATGTAGTTGTAGACGTTCGGGATGGCGTGCAGCTTGTCCAGCGCGTACTTCACGCCGGCCTTGTAGTACGGCGCGGCCTGCTGGCAGGTGGCCTCGGAGATGTTGGTGACCAGGTTCGGCAGCGAGTCGGGCTCGATGGTCGCCGAGATGCGGATGTCGGCGTACTTCGGGTCGCTGAGCAGCGCGGCGATCGGGTCGATGTACTCGGTCTTGTACCGGGCCAGGCCCGCGTCGGTGGCGGGGAGCTCACCGTTGGACGCCAGGGCGTAGCAGTCGCGGCCGGGCAGGTCGTAGATGACCAGGTTGAACACGATCGGGCCGGAGCCCTTCTGGGCGAGCGCGTTGTCCAGGTGGAACTTCAGGCCGTTGCCGTCCGCGTTCCCGGTGATCGCGCTGATCCGGTCCATCCACACGGCGGTCGGCTGCTTGGCGACCGTGCGCATCTTGGCGGCCAGCGTGGCGTCGCCGGCACGTGTGGCAGCGCTCTCAACGGCTGCCGCGTAGGTGGGGTTCACGTACTGCGTCGCACCTGCGTACGGGTTGTCGACGTGCGCCTCGGCCGCGCTCGCGCTCGTCGTGATGCACAGGGGTGCTGCGAGCAGCGCCATCGCTGCCGCTGCGGTCGTGGCGGCGCGCACGCGCTGCCTCACCGCTCTCTTGCCGTGTGTGGACACGTAGTCCTCCGGGTGTCGATCGAACTGCCCGGTCGGCCATCCCGTCCGGGCGCAAGTCGTCCGGGAAGTCCACGGCGACTGGTGGCTAGATCACCACGAGGACTTTCTGGACGGCACGGGGCAAATCGTTTAGGCAGCGGCCGTTACCAAAATGTGACACGAATGAGAACGTTCTCACCTTGACCTCGGACCCGTGCTGCCGCGCACCGCGAGGCCGCCGATCTGCAGTGCGCGCCGCGCGCGGAGGTCCCCGTCGAGGACCGCGAGGACGGCCTCTCCGGTCGCTGTCCCGAGGTCCCGCTGGGCCGAGGGGAGGGTGGTGATCGAGGGCGTGGCGAGCCGGCACAGGGCCGAGTCGGACCCCGCGACGACCGACAGGTCCCAGGGCACCGCGAGTCCGGTACGGCGTGCCACGTCGAGCGCCGCGACGGCCATCTGGTCGGAGTCGTAGACGATCGCGGTCGGTGCCCGGCCTCCCGTCAGGAGCCTCCGGGTAGCGACTGCGGCCTCCTCGGCGGTGCCGCCGGTGGCCTCGTGGACGAGCATCCCGTTGGCGCCGTCGAGCACTCCGGCGAGCGCCCCGAGGCGCTCGCGCGTGCGCACCAGCTCCTTCGGACCGCTCACCAGGGCCACGTGACGGTGCCCCAGCTCGAGCAGGTAGCGGCCCACGCGACCGAACGCCTCGGCGTCGTCCAGGGTGACTGCGGCGAGGTCGACATCGCTCTGACCTGCACCGACGACGACCGCGGGCGCGCGTAGTCGCCGCAGTGCGTCGATGCGCGGATCCTCGAGGAGCACGTCCGTCACGACCATGACGTCGAAGCGGCGCTCCGCCCACCACTCGCCGTACAGCGCGACGGCAGCCTCCGGTCCGTCGACCAGCTGGAGCACGAGTGCGAGGTTCCGGGTGGCCAGGACCTCCTGGAGCGAGATCACGAACTCGAGCACGCCGGTGGCCTGGGCCACGGGTCCGGCGGCGCCCCGGTCGAAGACGAGACCGATCGCGCGCGGCCCGGTGCGCATCGACCGCGCCGCCGCGCTCGGCCGCCAGCCGAACTCGTCGGCGACGCGCAGCACGCGTTCGCGCGTCGCGGCGGAGACGCCGGGTCGGCCGTTCAGCGCGTACGAGACGACCGCGATCGAGACCCCCGCGGCGCGCGCCACGTCCGTGATCGTCGGGCGTCGAGCGGGGGCCGGTGAGGGGCTGGGGGAGGACGGCCCGGACGACGGCGTCGACGGCGACGCGGAAGTGCCGGGTGCTCCGGAGTCATATGCAGGTGTGACCACGATCACCTAGTGTGTCGCCCGATGCGGGTGAAATGCATCATCTCGGCTCCGACGACGTAGGCGAGGGATGTGGGGTCATGGGAACTGTGCGGCGAGGACCGGTCTCACCGACGGCACGGCGGACCATCGGCGTGCTCTCGCCGGTGGTCGGTGGGTTCTACTTCGGAGCGTTGATCGCGGGCGTGGCCCGCGCAGCACGCGCAGCCGGCCATCGCGTGGTGGCCGTGCAGACCTACCCCGCCGGGCTGGACCGGGAGCGCTACCCGGACGAGTCGATCCTCGACGCCCCGGTGGCGCTCGGCGCCGTCGACGGGCTCGTCGTGGTCGGCAAGGCGTTGCGCAGCGACCGGCTCGCGTCGGTGCAGCAGTGGGGGCTGCCGGTGGTGCTCGTGAGCGAGGAGCCGCAGTCGCCCGACGACGCGGTCGTGCTCCCGGACAACCTCGGGGGCGTGCGCGCGGCCGTCGAGCACCTGCTCGGCCACGGACACACGGCGATCGGCTTCATCGGCTGCCTCACCCAGCGGGACATGCGCGAACGGTTCGCCGCCTACCGCGCGACGCTCGCCGAGCACGGCATCGAGCCGCCCGACGCCTGGATCTTCGAGGCGTCCGACAACCACGAGCAGGGCGGGGCGGACGCCGCTGCGAGGATGCTCGGGGCCGGCTCACCCACCACGGCGGTGGTCGCGGCCACCGACCGGAACGCCATCGGCTTCCAGCGCGCCCTGCGCGCAGCCGGGCTCGTGCTGCCCCGCGACCAGGCGGTCATCGGCTTCGACCACGCCGACTCGGGCGCCCGCGTGACACCGCGGCTGTCCACCGTCGACGCGCACTACGACCGGGTCGGCGAGACCGCGGTGTCGCTGCTGCTGTCCCGCATGCGTGGCGAGGAGGTCCCCGGGGGCGAGTACCGGGCGCCGTCGACGCTCGTCCTGCGCGAGTCGTGCGGCTGCACCGAGTCCGCGCAGTCCGCTCCGGCCGCCGGGTCGGGGACCGGGAGCCGGAGCGGCTACCAGGTGCTCCGCCAGCTGGCCGGCACGGCGTTCGTCGGACCGGCCGGCGTGGGAGGTGCCCGACGCACCGGCGTGGCGCCCCGCGAGACGTGGTGGCACGCCGTCGTCGAGCCGATCGAGACCGCCGCGGAGCGCGGGTCCAGCCCAGGCCCCGCCACCCTCACGCGGCTCGCGGACGTCACCGCGGCGATGCAACCGCACCCCGAGGCGCTCGAGCAGCTGGTCACCTGCCTCCGTGGGGTGGAGGTTGATGTCGTGGAAGCGCTCTCGCACCCGGAGCACGAGACGGCGGTCCGGCGTGCCGTCACCGAGGTGCTCCTCGCGGTGACCCGGGGGTGCACCCGGGCGATGCTGGCCCGCAGCGGGCAGCTGGAGCGCACCATCGTCGACCAGTACGAGGTCGACATGGACCTGCTGCGCGGGGACGGCGCCAGCCCCCGGGCACTCGGCTGGCTGCCGCGCGGCGTGCGTGGACACGCCTGCCTCGGGCTCTGGCTCGGCGCCGACCGGGGGCCCGGAGACCGGGAGATGGAGATCGTCGGCGTGCACGACACCTCCGGCACGCTGTCGCGGCTGGTCGGCGTCCGCACCACCGCCAGCCAGTTCCCACCGACGGCACTGACCCGGGCGGGCACTGTCGGGTCGAACGAGCTGACGTTCGTCGTGCCCGTGACGTTCGGGGGCAGCGACTGGGGCCTGCTGGCGATCGACGGCACCGTGGAGACGCGCGCGACCAGCGCGCGGGACCGGTTCAACCACTGGGCGGCGCTGCTGGCGGTCGCGCTCGACCAGGAGCGCCTGCTGGCCAACCTGCGCGAGCAGCGCCGGGCGCTCGAGCAGGCCGCCGCCCGTGAACGGTCCCTCGCGGACACGGTGCGCGCGAGCGAGGAGCGCTACGCCCTGGCGTCCATGGCGGCGCACGACGGGACGTGGGACTGGGACGTCTCGGCCGGCACGGTCTACTACTCGCCCCGCTGGAAGCAGACGCTCGGGTACGACGACGACGTCATCGGAGACTCCCCTGGGGAGTGGCTGGAGCGCGTGCACCCCGCCGACCGGGACGAGCTGTCGGCGTCGATCGCGTCGCAGCTGGCCGGAGCCGGGTCGCCGCTGGAGCTGGAGCACCGGGTCCGCACGTCGTCCGGTGACTACCGCTGGATGCTCTGCCGGGCCGTCACGGTGCTCGACGACGCCGGCTGCCCGGCGCGGCTGGTGGGAGCGCTGGTGGACGTCACCGAGCGCAAGGAGCAGGAGATCGCGCTCCAGCGTGACGCGCTCCGTGATCCCGAGACGGGCCTGGTCAACCGGCTGCTGTTCCTGGACCGGCTCGGTGCGGCGGTGCTCCGGACGCGCAGGTCGCCCGGGTACGACTGCGCCCTCGCACTCGTGCGCGTGCTCGACGGGCCGGCCATCCCGACGCAGGGACCTCCCGAGGCCGACGGGGACGCGCGCCTCGACCTGCACCGCGAGCTCGTCCGGCGGCTGCGCCGACCGCTGCGGGAAGGGGACACGCCCGCGCGGATCTCGGAGGACGACTTCGTCGTGCTGCTCGACGACGTCGGGCCGGGCGGCATCCCGAGCCGTCTGTCGCTCCTGCTGGACCAGCTGCGCCACGAGCTGGGGTCACGGGTCGCCATCGGGGTGCTCGGCAGCATCCGGGGCTTCCGCGACGTGGGCGAGGTGCTCCGCGAGGCGGACATCACGCTGCTGCGCGGCGCGTCCCGGCAGGGTCGCACCGAACCCCGCCCGGGGTCGGTCCTGCGGTAGCACGACGACGCCCCCGCCTCCCGGCGAGGGAGGCGAGGGCATCGAGGGTGCGATCAGCTGCGGCGGGGGGCCGGGCCGTGCGCGGGACGCGAGGCGCCGTGTCCCGGGCGGGGGCCCTGGTCGAGGCGGATGCGCAGCGGCCGTCCGGCGACGCGCGTACGTGCGAGCCGGTCGATGACGTCCGCCGACAGACCGTCGGGGATGTCCACCAGCGCGAAGCTGCCGAAGATGTCGATCTTGCCGACGTCCTTGCCCGTCAGGCCGCCCTCACCCGTGAGAGCGCCCACGAGCGCGCCCGGCTGGAGGCCGTCCCGGTGACCGACCGCGACGCGCCAGCGCGGCGAGCCCCCGGCGATGTGCGTGTCGGCGCGACGGCGCTCGCCACGCTCCGGACGGTCGTAGCTGCGCTCGCTGTCACGCTCGCGTCCGCCACCCGTGAGGTGGGCACGCGAGAGGGCGTCGTCGAGGTCGTCGCCCTGGACCGCCACGGGACCCTCGTCGCCGACGGAGAGGGCGGTGAGCACGGCGAGCAGCTCGAACGGGTCGACGCCGGGGTTCTGCGCCATGTGCACGGCGATGGCCTCGCGGTAGAGGTCCAGGCGGTCGAGCTCGGCGCGAGCGCCCGTGCGGGCGAGCAGCGCCTGCACGCGGTGCGCGGAGACCTCGGCGGGCGTGGGGATGTTGACCTGGAGGAGCGACTGACGCGTCGTCCGCTCGATCTGGCGCAGGCGCGACTGCTCGGCGGGCGTGACGAACGACAGCGCCTCACCCTCGCGGCCGGCGCGGCCCGTGCGACCGATGCGGTGGACGTAGATCTCCGGCTCGCGCGGCACGTCGAAGTTGACGACGAGCCCGATCCGGTCGACGTCCAGGCCGCGGGCGGCGACGTCGGTGGCCACGAGCACGTCGAGGGCGCCGGTGCGCAGGCGGTCGACGATCTTCTCGCGCTCCGTCTGGGCGACGTCGCCGGAGATGTAGGCGGCGGAGATGCCCTTCTCGATCAGCGCGCTGCCGACCTCCTCGGCGGCACCACGGGTGCGCACGAAGACGATGGCGGCGTCGGCCTCGGACACCGCGAGCACGCGGGCGAGCGCGCCGGTCTTGTGGCGGTGCGGGACCACGGCGTACGTCTGGCGGACGCTGGTCACGGTCGACGCCTGGCGCGAGACCGTGATCTCGACGGGGCGGGTGAGGTGCGCCTCGGCGACACGACGGATCTGCGGCGGCATGGTCGCGGAGAAGAGGGCGACCTGACGCTCGCGGGGGGCGGCCGACAGCACCTTGTCGACGTCCTCGGCGAAGCCCATGCGCAGCATCTCGTCGGCCTCGTCGAGCACGAGGAAGCGGACCTGGTCGAGCTTCAGCGTGCGGCGCTCGAGGTGGTCCAGCACGCGACCGGGGGTGCCGACGACCACCTGGGCGCCGCGGGCGAGCGCGCGCTGCTGCGGCAGGAACGGCGAGCCGCCGTAGACCGCGAGCACGTTCAGGCCGGGCAGGTGGGTGGCGAACGACTGGATGGCGTCGGCCACCTGCATGGCGAGCTCGCGGGTCGGGGTCAGCACGATGGCCTGGACGGCCGGCAGGTCGTAGTCGATCGCAGCGAGCAGCGGCAGGCCGAACGCGGCGGTCTTGCCCGTGCCGGTCTGGGCGACGCCGATGATGTCGCGACCGCTCAGCAGTGCGGGCACGGCCTGCGACTGGATGGCGGAGGGGACGGTGAAGCCGAGGTCGGCGATCGCGGCCTCGAGGGCCGGCGGCAGGCCGAGGTCGGCGAACGTGGCGTCGTCGGGCAGGGCAGAGGGGATCGAAGGCAGGGCAGAGCTCATGAAGGAGGGGAACCGATCATCGCGGGGCGGAGCCCTGAACCGTGCACCGGGACGGCGAACAGCGGGTCGCAGCCCCGGACCACCCAGCGGCAACCGCTCACGCGATGCCTAGACCACACGACGCGAGGCGGGCCCCACCGGCTGAGCGGTGGTGGCGACGCCTCGAAGGGGGACGCGACGAACTCCAGATTCATCGATGAGTCTACCGGGCGGACGTGTCCGGCGGCAGGCGGGACGCGGGTGACCTCGCGCACAACGTCACAGGCCGAGGCGGGGGCCCTCGATCGCCGGGCAGGTGTCCATGACGACGTCGAGGCCGGCTGCCCGAGCCCGGGCTGCGGCGTCCTCGTCCACGACCCCGAGCTGGAGCCAGACCGCGCGGGCGCCGACGGCGATCGCCTGGTCCACGACGGCACCGGCGAGGGTGCTGTTCACGAACACGTCCACCACGTCGACCGGTCCGTCCACCTCGGCGAGGGTGCGTACCCCCGCCGCGCCGTGCACGGTCTCGGCGCGCGGGTGCACGGGCACGATCTCGTGCCCGTGGGACTGCACGTACCGAGCGACGCCGTACGCGGCGCGCGAGGTGTTCGTCGACAGACCGACCACCGCCCAGCGGCCGGGGGTCGTCATGAGGCGCGCGATCACGTCCGGGTTGTTGCGGTGCACCATTGCAGAACTCTCGCACCGGCTGACCAGGGCCGCAGCCGAGGCGCGCCGTCGTCGGGGACAGGCCCGAAGGCCGCATAGGATCGACGCCGCCAGGACGGGACGGTGACGGGGGAGGCAGTGGCGAGCAACGACGTCGTCTCCACGCGCGTGCTGACCGTGCCGAACGCCATCAGCCTCGTGCGTCTGCTGCTCGTCCCCGTGTTCGCGCTGCTCATCGTCCGCGGCCAGGACGGCTGGGCCGTGGCGGTGCTCGCCGTCTCCGGAGCCAGCGACTGGCTCGACGGGGTGCTCGCCCGGAGACTCGGGCAGGTGTCCCGGCTCGGGCAGCTGCTGGACCCTGCGGCGGACCGCCTCTTCATCGTCGTCACGCTCGTCGCCCTCGCCTGGCGCGACGTCGTGCCGTGGTGGCTGCTCGGAGTCCTGGTCCTGCGCGACGTCGTGCTCGCCGTCATGCTCGTCGTCCTCGCGCGGGCGGGTTACGCGCCGCTCCAGGTGCACCTGGCGGGCAAGGCCGGCACGTTCGCGCTGCTCTACGCGTTCCCGCTGCTCCTGCTCGCACAGTGGGACTCGTGGGTCGGAAGCGTCGCCGGTGTGGCCGGGTGGGCCTGCGCCCTGTGGGGCGTCGCCCTCTACTGGTTCTCGGCGGTGGTGTACCTCACGCAGGCGCACCACCTCCTGCGTGACGACGCGGGACGCTCGTGAACCCGCGGCACGGCTCCAGCGAGCCGCCGCGGAGCCTCGACGAGTCCATGACCTTGCTCACCGAGGTCTACCGGCGGCCGCTCGACCCGGGGTATGCCGAGGCGACAGCCCGCCGCGCCGCCGGCACGGGCCCGCGGCGTACCTGGCGCTCGACCGCCGGCCTGGTCGCGCTCGCGATGGGGCTGGGCCTGGGCGCGACCGCGGCGACGCTCGCGCTGCGGCAGCCGGCGGGTGCCGTCCTGGCGGCACGCGAGCTGCTGGAGGCACAGATCGAGCAGCGCAGCTCGGAGGCCGACGACGTGCAGGCCGAGATCACCGCGATGACCGACGAGATCGCCATGCTCCAGGAGGAGCTCCTGGGCGACGAGGGCCAGTCCGTGCGTGACGAGATCGACGCGGACTCGGTGCAGTCCGGCGTGACGGCCGTGACCGGCCCGGGCCTGCGGCTCGAGCTGACGGACGCGCCGTCGGACAACCCGGACGAGGAGGACCCCGAGCTCCGCGTGCAGGACGTGGACCTCCAGGTCGTCGTGAACGGGCTGTGGGCCGCCGGAGCCGAGGCGATCGCGGTCAACGGGCAGCGCCTCACCGCGATGACCGCGATCCGGAGCGCGGGGGACGCCGTGCTCGTCGACCTGGTCGCCCTGAGCAGCCCGTACACGGTCGAGGCCGTGGGCGACGCCGCCGGCATGCAGACCGAGCTGGCGCGCGCGAGCGCGGGCCAGCACCTGGCCACCCTCCGGACCACCTACGGGATCGGTGTCCAGATGACGTCGCAGAGCAGGCTCGAGCTTCCGGGCACCGGCCTGGTGACTCTGCACGAGGCCGGGGTGCCGGACGCGTCCGCCGCGCCCGAGCCCGAGGCGGGTGCCGGCGGGGGTGCGCCCGAGCAGAGGCTTGTGGCAGGGTCTGCGGGTCAGACACGGAGGGACGGCACGTGATCGCAGTCATCGGCCTGGTCATCGGCGTCGTCGGGGGCCTGCTGCTCCAGCCGACGGTCCCCGTGGAGCTCCAGCCCTACCTCCCGATCGCCGTCGTGGCGGCCCTCGACGCCCTGTTCGGCGGCCTGCGCGCCATGCTCGACGGGATCTTCGACGATCGCGTGTTCCTCATCTCGTTCCTGTCGAACGTCGTCGTCGCCGCCCTGATCGTGTTCCTCGGTGACCAGCTCGGGGTGGGCACGCAGCTGTCGACCGCCGTCGTCGTCGTGCTCGGCATCCGGATCTTCTCCAACGCGGCCGCCATCCGTCGCCACCTGTTCAAGGCATGAGCACGACTCCGTCGCACGACGAGCGGGACGCGGGCCAGGGTCGGCGTCCCTTCGTCGAGAGCACCCTGCCGCCGGTGGTGCCGGAGAACGAGGAGCCGAACTCGTTGCCGCCGGTGGTGCCGGACGACGAGGAACCGAACTCGTTGCCGCCGGTGGTGCCGGACGACGAGGAACCGAACTCGTTGCCGCCGGTCGTGCCGGACGACGACGAACCGAACTCGTTGCCGCCGGTCGTGCCGGAGAACGACGAACCGAACTCGCTGCCCCCGGTCGTGCCGGACGACGACGAACCGAACTCGCCGCCCCCCGTGGTGCCCGAGGACGACGAGCCTGAGCAGCCGGACACCGTGCCGCCCGTGGAGCCGCAGGACGAGGCACCCTCCGAGCCCTCAGTGGCGCCGGAGGCCGACGAGCCCGCACGCGCCGACCAGGGCACGGACTCGTCGCCGGACGGCCCGCGCGCAGAGGCCGCGTCCGTCCCGGATGACGAGACGGTCGCCGCACCTGGCCGGACGGACCCGGCGGAGCCGAGCGGGTGGGCGGTCCTGGGACGCGCGCTGAAGCCGCGGTCCACGCGAGCCCAGCTGGTGGCCGGCGTCCTGTGCGCGGTGCTCGGCTTCGCGCTGGTGGCGCAGGTGCGCCAGTCCGGAGAGGCAGACCTCGGGGGCATGCGGCAGGACGACCTGGTCCGCATCCTCGACGAGACCACGAACCGGGGCGACGCCCTGGCCCGCGAGGCCGCCGACCTCGCGCGCGAACGGGACGACCTGCTCTCCGGCTCGGACCGCCGCCAGGCCGCGCTCGACGCCCTGCGGCGCAGCGCCGAGACGCAGGGCATCCTCACGGGCCGCCTGCCGGCCCAGGGTCCGGGCGTGGTGGTCCTGCTCACGGAGCCCGACGGCTACATCAAGCCGATCACGATGCTCAACATGCTCGAGGAGATGCGCAACGCGGGCGCGGAGGCGATCCAGCTCAACGACCAGCGCGTCACGGCGAGCAGCGCGTTCACGGGTTCGGGCGGGGCTGTGGTCCTCGACGGTGTCGAGCTGACGGCCCCGTACCGCTGGACCGTGATCGGGGACCCGGACATCATCGCCCCGGCGCTCCAGATCCCCGGCGGCGCGATGGCCCAGGTGCGCAACAACGGGGGCAAGGGGACGGTCGAGCGGGCGGACCTCGTCGAGGTGGACGCCATCCGCGTCGTGCCGGAGCCGGTGTACGCGACTCCGGTGCCACCGCAGGGCGATTGATCCCGGTTCCACGCGGCCCGCGGACCCCGCACCGGGCGCCACGTGGCATCGACGTGCTGCGCCGACCCGCCCGGTCCGCATAGGGTGTGGCTGACCCCGAGGAACTCCGGGCGTCGACGTGAGGGACGGGCCCGGGAGGTGGCATGAGCGGCGAGGACCCGCAGGTCGGACGCTTCGCGGGGGGACCCGACACCACGATGAGCTTCGGGGCGATCGAGCCCGTCGAGATCGAGGCGTCGGCACCCGTCGGGCTGACCCCCGACGAGGTCGCCGCGGTGCACGCGCTCCCGCCCACCTCCGCCCTGCTCGTCATGCAGCGGGGGGCCAGCGCAGGTGCGCGGTTCCTGCTCGACGCCGAGCGGACGGTCGCCGGACGGTCGACGGCCGCGGACATCTTCCTGGACGACGTCACCGTGTCACGCAAGCACGCCGAGTTCGTCCGGGAGGGCCAGACGTTCGTCGTCCGGGACATCGGCTCGCTGAACGGGACGTACGTCAACCGCTCGCGGATCGACCAGTCGGTGCTCCGCTCGGGCGACGAGGTGCAGATCGGCAAGTACCGCATGACGTTCCACCCCAGCCCGCACCGCGACGCGGCCGGCGCGTGACCGGCCGGCACCTGACGCTCGACCGGACGGGGGGCGCCGCATGACCAGCGCCCGAGCGCAGCGCGTCCAGGTGGACTCCACGTCCACCGCGGACGTCGCGCACGAGCCGTGGCCTCGCGGCATCTCCCGCCGTGCCTCGATGCGGATCTCCGACGTCCTCGCCGCGCTGCGCATCGAGTTCCCGGCGGTCACCACGTCCAAGCTGCGCTTCCTCGAGGAGCAGGGTCTGGTCGAGCCCGTGCGCACGGCCGCCGGCTACCGGCAGTACTCGCCGGCGGACATCGAGCGCCTGCGGTTCGTCCTGCGCCAGCAGCGCGACCGGTACATGCCGCTCAAGGTCATCGGCGACCGGCTCGCCGCCCTGGACGCGGGGGAAGAGGACGAACCCGCCCCGCGGGCGCGCCTCGCCTCGCGCGACGGCGTCAGCGAGGTCACGGGGACGCGCTGGACCCTCGACGCTCTCGCACGGGAGTCCGGCGTCGAGGCGGCGTTCGTCGAGGACCTCGTCGCGGCGGGCGTGCTGCGGACCCACGGCGCTGGGTCGTTCGACCTGTGGGCCCGGGAGATCGTCGTTGCGGCCGCGTCGCTGGCCGAGCACGGCATCGACCCGCGTCACCTGCGGCAGTTCCGCACGTCGGCCGACCGGCAGGCGGACCTCGTCGAGCAGGTCGTGGCACCGTGGCGGGGCCAGCGCAGCGCGTCGTCGCGGGCGCGGGCGGGCACCCTGGCCGCTGAGGTGGGCGAGCTCTGCACCCAGATGCACACGGCACTCGTGCGCGCGGCGGTCGCCGACCTGACCCCGTAGGCGGGCTCGCGCAGGCTGCTCGTCCACGGGGGGAGCCGGATCGGCCCCGGAGTCGTAGCGTGGGCGGCATGGGAGAGGACGCCGAGCTCGTTCCGGTCGAGATCGTCGGGGTGCGTCAGCACATGGCCGACGACGAGGTCGTCGTGCTGCTCCTGGACCCCGACTCCGAGCTGCTGGTCCCCATCCTCATCGGACCGGCGGAGGCGAGCGCCATCGCGTCCGCGCAGGCGGGGATCGTGCCGCCCCGGCCGATGACGCACGACCTGCTGCGGGACGTGCTCATCGCGGTGGGCTCGGGCCTGACCCGGGTCGAGATCACCCGCCTTGAGGACGGCGTCTTCCACGCCGAGCTGGTGCTCCGGACCGGCCCGCGCGTCGACTCCCGCGCGTCGGACGCGATCGCGATGGCGCTCCGGTTCGGGTGCCCCGTCCTGTGCTCCGCGGAGGTGGTCGCGGTCGCCGGCGTCGAGGTGCGGACCACCACGTCCGAGCAGGACCTGGAGCGCTTCCGCCGGTTCCTGGACCTCGTCACTCCCGAGGACTTCAGCACGGGCGCGGAGCCCGAGGACGAGGGTGGCTCGGAGGGCCGTTAGTCCCAAACCTTCGCGTTCAGGTCGAAGGTGAGACTCGCCCGTCGCGACACGCCCGGCGGGGCGTCATGGCGTCTACCCCGTCACGGGCCTAGTCTGACAAGCAGCCGGGGGAGATGTGCGCCGAACGGCGTGCGACGAGTGGAGGATTCGTGACCAGCAACGAGAGCGCCGAGAGCGTCAGCGGGGCAGTGCCGCAGCGCGCTCAGGGCATGCTGTTCGACGACGACCTCCCCGACCTCGACACCGCCACCGGCTACCGCGGACCCACCGCGTGCCGTGCGGCCGGAATCACGTACCGCCAGCTCGACTACTGGGCCCGCACCGGACTGGTCGAGCCGTCCATCCGCCCGGCCACCGGTTCGGGCACGCAGAGGCTCTACAGCTTCCGCGACATCCTCGTGCTCAAGGTCGTCAAGCGCCTGCTGGACACCGGCGTCTCGCTCCAGCAGATCCGCACCGCGGTCAGCCACCTGCGCGAGCGCGGCGTGGACGACCTCGCGCAGATCACGCTGATGTCCGACGGCGCGAGCGTCTACGAGTGCACGTCCGCGGACGAGGTCATCGACCTGGTGCAGGGCGGTCAGGGAGTCTTCGGCATCGCCGTCGGACGGGTGTGGCGCGAGGTCGAGGGAACCCTCGCCGCGCTGCCGACCGAACGTGCGGACGAGGACGAGGAGCTCGTCGTCGCGCCGTCGGCCCAGGACGAGCTGGCACTGCGCCGTCAGGCCCGCACCGCCGGCTGACACCACGCACGATCGACGAGCGGCTGCCCGGTGGGCTGCCGCTCGTTGCATGTGGGCCCTGGGTCAGTGGCGGGGTGCGCGCAGCGCGCGGTCGAGCAGGGCGTCGAAGGTCCGGCCCAGCTCGGCGGCCGCGGCGCCGGGCCACGCGTGCACCGGCTGCGCGGCACCCTGGGCCTGCTGGAGCGCCGCGCGCTCGGGGACCGGGGGAGTGAGGACCAGGGGACCGTAGAGCGTCTGGAGCTCCTCCAGCCGGAACGCCTGCTCGATCGAGCGGGCGCGGACGCGGTTCACGACGATGCCGAGCGGCTGCAGGGCGGGCGCCGGACCGCGGCGCAGCTCGTCGATCGTGCGCATGGCCCGCCCGACCGCCATCACCGCGAAGAGGCCGGGCTCGGTGACGACGAGCGCCCGGTCGCACGCGGCCAGGCCGGTGCGCGTCAGCCCTCCGAGGGACGGCGGACAGTCGATGAGCACCAGGTCGTAGCCGTGCACCCAGGACAGCGCGTAGCGGAGCCGGTCGAGCTCGTCGCCCTCGAGCCGGTCGTGCACGGCCGAGCGCTCCGACCCGGCCAGCACGTCCAGCCCGTCGTCGGCCCACGAGGACAGCACGGTCGCCTTGGCCATGGTCGACTCGCCGGGCTCGTCCAGGACGGAGGCGACGTCCCCGCCCTGCGGACGTGCGCCGAGGGCCATCGTGCTGTCACCCTGCGGGTCCAGGTCGATGACCAGCGTGCGCAGACCGCGTTCCAGGGCCGCCGACGCCAGACCGAGGGTGATCGACGTCTTGCCCACGCCACCCTTGAGACTGCACACCCCGAGCACCAGCACGTCCGCAACCGTAGCCGGGGCGACGGCCCCGGGCGAAACGGCGCGCGCGTTCGCCCTGGTCAGGACAGACTGGCCGAATGAGCATCCGCCTGACCCGCTGGGGACACGCCTGCATCCGCCTCGACCGCGGCACGGACCGCCTCGTCATCGACCCCGGGGTCTTCTCCGACCTGCCCGGTGCCCTCGACGGCATCTCCGCCGTCCTGATCACGCACGAGCACCCCGACCACGTCGCCACCGAGCCGGTCGTCGAGGCCGTGCAGGGGGGCCTGGAGGTGTGGGCTCCGCCGTCCGTGGTCGACGTCCTGGTGAGCGCCGGCGCGCCCGCGGAGCGGGTGCACACGGTGCGCGGCGGCGACACGATCACGGCCGGCGGGTTCGACGTCGCGGTGCTGGGGGAGTGGCACGCCCTGGTCCACCCCGACGTGCCGCGGGTGCACAACGTGGGCTACCTGGTCGCCGGGGTGCTCCATCCGGGTGACGCGTACATCGATCCGGCCGGTGCGCACGTGGACGTCCTGTGCGCCCCGCTGGGAGCACCGTGGCTGAAGCTGGGCGAGGTGGTCGACTACGTGCGGCACGTGCAGCCCGCGCGGCTCGTGGTCGTGCACGACGCCCTGCTCAGCGCCATCGGGCAGGGGATGGCCATCGGACTGCTCGGCCGGCTCGGCGGCGCGGGGGAGCCGGTCGCGCTCGACCCCGGCGAGGGCATCGACCTGTGACCGCGCTCGGCTTTCGCCGACCGTCCACCCCCCCGTACGTTGAGCGTGTCGGAAGGAGACCATCGTGACGGAGTCCGCAGGGCACGAGGTGCCCGAGCTCGAGTACGACGAATCGGTGCCGCCCCGCCCGGAGGAGGAGATCGCCGACGCCGCGCGATCGGTCCCTGATCGCGCGGGCCACGGAGGCACGCCGGACGACCAGACGACGGCGCGCGAGCTGCCCTGATCCTCGCGTCGTCGCAGATGAGGCATCCTGGGGACGTGGACATCCAGCAGGTGGGGGAGAACGACTGGACACGTGTCCGGGACGTCCGTCTCCGAGCTCTACGCGAGGCCCCCGACGTCTTCGGCCCATCCCTGGCACGCGAGGAACGGTTCGTCGAGTCGCACTGGCGGATGCGCCTGCGCACGTCGACGACGTGGATCGCGGTGGACGACGCGGGTGCCGGCCGGGGGATCGTCACCATGATCCAAGAGCCCGGGTCGCCGGACGACGACCGGCACATCGTGTCGCTGTGGGTGGCGCCGGAGGCTCGCCGCCAGGGCGTCGGGTGGCTGCTCCTGGACACCGTCCGACGCGCCGCGGCGCTGGAGGACGCGCGCACGGTGTCGCTGTGGCTCGTGGACGGCAACCACGCCGCCGGCGACCTGTCCGTGCGAGCCGGCTTCACGCGCACCGGCGAACGCCAGGTCGTGCCGCGGGACCCGTCACAGACGGAGGA
This sequence comes from Cellulomonas humilata, assembly GCF_013359775.1. Lineage (GTDB taxonomy): Bacteria > Actinomycetota > Actinomycetes > Actinomycetales > Cellulomonadaceae > Cellulomonas > Cellulomonas humilata. The sequence continues at coordinate 155,705 of NZ_JABMCI010000063.1, read as the reverse complement.
GCGGTACGTACTGGAGCTCCGGACCGCCTGAGCGGTGGGCATGGGTCACTCCCTCGGTGCTTGAACGGCATAATGTCATAATGTGCATTATCGGCGCAGGACACACATGCGTGGCGGTCCCTGTTCTATAGTTGAAGCATCAATCACTAGGGAGATGCTTCGATGCCCGACTACGGCCACGATCTCGTCTTCGGCACGTTCCTGACCCCGACCGCCAAGGACCCGCAGCAGGCCGTCGCGCTCGCGCAGCTGTCCGAGCGGTCCGGGCTCGACCTGGTGACGTTCCAGGACCACCCGTACCAGCCGGCGTTCCTCGACACCTGGACGCTGCTGTCGTGGGTCGCCGCGTCCACCGACCGCGTCCAGGTGGCCGGGAACGTGCTCAACCTGCCGCTGCGGCCACCGGCCGTCCTGGCGCGCGCCTCGGCGAGCCTCGACCTGCTGTCGGGCGGCCGGTTCGCGCTCGGCCTCGGGTCCGGGGCGTTCTGGGACGCGATCGTGGCGATGGGCGCGCCACGGCTGACGCCGGGTCAGGGCGTGGACGCGCTGGACGAGGCGATCGACATCATCCGTGGCATCTGGGACACCGACGAGCGAGCACCGCTGCGCGTGCACGGGACGCACCATCACGTCGACGGGGCCAAGCGCGGTCCCGCGCCGGTGCGCGACATCCCGGTCTGGCTCGGCGCGTACAAGCCGCGGATGCTCGGGCTCGTCGGTCGCAAGGCCGACGGGTGGCTGCCGAGCCTCGGGTACCTGAAGCCCGGTGACCTCGCGGCGGGCAACGCGCGGATCGACGACGCCGCGGCCGCGGCCGGTCGTGACCCTCGAGAGATCCGCCGGCTGCTGAACCTCGGCGGTGGCTCGTTCGAGGGCTCCGGCTTCCTGCAGGGGCCGCCCGACCGGTGGGTCGAGGACCTGCTCCCCCTGGTGCTCGAGGACGGGATCGCCACTTTCGTCCTGGGCACCGACGACCCGAGCACGATCGCGGTGTTCGGCGAGGAGGTGGCACCCGCGCTGCGGGCCGCCGCCTCCGCCGGGCGTGCCGCTGCGGGCACCGCCACAGGTGCGGTCCGGCCCGTGATCGCGCTGGCCAAGCGGCGGGCCGGGATCGACTACGACGGGCTGCCCGCGTCCCTCGTCGCGACCGCGGTGGAACCCGGGGACCGCGAGTACGCGCGCGTACGGTCGTCCTACGTCTACTCCGGCTCCCCCGGCCTCGTCCTGCGACCGCACACCGCCGAGCAGGTCAGCGAGGCGCTCCTGTTCGCCAGGGAGCAAGACGTCCCGTTCGCCGTGCGCAGCGGTGGGCACGGGATCAGCGGCCGGTCGACGAACGACGGAGGCATCGTCATCGACCTGGGCGCGCTCGACTCGGTCGAGGTGATCGACCGCCAGCAGCGCCTCGTACGGCTCGGCGCCGGAGCGCGGTGGGGCGACGTCGCCGCGGTGCTCTCCCCCGACGGGCTCGCGATCAGCTCCGGTGACTACGGCGACGTGGGGGTCGGCGGGCTGGTCACGGCGGGCGGACAGGGCTTCCTCTCCCGCTCCTACGGGCTGACGCTGGACCACGTGGTCGCAGCCGACCTGGTCCTCGCCGACGGTCGCCTGGTCCGGACCGACGCCGAGCACGAGCCGGAGCTGCTCTGGGCCGTGCGGGGCGCCGGGGCGAACTTCGGCATCCTCACCGCGGTCGAGATCGAGGCCGCGGAGGTGGGCAGCGTCGTCTACGCGACGATCGTGTACGACGCCACGGACACCGCGGCGTTCGTCGAGGCGTGGGCCGACCTCGTGGAGTCCTCGCCGCGGGAGCTCACCAGCTTCCTCACCCTCGTACCCGCCCGCGCACAGAGCCCCACGGTCGGCTACGCGATCATCGTGTGGGCGAACGACGACACCGGCGCGGCGATCGGGGCGCTCGAGCAGTTCCTCGACCTGGCGCCCGTCCTCCAGCAGCAGGCGCAGCTCGTGCCGTACGCCGCCACGGTGTCCGCGCCGCACGGCGAGCACACCGGCGGAGCGGACTCCGCGGCGCGCGGCGGGCTGGTCGAGCACGTGACACCGGAGCTCGCCGTGCTCCTGGGCGACCTGGTTGCCGCAGGTGACGCCGACATGGTGCAGTTGCGGGCCGTCGGCGGCGCCGTCAACGACCTGGACCCGGCGGCCACCGCGTACGCGCACCGGACGCAGAACTTCTCGCTCCTGGCGTCCGCCCGCGGCAGCCGGCGTGCGCAGATCGACGCCTGGTGGGACCGGCTCGCGCCGCACCTGCGCGGGGTCTACCTGAGCTTCGAGACGAACCAGTCCCCCGCCCGGGTGTCCGAGGCGTTCCCGCCCGAGACGCTCGCCCGGATCGGCCGGCTCAAGGCCCTGTACGACCCCGAACACGTGTTCGACGGCAACTTCGGGGTCGCTCCCCTGCCGTCCGAGGCGCCCGTGCCACGATGACGGCATGAGCACTGACGACATCGCCGGCACGGTCGCCCACGTCGAGCAGCAGGAGCACGACCTCGTGTTCAGCACGTTCACCAACGATGACGCGTGGCGCCTGGGCTGCCTGCTCGTCGAGCTGGCGCAGGAGCGCGACCTGCCCGTCACCGTCGACATCCGCCGGGGCACCCAGCAGCTGTTCCACGCGGCGCGGCCGGGCACCACGCCCGACAACGACAGCTGGATCGAGCGCAAGGTCCGGGTGGTCGAACGGTTCGGGGCGTCGTCGTACCTCGTCGGGCTGCGCGCTGCGGCCAAGGGCACCACGTTCGCGGCCCAGCACGACCTCCCGCTCCAGGAGTTCGCCGCCCACGGCGGGGCGTTCCCGGTCCGCGTCCGCGACGTCGGCATCGTGGGCGTGGTGACCGTCTCGGGGCTCCCCCAGGCCGACGACCACGCGCTCGTCGTCGAGGCCGTGGCCGTGCACCTCGCCTGAGCCGCCCCCAGCCCGGCCTGCTGCGGGCTCGTCCACGAGCTCGTGCGGTCGGGCGTTGGTGACTGCTCGGCAGCCCCAGGATCGGCCGCATGACGCAGCACGAGGACCACGGGTGGTTCGACGACGACTGGGCCGACGATCCCGACGACCAGTGGGCCGACGTGCCGTGGGTGCTCGACGTGGGCGGCCCTGACGACGACCTCCCGGACCCCGCGGGTGCGGTCCTGCGAGCGGGCGCCGACGCGCTCGCCGTGCTCCTGGACCTGGTCGGCCCCGAGCGGGCCGGGCCGCCCGCGCTCTGGTTCGTCCTGCTCGACCACAGCGACCGCACGATCCCCGTCGTCCTGCCGATCACGGACGTGCCGGTACGCGCCGACGCCGCCGTCGCGCGCCGGCTCGTCGCCGTGCTCGACTCGGTCCTCGCGTCCGACGCGCCCGGCGGATCGGTCGTCGTGGGGCTCGTCCGCGCGGCGGGCGGGGACCGCGGAGCGTTCGAGGCCTCGTGGGTGCCGGCGCTGCGGGAGGCCGCCGACGACGCCGGTGTCCGGCTGTGGGCGGTCGTCGCGATCGGTCAGAGCCGGGCGCGGGTGCTCGAGTGGTGACGCCGGTCAGGCCGCGGGGCCGGGGGCTGCCTCGTCGATCGCGGCCAGCTGCTCGAGCGTCGGCTCCCACGCGATCGCCGCGACGTTGGCGCGCAGCTGGTCGGGCGTGCGCGCACCGGCGATGATCGTCGCCACGGCCGGCTGGGCTGCGAGGCCCCCGAGGGCGAGCGTGGGCAGGTCGATCCCCCAGTCGCGCGCCAGGGCCTCGAGCGCCTCGATCCGGTCGAAGTCGGCGCGGTCGAGCCGCTCGGGCATCCGCGTCAGTCGCGAGCCCTGCGGAGCGGACTGCCCCCGCCGGTACTTGCCCGTGAGCAGTCCCGACGCCAGCGGCACGTACGGGATCAGGCCGACACCCACCTGCTCGGCGGCGGGCACGAGCTCGGCCTCGGCGGAGCGGTCCAGCAGGTTGTACCGGTTCTGCGCCGAGACGAACCGCGTCGCGCCGGCCGTCCGAGCGCTCCAGTCGGCGTCCACCACCTGCCAGGCCGCGAAGTTCGAGGAGCCGAGGTAGCGGACCTTGCCCTCCTCCACGAGCTCGTGCAGAGCGGCGAGCGTCTCCTCGATCGGCGTCACGGGGTCGGGGGCGTGCATCTGGAACAGGTCGACGTGGTCGGTCCGCAGCCGCACCAACGATCCCTCGACCGCCCGCCGCACGTACTGCCTCGACCCGCGCGCTCCCCCGTCCGGTCCGTTCAGCCCGCCGGCGTCCAGGCCGAACTTGGTGGCGACGACGACGTCGTCGCGGTGTCCGGCGAGCGCGTCGCCGAGCAGCTCCTCGCTCTGGCCCGGGGTGCCGCCGTACACGTCCGCCGTGTCGAAGAACGTGATCCCGGCGTCCAGCGCCGCTGCCACCAGGGCCGGGACGTCCTGCGGGGCGAGCGTCGCCCCGAACGTGTTGCAGCCCAGACCGGCCACCGAGACGACGAGACGAGAGTCACCCAGCTGTCGAAAGGACATATGCGCGTTCGTGCGGGAGGCTGGAGGGGTAGTCACGGGCGTCGGCGCCGAAGAATTGCTCACCCGGGCAACCCTAAGCCTCTCCCCCGCACACCACCCGCGTTCACGAGACCTTCACGTCCTCCTGGAACACTGGAGGGGCGCCCGCCGTTGACACCGGTGGAAGTTCTCACTCTCGACGGCCGTTCAACGGCACGGAGGTTCCCCAGATGGCAAACCGGTCCCTGCGCGGCATGCGCATCGGGTCCCACAGCATGGAGACGGAAGACGGCGTCGAGTTCGCCCCCCGCCTCCAGGCTCACTACGACTGCCCCAACGGGCACACCATCATCCTGCCGTTCTCGGTCGAGGCCGACGTCCCGGTGGTGTGGGAGTGCCGTTGCGGTGAGGAAGCACTGCTCCGTGACGCGTCGCGGCCCGAGGTGAAGGCCGGCAAGCCGCCGCGCACGCACTGGGACATGCTGCTGGAGCGCCGCACGGTCGGCGAGCTGCAGGAGCTGCTCGACGAGCGCCTCGACCTGCTCCGCTCGGGCAAGCTGCGCCGCAGCGCCTGAGCACAGTCCTGCGAGGCGATCAGCCTCGAGAACGACGGAACGCTCCCGCCACACGGCGGGAGCGTTCTGCTATCCCCCACCGGGTCACGTTGACCAGCGCCTCGACGACGATGGCGCGGCTCATCTTGGACCGGCCGAGCTCGCGCTCGACGAACGTGATGGGCACCTCGACCACCCGGGCGCCGGAGCGGACGGCGCGCCAGGCCATGTCGACCTGGAAGCAGTACCCCTGCGACGCGACGTCCTGCAGGGTCAGCTCGCTCAGGAGCGAGGCGCGGTAGGCGCGGAAGCCGCCCGTCGCGTCGTAGAGCGGGATGCCGAGCGCGAGGCGGGTGTAGGTGTTCGCGCCGCGGGAGAGCAGGAGCCGGTTCATCGGCCAGTTCTGCACGCTCCCGCCCGGGACCCACCGGGAGCCGAGCACCAGGTCGGCGTGGTCGATCGCGCCGAGCAGCCGCGGCAGGTCCTCGGCGCGGTGGGAACCGTCGGCGTCCATCTCCACCACGACGTCGTAGCCGCGGTCCAGCGCCCAGCGGAACCCGGCGACGTACGCGGTGCCCAGACCGAGCTTGCCGGCCCGGTGCAGGACGTGGATGCGCTCCGTGCCCTCCTGTGCCGTCTCGGCCTCCGCGATCTTCTCCGCCAGCTCACCCGTGCCGTCGGGCGACCCGTCGTCGACCACCAGGACGTCGGCGTCGGGGACGTGCGTGCGCAGGCGGTCCAGCGCGCCCGGCAGGTTCTCGCGCTCGTCGTACGTCGGGACGACGACGAGCACCCGCTGCGGGGTCTCGGTCATGCGGCAGTCTCGATCCGGTCGGAGCGACGCACCCGGTGCGCCCCGGCTGCACCGGCGAGCACCACGCACACCGCGAGGGCGTCGATGATCCATGCGGGCCACGCACCCAGCCTCGTCGCGGGGGTCAGCGTGTCGCGCAGAGGAAGGGTAGCCACCATCTGCTCCGCGGTGAAGAGGCCGGTCTGCTGGCTGACCACCCCGTTGGGCTCGATGACCGCGCTGACACCCACCGTGGAGATCTGCACGGTGGCGCGCCCGTGCTCGATGGCGCGGATGCGGGACATCGCGAGCTGCTGCGTCGACTCGTCGGACACCCCGAAGGAAGCGTTGTTCGTCTGCACGACGAGCACCTCGCCGCCGGCCTGCACCGCCCCGCGCACGATGCCGTCGTACGCCACCTCGAAGCAGATGACGTCGCCGATGCCGACCGTCCGCCCCAGGCGCTCGGAGTCGAGCGGGATGTAGCCGGGCTTGTCCCCCGGCAGCATGTCCCGGGTCACCAGGTCGACCGCCGAGGAGAACGGCCGGACCAGCGAACGCATCGGGATGTACTCCGCGAACGGCGCCGGGTGCTGCTTGGTGTACGTGGCGACGACCCCGACGCCAGGCTCCCAGAGGACCGCGGTGTTGTACCGGCCGCCGGACTCGGGGTACTCGACGGTGCCGACGAGCATGGGTGCGCCGACCGCCTGCGCCGCGCCGTCGATGAGGGCCGCCGCGGTCTGGTCGACCTGGGGGTCGATGTCCGTGCCGTTCTCCGGCCACAGGACGAGGTCGAGCTCCCCGGGCGCCACCTGGTCCAGCAGGGCCACCGTGCCGGCCACGTGGTTGTCCAGCACCGCCTGCCGCTGGCCGAACGCGTCGAGCCCGGTGCCGGGGACGTTGCCCTGCACGGCGCCGACGCGCAGGGTGCCGGTCTGCGCCTGGGTGTCGAGCGGGATCAGCAGCCCCACCACCACGAAGGCGGCCACGACACCCGTCGCAACCACCAGCCGGCCGATCTCCAGCCGACGGGCGGCGAGCACGATGCGGGCGAGCAGCACCCCGACCGCCACGACCGCCCCCGTCAGCAGCGGCGTGCCCCCCAGCGACGCGAGTGGCGCGAGGGGCGAGTCCGCCTGGGAGAACGCCAGACGTCCCCAGGGGAACCCGCCGAACGGCCACGCCGCGGCGAGCTCCTCCATGGCCACGAACAGGAGGGTGAACACCGTCACCTGGAGGCCGACGCTGCGCCACACGGAGTTGCCCCGCCGCGCCCAGCTCCACGCGGCACCGAACAGTGCGACGAAGGACGCCTCCAGCGTGCTCAGGGCGATCCACGGCACCTGCCCGACTGCCTCGTCCGCCCACGTGATCAGCGGGAGGAAGAAGGCGAGCCCCCAGACGAGCCCGACGAGGGCGTTCCAGCGCGCGCTGTCGCGACGCATCGCGAGATACAGGAGGGCGATCCCGACGAAGGCGGTGCCCCACCAGCCGGGCGCCGGGAAGGCGAGCCGGGTGAGGACGCCCCCCGCGACAGCGAGGACGAGAGTCCACCAGCGGGCGGGTTCACGGGCGGACACCCCTGGAGGGTACGTCAGCGGGCTGAGCCTCTGGCGACGGCCGGGTCCGACCGACCGGCCCGCGTGTCCTTCGTACCGGTCGGCGTGCAGAAGCACGGACCGTTGTCTACTGAACACGCGGGCCCGGTCGGAGCCCTACCCCTACCGCGGCCCTCAGGCACGAGTCCGACGTCGTCGTCGTGGGCATGTCGCCGCGGTGGATCTCCTGAGGAACCTATCGAGATCCACGGAGGTGTCAAGGCGGCGTCGGTGCAGGTGGGAGCCGTTCGCGCAGGTCACCAGCGCACCATCGGTCCCGTCTGTACTGTTCGACTCGGCGTGTCGCTGCGCGTGTCGGCGGATCGGGTCGAAGCGGGCGGATCCGGTCTGCCGCCAGAGTGCCGCCGGAGGGCCGGAATTCACCCGGTCGGGCGTCAGAGCGCGTCGTGCAGGACCACGCCGTCGCGGACCGTGCGCAGGCACACCGGCGGCGGCGCGTCGGGGCCGAGGTCCGGCAGGAGCGGGATCCCCGCCCGCGCGTCGGCGCTCCAGGACGAGAACCGACCCTCCGCGGACTGCACCGTGAGGTGCTCGGCGCGCCAGACCGCGAGGTGCGCCGGTGCGCCCACCCGCAGCTCGCCGGCACCCGTGTGGTCGAGCCCGGCCACCCGCCAGCCGCCGCGCGTCGACGCGCGGAAGGCTGCCCGCGCGGAGATCCGCTGGTCGGCCGCGTGGTGCTGCACCGCGGCTCGGACCCCCGCCCACGGGTCCACGGGGGTGACCGGCGAGTCCGAGCCGAACGCGAGGGGCACGCCGGCCGCGGCCAGGTCCGCCAGCGGGTTGAGCGCAGCCGCACGACCCGCGCCGAGCCGGGTCGCGTACATGCCGTCCGGCCCGCCCCACGCGGCGTCGAACGCGGGCTGCATGCTCAGGCGCACGCCCAGCAGGACGAGCGCCGCGAGCGTGGGGGCGTCGACCATCTCGGCGTGCTCGAGCCGGTGGCCCATCCGCGCCAGGGCGTCGGGACCCTCCACGTCGACGGCGGCCCGCAGACCCAGCAGGAGCTCGTCCATGGCGCGGTCGCCGATGATGTGGAAGCCGCCCTGCACCCCGGCGCGCGTCACGGCGGTCAGGTGGTTGCAGATCTGCTCGGCGCTCAGGTAGAGCACGCCGGAGGTGTCCGGGGCGTCCGTGTACGGCGCGCGCACGGCGGCGGTGTGCGAGCCCAGCGACCCGTCCACGTTGAGGTCGCCGCCGATCCCCGTGAGACCGGGGATCGCGGCGAGGATCTCGCGCGCGTCGTCGACCGTCACGCACTGCTCGCCGCGGTACGCGACCAGGTGCGGCAGCCCGTCCCGCGCGTCGGTCGTCAGCTCCAGCAGCTCGACCAGCCCGGCCCTGGTGTCGATCGAGGGTGCCGACTGCTCGTGCACGGAGACCACCCCCCGAGCGGCGGCGTGCTCCAGGGCGCGCCGGTACAGGGCGGTGCGCCGCTCGGGGCCGACGTCGCGGGCGGCGTCGCGCGCGGCGTGGTGGGCGTCGCGCTCGACCCGGCCGTCGAAGCTCCAGCCGGGGAGCATGTCGAGCCCGGCGCCGCGGGAGAGCGCGGTCGAGACGACGGCCGAGTGCACGTCCACCCGGGCGAGGTAGACGGGCGCGCCGCCGCCGGCCGCGTCGAGCTCCTCCCGGGTGGGCGGGCGTCCCTCCGGCCAGCGCAGCTCGTCCCAGCCGAAGCCCAGCACCGGGTCCGTGCCGGACCTGCCCTGGGCGGCCCGGTGGACCGCGTCCAGGGCGTCCGCCAGCGAGTGCACGCCGCCCTCGGGAGACAGGTCGATGCTCTCCAGCGCGAGCCCCGTCTCGAGCACGTGGACGTGCGCGTCGACGAACCCGGGAGCAACGAGCGCCCCGTCGAGGTCGACCACCTCGTCCGCTCGGGACACCATGCCGTCGGCGGTGTCGTCCGCGCCGAGCCAGACGACAGTGCCGTCGTCGACCAGGATCGCCTCGGCGAAGGGGTCGGCCGCCGTGTGCACCACGCCGTGTCGATAGAGGGTCGAGCTCACAGGGGCACACGATAGGGCAGGTCAGGGCAGGAGGACGTGGCAAAGCAGGGCGAAACCGGCGCCGGTACGGGTGAAGGGCGCCACGTCAGACCGACGAGTACGCCACCACCCCGTGCCGGAGAGCGTCCACCGCCTTGCGCGCGGTGTCCCGCAGGCGCTGGTGCGGGGCCGCCTGGGACACCTGGTCGAGCACGTCGATGACCTGCTTGCACCACCGTACGAAGTCGCCCGCGGACAGCTCGCTGCCCTTGAGCACGGCGTCCAGGCTGCGGCCGGCGGCCCAGCGGTGCACAGCCTCGACCAGCCCCGCGTCGAGCGGCTGGATCGTCTCCACCTTGTGCGCGGTCTCGAGGTCGTCCAGCTCCGACCAGGCGCGCACGCAGGCGTCGAGCGCCACGCCCAACCGGCTGCTCGGGCCACCCGGGATCCGCGGCTCTCCCTGGTCGTCGCGGCGTGACCGGTAGACGAGCGTGGAGACGGCCGCCGCGAGCCCGGGAGCATCGAGCTCGTCGAAGATGCCTCGGCGCAGGCACTCGGCCAGCAGCAGGTCGTTCTCGGCGTAGATCCGGCGCAGCCACCGGCCGTCGTCGGTGACCTCCAGCGCGCTGCGGCCCGCGTCGTCGGTGCTCCGCTCGAGGTAGCCCAGGCGCAGGAGGATGTCGCAGATCCGGTCGAACACCGCGGCGATCGAGCCGGTCCGGCCGGCGATGCGGCCGACGAGGGCGTCGTGCTCGCCGGCCAGGCGCGCCCAGCGCTCCGCCCACCGCGCGTGCTCCTCGCGGTCGGGGCAGCCGTGGCACGGGTGCGTGCGCAGCCGGCGCCGCAGTGCTGCGATCTCGGCGTCGTCCGCGGCGGCACGCTGACCGCCCTTGGGTCGGTCCTTGCGGGTGGGGCCGGTGTCCGCACCGACCGAGGAGCGCAGCGCGGCAGCGAGGTCACGACGGGCCGCCGGCACGCGAGCGGTGAAGCCCTTGGGCACCCGCAGGAAGCCGACCGTGCGCACGCCCGTCCCGACGTCCGCGACGGTCAGCCTGCGCACCTGCCGGTCGATCGTGAGGACGGTGGGCCGCGGACCGTCGAACCCGGCGTCGCCGCCCGGGTCGATCACGACGGCGTGCCCGGACCTGCGCCCGACGGGGATCTCGAGCACGTCACCGACGCGCAGGCCCTCCAGCGTGCGCGCCACCTCGGCCCGGCGCGCGGACGCCTCCGCCCGGGTCAGGTCCTTCTCGCGCGCGGCGATCTGACGCCGCAGCGCCGCGTACTCGGCGAAGTCCCCCAGGTGGCACACCATCGCCTTGGCATAGCCCTCCAGGGCCTCTGCGTGCCCCTGTGCCTGCCGCGCCAGTCCCACCACGCCCCGGTCGGCCTGGAACTGCGCGAAGGACGTCTCGAGGACGTCCCGTGCCCGGTCCCGGCCCACCTGCGCCACCAGGTTCACGGCCATGTTGTAGGTGGGCCGGAAGCTCGAGCGCAGTGGGTACAGCCGCTTGGACGCCAGCCCGGCCAGCTGCACCGGGTCGAGGCCGGGGTGGGCGACGACGACGGCGTGGCCCTCGGTGTCGATCCCCCGCCGGCCCGCGCGGCCGGTCAGCTGGGTGTACTCCCCCGGCGTGACGTCGACGTGGCTGGAGCCGTCCCACTTGACCAGCTTCTCCATCACCACGGAGCGCGCCGGCATGTTGATGCCCAGCGCGAGGGTCTCCGTGGCGAACACGACCTTGACCAGCCCGCGCGAGAAGAGGTCCTCGACGGTCTCCTTGAACAGCGGGAGCATCCCCGCGTGGTGCGCGGCCACCCCGCGCTGGAGCGCGTCGCTGAACTCCCAGTAGCCGAGCACGTCGAGGTCCTCGGGCGGGACCGCCGCGCAGCGCTCCTCCACGATGCGGCGGATCTCGGAGACCTCGGCGGGGCTGGTCAGCCGGACGCCCGCGGCCAGGCACTGCTGCACGGCGCCCTGGCACCCGGCGCGGGAGAAGATGAAGACGATCGCCGGCAGCAGCCCGTCGCGGTCGAGCGCGTCGACGACGGCGAACCGGGGCGTCGGACGGCCGCCACCGGGACGCCCTCCGCCGGGCCTCGGACGGCCACCTCGATCGCGCGGCCCGCGGCGTGGCTGCCCGGGCTCCTCGCGGTTGCTGCGCCGCAGCAGGTGCGTCAGGTCCGGGTTGATCGGTGGGTCGACACCGGGCGCCGTCGGGTCCACGTGCCCGGCGTACAGGTCGAGCAGCTCGCTGCGGACGAGCACGTGCTGGCCGAGCGGCACGGGGCGGTGCTCGCTCACGACGACGGTCGTGTCGCCGCGCACGGTGGCCAGCCAGTCCCCGAACTCCTCCGCGTTGGACACGGTCGCGGACAGGGAGACCAGCTGCACGTCGTCGGTGAGGTGGATGATCACCTCTTCCCAGACGGGTCCGCGGAACCGGTCCGCCAGGTAGTGCACCTCGTCCATCACGACGAAGCCGAGGCCCTGGAGGGTGCTCGACCCCGCGTAGAGCATGTTGCGCAGGACCTCGGTGGTCATCACCACGACCGGCGCCTCGCCGTTGATGGTGGTGTCGCCGGTCAGCAGGCCGACGCGGTCGGCGCCGTAGCGGCGGACCAGGTCCGCGTACTTCTGGTTGGACAGCGCCTTGATGGGCGTCGTGTAGAACGCCTTGCGCCCGGACGCCAGCGCGAGGTGCACCGCGAACTCGCCGACCACCGTCTTGCCGGCCCCGGTCGGGGCGGCGACGAGCACCCCGCTCCCCCGCTCCAGCGCCTGGCACGCCTCGACCTGGAAGTCGTCGAGGGGGAACCCGAGCAGCTCACGGAACTGGCCCAGCTCGCTGCGGTCGACCTCGGCGCGTCGCTTGGCGGCCGCGTACCGCTCGGCCGGCGACGGCTCTGCGTCGGGCGTGCTCTGGTCCGGGGACGGGGATGACGAGGCTGATCTGCGGGATCGGGGCACCACCTGCACACCCTAGGCACACCGGCCCTGGCCGGACGCGCGGCGCGCGCTCAGCAGAGGATCGACAACGCCCCGGGGTCGACCGTCACCCGCAGGGGCAGCGGACCGATGCGCTCACCGTCGGCGAATGCGACGGGCGGCGTCGGCCCGAGCTCCGCCAGCGGCTCGATGAGCACCGACCGGCTCCGGAACACGTCCACCGCGGGGTGGGTGACGTGCTTGCCCTGCGGGATGCCCGGGAAGATCTTCAGCACACCGGTCCTTGTGAACGGGCCGGCGACCACGACGTCGAGCAGGCCGTCGTCGACCGCGGCGTCCGGGGCGATCTTGAAGCCGCCCCCGAACCACGGCGTGTTGGCGATGGCGACCAGGGTGCCGGCCGACTCCCAGACCCGGTCGTCGAGCGTCACGCGGTAACCGTACGGCCGGAACCGGCCGAGCTCGGCTCCGAGCGCGCGCACGTAGCGGGCCGCGCCCTTGGGCCACGTCATCTCGTTGGCCCGCGCGTTGATCGCGGCGTCGAAGCCGCACGACAGCACGCCGAGGTACCACTCGTGCGCCGCGTGCACAGGAGATCCGACGCGCACCGCGTCGACCCGGCGCGGACCGTCCAGCAGTCCGTGCTCGATCGCCTCGACGGACGCCTCGACGTCACCGCGCGGCAGGTCGAGCGAGCGGGCGACGTCGTTGCCCGTACCGGCCGCGACGATGCCGAGCGGGAGCCCGGTGCCCGCCACCACGTTGGTGCCGAGGTGCACCATCCCGTCGCCGCCGACGACGACGAGCGCGTCCAGCCCCTGCACCGCCGCCGCCCGCGCCCGGTCGGTCGCCCGGGCCAGCGTCGAGGCGGACAGGTCCTCGACCTTGTGCCCGCGGGCCCGCAGGAGCTCGTGCGCCCGGCGGCCGGCCTGCGTGCCCCGTCCCCGGCCCGCGGTGGGGTTGACGACGAGGCCGAGGTGGATCACGCGGTGCCCGGCTCGTCGGACATCGTGCCGTCGAGCCGCGGCAGGCCGGCGGCCACGCGCTTCCGGTCGACCCGACGGTCGTGCAGCACGCACACGCCGAGCGCCAGGAAGTACAGCCCGCTCATGGGGACGGCGACGGCGAGCATGGTGATCGCGTCGGGCGTCGGGGTGACGATCGCGGCGAACACGAAGGAGAGCAGCACCGCCCACCGCCAGCTCTTGCGCCAGGTGGCCGCGGAGCCGATCCCGGCGAAGTTCAGCGCGACCATGACCACGGGCAGCAGGAACGCGATCCCGAACGCGAGCATGATCCGCATGACGAACCCGAGGTACGTCTGCGCGTCGATGAGGTTGGTGGCACCGGTCGGCGTGAACTCGGTGAGCAGCCGGACCGCGTTGGGCAGCACCCACCAGGCCATGAAGGCCCCGGCGAGGAACAGTGGCACCGCCACGCCGACGAAGCCGAACGCGTAGCCCCGCTCCCGGCGCGTCAGGCCGGGCGTCACGAACGCCCAGAACTGGTAGAGCCACCACGGGCTGGACAGGATCACGCCGAGGAAGAACGAGACCTTGACGCGCATGTCGAACGACGTGGCGATGCCCGAGAAGTTCAGCGCGATGAGGCTGTCGCGCTCCTCGGCGACGCGCACGATCGGCTGCTGGAGCGCGGTGAATACGGGGTCGTAGAGGAACCAGCCGATCACCGCGCCGACCACCACGCCGAGGGCGGCGAGGAAGACGCGGCGGCGCAGTTCGACCAGATGTGCTCGCAGCGGCATCCGGCCGCCGGGTTCACCCCCGCGGCGAGCGTTCACGTGCGGTTCAGGCCTTCGGCGGCGCGTGACCCTCGGACGGCTCCTCGACGGGCCGGACCGGGGTGACGTACTGGGACTCGACGACCGGGGGCACCACGGGGGGCGCCCCGACCGGCGTCACGCCGGCGGGCGGCACGGGCGCGGTGGTCGTGGCCGGCGTCTCGTCGTCGCGCAGGTCCTTGACCTCGTTCTTGAAGATCTTCATCGACTGGCCCACGCTCTTGGCCAGGTCGGGCAGCCGCTTCGCGCCGAACAGCAAGACGACCACGAGCAGCACGATGATCACGTGCCAGGCGCTGATGTTTCGGAACACGTCGAGTCCTCCGTCGGATGTCGATGACCGGGTGATCCTACCCGTGTCACCTGGGGATCGGGCGCAGACCGCTCACGTCCAGTACGCGCGCCACCGCAGCCGCGTCGCCGCGCGGCGCTCCTCGCGCTCCACCTTCCGGCCCGCTGCGCCGGCGCGCACCTCGGCGAGCCGGGCGCGCAGGAGGTCCCGGTCGGCGAACAGCGTCGGACCGGTCTCCCGCGTCCCCGCAGCGGCCTGCAGCTCGTCGACGCGGTCGGCGAGCTGGGCAGCGACGTCGGCCGCGCGGGACAGCTCGCGTCCGAGCGCGAGCGCCGACCGCCACAGCCGGCGGCCGAGCAGGAACGTGCCGCCGAGCGTCGCCAGGACCAGCACCGTCCAGACCGTGAACCAGAGCACGTCAGCCCACCTCCCCGTACGCGCGCAGGGCGGCCCGCGCGGACGCGGCGACCTCCTGCGCGATGCGCGCGGGGCGCACCTCGAGCACGTCGTCGGCCACCTGGAGCACCAGGTGGCGCAGCCAGGCGTGCTGGACCACGCGCAGGTCCACCTCGAACGACCCGTCGTCGAGGTTGCGGACGGCGTCGACCGGTGTCGACTCCACCACCCACCTCGCCCGGCTGCCCAGGTGCAGGGTCACCAGCTCGCCCTCGGCTCCCGGGGAGAAGACCTCGGCGCCCGGGCGCACCAGGTGGTCCTCGGCCGCCGCGTCCAGCACCTCGGCGGCCAGCACGCGGTCCACCCGGAACAGCCGCTCGCCGTCGACCAGCCGGCACCAGGCCAGCAGGTAGGAGCGCTCGTCGTCGGTGACCAGGCGGATCGGGTCGACGTCGCGCTCGGTGCTCACGTCGGACGCGTTCACGTACCGCAGGTGCAGCCGACGGCCGTGGCGCAGCGCGGTCGCGACCGCGGCGGCGACGTCCGGGGCCGCATCGACCGACAGCTGGACGTCGACCGCGGCGGCGGCGTCGCCCGTGGCCGCGGTGAGCTTGGCCAGCGCCGAGCGCAGCACCGCCGCCTGCTCCGGCTCGAGCGCGGAGCCCAGCGCGGCGTCGAGCGCACGCAGGGCGGCGACGAGGGCGACCGCCTCTCGGGCGCCCAGCCGCAGCGGGCGGGTCATCCCCCGTGACTCGGTGAGCCGCACGACGCCCTGCTCGTACGACGCGGCGTCGAAGTCGATGAGGTCGTGCGGGTAGTAGCCGGGCGTCCCGGTGACCCACAGGGTGTCGATGTCGTCCATCACCTGCCGGGCGCTCACGCCGAACTGCTCGGCGATCGCGTCGACCGGGACACCCTCGTGGCGGTCCAGGTACGTGATCATCCCGAGCATCCGCAGGAGCCGGTCGCTGGCGCGCTCAGCCATCCGAGGCCACCCCCTGGTCGAGCGTGGCCGCGGTGCGCAGCAGGTGCAGGACGGAGCTGCGCAGACCGGTCGGTGCCAGCACGACGACGGCGTCGCCGTACCCGACGAGCTCCTCGGCCAGCTCCCACTCCGCACGGAACGGGACGTGCACGAGGTCGCGGTGCACCAGCGCCGGGTCCGCCGACCAGTCGGGACCGTCCGCCGGCGCGGGGACGGACCTGGCTCGCGGGGCGCTCGCGCGCTCGGGGAGGATCGCCAGGGTCGCGATCCGCTCGGGACCGCTCCCCCACGTCTCGAGGGCGTGCGCGAGCTCGTCGGCGCTCGGCGGTTCGAACGAACCGGGCTCGCCGACGGTGCGGACCGTGCCCTCGATCCGGCTCAGCCGGAACGAGCGGCTGGCGCCGCGGTCCCGGTCCCGGCCGACGAGCACCCAGCCGCCGCGACGGGCCAGCAGCTTCCACGGTTCGACCGCGCGCTCGAGAACCTCGCCGGTGGTCGCGGCCCGGTAGGTGAACCGGACGGCCTGGCGCGCCTGCACGGCGTCGACCAGGGGGCCGAACGCGCCGCCGCCCGCCCGCACGCGCGGCGCGAGCCCGACGACGAGGTCGGTGGACTCCGGCGCCTCCCCGACCGCACGCAGCTTGGTCAGCGCGCGGGTGGTGTCCGCGCGTACCGCCTGGTCCTGCCACACCTGGGCCGCCATGGCGAGCACGCCCAGCTCCGCCGCCGTGAGGTCCAGCGGCGGCAGCGCGTACGCGTCGAGGTCCACGCGGTAGCCGATGTCGTCGCCGTGGCCGGCGTCCGTCACCGTGAGGATCGGGATGCCGAGGTCGCGCAGGGTGTCCTTGTCCCGCTCGAACATCCGCTCGAAGGCGTCGTCGGAGGGGGCCTCCTGGTATCCGGCGACGCTGGTGCGCACCTGCTCCTTCGTCATCCGGCCCGCGGTGTTGACCAGGGCGATGACGAGGTTGAGCAGGCGCTCCGCGGGGGCGATCTGAGCAGCCATCGGGCACCACCGTAGTGGCCGGTAGCGTGGGCGCGTGATCACGTGGCGTGCTGGTGTCGTGGTGTCGCTGGGGGCCACGTGGCCCGGCGCCGCCGAGGTGACGGTCGAGCTGGAGGCCCCCGTCGGCACCGCGACCGCCGGCGACACGGTCCGAGCGCTGGCCTTCACCGCGCTCGTCGGCAGCCCGGAGATCGGTGACCGGGTCCTGCTGAACGTCTCGGCGCTGGCCCGCGGGCTGGGTACCGGCGGCTACGCGCTGATCATCGCGCTGCCCGACCGGACGCCGTCCGACCCGCCTGAAGGGCCGGGACACCTGGTCAAGGCCCGGTACACGCCGCTCCAGGCGATGGTGCTCGGGGTCGACGACCAGGAGTCCCCGCACCACGGGCTCCTGCGCGACGCCGACGACCTGGGAGGGCTGCCGGTGGTCGTCGCGGACCTGCACTCCGCGCTCCCCGCGATCGTGGCGGGCGCCCGCCACGCGGCGCGCGGGGCCGGTCGACCCGTCCCGCGGGTGGCGTACGTCATGACCGACGGCGGCGCGCTCCCGGCCTGGTTCTCCCGCACGGTGGCCGGGCTGCGGTCCGCCGGCTGGATCGACGCGTGCGTGACCACCGGGCAGTCGTTCGGGGGTGACCTCGAGGCGGTCACCGTGCACACCGGGCTGCTCGCGGCGCGGCACGTCGTCGGTGCCGACCTCGTGGTGGTCGCGCAGGGTCCCGGGAACCTCGGCACCGGGACGCGGTGGGGGTTCTCCGGGGTGGCGGCGGGCGAGGCGGTCAACGCGGCGGCCACCCTCGGCGGGCGACCGGTCGCGTCGCTGCGCGTGTCGGGTGCCGACGAGCGCGAGCGGCACCTCGGCGTGTCGCACCACTCCCTGACCGCCTACGGACGGGTGGCGCTCGCGCCGGCGGACGTCGTCGTGCCGCTGCTCGAGGGTGACCTCGGAGCCCGGGTCAGGGAGCAGGCGGCTCCGCTGGCGCAGCGCCACCGCCTGGTCGAGGTGCCGACCGACGCGGACCTGCTCGCGGCGCTCGCGGCCACCCCGGTCCGGCTCTCGACGATGGGACGCTCGCTCGACCAGGACCCCGCGGCGTTCCTCGCCGCCGCCGTCGCGGGTGTCTACGCCGCCGGCCTCTGACCGGCCCGTTCAGTCGTCCCGTGCGGTGGCGGTGTGCCTCGCCACGAGGGTGGCCAGCCGACGGGCCTCCGCGTCGGCGAACGCACCGTCCGCGCGCTGGATCCCCATGACCGCGAGCGTGTCGCCGTCGGACAGGTCCAGCTGCACCCACGGCCGGCCCGACCCGAAGCGCACCGACACGATCTCCGCCCACTCGAGCCGCCGCGTGAACACCAGGTTCCGCACGGTCAGCCCCTCGTCGGACACCCGCGCGACCACCGACGCCTGCCGCCAGAGGAACCACACGATCAGCCCGCCCACCAGGGCGAACCCGATGCGGTCCCCGGCGGACAGCACGGACATGGCCAGCATGATCGCGACGGTCAGCGCGACGACCAGGACCGCCAGCGCGAGCGTGACCACCCGCGCCAGCCGCGGCCGGAACGGTGCGGTCAGCTCGTCCACGGGGGGTCTGCTCAGAGCCGGCACGCGTGGATCGACGTCACGAGGATCGCGCGCGCGCCGATGTCGTACAGGGAGTCCATGACCCGGTTGGTCTGGTCGCGGCGCACCATCGCCCGCACGGCCGCCCAGTCGCGGTTGTGCAGCGGTGACACGGTCGGCGACTCGAGCCCGGGGGTGATGGCCACGGCCTGGTCGACCAGCGCGAGCGGCACGTCGTAGTCCATGAGCACGTACTCGCGGGCGGTCAGCACGCCCTGGATCCGCCGGGTCAGCACGTCGAGGCCGGCGGGCTCGTCCACGCCCGTGCGGCGGACCAGCACGGCCTCCGAGCGCAGGATCGGGTCGGCGAAGATCTCCAGCCCGGCGGCGCGCAGCGTCGTGCCCGTCTCGACGACGTCGGCGATCACGTCGGCGACCCCCAGCTTGATCGCGGACTCCACGGCACCATCGAGTCGGACCACGCCGGAGGGCTCGATGCCCAGCGACCGCAGGTACGAGCGCACCAGGACCGGGTAGGACGTCGCGACCCGCCGGCCGCCGACCTGCGCGACGTCGGTCCACTCCCCCGCCGTCCCGGCGAACCGGAACGTCGACCGGGCGAACCCGAGCGGCAGGTGCTCGACCGCCTCGGACTCGGAGTCGAGCATGAGGTCCCGGCCGGTGATGCCGACGTCGACCGTGCCCGCGCCGACGTACACGGCGATGTCCCGCGGGCGCAGGAAGAAGAACTCGACGTCGTTGTCCGGGTCGGGCAGCACCAGCTCGCGGGAGTCGCGACGCTGCCGGTACCCGGCCTCCTTGAGCATCTCGACGGCGGGCTCCGACAGGGAGCCCTTGTTCGGGACGGCGATCCTCAGCACGGTCGTTCTCCTCAGAGGTGGGTGTAGACGTCGGCGAGCGTGAGCCCGCGCGCGATCATCAACACCTGCAGGTGGTAGAGGAGCTGCGAGATCTCCTCGGCCGTCCGCTCGTCCGACTCGTGCTCCGCGGCCATCCAGACCTCGGCGGCCTCCTCGACGACCTTCTTGCCGATGCCGTGCACGCCGGTGTCCAGCTCCGCGACCGTGCCGGACCCCGCGGGGCGGGTGGCGGCCTTCTCCGAGAGCTCGGCGAACAGGGTGTCGAAGGTCTTCACGCGGGCACTCTAGACGTCGTGCCCCGCAGGGCGCGCAGGGCGACCACGGTGGCGACGGCGGCCTCCGCGGCCTCGGCGCCCTTGTCCTCGTGCGACCCCTCGAGGCCGGCGCGGTCGAGCGCCTGCTCCTCGTTGTCGCAGGTGAGCACGCCGAACCCGACGGGCACGCCGGTCCGGATGCCGACGTCCGTGAGCCCGAGGGTGGCTCCCTGGCACACGTACTCGAAGTGCGGGGTGCCGCCGCGGATCACGACGCCGAGCGCGACGACCGCGTCGGCGCCCCCGGCAGCGGCCACCTGCGCGGCGACCGGCAGCTCGAACGTGCCGGGCACGCGCACGATCGTCACGTCGTCGACGTGCGCCGCGGCCAGGGCGCGCTGGGCGCCTGCGAGCAGGCCGTCCATGACGACGGTGTGCCAGCTCGCGGCGATGACGACGACCTTCAGGCCGGTCCCGTCGACGGTCAGGGTGGGTGCTCCAGCACCGCTCATGCCAGGTCCTCCAGGCTCTCGAACGCGTGGTCGTCGTGGTCGGCGCCGGGGGTGGCCGGCGTGGCGTGCACAGGTGGGACCGCGATGGGCTCCCGCTCCGTGCCGGGCGGCAGGTGGAGCAGGTGCCCCATCGACGTCGCCTTGGTGCGCAGGTACGCCTCGTTCTGCGGCGTGCGCCCCACCTCGAGGCTGCGGATCTCCGCGACGTCGATCCCGTGCGCGCGCAGCCCCGCCACCTTCGCGGGGTTGTTGGTGAGCAGGCTGACCCGTTGCACCCCGAGGTCGGTGAGGATCGCTGCTGCTGCGCCGTACTCGCGCCGGTCGGCGGGCCAGCCGAGGTCGAGGTTCGCCTCGACCGTGTCGCGGCCCTGGTCCTGGAGCGCGTACGCGGCGACCTTGGCCAGCAGGCCGATGCCGCGGCCCTCGTGGCCACGCAGGTAGATCACCGCGCCCCCCTGGGCCGCGGCGAGCTCGAGGGCCGCGTCGAGCTGCGGGCCGCAGTCGCACCGGGCCGAGCCGAACGCGTCTCCCGTGAGGCACTCGGAGTGCACGCGCACCACCGGCGCCTCGGCCAGGCCGGCGGTCGGCACGAGCGCGACGTGCTCGGCGCCCGTGCGCAGGTCCCGGTAGCCGTGGATGCGGAAGTCGCCGTGCTTGGTGGGCAGGTAGGCGGTGTGCGTCGCGTGCACCCGCTCCTTCGGCGGCGCAGCGACGGCCACCTCGGCGGTCACGTCGTCGCCGTGCCGCGTGCGCCACGCGACGATGTCCTCGATGGTCAGCAGCACGAGCCCCTCGGCCTCCGCCAGCGCCGACGCCACCGGCAGCCGCGTCATCGACCCGTCGTCGTTGACCAGCTCCGCGATCGCGCCGACCGGCTCCAGGCCGGCGAGCCGGCACAGGTCGACGGCGGCCTCGGTGTGCCCGGCACGGTGCAGCACGCCCCCGGGCACCGCGCGCAGCGGAAGAACGTGGCCCGGCCGGATGAGGTCCTCACGGCCCGACGCCGGGTCGGCCAGCACCCGCAAGGTGCGCGCGCGGTCGGAGGCGGAGATCCCCGTGGTCACGCCCGTCGCGGCGTCGACCGTGACCGTGTACGCGGTGCGTCGGGGGTCCTGGCTGTGCGGCACCATCAGCGGCAGGTCGAGGGCGTCCGCGCGTGACGCGGGCATGGGCGCGCAGAGGTAGCCGGACGAGTGGCGGATGGTCCAGGCGATCCACTCGGGCGTCGCGGACTGCGCGGCCAGGATGACGTCGGCCTCGTTCTCCCGGTCGGGTGAGTCGGCGACGAGCACCGGGCGGCCCGCCCGCAGCGCCTCCAGGGCCTCCTCGACAGTGCCGAGGCGCACACCGGTGGGGGCCATCATCGCAGGATCCCCGCCGTCGAGAGCAGCCGTTCGGTGTACTTGGCCAGCACGTCGACCTCCAGGTTGACCCGCGCGCCGGGCGCCAGGGTGCCGAGGGTCGTCGCCTCGAGCGTGGTGGGGATGAGCGAGACGCCGAACGACTCGTCGGTCACGTGCGTCACGGTGAGCGAGATGCCGGAGACGGCGATGGAGCCCTTCTCGGCGACGTACCGCGCGAGCTCGGGCGCGAGGCCGATCTCGACGTCGTCCCAGCGAGGACCGGGCGACCGGGACAGGATCGTCCCGACGCCGTCGACGTGCCCCTGCACGACGTGCCCGCCGTACCGGCCGCCGACGGGCAGCGCGCGCTCCAGGTTCACCGGGCTGGACACCCCCACGTCCTCCAGCGCGCTGCGCCGCAGCGTCTCCGGCATCACGTCGGCGAAGAACGTGCCGTCGCCGGGCAGCTCGGTGACCGTCAGGCAGACCCCCGAGACGCTGATCGAGTCGCCCAGGTGGGCGTCGGAGACCACCAGCGGGCCCCGCACGCGCAGGCGGGCGTCGGACCCGTCTGGTCCGTGCTCGATCGCTTCGACGGTGCCGATCTCCTCGACGATTCCGGTGAACATCAGTGCTCCTCCGTGGGGCTGTGCGGGTCGACGGTCGCGACGACGAAGACGTCGGGGCCGAGCGGAAGGACGGATCGGGTGGTGAGGCGGACGGCGCCGCCGATGGTGGCGACGCCCAGGTCGCCCATGGCGGACGGCCCGGACCCGAGCAGGACGGGGGCGACGTAGGCGTGCACCTCGTCGACGAGCCCGGCGCGCAGGAACGCCGCGGCGAGCGTGGGCCCGCCCTCGACGAGGACGTGGCGGACCTCGCGCTCGGCGAGCAGGGCCAGCACCTCGGCGGGATCGTGCGTCCGCGCCTGGACCAGCTCACCGCCGGGTCCGCGCAGTCGCGCGCCGTCCGGGACGTCGCGGTGCCCGACCACGACGCGCAGCGGCTGGTGCCCGTGCAGCTCACCGGCGGCGTTGCGTGCGGTCAGCGACGGGTCGTCCACCAGCGCGGTCCCGGTGCCGACCACGATCGCGTCGACCTCGGACCGCAGGTCGTGGGCGTGGCGCCGGGAGACGTCGGACGTGATCCAGCGGCTGGAGCCGTCAGCGGCGGCGATCCGCCCGTCGAGGGAGGTCGCGAGCTTGAGGGTCACGAAGGGGCGGCCCCGCTCGACCGAGGGCAGCCACGCCCCCAGGAGTGCACGGCCCTCGTCGGCGAGCAGACCGGTCTCGACGTCGACGCCCGCCGCGCGCAGGCGCTCGGCGCCCCCGGCCGCGACCGGGTTCGGGTCGGGCACGGACACGACCACACGGCCGACGCCGGCGGCGATGAGTGCCTCCGAGCACGGACCCGTGCGGCCGGTGTGGTTGCAGGGCTCGAGCGTGACGACGGCGGTCGCGCCCCGGACGTCGGCACCGCGCTCGGCGGCGTCCGTCAGAGCGGCCACCTCGGCGTGCGCCGTCCCGGCTCCCCGGTGCCAGCCCTCGCCCAGGACGTCCCCGGACGGGTCCAGCAGGACGGCGCCCACGCGAGGGTTCGGTCCGGTGGCCGGGCCGCGGCGACCGAGCTCGAGCGCGCGGCGCATCGCGTCCGCCTCGGAGGGTGCACGCACTCCGGTCTCGATGCTGGACATGCTCACCTCCGGACGCGCGGGGCTCCGGGGTGAGGGCGGCAGGAAGGGTCCCGCAGCCACGGCGCGAGGGCGCCGCCACGTGATCCTCCCATCCGGACTTTCACCGTCGGTCCTGGAGTTCCACCAGGTCAACCGCCCGATCCTTGCGGAACGTGCGGGTCGCGGACTGTCACCGCCGGCTCGGAATTACACCGACCCCGGAGCACGTGTATGTGTTCGTAGTGCGCCAACGATCATGCCACACCAGGCATTCCCGCTCGTCAGGCGTGCGCGTCGGCCAGGTCGCGCAGCGCGGCGATCTCGGCCGCGATGTCGCTCGCTCCGTACACCGCTGAGCCCGCGACGAACACGTTCGCGCCGGCGGCGGCGATCCGGCCGATCGTGTCGCGTGCGACCCCGCCGTCGACCTGGATCCACGTGTGGCCCCCGGACGCGTCCAGCGCGGCGCGGGCACGACGGATCTTCGGGAGCATCCCCTCGATGAACGACTGCCCACCGAACCCGGGCTCGACCGTCATCACCAGCAGCATGTCGAACTCGGGCAGGAGGTCGAGCAGCGGCTCGACGGGCGAGGCCGGGCGCAGCGCGATCCCGGCCCGGACGCCGCGGGAGCGCAGCTCGCGGGCCAGCCGCACGGGCGCCTGCGTCGCCTCGGCGTGGAAGGTCACCGACGCCGCGCCGGCCGCCGCGTACTCGGGGGCGCAGCGATCGGCGTCCTCGATCATCAGGTGCACGTCCAGCGGCAGCGGCGACACCTCGGCGATCCGCTGCACGACGGGGAGGCCCAGCGTCAGGTTGGGCACGAAGTGGTTGTCCATGACGTCCACGTGCACGTAGTCGGCCGCCGCGATCGCCTGGAGGTCACGCTCGAGGTTGGCGAAGTCGGCGGACAGGATGCTCGGGTTGATCAGCGCAGGCACCCGGCCAGCCTAGAGGCCGCCCTCAGGACGTGCGGCGCAGCAGGGTCAGGTGCATCGCGTCGGTGCCGTGCACGTGCGGCCACAGCTGCACGTCGGTCCGCGTGTCGTCGAGCTCGACGGAGCCGCCGGGTGCGATGCCGCGGACGACGGCGCGCGCGTCGATGCTCTCGGTCTCGATGCCGGCCCGGCTGACGCTACGCAGGGCGTCCTTGACGACCAGCTGGGTCTCGACGAGGTGCGGGGAGCAGGTCACGTACGCGACGACCCCGCCGGGGCGCACCGCGCGCAGCGCCGAGATTAGGAGGTCGCGCTGGAGGGAGCTCAGGCCCGCGAGGTCCGCGGGCGTGCGTCGCCACCGCGCCTCGGGCCGCCTGCGCAGCGCTCCCAGACCGGTGCAGGGAGCGTCGACCATCACCCGGTCGTACGCACCGGGCTCGTCCGTCCCGACCGTGCGCCCGTCGCCGGTCCGCACGTCCTCGACCGCGTCGGCCGGCACCGCGCGCAGGGCCTGCTCGACCAGTCGGGCACGGTGCGCCTGGAGCTCGTTGGCGACGATCCGCGCCCCGCGCTCCCCCGCGACCGCGGCGAGCAGGGCGGCCTTCCCGCCGGGACCGGCGCACAGGTCCAGCCAGCGCTCGTCGGGGCCGTCCAGCGGTGCCTCCGTCAGCGCGAGCGCGACGAGCTGGCTGCCCTCGTCCTGCACCCCGGCGCGGCCGTCCCGGACGCTCGGCAGCGCCGCAGGATCGCCGCCGGACAGGATCACCGCCGTCGGCGCGAGCGACCCGACCGTGCCGACGTGCTCGCCGGCGTCGCCGACGACCTCCGCCGGGTCGGCCAGGCCGGGACGCGCCACGATGGTCACCCGTGGGGCCGCGTTGTCCGCCGCCAGGAGCGCGCCGATCTCGGCGGCCGACCGTCCGTTGCCCACCAGCGCCTCACGCAGCGCGCGCACCACCCACAGCGGATGGCTCTGCGTGACGGACAACCGAGCCAGCTCGTCGTCGCCGGCGGCCTCCGCGATCCGCTGCTCCCACTCCTCCGGCGTCGAGCGCCCCACGGTGCGCAGCACGGCGTTGACGAACTGCGACGGACCCGTGCCCAGCTGCTCGCGGGCGAGCCCGACCGTCTCGGACACCGCGGCGTGGGCGGGGACCCGCATGCCGAGCAGCTGGTGCACGCCGAGGCGCAGGACGTCGAGCGCAGGCGCGTCGATCGTCGTGACCTCGCGCGCCGCTGCCAGGGCGATGATCGCGTCGTACCGCCCGCGCAACCGCAACGTGCCGTAGGCGAGCTCGGTGGCGAACGCCGCGTCCCGCCCGGCGAGGTGCCGCTCCCGCAGCAGCGGTGGCAGGACGAGGTTGGCGTAGGAGTCGGAGCCGTCGACCGCCCGCAGCACGTCGTACGCGGCGGTCCGGGCCGGGTCGCTCCCCCTCCGGCGCTGCGACGGAGCGGAGGCGGAGCGCTGCGTCCGGCCCTGAGCGCGCGCGGCACCGCGCTGGCGACCGCTCGGGTCGCGCCGGTCGTCCGCGGGGCTCACGCCGCACCCCCGAGCACGGTGTCTGCGGCCAGCCGCGCGCCGCGCGCCCAGTCGGCCGCCGCCATCGTCCGCTTGCCCTGCGGGGTCACCTCGGAGAGTCGCACCGCGCTCCCGGCCGTCCCGACGAGCACGTCCTTCTTGCCGACGAGCAGCTGCCCGGGGGCCAGGTCGGTGACGTCCGGGACGGGCACCACGGGGGCGATCCCCAGCCGGGAACCGTCCGGCAGCGTGGTCCACGCGCCCGGCTCGGGGGTGCACCCGCGGATCCGGCGGTCCACGGCGTGCGCGGGGTGCGACCAGCGCACGCGCGCGTCCTCGACCTCGAGCTTCGGAGCCTGGCTCACCCCGTCGGTCGCCTGGACGACAGGGCTGAGGATCCCGTCCTCGAGCGCGTCCAGCGTCTGCACGAGGAGGCCCGCACCCGCCACGGCGAGGCGTCCCAGCAGGTCGCCCGACGTGTCGCGCGGTCGGATCGTCTCGGTGAGGAACCCGAACACCGGTCCCGTGTCCAGGCCGGCCTCGAGCCGGAAGGTCGTGGCACCGGTGACCTCGTCGCCGGCGATGATCGCGTGCTGCACCGGCGCAGCACCGCGCCAGGCGGGCAGGACCGAGAAGTGCAGGTTGACCCAGCCGTGGGCGGGGACGTCCAGGAGCGCCGGCGGGATCAAGGCGCCGTAGGCGACGACGGGCGCGGCGTCGACGTCGAGCTCCGCCAGCCGCGCCTGGAACTCCTCGTCGCGCGGACGCTGCGGCGTGAGCACCTCGAGACCGGCCTCCAGGGCCCTCGCCTTGACCTCGCTCTGCGTCGAGGACCGCCCGCGGCCGGACCGGGCGTCGGGACGCGTGAGCACCGCGACGACCTCGTGGCGGGACGCGAGGAGCGCCTCGAGCGACGGCACCGCGGCCGCGGGGGTTCCGGCGAAGAGCAGTCGCATGGCGTCGATCCTAGGTGCGCGGCAGGGCGACCCCGCGCGCCACCAGGTCGGCGCGGAGGGCGTCCGCCGTGGTGAAGAGCACGGCGTCGTACCCGGCGGCAGCGCCTGCGGCCACGTTCGCGGCGGAGTCGTCGGCGAACACCGTGCGCTCGGGGCGCAGTCCGTACCGCTGGGTGAGCAGGGCGAAGATCCGCGGGTCCGGCTTGGCCACCCCGACCTCGCCCGAGACCAGCACGTCCTCCAGCAGCCCGATCACGGGTGCCGCGTGCTCGGCCAGGTGGAACGTCTCGGCCGACCAGTTGGTGAGGCCGAGCAGCCTGATCCCCGCGTCGTGGAGCTCGCCCACCAGCTGCTCCGAGCCGGGGACCGGCCCCGCGATCGCGTCGGTGAAGTGCTCGAGGTACAGGTCCAGCGCGGGCAGGTGCTCGGGCGCGCTCGCGGCGAGGTCGGCCCGCGCGTCCGCCCAGGAACGACCCGCGTCCTGCTGGTGGTTGAACGCCATGAAGTCGAAGTCCACGAGGAACGCCTCGGTGTCACCCGCGGGCAGCCGCCCGGCCAGCGCCAGGTACGGGTCCCAGCGCACCAGCACGTTGCCGAGGTCGAGCACGACCGCGTCGATCATCCGAGGTCCGCCGGGTCGAGCTGGACGCGCACGGTGCCGCCCTCACGCCGGGCGCTGCGCACCGCGAGCGAGGCGGCCAGCGAGCGGGCGAGCGGGGCGCCGCTGGACCGTGGCACCCGCACGAGGGCTCGGACGTCCGGCTCCAGGGCGCCCTCCTCCGCCGCGCCGACCGGGACCGGCCCGAGGATCTCGGCGTCGGGGACGTCGAGCCGCGCGAGCAGGGTGTCGACCGCGTCGCGCGGCCCGGTGACCGCGGCGATCCGCACGGCGGGTGGCAACGCGAGCTCCGCACGCTCGGCCAGCTCGCGCGAGGCGTACCCCGCGGGATCCCAGCGCACCAGGGCCTGCGTGACCCGTTCCTCGGCATCGCCGACGAGGACCACGGTGCCGCCCTCGGCCGCCGGACGGACCAGCGCAGCCGCCGTCAACCACCGGCGCAGCGCGTCCTCGCCGGTGCGCAGCGACGCCCCGGCGGTGCTCACGGCCGCGTCGAGCAGGAGCGCAGCCGCGTAGCCGCCCGGAGCCACCGGCTCCGCGCCGGGCGTCGCGACCACCACCGCCGGGACGTCCGTCACCACAGCCAGCACACCGCCGGCCGCGCGGGCACCCGAGACGCGGATCGGCACCCCGGGGAACGCGCGCCCCAGCTCCTCGGCCGTGCGCTCCGACCCGACCCGGACCGACCGCAGCGCGCCCGCACCGCACTCGGTGCAGCGCCAGTCCGTGGCCAGCCGCCCGCACCACCCGCAGGTGGGGACCCCGTCGGCGGTGGTCAGCCCCAGCGGGCCGTGGCAGACGCCGCAGCGCGCCGCAGCGCGGCAGCGGCCGCACGCGACCGCGGGCACGTACCCGGCACGCGGCACCTGCACGAGCACCGGGCCGTGGGCGAGTCTGTCGCGCAGCGTGCGCCACGCCGGGGCCGGGAGCCTCGCCGCGGCCGCCGGTCCCTCCCGCGCCAGCTCGACCGACGTGAGCGCCAGCACCCGCGCGGCGCGGGCGCGGGTCGTCGCACGGTCGGCGGCCACCTCGTGCGCCCACCCCGACTCGACCAGCGCCTGCGCCTCGACGGAGCGAGCGTGCGCGGCCACCAGCAGCGCGCAGCGCTCGAGCTCGGAGCGCAGGGCCAGCACCTCGCGGACGTGCGGGTACGGCGCTCGGGGCTCCGCATGCAGCGGGTCGCCGTCGTCCCAGACCACAGCGAGCCCGAGGTCGGCCACGGGGGCGAACGCCGACGCCCGGGTGCCGACGACCACCGAGGCCCGACCGCGCAGGGCCGCGAGGAACGACCGGTACCGCACGGCCGGACCGTCGTCGGCGGCGAGCCGGACCGCACCGCCCGTGGAGCCCGGCGCCCAGCGCGGGATGCCGGCGTGGTCGAGGGCGGCGAGCACGCGGTCGATGTCCCGGGCGTCCGGCACCACCACCAGCGCGCCGCGACCGCCCAGCACGCAGGCGGCCACCGCCTGCGCGATCGCGTCCGGCCAGCGCTCCCCCGCAGCCCCCGGCAGCGCGGACCACACCGCGCGCGGCGCACCGCCGGCGGTGACGTGCTGGAGGAACGCCGCGCCGCCGCGGTAGGGCGCCCAGGCGGTGGCAGACGGGGACGGGGTGATCGGCTCGTCCGAGGCAGCGGGGACCTCCGCCTCCACCCGGGCGTGCCGTGCCGGTATAGCGAGCCGCAGGACGTCGTTCAGGGTCCCGGCCCACCGGTCCGCGACCGCCCGCGCCAGGCGTGCGACCTCCGGCGTGAGGACGGGCTCGGCGGAGACGACCTTGCGCACGGGCTGGAGGACGCCGTCGTGCTCCGCCTCGTCGACGCGCTCCAGCACGTAGCCGTTGACGTCCTGGCCCCCGAACCGCACCTTCACCCGCGTGCCGGGGACGGCGGAGTCGCTCAGGGACGCGGGCACGGCGTACTCGAAGACGCGATCGAGATGGTGCGGCACCAGGTCCACGCACACGCGGGCGATCGGCAGGTGCTCGGCGAGCGGCACACCGCCGACGGGGGGCCGCGCCCGCCGCTTCGGCTGCGGCAGACCGTCGAGCATCAGCTGCTCACCGCCGCCTGCGCTCACGCCCACGCGTCCATCAGACCATCCGCTGCCCACGCAGGACCGGGAGCGGGTGCGGCCGGCGTCAGCCCACCGCGGACTGGAGGTCCGCGACGCGGTCGGTGCGCTCCCAGGTGAACTCCGGCAGCTCCCGGCCGAAGTGCCCGTACGCGGCGGTCTTGCGGTAGATCGGCCGCAGCAGGTCGAGGTCGCGGACGATCGCGGCCGGGCGCAGGTCGAAGACGTCGCGGATCGCGGCGGTCAGCCGGCTCAGGGGCACGGTCTCCGTGCCGAACGTCTCCACGTAGAGCCCGACCGGGTTGGCCTTGCCGATGGCGTAGGCGACCTGCACCTCGCACCGGCGGGCGAGGCCGGCGGCGACCACGTTCTTGGCCACCCACCGCATCGCGTAGGCGGCGGACCGGTCCACCTTCGACGGGTCCTTGCCGGAGAACGCACCGCCACCGTGGCGCGCGATCCCGCCGTAGGTGTCGACGATGATCTTGCGGCCGGTCAGCCCGGCGTCGCCCTGCGGACCGCCGACGACGAACGTCCCGGTCGGGTTCACCAGCAGGCGGAAGTCGCTCACGTCGAGGTCGAGCTGCGCGAGCACCGGCCCGACCACGTGCTCGGTGATGCCGGGGCGCAGCGTCGTCTCGAGCTGGACGTCCGGGTCGTGCTGGGTGGACAGGACCACCGTGTCGAGCCGGACGGCGCGGTCTCCGTCGTAGCCGATGGTGACCTGGGTCTTCCCGTCGGGCCGCAGCCCCGGGAGGATCCCCTCCTTGCGCACGAGGGTGAGGCGCTCGGCCAGCCGGTGCGCGAGCCAGATGGGGAGCGGGAGCAGCGTGGGGGTGTCGTCGCTGGCGTAACCGAACATCAGGCCCTGGTCGCCGGCGCCCTGGGCGTCCAGCGGGTCGAGGTCGGACGCGTCCTCGCGGATCTCGATGGCCTTGTCCACACCGGCGGCGATGTCGGGCGACTGCTGCCCGATCGACACGGAGATGCCGCAGGAGTCCCCGTCGAACCCGATCGCCGACGAGGTGTACCCGATCCCCTTGACCACCTGACGCACGATCTGCGGGATCTCGACGTACGCGCTCGTGGTGACCTCACCCGCGACGTGCACGAGACCGGTGGTCACCATCGTCTCGACCGCCACGCGCGCCTGCGGGTCCTGCTCGAGGATCGCGTCGAGGATGGCGTCGGAGATCTGGTCGCAGATCTTGTCCGGGTGCCCCTCGGTCACGGACTCGGACGTGAACAGGCGCATGTCGGGCTCGGTCATGGCGGACAGCGTAATGGGCGCCGTGCGCGACGCGTGCCCAGTCTCAGACGCGCTCGACGACCGCGTCCCAGACGGCGTCCGCGACCTCGTCCTTGCTCCCCGCGGCGGTGCCGACGACTGCGCCGGACCCGTCGAGGATGGTGACGTCGTTGGCCTCGGTGCCGAAGCCCCGACCTCCACCGACGGCGTTGACCACCAGCAGGTCCGCGCCCTTGCGCAGGGCCTTCGCGCGGCCGTGCTCGAGCACGCTGCCCGTGTCGTCGCCTGTCTCCGCCGCGAAGCCGACGACGACCTGGTCGGCCCGCAGCCGCTCGTGGGCCAGCTCCGCGAGGATGTCCACCGTCTCCACGAGCTCCAGCACGGGGCCCGCACCGCCCGCCACCTTCTTGATCTTGCTCTCGGCACTGGTGCGCGGCCGGAAGTCGGCGACCGCGGCCGCCATCACCACGACGTCCGCGTCCTTCGCCGCGGCGCGCACGGCGTCCCGCAGCTCGGCGCCGGTCTCGGCACGGACGACGTCGGCGCCGGCCGGCACCGGGACGTCGATGTTCGCGGCCACGAGCGTCACCCGGGCGCCCCGGGCGTACGCGGTCCGGGCCAGCGCCACACCCTGACGCCCGGACGACCGGTTGCCCAGGAAGCGCACGGGGTCGATGGGCTCACGGGTGCCGCCGGCCGAGACGACGACGTGCCGACCGGCGAGGTCCTGGGGCCGGTCGGTGACCAGCGCGAGTGCCGCGGCAGCGATCTCGTCCGGCTCGGGGAGCCGTCCGGGGCCGGTGTCGGTCCCGGTGAGCCGACCGGCCGCCGGGTCGAGCACGTGCACGCCGCGGGAGCGGAGCGTGGCCACGTTGGCGACCGTGGCGGGGTGCTCCCACATCTCGGTGTGCATCGCCGGCGCCAGCAGCACCGGGCACCGGGCCACCAGCAGCGTGGCGGTGAGCAGGTCGTCCGCCTGGCCGGTCGCGGCGCGGGCCAGCAGATCGGCCGTCGCGGGGGCGACGATCACCAGCTCGGCCTGCTTGCCGACGGCGACGTGCGCCACCTGGTCGACGTCCTCGAACACGTCGGTGGTCACCGGCTGCCCGGACAGGGCCTCCCACGTCGCGCGCCCGACGAACTCGAGCGCCGCGCGCGTGGGCACCACGCGGACGGCATGGCCGTCCTCGCGCAGCAGACGCAGCAGCAGGACGGCCTTGTAGGCGGCGATGCCGCCCGCGACGCCGAGGACGATGCGCATGGGGGCAGGTCAGCCCTCGGTGGCCTCGGACGTGAGCAGGCCGGCGTCGATCTCGCGCATGGCGATCGACAGGGGCTTCTCCTGCGGGCGCGTGTCCACCAGCGGGCCGACGTACTCGAGCAGGCCCTCGTTGAGCTGCGAGTAGTAGGCGTTGATCTGGCGCGCGCGCTTGGCCGAGAACAGGACGAGCGCGTACTTGGAGTCGGCACGCTCGAGCAGGCGGTCGATCGGCGGGTCGGTGATGCCGACGGGGGCTGCGACGGTTCCGGACATGGTGGTCTCCCGAAGTTTGAGAATGGGCTGCCGACATCCTACCTGGTCGGGATGCCCATCCCGCGGACCAGCTCGTCGGTGGCCCGGTGGACGTCGTCGTTGACGATCACCTGGTCGAACTCGGCCTCCGCCGCGAGCTCGACGCGTGCGGTGGCGAGGCGACGCTCCCGCTCCTCCGCGTCCTCGGTCCCCCGGCCGACCAGGCGGCGCTCCAGCTCCGCGAACGACGGTGGCGCCAGGAACACGAAGTGCGCGTCGGGCATCGACTCGCGGACCTGACGTGCCCCCTGCAGATCGATCTCCAGGAGTGCGGGCTCCCCGTCCGCGAGCCGCTCCTCGACGGGTCGCCGAGGAGTGCCGTACCGGTTGCGACCGTGCACGACGGCCCACTCGAGCAGGTCGCCGCGCTCGACCATGGCGTCGAACTCGTCGTTCGTCACGAACAGGTAGTGCACCCCGTCGACCTCGCCGGGCCGAGGTGCCCTGGTGGTGGCCGACACCGACAGCCAGACCTCGGGATAGCGGGTCCGGACGTCGGCGGACACGGTGCCCTTGCCGACGGCGGTCGGTCCGGCGAGAACGGTCAGCCGGGCAGGCGTCGTCGTCATGGGTGGCGCGGTGCTCCTCGAGATGCGCGGCGCGGCCCGGACGTCACCCGAAACGGTCGACGAGAGCCTTCACCTGGTGCGGCCCGAGACCGCGCACACGACGGGTCTCGGAGATTCCGATCTCGGAGATGATCGCACGCGCCTTGACCTTGCCGACGCCAGGCAGGGACTCGAGGAGGGCGAGCACCTTGAGCTTGCCGATCGTCTCGTCCGCCTGCCCTTGGGCGATCACCTCGGAGAGGGTGCCCTGCGAGTACTTGAGGCGGTTCTTGACCTCAGCACGGGCCTGCCGGGCGGCGGCGGCCTTCTGGAGCGCTGCCGCTCGTTGTTCGGGAGTCAGCGGAGGGAGTGCCACGCGCGTCACCTTCTCGTCAGTGGGCCGGCGACCCACGTGAAGTGCGCGGGATCGTGAGAACGAAACTAGCGAGCACCACCCTCATCGGCAATGCGGACGCGCGTCCAGCCGCCCACGACCTGCACCGACACGGCCGATCGAGCTCGGGGTCGAACTCGGGGTCGAGCTCAGGACAGCGCCGCGGCAGCCTCGTCCGACGCCTGCCGTGCGGCCGCCCGCAGCGCGGCCACGGAGGGGCCGGCGACGAGCACGCCGCGCGAGGAGGACGCCAGCACCTGCCGCCGCGCGGACCCGAACACCTGCGCCAGCTCGTGCGGGCCGGCACCCTGGGCGCCCACGCCCGGCGCGAGCAGCGGACCGTTGACGGCCGCCAGGTCGACGCCCGTGCGGGACGCCGCGTCACCCACCGTCGCGCCCACGACCAGCCCGATGGATCCCATGGGGTCCGCTCCGGCGTTCAGCGCACCCGCGCGCGCCGCCACGAGGGCCGCGACCGTGGTGCCGTCCTGTGTCCGCGCATGCTGGACCTCGTGGCCCTCCTTGTTGGACGTCAGGCACAGGACGAACAGCCCGCGACCCGAGCTCAGCGCCAGGTCGACCGCCGGGTCGAGCGAGCCGAACCCGAGGTACGGGGACACCGTCAGCGCGTCCCCCGCGAGCGGCGAGCCGTCGCGCAGGAACGCATCGGCGTAGGCGCCCATGGTGGAGCCGATGTCGCCGCGCTTGGCGTCGACGATCACGAGCGTGCCGGTGTCCCGGCCGGCCGCGACGACCTCCTCGAGCACGGCGACCCCCGCGGAGCCGTGTCGCTCGAAGAACGCCGCCTGCGGCTTGACGGCCGCCACCTGGCCGCCGACCGCCTCCAGGACCGTCAGGGCGAACCGTCGCAGCCCCTGGGCGTCGTCCGGCAGCCCCCACGCCTCCAGCAGGCTCGGGTGCGGGTCGATGCCCACGCAGAGCGGCCCGTGCGCCGTCATGGCGGCCGCCAGGCGCGCCCCGAACGCCGCCGTCATGCGCGGGCCGCCGCGCGCGCCTCACGACGGACCAGGGCGGCTGCGTCGTGCTCCTGGAGGCTGGTCACCCGGAACGGGCCGGCCTGGCGCGCCTCGATGGCCTGCACGGCCGCCCCGAGCTGCTGGACGGTGGTGACCATGGCCTTGTCGGCCGCGACCGTCGCCGCGCGGATCTCGTAGCCGTCTGCCCGGGCACCCTGACCCGACGGGGTGTTCACGACGATGTCGACGTCGCCGGCGGTGATGAGGTCGACGATGGTCGGCTCCCCCGCCGCGCCCCGGCCGGACGAGTACTTGCGGACCACGGTCGACGCGATGCCGCTGCGGTGCAGGACCGCCGCGGTGCCCTCCGTCGCCAGGATCTCGAAGCCGAGCTCCGCCAGGCGCTTCACCGGGAACACGATCGAGCGCTTGTCGCGGTCGGCCACCGAGATGAACGCCCGCCCGCCCGTGGGGAGCCCCCCGAAGGCCGCGTCCTGCGACTTGGCGAACGCGGTCGGGAAGTCGACGTCGAAGCCCATGACCTCGCCCGTCGAGCGCATCTCCGGGCCGAGCACCGTGTCGACGACGACGCCCTCCTTGGTGCGGAACCGCTTGAACGGGAGCACCGCCTCCTTGACCGCGATCGGCGAGTCGAGGTCGAGCACGCTCGCGTCGTCCACGGGCAGGATGCCCATGGCCCGCAGGTCCGCGATCGACCGGCCCGCCATGACCAGCGCCGCGGCCTTGGCGAGGGAGACGCCCGTGGCCTTGGACACGAACGGCACCGTGCGCGAAGCCCGCGGGTTGGCCTCGAGGACGTAGAGCACGTCGGAGACCAGGGCGAACTGGATGTTGAGCAGCCCGTGCACCCCGACCCCGCGCGCGATCGCCTCGGTCGACAGCCGGATCCGCTCCAGCTCCGAGGTCGACAGGGTCACCGGTGGGAGGGTGCACGCCGAGTCGCCGGAGTGGATGCCGGCCTCCTCGATGTGCTCCATCACGCCGCCGAGGAACAGCTCGGTCCCGTCGAACAGGGCGTCGACGTCGATCTCGATGGCGTCGTCCAGGAAGCGGTCGATGAGCAGCGGCGGCAGCGTGCCGGTGTTGTGTGCCCTGCCCGCCGTTTCCGCAGCCGCCAGCGCGCGCTGGACGTACTCGTTGAGCTGCGCCTCGTCGTACACGATCTCCATGCCGCGGCCGCCGAGCACGTAGCTCGGCCGCACGAGCACCGGGAAGCCGATCCGGCGGGCGGTGTCGCGGGCACCCGCCTGGGTGGTGGCGGTGCCGAACGCCGGGGCAGGGAGCCCCGCGGCCTCGAGCACCTTGCCGAACTCGCCGCGGTCCTCTGCGGCGTCGATAGCGGCGGGCGAGGTGCCCAGGATCGGCAGCCCGGCATCCAGGAGACGCTGGGCGAGCGACAGGGGCGTCTGGCCGCCGAGGGTGACGATGAGGCCCTCGACCGGGCCCGCGGCCAGCTCGGCGGTGTAGACCTCGAGCACGTCCTCGAACGTGAGCGGCTCGAAGTACAGCCGGTCGGAGGTGTCGTAGTCCGTCGAGACCGTCTCGGGGTTGCAGTTGATCATCACGGTCTCGTACTCGCCCTTGAGCGCCAGCGCGGCGTGCACGCACGAGTAGTCGAACTCGATGCCCTGGCCGATGCGGTTGGGTCCCGAGCCGAGGATGAGGATCGCGGGGCGGGTGCGCGGGGCGACCTCGGTCTCCTCGTCGTAGGACGAGTAGTGGTACGGCGTGCTCGCGGCGAACTCGGCGGCACAGGTGTCGACGGTCTTGAACACCGGACGCAGACCCACGGCGTGCCGGGCGCGGCGGACCGCGTCCTCGGAGGTGCGGCGCAGCATGGCGATCTGCACGTCGGACAGCCCGTGGCGCTTCGCGTGCAGCAGGACCCCGCGGGTGAGGGCGTCGGCCGTGCGCGTCTGCTCGGCGACCTCGTTGATCAGCTGGATCTGGTCCAGGAACCACGGGTCGATGCCCGTGAGCTCGTAGACGGTCTCGAGTGGGACGCCGAAGCGCAGCACCTGCTGCACGTCCACGAGGCGGTGCTCGGTCGGCCGGGAGATCGTCGCCACCAGCGCATCGAGCGCGTCGCCGGCAAGGGGGTCCCCGGTCCAGTGGAAGACCGAGTCCTTCTTGTCCAGCGAGCGCATCGCCTTGCCGAGCGCCTCGGTGAAGTTGCGCCCCAGGGCCATCGCCTCGCCGACCGACTTCATGGTCGTCGTGAGCGTGTCGTCCGCGGCCGGGAACTTCTCGAACGCGAAGCGGGGGACCTTGACCACGACGTAGTCGAGCGTCGGCTCGAACGACGCCGGCGTCGACCCGCCCGTGATGTCGTTCGGGATCTCGTCCAGGGTGTACCCGACGGCCAGCTTGGCCGCGATCTTCGCGATCGGGAAGCCGGTCGCCTTGGACGCCAGGGCCGACGAGCGCGACACGCGCGGGTTCATCTCGATGACGACGATGCGGCCCGTGGACGGCTCGACCGCGAACTGGATGTTGCAGCCGCCCGTGTCGACCCCGACCTCGCGGATGACCGCGATGCCGATGTCCCGCATCCGCTGGTACTCGCGGTCGGTGAGGGTCAGTGCGGGTGCGACGGTGACCGAGTCGCCCGTGTGCACGCCGACCGGGTCCACGTTCTCGATCGAGCAGACGACCACGACGTTGTCGTGCTTGTCGCGCATGAGCTCGAGCTCGTACTCCTTCCAGCCGAGGATCGACTCCTCCAGGAGCACCTCGGTGGTCGGCGAGTAGTGCAGACCCTGGCCGACGATGCGGCGCAGGTCGGTCTCGTCGTACGCGATGCCCGAGCCGAGCCCGCCCATGGTGAACGAGGGACGGACGACGACCGGGTAGCCCAGGACCTCGACCGCGGCGAGGGCGTCGTCGATCGAGTGCACGATCACGGACTTGGCGCTCTCGGCGCCGCAGACCTCGACGACCTCCTTGAACTGCTCGCGGTCCTCGCCCTTCTGGATCGACGCGATGTTCGCCCCGATGAGCTCGACGTCGTACTTCTCCAGGACGCCCGCCTCGTCCAGCGCGATCGCCGCGTTGAGCGCCGTCTGGCCGCCCAGCGTCGGCAGGATCGCGTCCGGGCGCTCCTTGGCGATGATCGTGGTGAGGATCTCGGTGGTGATCGGCTCGACGTACGTGGCGTCGGCGAACTCCGGGTCCGTCATGATCGTGGCCGGGTTGGAGTTGACCAGGATGACCCGCAGGCCCTCCTCCTTGAGCACGCGGCAGGCCTGCGTCCCCGAGTAGTCGAACTCGCACGCCTGGCCGATGACGATCGGGCCGGAGCCGATGACCAGGACGCTCGTGATGTCTGTGCGCCGGGGCATCAGGCAGCACCCTTCTGTGCGGTCATCAGATCGAGGAAGCGGTCGAAGAGGTAGGCGGCGTCGTGCGGGCCGGCCGCGGCCTCCGGGTGGTACTGCACCGAGAAGGCCGGCAGGTCGAGCGCCCGCAGGCCCTCCACCACGTCGTCGTTGAGGTCCACGTGGCTGACCACCACGCGGCCGTACCGACCGCCGTCGTGCGGCGCCACGGACTCGCCGTCCAGCGGGGCGTCGACCGCGAACCCGTGGTTGTGCGCGGTGATCTCGACCTTGCCGGTCGCCCGGTCCATGACCGGCTGGTTCACCCCGCGGTGCCCGTAGCCCAGCTTGTAGGTGCCGTAGCCGAGCGCGCGGCCGAGCAGCTGGTTGCCGTAGCAGATGCCGAAGAACGGGATCCGGCGGTCCAGCACGTCGCGCAGCAGCTCGATCTCGTGCGTCGCCGCCGCGGGGTCGCCGGGCCCGTTCGAGAAGAAGACACCGTCGGGCGACGTGGCGAGGACCTCCTCGATGGTCGCGTCCGAGGGCAGCACGTGGACGCGCACCCCACGCTCGGCCAGCCGCTGCGGCGTCATGGCCTTGATGCCGAGGTCCACGGCCGCGACCGTGGCGACGTGCTCCCCGATCGGCTCCACCACGTAGGCGGTGTCGGTGGACACCTCGCCGGCCAGGTCGGCCCCGACCATCGCCGGGGCGTCCAGCACGGCCGCGAGCAGCTCGTGCTCCGCGCGGCGCTCACCGTCGGCGTCGACCAGCGCGGCGCCGGAGAAGATGCCCGCCCGCATCACGCCGCGCTCCCGCAGGTGCCGGGTGAGAGCGCGGGTGTCGATCTCGCTGATCCCGACGATCCCCTGCGCGACGAGGTCCTCGTCGAGCGTGCGGACCGACCGCCAGTTCGAGGCGCGGCGCGCGGGGTCCCGGACCACGTAGCCCGCCACCCAGATCCGCGCCGACTCGTCGTCCTCGTCGTTGACGCCCGTGTTGCCGATGTGCGGAGCCGTCATCACGACGATCTGCCGGTGGTACGACGGGTCCGTGAGCGTCTCCTGGTAGCCGGTCATGCCGGTGTTGAAGACGATCTCGCCCAGCGTGGAGCCTTCGGCGCCGTAGGGGCGGCCCGTGAACGTCCGGCCGTCCTCGAGCACGAGTACTGCGTCGGTCATGAGTTCTCCTCCTGCGCGGGCGCGTGGCCCGCGGTCAGTGCCGTGACAGCGTCGATGAGCCGTGCGCGGTCGGCCGCGTGCTTCGGGCGCAGGCCCGTGTCCAGCCCGCGCGGGTCGGCGGGGTCGGCCTGCCAGGACAGGACGACGAGGCCCTGTCCCCCGACCACCTTGCCGGCCATGCCGGGCGCACCGGCCGCGCTCCGCAGGGCCGTCGCGGGCACGAACACGTCCGTCGCGCCCGTGCGGGTGATCCGTACCCCGGTGTCGAAGACGCTGACCTGCGCGGGGCTGCGCACCCCGAGGCCGTGGGCGGAGACGCGGTCCAGCCAGTCCCCCGCCCGGGTGGTCGAGACGTAGGTGGCGTCGACCGGGCCCAGGAGCTCGGTCCCCAGGGCGGCGGGCGCGACCGGCAGCGCGGTGACCAGCGCGGACGACCGTCGTGTGCGCGCCTGCCAGCCCGCGCGCATCCGCCAGAGCACCAGGAGCACCACGAGGAGGAGGACGAGCGTCGAGACCGCCTGGCGGCTCACGAGCGGACCACCACGGTCTCGTCGCACGCCGACCCGTCCATGACGGTCGCGCGACCGCGCAGCCACGTGGCGATGACGCAGCCCGACAGCTCGCGACCACGGAACGGCGAGTTGACGCTCTGCGTGGCCTGCTCCTCCGCCACGACGACCCGGCGGATGCCCGGGTCGACCAGCGTGAGGTTGGCGGGCTCCCCCACCGCGATCGGCCGGCCGTGGTCGGCGACGCGGCCGATCCGGGCGGGCGCGGTGGACAGCACCCGCGCCACGTCGGCCCAGGTCATCCGGCCGGTGTCGACCATCGTCTCCTGCACCACGGACAGCGCGGTCTCCAGCCCGGTCATGCCGAAGGCCGCGGCACCCCACTCGCAGTCCTTGTCCTCGCGGGTGTGCGGCGCGTGGTCGGTGGCGACGATGTCGATCGTGCCGTCGGCCAGACCCTCGCGCACCGCCTCGACGTCCCGTTGCGTGCGCAGGGGCGGGTTGACCTTGAACACGGGGTCGTACCCGCGGGCGAGCTCGTCCGTGAGCATGAGGTGGTGCGGGGTGACCTCGGCGGTGACGTCGATCCCGCGGGACTTGGCCCAGCGGATGATCTCGACGGAGCCGGCGGTGGACAGGTGGCAGACGTGCAGCCGCGACCCGACGTGCTCAGCCAGCAGCACGTCGCGGGCGATGATCGCCTCCTCGGCGACCGCCGGCCAGCCGGCGAGCCCCAGCTCGGCGGAGACGACCCCCTCGTGCATCTGGGCGCCCTCGGTCAGCCGCGGCTCCTGCGCGTGCTGGGCGATGACCCCGTCGAACGCCTTGACGTACTCCAGGGCGCGGCGCATGACGACCGGGTCGTGCACGCACTTCCCGTCGTCGGAGAACACGCGCACCTGGGCCGCGGACTCCGCCATGGCGCCCAGCTCCGCCAGCCGCTCGCCCTCCAGCCCGACCGTCACGGCTCCGACAGGTCGCACGTCGACCCAGCCCGCGTCCCGTCCCAGCCGCCAGACCTGCTCGACGACGCCGGCGGTGTCCTGGGTCGGGGTCGTGTTGGCCATCGCGTGCACCGCGGTGAACCCGCCCATCGCCGCCGCGCGCGTGCCCGAGCGGACCGTCTCGGCGTCCTCCCGGCCCGGCTCGCGCAGGTGCGTGTGCAGGTCGACGAGGCCGGGCAGCAGGATCAGCCCGCTGCCGTTGATGATCACGGGGTCCGCGCCCGCCTGCTTCTCGGCGTCCGGGCCGATCGCCGCGATCACGCCGTCGGCCAGCAGCACGTCGGTGGTGCCGTCGCCGAGGGGGCTGACGTCCCGCAGCAGGTAGTTCCTCGTCACGCGTCCACCTTCGTCTCGTCGGAGCTCTTCTCGGCCGGGGCCGAGCCCGCCGCTCGAGCGGGGGCGTCGCCGCCCGCGAGCAGCAGGTACAGGACGGCCATCCGGACCGCCACGCCGTTGGCCACCTGCTCGACGATCACCGCACGCGGGGAGTCGGCGGCGTCGGCGGAGATCTCCAGGCCGCGGTTCATCGGGCCGGGGTGCAGCACGATCGCGTGCTCCGG
The DNA here is from genome assembly GCF_013359775.1 of Cellulomonas humilata. Taxonomy (GTDB): domain Bacteria; phylum Actinomycetota; class Actinomycetes; order Actinomycetales; family Cellulomonadaceae; genus Cellulomonas; species Cellulomonas humilata. The sequence continues at coordinate 115,197 of NZ_JABMCI010000063.1, read as the reverse complement.
CAGCAGGGCGAGCCGCCGGGCGTCCAGGCCGTAGCGCCGGGTGTACTCCAGCGGGCTCGGGAAGAAGCCTCCCCCGGCGCTCGACATCCGCTCGCGCTGGACCCGCAGCATCATCACCGCGTCGGGCTTCTCGTCCGCGATGACCTCGTCCAGGTGGTACGAGACGCGGGCGGGCCAGGCGCCGACCCCGACGGGCAGCAGCGTGGGCGGCGCCACGAGCACCACCTCCGCGCCGAGCGTGTGCAGCAGGTGCACGTTCGAGCGGGCGACCCGGCTGTGCAGGACGTCGCCCACGATCGCGACGCGCAGCCCCGTCAGGTCGCGCCCGGTGACGTCCCCCGGTCCGGACAGGTGCCGGCGCAGCGTGTACGCGTCGAGCAGCGCCTGGGTCGGGTGCTGGTGCATGCCGTCACCGGCGTTGATGACAGCGCCGTGCGTCCACCCGGAGGTGGCGAGCGTGTGCGGAGCGCCCGAGGCGTGGTGCCGGATGACGACCGCGTCCGCGCCCATCGCCTGGAGCGTCAGGGCGGTGTCCTTGAGCGACTCGCCCTTGGACACGCTGGAACCCTTGGCGGAGAAGTTGATGACGTCAGCGGACAGCCGCTTGGCTGCCGTCTCGAACGAGATGCGCGTCCGCGTGGAGTCCTCGAAGAACAGGTTCACCACCGTGCGGCCGCGCAGCGTGGGCAGCTTCTTGATCTCCCGGCCCTGGGTCGCGGCCATCGAGCCGGCGGTGTCGAGGATGCGGACAGCGTCGTCGAGCGAGAGGTCGGCGGTGGACAGCAGGTGCTTCATCGCACCCCTCCCTCGATCAGGACGGCGTCGCGGCCGTCGTTCTCCTCGAGCAGCACGCGCACCCGCTCGTTGGTGGAGGTGGGCAGGTTCTTCCCGACGTAGTCGGCGCGGATCGGGAGCTCCCGGTGGCCGCGGTCGACGAGCGCGGCCAGCTGCACCGCGCGCGGCCGGCCGAGGTCGCTGATCGCGTCGAGGGCCGCGCGGATGGTGCGGCCGGAGTAGAGGACGTCGTCGACGAGCACGACGACCTTGCCGTCCAGGCCCCCGCCCGGGATGTCCGTGGCGCCGATCGTCCGGGTGGGGTGGTGCGCGAGGTCGTCGCGGTACATGGTCACGTCGAGGCTGCCGACCAGGAGCGCGAGGTCCAGGCTCGGCTCGACCGCGACCAGGCGCTCCGCCAGGCGGCGGGCGAGGGGCAGGCCACGGGTGGGGATGCCCAGCAGCACGACGTCGGCGCCGCCCTTGTTGCGTTCGAGGATCTCGTGCGCGATGCGCGTGAGTGCCCGGCCGATCTCCGGGGCGCCGAGGACCACGTTCGCGTCATCGTCGACGCGGTCCGGCGCGGGCGTGCGTGTGCTCATCCAGCTAACTCCTTCCCCGCCTCACTGGACGGGTCTTAAAGGAATGTCTCTGCGGCGCTCACCCTACCTCGCGCGGGTCGTCCTCCCGACGCGACGTCCATCGCGTCCCAGGTGCGCGTACGCCGCCTCGTCACTCGGATGCCACGTCATCCCCGGGCAACTATGTGACGATGCCCTCATCGTGCTCGGAACCGTTCCTACGTGGGTCACCGTGCTGCAGCTGCTTGCTGCAGGCCTGGTCGGTGGCTTCTGCGTGCTCCAGTGGCTCTGGTGGCGCGGCGAGGTCCGTCCGGCCAGCGCGGCGTGGTCGCTCGCCTGGTCGATCCACATGGCGCTGGTCCTGCTGGCCGGTGGCCTGTGCGCCCTGACCACCCCGGGAACCGCACGCGACGTCATCGACTTCGTCCACGCGCAGCTGGTCGCGAGCTTCCTGGTCATCGCGATCCCGGCCACCCGGGCCATCGCCGGCGGCCCCAAGGTGCGCTACTGGCTGTGGGCGACCATCGCCCTGTTCGTCGCGCGTGCGGGGCTGTGGTGGGTGCCTCTCGACGACTACGTCGCCGACGCCGACGTGCTGTCGGACATCCTCGTCCTGACCCCCACGGCCGTCGTCGTCTCCTACGTCGTCGTCGCCCTCGGCCGCACGAAGCTCACGGCCCTGAGCTCGCTGCTGGTGATCGCCGGCGGGGAGTCGCTCGCCCTCTTCACCGTCGGAGTCCTGGTCCGCGACAACTCGATCGGCGCGATGAGCGCGGCGCTCTGGGCCATCCCGCTGGCCGTCGGCCTCGAGGTGCTCGCGCTCAACCGGCTGCGCGACGCCCAGGTCGCGGCGGTCCGGCAGAACAACATGCGCGACGCCCTGGCGCGCCTGGCCAACTCCGCGTGGTTCGTCAAGGACGCGGACGGCCTGCTGCTCACGGCCCGCGACGAGGCCCGGACGATCCTGCGCGACCCCAGCATCGAGGGCTCGCTGCGGCCGATCGCCCGCGACCGCTTCGTCACCGAGCTGTTCTCCTCGGCCAAGGTCGAGCACCCCCCCGCGGCCCGGACGTTCCTCATCGACCTGGCCCAGATCGTCTCCGCCGCCGCCGAGCGCTACCAGCTGAGCGACAGGCTGCTCACCACCGCGTTCGCCGACCCCCTCACCCGCCTGCCCAACCGTCGGGCGGTCGAGGAGCACCTCCTGGCCATGCTCGAGCGGGCGAACGTCGAGCGCACCCGCGTCTCGCTGATCTACTGCGACCTCGACGGGTTCAAGCGCGTCAACGACTCCTACGGTCACGCGCACGGGGACGCCCTGCTCGTGCGTGTCGCGGACTACCTGCGCAACACCCTCTCCGACCACGAGTCCTACGTCGGGCGCGTCGGTGGCGACGAGTTCGTCATCGTGCTCGCCCGGGCGCCCCAGGACGTCGACCTCGTCGCGATCGCACGCGCGATCCGCGAGGGGTTCATCGACCGTGCCGGCGGCAGCAGGCCCGCACGCCTGACCGTCGGCGTCGCTACGTGGCTGCCCGGGGACGTCGTCGACGCGGACGCGCTGGTCCGGCACGCCGACACCGCGATGCTCGAGGCCAAGCGGTCCCGGTCCGGGTTCCGGGTCTTCGACAGGGCGCTCCGGCGTCGCGTCGAGGCCGAGCGGCACCAGCGGGCAGCGCTCGAGGCGGCCGTCGCCGAGGGCCACTTCACCGCCTACTTCCAGCCCATCGTGGACGCGCAGAGCCTGGAGATCGTGCAGGTCGAGGCGCTCGCGCGCTGGGACCACCACGGCCACCTCATCCTGCCCGCCGACTGGCTCGAGCTGGCCGAGGAGTCGGGCCTCATCGTGCCCATCGGTCTCGAGGTGATGCGCCAGGCCCGCAGGGCGCTGGAGCGGTTCCAGATGCCCGTGTCGGTGAACATCGCCGCACGCCAGCTGGCCGAGCCGGACGCCCTCGAGCAGATCGAGACGGCCTGGGGCGACGCCTTCTGGGAGCACCTCACCCTGGAGATCACCGAGAGCGCCCTCGTCCGGACGTCGTCGGCCGTGCCCGTGCTCTCGGAGCTGCGAGCCCGGGGCGCCCGGATCGCCGTGGACGACTTCGGCACCGGCTACAGCTCGCTGGCGCGGATCGCGCGGCTTCCCGTGGACGAGCTGAAGATCGACCGCTCGTTCGTGCGGGACATGGGCTCCGAGCGCGGCCGCGGTGTGGTGCGCGCGATCGTCGCCCTGGCGGAGACCCACGGTCTGGGGATCGTGGCCGAGGGCGTCGAGACGCCACTGCAGCTCACGGCGCTCGCCGACATGGGCGTGACCCGCGTCCAGGGCAACTTCCTGGGCCGCGCCGCGCCGCACCTGCCCGTGCGTGGCCCCCGGCCGACGACGGGCGCGATGGCCCTCGTCCCCGAACGGGCTCGGCCCCTGCGATCGATCGGCGTCCCGACGCCGATCTCGGGGCACGACGGCGCCCGCGTGGCCGCCCTCCCCCGCCGCGGCTGACGCGACGGGAGCGAGCTCAGGCGAGCAGCGTCGGCTTCAGGTCCACGATCCGGCCGAGCAGCCCGTTCACGAACTGCGGTGAGTCGTCCGTGGACAGCGACCGGGCCAGCTCGACGGCCTCGTCCACCGCCACGGCGTCCGGCACGTCGTCGTTGAACAGGATCTCCCACGTGCCGATGCGCAGCAGGGCGCGGTCCACCGCCGGCATCCGGTCGATGGTCCAGCCGTGGGCGTGCGTCGCTAGCAGCTCGTCGATCCGGTCCTGCTGCGCGATCACGCCCTCGACCACGTCCACCGAGTACTGCGGCAGCGAGGTCTCCGTGCCCGGCTGCGCGATGCGGTCCGCGAGCAGGGTGACGGGGTCGATACCGCGCTGGTCGGCCTCGAAGAGGACGTCGAGGGCCCGCTTGCGGGCCTTGGTGCGAGCTCCCACCTCAGTCGTTCACGCGGCCCAGGTAGCTCCCGTCGCGGGTGTCCACCTTGACCTTCGTGTTGGACTCGAGGAACAGCGGCACCTGGATCTCGTAGCCGGTCTCCAGCGTCGCGGGCTTGGTGCCGGCAGACGAGCGGTCGCCCTGGAGGCCGGGCTCCGTGTAGGTGACCTCGAGGATCACCGACGGCGGGAGCTCGACGTACAGCGGCACGCCCTCGTTCGTCGCGACCATGGCGTTCTGGTTCTCCAGGAGGAAGTTGGCGACGTCGCCGACAGTGACCTCGGAGATGTGGATCTGGTCGTAGTTGTCCGTGTCCATGAACACGAAGTCCGTGCCGTCCTTGTACAGGTACTGCATGTCGCGCTTGTCGACGTTGGCCGTCTCGATCTTCAGGCCGGCGTTGAACGTCCGGTCGACGACCTTGCCGGACAGGACGTTCTTCAGCTTGGTGCGGACGAACGCGCCACCCTTGCCGGGCTTGACGTGCTGGAACTCGATCACGGTCCACAGCTGGCCGTCGATCTTCAGCACGGTGCCGTTCTTGAGGTCGTTGGTGGTCGCCACGATCGTCGCTTCCTGTCGGTGATGAGGTGTCCTAGCGGTCCGCCGCGCACGCGACCCGGAGGCGCGCACGGCACGGGCGGCCGCAGACCGCCGACCATTCTATCGTGCGGTCGGCCGTGCCCGAGCGACGGCGCTACGGCCGGAGCCCTCCGGCGATCGCCTCGAGGGCGAGGCGGTACGACTGCACCCCGAAACCCGCGACGGTTCCCGTGGCGACGGGCCCGATCACCGACACGTGCCGGAACGACTCCCGCGCGTACGGGTTGGTCAGGTGCACCTCGACGAGCTGGAGACCGGCCGCCGTCACCTGGGCCGCCGCGTCCCGCAGCGAGTACGAGTAGTGCGTGAACGCGGCCGGGTTGAGCACCACGTGCGCCCGCGCGTCCACCGCGCCGTGCAGCCAGCCGACCAGCACGGCCTCGTCGTCCGTCTGACGCGCCTCGACGTCCAGGCCCAGGTCTGCGGCCCACGTGCCCACGGACACCGCGAGGTCGTCGAGGGACGCCGAGCCGTAGACCTCCGGCTCACGCACGCCGAGCCGTCCGAGGTTGGGACCGTTGAGGACGAGGACGTGCGTCATGCCGCCGAGCCTAGGCGATCCTCCGCTGCCAGCGGCGTCGGGTCGGGGCGAGCGGGTCGGGCGCGTCGCTCCGCGACGAGGCAGAAGACCGGGAGCGCGATCGCGGCGAACGTCTCGAGGTGCCACCAGCCGCCGTCCGGCAGCATCGGCACCAGTGTGAGCACCAGCAGTGCCGGCGTGATCCAGAGGCGAGCGCGACGCACGTCGGGCGCCTGGCTGGTCCACAGCCACACCATCGCGACAGCAGCGAGAGCCGTCCAGTAGTACGACAGTCGCAGCGGGTCAAGCAGGAGGCGGATGGCGACCGAGCCGATGACGACGACCAGCGCCGACCCGTGGCGACGCCATGCGATGCCCACCCCCACGAGGCCGGCTGCCGCGCCCTGGACGATGCGCTGGGTCCAGTCGGACGACCCCGCCAGACCCGGCACCCGGTCGAGCCACGTCTGCTCGGGAAACGGCCACTGGACCGAGAACGTCTGCATGTCGCCCCACAGCTTGAAGGGCAGGTACAGCAGGGCAACCCCGGCCACGAACACGGTGATGGCCAGCACCGAGGCCCGCACCCTTCGTCCCACCAGCAAGATCCCGCCCGCGGTGGGGGCCCACTGCTTGACGCCCGTCGCCAGCGCGAGCAGCACGGCCGCCCAGACCAGCCGTCCCCTGCCTGCCGAGACCGCCGCGAGGGCGAGGACGAGGCCCAGGATCAGCTCTTCGGCGTGGTCGGCGACGAGCGCTGTGTAGAGGAATCCGCCCACGACGAGTGTGAGCCCGACGACCCACTGTGCGCGGCGCACCCACGCGCCCGTCGCCTCGGCCGCACGTCGCGCAGCCAGGCACGCCAGCCATGCCGTGAGGGCACCGTGGGCGGCCGCGGCGCAGACTCCGATCGCGACTGGAGGCACCTGCACGACCGTCCCGAGCAGGGTGCCCAGCCCGAGCAGGACGAGGTACACCGGTCCGATCTGCAACCAGCTGTCAGAGAACACGTCGAGGAAGTGCGGGCCGAGCATCGCCAGACCCGCGGCACGGAAGAGGACCTGGTCCCCTTCCCTCCTGTCCAGCCCGGCCATCACGCCGATGAGGAGTCCGAAGCAGACGACGACGGTGGTCGGATGCATCCACACCACGCGCAGGAGGCGAGCCAGGCGGGGACGGTCCTGCTCGAGCCGGCCGATCTCTCGCTGGCTCCACGTCGGGGCAGGGAGCGCCGGGCGGTCCAGGGCCAGGGTCACAGCACGGCCACCTCTCTTTTCGCCAGCCCCACCCGGACGGCGAGCACAAGGACACCGACGAGCACGACGGTGCCGACCACGGCCTGCACCGTCTCGGTCAGCGCGTACGGCGCGAGCGCCACGAGCGGTGACGCCACGAGGACGGGGATGCGCCACCTGCGGGTGGTGCGGGAGGTGCTCGTCCACGTCCAGAGCACGAGGACGACGAGGAGCGGACCCGGGTAGTACGGCAGGCGCAGCGGATCCAGCAGCAGACGTGCCGCGAGGATCGCCACGACGACGGCGAGCGGGTCCACCCGGGGTCGTAGGGCCAGCACGGCGCCGATCAGGCCGACGACCGCGGTCTGGGCGACGCGCAGGGCCCAGCCCGACGTCGCGAGCGACCCGGCGACGAGCGCGACGGTCGAGGTGGAGGAGACCGTCCAGGCGAAGTCGAACGTTCGCAGGTCCCCCCACAGCGCGAACGGCGCGTACAGGCCGAGCCCGATCGCCACCGCCAGCACCGCCCGCGCCATCGCCGTGGGCCACCGCCGGCCGAGCAGGACCAGGGGCATGCCGAGGACCGCCCAGAGCTTGGTCCCGATTGCCAGCCCGAGCAGGACGCCCACCGACCAGCGCCGTCCGTCGGCGGCCTCGAATGCCGCCAGTGCGAGCAGCAGGCCCAGGGCGAGCTCCTCCAGGTGTCCCATGAGCGTCGCCTCGGCCATCACGCCGCTGCCGAGCAGGACCGCGGTGACCAGCCAGCGCACGGCGAGGGGGTCGGTCCCGGCGCGCCGGGCGGCCCGCGCGGCGACGGCCTGGGCGAGGGCGAGCACCAGGACGGCCTGGACCGCCGCGACGAGGAACGCGGCCGAGATGCCGACGGCGTCGGCAGTCAGGGCGACCCCGCCCACGAGGACGAGGTCGAGGGGGCCCATCTGGAGCGCCGGGTCCGCGAAGACGTCGAGGATGCCCGGCCCCAGCATGCTGCGCCCGGCCTCGAGGAAGAGGGCCGCGTCGCTGTCGGTGCTCCCCGCACCGAGCACGCCGAAGCACACGAACGCGACCGGCCACGACGTCCACGGACGGTCCCAGACCCATTGCGCGGCCCGCGCCAGTCGGGGACGGTCGTGCACGAGGAGCGCGCGCTCCCGTGCCCACCGGGCGGCCAGTGACCGGTCGGTGACGTCCTGGCCCCGGTCGCCGCGGCCCGAGATCTGGTCGACGACGTCCGTCACCAACGTCAGCTCCTCGGGTTCGGCAGGTCCTCGTCCAAGTACTTCGGTCGCAGGACGTGCCGAGTTGAGGGACGCCGTCACATCCGGCTAGAGCGAGACCACCCGCGAGGTGACAGCGCCCTCGCTGACCTCCGCGTAGGCGGCGGCGAGCAGCGTCGGGTCCGGTCCCTCGAGCCGTGCCGGGCGTCCGACGTCCTCGAGGACGACGAAGCGCAGCAGGTCGCCGCGGGTCTTCTTGTCCCTGCGCATGGCGGCGAGGAGCCGGTCCCAGCGGTCTCCGCGGTAGGTCACGGGCAGTCCCAAGGACGTGAGCACCGAGCGGTGCCGATCGACCACGGCGTCGGGCAGCCTGCCGGCCAGTCGTGCCAGCTCGGCGACGTAGACCATGCCCACGGAGACCGCCGCGCCGTGGCGCCACTGGAAGCGCTCGACCTGCTCGATCGCGTGGGCGAACGTGTGGCCGTAGTTGAGGATCTCCCGCAGGCCCGCCTCGCGCAGGTCCTCGCCGACGACGCGAGCCTTCACCGCGACCGCGCGCTCGACGAGCTCGAACAGCACGTCCGAGGCCGCCGCCGCCGCGGGGTCGGTGAGGCGCTCGGTGTTGGCCTCGACCAGGTCGAGGATGACCGGGTCGGCGATGAACCCGCACTTGACCACCTCGGCCAGTCCCGCGACGAAGTCGTGCTTCGGCATCGACGCCAGCGCCGCGAGATCGCAGAGCACGCCCACCGGCGGGTGGAAGGCCCCGACGAGGTTCTTGCCCTCGGCCGTGTTGATGCCCGTCTTGCCGCCGACCGCGGCGTCCACCATGGCGAGCAGCGTGGTCGGCACCTGGACGACGGCGATGCCGCGCAGCCAGGTCGCCGCGACGAACCCGGCCAGGTCGGTCGTGGCCCCGCCCCCGACGGCGACGATCGCGTCGGAGCGCGTGAAGTCGGCCTGGCCCAGGACCTGCCACAGGAACGCCGCGACCTGGGCGGTCTTGGCCTCCTCGGCGTCCGGCACCTCGGCACCGAAGGCCTCGTACCCGTGCGCCCGGAGGTCGTCGAGAACCGCGTCCGCGGACGTCGCCAGGGCGGACGGGTGCACCACCAGCACGCGACGCACGTCCGCGCCGAGCAGTGCGGGCAACGCTCCGAGCAGGTGCCGGCCGATGACCACGTCGTACGGCCGCTCCCCCGCCACGTGCACGGTGGTGGTGTCGCTCATTCCTCGGTGCCCTCTCGTGTCCCGGCGACGCGGAGCGTCGCAAGCTCCTGCTCGATCAGCGCGGCGACGTCCGCAGGTCGCAGCCCGTCCGTGACCACCCGCACGCTGGCCACCCGCTCGTACACCGGCCGCCGCGCCTCCATGAGCGCCTGCCACTGGGCACGCGGGTTGCCCAGCAGCAACGGCCGGGACTGGTTGAACCCGACCCGCGGCGCGGCGTGCGCGAGCGAGACGTCGAGGAAGACGACGACACCGCCCCGCTCCCGGTAGGCGGTGAGCGCCGCCTGCGTGTCATCGTGCAGCACCGCTCCCCCGCCGAGCGCGAGAACTCCGTCGTGCTCGTCGAGCGCGCGCGCGACCGCATCGTGCTCGAGCGCGCGGAACACTGGCTCGCCGTCCTCGACGAAGATCTCGGCGATCGGCTTGCCCGCCTCCGACTCGACGTCGGCGTCCGTGTCGCGGACCTTCAGCTGCCACCGCTCGCCCAGCGCGACCGCGACCGTCGACTTGCCGGACCCCGGGGGGCCGACAAGGACGATCCGCGGGGTGGCCACGCGCTCGTCCGTGCTCACGACAGGAGCGTCGGGATCGCCGCGACGTAGGCGGCGAGGTTCCGGCGCACCTCGGCGACCGAGTCGCCACCGGTCTTCTCGAGCAGCGCCTCGGCGACCACCAGCGCAACCATCGCCTCCGCCACCACGGCCGCGGGAGGCACCGCGCAGACGTCGGACCGCTGGTGCTGGGCCTTGGCGGCCTCGCCCGTCGCCGTGTCCACGGTGTCGAGCGCCCGCGGGACGGTGGAGATGGGCTTCATCGCGGCCCGGACCCGCAGGATCTCCCCGTTGGTCATGCCGCCCTCGAGACCGCCAGCGCGGTTGGTGCGGCGCACGATCCTGCCGGTGACGTCCCGCTCGATCTCGTCGTGCGCCTGGGAACCCCGGCGGGTGGCGGTCCGGAAGCCGTCGCCGACCTCGACGCCCTTGATCGCCTGAATTCCCATGAGGGTCGCGGCCAGCCGCCCGTCGAGCCGTCGGTCCGCGTGGACGTACGAGCCGAGCCCGGACGGCAGCCCGTAGACGAGCACCTCGACCACTCCGCCGAGGGTGTCGCCGTCCTTGTGGCACTCGTCGATCTCGGCGACCATCGCGGCGGACGTCGCCGGGTCGAAGCACCGCACCGGGTCGGCGTCGAGCGCCGCGACGTCGTCCGGGGTGGGGAGCGCCGCGCCGTCGGGCGTCGAGACCGGGCCGATGCCGACCACGTGGCTGACCAGGTGCACGCCTGCGGCCTGCGCGAGGAATGCGGCTGCGACAGTCCCCAGGGCCACGCGGGTAGCCGTCTCCCGCGCGCTCGCCCGCTCGAGCACCGGCCTGGCGTCGTCGAAGCCGTACTTGCGCATGCCGACCAGGTCGGCGTGCCCCGGACGGGGTCGCGTCAGCGGGGCATTGCGCGCCCGCAGCAGCACGTCCGGGTCCTCGACGGGGTCCGCCGACATCACCTCGACCCACTTCGGCCACTCGGTGTTGCCGATCTGCACCGAGACCGGTCCGCCCTGCGTCCTGCCGTGGCGGACGCCGCCGAGCAGCTGCACCTCGTCCTGCTCGAACTTCATGCGCGCCCCGCGCCCGTACCCGAGGCGTCGGCGGGCCAGTGCGGACCGGATGTCCTCGGTCGTGATGTCGACCCCGGCGGGAACGCCCTCGAGGATCCCCGTCAGAGCGGGGCCGTGCGACTCACCCGCGGTCAACCAGCGCAGCATGGCCGCATCTTCCCATGGGCCCGAGGGCGGTCAGCCCCAGGTCCGCCTGGTGGGCGAGCGTCGCGCGTCCCGCACAGACGACGACGCCGCAGGCCAGGTGCGGCCTGCGGCGTCGTCGGTGAGCGTTCGACCGCTACCCGATCGGGAGGAGCGGGTTCTTGTCCGCCGGCGGGACCGGCAGCACGGGCGGAGCCGCGGCCGGGTCGACCGGCACGGGAAGCACCGGCAGGCCGTCCGTGAGGACGAACAGTGAACCGGTGACGGTGAGCCGCAGGTCGCCCACGGCCGTCGCGGGGATGCCGCCGCCCTCGGGGTTCTCCGTGGTCGACAACCCGCTCAGCGCCGAGACGAAGAGGATCCGTCCCGGGTTGGTCTGGACGTCGCTGAGGAAGGCCTGGACGTTCGCGTACGTGCCGACCACGTCGATCCCGACACCGAGCTCGTAGAAGCCCTGGAGCGTCGTCGAGACCGGGGCCGCCGGGACAGCGCCGTCAGCGGGCGCGGCGCCGTCGGTAGCAGCCGCCGGGTCCACGACCTCCTCGGTGGCAGGAGCTGCCGCAGCCGCCGCGACGACCTGGGTCGGCGTGGCGACGGTCAGCGACGCGATCGTCACCGAGTGCAGCGCTGCGATCGCCGCCAGCTGGCGCTGGTACTCGGCGAGGGCGCTCGTCGTCGGGATGCGCAGCTGGAGGCCCGCCAGGGTTGCCCGGTACTCGTCGAGCTTCAGGGACTGCTGCTTGAGCACCTTGATCTTGTTCTGGAGCAGCGCGTTCTGGTCGCGCTGCGCCACCGCGGACTCGTTGGCCGCGGTGGTGCTCGCCATCACCGGCGAGATCGCCAGGAACCACGAGGCCACGACGAGGAGCAGGGAGACGATGACGGTCCCGGCGATCCAGGGTCCACTCTTCGATCCGGTCATGTGATCAGCCCTCCGGCGTCGTCTGAGGGAAGCGCAGCGCGAACGCCCCGGACTGGACCTGCACGGACGCCGAGACGGTGTAGTACGGCTCGCCGTCCTGGGCAGTCACCGCAGCAGCGCTGAAGGTGGGGTTGGACAGGTTCGGGATCGTCGCCAGCGCATCGAGCCACGCCGCGTTGTCCGGCAGGGTGCTCGTGCGGGCCGTGAAGGTGATGATCCCGACCGAGGGCGCGGCCAGGAAGTCCTGGACGGGCTGGGCAGCGGTCCACGGCGTCGCCTGGGAGACGTTGAACGTGTCGATGCTGACGTTCGGGGGCAGGACGGCGGCGATCGCGTCCAGGTATCCCTTCCACATGATCTCGGTCGAGGTGCCGAGCGTGAGCGCGGCCTCGGTCCGGTCGAGGTTCGACAGCACCTGGGGAACCTCGGCGTACTTGGACACCTCCGCCTGGAGCCGGGTGGTCTGGTCCTGCTCGGTGGCCAGCTCGTTCTCTGCCGTCGACCGCGCGAGGATGGCGAAGACGTAGACCAGGGCGATGAGCACCAGGACGACGCCGATCGTCACGGCGAGCCAACGCTTGGTGTTGACCAGGCCACGGGCGGCCTTGACCTCGGGCGGCAGGAGGTTGACCTGCGGCAACGCGGGTCCGCCGAGCGCAGCGCCGGCTGCCCGGACGACGGGCTTGGTCAGAGTCAGGCTCATGCTGCAACTCCGAAGGCCAGGCCCACGGGCAGCGCCATGAGCGACTCGTGCCCGGCGAACGCCTCGCGGCCGCCGGCGGTCTTCGCCACGTTCAGCGAGGCGAGGGGGTCACCGAGGGTGACGGGCAGCCGGCTCGCGCTCGACAGGTACTGCCCGAGACCGGGCAGGTGCGAGCCGCCGCCGGTGAGCACCACGACGTCGATGCCGGCACCGGGGTTGTTGCTCGAGTAGTACACGAACGTGTTCCGCACCGCCTCGATCAGCGTCTGCGTGACGGTGGCGAGCGCGTCGCTTGCCTCCTGGAGGTCAGTGCTCACGGCGAAGCCGACGCCGATCTTGCGCTTGAGCGTCTCGGCCTCGGTGCCCGAGACGTTCATCTGCCGGGCGATCGTGTCGGTGGCGTCCTGGCCCCCGCTGGGCAGGGTCCGCACGAACTGCGGTACGCCGTGGGCGACGATGGTGACGTCGGTGACGCGCGCGCCGATGTCGACCAGGGCGACGGTCCGCTGCCCGAGGTCGCCGCGAGTCATGGCGCGCAGCAGCGCGAACGCGTTGAGGTCGACCATGGTCGGGCGCGGACCGGCGGACTCGACCGCCATGACGTTGGCGGTCACGGTGTCCCGCACGGCAGCGACCAGCAGGCCGCGCACCATCCGCCCCTGCTCCGTCGTGGTCTCCCCGGTCGGGTAGAAGTCGAGGAGAGCCTCGTCGGTCGCCATGGGCAGGAGCTCCTGCACCTGGAACGGCAGGGATCCCCGCAGCTGTGCGAGGGGCATGTACGGCAGCGCGAGGTCGCGGACGACGACACGCTGGTTGCCGACGCCGATCACGACGTCCTTGCCGTCGAACTTGTGGGTCGCCCACAGCTGCTTGATCGCCTGCGTGACGACGCCCTGGTCGGTGACCTCACCGTCCCGGACGGCGCCGAGCGGCAGGGCGACCTCGCCGTAGCGGACGAGGCTGGGCTGCCCCTTGCCTCCGGCTCCGAACTCCAGCTGTGCCGCTCGTACGGCGGTCGTGCCTATGTCGAGCCCGATCACCCGCGTCTTGGCCACCTCTACCCCTTCCGGTTAGCACCGATGTGCCGTTGTTCGTATCGGGCGCTCGGGCTGCCGACTTGAGCGATTCGCCGTGCTGGTGCTGGCGAGCCCGTGGGGAGCGCTCAGTTGAGCAACGACAGGTACGCGGCCGCGAGCGGCTCCCCCGCCGCGATCCCGATCCACGCCCCGAGGAGCATGAACGGACCGAACGGGATGCCCGACTTGCGCGTGGCCCGGCCGCTGAGCAGCAGGACGATGGACAGCACGCCACCCACGAGGAAGGCCGCGAACGCGCCGACGACGAGCGCCGCCCAGCCCACCCAGGCGAGGTACAGCCCGAGGACGCCCGCGAGCTTCACGTCCCCGAACCCCATGCCTCCTGGTCGCACGACCATGAGGACGAAGTACAGGGCGAACAGCGCAGCCGCTCCGATCCCACCGCGCGCGAGCGCCCACCAGTCGTCGTTCGCCCAGCTCGCGAGCGAGAGCAGGACGAGCCCGACCGGGTACGCGGGCAGCACGATCGCGTCGGGCAGCCTGTGGGTGTCGAGGTCGATGAACGTCAGCGCCACCGAGATCCCGGCGAGGTAGAGGAACGCGGGCAGCTCCGCGGACAGGCCCGCCCACCAGCCCACGGCGGCGAAGAGCAGCCCCGTCCCGAGCTCGACCAGTGGATACCGCGCGGAGATCGACGCGCGGCAGCTGCGACACCGCCCGCGCAGCAGGAGCCACGAGACAACCGGGATGTTCTCCCGCGCGCGGATCCGGGCACCGCACTTGGGGCACGCGCTCGGCGGGGACACGATGGACTCGCCACGCGGGACGCGCCAGATCACGACGTTGAGGAACGAACCGACCAGCAGCCCGAGCACACCTGAGAGCAGCGCGACGACGAGTGTGAGCGTCGCGTCGTCGACGGGGGTCAGTTGTTCAGCTCCTTGTAGTCGGACAGCTTCGCGTCCTGGTTGACCTCGGGCGCGTTCCACTTCTGCTCGATGCCGCCGTTGCAGGCCGCGACGACGAGCTTCGACCAGCTGCCGTTGAACTTGTCGCCGAGGGAGATGCAGCGACCGTATCGGTCGGTGAACGTCCAGCTGTCCCCGTAGGTCGCCATCTCGGCGTTCCGCGTCCACTTCTCTGACAGGCCGCCAGAGCAGGGTGTCACGAAGGTGACGTACGCCGGGCTTGCCGTCTCGCTCGGTGTCTTGAGGCAGTACGTCGCGTTGTACACGCCCTTGCTCGAGTCCCCGTTCTTGTTCAGCACCGTGATCTGCTGGTTGCCGAGCGAACCCAGGAGGCTCGTCGGCTCGTTGTAGGACCACTTGTGGTTCCAGTTGAGCTTGGTGCCGCCGCTGGGGTCCTGCTTGCAGGGGTAGCTGATCATGAAGAGCTCGATGACCTTCTCGCCCGTGACGTCCATGCAGCGACCGAACTCGAGGAAGTTGACGATCTGGTTCGTCGCCTTGCTCGCCGCGCCAGGTCCGACCCGGGCGTCGGGGTCGAAAGATCCGTAGGTCACGTCGTTACCGAGGCAGGTGCCGTACTTCAGTGTCTTGCCGATGAGCTCGGCGTCCGTGTACACGGCGCCGGCACTGATGCACATACCGCTGTAGTTGGAGTTGTCGGTCTTCTGACCCTCCCACTTGGCGCCACCCTGCCAGCTGAACATCTGCGCGGTGTTGCCGACCGTGCACTTGGTCAGGGTGACGTTGATGTTGCCACCCGTCGAGGCGTTCCCCGTCATGCACAGCGGGGTCGCGCCGAGGTCCGTGACCGCCAGGTGGATGCCGTAGTCCGTGCCATAGGTCCACAGCTGCCGCGGGTCGTCCGCGCCGCACTGGGCGGAGTCCACATACACCACCGTCGACCCGATGGCCTGGCCCGTCGCCTGGAGGCAGTGCTTGAGGCCAAGCGCGTAGATCGACCCGCCGTTGATGTTGTTGTTGGTGACCTGGAAGGTGTACACGGTCTCCAGGGTGCGGTCACCCGCGGTCGTCGCGAGCCCTCGCACTCCCCCGTCGAGGCCCTCGGCAGTCAGGAGCGCGAAGCTGGGGGCGACCGGGACGCCCAGGCCGGGCGTGCAGGTCAGCTGGTTGTTCGTGCGCCAGGTGGCGTCCTTGCCGGCCGGGTCCTCGCCGAAGTACATCATCGTGACCTCGTACGACAGCGTCGCCGTGCTGCCGTTGACCTTGCCCTGCACCGTGCAGGGGAGCTTCGTCGGGTCGCCGTAGATCTGGCCGCTGACCGCGTCGGGCGCGCCGAGCGCCGAGCGCACCTGACTCATCGCGGCGTCCACCCCGGTCTCGGCAGCGAACACGGTGCGCGCGTTCTTGCCGGCGAACATCGTGGGCTTGACCTGGGCCATCACCACGCCGAGCAGGAGCACGCTCAGGGCGCCCATGACCATCATGAGCATGATGACCGTGAGCATGGCGATGCCCTCGTCGGTGCCCGGGGAGGCGGCGGGACGAGTCGCGCGCCGCACGGCGGCGGCGAACGTCGTGCGGTCGGTGGTGCGTGCTCGCATCATGGCCTCCCAGGACCCGGGCAAACGGGGGTGTCGCTCAAACCGTCGGCGGGCGCGGCGTCGGCGTTGGACTGCGACAGCTCCGAGGAGTTCCGCGCGACGAACACCGAGTCCAGCTGGGCGCCCTTGCGCGCCGTGGCACCCGTGGCGCCCGGGCTCACATCGAGGTAGACCCGCAGCTGCTGCTTGCGGAACATGGCGCCCGCGGCCGTGAACTCGAACGGCCGCTGTGCGACCACCGTCAGGTCGTTGCGCACGTTCGTCGCCATGGTCCGCCACGCCGTCGGGGTCGGGACCGCGATTGTCCGCCACGTGCGCACCTCGAGCTTGCGCGTCGAGGCGGTGTACCTCCACTGCGTGCACAGTGGCTTGAGGCCGGTGTCCACCGCCGTGGTCAGGTACTCGACGTAGTAGGTCCCCGCCGCTCCGGCACCGGGCCGGTTGATCGCCGCGGCGTAGCGGACGTCCTTGTCCAGGCGCTGGAACACCTTCCGGACGGCGTCGCCCGAGTCGCCGACGGCCTGCGCGCGCGTCGTGTTCTTGGTCATGATCACGACGCCCGCCATGAAGACCGACACGATCGTCATGAAGATCCCCATCGACACGAGGAGCTCGACCAGGCTCATGCCCTGGTCTCCCTGCGCGCGGCGGCGCAGGAGCAGTCGCAGCCGGCTCACTTCGTCACCTTCATCGTCGCCACGACCGTGTCCGACGTCAGCGTGTAGCCGCTGGCGTTCCACACCATCCAGTAGGGGAACGTGCAGGTCCCCGTGCCGTTGCCGCTCGTCCACTTCGGTGCCTTGAACGTCGGGGCCGCGGTCGTCCCGGCCGTCACGGAAGGCTGCGAGCTGACGTTTGCGGTACCGATGCTGCAGACGGGCACGGTGCCGGGAGCAACCAGGTACGTCACGCCTGTGGTGGGAACCACGTTCGGTGCATTGGTCGTCGGCATCGCGACCACCTTGGATGCGCCACCCGACACGGACGTCGGATCCGTGAACGCCGTGGCAAGGGGTCGGACGGAGACGGTGACCTTCTTCTGCGCGGACTGGGCGCTCGTGCCCTTGGCCACAGTGAACCTGGTCTCGTACACGCCGACCTGGTTGAAACCTGACGCCGAGCTCATGACCCAGTTCAGCTCCGTCTTGGGCGCCGACTGGACGACAGTGCCCGGTGTGGTGCCGGTGGCCGCCTTGATCACGGTGCTGGCGGGCACCCAGGTCACCGAGTACGCAGTCTTCGGGCTCAGGCCGAGCTGGTCCAGGATCTTGAGGTCCTGCGTAGTCGTCGCCGGGCCGGGTGCCGCCACGATCGTCGTCGCGACGTCGGTCACGGCGGGGGGCGACGGCACGACGACCGTCACCGTGAGGTTCACGGTGTCGCTCTCGAGCCCGCTGTCGTCGACGACCTTGTACTTGATCACAGCGGACCCGGCGGTCGCACCGGACGCGTACGTCAGGGTGTTGCCGCTGACCGTCGCGGTCCCGCTGACGATGACGACGTCGAGCCCCGTGCCGTAGGCGGGTACGGACCAGGTGGTGGTCGAGGACGTCTCGACGGTCTGCGCGAACGCGGTCGCCAGCGGCCGGACCGACACTGTGAGGGTTGCCTCGTTCGATGTCCGGCCCGCACCGTCCTTGAGTCGATACCGCAGCGTGGTGATGCCAGAGGCGTTGGCCGGTGGCGTGTACCGGATGCGCCCGATCTCGGTGCCGGACGCCACGGTTGCCGCAGTACCGATCGAGGGCGGAGACGTGATCGTGGTCGGGTTCACGCCGGCGGGGACGAACCCGATGACGTCGTTGGCCAGGGTGTTGATGACGTCGGCGGCCCCGCCGGTCACCATGGTCGAGGTGTCGTCGTACGTCACCGGCTTTGCGGTGAGGTTCCAGTTGGCGTCGAGCGTCGGGTCCACGAGCGTCGAGAGCCGGTAGCTGCACGTCCCCGCTGCGCACTGGCCACTGGTGCCCGCCTCCCAAGTGACCACGACGGTCACGCGGTAGAGCTGGACGGCCGTGATGCCCGGGTTCGTCTTCACGCAGGTCTGGTCGGTCGCGCTCGCGGCCTTGAGGCGGTAGCACGTGCCGATCAGCGTCGTGGTGGTGAACGTCTCGTCCGACACACGGACGGTGTCGACGACGGGGATGGCCACCTGGGGTCGCGTCGCTGCGGCGGTGTCCCACACGGCGTTCGACTGGCTGGTGTCCGCGGCGGCGGCGGCGGCCCACGCGGCCTGCACGGCGGTCTGCGACCGTCCGATGAGCAACCCGCTGGTGGCGGTCACGGTGTCCGCGATCCGCGGCGTCACGGCGCGGACCTTCTCCATCGCCTCGTTCGCGACAGCCACGGCCGTCTGCGTGCGCTGGAGGTGCGAGGTGTTCTGCATGCCACGGAAGAAGAAGGTCAGACCTGCGGTGGCGACGATGCCGAGCAGGAAGAGTGCGACGACGACCTCGATGAGCGTGAAGCCACCCTCGTCGCGCAGGTCCAGCTCAGCGGAACGCCGCATCGGATCCCTCCCTCGTGTGGTGGTGCGGGTGCACCGATGTGGGGCGGGAGCAGGTGCTCCCGCCCCACATCGGGTTCAGGTCAGGATCAGAAGGTGCAGGTCGTGGTCGAGCTCGGCTGCAGGCCGCCCTTGTTGCTGATGTAGAACCAACCCACGGAGTTCGAGCCCTTGGTGTTGGTGCCCCGCACGCAGTACGACTGCGTGTTCGGCGAGGCGACGTCGTACGTGATCGTGATCTGGTTGTTCGAGCTGAGGCTCACCGCGTTGCCACTGATCGTGATGGCGTTGGCCGTCACCGCAGCGGTGTGGGTGGGCACGGCAGCCGGGTAGGTCTGCGCGTCCGTGTAGTACGTCTCCATCTCGTTCGCGACCGTGCGGAGGTCGGACTTGATGGAGGCGTCGACGGCCTTCTTGCGCTGGTTGAGGAACACCGGGATCGCGATGGCCGCGAGGATGCCGATGATGATGATGACGACGAGGAGCTCGATGAGCGTGAAGCCCTGGTCCTTCTCGTCGATGGACTTGCGAATGCGAGCGATCATGCTCGGTCCCCATTTCAACGTCGATGTGAATACTGCGTCAATGTGCGTCAACCTGGGGCGCCGCACGGATGCTATTTCGGCATCGGGGCCGCCGACTTGAGTCGTGGAATGAGGTGCTAGTCCGTTTCACCCGAACGGACCAAGCGCGCCCGGGGAACTCCCCCGGACGCGCTCGTCTCGCCGCTGCGCGGCAGTTCACAGCTCGGCTTCGCCTACGGAAAGACGAAGGTCACGCTCCCGGTGCAGGTCGCCGTGGCCCCCGCCTGGAACCCGCCGTTCGCCGTGTCGTAGACCCACGCGTGGGACGCGCCCTGGCCGGCAGGGTGGTCCCCCGAGATGCAGAAGTGGGTGCCGGTCACGGTCACGCCGAACGTGTTCCCTGGGCTGGTCCGGGCGTCGAAGGCGATCTCCGCCTTCGTCGTGGGCAGATCGCCGTCGGCAGTTCGAGCCGCCTCGATCGCGGTCGCGACCGTGCGCAGGTCGGACTTCAGGCTGGCGTCGGTGGCCTTGCGGCGCTGACTGATCAGGGCTGGGATCGCGATCGCTGCCAACGTCCCGATGATGATGATCACGACGAGGAGCTCGACGAGCGTGAATCCGTCGTCCGCAGAGCTTTTCCGGAGTCTGTTCATCTCAGGTGATGAGGTCGAAGACCTTGAAGATGGGCATGTACAACGCAATGATCATTCCACCGATGATCGAGCCCAGCACGACGATCATCAGAGGCTCGATGAGCGACGTCAGCTGTTCCGTCGTCGCCTCGACCTCCTGGTCGTAGAACTCCGCGATCTTTTCGAGCATCGTGTCGAGCGCACCGGTGTCCTCACCGACGGCCATCATCTGCACCACCATCGGCGGGAACACCGGGTGCTGGGACAGCGGCCCACTCAGCGAGTGCCCCGACCGCACGGACTCCTGGACGGCCTTGGCGGCGCGCTCGATCACCAGGTTGCCGCTGGTCTCGCCGACGATGTCGAGCGCCTGGAGGATCGGGACGCCGGCATGGATCATCGTGCCGAAGTTGCGGGTGAATCGTGCCACCGCGATCTTGCGGAAGAGGTTGCCGAACACCGGCACCTTGAGCTTGATCGGGTCGAGACGCTCCCGGACGCCACGGTCGTTCTTGTGCTTGCTCCACCAGAGTGAGAAGCCGACGAGCACGACGACGAGCGGGATCGCGATCCACTTGAGCAGATCGGACAGCATGACCAGGATCCGGGTGGGCAGCGGGAGCTCCCCACCGAGGCTGGTGAACATGCCGGCGAACACCGGGACGATGAACAGCAGCATGCCGACGACGGCCAGGATCGCGATGACGAACACGACGACCGGGTACGTCATCGCCGACTTGACCTTGCCGCGAAGCTTGACCTCGTCCTCGAAGTTCTGCGCGACCGAGACGAGCACCTGGTCGAGGAATCCGCCGACCTCGCCCGCCTTCACCATGTTGATCATCAGCGGCGGGAAGACGTCGGCGTGCTTGGTCAGGGCGGTCGAGAACGCGACGCCGACCTCGACGTCGTTGCGGACCTGCGCGATGCGCTTGGCCAGCGGCTTGCTCTCGGTCTGCTCCGCCAGGATGGTCAGAGACCGCAGCAGCGACAGTCCGGCGTTGATCATGGTGGCCAGCTGGCGGGCCATGATCGCCAGGTCCTTGAGCGAGATCTTGTCCGAGAAGCCCGGGATGGAGATCTCCTTGGAGAGTCCCCCGGTGCCCACCTCGCTGATCGACATGGGCGCCAGGCCCATGGTCTTCAGCCGGTTGGCGACCGCTGCCTGGCTCGGAGCCTCGATGCGGCCCTTGACGATCTTGCCGCCGCGGTCGCGGACGGCGTACTCGTAGGTCTTGCTGGACGTGGCGGCCATCAGCCGGTCCCCTCCGCGTAGAAGTTGCCGCCCATGCCGGCCTTCTGGAGGCCGGCGCCCGCGGAGCCGCCGTTCGCGCGGCCCGTGAGCCGGTTGAAGTCCTCGATGTGGTGGCACTTGTCCAGGCCGGTCTCGTACGAGATCCGGCCGGTCTTGACCAGGTCGGCGAGGTGCTGGTCCATCGTGTGCATGCCCTGCTGGGCACCGGCCTGCATGGCCGAGTAGATCTGGTGCGTCTTGCCCTCGCGGATGAGGTTGCGGATGGCCGGGGTCGCGATGAGCACCTCGGTGGCGACCGCACGGCCGGTCGAGTCGGCGCGCTTGGCCAGCGTCTGGCAGACGACGCCCTGGAGGGCGCTCGCCAGCTGGGTGCGCACCTGGGCCTGCTGGTGCGCGGGGAACACGTCGATGATGCGGTCGATCGTCTGGGCGGCGTCGGACGTGTGCAGCGTCGCGAAGACGAGGTGGCCCGTCTCGGCCGCGGTCAGCGCGACCGAGATCGTCTCGAGGTCACGCATCTCGCCGACCAGGATGATGTCGGGGTCCTGGCGCAGCACGTGCTTGAGCGCGTTCGCGAACGAGTGCGTGTCCGAGCCCACCTCGCGCTGGTTGATCAGCGACTTCTTGTGGCGGTGGAGGAACTCGATCGGGTCCTCGACCGTCATGATGTGATCCTCGCGGGTCCGGTTCGCCAGGTCGACCACGGCCGCGAGGGTCGTCGACTTGCCGGACCCCGTGGGACCCGTGACCAGGACGAGACCGCGGGGCAGCCCGGCGAACGATCCCACGATCGGCGGAACTCCCAGCGCCTCGAGGGGCTTGATCTCGTAGGGGATCACGCGGAACGCGGCGCCGATGGACTCGCGCTGCTGGTAGATGTTCACGCGGAAGCGGGCGAGGCCGCGGACGGCGTAGGAGAGGTCGAGCTCGAGGTTCGCCTCGAACTTCTCCCGCTGCTTCTGCGTCAGGATCCCGTACAGCGTGCGACGCAGCGGCTCCGGCATCACGGTGCCGAAGCCGTCGAGCGGCTTGAGCGACCCGGAGATCCGGACCATGGGCGCGGCGCCCGTCGTCAGGTGCACGTCCGACGCGCCCAGCTTCACCATCTCGGTGAGGACGGCGTCGATCGCGATGTCGCCCTCCTCGGCCTCCTGGCCCATCCCTCGGCGGGGTGCTCGGTCACGGACCGCCGCGGGGGCGGCGGCACGCTGGCTCGGCGGACCGGCTGCGGGCGGCGGGGGCGGCTGCGGTGCGGGGACGTGTCCCGGTGCACCGACCGCCGGAGCGGGAGCGGGCATGAACACGCCGTTCGTGGTCGCCCCTGGTCCCGCCGGCAGAAACGACGCCTGCGCGGCCTGGGTCGTGACGCCGCCCGGGTACGAGGCGGGGCTCGCCGGCGGAGCCTGATAGTGCTGCGGGGGCTCCGGCGCGGGCGGGAGCGAGCTCTGCGACGGGATCGGCGAGAACATCGCCTGGCCAGGCGCGGGTGCACCCGCCTGCGGGCCGACCGGCCGGTAGGGCGGCAGCGGCCGCGACGGCTCTCCGGCGGATGCCTGGTACGTCTCGCTCACGTCGTTCCTCCACGGTCGTACGGCATCCGTCGGTGCGTCTGGTCACGCACCGTTCACGCTCTTTGCGCTTCATCGGCCTGGCGCGTGCCCGACTTGAGGCATCGGTGCACGTCAAGCGGTCCCCCGGTCAGGCGACGACGCGCAGGATCTCCTCGATGGACGTGTAGCCGAGCGCCACCTTGTGCCAGCCGTCGTTGCGCAGCGGGATCATGCCCTGCGAGATCGCGGTCGCCGCGATGTCCGCGCTGGAGGAGTGCGCGACAGCGTGCCGCTCGATCTCCTCGGTCACGCGCATCACCTCGTGCAGGGCCAGGCGCCCGCGGTAACCCGTCTTCGAGCACGTCGGGCAACCGACCGCGCGCATCAGCTCGGGCAGCGGCTCACCGTCGACCCAGGGGAAGCGTGCCGCCGCCAGCTCCACGGGAGTCGGTGTGTACGGCTCCTTGCACTTGTTGCAGAGCTTGCGCGCGAGCCGCTGAGCGACGACCGCATCCAGCGCCGACCCGACCAGGAAGGGCTCGATCCCCATCTCGGTGAGGCGGGTGATCGCCGACGGGGCGTCGTTGGTGTGCAGGGTCGAGAGCACGAGGTGACCGGTGAGGGCCGCCTCGATGGCGATCTGCGCGGTCTCGTGGTCGCGGATCTCACCGAGGAGGACGACGTCGGGGTCCGACCGCAGGATCGAGCGCAGCGCACCCGCGAAGGTCAGGCCCGCCTTGGGGTTCACCTGGACCTGGTTGATGCCGGCCAGGCGGTACTCGACCGGGTCCTCGACCGTGATGACGTTGATCTCGGGCTTGGAGACGGCGTTGAGCGTCGCGTAGAGCGTGGTCGACTTGCCGGACCCGGTGGGGCCGGTCACCAGGATCATCCCGTACGGCTTGGTGTACGCCTCGTGATAGGTCGCGTAGTTCTCGTCCAGGAACGACAGGTCGCGCAGGTCGAGGCTCGCCGTGGAGTTGTCCAGGATTCGCATGACGATCTTCTCGCCCCACACCGTGGGCAGCGTGGCCACGCGGAGGTCGATCTTGCGGCCGTTGTGCACCACGGACATGCGGCCGTCCTGCGGCTTGCGACGCTCGGCGATGTCGATGTCGCTCATGATCTTGACGCGGCTGATGACGCCGCCCTGGATCTGCTTGGGCGACCGCTGCGTCTCGTGCAGGACGCCGTCGATGCGGTACCGCACGCGCAGGTCGTGCTCGGTGGGCTCGATGTGGATGTCCGAGGCGCGGTCGGTGATCGCCTGCGTGACCAGCAGGTTCACGTACCGGACGATCGGCGCGTCGTCGTCGACGAAGTCGCCCATCTTCGACAGGTCGGTGTCGGCGGTGCCGATCTCGTCCTCGAAGGCCTGCGACAGGTCGTCCATCTCGTCGTCGGCGCGGCAGAACCGGTCGATCGCCCGCAGCAGGTTGTCGTGCGTCGAGATCACCGAGATCACCGGACGGCCCGAGACCGTGCGCACGTCGTCGACGGCCATGACGTTGCCCGGGTCGGAGGTGGCCAGGACGATCGACCCGCCCTCCAGCGCGACGGGCAGCACGGTGTACTTGCGACAGAGCGCGCTGGGCACCAGCGCGAGTGCCGCGCGATCCACCGGGTGCTCGTCGAGGTCGACGAACTGCATGCCGACCTGCGCCGCGAGGGCCTTGACCAGCTGGCCCTCGGTGATCACGCCGAGCTCGACCAGCGTGCGTCCGAGCGACGAGCCGCGGGCATGGGTCTCGTCGAGCGCCGCGAGCAGCTGCACCTCAGAGACGAGGCCTTCATCGAGCAGGATCTCCCCGAGCTGCTTCACGCGCCGTCCCTCCGGTCGAGCCGGCGGCCTGGTGGTGGCCGCACGGGTGTCTCCCCGGTCAATCGGCAGGAACCGTCCGGCGCGTGAGGAAGTCAGTGGGCGAGTTTGCCCTCGAGCGCCGCCGCCATCGCGGCGAGCGGGGCCGGGTGCCCGGTCATCAGCCGCACCTGCTCGGCCGCCTGGTGCAGCAGCATGCGCTCCCCACCCACCACCGCTCCCCCGGCCGCCGCCCAGGCGACCGACAGCGCGGTCGGGCGGGGGTCGTACGCCACGTCGAGGAGGACGCCGTCCGCGTGGGTGAGCTGCGCGGCGATCGCGTCGGCGGCGAACGGCGGGAGGGTCGACACGACCGCGTCTGCCCGGCCGATCTCCCCCGCCGCGGCGTCCAGCGTGCGGTAGACGGGCGTCACGCCCATCCGGTGGGCCGCCCGCATGAGCCCGCCCGCCCGGGCGAGCGCCCGGACGTAGACGACCGGCGACGCACAGCCGAGCTGCGCGAGCGCGGCGACCGTGGACGCGGCGGTCGCACCCGCGCCCAGCACCGCGGCAGTGCGGACCCGGCCGTCGAGGCCCTCACCGAGCGCGGCGACGAGCCCGTGCACGTCGGTGTTCGCACCGATGAGCGTGCGTCCTTGGACCAGGACGGTGTTGACGGCGCCGACGACCTCCGCCAGGGGCTCGACGTGGTCGAGCAGCGGGATGACCGTCTGCTTGAGCGGCATCGTGAGGCTCAGCCCCGCCCAGGACGCGTCGAGCCCGCGCACGAACGTCGCGAGCTCGGACTCGGTGACGTCGACGGCGTCGTAGCGCCAGCCGTCGAGGCCGAGCGCCGCGTAGGCGGCGCGGTGCAGAGCCGGTGACAGCGAGTGCGCCACCGGGTGCCCGAGCACCGCCGCCCGTCGAGCGGCGGCAGTGCTCACCCGCTGTTCTCGTCCTGCCACGCGCGCAGGAGCGCCACGTTCGCCAGGTGGTCGTCGTACGTCGTGGCGAACAGCGTCTCGCCGGTGTCGAGGTTGACGGTGACCCAGAAGAGCCAGGGCCCCTCGGCCGGCGACAGCACGGCGTCGATCGACGCGGTACCCGGCGACGCGATCGGTGTCGGCGGCAGGCCGAGGAACTTGTACGTGTTGTACGGGTTGCTCGCGTCCTGGGTGTCCGCCGTGGTCAGGCCGGTCCCGGGCTTGCCGAGGCCGTAGGCGACGGCCGAGTCGGTGGAGAGCGGCATCTCCTTGTCCAGCCGGTTCTCGATCGCCCGCGCGACCTTGGGCCGGTCCTCCGCCAGCCGGGCCTCGCGCTCGACCATCGACGCCTTGTTGAGCACGGTCTGCCACTGGTCCTGCGGCACACCCTTCTGCGTCAGCACGGCAACCGTCTGCGCGGTCATCTGCGCGAGCACGCTGGCGGGCGTGGCGTCCGGCTCGATGTCGTACGTCGCGGGGAACAGCCAGCCCTCGGCGTTGCCGCCGGCCTCGGCCGGCAACCCGATGGCGGCCGGGTCGGCGATGGCGGCCTGGACCTCCTCGATCGGGACGGCCATCTTCTCGCTGATCTTCGTCGCGATCTGGTCCTTGGTGAGCCCCTCGGGGATCCCCAGCTTGAAGGACACCCGGCTCGTCGGGTTGAGCAGCGCGATGACGGCGTCGGACGCCTTCATCTCGAGCAGCATGTTGTACGTACCGGGCTGGATGGACGCTGCCTGGGGGTTGTCGGCGAAGGCGTCCTTGAACGCCTTCGGCGTGGCGACGACGCCCGCCTCCGCCAACGTCGCGGCCATGTCCGCGCCCGAGTCCCCGGGCTTGATGACCACCTGGACGCTGCCGTGGCCGATCCCGCTGTAGTCGTCGACGCCGCCGTCGGAGCCCTGCGCGCCCTGGAACAGGCCGCCCATGAGCTCGATGACCACGTAGGCGGCACCGGCGACCATGAGCGCGGCCACGACGAGCACCCAGATCGAGCGACGACGACGCCGCTTGCGTTCCCGCTGCTCCTTCGCGCGGCCGCGGGATCGGGAGGGTCGGCGCTCGGTGGGGGCGACACGGGTGTCACCACCGAACAGGTCGCTCACCTCGTCACTCCGTTCTCCGGGGGCCCAGCGGTCGGTCTGGCTGTTGGTCACTCGCGCGTCACTCCACAGTCGTCCGTGCGTCGCCCGCAGCCCCCCCGCGCGCCACTGGAGCATGCTGTGCTGGGCCGACGAGCACCCGCTCACCGGGACGTCGTCCCGACGCACGCTCCGCGTCCAGCGCGGACTGCAAGATCACCACCGCGGCCGCCTGGTCGACGACCTGCCGGTGGCTGCGTCCGGATCGGCCGGACGCATGCAGCGCGTGATGGGCGGACACCGTGCTCATCCGCTCGTCGACCAACCGCACCGTGACGGGTGCGACGGCCTGCGCCAGTTGGACAGCGTACGCGCGCGCGGCGTCGGATGCGGAGCCTTCGGCGCCCGATAAGTGCATCGGAAGTCCGACATACACAACACCCACACCTCGTTCCTGCACCTCCCGCACCACCTGCGCGACGTCGGACGGAAGCCGACCTTTCGCGCTGGTGGCGCGTGCGAGGGTGGCCACCGGCGTCGCGATCAGCCCGTCGGGGTCGCTGCTCGCGAGGCCGACGCGCACGGAGCCCACGTCCACCGCGAGCCGGGCGCCGCGGACGACGGCCCGGTCGGAGTCGGGTGCGGCGGGCACGTCAGCCGCTCACCGCCGCGGTCACCGCGGCCAGCGCCTCGGCGAGCCGCGCGGGATCCGTGCCGCCGCCCTGCGCCAGGTCGTCCTTGCCACCACCGCCACCGCCCAGGATCCCGGAGGCCGTCCGCACGAGGGCGCCGGCGCGCACACCACGCTCGCGCGCTGCTGCGTTGGTCGCGACGACGACGACCGGCCGCCCCTTGCTGACACCACCGATCGCCACCACTGCGGGCGCCGCCTCGCCGAGCCGCGACCGGACGTCGAGCACCAGGGTGCGCAGCTCGTCGCCGCCGACCTCGCCCGCGTCGTGCGCGACCACACGGGTCTCCCCCACCGTCTGCGCGCCGGACGCGAGCGCGCCCGCCTGCGCGAGCAGGGTCGCCTGGCGCAGCCCCGCGAGCTCCTTCTCCGAGTCCTTGAGCTTGGTGAGCAGCGAGGACACCCGCTCCGTGAGCTCGTCCGGGCGAGCCCCGAGCAGTCCCGACAGCTGACCGACGAGCGCGCGCTCCTTCGCCTGGTACCCGTAGGCCCCCGCACCGACGAGCGCGTCGACACGCCTCACGCCGGAGCCGATCGCCGACTCGGACAGCAGGGTGACCAGGCCGAGCTCGCCGGAGCGCTTGACGTGCGTGCCCGCGCACAGCTCGAGCGACCAGCCGTCGCCGATGTCGACGACGCGGACCTCGTTGCCGTACTTCTCGCCGAACAGGGCCATCGCACCCCGACCACGCGCCTCGTCGATCCGCATGACCGAGTCGGTGACCTCGAGGTCGTCCTGGAGCCGCTCGTTGACCCGTGCCTCGATCTCCGCGACGACCTGCGACGAGGTCGCGGACGGCGAGCGGAAGTCGAACCGGAGCCGGCTCGGCGCGTTGAGCGAGCCCGCCTGCGTCGCGCTCTCCCCGATGGACTCGTGCAGCGCCTTGTGCACCAGGTGCGTGGCCGTGTGGGCCCGCGCGATCGCCCGACGGCGGTCGATGTCGATCGTCGCGGTGCCCGCCTCGCCGAACGTCACCGTGCCGTCGACCAGACGACCGTGGTGCACGGACAGACCCTTGACCGGCGCCTGCACGTCGTCGACCTCGATGCGCGCACCGCCGTCGAGCACGATGACGCCCGTGTCCGCCTGCTGCCCGCCCGCCTCGGCGTAGAACGGCGTCACGTCGAGCACGACCTCGATGTCCGCGGGCGCGGTCGCGGCCGGGGCGGGCACGCCGTCGACCAGCAGGCCGACGACGCGCGAGCGTGCGGTCGCGTCCGTGTAGCCGATGAACTGCACCGGCTTGGCCGTCTCGCTGCTGAGCGTGCTGTGCAGCTCCTGGTAGGCCGCCGTGTCCGCGCGACCGGCGCGCTTGGCCAGAGCGTCCGCCCGCGCGCGGTCCCGCTGCTCCTTCATGAGGGTGCGGAACGCCGTCTCGTCGACGGAGACGCCCTGCTCGGCCGCCATCTCGAGCGTGAGGTCGATCGGGAAGCCGTAGGTGTCGTGCAGCTGGAACGCCTGCGAACCCGTCAGCAAGGGTGCCGGAGACGACTTGGCCGCCTGCACCGCGGTGTCGAGGATGGTCGTACCCGCCGCGAGCGTGCGCCGGAACGTGTCCTCCTCGGCGTACGCGACCTGGCTGATCTTCTCGAAGTTCGCCGCGAGCTCCGGGTACGACGGGCTCATCGCGTCCTTGCTCAGGGGCAGCAGCGACGGGAGCGCGAGGCCCTCGACACCCAGGAGACGCATGGCACGGATGGAGCGGCGCAGGAGGCGGCGCAGCACGTAGCCGCGGCCCTCGTTGGACGGCGTGACGCCGTCGCCCATGAGCATCAGCGAGCTGCGCACGTGGTCGGCCACCACGCGCATCCGGACGTCGTCGTCGTGCACCGCGCCGTACCGCTTGCCGGACAGCTCCTGCGCACCCTGGATGACGGGGAACACCTCGTCGATCTCGTACAGGTTGTCGACGCCCTGGAGCAGGTACGCCACGCGCTCGAGGCCCATGCCGGTGTCGATGTTCTTCTGCTTGAGGTCGCCGAGGATCGGGAAGTTCTCCTTGCCGCCCCCGTCACCCCGCTCGTACTGCATGAAGACCAGGTTCCAGATCTCCAGGTAACGGTCCTCGTCGACGACGGGGCCGCCCTCGGCGCCGTACTCCGGACCGCGGTCGACGTAGATCTCCGAGCAGGGACCCGACGGTCCGCGCGCGCCCGTGGACCAGAAGTTGTCCTTCCAGCCGCGGCGCTGGATCCGCTCGTCCGGCAGGCCCGCGATCTGCTTCCAGAGGTCGGCCGCCTCGTCGTCGTCGTGGAAGACAGTCACCCAGATGGTGTCGGGGTCGAACCCGAACCCGCCGGTCTCCCGCGACCCGGTGACCAGCTCCCAGGCGTAGGTGATCGCGCCTTCCTTGAAGTAGTCGCCGAACGAGAAGTTGCCGTTCATCTGGAAGAACGTGCCGTGACGCGTGGTCTTGCCGACCTCCTCGATGTCGAGGGTGCGCACGCACTTCTGCACGCTGGTGGCGCGAGGCCACGGCGCGGTCTGCTCGCCGAGCATGTACGGGATGAACGGCACCATGCCCGCGATGACGAAGAGGGTCGACGGGTCGGGCGAGATCAGCGAGGCCGAGGGGACGACGACGTGGCCCTTGCCCTCGAAGTAGTCGAGCCAGCGCTGGCGGATCTCGGCGGTACGCATCGGTGTCCTCGTCGTCGTGCAGTGGTGATCGGGTGGTGCCTAGAAGAAGGTGTAGCCGTCGTCGTCGTCCGGGTCCTCGGTGGGGCCCGCCCAGTCCTCGCCGCGGCGGGACGACCATGCACGCCGCATCTTCTCGACACGCTCGGGCCGTTCCGCCCGCAGCGCGTCGACGTCCACGTCTCCCACGAGGTCGTGCCGCAGCTGCGCCTCGCGCTCGGCCATCCCCGCCAGGAACTCGCTCTTGAGGGTGGCGACCGCGTGCGTGACGCGCTGGGCGCCGTCGATGGCATCGGTGGTCCCGGCCGGCAGGTACGTCTCGACGACCGTGCGTCCCTTGCGGATCACGATCACCGTGACGACGACGCCGACGGCCAGCCAGGTGAGGCGGCGCGCCATCATCGGCTCCGGCGCGCGCTCGCCGCGAGACCGGACAGCGCCCGGCGCACGCCGTACGAGAACGCGGCGACCTTGATCATCGGCGAGCCGACGGTCGCGGCGAACAGCGACGTGAGCGCCGAGACGTTCTCCGACACCTGCGCGGCTGCCGTGGTGACCGTGTCGATGTTCGCCAGCTGCCCGTTCGAGGACGCCACGAGCGTGGCCGTCTCGTCCAGCACCGGGACCGTGTGGTCGGTGATCTCCTTGACCGAGGTCCGCGTCTCGTCCAGCACGCGGCCCAGCTTGATCAACGGGACCGCCAAGAAGCCCACGAGCAGCACGAACGCGATCGCGGCGATCAGACCCGCGACGTCACCCACCGACATGTCCAGCCTCCTGGTCCTGGGGTCGTCGACCCCGCGGAAACCCTACCCGCCCCTGCACGCACGAACGCCCCGCTGCGCAGCTGCGCGGCGGGGCGTCCGTGAGGAACGGATCAGCGGGCGTAGTACTCGACGACCAGCTGGACCTCGCACGTCACGGGGACCTCCGCGCGCTTGGGGTGGCGGACCAGCACGGAGCTGAGCTTCTCCAGCTGCACGTCGAGGTAGCCCGGGACCGTCGGGAGGACGTCGCGGTGCGCACCGGCGGCGGCGACCTGGAACGGCACCGTGGCCTGGCTCTTCGGCTTGACCTGGAGCGTCTGGCCCGGCTTCACGCGGAAGGAGGGACGGTCCACGATCTTGCCGTCGACCAGCATGTGACGGTGCACGACCACCTGGCGGGCCTGGAGGATCGTGCGGGCGAAGCCCGAGCGCAGGACGAGGGCGTCGAGACGCGTCTCGAGGTTCTCGACGAGCGCCTCACCGGTCAGGCCCGGGGCCTTGCGGGCGTCCTCGTACGCACGAGCCATCTGCTTCTCGCGCAGCGCGTACTGGGCGCGCAGACGCTGCTTCTCACGGAGACGGACCGCGTAGTCCGACTCGGTGCGGCGACGCGCACGGCCGTGCTCGCCGGGGGGGTACGGCCGCTTCTCGAAGTGCTTGACGGCCTTGGGCGTCAGCGCGAGGCCGAGGGCGCGGGAAAGGCGCACCTGGCGACGCGAGCGGGTCACGCTGCTCACAGAGTTACTTCCTGTCGTTGTAGACGTCACACCCGAAGACGGAGAGCTCCGCCGGGCGTGGGGCCGACCGTGTGGTGCGTCGTGTCTGGTGTCCGACGCTGGCTAAGGCCCCAGGTGGCCGTCCGAGCTGGGGGCGTGAATGCACACCCGTCCCGCGGACGACCTCGACACTCTACCCTGCGGCGGTCGGGAAACCCGAATCAGCCCTGGCCGTCGAGGATCGCCCTGATCCGGTCCAGCCTCTCGGTCACCTGGCGCTCGTAGCCGCGGTCGCTCGGCTCGTAGTACCGCGTGCCCACCAGCTCGTCCGGCAGGTACTGCTGGGCGGCCACCGCGTGCGGCTGGTCGTGCGCGTACAGGTAGGACGTCCCGTGGCCCAGCTGCTTGGCGCCCGGGTAGTGCGCGTCGCGCAGGTGCGACGGCACCGACCCGATCCGGCCCGCGCGCACGTCGGCCAGCGCGCGGTCGATGCCGGTGTAGGCGGCGTTCGACTTCGGGGCGGTCGCCAGGTGCACCACGGCCTCCGCCAGGATGATCCGCGCCTCGGGCATCCCGATCAGCGCCACGGCCTGCGCCGCGGCGACGGCCGTCTGGAGCGCGCTCGGGTCCGCCATGCCGACGTCCTCCGCCGCGGAGATGACGATCCGGCGGGCGATGAACCGGGGGTCCTCCCCCGCGGCGATCATCCGTGCCAGGTAGTGGAGCGAGGCGTCGACGTCGGAGCCGCGCATCGACTTGATGAACGCGCTGATCACGTCGTAGTGCTGGTCGCCGTCACGGTCGTAGCGCACCGCGGCGACGTCGATGGCCCGCTCCATCGTCGCCAGGTCGACGAGCACGGGCGGGACCGCGTCGTCCTCCGACAGGGCGGAGCCCGCGGCAGCCTCGAGGATGGTCAGCGCCTTGCGCGCGTCCCCGCCGGCCAGCCGGAGCAGGTGGTCCTCGGCGTCGTCGGACAACGTGATGGAGCCGCCCAGGCCGCGCTCGTCCTCGACCGCGCGCCGCACCAGTCGCCGCACGTCCTCGGTGTCGAGCGGCTGGAGCGTGAGCAGCAGCGAGCGGGACAGCAGCGGGGAGTTCACGGAGAACGACGGGTTCTCCGTGGTGGCGGCCACCAGGGTGACCCAGCGGTTCTCCACGCTGGGCAGCAGGGCGTCCTGCTGAGCCTTGGTGAACCGGTGGACCTCGTCGATGAACAGGACGGTCTCCGTGCCATCGGTCGCCAGCCGGCGGCGGGCGTCCTCGATCACGGCCCGGACGTCCTTGACCCCCGCGGTGACCGCCGACAACTCCACGAACCGGCGGCCGGACGTGGCGGCGATGAGGTAGGCGAGGGTGGTCTTCCCGGTGCCGGGCGGCCCCCACAGGACGACCGATGTGGGCGCCGCCCGACGGGCAGCCTCGTTGGCGGGCTCGACCAGCCGCCGCAGCGGCGACCCCCCGACGAGCAGGTGCTCCTGGCCCGCCACCTCGGTCAGGTCCCGCGGCCGCATCCGCACGGCGAGCGGTGCACCGGCTCCGACGGCGGGCAGGCCGGTAGCCGTCGACGTCACCGCATCGAACAGGTCCATGCGGGCAGGGTACGCAGGCGGACCCACGCTCGAGAGACACCAGCACGCCAATCCGGGTGACTCCGTGTGCGCGACGGCCGTTCCACCTGCGACGATGACCGGCGTGTTCGCCCGAGTAGGTCGCGCAGTCGCCCACCATCCCCGCCTCACCGTCGTCGCGTGGCTGGTCCTCGCCGTGCTCGGCTACGGTCTGGCCGTCCTGGGCGTGCACGGGGAGAACCTGTTCGACCGCCTGAGCACGGGCGCCCCGTCGGTCCCCGGGTCCGAGAGCGCCGAGGGCCGCCAGATCCTCGAGGACTCCGACGAGAGCGGCCCGTCGCTCACGCTGGTCCTCCAGGGCGTGGACCCGACCGACCCCGAGGTGGCCACGTCCCTCGCGCCGGCACGCGAGGACCTCGCCGCGATCGAGGGTGTCGTCTCCGTCATCGACGCGCTGGGCCTGCCGGACGGCGCCGCCAACCCCGCCGCGGCCCCGCTGCTCGCCCAGGACGGCGACGGGTTCCTCGTCGTCGTCGAGCTCGCCCCCGACCTGTCCGAGGACGACCAGCAGGACGCGCTCGACGCCGTCGCCACCCGTCTGCGCGAGGTACCGGCGGACCTCGAGGTGGCGTCGCCCGGAGTGACGGGGATCGTCGGTGGCACGACGCTGATCGTCGAGGCCATCACGGACCAGGTGGAGACCGACCTGCGCACCGGCGAGACCATCGCACTGCCGATCGCGCTGCTCATCATGATCCTCGTCTTCGGAGGCTTCCTCGCCGCCGGGATGCCGATGGTCGGTGCGGTCGCGTCGATCGCCGGCGGACTCGCTGCGCTCCTGGGCTTCTCCTACGTGCTCGACCTCGACTCGTCCGTGGTCAACATCGTGACCGTGCTCGGCCTCGGCCTGTCCATCGACTGGGGTCTGCTGATGGTCTCCCGGTTCCGGGAGGAGCTGCACCGCGTCGTCGACGGCGACGGCGGACGCGGGAGCCGACGACGCCGGGGCGACGGCGCGGTGCTGACCGCGATCGAACGGACCATGGCGACCGCCGGCCGCACCGTCACGTTCTCGGCGCTGATCATCGTCATCTCGATCGCCGGGCTGCTCGTGTTCCGGCCGCCGATCCTGCGAGCGTTCGGAGCGGCGGGCGTCGCCGTGATCGTCGTGGCGGTGGCGACCGCGCTGACCCTCGTCCCGGCTCTCCTGATCCTGGCCGGCCGCCGGATGATCCGGCCGAGCATCCTGGCCAGGATCCCCGGCCTGCGCGGCGTGCTGGCGCGCACGGCCGACGTGCAGACCGAGGAGGGACTGTTCTCGCGTCTCGCTGCCCGGGTCCAGCGGCACCCCTGGTTCGTGCTCCTCGGGTCGCTCGCCGTGCTCGGCTTCCTCGCCCTCCCCCTCGCGCACCTCGAGCTGCGCAACTCGACCACCGAGCTGCTGCCCGCCGGGAGCACCCAGCGCGAGTTCGTCGACGTCCTCGCCCGCGACTACCCCGCCGCGTCCACCCCGGCGATCACGGTCGTCGCGCAGACGTCCCTCGACGACGCCACCGCCTGGGCCGCCACCCTCGAGGACCTCGACGGGGTCGCGTCCGTCGACCCGCCCTCCCCGGTGGACTCCTACGTGGTCATCGGGGTCCGCCCCGACACCGACGACCCCGGTGACACCGTCGCGCGCGGGGTCGTGCAGCAGGTCCGCGACCTCGATGCACCGTTCCCCACGTGGGTGACGGGACAGGCCGCGTCGCAGATCGACTTCACCGCGGCCGTCGTCGACCGGGCACCGATCGCGATCGGGATCGTGGCGATCACGACGCTCGTCCTGCTCTTCCTCATGACCGGTTCCGTCGTCGTGCCCGTCAAGGCCCTCCTCACCAACGCGCTGTCCCTGGCCGCGTCGCTCGGCGTGCTCGTGTGGGTGTTCCAGGACGGGCACCTGTCCGGCCTCCTGGACTTCACGCCGACCGGCGGTATCGAGACCTACGTCGTGGCGCTCGTCGTCGCGTTCGCGTTCGGGTTGGCCATGGACTACGAGGTGTTCCTGCTGTCCCGGATCAAGGAGCTGGTGGACCAGGGCGTCCCCAACGACGACGCCGTGCGGCTCGGGCTCCAGCGGTCGGGGCGGATCATCACGTCCGCCGCGCTCATCGTCATCGTGGTGTTCGCCGGCTTCGTCGCCGGTGAGCTCCTGGTCATCAAGGAGGTCGGGTTCTCCCTGGCCGTCGCCGTGCTGATCGATGCGACCCTCGTCCGCATGCTGCTGGTGCCCGCGACCATGACGCTCCTGGGGCGGGCGAACTGGTGGGCGCCGCCGTTCCTGCGCCGTCTGTACGACCGGATCTCGTTCACCCACTGAGGACGGACCCATGCCCCGGAGCGCGCCCACGGACCGAGTCGCCTACCGGCACCTGCTGCGGCGGTCGCGATGGCTCACCGCGACCGTGGCCGTACCGTTCGCCCTCCTGGCGACGGAGCTGATCTCGCGCGCCCTCAGCGACGACCCGTCCACCCACGCGAGCGCGGCCTTCGTGTTCTTCCAGCTCGGGGTCTACTCGATCCTCGCGGGCGTCGCCCTGTGGTTCACGTGGCGCCGGTCGTTCCGCGCCCGCCCGGTCGTCCTCGCCCACGACGCGCAGCCCGGCACAATCATGGGGGTGCCCGAGCTCGACGCCCCTGCCGGGAGGCACAGCACGCTCTCCGGGAGCGCGGAGCCACCACCCCGTCGGTGGTGACTCAACCGGGCGGTCGGCTGGCCCCGGCGGGCGAGAACGACGTGAGCTCGACGTCGGTGCGGTAGCCGAGCCGGTGGTAGATCCGGCGGGCGCCGTCGTTCTGCGCGTACATGCCCAGCGACACCCACGGCGCCCCGGCAGCCAGCCCGGCACGCGTCGCGACCGCGGTCAGTGCGGTCCCCAGCCCGGTGCCGCGCAGGCGGGGCAGGACCCCGAGACCGTGCACGTGCCAGGAGGGGGCGGCCCCGGTCGCGCCGCGCTCCGACGCACCGACGACCCCGCCGAGCACGCCGTCGACCTCGACCCCCCACCATCCGACCTCGCCGGGCCGGGTGGGGTCGGCCGTCGAGTCGGGGCTGGCCGCGCTCAGGCACTGTCGGATCCGGTCCGCGTCGGTCGTCGGGTCGAGCCGCCGCACGGCGGACTCCCCCGCCACGACCGGCGGGACCACGTCCGTGGAGAGCCAGTCCCACGTCGAGAACGGGACCAGCTCGAGCCTGGCGAGCACGGCAGCGCTCGGGTGAGCCCCCCGCGGCAGGCTCATCCAGCGGGCCGGGCCGACGTCGAGCCCCGCGACGAGGCGGTCGACCGTGGCGGGGTCGCCGCGGCCGAGCAGGGTGGCGCGCTCCGGGCCGCCGAGCACGAACAGGATCCCGTCGTCGTCCCCCACCACCTCGACCGCACCCCAGCGGGTCCGGTCGCCGATGATCAGCCTGTCCTGCTGCCACCGGGGCGGGAGCAGCTCGAGCATGTCCGTCATCAGACCGGCGGCGCGACCTTCGGCTTGGCGTCGACGCCGGCCTCTCGGCGCTGCTCCGGCGTGATCGGCGCCGGCGCAGCCGTCAGCGGGTCGAACCCGCCGCCCGACTTCGGGAACGCGATGACGTCGCGGATCGACTCCGAGCCGGTCAGCAGGGCCAGGATCCGGTCCCAGCCGAACGCGATCCCGCCGTGCGGCGGCGCGCCGAACTGGAACGCGGTGAGCAGGAAGCCGAACTTCTCCTGCGCCTCGGCGGGACCGATGCCCATGACGTCGAACACCCGCTCCTGCACGTCCTTGCGGTGGATACGGATCGACCCGCCGCCGATCTCGTTGCCGTTGCAGACGATGTCGTACGCGTACGCCAGCGCGGCGCCGGGGTCCTTCTCGAACGTGTCGATCCACTCCGGCGTCGGGGACGTGAACGCGTGGTGCACCGCGGTCCAGGCGCCACCGCCGACCGCGACGTCGTCGTCCTCGCCGGTCGGCTTGAACAGCGGGGCGTCGACCACCCAGACGAACTTCCACTCGTTCTCGTCGATCAGGCCACCGCGGCGACCGATCTCCAGGCGCGCGGCGCCCAGCAGCGCGCGGGCGTCGTTGACCGGGCCGGCAGCGAAGAAGACCGCGTCCCCGGGGCTCGCACCGACGGCGGCGACGAGTCCCGCGCGCTCGGACTCGGACAGGTTCTTGGCCACCGGGCCGCCGAGCTCGCCGTCCTCGCCCACCGTGACGTACGCCAGCCCCTTGGCGCCGCGCTGCTTCGCCCACTCCTGCCACGCGTCGAACCCGCGCCGCGGCGTGGAGCCGCCGCCCGGCTGGACGACCGCGCCGACGTAGGGCGCCTGGAACACGCGGAACGGGGTCTCCGAGAAGTACGAGGTCAGCTCGACCAGCTCGAGCCCGAAGCGCAGGTCCGGCTTGTCGTTGCCGTAGCGCGCCATGGAGTCGGCGAACGTGATGCGCGGGATCGGCGTCGGCACCGTCACGCCGATGAGGTCCCAGAGCGCGACCAGGATCTGCTCGCCGAGGGCGATGACGTCGTCCTGCTCGACGAAGCTCATCTCGACGTCCAGCTGCGTGAACTCCGGCTGACGGTCCGCGCGGAAGTCCTCGTCGCGGTAGCAGCGGGCGATCTGGTAGTACCGCTCGAGGCCGCCCACCATGAGCAGCTGCTTGAACAGCTGCGGGGACTGCGGGAGCGCGTACCAGGAGCCCGGGGAGAGGCGCGCCGGCACGAGGAAGTCGCGGGCGCCCTCCGGGGTGGAGCGCGTCAGGGTCGGCGTCTCGACCTCGACGAAGTCCTGGGCGTCCAGCACGCGGCGCGCGGCCTGGTTCGCCTTGGCGCGCAGGCGCATGGCCCGGGCGGGTGCCGGCCGGCGCAGGTCGAGGTAGCGGTACTTGAGGCGGGCTTCCTCGCCGATCGTCTCGTCGAGCGACGACGACACCTGGAAGGGCAGGGGCTCGGACTCGTTGAGCACGACGACCTGCGCCGCGACCAGCTCGACCTCGCCGGTGGCCAGGTTCGGGTTCTCGTTGCCGGCGGGCCGACGACCCACCTCGCCCGTCACCTGGAGGACGTACTCTGCACGAAGCCCGTGCGCGACCGCCTCGTCACGGATGACCACCTGGGCGATGCCCGACGCGTCCCGCAGGTCCACGAACGCCACCCCACCGTGATCGCGACGCCGGTCCACCCAGCCCGTGAGGGTGACGGTGGTGCCGATGTGCTCGGCTCGCAGCGAGCCGGCGGTGTGGGTGCGGAGCACGGAAGGTCCTTCGGGTCGGGAGTGGGAGCGCCCGTCGGGACGCCCGCACGATCTTAGTGCCCGTGCCGCGACGGGCCTGCCGTCATTTCGATGGTGCTCAGCACGCGGGTCACGGTGGGCGTCGGCGGGACGGAGGAGAACCCGAACCGGACCGGCGGCCGGACCGGTCGCACGGCGCCGAGGTCCTGCGACCCCCACAGGGCCCGCACCGACGTCACCGCGTGCTGGTCGGTCGCGAGGTACCACTCGCGTCGGCCCCGGCCCGCGGTGCCCCGGGTCCGCACCCCGTCGAGCACGACGCGGGCGACGGGATCGACCGCCGTCGCGACGAGGGGCGCGAGGGCCTGGTGGCGCGGGACCAGCGCGAGCAGGTGCCCGACGCCGGTACGCGCGCCCACGGTGAGGTCCGCAGTGAGCGGGCCGGCGCGCAGGCGCCAGCGGCGTCGACCCTCGTCGGCACGCAGGTCGACCGGCACGACGTGCACCGCGTCGAACTCGTAGGTGGCTGCCACCAGCGCCGCGACGTCGTCGCGTGGAGCGAGCAGGAGCCGGGTGCCGTCCGCACGCTCGACCATCACGTCGACGAAGCTGCCGAGCGGCGAGCGCAGCCAGCGCCCGACGACCACCCGGGTGCCCTCCGTGGTGCCGAAGCCGGCGATGTGCCCGTCGAACACGAGGCGGGCAGCGCGGGGATCCGATGTCGTCACCGCGCCACGGTAGGTGCGGCGGACGCACCGCGCCCGTCGTCAGAACAGCACCGGCTGTGCCGCGGCGACGGTCGGCTCGTGCACCGGGAGCCCGCCGTCGGCGATGCTGCCGGTCGGGTACGAGCCCTCACCCGGCATGCGGTGCCCGCCGCCGGGACCGCCGAAACCGTGCCGCGCCAACAACGGCCGCACGCGCTCGTCGAGCCACGCCGCATACTCGCGGGGGGCGTAGGCGCCTTTGGCATACAGGTCCCGATACCGGTCGACCAGCGCCGGCGCGTGCTCGGCCAGCCACGCGAGGAACAGCGGCTTGACCGGGCCGCGCAGGTGCAGAGGGAGCACCGTGACGCCCGTGGCACCCGCGTCGGCCAGGTCCCGCAGCAAGGCGTCGAGCTGATCACGGTCGTCGGTGAGCCACGGCAGCACCGGGGCGACCATCACTCCGCAGGGCAGACCGGCCGCACGGATCGCCCGGATCAGGTCCAGGCGCGCTCGTGGCGTCGGAGTGCCGGGCTCGACGGCCTGCTGGAGCGTCTCGTCACCGATCGCCAACGACACCCCGATCCCGACGGGCACGGTCCGCGCCACCTCCGCCAGCAGCGGCAGGTCCCTGCGCAGGAGCGTCCCCTTGGTGAGGATCGACAGCGGCGTCCCGGACTCCGCCAGGGCCTCGATGATCCCCGGCATGAACCGGTACCGGCCCTCCACGCGCTGGTACGGGTCGGTGTTGGTGCCGAGCGCCACGTGCTCCCGCGTCCAGCTCTTCCGGCTCAGCTCGGCGCGCAGCACCTCGACGACGTTCGTCTTGACGACGATCTGCGTCTCGAAGTCACGTCCGGCGTCGAGGTCGAGGTACTCGTGGGTGGACCGGGCGTAGCAGTAGCCGCAGGCGTGCAGGCAGCCCCTCGTCGGGTTCACGGTCCAGCGGAACGGCATCTGCGACGCCTCCGGCACCTTGTTCAGCGCGCTCTTGCAGATCACCTCGTGGAAGGTGACGCCCGCGAACTCCGGCGTCCGCACGCTGCGCTGGAGCCCGGCCAGGGTCAGACCGGGCAACGCCTCGGCGTCGTCGGTCCCCAGCTTCTGCCCGTCCCATCGCATGACACCATGCGAACACCTGTTCGAACGACTGTCAAGCAGGCACGACGCGCGGCCACAGGTCGGCGTCGTCGGGCGTCCACGTCGCGGCATCGGCGTCCACCTGCTCGCCGGAACGGATGTCCTTGACCTGGTCGGCCGACTGGTCCTCGCCGACGAACCATACGAACGGGATGCCCCGGCGGTCGGCGTGCCGGATCTGCTTGCCGAACTTCGCCGCCGAGGGCGCCACCTCGACGGGGATGCCCCGGGCCCGGAGCGCGGTCGCCACCGCGTCCGACCGGTCGCGCGCCTCCTCGTTCGACACGGCGACCAGCACGGCGCTGGGGACGGAACGCGTGGCCGTCACCAGGCCGCCGCTCAGGAGGCGCGACACCAGCCGGCTCACCCCGATGGACAGGCCGACGCCGGGGTACGTGTTCGCGCCGTCCGACGCGAGCGTGTCGTACCGGCCGCCCGAGCAGATCGAGCCGAGCTGCTCGTGCCCGACCAGGATCGTCTCGTAGACGGTCCCCGTGTAGTAGTCGAGCCCGCGGGCGATCTTCAGGTCGGCGACGACGACGCCCGGGGCGCGGACGGCAGCCGCCCGGATCAGTGCACCCAGCTCCGCGAGGCCCTCGTCGAGGAGGTCGTTCGACTCCCCCGCCAGGGCCCGAACGCGGTCGATCACGGACTCGTCGGACCCGCTGATCGCGGCCAGCTCCAGGCACGCGCGCGCCTGGGTCTCGTCGGCGCCCGCCTCCGCGACCAGGAGCGCAGCCACGGCGTCGGCGCCGATCTTGTCGAGCTTGTCGATGTTCCGCAGCACGGACTCGACGTCCGTCAGCCCGAGCCCCCGGTAGAAGCCTTCGGCGACCTTGCGGTTGTTCACCAGGATGCGGACCGGCGGCACCCCGATCGCCCGCAGCGCGCCGAGCGCCTCGGCCATCACCAGCGGCAGCTCGACCTCGTAGTGGTACGGCAGGGCCCCGGCGCCGACGACGTCGATGTCGGCCTGGACGAACTCCCGGAACCGCCCGTCCTGCGGCCGCTCGCCGCGCCAGACCTTCTGGATCTGGTAGCGGCGGAACGGGAAGGCGAGGTGGCCGGCGTTCTCCAGCACGTAGCGCGCGAACGGCACCGTCAGGTCGAAGTGCAGGCCGAGCGTCCCGGCGCGGTCCGGCTCGGCGCCGGCCTCCTCCTGGAGTCGCCGCAGCACGTAGACCTCCTTGGAGGTCTCCCCCTTGCGCAGCAGCTGGTCGAGGGGCTCGACCGCGCGCGTCTCGATGCCGACGAACCCGTGCAGCTCGAACGTGCGGCGCAGGACGTCCAGGACGTGCTGCTCGACGATGCGCCCGTCGGGCAGCCACTCGGGGAATCCGGACAGGGGGGTGGGTCGCGCCATGGGGCCCGATCATTCCAGACCGGCGCAGGCGTCAGAGCCGCGCCAGGTACGGGTTG
Organism: Cellulomonas humilata; assembly: GCF_013359775.1. Taxonomy (GTDB): domain Bacteria; phylum Actinomycetota; class Actinomycetes; order Actinomycetales; family Cellulomonadaceae; genus Cellulomonas; species Cellulomonas humilata. The sequence goes on along the minus strand of NZ_JABMCI010000063.1, from coordinate 73,933 downwards.
CGGGCCAGCTCGGTGGCGATGTCGCTGGTGGGGCCGTGCCCGGGGACGACGACCGTCTCGGGCGGCAGGGTCGCGACGACCTCGCGCAGGGTCCGCTGCATCGTCGCGTCGTCCCCGCCGGGCAGGTCCGTGCGTCCGATCGACCCGGCGAACAGGACGTCCCCGGTGAACGCCACGGAGTCGACGAGGTAGAGGGTCGAGCCCTCCGTGTGCCCCGGCGCGTGCCGGGCGACCACCCGGATGCCACCGAGGTCGAGCACCGTGTCCGCGGAGCGCGGCTCGCCCACGCCACCGAACGGCTCGACGCGCCGCGGGGCCGCGTAGGCCGCCGGGTCGATCCCGGAGGCGGCGATCGCCTGAGCCAGCGGGCCCGACGGGTCGTGCGGCGGCAGGCCGACGGACCCCAGCACACCGAGCGTGCCGAACGGGTCGGCCAGCCGGTAGACGTCCGCGGCGTGCATGATCACCGGCACGTCGAGCGCATCCGACAGGCGGCCCGCGTCCCACGTGTGGTCGACGTGCCCGTGGGTGACCAGGACCGCCGCGGCTCGCAGCCCTCGGTCGGTGACGAGGCCGACGATGGAGTCCGTCACGCCGGCGCCGGCGTCGATCACCACGCACGACCCGTCGTCGCTCACGAGCACGCTGCTGCGGGCGCCGAAGACCGCGGACTCGACCGTGATGACCTGCATGGGAGGCACGCTAGCCGCTCGGCGTGTCCGGACTGTGATGTCGCCCCGCGGCGCCGCTGGTCGCCGGTGGCGCAGGCTTGCCTAGACTGTCCCGGGTTCCCTACATGCAGTGCGGCAGTCGGACGTCCGGCCGCACCGCCAACGACGCGAGGAGTGTGCGTGTCCACGAAGAGCGAGCGTGAGTACGAGCGCCGCCGGTACGAGAAGTGGCAGGAGCGTCAGGCCAAGGCGCGCGCCCGCCGCCATCGCAACCGCGTGATCGCCGGCAGCATCGTCGCAGCCTTCGTGCTCGTCATCGGCGTCGGCGCTGCCTTCGTCCTCACGAACGACGACGATCCCGCAGCGTCGCCCACCCCGACCGCCACCACACCGGCGGCGAACGCAGCCGAGGTCCCCGACCCCGCGCTCGCCGAGGGACGCACCTGGACCGGTGACATCGCGCTGACGCAGGGCGACCTCGGCATCGAGCTCGACGGCGCGGCCGCACCGCAGGCGGTCGCCAACTTCGTCACCCTCGCGCAGGAGGGCTTCTTCGACTCGACCACGTGCCACCGCCTCACCGAGGAAGGCATCTTCGTCCTCCAGTGCGGCGACCCGACCGCGCTCGGCACCGCCGACACCACCACGGGCGGCACCGGCGGACCGGGGTACTCCTGGGGCCCGATCGAGAACGCGCCGGCCGACGGCAACTATCCCGCCGGCACCATCGCCATGGCACGGACCGGCAACGACGGCAGCTCGATGGGCAGCCAGTTCTTCCTGGTCTACGAGGACTCACCGATTCCCGCAGACAGTGCGGGTGGCTACACCGTGTTCGGCCACATCACGTCCGGGATGGACGTGCTGCAGGCCATCGCCGACGCGGGCACCGTCGAAGGGACCCAGGTCCCGGTGTCCGACGTCATCATCGAGGGAGTGAACATCCAGTGACTCAGACCCCGACGTCCGGACCCGACCCCGACGACCTCGAGCCGGCGCCCGACGCCGAGCAGCCCGTGGCACCCTCGGTGCCCGACGAGGTCGACGCCACGGCTCCCGACCCGGTCACGGAGGACGCTCCTTCCGACGAGGCACCCTCGACCTCCGACGAGTTCGTCGACGAAGCGACCACGCCCGCCGCCGAGGATCCGGTCGCCGAGCCCGCTCCTGCGGCCACCGACGAGCCGGTGGCTGTCGACGCACCCGCGGCCACCGACGAGCCCGTCTCTGTCGACGCACCCGCGGCCACCGACGAGCCCGTCTCCGCCGACGCACCCGCGGCCACCGACGAGCCCGTCTCCGAGGACGCATCCCCGGTCCTCGACGAGCCGGCTGCCGCGGACGCACCCGCGGCCGCCGAGGAGCCGGTCGCCGAGGACGCGGCTGCGCCCGCGGTAGAGCCGGTCGCCGACCAGTCCGCACCGGAGCCCACCGACGAGGCTCCGACCGTGGAGTCGGCAACCGAGGAGGCGTCGGTCGAGGAGACCGCGGTTCCTGCGGCTGCTGCCCCGATGCCCGGCGCACGCCCGGTCCCGCGCCCTCGCCCGGTACCCCACCCGCCCACGCACCCGACCCCGACGGTCGCCGCGTCCGCGCCGTCGGCGCCGGTCGCACCCCCGCAGGACGCCGCCGAGGCCGCCCACGCCGCCACGTTCGGCAGCGTCGACGAGGAGGGCAACGTCTCCGTCCGCGAGGCCGCCGGCGAGCGCGTCGTCGGCCAGTACCCCGGCGCGACCACCGAGGACGCCCTGGCGCTCTACGTGCGTCGGTTCCTGGACCTCCAGGCCAAGGTCACGCTCTTCGAGGCGCGCCTGACCGCGACGGACCTGTCCGTCAAGGAGATCGACCAGACGCTGGCCAAGCTCACCGACGACGTTGCCGAGCCTGCCGCGGTCGGCGACCTCGACGGGCTGCGTGCTCGCCTCGAGGCGCTGCGGGCGACTGCGGCCGAGCGTCGCGCGGTCGCCGAGGCCGAGCGTGCCGCGGCCCGCGAGGCAGCCGTCGTGGCCCGCACCGAGATCGTCGAGCAGGCCGAGAAGATCGCGTCGACGGACCCGTCCCGCATCCAGTGGCGGCCCGCCGGCGAGCAGCTGCGTCTCCTCCTGGACCAGTGGAAGGAAGCCCAGCGCAGCGGACCGCGTCTCGACCGCCCCACGGAGGAGTCCCTCTGGAAGCGGTTCAGCCACGCCCGCACCACGTTCGACCGCGAACGCCGCCACTTCTTCGCCGAGCTGGAGACGCGCAACGCCTCCGCCAAGCAGGTCAAGGAGAGCCTGGTGGCGGAGGCCGAGCGGCTCCAGTCCAGCACGGACTGGGGCGCGACGGCCGGGGTGTTCCGCGACCTGATGGCGCAGTGGAAGGCCGCCGGTCGGGCGAGCCGGGCCGACGACGACGCCCTGTGGGCCCGGTTCCGTGCGGCTCAGGACGCGTTCTTCGCCGCCCGGGACGCCCAGTCGGCCGCGACCGACGAGGAGTTCCGCGCCAACCTCGAGGTCAAGGAGGCGCTGCTGGCCGAGGCCGAGGCGCTCCTGCCCGTGACGGACCTCGCCGCGGCCAAGTCGGCGCTGCACCGGATCCAGGACCGCTGGGAGGCCGCGGGCAAGGTGCCGCGCGCCGACGTCCAGCGCATCGAGGGTCGTCTGCGGGCCGTGGAGACGGTCGTGCGCGACACCGACCAGGCCCAGTGGCGCCGCACCAACCCGGAGACGCGTGCGCGCGCCGAAGGGGCGGCGGCGCAGCTGGAGCAGGCGATCGCCGGGCTCGAGTCCGATCTGGACCGGGCGAAGGCAGCCGGCGACGCCCGGAAGATCGCCGACGCGCAGGCGGCCCTCGACGCCCGGCGCGCCTGGCTCGAGCAGGTGCAGCGCGCCGCGCAGGACGCCCGCGGCTGACGCCGGCCGCGTGATCGTCCGAGGCCCCTGCCCGTCCGGGTGGGGGCCTCGGTCGTCCACAGATCCGCCGGGACGTGGTCGGAGACGCGCCACCAGCGCCATGCTGCACGAGTGAGCACCCGACTCGACGAGTTCCGCGCGGTGCCGCCGGTCCTCCCCCGCACGGTCAGTCGCGACGACGTCGGAGCAGCCGCCTGGTTCGGGTTGCTGCGGGACGGCGTCGTCCGGCATGTCTGGGGCGACGTCGCCATCGCGGCGGACCTCGTGGACACGCCGGTGCTGCGCGCGGTCGCGCTGGCGCCGCTGGTCCCCGCCCGCGGGGTCGTCGGGCGCCGCGCGGCCGCGTGGGTGCACACGGGGCGGTACCCACCGGTGCGCGTCGACGTGCTGGTGGGCACCGGAGGGCGCCGGACCGACCCGCACCCGGAGCGCGTCGCTGCGGAGGCGATCCTGCCGACGCACGACGTGGTCCGCGTCGGCGCGCTCCGGGTCACCACGGTCCAGCGCACCGGCGCCGACCTCGCACGACTGCTGCCGCACGACGAGGCCCTGTCCCTGCTGCGAGGGCTGAGTGAGGTCGGCTTCGACCCCGAGCACGCGCTCGCGCAGCTCGTGGAGCTCGGCGGCCAGCGCGGGGTGCGCCAGGCCCGCACGCTGCTGAGGAGCCTGTGAGTCAGGCGCGGATGGCGGGTTCCTCGGCGGCCTTCGCCCCGGTGATCCGGTAGACGTCGAACACGCCCTCGACCTTGCGTACCGCGGCGAGCACAGACGCCAGGTGGGACGGCTCCGCCATCTCGAACACGAACCGCGAGAGCGCCACCCGGTCGCGCGACGTGGAGACGGAGGCCGAGAGGATGTTGACGTGCGAGTCGGACAGCACGCGCGTCACGTCGGACAGCAACCTGCTGCGGTCGAGTGCCTCCACCTGGATCTGCACCAGGAACATCGAGGAGCTCGTGTGGCTCCACTCGACGTCCACCATGCGCTCCGGCTCGTTCCGCAGGCTGGTGACGTTGATGCAGTCCGATCGGTGCACGCTGACGCCGGCGCCGCGCGTCACGAACCCGACGATCTCGTCGCCCGGAACCGGCGTGCAGCACTTGGCCAGCTTCACCCAGATGTCGTCGACACCCTTGACCACGACTCCGGGGTCGCCCGTCCGGACGCGCCGCTGGGTCTGGCCCGGACGCGCCACCTCGGCGAGATCTTCCTCCGCCGCAGGCTCCCCGCCCATCGACTGGACCAGCCGCTGCACGACCGTGCCGGCGGACACCTGGCCCTCGCCGATCGCCGCGTAGAGCGACGACACGTCGGCGTACCGCATCTCGTTGGCCAGAGCCACGAGGGACTCGTGCGAGAGCAGGCGCTGGATCGGCAGGTTCTGCTTGCGCATCGCCTTGGCGATCGCGTCCTTGCCGTGCTCGATCGCCTCCTCGCGGCGCTCCTTGGAGAACCACTGGCGGATCTTGTTGCGGGCACGGGGGCTCTTGACGAAGCCGAGCCAGTCACGCGAGGGCCCCGCGGTCTCCGACTTCGACGTGAACACGTCGACCACGTCGCCGTTCTCGAGCGACGAGTCCAGCGGCACGAGCCGACCGTTGACGCGCGCACCCATCGTCCGGTGCCCGACCTCGGTGTGCACCGCGTACGCGAAGTCGACGGGCGTCGAGCCGGAGGGCAGGCCGATCACGTCGCCTTTGGGCGTGAACACGTAGACCTCGGACCCGGCGATCTCGAACCGCAGGGAGTCCAGGAACTCGCTCGGGTCCGCGGTCTCCTTCTGCCAGTCGACCAGCTGCCGCAGCCACTGCATGTCGTTGCCGGCGGCGTCCTTCTCCCCCGTGGTGGCGTTCTTCGCGCTCTCCTTGTACTTCCAGTGCGCGGCGACGCCGTACTCCGCCCGGCGGTGCATGTCGTGCGTGCGGATCTGGATCTCGACCGGCTTGCCACCCGGGCCGATCACCGTGGTGTGCAGCGACTGGTACAGGTTGAACTTGGGCATCGCGATGTAGTCCTTGAACCGGCCCGGGACCGGGTTCCACCGCGCGTGCAGCGCACCGAGCGCCGCATAGCAGTCCCGCACCGAGTCGACCAGGACGCGCACCCCGACGAGGTCGTAGATGTCCGCGAAGTCGCGGCCGCGCACGATCATCTTCTGGTAGATCGAGTAGTAGTGCTTCGGCCGGCCGCTGACGGTCGCCTTGATCTTCGCCTTGCCGAGGTCCGCGCCCACCTGCTCCCGGACGGTCGCCAGGTACTCCTCGCGAGCCGGCGCGCGCTCGGCGACCAGGTGCACGATCTCGTCGTAGACCTTGGGGTAGAGCGTCGCGAACGACAGGTCCTCGAGCTCCCACTTGATCGTGTTCATGCCGAGCCGGTGGGCCAGCGGGGCGTAGATCTCGAGCGTCTCGCGGGCCTTCTTCTCGGCCGACGCCGCGGCGACGAACTTCCAGGTCCGGGCGTTGTGCAGCCGGTCGGCCAGCTTGATGACGAGCACGCGGATGTCCCGCGACATCGCCACGACCATCTTGCGGACGGTCTCGGCCTGCGCCGCGTCGCCGTAGGTGACCTTGTCCAGCTTGGTCACCCCGTCGACCAGCATGGCGATCTCGGGACCGAACTCCCGGCGCAGCTGGTCGAGCGAGTAGTCCGTGTCCTCGACCGTGTCGTGCAGCAGCGCCGCGGCCAGCGTCGAGGGCGTCATGCCCAGCTCCGCGAGGATGGTCGCGACCGCCACCGGGTGCGTGATGTACGGGTCGCCGCTCTTGCGCAGCTGTCCGCGGTGCGCCTTCTCGGCCACCACGTACGCCTGCTCCACCACCGCGAGGTCGGCCTTCGGGTGGTTGGTCCGCGCAGCCTGGAGCACTGGCTCGATCGCCGGGAACGCGGCACCGCTGCGGGCGCCGAACCGGCCGAGGCGGGAGCGCATGCGGCTCGACGGGGAGTCGCTCTGCGCAGCCGGGACACCGGTCTCGGGCGTGCGGACGTCTTCGCTCATCACACCCCCTCCCACGGTCGAGGCGACAGTCTACGACCGTGCGACGGGTGGGACGGTCACGAGCGCAGCGACCACGCTGGTCAGGGCACGGAGACCAGGACGTCGATCGCGTGACCCGTGAGCAGGTCGCGTCCCCGCAGGGCCTCGAGCTCCACCAGGAACGAGAGGCCCACGACGTCCGCACCGCAGCGCTGGAGCAGCGCCACCGTCGCCGCCGCAGTACCGCCCGTGGCCAGCACGTCGTCGATCACCAGCACGCGAGCACCGTCGGGCACCGTGGCGGGGTGGATCTCGATGGTCGCCGTGCCGTACTCGAGCTCGTACGACTCCGACGCCGTCGGACCCGGCAGCTTGCCGGCCTTGCGGACCGGGAGCACGCCGGCGCCGAGCGCGACGGCGACGGGCGCGGCGAGCAGGAACCCGCGTGCCTCCATGCCGGCCACGAGATCGACCGGCCCGTCCACGCGCCCCGCGATCTCGCCGATCACGTCGGCGAAGGCCGAGGCGTCCGCGAGCAGCGGCATGATGTCGCGGAACAGGATTCCCGGCTGCGGGTAGTCCGGCACCAGCCGCACCAGCTCGTCGATACGGCGCAGCACGTCCGCGCGCGCGGCGGGGACGCCCGTGGGCGGCCCCGCCGTGCGGTCGGGAACGGTCATCGCTTCCGCTTCGGCTGCGCGGTGACGCCCTGGTGGGCTCCCGGCTTGAGCGCACCGACCGCCACGCGGACCTGACCAGCGGAGACGGGGTCGTCGTCGCCCGACTCGGCACGCGCGGCGCGGGCGTCCAGGACCTTCTTGGTGTGCTCGCGGATCGCGGGCTCACGCTCGCGCAGCGCCACCTCGAACGGGGTGGCCAGGAAGATCGACGAGAACGTGCCGATCAGCATGCCGACGAACAGGGCGAGGGCGATGTCCCGCAGCGTGCCCGCGCCGAGGACGAACGCCCCGACGAAGAGGATCGCGCTCACGGGGAGCAGGGCCACCACCGAGGTGTTGATCGAGCGCACCAGCGTCTGGTTGACCGCGAGGTTCGCCTTCTCCGCGTAGGTGTACCGCGTCTGCATCAGCGTGTCGGCGGTGTTCTCCCGCACCTTGTCGAACACCACGACCGTGTCGTAGATCGAGTACCCGAGGATGGTCAGGAAGCCGATCACCGTGGCCGGCGTGACCTCCCAGCCGACGCCTGCGTACACGCCGACGGTGATGATCAGGTCGTGGAACAGGGCGATGAGGGCGGCGATCGCCATCCGCCAGTTGCGGAAGTAGATCGTCATCACGATCGTGACGAACAGCAGGAACACCAGGATGCCGGTGATGGCCTTCTGGGAGATGTCCTTGCCCCACGACGGCCCGATGAACGAGCTGGTGACGTCGGTCGCCGCCGACACGTCGAACGCGGCGGCCAGGGCGTTCTTGACCTCGGTCACCTCGTCGGCGGTGAGGGTCGAGGTCTGGATGCGGAGCGCGTTGGAACCGACGGTCGTGACCTTCGGCTGCTCGTCCGGGGAGATGGCCAGCACGGTGTCGATGGCGAGCTGCTGGTCGGTCTCGACGACGTCGGAGACGACGAACTCGGACCCGCCGCGGAACTCGATGCCGGGGTTGAGGCCCGGCTTGATCAGCAGCACCGCGGACAGGACCACGAGGATCGTGGAGATTGTGAACCAGATCTTGCGGCGGCCGACGATGTCGTACGACCGGCGGCCGGTGTAGAGGTCGTTGCCCCACTGGGCGAATCCGGAGGCCATCAGTGCTCGTTCCCCTCGGTGCGCCCGGACTCGGGCTCGGCGTCCTGGGCAGGTGCGTCGACCGGGGCATCGGTCGCCCCGGTCTTCTGCTCGGCCGCGCGGGCCGCCGCACGCCGCTCGGCGATCGTCAGCCCGCTCGTCCCGCCGCCGACGGCGACCGGCACGCGGGGCGTCGCCTCGGCGTCGACCGGAGCGTCCTCGACCACCTCGTCGGCGGAGGAGCGCGGGCCGTGGACGACTCGACCGCGGCCGACGTAGCGCGTCTCGGGGGCACCGAGGCGGCGCGGGTCGAGCCCGGAGAGCCGGTGTCCCTGACCGAAGAACTTCGTCCGCGCGATGAGCTGCATGAGCGGGTGCGTGAACATGAAGACCACGAGCACGTCGATGAGCGTGGTGAGACCGAGGGTGAAGGCGAACCCACGGACGCTGCCGACGGCGAGCAGGTAGAGCACGATCGCGGCGAGGAAGTTCACTGCGTCCGAGGCCAGGATGGTCCGGCGCGCGCGCTCCCACCCGCGGTCGACGGCGGCGACGAGGGTGCGGCCCTCCCGCAGCTCGTCACGGATGCGTTCGAAGTACACGATGAACGAGTCCGCCGTGATGCCGATGGCCACGATCAGACCGGCGACACCGGGCAGCGAGAGCCGGTAGCCCTGGGTCCAGGACAGCAGCGTGATGATGCTGTACGTGAGCGCGCCGGCGATGATCAGCGACGCCACCGTCACCAGTCCTAGGGCGCGGTACTGGAGGAGTGAGTAGAGCACGACGAGGCCGAGCCCGATGAGGCCGGCGAGCAGGCCCTTCTGGAGCTGCTCGGAGCCGAGGGTGGCCGAGATCTGCTCCTTGCTCTCCACGGTGAACGTGAGCGGCAGCGAGCCGAAGTTGAGCTGGTTGGCCAGGCTGGCCGCCGACTCACGCGTGAACGTGCCGGAGATCTCCGCCTTGCCGTCCGCGATGATCACGCCGGTGTCGAGGCTCGGTGCCGAGATGACGAGCCCGTCGAGCACCATCGCGAACTGGTTCTGCGGCGGGGAAGCCGCGAGCCCCTGCAGACGCGTGGTCACGTCGGTGAACTGCGTCGTGCCCTCGTTGTCGAACGCGATGTTGACGACCCACAGGTTGCCCTGACCGCCGCTGGGCAGCTGGTTCAGGCCGGAGGTCGCGCTGGAGATCCGCGCGCCCTCGATCTCGACCGGTCCAAGGATGTACTTCGCGCTGCCGTCCTGGCCGCACGTGACGAAGGCCTTGTCCGGGTCGCCGTTCACGCCACCCGTGAGGTTGGAGGGATCGGTGCAGTCCAGGGCGTCGAACTCGGCCTGGACGGCCGGGGTGACGTAGTACGCGATGTCGCTGGGGCTGTCGGGCGCTGCCTTGGACGGCACGTCCGACGGCTCCTCCGCCGCGGCGGTGGGCGTGGGGGTCGGCGCCGGCGCGGCCGGGTCGGTCGCGGCTGCGGACTCCGTGGGCTCCGGGGTCGGCGTCGTGTCCGTCGGCGTCGGGTTGCCGATGGCCAGCACGGGCCGGAACGCCATCTGCGCGGAGGTCTCGACGAGCTTGAGGGTCTCCTCGCTCGGGTTGCCGGGGAGCGCCACGACGATCTTGCCGCCGCTCTGGCTAGTGATCTCGGCCTCCGCGACGCCCGAGGAGTCGACCCGCTGGCGGATCACGTCGATCGCCTGGGCGATCGTCTGCGAAGTCACCTCCTCGCCGTTCTCCGCGACCGGGGTCAGGATGATCTGCGTCCCGCCCTCGAGGTCGAGCGCGAGGTTCGGCGTCCACGACGCGGTGGACCACTTGGTCCCCGCGGCGATGGTGCCGAGGAGCGCGAAGATGAGGATCCCGAGCACGAGGAGCGTGCGGACGGGCCTCTGACGGCGGGTGGGAGGAGCCAACGGAGTTCTTCTCTCGTGCGCGCACCGGCCGCGCAGGGCAACCGGTGGGGTCGAGGTCCGGGCGTCGTCACCCGGACCGAACGGTCTACTTGGTGTCCGGCTCCCCGTCCTTGCGGGCGGGCGGCAGCGAGGACAGGTCGTCCGGGACGTCGATCACGTCGTCGTTCGCGTGGCTGATGCGGTCGGCATCGCTGACCACGTCGTCCTCGTCGTCGACGTCGTCCTCGAGCTCGTCGTCCTCGACGTCGTCGATCTCGTCGACCGGCGGCTCGATCTTCTTGGCGATCGCCGCGCGGATCCAGCGCGTCTGGGCGCCGGGGCTCGACTCGAGCGTGATCACGTCGTCCTCGACCGCCACGACGGTGCCCAGCAGGCCCGACGCCGTCATGACCTCGTCACCCGCCACGAGGTTGTTGCGGAACTCCGATGCCGCTCGCTGCTGCTTGCGGGTACGGCTCGACATGAGCCAGAGGGCGCCCAGGGCGATGGCCAGGATGAGCATGAGTTCCACGGCGGTACGGCTCCGATCGGGGTGGTGTGTCCGCCGCAGTCTAGGCGCAGCGGCTCGCCGCTCCAACGCACGAGCCCCGATGAGGGTTCCGAGATCTGTGCACGAGCAGCGGCTCAGCCGAACAGTGTGCCCGATCCGTGGGGGACCTCGAGACCGAGGTGGGTCCAGGCCGCCGGGAGCGCGATCCGACCGCGTGGCGTGCGGCCGACCAGGCCCTCGCGGACCAGGAACGGCTCGGCGACCGTCTCCACCGTCTCCGGCTCCTCGCCGACCGCCACCGCGAGCGTGGTGAGTCCCACCGGTCCTCCGCCGAAGCGCGTGCACAAGGCCGTCAGCACGGCCCTGTCGAGCCGGTCGAGCCCCAGGTCGTCGACCTCGTAGACCTCGAGCGCGGCACGGGCGGCGACGAGGCTGAGCGTGCCGTCGCCGCGGACCTCCGCCCAGTCGCGCACGCGCCTGAGCAGCCGGTTCGCGATGCGGGGCGTGCCGCGGGAGCGCGAGGCCAGCTCGGCGGCGGCGGTGTGGTCCAGCGGCACGCCGAGAAGGCCGGCGGATCGGACGAGGACACGCTCGAGCTCGTCGGACGAGTAGAAGTCGAGGTGTGCGGTGAACCCGAACCGGTCGCGCAGGGGCGCCGGGAGCAGGCCGGCGCGAGTGGTGGCACCGACGACAGTGAACGGCGGCAGGGTCAGCGGGATCGCGCTGGCGCCCGCACCCTTGCCGACGATGACGTCGACCCGGAAGTCCTCCATGGCCATGTAGAGCAGCTCTTCGGCCGGGCGCGCCAGGCGGTGGATCTCGTCGAGGAAGAGGACCTCGCCCTCCTCGAGCGAGGAAAGGACGGCCGCGAGGTCGCCCGCATGCTGGATGGCAGGACCACTGGTGACCCGCAGGGGGGCGCCCATCTCGGCCGCGATGATCATCGCCAGCGTCGTCTTGCCGAGCCCCGGCGGCCCGGAGAGCAGCACGTGGTCGGGTGCCTTGCCGCGCCCGCGCGCGGCGTCGAGCACGAGCGAGAGCTGGTCGCGCACCACGCGCTGGCCCACGAACTCGTCGAGCCGGCGCGGTCGCAGCGCGGCCTCGGCTGCACGTTCGAGATCGTCGGCGCCGGACCGGACGAGCGACTCGGCGGCGAAACGTTCGGTCACCAGCTCCTCGTGGTCGTCAGCCATGTCCGCCGCCCAGCGTCCGGAGCGCCGCGCGCAGCACGCCCGCGACCTCGTCGGCCGCCACCGGGCCCTCCGTGCCCTCCAGGACGGTCGAGACGGCGTCGCCCGCCGCCCGCGCGTTCCAGCCGAGGCCGACGAGGGCCTCGACCACCTGGTCGCGACGGTCACCGCCGAACACCGCTGACGTCGGGGCGGCCACGTTGGCGGGAGCGCCGATCCGGTCCTTGAGCTCGAGCACGATGCGCTGGGCACCCTTCAGGCCGATGCCCGGCACGCGCTGGAGCGCCTTGAGGTCCTCGTCGAGCACCGCGCGCCGCAGACCGTCGGGCGTGTGCACCGCGAGCATCGCCAGCGCCAGCCGGGGGCCGACCCCGCTGACCGTCTGGACGGTCTCGAAGACCTCGCGCTCGTCGGCGTCGGCGAACCCGAACAGGGTCAGCGCGTCCTCCCGGACCAGCAGGGACGTGGCCAGCTGCGCGGTGGACCCCACCCGCAGCCCGGCGAGCGTGGCCGGTGTCGCGTGCACGAGCAGCCCGACTCCCCCGACCTCGATCACCGCGGCGTCGAGCCGCAACGCCTGCACCGTGCCGTGGACCGACGCGATCACCCGGCCACCTCCATCAGTCGAGAACGAATCTGCTGACGGACACTCTGGCACACGCAGGCGAACACGTGTACGAAGACACGCGGTCAGCCGCGGCGCCGGGCCGCCTGCTCGGCGGTCGCCCACGCCCGCTGCGCGGCGGTGAGCGAGCCGGGCGCGCGCTGGGGTGCACCGAGGGCACCGGCGGGCCGCCAGAGATGGCACACGGCGAGCGCCAGGGCGTCGGCCGCGTCCGCAGGCCGGGGCAGCTCGTCGAGCTGGAGGAGCCGCTGCACCATCGTCTGGACCTGCGCCTTGTCCGCACGCCCGTTGCCGGTCACCGCGGCCTTGACCTCGCTCGGCGTGTGCAGGGCGACGGGGATCCGGCGGCGCGCGGCGGCGACCATCGCGATGCCGGCCACCTGCGCGGTGCCCATGACCGTGCGCAGGTTCTGCTGGGCGAACACCCGCTCCACCGCCACGGCGTCGGGTGCGTGCTCCTCGAGCCACTCCTCGATCTGCCGCTCGATGGACAGCAGCCGCTGGTCGACGTCCCAGAGGGCGTCCGACGTGGCGACGCCGACGGCGACCATCGACAGCCGCCGGGACGTCAGGCCGTCGACGACACCGAGACCGCACCGGGTCAGGCCGGGGTCGACTCCGAGGACGCGCACGCCGTCATGGTCGCAACCCATCGGGCGGCCGACCGGGAGGCGCGCAGGTCAGTCCTCGGAGTAGGTGGTCGGCCTGAGCCTGCGCTCCACTGCGGCCGAGTGACGCTCCGCGCCCCTCGACCTCCGCTGCGCTCCGGCTCAGTCCTCCTCGAGCTCCGCCATGACCTCGTCCGAGGCGTCGAAGTTCGCGTACACGTTCTGCACGTCGTCAGAGTCCTCGAGGGCGTCGATGAGGCGCAGGATCTTGCGCGCACCCTCGGCGTCGACCTCGATCTGGGTGGCGGGCCAGAACACGACGTCGGCCGAGTCGTACTCGATGCCGGCGTTCTGCAGGGCCGTGCGGACGGGGACGAGGTCGGTCGCCTCGGAGAGCACCTCGAAGGCCTCGCCGATGTCGTTGACCTCTTCGCCGCCGGCGTCCAGGACCGCCTCGACCACGGAGTCCTCGTCGGTGCCCTCCTTGGGCACGATGACGACACCCTTGCGGGAGAACAGGTACGAGACCGAGCCGGGGTCAGCCATCTGGCCGCCGTTGCGCGTGAACGCGACGCGGACGTCGGACGCGGCGCGGTTGCGGTTGTCGGTCAGGCACTCGACCAGGACCGCGATGCCGCCGGAGCCGTAGCCCTCGTACATGATCGTCGCGTAGTCGGCGCCACCGGCCTCCTGGCCGGACCCGCGCTTGACGGCACGGTTGATGTTGTCGATCGGGACCGAGTTCTTCTTGGCCTTCTGGACCGCGTCGAAGAGGGTCGGGTTGCCCGCGAGGTCACCGCCGCCGGTGCGCGCGGCCACCTCGATGTTCTTGATCAGCTTGGCGAAGAGCTTGCTCCGCTTGGCGTCGACCACGGCCTTCTTGTGCTTGGTGGTGGCCCACTTGGAGTGACCCGACATCGCTTCAGCTACCCCTTCGTCTCCCGCGACCTGTGCCGGCTGCTGGGCCTCACACGTTGTCGCGGACGATCTCTACGAACAGTTGGTGCACCCGGGTGTCCCCCGTGACCTCCGGGTGGAACGAGGTCACGAGCAAGGGGCCCTGGCGGACGGCCACGATCCTACCGGCGGCGGGACCCGTCTCGACGCGCGCCAGCACCGACGCCGCCGGCCCGACCTCCTCGACCCACGGTGCCCGGATGAACACCGCGTGCACCTGCTCCTCGACGCCCTCGATGGACAGGTCGGTCTCGAACGACTCCACCTGTCGCCCGAACGCGTTGCGGCGCACGGTGACGTCGACCCCGCCGAGCGTCTGCTGGCCCTCGATCCCACCGATCACCCGGTCGGCCAGCAGGATCATGCCGGCGCACGAGCCGTACGCCGGCATGCCGGCGCGCAACCGGTCCTGGATCGGCTCGAACAGCTCGAACGCCCGCAGCAGCTTGTCGATCGTCGTCGACTCCCCGCCGGGGATCACGAGGGCGTCGACCGCGTCGAGCTCCCGCCGGCGACGCACCGGCACGGCCTGCGCCCCTACGGACGACAGGGCGTGCGCGTGCTCGCGCACGTCTCCCTGGAGGGCGAGGACTCCGACGGTCACAGTCACGACGGGCGAGTCTAGGCGTCGGCCACGGCCGTAGGCTCACCGCCGTGATCCTCGACGACCTCGACGCGCGAGCCGCGGCGCTCGACGCCCGGCACGCGCAGACGGACCTGCGGGACCGGTTCCTGCTGCCCGACGGTGTGGTGTACCTCGACGGGAACTCCCTCGGGGCGCTGCCCGTGGGCGTGCCGGAGGCCATCGAGTCGGTGGTGCGCGAGCAGTGGGGCCGCGACCTGATCGGCTCGTGGAACACGCACGGCTGGTGGGACGCGCCCGTGCGGGTGGGTGACGCGATCGGGCGGCTGATCGGTGCCGCACCCGGCCAGGTGGTGGTCGGGGACTCCACCAGCGTCCGGCTGCACCAGTCGTTGCACGCGGCCGCCGCGCTCCGCCCGGGCCGGGGCGTCGTCCTCACGGAGCCGGGGTCGTTCCCCACCGACGAGTACGTGGTCGCCGGCGTCGCCGCCCAGGTCGGCTGGCGGGTCGAGCACGCGACCCCGGCCGAGATCCCCGCCCGTCTCGGGTCGGAGGTCGCCGTCGTCGTCCTGTCCCACGTGGACTACCGGACCGGGGAGCTGCTGGACCTACCCGGGATCACCGCGGCCGCGCACGACGCCGGCGCGCTCGTCGTCTGGGACCTGTGCCACTCCGCGGGCGCCCTGCCGGTCGGGCTCGACGCGCACGACGTCGACCTCGCGGTGGGCTGCGGCTACAAGTACCTCAACGGCGGACCCGGCGCCCCCGCGTACGGCTACGTCGCCGCCCGGCACCAGGACGCGTTCGTCAATGTCCTGCCGGGCTGGAACGGGCACGCGGAGCCGTTCGCGATGGCCGAGGGGTACGTGGGCGCCGCCGGCGTCGCGCGGGCCCGGATCGGGACTCCCCCGATGCTCTCGCTCCTGGCGCTCGAGGCGGCCCTCCGCGCCTTCGACGGCATGACCATCGAGGAGGTCCGCGCCCGGTCGTTGTCGCTCACGAGTTTCCTGCGCGACGCGATCGCCACGGTGGTCCCGGACGCCGACTTCGCGTCGCCGCAGGACGACCGGCGGCGCGGTTCACAGGTGGCTCTCCGCCATCCGGACGCCTACGGGATCGTGCAGGCGCTCGCGGCTCGCGGCGTGGTCGGCGACTTCCGGACCCCGGACCTCGTGCGACTGGGCGTCGCGGCGCCGTACCTGACCCACGCGGACCTCGTCGCTGCCGTGCGGGCGCTGCGCGAGGTGCTGCGGCACGACGAGCACCTCGACCCCGCCTGGACGACGCGGAACGTCGTCACCTGAGCTACTCGCGCGCCAGGCCGAGGTGTCGCGTCACGCCGTCCCACGCCGGCAGCAGCCCCCGGACGAGATCGACCAGCCGGTCGGGGAACACCTCGAGATCCACCAGGTCCAGGTCGTCGAGCGACCACCAGCGCAGCTCGTCGATGACGTCGAGCTCCAGCTCCGTCCAGCCGGCCCGGTCGACCGACTCGAACGCCGATGCGGGGACGCGAGCGAGGTAGAGGATCTCGTCCTGCCGGCAGTGCTCGGCGTAGAAGTCGAAGATCGCCGACCGCGTGAACACCGGACCGAGCACCTGCCCCGGGTCGAGCAGGATGCCGGTCTCCTCGCGGACCTCCCGCACGGCGGCCGACAGTGCGTCCTCGCCGTCGTCGATCCCGCCTCCGACCGTGAACCACCAGCTGCGGTCGGGCTGGTCGGCGTCGTGCCCGCGGATCAGGAGCACGCGGTCGTCCTCGTCGAGGAGGATCACGCGGGCCGCCTCGCGGAACAGCAGCCCGTCGTCGCCCCGCCGCCACTCCGTGCCGAGGGCGTGCACGGGACCGCCGCCGTCGGCGCTCGACCGGGAAGGGACGGCAGAGGCCGCGGACGAGTCGTCCGCGGCCTCCGGCCTGGCGTGGTCCTGCGTCACCAGCCGCGCTCAGCGAGGCGGTGCGGCTCCGGGACGTCCTCGACGTTGATGCCGACCATGGCCTCGCCCAGGCCGCGCGAGACCTTGGCGATGACGTCCGGGTCGTCGAAGAACGTGGTCGCCTTGACGATCGCCGCGGCACGCTCGGCCGGGTTGCCCGACTTGAAGATGCCGGAGCCGACGAACACGCCCTCAGCGCCGAGCTGCATCATCATCGCCGCGTCGGACGGGGTCGCGATGCCACCCGCGGTGAAGAGCACGACGGGGAGCTTGCCCGCCCGGGCGACCTCCTTGACCAGGTCGTACGGCGCCTGGAGCTCCTTGGCGGCGACGAACAGCTCGTCCTCCGGCAGCGAGGTCAGGCGACGGATCTGGTCGCGCAGCGTGCGCATGTGGGTGGTCGCGTTGGAGACGTCACCCGTGCCGGCCTCGCCCTTGGAGCGGATCATGGCCGCGCCCTCGGTGATGCGGCGCAGGGCCTCGCCCAGGTTGGTGGCTCCGCAGACGAAGGGCACGGTGAAGGCCCACTTGTCGATGTGGTGCGCGTAGTCGGCCGGGGTCAGCACCTCGGACTCGTCGATGTAGTCGACGCCGAGCGACTGGAGCACCTGCGCCTCGACGAAGTGTCCGATCCGGGCCTTCGCCATGACCGGGATGGAGACGGCCTCGATGATGCCGTCGATGAGGTCCGGGTCGCTCATCCGCGCGACGCCGCCCTGGGCGCGAATGTCGGCGGGGACGCGCTCGAGGGCCATCACGGCGACCGCTCCGGCGTCCTCGGCGATCTTCGCCTGCTCCGCGTTGACGACGTCCATGATGACGCCGCCCTTGAGCATCTCGGCCATCCCCCGCTTCACGCGGGCGGTGCCGATGACGCCGGCGTGCGTCGCGGTGGTGGGCTGGCTGTTCTCGCTGGTCACGTCGAGCCTCACAGATCGTGGTGCGGTCGGGGTGCGGCCGCCTCCTCGGAGGAACGGCGGCCTGATCGGTCAATCGTAGACCGTGCGTGACGCCCGTCCGGGCGCGTCTCAGCGCGGAGGGGTGGTCTCCGCGGAGCCGCTGCGCGCTCCGGGACGGCCCAGGTTCTCGGGCCACGCGTCGTCCATCTCGAAGCTGCTGGGCTCGGGTGCGTGCCCGGCCAGACGCAGCAGCCGGACCAGCGGCCCGCGCCGTGCCCGGGCGGTCTGGGCGACGGCCTCGTTGTGGAAGCGGCGCGCCAGCTGCACCCGGTACCAGGAGGACGCCAGCAGCCCGACCAGCTCGTCACCTGCCGGGTCGGCACGCAGCGCGGCCACCTCCTCGGGCTCGTCCATCGCCTCGCGCAGCGTGGCCGACAGCTCGCTCTCGATGCTCCCGCGATCCACCGCGAGCAGGGCGGCCCCGCCCACCGGGACGTCGTCCGGACCCACGAGGGCGAGCAGGTCGGCGGGCAGCTCGCTGGTGCCGGTCGACAGGGCGGCCCACGCCGCCTCACCGACGAGCACCGAGCTCACCGGGTCGAGCACGCCGGAGGTCGCGAGCTCCGCGGCCACCGTCGCACGCCGCACCAGCTGCGCGTCGAGCACCGCACGGGACGTCCCGACCTTGCGGTGCAGGCGGTCCAGCCGCGACGCCGCCACCCACACCCACCACAGGGCGAGCGCGACGACGATCGTGACGTAGACCGTGATCTCGGACCACCTCATCGGGACTCACCCCGACCCCGGCGGAGCTCGAGGAGACGCGCACCGCGCACCGACGACGGGTCCTCGCCGACGGGCGAGCGCCGGCCGGCGACGACCATCTCGTAGACGGCCAGCACCTGGTCGGTGACGGTCGCCCAGTCGTACTGCCGGACCACCTCGAGCGCGTGCGCGGAGACCGCGGCGCGCAGCTCCGGGTCGCGCAGCACGCGTACGAGGGTCCGTGCCAGGTCCTCGCTGTCCCCCGTGCGGAACAGGACGCCGGCCTCGCCGTCGTCGAGCACCCGCGAGAACGCCCCCAGGTCGCTGGCCACGACGGTGGCACCAGCGCTCATCGCCTCGACCAGGACGATGCCGAAGCTCTCACCACCCGTCTGCGGGCCGCAGTAGACGTCGACGGACGCGAGCAGGCTGGCCTTCTCGTCGTCGGAGATCCCGCCGAGGAACTCGACGGCCGCTGCTGCCTCCTCGCCCAGGAGCTCCCGCACCTCGTCGGGTCCGGTCTCGCCGCGACCGGCGACGAGGAACCGTGCGCCGGGGATCTCGGCGAGCACGCGCGGGACCGCCTCGAGCAGGACCGGCAGGCCCTTGCGCGCCTCGTCCAGACGCCCGAGGAACGCGATCGTGGGCCGCTCCGGAGAACCGGTCCAGCGCGGATCCGGCTGCGCCTGCGCGAACCCGTCGACATAGACGCCGTTCGGGATCACCACGGCGTCGCCGCCCATGTGCTCGACCAGCGTGCGGCGGGCGTCCTCCGACACGGCGATCCGGGCCGAGATCTTCTCCAGCGACTGCCGGACCAGCGGGTAGGCCATCTGGAGTGGGCGCGACCGGATCAGGGCCGTGTGGAACGTGGCGACGATCGGGCCGTCCGCGATCCACAGGGCGAGCATGCCGAGGCTGGGCGTGACCGGCTCGTGCAGGTGCAGCACGTCGAACTCCCCCGCCGCGAGCCACTTGCGGACACGCGCGGCGGTGACCGGCCCGAACGTCATGCGGGCGACCGCGCCGTTGTACCGGACCGGGATCGCGCGGCCGGCGGCTGTCATGTACTCCGGGATCGGCGTCTCGTCGTCGGCCGGCACCAGGACCGACACCTCGTGGCCGCGCGCGATGAGGGCCTCGGCCAGGTCCCGCACGTGGAACTGGACGCCACCCGGGACGTCGTAGGAGTACGGGCAGACGATGCCCACGCGCAGGGGGCGCTCCGCGCGGCGGGGGCTCACCTCGGGGTCCCCTGCGCGGCGAGCGTCTGCGCGTAGCGCTCCGGGTCCAGGTCGTCGACGAAGACCTTCTGGAGCATGTGCCAGTCCTGCGGCCGCTGTCGGACCCCGGCGGCGAACTCGTCCACCCACGCCTGCGTCATCGCACGCACCCGGTCGGCGCGCGGGACGTCCGTCGGCATGTGGATCGCCTTGTTGAACTGGATGACGATGCCCCAGGGCGACCCGGCGGCACGGCGCTGCGCCCCGCGGAGCCGCTCGTAGTAGATGACCGTGGTCACCAGGGGTGCACCGGTGGTGATCGCCAGCGCGGCCGGGCCGGCAGCGACGCGGGCGCGGTGCCCGAACAGGTCGACCTCCACGCCCTTGGACGTGAGGTCTCGGTCCGCGAGCAGCGGCAGGAGCCCGGCCCCCGCACGCGCCGCGCGCACCAGGCCACGGAACACGTCGCCCTCCCCCGTCAGGGCGAAGATCGTGATCCCGAGGCTCTCCCGGAACGCGACGAACTCCTGGAACAGCGCCTCGGGCTCGAGGCGCTCCGCGACGGTGGTCACCGGGGCGATCGCCCGCGCGCAGTAGGCGCCGGCGAGGTCCCAGTTGCCGGTGTGCCCGAGGGCGAGGACCACGGCCTGGTTCCCGTCGGTGAAGGCCCGCAGGTTCTCCATGCCGACGGCCCGCACGCGCGCGTCGACCTGCTCCCGGGACATCGTCGCCAGGGCGAACGCCTCGCCGAAGTAGCGCATGTACGAGCGCATGGCGGCGCGGCTGAGCCGACGCAACGCACGCGCGTCCAGCTCGGGGCGCACGCGTCCGAGGTTCTTCTCCAGCTGCCGGACACCGCCGCCGCGGCGCAGCCACGCACCGTCCGCCGCAAGGTCGCACAGACCGCGGAGCACCGGCCCGGGCAGGCGGCCGGCCACCTTCCACGCGAACGCGTAGGCGCGGGCGACATCCACCTTCACTCGGACACCTGCGTCGCGGCCTGGCGGTACACCTTGCTCATCCGCTGCACGACCGTCACGGCCGACGCCAGCGCCAGCAGGGCGAGCACGACGGTGAGGACGACGTCGGGTGCGCCGAAACCGACCGCCGCGGTCGCCACGAGGACGAGCAGGAGCCGGTCGGCGCGCTCCGCGATGCCACCGGACGCGGTCATGCCCAGACCCTCCGCCCGCGCCCGGGCGTACGGGACGATCGAGCCGAGCACCAGGCACGCGAGGGCCAGGACCGCGGTGACCCGGTCGTCCCCGCCGGCGGTGAACCACAGGACGAGCCCGGCGAAGATCGCGCCATCGCCGAACCGGTCGAGGGTCGAGTCGAGGAAGGCTCCCCACGGCCCGGACCGGCCGGCCTGTCGCGCCATCACGCCGTCGAGCGAGTCGGTGAGCACGAAGACCCCGATGACCAGGGCGCCGACGAGCAGGTGTCCGGTGGGGAACGCCCACAACGCGGTGACGACCACGACGAGGGTTCCCCCGACGGTCACCGCGTCCGGTGAGACGCCCAGCCGCAGGAGCGCCCTGGCGACCGGGGTGAAGAAGCGCGTCATGGCACCGCGCAGTCCGTTCAGCACGTGCCGATCATCCCTTCGATGCGGTCGGCCAGGCGGCCGCCAGCCGTGCCCGCGTGTCGCCGAGCAGCTCGGGCAGCGCACGGCTGCGGCCGACGATCGGCAGGAAGTTGGAGTCCCCACCCCACCGGGGCACCAGGTGCTGGTGGAGATGGGCTGCGATCCCGGCGCCGGCGACGTCGCCCTGGTTCATGCCCACGTTGAAGCCCTGCGGTGCCGACACCTCGCGCACGACACCCATCGCCGTCCGGGTGAGCGACGCGACGTCGGCCACCTCCGGCTCGGTCAGCTCGGTGTAGTCGGCGACGTGCCGGTACGGGCAGACGAGCAGGTGGCCGGAGTTGTACGGGTAGAGGTTGAGCACCACGTAGGCGACCGTCCCGCGCGCGACGATGAGGCCGTCCTCGTCGGAGAGCGTCGGGATGCGGCAGAACGGGCACCCCTGGCCGGCCTCGCGGTCGGTCGGCTTGTCCTGGCCCCCGAGGTACGCCATGCGGTGCGGGGTCCACAGCCGCTCGAAGCCGTCCGGCACGCCGGCGAAGTGGTCAGCGGGCTCGGCGTCGTCGTGCACGACTCAGACCTGCACGCGGTCACGCACCGCCGTGACGATCCGCTCGATCGCCTCGGCCACGGGCACACCGTTGTCCTGACGTCCGTCGCGGTACCGGAACGACACCGCCCCGGCCTCGGCGTCCTCGCCGCCGGCGATGAGCACGAACGGGATCTTCTGCGTGCTGGCGTTGCGGATCTTCTTGCCGAACCGGTCGTCGGAACGGTCCACCTCGGCCCGGATCCCCTGCGCCCGCAGCTGGCGCACCACGTCGTCGAGGTACCCCTCGAACGGCTCGGCGACCGGCACGGCGAGCACCTGCACGGGCGCCAGCCACGCGGGGAACGCCCCGGCGTAGTGCTCGGTGAGCACCGCGAAGAACCGCTCGATCGACCCGAACAGCGCGCGGTGGATCATCACGGGCCGCTGGCGGGTGCCGTCGGACGCGGTGTACTCGAGCTCGAACCGCTCCGGCAGGTTGAAGTCCAGCTGGATGGTCGACATCTGCCAGGTGCGGCCCAGGGCGTCCTTGGCCTGCACGGAGATCTTGGGGCCGTAGAACGCGGCGCCGCCCGGGTCCGGGACCAGGTCGAGCCCGGACGCCTCGGCCACCTGGCGCAGCGTCTCGGTGGCCTCCTCCCAGACGACGTCGGAGCCGACCGACTTCTCCGGGTTCTTGGTCGAGAGCTCCAGGTAGAAGTCGTTCAGCCCGTAGTCCTTGAGCAGGTCGAGGACGAAGGTCAGCAGGCTGCTCAGCTCGTCCTTCATCTGCTCGCGGGTGCAGTAGATGTGCGCGTCGTCCTGCGTGAACCCGCGCGCGCGAGTCATGCCGTGCACCACACCAGACTTCTCGTAGCGGTAGACGGTGCCGAACTCGAAGAGCCGCAGCGGCAGCTCCCGGTACGAGCGCCCGCGCGCCGCGAAGATCAGGTTGTGCATCGGGCAGTTCATGGGCTTGAGGTAGTAGTTCTGGCCCTGCTTGCGGATGTTGCCCTCGGCGTCGCGCTCCTCGTCCAGGGTCATCGGCGGGTACATGCCCTCGGAGTACCAGTCGAGGTGCCCCGAGATCTGGAACAGCTGCTCCTTGGTGATGTGCGGGGTGTTGACGAACGAGTAGCCCGCCTCCACGTGCCGCTTGCGGGAGTAGTGCTCCATCTCCATGCGGATGATGCCGCCCTTGGGGTGGAACACGGCCAGCCCGGAGCCGATCTCCTCGGGGAAGGAGAACAGGTCGAGCTCGTTGCCCAGCTTGCGGTGGTCGCGACGCTCGGCCTCGGCGATGCGCTCGAGGTAGGCACGCAGCTCGTCCTTGGTGGGCCAGGCGGTGCCGTAGACGCGCTGGAGCTGCGGGTTCTTCTCGGACCCGCGCCAGTACGCGGCCGCCGAGCGGGTCAGCTGGAAGCCGTTGCCCAGCAGGCGGGTGCTCGGGACGTGCGGCCCGCGGCACAGGTCCTGCCAGACGACCGCCTCGCTCTCACGGCCGGCACCACGCACGTTCTGGTAGATGCTCAGGCCGCCGAGGCCGACCTCGACGGACGCACCGTCGGCAGCCGTCGGATCGCCCTTGAGGCCGATGAGCTCCAGCTTGTACGGCTCGTCGCGCAGCTCGGCGCGCGCCTCCTGCTCGGTGACGTCCCACCGCCGGAAGGTCTGGCCCTCCTTGACGATCCGGCCCATGACCTTCTCGATCGCCTTGAGGTCCTCCGGCGTGAACGGGACGTCCACGTCGAAGTCGTAGTAGAAGCCGTCGGTGATCGGCGGGCCGATGCCGAGCCGCGCCTTCGGGTTGACCTCTTGCACGGCCTGCGCCAGCACGTGCGCGGCCGAGTGCCGCAGCACCGCGAGACCGTCCGGCTCCTCGATGGTCACGGCCTCGACGACCGATCCGCCGGCCAGCGGGAGGTGCAGGTCGCGCAGCTCGCCGTCCACGCGGACGACGACGACGTCGCGGCGGGCCGCGTACAGGTCCGTACCCGTCGTCCCCGGCTCCACCGTGGTCGCGATCCCGTCGACGGTGAGGGTGATGAGCTCGGGCACCGGTACAGCCTCCTTCGTGGCCGCTCGCCCTGGCGGCGAGCCCCTCGATGCTACCGGCGGGCTCGCCACCCGCCGGACCTCATATGCATGACAGAAGGGGCCGGCCCGCTGGGCCGACCCCTTCTGTTCGAGTGGGCGATACCGGACTCGAACCGATGACCTCCTCGGTGTGAACGAGGCGCTCTACCAACTGAGCCAATCGCCCGTCGTCGCAGGTGGCGCCTTCCCCGCGACACGCCGGTACGGGAAGACGACGCACACCCGCAGGTGACATCGAGAAGGATGTTACCCGGCAGGGGCGTAGAATCTGAAACGAGCCACGATGCAGGTCGTGGCACTGGCGTCAAGAGGGTGCGCCGTCGCCAAGATGGGTGCTGTCACCCGGCATCTTCATTCACTCGCGCGTCCCTCCGGGTGAACTCGCAGCGCCTACCGGTCCAATCGGGCATCTGGCCTGCCATGATGGGACCTCCAGCCCTTGCGAACAGGAGGACCCGATGACGAGCTCGACTTACGACGTCGTCGAGGTCGTCGCCATGCAGCTCATCGGGTCCGACGCCAGCGTCATCCCCGTGAGCGCCGAGTTCTCCTTCAGAACCTCTGATCCGTACACGGTGCGCGCGGTCTTCACCGGCCCGCACACCATGTCGACCTGGCTGATCGGCCGCGAGCTCCTCTCTCTGGGGATGCACGCGACGGCCGATGCCCCCGCCGGGACAGGTGACGTGCAGGTGTGGCGTGACGAAGACCCCGACTACACGCTCGTGTCGCTCAGTGGAGTCGAGGGCAGCGCGCTGCTCGCCGCTCCCACCGAGCCCATCGAGAGGTTCCTCGCCGGGACCGAGGCCCTCGTGCCTCTAGGCACCGAGAGCGACCGGATGGAAGGCGAGATCACGGCGCTGATCGCCGCTCTCCTGACTGCCTGACCACACACTCACGACGGCCGGTTCCGCTCTCGCGGGACCGGCCTTCGCATGTCCGGACCTGTCAGGGGTCGAGGTCGTCCGCCAACCTCGCCTGGAACAGCCGCTGCGCCTGCATCGAGAGCGGGCCGACGACGACGTCCGAGCCATCGAGGCTCGCCACGGGCGACACGTTGCGGATGGAACCGCTCATCGTCAGGTGGGCCGTCCCGCCGGTGACCTCGTCGAGCACCTCGTAACGGAGCTCCCCCGCCGCAGCCTCCCGGACGGGGAGGCCTGCCTCGGCGGACCACTCGAGCAGAAGCTCGCGCGTGATGCCGGCGAGGCAGCCGCTGGACAGCGGCGGGGTGACCAGCTCGCCGCCGCGCTCGACGAAGACGTTGGATGCCGTGCCCTCGCACAGCTCCCCGACGGTGTTCGCCAGCAGAGCCTCGTCGGCGCCCTGCCGGTAGGCCTCGGCCACGGCGACGACGTTCTCCGCGTACGACGTCGTCTTGAGGCCGGCGACAGCCGACCGCTCGTTGCGGACCCACGGCACCCGCACCACCCGCGACACCTCGGACCGCGCACCCGGCCCCGCGAGCACGAGCAAGCTCTGGCGCTGGTCCTCGGGAGCGAACCGGTAGGAGCCCAGCGGGCCTGGCCCACCCGTGAGCGTGATCCGCAGCCGCCCGGTGTCCGGTCCGGCCGCGGCGAGCACCGCCGCGACACCCTCGCGGACGGCGTCCTCGTCAGGTTCACCCAGTCCGATGCCCAGCGCGGACCGCCTCAGGCGACGCAGGTGCCGGGTCAGCGCGAACGCCGTGCCGTCGTACACCGCGCAGGTCTCGAACACGCCGTCGCCGACTGTCAGCCCGTGGTCGATGCCCGACAGGAGGAGGTCCTCCGGACCGTGCAGACGACCGTTCGACCAGATCACGACACCCATCCGGTCAGTCTGTCATCGGCGCGACCTCGGCGCCGGAGGCGAGCGCCACCAGCCGCGCGGCCTTGAGCTCGGTCTCGGCCCACTCGGCCTGCGCGTCGCTCCCCCACGTGATCCCGGCGCCCGTGCCGAACCGCAGCACGCCGTCGTGCCACCAGAACGTGCGGATGCCGACGGCCAGCTCCGCGCGCACCGATCCGTCGGCCCGGACCTCGATCCAGCCGACCGCACCGCAGTACGGCCCGCGCGGGACGGTCTCCAGCGCGGCGATGATGTCGAGCGCCGACGACTTGGGGGCGCCCGACACCGACCCCGGCGGGTAGGTGGCATCGAGAAGCCGCGCCCAGAGGTCAGGAGCGTGGGCGACGTCGTCGGCAAGGACGCCCTGCACCGTGCTCACCAGGTGGACCAGGCCGGGGTGACGTTCCTCACCCAGCAGCGTCGTGACCTCGACCGTGCCCGGCACGCACACGCGCTGCAGGTCGTTGCGCACGAGGTCCGTGATCATGACGTTCTCCGCGCGGTCCTTGTCCGTCATCGCGTCCGCGGTGACCGCCGTGCCCTTGATCGGGCCGGACGTCACGATGCCGTCCTCGACCCGGAGGAACAGCTCGGGCGACGCGGAGACCACCCACACCTCCCCCGGCACGTGGATGCCGCCCGCGTACGGCGCGGGATTGCCGGCCGCGAGCACGGCGCCGAGCGCCCGCCCGTCGGGCTCGTCGTGGACCGGCGCGCTGAGGACCCGGCAGAGATTCGCCTGGTAGACGTCCCCTTCCTGGATGTGCTCCCGCACGCGGTCCACCGCCGAGACGTATGCGGCACGGTCCAGCGACGACGTCCAGGCCCCGGCGTCCGGCCCTCTCCACGGGCCCGTCGGCGACGGGGCCCCGGTGCTCGTCCGGGCGAACCGCCAGGCCCGGACGCGCCCCTCGAAGTCCCCGACCACCGCCCACCAGCCCGGCTCCGCAAGCCGCTCGGGCTCGGTCCGCACGTCCACGACCTCGACGACCCCGGCCGCCTCGACGCCGCGGAACCACGCGACGCCACGGGGGCTGGAGGTCTGCTCGGGCACCCGCACACGCTACCGACCGGCACCACGACGACCCGTGATCCGCACGATCACCCGGCTGCCGCGAGCCAGTTGGACTCTCGCGGAGATCGTCAGTTAGAGTTCGGGACGCACACGGAACACCGGTGAAAGCCGGGGAGACGTGCTGTGCGGACGTGGCTCAGTGGTAGAGCATCACCTTGCCAAGGTGAGGGTCGCGGGTTCGAATCCCGTCGTCCGCTCGGAGGCAGACACTCCTGATCGGCTGACCGCAGCCGCTGAGGACTGCGGTCTCAGGGTGGAGTGGCCGAGTGGCGAGGCAGCGGCCTGCAAAGCCGTATACGTGGGTTCGAATCCCATCTCCACCTCGTAACAGCTTCTTGATCGTCGAGCATGACCCGGCTTCATCCCCGGGCGATTGGCGCAGCGGTAGCGCGCTTCCCTGACACGGAAGAGGTCACTGGTTCGATCCCAGTATCGCCCACCATCATGACCGCAGGCCAGAGGGCCGTTTCCGGATCATCGGAACGGCCCTCAGTCATGCGTACGCCAACTGCGTACGCCAACCAGGTCTCCAGCTGGCGTACGCAGCGGGCCGATGGACGGACGCGGACGGCGCAGATCGACGGTGCCTGCTACTTCGGGCCGATCGGAGCCTGCCGTCTCGTAGCTACCTCGAAGCTTCCTGGAGCACGGGGAGCGCAAGACGGTCCGGCGTTCGGTCGACGACGGCTGAAGTCTGAGCAGGTATCGACTGAGAACTGAGCACCTGCCCCCTGCGATTGAGGGGTGATCCGCGCTGTGCGGTCTGGGTGGTCGTGCTGACGAGGGGTCGATCGGTCAGGCTCGAGCTCGGACCGCTGCCTCGACCGTTGTGCCCCCGATGCGGTGCACCGCCAGATCGCGGGCAACTAGCTCAACGACGCACTCCTTGAGTGGAAGGAGGTAGTGCGTGAGGCTCTCGAAGCGCGCGGCGCTGTGCATGGGATGGACCCGGTTCTGCAGCTCCAGCCCGGCGATGAGTTCGCTGTCATGGACGATGCCCAACCACAGCAGATCTTGTAGGCCCCTGATCCAGAGCCGATGCCCGCTGATCGCCTCGTCGTTCGGCGGTGCCATCGACGCGAACTGACAACCCGTCCACTCCATGACCACGCAGCGTTCGTCGGGTCGTCGGGGTGGGCATTCAGCGCCAGCGTTGACGGAGCGGCCTTGGGCTCGTGTAGCAACCCGTTCCAGTTCGGGGACGTCCGTCGGAGTCCGTTGGGAGTCGCCCACCGGCGTGACCAGCGCAGACGGTCGTCTGAGAACGCCAGCGAACGTCGTTCTTCTGCCTGACACCCAGGAGGTCGTCGTCAGGTGACGCTCGCGAGCGACACGATGCTGGCCTGATCCCCCGCGGGCATCCGGAGAACACGCAGCGCCCTGCTGATGAACCCGGGTCGGCGAGGGATCGCCAGCGGCGGCTCCCCCGACCATCACTCGACCACTCGACCTCGTCAGTCGGGAGTTCGCCGCAGGGCCACTAGGACGACGACTGACCGGTGCGACCGGGTGTCTTCTCGATGACGTGCTGCACGAGGGCGGTGGGCAGGGGCTCGAATCCTGGGCCGCCGTGCGCGAGCCAGGCTGCCAGGGCCCCGGTCAGGTCGTCCCCTGCCACGCGCTCGAGCCACACCGGCCGATGGGGTCGGCGCTGTGCGGATCGTCCAGAGCGGGCGACGATGACGTCACCTCGGTTGCACTCGTCGAGGCACTCGGCCAGCGTGATGCGGGCAGTGCCGTCCGCCTCGAGCTCGCGCAGACGCGCAAGCTGCCCGCCCGCACGCGCGTCGGAGGCGCCGAGGGTCTCCCCTGCACAGAGCGAGCACACCGTCAGGCGCGCTGTACGAGGAGTTGCGCCTTCGAGCTCGCCAGGAGGTGGAGCGTCGAGATGTCTGGACAACCGGCGCTCAGCCCACCCGGATGAAGATGGGGCTCGACTGCCAGATCTCCCTGATCTGGATCGTCTTGCCAGGTCGAGGGGCGTCCACCTGGAGGCCATTACCCGCGTAGATGGCGATGTGCCCCGGGGACCAGATCAGGTCGCCGGGCAGCGCGTCCGCGCGGGAGACGACCGTTCCGACGTTGCGCTGCGCAGACGACGTGCGAGGCAGGGAGATCCCGACCTGGGCGAAGACGTAGGACGTGAAGCCCGAGCAGTCGAAGCCGTTGGGTGTGGTGCCGCCGTAGACGTAGGGCACACCGACGTACCGTGCTGCGATCTCGACGATCGCGTTGCCGTTGGCGCTCGCTGGCACGGCGACGGTCGGCTCGGCCGTTGCCGTTGCCGTTGCCGTCGCGGTTGCGGCCGGTGCGGCCCCGCGCGCACGAGACCGAGACGCGGTGACGACCGGCTCCGGCTCCGGCTCGGGGGCCGGCGCAACGGCGGTCACGGCGGGCGCTTCAAACGTCCATTCGACGTTCGAGGGTGCGACCACCTGCTGCTCAAGAACCGCCCGAGCGCCCTGGGTCAGTCGCGCGGTGTCCACCGAGCCGGTGAGCGCGGTCGATTCCGTGATGGGCGCCGCGAAGGCTGGGGTGCCGGACATCGACATGACCAGACCGGAGGTGATGACGGCGGCTGCGGACCGCTTCCCGGCAGCCGCCATGCCGTCGGCGGAGGCCGAGGCGAGGTCGTCGAGCGCGGTCAGGGGGCGGCGAGCGGCGCGGTGGCGCGCGAGGGGGCGTGCGGGCATGAAGGTCCTCCCGGACGCCTGCGAGGTGAGCTGTCGGGTTCGGGAGAGAGTCGCCCGGCCAGTGGTGCTGGCTTCACCCCAAGGACGCTGCTGCAGCGTCCACGATCCTGGTTCCCCCGTCCCTGCCATCGATGATCTGCGGAGTCTTCGGGCGGTGGCAGGGCTCGGCGCCCGCCAGAAGACCGTGCCGGGGTGCCCCGGCACCGACGATGGTAGGCATCGAACTGGTCGCCGCCGGCCTCCACCTGCGCGACTTCATGGAACCTTCATGAGAGCCCGGGCACTGGAGACCGAGCGCAGACGTCAGCGCTCACTCATCGCGCGGTTGTCGCGGTTCGCCTCGTGTGCCGTGCAGCGTGTCCCGCCGGCGCGTGAACTCGAGCTCGTCGATCTCGCCGCGAGCGAACCGGTCCGCGAGCACGCTGTCAGGACTCGGGAGTGTCCGATCGCCGGCGCCTGGTGCCTGCTGGCCGCTCGAAGCGTTGCGCACGATCCAGACGATGAGGGCTGCGACGAGCCCCCAGAAGACGAGCATCATCAGCGCCATGGTCACCCAGCCGCCGGCCCCCCATCCGCCGTGTCCCCACCACATCATGACGAGCCACCTCCTGCGTTGACGCTGCGCCGAGACTCAGGGGTGGCGTAGGGGCGAACGTCCCGACCACTCACTCAGAGACCCGCGAGCAGGTTCTGCATCTCCGTGATCTCCGCCGTCTGGGCGTCGATGATCGTTCCCGCGAGGGCCATGGTGTCGGGGTTCATGCCGTCGGCCTTCTCCTGCTCGGACATCTCGATGGCGCCACGGTGGTGCGCCACCATGCGCTCGAGGAAGATCCGGTCGAACTCCGCCCCGTCCAGATCGTCGAGCTCGCCCATCACCTCGTCCTGGCTCATGCCGTCCATGTCCATCCCACCCATGTCCATGTTGTCCATGTCCATGTCGTGCGACGTCTCCTCGTCCCAGTCGTCGAGCCAGCCGGTCATGAGCTCGATCTCCGGCCCCTGGGCGCTACGGATGCGCTCGGCCAGTGCGCGGACCTCGGGGCTGGATGCTCGGGCGATGGCGACCTCGGCCATCTCGATGGCTCCTTGGTGGTGCATGACCATGAGCTGCGCGAACTGCGTGTCGGCATCGTTGTGAGTCATCGAGGTGGTCTGCGTGTCTTGTTCCGAGGTGGGCGCCTCACCAGCGTCGGCAGCGCCCGAGCATGCGGCAAGGGCCATCGCGAAGGCGGCCGCAGCAACGGAGGCGGTCAGACGGCGGCGCATCGGGTTCATCGGTCAGGTCTCCCTCGAGCAGTCACGTCGGTCACAAGCCCTGTTCACCCTGCCTCGTGATCCCCGCAGAGCCGGTCGTCATCGCATCAAGGTTTGATGAAGGTCGACGCCCGACGGGGTTGGTCCGTGACAATGGGCCGGGTGAGCAGCCCTGCACCGGGTGCGGCAGGTCGCCGCGCGGTCGTCGTCGACGACGAGGAACCCCTGGCCAACGTCATCGCCGGCTATCTGGAGCGCGACGGCTTCGAGGTCCACCAGGTCCACGACGGAGCGGAAGCGATCCCGCTCCTTCGGGAGGTCGACCCGGACCTGGTCGTGCTCGACCTTGGGCTGCCCGGTCTGGATGGGGTCGAGGTGTGCCGGCAGCTGCGTTCGTTCTCGGACTGCTACGTGATCATGCTGACCGCGCGTGCCAAGGAGGTCGACACTCTCAGGGGTCTTCGGGTCGGCGCGGACGACTACATGACGAAGCCCTTCAGCCCGCGCGAGCTCGTCGCGCGTGCCAACACCCTCCTGCGGAGGCCGCGACGCGTTCCGGCGCCCGAAGCCGAGCCCTCGGCGGTCTTCGAGGTCGGGACGCTCACCGTCGATCCGCAGAGCCGGGAGGTCCGCGTGGACGGTGATGTGGTCTCGCTGACGCGCACGGAGTTCGACGTCCTTGCCGCGCTCGCGCGTCGACCGAGCACTGTGCTAACCCGGAGGGCGCTGATCGACGACGTGTGGGGTCCAGGGTGGGTGGGTGACGAGCACCTGGTGGACGTGCACGTCCTGCACGTCCGCAAGAAGCTGGGCGCCCAGGCCGAGCGAGAGCGCTTCATCCGCACCGTCCGTGGCGTTGGCTACTGCATCGGTGCCGGCACATGACGGACCCGGGGCAGCGCCGGTCGGCTCGGTGGAGCCTGGCCACCCGGCTCCGCGTCGGCGCCGTGCTCGTTCTCGCGGTCGGCGCGCTGACGGCCACGGCCATCGCCGCGCTCGTCGGCCCCCCGCTCTTCCACGAGCACCTGATGCACGCCGACCTGCGGGATCGCGATCAGGCGATCCTGCACGCCGAGGAAGCCTTCCGGTACTCCAGCGCCATCGCGTTGGCCTGCGCTATCGGTGCCGCTGCGCTCGCGTCTCTTGCTGTGAGCATGGTGTTCACGCGCCGGATCGGTCGGTCGCTGTCCTCGCTGTCGGAGGCGGCGACGCGCGTCGGCTCAGGTCGGTATGACGCCCGCGTGGCTGCACCCCAGATGGGACCGGAGCTCGATGAGGTCGCCGCCTCGTTCAACCACATGGCGGAGCAGCTGCAGGGCAGCGATCGACTTCGCGAACGCCTGCTCGCTGACGTCGCGCACGAGGTCCGCACACCCGTCGCGACGATCGCCGCGTACCTCGAAGCGGTCGAGGACGGGGTTCGCCCCTTCGACTCGACGACGATCGAGCTGCTCCGCGAGCAAGCGCTGCGCTTGACCCGGATCTCGGAGGACTTGGCCGCCGTGACCCAGGCTGAGAGCGGCGAGCTGCCGCTCGCGGTCTGTGCCACGGCTCCGGCCGATCTCGTCACCTCCGCCATCGGCGCCGGCCAGACGAGGGCCGCGGCCGGCGGGGTCCACCTCGACGGGGAGGTGCAAGAGCACCTCCCGACTCTGCAGGTGGATCCGCTGCGGATGGGCCAGGTCCTCGACAACCTGGTGAGCAATGCCATCCGGCACACGCCTCCGGGCGGACGGGTCATGGTCACGGCCTCGCGAACGTCCCGCGGGTCCGTCCGCTTCAGCGTGACCGACACGGGCGACGGCATAGCGGCCGAACACCTCCCTCACGTGTTCGAGCGCTTCTACCGGGTCGACACCGCGCGCGATCGGGGGCACGGGGGCTCGGGGATCGGCTTGGCGATCTCGCTCGCCCTCGCGCACGCCCACGGGGGCACGATCACCGCCACGAGCCCGGGGCCGGGCAAGGGCAGCACCTTCACCGTGCTCTGCCCCCACTGACCTCCTCCAGCACGGGCGTCGGAGTCAGGTCCTGAGGGTCCTCCCCCGCAGGGAGCCGCAGCCGCTTGAGCAGCAGGACGTTGACCGCGACGATCACAGAAGACCCGGACATCGACAGCGCGGCGATCTCCGGGCTCAGCGACACGCCCAGCGACAGGTACAGCACGCCGGCGGCGATAGGCAGCGCGAGGCCCCCTGCATCGCGTAAACGTCAGCGAGTCTGGTGATCTCTTCGAGGAGGCGATGGGCAGTACCAGCGCGTGACGGCGTTGTTCGGCCGAATCCGCACCTGCGGTACGGCGGCACGACACATGGCTGGCCCCGCCTTGAGCAGTACGCCAACTGCGTACGCCAACCAGCACGCGGTCGGGGGCGTCCGGCGGCGTCCACCGACTGCACCGCAACGCTCTGACCTGCACGGATGGACGTCAGAGGATGCTCCCGGCCCCCTCCCGATCTCTGATACGGACGAGGTCACTGGATCGATCCCAGTATCGCCCACCATGTTTGTGCAGGTCAGCGGCGCGTGTCCCTCATGGGGCCGCGTCGCTTCTCACATTGTGGGACGACGAGAGCGGCTCATGTAGCGAACGCGGACGCCGGCGGACAGCGGCGGACGCCGCGACGAACTCCACCAAGACGCTAACGACGCAGGTCAGCGCCGACTGCGAGCCGCCCGATGACCTCTTCTCTCCGAAGGCGCCCGGACGAGGTCCTTCGAGACTGGACCCACGCCCCTGCTGCCTCGGTGAGGCGCCACGTGCCATGCGTTTGCCCCCCGGTCCGCGGGGAGCATGAGCGACCGTCGATCCCGGCTGAGCTCTGCAAACGGTTCCCGGCGAACACCCACGAACGTCCTTCGTCTGCCTGACGCGGAGGTTGCCCGAGGTCGGGGCACCTACCCGGCCAGCGGGCAGGTGCCGTAGACCTGACCTACTCGGGCACGGTCGTCGCGTTCCGGATCGCTGTGATCACGTCGAGGATCGCTTGGCTGGTCGCCGTGGAGTCGTGCTGGTCCGCGATGAGGTCGTCGTGGGTCGCGTCGGCGATGGTGCGGTGGGCGCTGTTGCTCGACATCTGGGCGATGCGCTCGTGGCTCGCGGTCAGTGCGGCGTCGGTACCGGTGCCTGCTGTCAGGACGATCAGTGGTCGTGCGCCGAAGTCGGTGAACGACGACGCTTCGGCCATGGAGCTGGTGGCCTGGGCGAACTCGTCGATGAAGCTGCGGAAGTTGCTCCCGGTGGCGGTGGTGGCGCGCACGTCGCTCGCGGATCGGGGCGGCAGGCCGGCACCTTCGGTCGTCGCGTACAGACGCGTCAGGCCCAGCCGAGCAGAGGTGGAGATCAGGGTGGCGACCCGGTCCACGAGGTCGTAGCGCTTCGGACGGTCCGGGCCTCCGGCGAGGGGTTCATCGCGCGGAGCGGTCGTGTCGATGATCACCAGGCCGGCGATCTGGTCGGGGTAGCGGGCGGCGTAGGTCAGCGCGTAGAGGCCTCCGAAGGAGTGGCCCGCGAGCACGTACGGACCGGGAACGTTCGCCTGCTCCAGCAGCGCGTGCAGGTCGACGGCGATCTGCGTCGCGTCCTGTGCGGTCTGCACCGGGTCGCTGCCGCCGCGACCGGGGCGGTCGTAGACACAGACGCGGGTACTCGCTGCGACCCGGGGGGCGATCCACGCCATGTGCGCGGACATCGCGCCACCACCGGGCTGCAGCAGGACGGTCGGGCTGCCGGTACCTGTGCACTCCAGGTGCAGGGACCGACCACCGACGTCGATCGACCGCCCGGACCTCGCCGTCGACGGGTCCGTGGCTGCGCCGAGCGTCTCGTACATCCCGCCCAGCGCGGCCATCGCCAGCATCGCGATGACCGGGTACAGCAGCCAGCGTCGGCTCCGGCTACGCAGGTGGCGGCGGGCCTGCACGACCATCCAGACGACCAGCGTCAGCGCGACCGGCGGCCACACCCAGCTCAGGACTGGGTCCACGGAGGATCCCAGCACCAGGAGGAGGAACCCGCCGAGGCCCATGACCACGGCGGGGACGGCCGCCCATGACTGGGGCTGGTCGGTCGTTCGCACCGAGAGCACGGCAAGCATCGTCCAGCCGAGGGCGAACCCGCACAGGACCGCACCGGTGATGGTCGCTTCCTGCGGGGGGACGAAGGGTGCGGCGGCCAGGAGCAGTGCGGCCAGGAGACCGCTGGTCAGCGAGCCGGCGACAACCCATCCGATGTGTCCGCGTCGTGCGGACGCGTGCACCCTCGTCCCGTCGTTCGTCGTCTCGCGGTTCGTGTATGTGGTGGCCATGATGCGCGCTCTCTTCCGCCTGGATGGTCGACGCGGTGGAACTCCCCCGCCGTCTCGAGCCTCGCCGTCTCGTCGTCGGTTCGCCCCGGTCAAAGTGCCGGGATCGGACGGTCACGATGGCGCCGGGCTGGGTAGCGTCGGGGTGTGCTGCACGGGAGGGACGTCGAACGAGCGCGACTGGCCGCGCTCGTCGACGGTGCACGGCAGGGGCGGGCGGGCACCCTCGCATTGCACGGCGACCCTGGGACGGGCAAGACCGCGCTGCTCGACGACCTCGCCGAGGCCTGTCACGGGGTGACGGTGCTCCGGACCCAGGGGATCGAGTCGGAGTCGCCGCTGGCGTTCGCGTCGCTGCACCGGCTCCTGCGGCCGCTGCTGCCACGGCTGGACCACATTCCGGCGCCGCAGGCCGGGGCCCTCGACCTCGCGTTCGGTCGTCAGGACGGGGACGCTGTCGACCCGTTCCTCGTCGCGGTCGCGACGCTGTCGCTGGTCACGGAGGCGGCCGAGCACCAGCCGGTGCTCGCCATGGTGGACGACGCCCACTGGCTCGACGCCGCGTCCGCGGACGTGTTGCTGTTCACAGCCCGCCGGCTGGATGCGGATCAGGTCGTGCTGCTGTTCTCGGTGCGCGATGGGCAGGGGACCTCGTTCTCGCACCCGGGAGTGCCCTCGCTGCTCATCCGTGAGCTCGACGACGCATCCGCGCGGGCGGTCGTCGAGGACCACCTAGACGCCGGAGCCAAGGACTCCGTCACGACCGATCGAGTGCTGCGCCAGGCGGGCGGCAACCCGCTCGCCCTGGTCGAGCTCTCCACAGCCCTGACCTCGGACCAGCTGCAGGGCGCCGAGCCGCTGCCCGTGACCGCAGCCATGGAGCGAGTCTTTCTCGACCGCGCTCGGCGCCTCCCCGAGCGGGTTCAGCGCTTCCTCCTGATCGTCGCGGCCGACGACTCCGGACGCGTCGCCACCGTGCGGCGCGCGGCCGAGATCCTCGCCATTCCGGACCGAGCCTTTGCGGAGGCGGAAGCGTCGGGCCTCATGCTCCGAGCGGGTGACACCCTTCGGGTCCGGCATCCTCTCGTGCGTTCTGCCCTCTATCAGGCCGCGCCCACAAGCCTGCGAGGGGACGTGCACCGCGCGCTGGCCGCGGCGCTCGAGGGCGTCGGTGAGCCGGACCGCCAGGTGTGGCACGACGCGTTCGGGGCGGACGGACCGGACGCGGCGATCGCAGCCCGTCTCGACGGCGCCGGTGTTCGCTCCGAACGACGCGGAGGCCACGCCGCAGCGGCCGACTTCTTCGAACGCGCAGCTGAGCTCTCCCCCGCCGCCGACCTGCGCGCGGAACGGCGGTTCTCTGCCGCGCGCAACGCCTGGGCGGCCAGCCTGACCGCCCGCGCCCGGTCCCTCGTCACCGCTGCGCGGGGCGAGGCCGACGACCCCTCGCTGCTCGCGGACATCGACCGACTTCGAGGCCGAATCGAGGTCAACGTCGGCTCCGCGGCCACTGCCCACCGCATCTTCGTGTCCGCGGCCGTCGCCGCCGTCGACACGACGCCAGCTCGCGCGCTCGATCTCGCGGTCGCCGCAGCGGGCCTCGCCGCTTACGGCGGGGACAGCGGGATCCGCCTCGACCCCGCGATCGTGATCCGACCTGGAGGTGATCCGGACGACTCACGCGCTCGGACTCTGCACGACCTGCTGCTGGCCATGACCGCTGCGTCCCAGCACCAGTGGCCACAGGCGGTCGAACGCCTGAGAGACGCCGCCCAGGGGGCCGTCGACGGCGACGCGGACCTCCTGGCGCATCTGGGACAGGCCGCAGTGCACCTCGGCGACGACACCACGGCGGGGCACGCCTTCGCGGCG
Organism: Cellulomonas humilata; assembly: GCF_013359775.1. GTDB lineage: Bacteria > Actinomycetota > Actinomycetes > Actinomycetales > Cellulomonadaceae > Cellulomonas > Cellulomonas humilata. The sequence goes on along the minus strand of NZ_JABMCI010000063.1, from coordinate 37,211 downwards.
ATGCTCGGCACCGGACGCCAGAGCGGAGCGGGAATGACCGTGCTGTACGCGCTACCCCGCCAGGCGTTTCCGCTGTTCCTGTCCGGTCAGTGGTCCGCTGTCCGAAGGTCCGCCGACGAGGCACACCGTCTGAGCACCAGCGTCGGTCAGCCGGCCCTGTCCGCCACCCCGCTCGCGTGGCTCGCGCTGCTCGCAGCGCTCCGGGGCGAGGACGTCGCACCCGACCTGCGCGCCGAGCTCGACGAGGTCGTCGAGCACCACCCGCTCGGGATCCTCGCCGCGCCGACAGCCGATCTGATCCGGTGGGCCGACGGCGCCCGAGCGGCACAGGCGGGCGCCGCCGAAGTCGCGATCCACCACGTCACCCAGATGCGCGTCCCAGCCCTCACCCGGATGGCAGCGATCGACCGGATCACTGCTGCAGTCCACGCCGACCAGCCCGAGCAGGCGACCGAGTGGCTCGGCGAGCTCGTGCCGTTCGCCCAGGGCACCCGATGGCCCTGGGCCCTTGGAGCCGTCGAGCACGCTCGAGCGCTGCTCTCGCCACAGGCCGCTGCACCGGCGCACTTCGAGCAGTCCCTGACCCACTACGTGAACGCCGCCCGGCCGTTCGACCTCGCCCGCACACATCTCGCCTACGGTCAGCACCTGCGACGCGCGCAGCATCGCGTCGACGCGCGCCTCCACCTGCGCCGGGCGCTCGAGAGCTTCGAGGACCTGCGCGCCGCGCCACTGAGCGCGGTGGCCGCTCGAGAGCTGCGGGCAGCCGGTGAGACAGCACGCACCCGCGACGTCAGCACCCTGGTGCAGCTCACCCCGATGGAGCTCCAGGTCGCGCAGCTGGTCAGCCAAGGGATGTCGAACAAGGAAGTCGCCGCCCACTGTTGGGTGTCACCACGAACTGTCGGCTTCCACCTGCGCAACTGCTTCGCCAAGACGGGCGTCAGCTCCCGTGGCGAGCTCGCCCAGCTCTCGCTCGGTTGACGCCACGTCTCCGCCTGACGATGCGCACGCTCCGCGCTTCAGCAACGGATCAGCTGGACACTGCGGGTCGCGATGTCGAGCGTGCGGATCACTGTCGATGTCCTCCGAGAGGGTGCCGCGCCGATGGTCGTTGGCGTGGCCGGCGGCCTCGTAGGAATGCCCGTCCCCCAACCAACCCCCCGTCGCGGACCGCAGGAGCGCTCCACGGAGGGCCCAAAGGCCCACCTCTGGCGCCGTTTGCTCCCTCAGTGTGGGTATCCGAGTGCTCGGTGAGCGGGCGCCTGCACGGTGACGGGCATGGATGAGCGCATGACTGGGTCCTCCTGGGCGACGGCCCCGAGCCAGCGCCGCGTTGGGCGCCCTCCGTTGCGCTGACCCTCGACCACGTGATCCGGACGGTCTCGGCCGCCGAGATCGACAGGAGAACCCGATGACCACGACCACCGCCATCACCATCGACCCCACTGCGCTCGCCCAGTACGTCGACCACACCCTGCTCAAGCCCGAGGCCACGGCCGCGGACGTCGCCGCCCTGGTGGCCGAAGGGGCGCGGCTGGGCGTCTACTCGGTGTGCGTCTCGCCGTCGTTCCTGCCGCTGGACCTCTCCGAGGCGCCGAACCTGCGGCTCGCTGTGGTGTGCGGCTTCCCCTCCGGCAAGCACGACAGCTCGGTCAAGGCTGCCGAGGCGGCACTGTCGATGCAGCAGGGGGCCGACGAGGTGGACATGGTGATCGACATCGGCGCAGCCAAGGCCGGGAACTTTGCCGCGGTCGAGGCTGACATCGTCGCCGTCCGGGCCGCGGTGCCGGCACCCGGGGTGCTGAAGGTCATCATCGAGTCCGCGGCGCTCGACGACGCGCAGATCGTCGGCGTCTGTCGAGCAGCTGTGGCCGCGGGCGCCGACTTCGTCAAGACGTCCACGGGGTTCCACCCGGCCGGCGGCGCCACGGTGCACGCCGTCGAGCTGATGCGCGCGACCGTGGGTCCCGCGCTGGGCGTCAAGGCATCTGGGGGCATCCGCACGGCCGCAGACGCAGTCGCCCTCATCGACGCGGGTGCGACCCGCTTGGGCCTCTCCGCGACCGGCCACGTGCTCGCCGGCCTGGACTGCGACGCCGGCTACTGATCGCATCTGCGACTCCGACAGCAGCGTGTCCACGTTCGGGGTGCCCCGAGCAGTCGCCGGGCTGCGGGAGTCGCGCGCACTCGTTGACCAGCGCAAACGACTGCTGGCGAACGCCAGCGAACGTTGTTCTTCTGCCTGACACGGGAGCGGTCACTGGTTCGATCCCCGCATCGCCCACCATCATTACCGCAGGTCGGCCGCGCGCGTTCCTCATGGAGCCGCGCCGCTTCTTGCATCCTGGAACCCGTCGGAGCGGCATCTGCGCTCCACCGACCGGCGGCGGCCGCCGTGCTGTCGCACAGTCGCTCGAGACCTGACGGCCATGCCCGGACCGTTGCGTGACAGCGGTCACCAGACATGCAGCGTCCGTGTCGAGCCGCCTAGCATCGACGCCATGAGCGCCCACGGACTCGCCCAGGCCCAGCGCAAGATGAGCGACGGAGCGGTGCACCCCATCGCCGTCGACGTCTTCACCCGCTTCTACGGACTCCTGGAGTCCGGCGAGACCGGCGTGATCCCGGAGACCGACGTCGATCCGCTGACCGACGTGCCGCACGCCGCCGACCTCGACGTCGACGAGGAGGTCGCCCGCGCCGCGCTGGCGGTGACCGCGGTCGTCAAGCTCAACGGCGGACTCGGCACGTCGATGGGGATGGACCGCGCAAAGTCCCTTCTGCGTGTGCGTGGCGACAGGACGTTCCTGGACGTGATCGCCGGCCAGGTGCTCGCAGCGCGCGCGGCGACCGGCGCCCGGCTGCCCCTCGTCCTCATGAACAGCTTCCGGACCCAGGACGACACCCTCCGTGCGCTCGCCGACTATCCCGATCTGCCCGTCGACGGGCTGCCGCTCGACTTCGTCCAGAACCGCGAGCCCAAGCTGCTCGTCGATGACCTCACCCCCGTGGCGTGGCCGGCGGACCCCGACCTCGAGTGGTGCCCGCCGGGCCACGGCGACCTCTACACCGCGCTGCAGACGTCCGGCGTGCTCCAGGCCCTCCTCGACGCCGGCTTCAGGTACGCGACGGTGTCAAACTCCGACAACCTCGGCGCGGCCCCCGACGCGCGCATCGCCGGGTGGTTCGCGGCGTCCGGTGCCCCGTTCGCCGCCGAGGTCGCGCGCCGCACCACCGCCGACCGCAAGGGCGGCCACCTCGTGGTCCGTCGGACCGACGGCCGGCTGGTGCTGCGCGAGTCCGCGCAGACGCTCCCCGGCGACGCCGACGCAGCCGGCGACATCGAGACCCACAAGTACTTCAACACGAACAACCTCTGGCTCGACCTGGAGGCGCTCGCGGCGGAGCTCGACCGCACGGGCGGGGTCCTCGACCTGCCGCTCATCCGCAACGAGAAGACCGTGGACCCCAGTGACAAGGCATCGCCGAAGGTGGTCCAGATCGAGTCGGCCATGGGTGCAGCGATCGAGGTGTTCGACGGTGCCGTGGTGCTCGAGGTCGACCGCTCGCGGTTCCTGCCGGTCAAGACGACGAACGACCTGCTCGTCCTCCGGTCGGACGTCCACGAGCTCGGGGACGACTTCCGTCTGACGGCCCGCGTCGACGCGCCCTACGTCGACCTCGACCCCGGGCGCTTCGCGCTCATCGCCTCCTTCGACGCCCGCGTGCCGCACACCCCGTCCCTCGCCGACGCGACATCGCTGCGGGTCAGGGGTGACTGGGGCTTCGGGCGGGATGTCGTCGTCGTGGGTGACGCCGTGCTGAGCGACCTCGGGGAGGCCGCGGTCGTTCCCGACGGTGCACGGGTCGGGCCGGCCGGCATCGAGTGACCCAGGAGCGCACCCATGACGACGCGCGAACGCGACAGGCACGCCCGGCAGCGTGCCGCCTCGTTCATCCCCGTCGCTCAACCGCGTCCGTTCGGGAGCGCCGAGACGGTCCTTCTCCCGGCTGACACGACGGAAGCTCCCGGCGGCCGCCGGAGCCGTCAGCCCGCATCGGGCCCGTCCGTCGGACCGGCCCGCTCGGCGCGGTAGGCCCGCACGGCACTGTGCACGGTGGGGTAGAAGTGGTCGGGCCCGAACCGGCTGCCGACACCGAAGCGCACCAGGCGGTCCTTGACCGGGCCCTTCATCTCCGCGAACACCAGGTCGACCCCGAGCGCGGCGAGGTGGTCGTCCAGCTCGACGAGCTCGTCGAGCGCGGTCGTGTCGAGGCCCGTGATCGGTTCCGACGCGATGATCACGCGGCGTACCGGCGCCGGAGCGTCCGCGACGAGTCCGCGAACCCACGTATCGAACACGTCGCCGTTGGCGAAGAAGAGGGGCGCGTCGAACCGCGCGATCACCAGGCCCGGGACCCGCTCCCCCTCCGGGTGCCGGCTGAGGTCGTGGAACCCCGGAACGCCGTCCACGCTGACCAGCTCGGCACGGTAGGGCTCCCACGCCCGGCGCACGAACACCGCGAGCGACAGGGCCACGGCGACGGCGATGCCTTGCAGCACGCCGACGAAGGCCACGCCGAGGAACGCCGCCACCAGCAGCGCCGCGTCGCTGCGGCTCATCCGGACGAGGCGGACGAACGTGTGCACGTCGACGAACGAGGACGCGGCGGCGATGACGACCGCGGCCAGCGTCGCCGACGGCAGGTACTCCGACAGGCCGGGCGCGACCAGCATGAAGACGACGAGCAGGACCGCGGCCACGACGCCGGTCAGCTGCGTGCGGGCGCCCGCCTGGACCGCGACCGGCGTGCGCGACGCGCTGCCCGAGACAGGGAAGCCACCGAGCAGCCCGGTCGCGAGGTTCGAGGCGCCCAGCGCACCCATCTCCTGGCTGCCGTCGACGGCCTCCCCGCGGCTGCCGCTGAGAGCACGCGAGAGCACGGTCGTGTCGGCGAAGGTGATGAGCGCGATGCCTGCCGCCGGACCGACGAGCGCGAGCACGTCTGCGGGTTCGACGCCCGCGAGGGCCGGTGTCGGGAGGCCGGACGGCAGCGCACCCACGACGGGGATCTGGTCGGCGAGCCCGAGCGCAGCGGTCAGCACGCTCGCCCCGACGACCGCCAGGACGATGCCCTTCGCGGTGGAACCCAGCGCGCGCGCCACGACGATGACCGCGAGGGATCCGACGCCGATCGCGGCCGCGGCGCGGTCGACCTGACCGTCGGCGACACCGGTGACCGTCAGGCCGAGGTGCTCCCAGACCGGGCCGGGGGGCACCGAGATGCCGAGCAGCTTGGGCAGCTGGCCGGCGATGACGACCAGCGCGATCCCGTTCATGTACCCGACGCGGATCGGCATCGACAGCAGGCCGGTGAGGAACCCCAGCCGCAGCACGCGACCGCCGACGAGCATGAGCCCCATGAGCACCGCGAGCAGGCCGGCCAGCGCGACGGCTCGGTCGGCGTCGCCCAGCGCGAGCGGCAGCACCGCGGCTCCGATCATCGGCGCGAGCGATGAGTCCGGGCCGAGCACGAGCACCCGCGACGGACCGACGAGCGCATAGACGGAAAGGGGACGATCGTCGCGTACAGGCCTGTGACCGGCGGCAGCCCTGCGGCCGTGGCGTAGGCCATGCCCGCGGGTATCGCGACCGCGACGAGCGTCGCGCCGGCGACCAGGTCCGGTCGCAGCCACGCGCGCTCGTAGCTCCTGGCCACACCGACGCCGGGGAGCAGCCCTACGACCCGCCCGCGGTCCATCTCCCGAGCCTAGGACCAGGCCCCGGACGGATACCCGGGCCGGACGTCCCCGACACCGCTGTTGCGAGCGCGGTCCTCGGCAATTGCCGAACGCCCCCGATCGGCGACCCGAGGGACAGGGCTCGTCGAACGCATGCCTCCGGGAGGGCTGATCACCGACATCGACCGCCGAGGAAGCGGTGGACCGGACCCGCCTCAGGCCTCCGTGCCGGTCACCCCGATGTAGACCGCAGCGTTCCCGCGGGGGTTGAGCAGCACGACAGGGGCGATGCACCGCTCCGGAAGGGCGACCCGGGCGTGGATCACCGCGTCACCCGTGGGCGAGAACGGCACGATCGCCGTCGTCACGACCACGGTCCCGTTGCACGCGATGCTCGCCGCCAGCTGCGGGACGGGGTTGGCGCCGGTCGACGTCAGGACGAGGCCCTCGACCCGGACGTCCAGCCGACCGTTCTGGCGCAGCCGCGCCTCGCCGTCGCCGATCACCCAGTCGGCTCCGCCGGGCGTCGTCCCGAACAGCACCGGGTCGGTCGTCAGGCTGCCCGCCAGCTCCGCCCTCAGGATGGTCCGCCCACCACCACCCCCGTGCTCGCCGCCGGCGAAGGCCGCGGGAGCACTGAGCAACCCAGCGGTCGCCACGATCGCCGCCGCCGTCACGACACGCCTCAGGATCGTCGTCATCGTCAACCCCTCCTCCGCGAGCCCACGATGGGCCCCACACAGTGGAGACGAGACGGGAGGGTGACGGGTTCACCCGCTCGGCGAACGAGTCCCCAGCCGCGTCTGATCGGCCCCGCCCGCTGGCGCTCAGCGGCCCAGCAGAGGTCGCGGGTTGACGGTGGAGCCGTTCACGTACACCTCGAAGTGCAGGTGGCACGCACCGGACAGACCCGTGTTGCCGGCGTAGCCGATCAGCTGCCCCCTGGCGACGTCCTGCCCCGCCCTGACGATCGAGCGGGTCAGGTGGTTGGAGCTGCTCATCACCGAGTTTCCCTCGACCGTGCCGTAGTCGAGCATGACCTGGTTGCCGAAGCCGTTGCGCCACTGCGACCAGAGCACGGTCGCGTCGCGCGGCGCGTACAGGGGCGTGTTGCACCCGGTGCGCAGATCGATCCCGGCGTGCAGGCGCACGTAGCCCAGGATCGGGTGCAGCCGCATGCCGTACTCCGAGGTCACGTACATGGGGTTGATCGACGTGGGGTTGGCGAACAGAGCTCCGGACACCGCCCCCACCGGAGGCTGAACCTGTGCCGGCGGGGGCGGCGGCGGGGGTGGTGGTTCCCGCCCGGCGGCTTCGGCGGCAGCGCGGGCAGCGGCTTCGGCGGCCGCGCGCGCCGCTGCCTCGGCCGCACGTGCTGCGGCCTCGGCAGCCTCGCGGGCGGCTCGTTGCTCGGCGATGATCGCGACGAGGTCGCGCTCGATGGCGGCCCGCTCGGCGTCGATCTCGGTCTGCTCGGCCTCGGCCTGCGTCTTGAGGGACGCGATCGCGTCCTGCCTGGCGCTCTGGTCAGCGATGAGTTGGTTGATCTCGTCCTCGCGCGCCTGAGCGACCCGCTGGGCCTCGGCGGCGGCGATGACGTTCGCCTCGGCCTGCTCCTTCAGCTCGGCGACGCGATCGGTGACAGCGCCCAGCCGGGCCTCGCTGTTGCGGTTGTTCGCGTCGACCTGGCGCAGCTCGTCCAGGACGCGAGCCTGGCTTCGCAGCGCCGCATCGACGAGCCGGGCGTTGTCGAGGAAGTCGGTGGCGTTCTCGGCGTCGAGCATCACGTCCATGGCGGAGACCCCGGGTGCACCCCGGTAGGCCTCCCGCGCCATCGCTCCCACCGCCGCCCGGAGCTCCACCTCGTCGGCACGGTCTGCGGCAATGGTCGAGGTGAGGCTGCCGCGCAGGTCCGTCGCGTCCTGGAGCCGGCCGGCGAGCATGGCGGCCTCGCGCTGGGTCGCCTCCAGCACCGCCCGGGCGTCCTCGAGCTCGGCCTGAGCCTCGGGCAGCCGCGCCTGGGTAGCCTGCAGGTCGAGCGCGGCCTGGCTCAGCTCGGCACTGAGACCCTCGATGGAGGCCTCCAGCTCCTCGGCGCGTCGGTCGGCTTCACTGCTGCGCCGTTCCGCCTCGGCACGGCGGTCGTCGATGCCGTCGGCCCAGCTGGCGCCACCGGTACCGGTCAGCGCCATCACCGCGGCGAGAAGGACGGCACCCGTCCGACGCCGCAGTCGACTCGGCGGCACGGCTGAGGAGGCCGGCGGCCTGGACCGGACCGGCGTCTCGCGTGGGGGCATCGACATGTGCGTGGCGGCCGGGTTCGGGGACAGGGAGCGGGCTCGGCCGGTGGCAGGTTAAGCGCGTGTCGTCGCGCGGGACGGTCCTGACACGCGACACGCACCTTGCCTGTTCCCACGAGCGGCTGAATCGCGCCGCCGACCTCGGCGCAGACGGTGGGGCCGCACGAGTGGCTCGTGCGGCCCCACCGCTCAGGTCGGCGTCGTCATGGCGCCGCCGGGACGGTCACCCAGCCGGACCAGGTGGTGCCGAGCGCGTTGGTCGCACCGACGCGGACGTACCAGACCTGGATTGCCAGGTTTCCTGTGGTGTAGCTCGTGGAGTTCGCCGCACGGTTCGCCGAACCGGTCACCGTGGTGCCGTTCGAGCTCCACTGCACGGTGTAGCCGGTCTCGCTCGCCACATCCGCCCAGGTCACCGTGACCCGCTCCCGGGTGCCGCTGCTCCGAGCCGCGCTCGCGGCCGGCGCCGGCGCTGCCGGTGCGTTCACGGTCACGTCCACCACGGAGCCCAGGACGGTGCCCGCGACGTTCACGGCCCCCACCCGGTAGGAGTAGGCGGACCCGAGCGTGACGCTCGTGTCGGCGTAGCTCCTTGCGCCGGCGGGGAGCGCCGCAAGCTGCGTCCACACCCCTGCGCCGGTCGAGCGCTGCACCACGTAGCCGGTCTCGTTGTTGGCCGCGTCGTTCCACGCCAGCGCCACCCGCGGTCCCGCCTGCGGCGTCGCCGTGAGTCCGGTCGGTGCCGCAGGTGCGTTCACGGCCGCGGTGCCGGACATGCTCTGCACCGTCACGCTCGGGAACTGCCCGCCGTAGCCCACCGCGTTGCGCGCGACGATCCGGTAGAGCGCCGCCGCGGACGCGTTCGATGTCGGGTCGATGTAGGTGCGCGTGCCGTGGACGTTGCCGAGGAGCGGCTGGATCCGCGGTGTGCCCACCGTGTTCCACGTCGACCCGTCCGTGGAGCGTTGCACCAGGAAGTCGGTCTCCGTGATCGAGTTGTCCACCCAGGTGACGACGATGCGCCGGTTGCGCCCGTTGCCCGTCGTCGTGAACGTCGGCGCATCGGGTGCGATCGGTGGCAGCGCGAGGCTGACCGGTCGCATCATGTCCATCTCCTCGTGGCTGAGGATGTGGCAGTGGTAGACGTACTCCCACCCGAAGTTCACCAGCGTGTTCGAGATCGGCGTCGTGGGGTTGCCCTGGACGTCGACGTTGTTGAACATCGCGGTCGAGCCGATCGGCATCATCGGGCTGAGTGCCCGCACCGAGTTCGGCACCTCGAACGGGACCTTCGGGATGATCGGCCGCAGCGCGACGATCGTGTCCTCGAGCGGGGCGATCCGGACGGTGTCCTTCCAGCCCAGCTCGTTCGGGTCGGGCGGGATGATGATGTTGTCCCACGTCACCCGGTTGAGCACCTGCACGTCGTACAGGTGGAAGTGGATCGGGTGGGTGTCGACGCCGTTGTGCGTGAACCGCCAGATCTGCATCCCGTCGGACGTCGACGACACGGGTGTCACCTTGACGTCCGCGCTCGGGAGCGCGGTGCCGTCGATGATCTCGGTCGCCGGGTTGACGTAGGGATACAGGGTGACGTTCTGCGCCCCCGGTGTCGGCGGCTGCGCCTCGACGCCGAGGTTGGCCTGCATGCGGCCGAACTCGTCGAACGTGGTCGCGTTCATCTCGTCGTGGATGGCCTTGGGTTGCAGCGTGACCGACGACTTCGTCGTCTGTCCACGCAACGTGTTGAACCCGAAGGTCGTGGTGTCGTTGATGCGGACGAGACCGTCGCACCTCTGCAGCGGCGAGCCCTTGGCGTTGCAGTTGCTGCTCGCCGCGAACGACGAGCCGTAGGCGCTGTTGTACGCGGCCTGGCCGACGATCACCGGGTGCTGTCCGGACTCGAACACACCCGTGCCCTGGGCGTTGTGCTTGAACGCCGCCTGAAGCCGCGTCAGGTTGAAGGGTGCCGCCGGTGTGGTGGCCGCGATCTTCACCTGCATGACGGTCCGCGTGTTCGGGCCGTACCCGGGCAGGATCGCCGGGGCGCCGACCGGGCTGAGGTCGGGTGCGCCGGTGTAGTAGTCGTACGACGGCACACGAGCCGGGAACGCGGCGGGGGCGTCGTTGTACAGGATGAGCGTGCTCCCCGCGAACTTCGAGAAGTCCACGATCACGTCCGCGCGCTCGGCCGGTGCCAGGAGCAGCGAGTGCTTGTCCACGTTCCCGACGTCGAAGCGCGTCGGGTCGGTGATCCACGTCGTCGGCTGCTGCCCGTCGATCACGGTCGGGGCCGGCAGGAAGCCGCCCTCGCTCGCGATCTGCACCCAGTCCGGCCCCGCGGCGCTGTTGTGCGCGCCGACGGGTGTCGGGAAGACCGTCGGGTCGGTCTGCGCCCGCGCGAGCAGGTCGGCGTCGAGCGCCACCTCGGTGGTCCCGTCACCCTGCGTCGCGTCGGCGAGGTACCACTGGAAGTTGAAGAACCGGTCGTTCGCCGCGTTGAGGACGCGCATCCGGTAGGTCTTCGGCTCCAGCGTGACCGTCGGGTAGGCCACCCCGTTCACGAGCGGGGTGTCGTTGAACTGCTCCATGCCCACCGAGATGTTCGGCGTGCCAGGGATCAGCTCGGGCTCGCAGAACGGGTCCGTGTCGTACTGCCACGTCGACGGCACGTCCAGGTTGCAGGCCGGGTTGTAGTACGGGTTCGCGATCGGCCCGTACTTCGTGTCGGCGGCCGGTGGCCAGAACCATGGTCCGTACATCCAGCGCCCGTACGCGCTCATGCCAGACGGGTCACCGGGGTTCTGCGCCGGCATGTAGACGTGGTGGTACCAGAAGCTCCCCTTCGTGCCCCACCGGTCGGTGTCCCACGTGGGGTCCTGCGCCGCGAGCTGCTCGGCTCCGGGCACGAACGTCTTGTCCTGGACGATGAGCGGGATCGTGTCGCCGGCACCGGGGATCGTCCCGGAGTCGACCAGCGCACGCTCGGTGGGGTCGCTGATCATGTACCCGGCGGCCTCGCCCGCGTAGACGTTCAGTCGGGTGATGCCCCAGGAGTGGTCGTGGTAGAACATCAGCCGCGCACTCTGCTGGTTCGTGTAGTAGAAGGTCTGGCACCCGTCGTCGCCCGCCGTGCAGCCGGACGTCGCCATGTCGGGCACCTCGCTCACGCTCACGCCCTGCGGCCACGCGGTCGACTCGCCGGCCGGCGTGATCCACTGGTGCGGCGTCCCGTCACTGATCCACGGCGTGATGCCACCGTGCAGGTGCAGGGTGGCGCGGTTGTCCGCGAAGCAGCTGTCGGGCTTGGGGTACTGCGAGCACTCCGGGTTGCGCACCGCGTCGAGCACCGTGCCCTGGTCGACCGGGTCGGCCATCGTCATCGGGCCCATCCCCGAGCCCATCAGGCTGCTGTCGGTCGGCAGGAAGAGGTCACCGGCCGAGCCCGTGGGGAGCAGGTTGCGGAAGACGATCCGCACCGGGCGGTCCTTGGTGGCGGCGATGATCGGGCCGAGGTACTGCGGGCTCGTCACGGCGAAGTACTGCTGGCCGTTGGCGTCGGTTGCCGGCGTCGAGGTGCCGTCCAGCAGCTCGTTGACCAGCGGGAAGTGCTGGCTGACGGCTGCGTTGGCGGCCGTCTCGAGCTGCACGTAACCGCGCACGAGGGAGGCCGGCAGGTCGGAGCTGAACGTCGACCGGTACTGGACCAGGCCGATGACGTACTCGTCGGCCGCCTGGGTGCCGTAGGTCTTGGCCTCGGGGACCGCGACCGGCAGGAACTTGGCGGACGGGTCGGTCGGGCAGCCGGCACCCGCCGGGTCGCACGGCAGCGGCAGCGCGTCCTGGAACTTGCGCATGCCGACCGTGAGGTAGCCGCTGCCCGGCTGGGTGACCTCGATGCCGGTGACGGCGCCGATGGACGTCCGTGCGGTCACGGCCGCACCGGAGCCGGTGCCGTCCGGATCGCTCACCGTGACCGTCGGCGCGCTCGTGTAGTCCGCGCCGAGCTCGAGCGACATCACCTGGGAGAGCGCGAGCGTCGCGCTGACCTGGGCGGACGTCGCACCGGCGATCGGGTCGAAGATCGTGCCGTTGTGGATCGCGACCCCCGGCGCGCTGGTGTAGCCGGAGCCCGGCTCGTCGACGACGACAGCCGTGATGACACCGGTGGCGTCCATGCCGTCGACCGCGTCACCGTTGGCGATCATCGGCACGTGGCCCTTCGCCTGGGTGCCCTCGGGGAGGCTGGGCAGGTCGAACTCGACGGTGGGCATCGTGTACCCCGCACCGCCGTCCGCGATGATCACGGCATCGACGCCGCCCGCAGCCGTCGCAGTGGCACCCGTGCCGCCGCCGCCGTCGACCGTGACCGCTAAGGCCGTGTAGCCGGCACCGGGGTCGTCCACGACGTAGCGGGTCACCACTCCCGTGCTCGCGATGGTCGCGACCGCAGCCGCGGTCCCGTCGCCGCCGGTGATGGTGACCTGGGGCGCAGTCGTGTATCCGCTGCCCGGCGCGGTCACCTCGACGCTGGCGATCCCGCCAGAGACGGGGTCGACCGTGGCCGCCCCCTCGGCGCCCGCACCGTCTCCGGTGATCGCCACGCTCGCGGTGGGGAGCGTGAACGGGCTGTTGGCCCAGTTCGGCGACGGCCCGAAGTAGTGGGGCACCACGGAGGAGTCCGTGGGGCCGGACGGCAGTGCGGCGGGCACGGCTGGTGCGGCACCGACCGCACCGCTCTGGCCTGCCGGAAGGATCATGGCGGCGACGACGACAGAGATCGAGATCGAGGCGAGCCCCGCACGGCGAACGCCACGGCGTCGATGCCGACTCTGTGACCCAGCTTGCGCGACCAGTTGCGATGACATGAGGTTCCTTCCACCCGGCGGACTCCCCAGGCCGACCCGACCCGGGACCGTTCTTCCCACGACCTCGTGGGCGAAGTGATCGAACGGGCGCACAGCTCGCCCGCCGATGGACGCACTCGACACGCTGTTCAGTCCTGCCAGCAATACCCGTCTTTGTCCTGATACGAGCAGGGCCGAAAGTCCCGGGGGGACAACGTCGCCGCCCATCCGGTCGGGTCACGAGCGAGATGCGCCGACAAGGTCGGGGTGACCTTGGGGACCTTCTGCTCTACTGCGCCCGCCCGCACCCGGCGAAGGCTGGCGGAGCGGGCGAGCCCCCGTGGAGCCGCCCCCCGAGTGCGAAGGGAGGCGCGCGATGTCGCGCACCTGGACGGGCCGACCGTCATGACCACGCACGTGGTGGTGCTCGGCGCCGGGACGGCCGGGACGGCCGGGACGATGGTGGCCAACAAGCTGCGACGTCGGCCCGACGACACGTGGGCGATCACGGTGGTCGATCGTGATGACGCCCACCCGTACCAGCCGGGGTTCCTGTTCGTGCCGTTCGGCGGCCTGACCGAGGACCTGGTGCGGTCGCGGCACGCGTTCGTCCGCGACGGCCCGCGCAAGCAGATGCTGTTCATCTAGTTCGGCGTTCGCGTCTCGATACCCCCCGGGGTATAGTCCTCGGCATGAACGACAGAGAACCTCGCAGGATCGTCATCGTCGGCGGTGTGGCCGGCGGCATGAGCGCGGCCGCTCGCGCACGGCGCCTGGACGAGCGCGCCGAGATCGTGGTGCTCGAGCAGTCGGACTACGTCTCGTTCGCCAACTGCGGGCTGCCCTACCACCTGTCCGGGGACATCGAGCGGCGCGACGACCTGCTGCTGCACACGCCCGCCTCGCTGGGCGCGGCGCTCGCGCTCGACGTGCGCACCGGAAACCGGGTCACGGCGATCGACCGCGCCGCCCGCACCGTCTCGGTGACCACCTCGGAGAGCTCGTACCAGCTGGCGTACGACGCGCTCCTGCTCTCCCCCGGTGCCGTCGCGGTGCGTCCGCCGATCGACGGCCTGGACCACCCGGCCGTGCACTCCCTGCGGACCATCCCCGACCTCGACGCCCTCGACGAGCACGTCACGCGGCTGGTCGACGGACGCAGCGACGACGACCGGGCGCGTGCCGTCGTCGTCGGCGCCGGCTTCATCGGCCTGGAGGCGGTCGAGGCCCTGGTCGCCCGCGGCCTCGAGGTCGACGTGGTCGAGCTGGCCGACCACGTCCTGCCACCCCTGGACGCCGAGCTGGCACCGCTGCTGGCCGACGAGCTGAAGGCGCACGACGTCGGTCTCTTCCTCGGCGTCTCGGCACAAGCCCTCAACCCCGCTTCCGACACCGCGCTGAGCGTCGTGCTGTCCGACGGGACAGCGCTCAGCGCCGACCTGGTGCTGGTCAACGTCGGCGTGCGTCCCGCGAGCGACCTGGCACGCGACGCCGGGCTCGCGCTGGGGCGCCACGGTGCCATCCGCGTCGACGAGGACCAGCGGACCTCCGACCCGCACATCTGGGCCGTCGGCGATGCGGTCGAGGTCATCCACGCCGTCACCGGGACGGTCGGCCCCGTGCCACTCGCCGGCCCCGCCAACCGCCAGGGCCGGCGAGCCGCCGACTCGATGCTCGGTCGACGCACGACCCCGCAGGCAGCCGTCCTGGGCACCGCGATCGTCCGCGTGTTCGGGCTCACCGCAGCGGTGACCGGCGCAAACCAGCAGACGCTGGCCCAGGCCGGCATCGCGCACGAGGTGGTCCGCATCCACCCCGGACACCACGCCGGCTACTTCCCCGGCGCCGCACAGATCCACCTCGTAGCGTCCTTCGCCCCCGACGGTCGGCTGCTCGGCGCCCAGGCCGTCGGGCGCGACGGCGTCGACAAGCGCATCGACGTGCTGGCCACCGCGCTGCGCGCCGAGATGACCGCGGACGACCTCGCCGAGCTCGAGCTCGCCTACGCCCCGCCCTACGGCTCGGCGAAGGACCCCGTGAACATGCTCGGGTTCGTCGCCCAGAACGTCCTCGACGGCACCACGCCGCAGTGGCACCCGGGCGAGCTCGACGACGTACTGGCCGACACCCTCGTGCTGGACGTCCGCTCGCAGGGCGAGTTCGACCGCGGACACCTCAAGGGCGCGCTGCACATCCCGCACACCGAGCTGCGCGGCCGCCTCGACGAGGTGCACGCCGCCGCGGCCGGCCGACCCGTCAGCGTGCACTGCGCCTCGGGCGTCCGCTCCCACATCGCCACCCGCGTCCTGCTCGCCGCGGAACTCGACGCCCGCAACCTCTCCGGCGGCTGGCTCACCCTCACCGCCCTCCGCCCCGACCTCGTCCCCTGACCCTCAGAAGGAGAAGCCCCATGTCTCTCAGCAGCAGCCTGCGCCGATTGCTCGGCCGCACCGAGACCGACGACGACACCCTTCGGCCCACCATCGGCGCCGCGCGGGCGCTCGAGCTCGTCCGCGACGGAGCCGCACTGCTCGACGTGCGCGAGCGGTCCGAGTGGAACACCGGCCACGCGCCCCAGGCCGTGCACGTGCCCCTCGGCGAGATCGACAAGGCCCCCCGACGTCTGAAGCAGGACACGCCCGTCGTGGTGATGTGCGCCTCAGGCATGCGCTCGCGAAGCGCCGCCAAGCACCTGCGCAAGCTCGGCTTCGACGCCACGAGCCTGTCCGGCGGCATCGGCGCCTGGCAGTCCGCCGGCGGCGCCGTCCGCCGCTGACCCACCCCCGAAGAAGGAGAACTCCGATGTGCTCACCCGCCCGCTGCTCCGCCTGCGGCAAGGTCACCTGGTCCGGCTGCGGCATGCACGTCGACGCCGTCATGGCCGACGTCCCCCGCGCCCAGCAGTGCACCTGCCGCTGACCACCCACGACTCCTGAAGGAGTGCCGTTGTCCACCCTCACCCTGACCGGCGCCGCGTTCGCGGACACGATCCACGAGAACGACATCGTCCTGGTCGACTTCTGGGCCGCCTGGTGCGGCCCGTGCCGGATGTTCGCACCCATCTTCGAGAACGCGTCGGCGCAGCATCCCGACGTGGTCTTCGCGAAGGTGGACACCGAGGCAGAGCGCGAGCTCGCCGGCCAGGCCGGGATCACGTCGATCCCGACCCTCATGGCGTTCCGCGACGGCATCCTGCTCTACTCCGAGCCCGGCGCCCTGCCCGCCGCGGCGCTCGAAGAGATCATCGACGCGATCAAGGCCCTCGACATGGACGCCGTCCGTCGAGAGATCGCCGAGCACCGGGACGGATCGGTGACCCAGCCGTGAGCTACGCCCTCAGCACGACCACCGAGCTTCCGTTCGCTGACGCGCTCACGGCTGTCCGCGAGGCACTCGCGGCGCAGGGCTTCGGTGTGCTCACCGAGATCGACCTGGCCGGCACCCTCAAGGCCAAGCTGAACGTCGACATCGCGCCCCAGGTGATCCTTGGCGCGTGCAACCCTGTGCTCGCGAACGAGGCTCTGGGAACCGAGCCGCAGATCGGCCTGCTCCTGCCCTGCAACGTCGTCGTCCGTGCTGGCGACAACGGTCGCACGGTCGTCGAGGCCGTCGACCCCGACGTGCTCGTCCACCTCAGCGGCAACGACGCCCTCCAGCGGGTCGCACGAGACGCCCGCACACGCCTCCTGGCAGCCCTCGCCGCCGTCTCCAGGCCATGACGTCTACCACCATCCGCTCGGTACCTCCCGGGGTATCCTGGCTCGCCCGCGACGAAGGAGGTCCCGCCATGGAGCTGGACAAGGACGAGATGTCCAAGGTGTCCAACCGGCTCAAGCGCGCCCAGGGACAGCTGGCCGGCGTGGTGCGCATGCTCGACGAGGGCCGCGACTGCGAGGACATCGTCATGCAGCTCTCGGCCGTCTCCCGCGCTCTCGATCGTGCCGGGTTCGCGATCATCGCCTCGGGCATGCGGCAGTGCCTGACCCCGACAGAGCCGGGCGGCGAGACCGGCACGCTCGACGTGCAGAAGCTCGAGAAGCTCTTCCTGTCCCTCGCCTGACCCGCCGCGACGGGGCCGCACCTCCCGGTGCGGCCCCGTCGTGCGTCAGATGAAGAAGGCGCCGTTCGACTCGCTGGCCTCGCCGAGGAAGGTCGCCACGCCGCCGAGCTCGACCCCGGCGATGAGGTCCTCGGGCGCGATCCCGAGCAGGTCCATGGTCATCGTGCAGCCGACCAGCCGGACTCCCGCAGTCTGTGCGGAGGCGATGAGCTCGGTCAGGCTCGGGACCTGGTGGTCCTTCATCACCTTCTTCATCAGCATCGTGCCGCCGCCCAGCATGTTCAGCGTGGACAGCTTCAGGCTCTCCGCGCCCGACGGCATCATGGCGCCGAACATGCGGTCCATCCGCGAGCGGGTGCGGGCCGGGGGGTTCTCGCGCCGCAGGGCGTTGAGCCCCCAGAACGTGAAGAACATGGAGACCTCGTCGCCCATCGCGACGGCGCCGTTGGCCAGGATGAACGCTGCCAGCACCTTGTCCAGCTCGCCGGAGAACACGACGAAGGACTTCTTGTCCTTCATCCGCGAGGCGGCGCCACTCACGGCGGCGCCGGTGGCCACCGCGGGGGCGCCCTTGCGGATCCGGGCCGCATACCCGGGCCCCTCGGGAACCAGGGAGAGGATCTCGTGGCCGTTGCGGGCCGCCCACGCGGGGGCGTCGAGCCGGAAGCCGGCGTCGGAGACGTGCGCGACGATCTCGTCCCCGGGGGCCAGTGCGAGGACCGCGTCCTGCAGCTTCATGATCGGACCGGGGCACGCCAGCCCGGTGCAGTCCAGGTCCACCAGCACGCCCGTCGATGTTGCCGGTGCCGAGGAGGGCACGGGGCTAGCGGACGCGTAGGAGATGACCGGCGTCGGGGCGTCGAGGTCGCTGGGAGCGACGCCGTGGTACGCCCGGAAGGTGGTCAGTCCCCCAGAGAGGGTCGACACGTCGGTGAACCCCCGCTGGACCAGCGCCCGGTAGGCCAGGTAGCTGCGGAACCCGACCGCGCAGTACAGCCGGATCGGGGTGCCGCGGTCCCAGTCCGCCTGCGCCACGCGCAGCGTCTCCAGCGGGACGTTGTCCGCCCCGGGCAGGTGCCACAGCGCGAACTCCTCCGGGCCGCGGACGTCGATGATCCGTGCACCGTCGGTCGCCTGCGGGTAGTCGCCCGCGTGCCACAGCGTCAGGTCGCCGCGCAGCGTGTTCGAGGCGACGAACCCGATCATGTTGACCGGGTCCTTGGCCGAGCCGAACGGCGGGGCGTAGGACAGCTCGAGGGTCTCCAGGTCGTACACCGCCATCCCTGCGCGCAGGGCGGTCGCCAGGACGTCCAGGCGCTTGTCGACGCCATCGAACCCGGCGATCTGGGCGCCCAGGATCCGTCCGGTGCCCGGGGCGAACAAGACCTTGACGTGCATCATCGCCGTGCCTGGGTAGTAGCCCGCGTGCCCGTGCGGGTGGGTCTGCACCGCGTCGAACGCGATCCCGGCCGCAACCAGCTGCTTCTCCGAGGCGCCCGTGCCGCCGGCGACCATGTCGAAGACCTTGACGATCGAGGTGCCCTGGGTGGACTCGTAGACCGTGTCCCGACCGCAGACGTTCTCCGCCGCGACGCGTCCCTGGCGGTTGGCCGGCCCCGCCAACGGGATCAGCCAGGTCCCGGGCAGCACGGTGTGCTCGACCTCGACCGCGTCCCCGGCGGCGTAGATGTCCGGGTCGGACGTGCGCATGTGCCGGTCCACCGTGATGCCGCCGCGCGGGCCGATCTCCAGGCCCGCCGCGACCGCCAGGGCGGTGCTCGGGCGCACCCCCGCGGCCATGATGACCAGGTCGGTGTCGATGACCGTGGTGTTCTTCAGCTCGACCCGCACGCGGCCGTCGGGCCGCTCGGTGAAGGCCGCAGCTGCGGTCCCGAGGTGCAGGGCGACGTCGTGCGCCCGCAGGTAGTTCTCCACGGTCGTGGTCAGCTCGCGGTCGAGCGCGGGCATGATCTGGTCGGCCATCTCGACGACCTCGACAGCCACACCGCGCTCGTGCAGGTTCTCGGCCATCTCCAGACCGATGTAGCCCGCCCCGATCACGACCGCGTGCCGCACACCCGCCGTGGCGCCCGCGCCGTCGACGGCCGCCTTGATGACGTCCATGTCGCCGATCCGCCGCAGCACGTGGATCGCCGGCAGATCGATCCCCGGCAGAACTGGCCTCACCGGTTCGGCGCCGGGGGTCAGGATCAGCTTGTCGTACGGCTCGTCGTACTCCGCGCCCGAGTCGACGTCGCGGGCGCGCACGGTCCTGGCCGAACGATCGATGCCGACGGCCTCGACACCCACCCGCACGTCGATGTCGAGCTGGTCACGCAGGCTCTTCGGGGTCTGGACCAGGAGCCTGCTGCGATCGGCGATCACCTCGCCGATGTGATACGGCAGCCCGCAGTTCGCGAACGACACGTGGTGACCGCGTTCGAGCACCACGATCTCGGCGAACTCATCCAGGCGCCGCGCACGCGCCGCAGCGGACATTCCGGCGGCAACTCCGCCGACGACGACGATCTTCATGCGGACGTCCGATCCGTGAGGAGGCAACGCGTCACGCTAGAACGCGCGCAGGGCCGGCCGACGGGTCGAAAGACCTGTACCCGGGGGGGTATATGGGTATACCCGCCCCGGTATCGCTCGACGGGTCGCTGTTCTGGACGCCGTCGCGGTCAGGTCGGGAGCGCCACGGTGTCCGTCAGGCCGGCACTCTCGCAGTCACGCCACTCCCTCCAAGAGCACGCAGTGCGTCCACTCCGACCGGCTCGGACGCCAGGAGCGGCACGATGGCGCACCGTCCAGCCCCGTCGGCGTACACGCGGGCGACCTGGTCCATCTCGGCGGCGGCGCGACGAAGGAGGAGCGGATCGGTGGTCTGCGCTGCCGCAACCGAGTTGTTGAGCACCCAGGCCCAGGGGTGGATGCCCGCACGGCGGAGGTCCCCGGCCAGCTGCTCGGCCTCGAGGACCGGCGTGGCCTCGGGCAGGGTGACGATGAGGATCTTCGTGTAGCTCGGATCCTGCAGCCGCATCATCGGGGTGGTGAACGTCGCGGCGCTCGGGCCCATCTGCCGAACGACGTCCCGGTGGTAGGACCCGGTGGCGTCGAGGAGCAGCAGCGTGTGCCCGGTGGGTGCCGTGTCGACGACGACGAATCGACGCCTGCCCTCGTTGACCACCTTGGAGAAGGCCTGGAACACGGCGATCTCCTCGGTGCACGGAGACCGCAGGTCCTCCTCGAGGCCGGCGCGGCCCGCGGCATCCAGGGAGGCGCCCCGGCGGGCCAGGACCGACTGGCAGTATCGCTCGGTCTCGACCGCCGGGTCGATCCGTGAGACCTCGAGGTTCGGTACCGAACCCGCGAGGGTCTGCCCGAGGTGGGCCGCGGGGTCGGTGGTGGTCAGGTGGACGTCCAGCCCGCGTTCGGCCAGGGCGACCGCGATCGCCGCGGCGACGGTGGTCTTGCCGACGCCACCCTTGCCCATCGTCATGATCAAGCCGTGCTCCTGGGTGGCGAGCTCGTCGACCAGGGCCGCCAACGAGTCGGCTCCCGCCGCGAGCTGCCGGCGGGCGGCCGGGACGTGGCCGTCGCAGGGGTCGTCCGGCTCGAAGAGTCGCGCGAGCGCGTCGAGGCCCACCAGGTCCCCACCCTTGAGGGACAGCACGTCGCGGGGCAGTGCGGCGAGGTCGGGGGGCAGAGCCGCGAGGACGGCTTGCTCGCGCTCGTGGACGGCGGTGGCCAGCACGTCGCCGGAGACCGGGAGAGGCATCACCGCGTTGACCACCAGGTGCTGGTGGCGCAGCCCGAGGGCGGCGAGCTCGTCGTGGGTGCGCTGGACCTCCGCGACCGCCGCCTGGTGAGCCCGGGTCACCAGGACGAGGCGGGTGCGGCGCGAGTCGGCGAGGGCGGCGACGGCCGCGGCGTAGACGGCTCGTTGCCGGTCGAGGCCGGCCAGCGGTCCGAGGCAGGAGGCGTCGCCCTTGCCCTCGTCGAGGAAGTCGGTCCAGGACGCCGGCAGCTGCAGGAGCCGGATGGTGTGCCCGGTCGGCGCGGTGTCGAAGACAACGTGATCGAGCTCGCCGGCCGCGTCCTCGGTGAGCAGGGCCGTGAACTCGTTGAACGAGGCGATCTCGGTGGTGCACGCCCCGGCCAGCTGCTCCTCGATGAGCGCGACCTCGGCGGCAGGCAGGATGCCACGGACGGGACCCACGATCCGCTCGCGGTACGCGCTCGTCGCCTGTTCCGGGTTGATCTCCAGCGCGGAGAGTCCGGTGACGGCAGGGACCGGCGTCCTCGTGTTCCCGATGGTCAGCCCGAACACCTGCCCGACGTTGGAGGCGGGATCGGTGCTGACGAGCAGGACGGACCTGCCCGCACCCGCGAGCGCCACCGCGGCAGCGCAGGCGATGGAGGTCTTGCCCACCCCGCCCTTGCCGGTCAGGAAGAGGAAGTGGGGGGCATCGACGAGGAATCCCGGCAGAGCCCGCTCACCGGTCAACAGGACCCTCCGCCGCAGCACCCACCCGCGGAGCCAGCCATGGGCAGGAGGGAGGGGGCGGGTGCGGTCGCGCTCGCGGTCGCCCAGCGCGCCAGCTCGGCGCGGCTGGGGTAGCGGCCCGCCATGGCGATGGTCCCGTCGATCAGGACCAGCGGAAGGCCCTCCGACCCGGAGACCTGGAGGAACGTCAGCACGGCAGGGGTGCCGGCGAACTCCCCCGGCTCACTGGCCAGGTTGAAGCGCGAGACCGCGACACCCTGGTCCCGCAGCCAGTCGAGGTCGGCCGAGAACGTCACCAGCTCCTGCGGGACGTCGGGCCCGCACACGCCGGTGCTGCAGCACAGTGCCGGTTCGAAGACTGCGATGGTGCTCATCCGCCAGGACCTCCCGAGATCACATCGACGGGCGTCGATATCGACAAGTGTCGATTCCTGCGTCTGCCCGAGGAAGGGACCTAGGTCCCGCGCGGGCTCCTCCCCAACCGGCTCCGTGCACCGCGAACGACGTCCGCGGTCCGACTCCAGCGGCAGCGTGCAGGGCCTCCGCAGGGGTCCCACCGGCGGCCAGCTCCGGGTGCAGGCGCGTCAGGAGCGCCGTCGCGACGTCGTTGACGCTCGACCCGGCGGCGATCACGCACCGGGCACCGGCATGGAGCCACGGCTGCCATCCCGAGCGCCTCGCGAACCCACTTCGAGACGGTCGAGCCCAGGCAGGAGAAGGTCGCTGGGCTCGTCGTGAGCGACGACGACGGGCAGGGCGTCACCAACGGTCAGGTCGTCGCGACGGGTTCGACCTCGACGGCGGCTGGTTCTCCGGCGAGCTCCCGTTCCCGGGACGCACGTGGCTGGACTGCTTCCCCGACCGGGAGTACGCGCCGTCGACGAGCGGGAGTACGAGGTCCGCTGACCCGCGGGTGGCGTCCAGGGCCGCGCTCCGATCGGGGCGCGGCCCGACGTCGTCGGCGTGGGGTGGTCCGCTCAGGTGTGCTCGCGCTCGGCGAGCGCCGCGAACAGACCCATGAACTCAGGTCGGTCGCGGGCCGCGACCGCAGCGGTGAGATCTTCGCCGAGGATCGCCGAGGTCAGGTCGGACGCGGCGTCGATGTGTCGGTCGACCACCTCGCTCCAGTCCGGGTCGATGGCACTCGTGATCGTGGGCAGCACGCCGATCTGGGCTCCGAGCAACGCTCCGGCGACCACACGCAGGAGCCCGAAGTCAGGGATCGAGACGAGCGTCGCGAACAGGTCGAGACTGGCGCGCACGACGTCGCGGAGGCCGCCGTCTCGGGCCGAGATGAGGTCGTCGAGCCGCTGGCGCAGCAGGTCCGCGCCCTCGGTCGTGAGGGAGCCGATCGCGTCCTCGAGGATGAGCGGGCTCAAGGCCCGCAACAGGCGCACCACCTGGGGCAGGTCAGACGCGAACGACGTCTGGCCGCGGGTCCGTCGCAGGAGGTCGGAGAGCGCCGAGCGGTCTCCGGCGAAGACTCCTCCCCCGGGTCCGGTGCGCACGACGATCTCTCCGGTCGACTGGAGCAGGCGAAGCGCCTCGTGGAGGGTCCCGATGGAGACGCCGCACTCCTCCCGGAGCTCAGCCCGGCTCCCGAGCCGCGCTCCGGGGCCGGACTGCCGGGCGAGCTGCGAGATCGCGTCGGCGGCGACCTCGGCGCGGAGCCCGCGCCCTCCGGTGCCCTTCGGGTGCGGCGTCGACGGCATCTGTTGGCCCCTTCTGATCTGCACGTCGCGTCGGCGCCACGCGTGCGGCTCCCATCATGGTCCGGTCGCGATCGACACACTGATCACCCTGGTATTCTTCATGAAGAATAGCCGTGAGCGAGGAGCCACATGCCCAGCACCACCGACGCGCGCCCACCACGCTCGAGGCGGACGAGGATCTGGACGAGGATCGGATCTGTGGTCACCGTGCTCGCGGTCACCGCGGGCGTGGCACTCGTCGTCTTCAAGCGTTCGGTGGACAGCTACGTCGACCCCTGGATCCAGAAGGTCGCCGACGCGGGCTACGTCGAGAGGAACGCGCAGGTCAACGACGTCGACTTCAGCTACGTCGAGGGGCCGGACAACGGCACCCCCCTGGTACTGCTGCACGCCCAGCTCATGGACTGGTTCGACTACAGCCGCGTGCTTCCCGACCTGGCAGGCAGCTACCACGTGTTCGTCATCGACTACCAGGGCCATGGCCGGACGACCTACCCGGACGACTACCCGATGACGGCCGACCAGATCGGAACCGACCTCGGCGCCTTCCTCGACGAGGTGGTCGGGCAGCCCGCGTACGTCAGCGGCAACTCCTCCGGCGGCCTGCTGACGATGTGGTTGGCCGCGAACCGGCCCAACCTCGTCAGAGCCGTCGTTCTCGAAGACCCACCGATCTTCGCCGCCGAGTACCCGCGGATCATGCAGACCGTCGCGAGCAAGGCCTTCAAGAGCAGCTACGACGCCGAGAAGAGCGGCGACGTCGACGACTTCCTCCTGTACTGGCTCGACTACAACACCACGTTCTTCGACACCTACGTCTTCCCCGGCTCAGCCCGCGTCCTCACGTACTTCACCACCTCGTACCGCGAGGCGAACCCGGGCGAGCCCGTCGAGCTCAGCTTCGTCAGGAACGACACCGTGCGACTGCTGATGCGAGGGCTCGAGAGCTACGACCCACGGTTCGGGGCCGCGTTCTACGACGGCACCTGGAACGACGAGTTCGACCATGCCGTGACCCTCGAGAAGATCTCGTGCCCGACGCTGCTCCTCCACGCCGACTACTCCTGGACCGACGACGGCCTGCTCAACGGCGCGATGAGCGAGGACGACGCCCAGATGGCAATGTCCCACCTCTCCGACGGCACCTACCTGAAGGTCGACTCCGGGCACGTCGTGCACCTGGAGCGCCCCCACGAGTTCGTCGACATCCTCGACAGCTTCTTCCTCGCAGACCGGCTGCCAGCGGCCCCACGAGAGCAGTGAGAGTGGTCTGGGCGGGCCGTCGCGCGAGGATCGCGGGAGTCTCGATCGCGGCAGCCGCTGCGATCCTGGTGGTCGGTGGCGAGATCACCGTCCGGGTCGTGCTGAACGATCGGGTCGAGCGCGCCGCGCAGCTCCTCGGACTTCCCGACGGGATACAGATCAGCCTCGCTCACCGCCCGGTGCTGCCCTCCCTCGCTGCCGGCCGGGTGCCGCTGGACGTCACGATCAGCAGCTCGAACCTCGACGTGCTGACGCGGTGTCTGCCGGCTGCGAGCGACACCGAGCTGTCGATCGAGGGCGGCGAGATCGTCGCCCGGAGAGTCGTCACGGTGCGGGGCGCGGAGATGCCCGTGACGGTGACCCTCAGCCCGGTGATCGACTCGGGCACGCTCAGACTCATTGCCGACGACGTCAGCGTCGCGGGGCTGACCCTCCCGCCGGCTGCGGTCGACGGGATCCGCTCGAGCCTCCCGGTCGGCGAGCTGCTCGCGGACGGTGTCGAGCTGGGGACCCTGCTCCCACGGGGGGTCACCCTCCACGACGTCGAGCTCGACGACGCCTCGCTGCGGCTGAGCCTCGACGTGCCCGTCGCGCGCGCACAAGACCCCTCCCGCGTGAGCTCGAGCCCAGCCGGTCGGGCCGCGAACTGCGTCGCGGGCTGAGGAGGCGGACCCTCCTCCCGGCCGCGCGGTCCGGGGCCGCAGGGGCGATGATGGACAGTGCGTGGGGATGCGCGTCGCGATCTTCGCCTCGTGCGCCGCAATGACACGCAACCCGGAGCACCATGGCTCTCCATCTGGCTGCACGGCGTTCGTCCATCTCGACGGGCAGGGACTGGATCGCCACCGAGGCTCGGCTCGGCGGTCTGGATGCCGTCCGTGCGCCGCTGCTCAAGCTGCTGAGCAGTGAGCTGATCACCAACGCGGTCATGCACGGACCTGCCCTCGGCGAGGTCACGATCCGCGTGCGCGACGTCGACGGTCAGATCCGCGTCGAGGTCGACGACGAGAGCCCCAGCCCACCCCAGCTCCGCGCCGTGGACCCGGCTGCGGTGGGCGGCCACGGCATGCGGCTCGTCGATGCCTACGCCACGCGGTGGGGCTGCGACCTGCGCGGTGCGGACGGCAAGACGGTGTGGTTCGACGTACCGATCTGAGGCACGCCGCGCCGTCGCCGCGTGCACGGTCGTCCCCGGCGACGACGAGCTACCGAGGAGCGTCGGGCAGCTCCAGGCGCCGCTTCAGCAGCTGGAGGTTCTCCGGCATCTCGGCCGCCGCCTGCCGGCGGACGACGAGCGGCACGAGCAGGCGCCCGAGGCCGTGCCCCTCGAAGTCGACGGAGATCGTCACGCGGGTCAGTTCCGGCGCCAGTGGTTCGACGGTCACGTCGACGACGGCCCTGATGGGACCGTCGATCCCGCGGACTCCCCAGTGCTCGCCAGGGTGGACGTGCGTGACCACCGACGTGCTGGCGCGGGTCGCACCACCGATGCGCCGGGCCGTCCGGCATCTCGCGCCCACCTGTGGGACGCCCGGCTGCTCCATCTCGCCGCTGACGACGCCTTGCTGCCACTCGTGGAAGCGCGTCGGGTCGGTGGCGTAGCCGAACACCTCTGGCGCACTGCGCTCCACGTCGACCGCGACCGTGATCGCGGACATGTCAGCGTCCTCCCGTGAGCAGGTGGGCGAACCTGGTCAGGTACAGCGGCCAGCCCTCGTCGTCCGCGACGCCGTCGCTGAGGGCGGGCCACCCGGCACCGTGCCGGTCGAGATGGCGGTGCTCCAGCTGCACTCGCGTCCGGTCGGCGCTCTCGGCGACGAAGACGACCTCGACCTCGCTCGTCCGGGCGGGGTCGGTCTCGAGCTTCCACTGCGGGCCGATGTCCCAGCTGAACACGACGCGGTGGGGTGGGTCGAAGGCCAGGATGCGGGCCCACCGGCACTCGGACCCGTCGACCCCGCGGTCGTAGATGTGGCCGCCCACCCGGGGCTCGAACACCGTCTCCGCGATCGGCACGCGGAGCATGTTGTGCTCGGCCGGCTTGAAGTCCCCGAACCGCGCGGTGAAGACGATGAACGCCCGGTCGACCGGGGCATCGACCGTGACCTCGCGCCGGACCGTGGTCATCGGTGCTGGGTTCATCGCTCCTCCTGCGGGGGTTGCTCGACCACGGCGCTGTAGCCGGACAGAGCACGCGTCCAGTACGTCTCCAGCTGGTCGCGCAGTGCGCCCAGGCCCTCCGGGCTCAGGCGGTACACGCGCCTGGACCCCGCGGCCTGGTCGGTGACGAGCCCGGCGTCCTTGAGGACCTTGAGGTGCTGGGAGACCGCGGGCCGACTGATCGGCAGCTCGGCCGCCAGCTCCCCCACCGCGCGCGGACGGTCAGCCAGACGTTCGACGATCGCCCGCCTGGTCGAGTCGCCCAGCGCGTCCCAGCTCGCCGCAGACCCGTAAGTGGCCACGAACGGTAAGTTATGACTTACGGGCTGCCGGGGTCAAGGGTGGACCTTGTGCAGCACCACGTCGACGAGCGCGCCCTGCCGGATCTCCGCCGTCATGAACGTCGCGAACGGCTGACGTCGGCGGTCCGTCGGCGATCCGGGGTTCAGCAGTCGCATCCCTGCCGGGGTGATCGAGTCCCACGGGATGTGACTGTGCCCGAAGACCAGCACGTCGAGGTTGGGGTGCGCGGCATCGCACCGGCGCTCGCGACCGGTGGCGGAGCCCGTCTCGTGCACGACGCCGAGCCGGACGCCGTCCAGGTCGGCACGCGCGACGCTCGGGAGCCGTCGTTGCAGGGTGGGGCCGTCGTTGTTGCCGTGGCACCCGACCAACCGGCGGGCTCGTCGCGAGAGCAGGTCGCAGAACTCGTCGGACACCCAGTCGCCGGCGTGCACCACGAGGTCGGCGTCGTCCACGGCCTCCCAGACGACACCCGGGAGGTCGCGCGCCCTTCGCGGGACGTGCGTGTCGGCGAGCAGAACCAGGCGCATGCTCCGATCTTGCCGCCCTCCCGATCACCTACGCAGTCTCACGAGCACGAGTCCAGGGGTCGGCCGCGCGGTATCTCGGTGTCGCGCGGCGCGCTCCTCTCCGTTGACGACCGGACCGGCCGTCGACGTCAAGGGGGAGGTCTGTCATGGCAATCGGCGACGGGATCAGGCGGGACATCGCGCTGGTCTCCCAGACGGAACGCGACAGGCTGATCGCCGCGATCCTCACGCTCGACACGAGCAAGATCTACCCGGACGGTGTGACGTTCTGGGACAAGCAGGAGGACATCCACAAGAACGCCCACCTCTCCGGAGTCAACGTGCACGGCGGACCGGGCTTCGTCCCGTGGCACCGGGAGATCGTCAACCGGTTCGAGCAGCTCATCCGCGAGGTCGACCCCGACCTGTCGCTGCACTACTGGGACTGGAGCGTCGACCCTCGCAGCACTGCGGACGGGCGTGCCAACCTGTTCACCACGTCGTTCATGGGCAACGCCCAGGGCGACGCCGGTGCGCCTCTCGGGTCGTTCGAGTCGACCGAGGGCGGTGGCCACACGCACATCTGGCGAGCGGTCAACGGCGGCAGCAACACCTTGTCTGCGGCCCCGGTGAGCCTGAGCGACGCGACCGTCGTCGGGTCGGCGACCTGGGAGACCTTCAACAGCAACATCCAGACCGTCCACGGCGACGGGCACTTCTTCATCGGCGGCACCCTCACGCAGGCGCACTACTCGTTCCACGACCCGTTCGTGTTCCTGCTGCACTCGAACGTCGACCGGCTGTACTCGATGTGGCAGACGGCGGCAGGGCACCCGGAGCGACTCGACCCCGCCACGGTGTACGGCGGCGACAGCGCCGACGCAGGGCTGAACGGGCCGGTGGAACCCTGGGCGGGCAACCTGGCCGATCCGTCCCTCCAGCTGCGCCCGTGGGCGCCGCCGGACAACCAGCAGGTGGTCAAGACCTACAAGCACCCGTCGATGGTCGCGCCGCCCTGCTACGACACCGTGCCCGAGGTCTCCCTGCTCGAGGTGGTCAACCCGGGCAGCCACATCACCTTCAACGACGTGCCCACCGGCGAGACCACCGCTCGGGCCGCGGTCTTCCGCGTGTACTCCTGCGACGCGGTCACCTTCGAGGTCATCGTCGCCCCGGCCAGCCCCTACCTCGTCCTCACGCCGGGCGGCCACGTCACCGTGCCGCACGCCCTCGTGCCCTACACCGAGGCGAGGATCTGGTTCGGCATGACCGGCGGTGCCGCCGGAACCAGCGCCACCGCGGGGACCACGACGATCCGGTGCGTCGAGACCGGCCAGGACTTCGTCTTCGACCTCACAGGCAACTCGATCCCCCGGCCCACCGTCGCCGTCATGATGGCGCTGGACCAGTCCGGGTCCATGGACGACCCCGCCGGGACCTCCGGCGCGACCCGCATCGAGGTGCTCAAGCAGGCCGCCGGGCGGTTCGGCCAGCTCATCCACGCCGGCAACGGACTCGGCCTGATCCGGTTCGACACCGACGCCTACCCGGTCGCCGACCCGACCTTCCCCGGCCTCGGCGTCACGCTCATCGGGCCCGGTGGCGACTTCGACCCGAACCGCGTCATCGCGCTCACCGCGATCGGTGACCACCACACCAACCTCGCCGGCGCGACCTCCGTCGGCGACGGGGTCGTCATGGCTCGCAACGTCCTGAGCGCGGTGCCCGCCACCGACTACCAGCACAAGGCGTTGATCGTCTTCACCGACGGCCTCGAGAACCGGGACGCCACCATCGACAGCGTGACGTCGAGCATCGACCAGCGCACGTTCGCCATCGGGCTGGGGAACGAGGCCCAGGTCTCGACGACCGCGCTGCGCAAGCTGGCGAACAACACCGGCGGCTACCTGCTGCTCACCGGCGTCCTCACGCCGGGCACGGACGAGTACTTCCGCCTGACGAAGTACTTCCTGCAGATCCTCGCGGGCGTCACGGACACCGCGATCGTGGTCGACCCGTCGGGGTACCTGCCGCCCGGCGACACGTTGCGGATCCCGTTCGTGCTCACCGAGGCCGACATCGACGCGACCGTCGTCCTGCTCGAGGACCTCCCGGTGATCGACATGGTGCTCGAGACGCCGGACGGCACGCTCATCGACCCCACGACGGCACCCGGGGTGGGCGTCGCCGCGGGGGCCGGTGACGACATGCGCTACTACCGCACCAACCTCCCGGTCCCGGTCGGGGCTGGCGCCCACGAGGGCACCTGGCACGCGATCCTCACGATCGACGAGGGCGCGTGGAAGAAGGTCCTCAAGCGGCTGCGCAGTCGCGACGACGACGAGGGCAGGAACGCGTTCGCGCGTGCCGCCGCGCACGGCGCCCGCTACTCGGTCAACGTCTACTCCGCGTCCAACCTGCGCCTCGCCGCGAGCCTCGAGCAGCCCAGCATCGAGCCGGGAAGTGCTGCGACGATCCACGCCGCGCTCACCGAGTACGGGTTGCCCGTCGAGCACCGCGCCCGTGTGGTCGCGCACGTCACCGGACCCACCGGGGCCTCGACACTCACCCTGACCGAGACCACCGGCGGCCTGTTCGCCGGCACCCTGGCCACACCCCTGCCGGGGACCTACCAGGTCCGAGTCGTCGCGGACGGACTGACGCTTCGGGGCAGCCCCTTCACCCGGGAGCAGCTGCTGACCGCCGTCGCCATCCGTGGCGGCGACAACCCCACCACGCCACCCGGCGACCCCGACGACCCGAAGAGCCACGACCTGTGCGACCTGCTGGACTGCCTGACCAAGGTCGGCGCCACGTTCCTCGAACGCAACGACATCTCGCCCGAGGAGCTCCGCCGCTGCATCCACGCGCACTGCAGGGACCACCGCTGACCGACGCCGACGGCGGGGCGGGGCGGCTGCCGCGTGGGCCCTAGGTCCCACGGGGCAGCCGTCGCCGTGCCACGGGCACCCGTCTTCATCGGTTCTTCATCGTCCGTGAGCCGAACCTGGGCAGCAGTCCCCGACGGTGTGGGGAGAGCCGGATCGTCCGGCGTGCTCAGTGAGAGGACCGTCATGGCCGTCACCGCTCCCACCGCCACCATCGGGACCGCCGGATCGTCGCCGGGACCCGCGGGACGCCTCGCGACCGTCGCGACGGTCGGGGCCGTCTGCGTCGCGATCATCGCCGTGGCCCTGCTGCTGCCCGCGTGGCCCGCGGGCGAGGACATGGGTTCGACCCACTACATGGGCCTGCTCGCCGCCAACCAGCCTTGGAACCTGCTGCTCTTCATGGCGGTGCCGGTGATCCTCGCCGAGACCATCGCCGTCAGCGAGCTGGCGATCCTGTTCCGCCGCCCGGTCTCCCCGGTGGTGGCGGCCGTCAACCGGTATGCCGGGCTGGTCGCCGGCTTCTACTTCCTCGGTGTGCTGGTCTACCTGACCAAGCACGCGGTCGTCCCACTGACCTCCACGGGCGGATGGCGCGGGTGGGCGGACGTCGTCGCCGTCGGGTTCTACCTGCTGGGCATCGTCCCGCTGTTCGGAATGAGCCTGCTCGAGACTCGCGCGGTGGGGGCCGGGTGGGACGACGAGCGGCGTCTGAAGGTGCACGCGAGCCTCGTGGGTCTGTTCCTCGTCGTCGCGCACATCGCGATGATCGCCGGGATGCTCGATCCCGCCGTGGCCGGGTGGGACCCGACGCACGTCATGGACGACGGTTCAGCGATGGAAGGCATGACGCACTGATCCTGCGCGTCCCCTGCCCCGACGTGCGGCGGTATGGCGCGGCGGTTAGCGTCGGTGCGCGCGGAGCAACCGGCGCACCCGGCTCGCGCCCCGCCCGCCCCATGATCGGACTCCCATGGCCCCGTCCGGGACCGCCTCGGCGGACGTGCTCGACGTCCACGCCCGCACCGTGACCATCGACGGGTACCAGCTCGCAGTCCGGTCCACGGGAGCGGGCGACCGTGGGCGTCCCGTGTTCGTCCTGGTGCACGGGCTGGGGATGTCCCACCGCTACCTGGCGCGGCTCCAACGGGAGCTCGCTCCCTGCGGCACCACCCACTGCATCGACCTGCCGGGTTTCGGGGGCACGCGCAGGCCCGGCGAGGCGATGTCGATCGCCGTGGCAGCAACCCTGCTCGGGGCCACGCTCGACCTGCTGGGTGTGCACAGCGCCGTGCTGGTCGGCCACTCGATGGGCGCACAGTTCGTCAGCGAGCTCGCCGTCCAGCGGCCGCCGCTGGCCTCGCACCTCGTCCTGATCGGGCCGGCTGCCGACCCTCGCCGGGCACGACGGCTGCTGCTGGCACTCGACCTCGCACGGGACGCGCTGCGGGAGCCGCTGTCGGGCAACGCACTGACGACGGCCGACTACGTCCGGTGCGGTCCGCGGTGGTACCTGATGGAGCTCGCCGTGATGCTCGCGTTCCGGACCGACGCACGCGTGCGCCACGTGCAGGTCCCGACACTGGTGATCCGCGGAGGCGACGACCCGATCGCCCGCGAACGCTGGTGCACCGACCTGTCCGACGTCGCGGGTCGCGGCTCCCTCGTCCAGATTCCCGGCCACCGCCATCTCGTCCAGCACTCCGCCGCCGAGCGCACCGCGGCCGCGGTGCTGCAGCTCGTCCGGGCGGACTCCTCCGCCCGGTAACGGAACTCCTCGCGGCTGCCGGACGACGGGACCTTCTGCCCTACTGGCCCCCTCGGTGCCCGTCGAAGTCTGGGAGCACGACAGGGGCGCCTGCCGCCGGGTGGGGCCGCGGTCAGGCAGTCGCGTCGGAGGTGCGAGATGGACCGGACGATCGTGGTGGGGTACGACGGATCGGCGCACGCCGCCGACGCGCTGACCTGGGCCGCTGCCGAGGCAGGCCGGGCGCACCTGCCGTTGCAGGTCGTCCACGTGCAACGGACGATCGTCGACCGGTTCGTGGTCAGCGACCGTCCGCAGGACATGGAGCCGCAGGTGAGCAACGAGGTGCTCGCGGACGCGGTCGAACGTGCCCACGCCGTCGATCCCGACATCGAGGTCAGCACGCGGCTGGCAGCGCACGAGAGCGTGGCCTCGGTCCTCACCGAGGCGAGCGCTCGTGCCCGCCTGCTGGTCGTGGGGTCGCGTGGACGTGGCGGTCTCGAAGGCGCGCTCCTCGGGTCGGTGAGCCTCACCGTCGCGACGCACGCGCACTGCCCGGTGGTGGTCGTCCGTCGACACGCCGAGGCCGCGGCGCCACCGGCGCGTCGGCCCGTCGTGGTGGCGGTCGACGGGTCACCCACGAGCGTGCGCGCCGTGGACCTCGCGTTCGACCAGGCCTCGCGGCTCGGCGCTCCCCTGGTGGCGGTCCACGCGTGGGAGCTGCCGGCGCTGATGGGACCGGTGCCGCCGTGGATGCCGGAGGAGGTCGACGATCTCCGGACGGCGGAGAGGGCCCTGCTCGCCGAGAGCCTGGCGGGACACGCGGAGCGCTACCCCGACGTCGAGGTGCATGCCGTGGTGCGCCGCGGCGCTCCGGCGCACGTGGTTCTCTCCGCCGCCGCCGACGCCGAGCTCCTCGTCGTCGGCTCGCGGGGTCGAGGGGGTTTCCGTGGCCTGCTGCTCGGCTCCGTCAGTCGGACGGTGCTGCAGCACGCGGTCTGCCCCGTGGTCGTCGTCCACCCGGATCAGTCGTCAGAGACCCCCTGAGCGCGTGGTCGCCGCTGTCCGCCGGGTCCGCGTCGCCGTGACGGGTCAGGGGATCCTCGGGAACGTGCGCCCGCGGCGCAGGTAGAGGATCGGTCCGACGATGTTCACGGCGATGACCGCCGCCCACACCGGCTTGCGACCGCGGACCAGTGCGGCCGGCCTGCTGGCCAGGTCCGCCCAGGCGAGCAGCGCCAGCGCACCCTGCACCGCACCCAGGCCGATCGCGACTCCCCGTTCGCCCCGGCTGAGGTCCCGCCACCGCGTGTGCATCCGTCCGTGGCCTCGTCCGAGCTGCTCCGGTTCCTGCCCGTGCATGTCGCTCGCCTCCTTCGCGATCGAGCTGTCGTCTCGATCGTCGAAACGCGCGCCGGCGGGGCGGTAGAGCACTTCGGCCCTGGGCCAGGGGCACCTCCCGGCGCTGGGATGGCGGTAGAGCGAGCGGGCGGGAGGTGGGGGCGATGCGCGACGCACGGGACCACAGGTCGACGACGAAGGCTTTGGTCGTGCGGCCCGTCGAGCCCGTTCCGCTCGGGGCTGCCCGCCTGGCGCACGCCCGTCTGCGTGCCCTGATGACCGGTCGGCCCGGGGTGTGTGGCGTGGGTCTGTGCCGGCGCGGCGAGGGGTACGTGCTGCGCGTCAACGTCGTCGACGCGGCCGTCGACGTCCCGACCGACGTCGACGGTGTGCCCGTCGAGGTCCGGACGACCGGACCGGTCGCGGCCTCCGGTCGGTAGGTGCCGTCTCAGTCGACGAGCACCCTCTCCCCGCGCCGCGGGACGGTGGCCACGCAGTCACGGTCGTCGCGGATCCGGTCGGCGAGTGCCCGGGCCGTCTGCTCCTCGCCGTGCACGACGTACACCGTCTCCGGTGGAGTCCTCATGTCGCGGAGCCACTGGAGCAGCTCGTCGGCGTCGGCGTGGACCGAGAACTCGTCGTCGTGCACCACCTCCGCGCGCACCGGCACGTACCGGCCGAGGAGCTTGACCTCACGCGCACCCTCGGACAGGGCGCGCCCGCGGGTGCCCGCGGCCTGGAAGCCGGTCAGGACGACACAGTTGTGCCGGTCGGGCAGCCAGTCGCGCAGGTGGTGGACCACCCGGCCCCCGGACGCCATCCCGGACGCAGAGACGACGATGCACGGGACCTGCGGCTGGTTGAGCGCCATCGACTCGCCAGGGCTCGGGGCGAGGCGCAACGTCGGCAGGTCGACCAGGTCGGGGCCGATCCCCGCCTTCAGCTCACCCCGGCCGGCGGCGTCGCGGTAGACGTCGAGCGCGGCCAGGGCCATGGGACTGTCGACGACCACCGGCACCTCGGGGATCGCCCCGCGACGCATCAGGTCGGACAGCGCGCGCAGCACCAGGACGGTCCGGTCGATGGCGAACGCGGCGACGAGCACGGAACCCCGCGCGGCCGATGGTCCGACGGACCGCTGCGGCGAGGTCGGCGTGCTCCGCCTCGACCGCCGGGTGACGACGGTCGCCGTAGGTGGACTCGATGACCACGGTGCGCGCGTCGGGCGGATCGGCGCGCGGCGGCAGGACCGGGTGCGACCCTCGGCCGAGGTCGCCGGAGAACAGCACGCGCGACTCCCCCGCGGCAGCCAGGACGCTCGCCGAGCCGAGCACGTGGCCCGCCGGCGAGAGCACCACACGGATGCCTCCGCCGATCTCGATCTCCTCGCCGTAGGCAGCCGACCGGAACCGGGCGATGGCCTGGTCGGCGTCCGCCACGGTGTAGAGCGGCAGCGGCGGGTCGTGCCGGGAGTACCCGCCGGCGCGGGCGTACTGCGCGTCACGCTCGTTCAGGTGCGCGCTGTCCCGCAGCACGATCGCCGACAGCGCGTTCGTTCCCGCCGTCAGCCACACCGGTCCGCGGAACCCGTCGCGCACCAGCACCGGGAGGTACCCGCAGTGGTCCAGGTGGGCATGCGTGACGACAACGGCGTCGAGGGTGTCCGGTGGCACGGCGAACGGCTCCCAGTTGAGGCGTCGCCAGCGCCGCTCCCCCTGGTAGAGGCCGCAGTCGATGAGGAGGCGATGACCGCCGTGCTCCAGCAGGAACGCGCTGCCGGTCACGGTCCCGGCACCGCCCAGGAACGTGAGGACCGTCTGCCGGCCGTCCATGTCGACCTCCCGAGTCACGCACCTGTGCGTCTCGTCCCGCACCGCCAGGCTGCGCTCCGCGGCCGGCACGCGACCAGGGCCGGAGGTCCCGGCCGGGCGCGACTCGGCGCGACGTCGTGCCGCGCGACGACGCCGGTTGACCGATGCGGACCTCCGGCCCTGTCATGCGCGGCTCCGCGCGGGCACCGTGTGGAGAACGAGGTGCTCGGAGGTGTCAGGTGACGGAGTCCGTGCTCGACTGGCTGCTGGCCGGTGACCCGAGCATCCGCTGGCAGGCGCTCGACGCGCTGACGTCGGCGGCGCCGGAGGAGGTCGCCTCCGCGCGGGCCACGGTGGCGCACGAAGGCTGGGGCGCCCGGCTGCTCGCCGAGCAGGACGACGACGGCCGCTGGGCCGGTGCGCTGTACAGCCCCAAGTGGACCTCGACGACGTACACGCTCCTCCTCCTGGAGCGGCTCGGCCTGCCGTCCGACGACCCGCGGGCGCAGCGCGGGTGCGCCGTGGTGTGGGACGCGGCCTCGCGGTGGGACGGCGGGCTCAACCTCGCGCTCTCCCTCCGGGAGCCGGAGGTGTGCATCACGGGGTTGCTCGTGCACCTGGCGGCGCGCTTCGGGCGGCGGGACGAGCGGGTGGACGACGCCGTCCGGTTCCTGCTCGCCCATCAGCTGGGTGACGGTGGGTGGAACTGCGAGTCGATCCGCCGTGGGTCGCGCCACGGCTCGTTCCACACGTCGA
Source organism: Cellulomonas humilata (assembly GCF_013359775.1). Classification (GTDB taxonomy): domain Bacteria; phylum Actinomycetota; class Actinomycetes; order Actinomycetales; family Cellulomonadaceae; genus Cellulomonas; species Cellulomonas humilata. The sequence goes on along the minus strand of NZ_JABMCI010000063.1, from coordinate 1,258 downwards.
TCATCGTGCTCGAGGCCCTGACCGCCTATGCCGCCGCCGACGGGGCCGTTCCGGTCGAGGATCCGCTCGCGCGCGGGCGGGAGTTCTTCCTGGCGCATAGCCTCTACCGGTCCCACCGCACGGGAGAGGTGATCGACCGGTCGTTCACGCGGTTCCCGTTCCCGCCGCAGTGGCACTTCGACGTGCTGCGCGGACTGGAGCACTTCGCCGCCGTCGGCGCCGCGACGGACCCCCGGCTGGAGGACGCCGTGTCCGTCGTGCGGTCGGCCCGTCGCCCCGACGGGCGGTGGCCGGTGCACCGCGGGTACCCCGGGCGCGAGTGGTTCCGGATGGAGCAGCGGGGGCCGAGCCGGTGGGCCACGCTGCGCGCGCTGCGGGTGCTGCGGTGGTGGGACGGCAGCGACGCACGCTAGTCGTCCGTGGGAGTGACCTCGATCAGTGGGCTCTGCTCCATCATCAGGGCGACGTCGTCGCGCCCCCACCGCGCGGCGGCGGCCTCGATCAGCGGACGACGCTCGTCGGGGCGGTCGATCACCCGGGCGCGGGCCGGCACGTCGGCCGTCACACCGCGCTTGAGGTGGATCACCACGTGCGGGTCGGCAACGACGTTGTGCACCCACGCGCGGGTCCGTGGGGACGGCTTGCCCGAGATGAACAGCCGCCCGTCGAGCTCGTGCAGGAAGATCTCGATCCGCCGCGGCTCTCCGGAGCGACGGCCGACGGTGGTCGGGTCGATGACCTGGCTGCGGTGCAGGGCACTGGCGACGGACGGGTCCACGGAGGCCTCCCAGGGCACACTGTCCGCCCAGGTCTCGCCCTCTGCAAGCACCGACGACCGGTGCGACCGGGTCGAGCGTGCACGGTCGGATGCCTGGTGCATCCGCTCGCGACGCGCTCGGCCCGGCGCGTGGTCGTGACGACCGCCTACCGGAAGTCGCCGGACGCCAACCGCACCCCGGCCGTGTTGGCCCAGGACCCGATGAACGTGGGCGCCGACCCGTTGGTGATCTGCCAGGTCCCGTCGCCCTGGGCGAACGCGACCGGGATCGAGGACCACCCGGGCGTCTGACGGATCAGGGCGATGTCCGTGAGGCCGTTGTCGTTGAAGTCCCCGGTGACCACCCGCACGCCCGGGGTGTTCGCCCACGACCCGATGAACGTCGGAGCCGACCCGTTGGTGATCTGCCAGGTCCCGTCGCCCTGCGCGAACGCGACCGGGATCGAGGACCACCCGGCGTTCTGCCGGACCAGCGCGATG
>NZ_JABMCI010000062.1 GCF_013359775.1 Cellulomonas humilata | reverse complement strand
GCCGCGCTGCGGGAGGCCGTCTCGCTGCCGGCGCCGGTGGCGGTCGCCGCGCTCGGGCTGCCGCCCGGCACCGACCCGGCGGCCACGCTCGCGCGGCACTCCGTCGACCCGTGGTGGTGGCCCGGCTACCGGACAGAGCCCGGCGTGCTGCGTCGCATCGGCGGGTTCCGCGGCTACGGCGGCCCCTGGCTGGGGCGCCCCCGCGTCGTGGCGGGCGGGCCCACGGGGTGCGCGGTGACGGCCGACGGCGTGCGCTGGGCGATCGTCGCCGACATCCACGGGTCCGCCGTGACCCGGCTGGCCGACGAGGACTCCGTCCCGCCCACGGTGACGGTGGCGGTGACCCTCCCGGTGCCCTGGGCGGACACGGTGACCGGCGCGGTCCCCGCGAGCGTCGGCTCGCCGGTGCTCGTGGTGAGCCGCCGGCACTCGTACCAGGTCGACGCCGTCCGGCCGGCCGCATGACCACGCAGGTGCTGGACGACCTCGCGGCGCGCTGGCTGGCCGTGTGGCCGGACGCGCTCGCGGCCTGGGGCCGGACGTCGCGGATGCACGCCCCCGTCCTGCACACCGAGCCGTGCGGCATGCCCTCGTGGGCCTGGTACACGACCGACGACGTCGAGGTGCACATCGACCTCACCGTCGTGGCCGAGCGGGGGATCGAGGACCACGCGCTCGCCGTGCTCGCCCACGAGATCGGCCATCACCTCCTCGCGCCCGTCGACCGGCTCACCAGCCTGAAGATCGCGGCGCGCGTCAAGGTGGGGCTGGTGGACATGGACCACCTGATCGGGCTGGTCGCCAACCTCTGGTGCGACCTGCTGATCAACGACCGGCTCCAGCGCCGGGCCGGGGTCGACCGCGCCTCGCTGGCCGCGGCGGTCGGCACGCCCGACGCCGACAACGTCCTCGGCCTGCTCATCGGGCGCACCTACGAGATCCTCTGGGAGCTGCCCCGCGGGCGGCTGTCCGGCGCCGGGCCTGCGTCCGAGGAGCACGCCCACCTCTGCGCGCGGCTGGTGCGGGCGTACGCGCGGGACCCGGTCGGCGGGGCTGCCGGGTTCGCCCGTCTGCTGCGCGGCGAGATCGACCCGGAGTGGCTGCGCGCGCCGGAGAGCACCGGGTCCGTGGGCGCGCTGGGCTGCGGCGGGGACCAGGGTGGTGCCGGGGGCGTGCCCTTCGGACTGGCCTCCGACCCGACGCTCGCCGCCCCCGCGACGCATCCCGCCCTCGACGCGCGGGTGGTCGGTGGCACGGGCGGTGCGACGCCGGAGTCCGCGACCGAGGGCGCGGTCGGCGGCGGAGGCAACGGCCTCGAGCCGGCGGCCCTGCACGCCCTGCTCACGGCCCTGGGCAGCACGACGTCCGCCCAGCAGGTCGCCGCCGCCTGGTACCGCGAGCGCGCCGCGCCGCACCTGGTGCCGTTCCCGGTCCGGGAAGGGCCGACCACGTCCGAGCAGCTGCTCGGCGGGCTCGACCCGTGGGAGGTCGGCGACGACCTGTCCACGATCGACTGGTCAGGCACCATGGCCGCGTCTCCCGTGGTGGTGCCGGGGATGACCACGGTGCAGCGCGCGTACCTCGAGGACGAGCAGGTGAAGTCGCGTCCGCGCCCGGTCGACCTAGACCTCTACCTGGACTCGTCGGGCTCGATGGCCAACCCGTCGGTCACCGCGGCGCCGATCGCGCTCGCCGGGGCCGTGCTCGCACTGTCCGCCCTGCGTTCGGGCGCCCGGGTGCAGGCCACGACCTGGAGCGGCAGCGGTCAGGCGATCGGCACCGAGGGCTTCACCCGCGACGTCGACGCGGTCATGGCGGCCGTCGTCGCGTACATCGGCGGCGGGACGTCCTTTCCCCTCGAGCTGCTGGAGCGCACCCACCTGGGCGCCGACGGGAAGCCCCCCACCACGACCGGGCCCACGCACATCGCCGTCATCTCGGACGACGGGGTGTCGACGATGTTCCGACCCGAGGCGGGCTGGCGGGCGGGGACGATGCGGACGGTCGGCAGCGACATCGCCACGCGGGCACTGGAGGCGGCGGGCGGGGGCGGCAGCCTGGTGCTGCGGATCTCTCCCGAGGGACGGCACAGGATCGCCTCCATGGCCGGCCGCTACCGGGCCTACGCCGTGCAGACCGATCCCGACCTCGTCACCTTCGCGCGCGACTTCTCCCGCGCCACGTGGGGCGGGGGCGACCATGGTCGACGCTGACCCGGCGCGCGTGCCGTCCGGTCCGTCGTTGGCGACGGTCCGGCACCGGTTGGCGGCCGCGCCCCCGGACCTGTTCGAGCCGACGGTGGTCACGGCCGCCCTGGTCGCGGACCTCGCCGTCGAGCTCGACGGCACCGTCCTCGACGCCGCGTCGCTCGACCGGCTCGACGCCGACCTCGACCCCGGCGTCGGTGCCCTCACCGTCGACCTGGCGACCCGCCGCGTGCTGGTCGGGCTGGTCTGCTGGCTGGTGCGCGACCCGGCGGTGCGCACGCACCCGGGCGTGCAGGCGGCCGCGGCAGGTCAGAGGACCCGCTGGATGCTCGACATCGTCTCGCAGGTGCAGGTCGAGCTGGCCGGCCTGCGGCCCGACCGGGACTGGGTGCAGCTGGACGAGGCGCGCGACGAGCTGGCCCGGGCGTTCCTGCGCTTCGCGAGGGTCCTGCCGGCGGGGGAGGACCTGGCGACCGCGCAGGACCGGTGGCTCGCGGTGAGCACCGCGTACCAGCGGGACCTGGTGCGGGAGATGGCCGTCGAGCAGGCGCGGGCCGAGGAGCTCGAGCGCGCGCTCGCCGCGCAGAAGGCCAAGGAGGCGGCGGCGCAGTATGCCAACTACTGAGAGCAGCCCGGTCCCGGACCCGGCCCTGACCGGCTACACGCCGATGGGTTCGGTGGGACTCACGGACGCCGAGCGCTGGCCGACGCTCGACGACGACGGCCACGCGCGGCTCGCGGCTCTGCGGGCCCACCCGGACGCACCGGTCTGGGTGCACGCGACGGGCGACCGGCTCACGGCGGCCGACGAGCCCGCGCTGGCGGCGGCCGAGCACGGCCCGACCGACGCGGACTGGGTGGCCGGCCTGATCGCGCGCGTGCACGGCTCCGTGCCCGCGTACCGGCGTGCGCAGCGCGAGGGCCGCAGCGGACCGGGCTCCGACCTGTCCGAGCTGCCGACCGTCACCCGCCAGGACCTCGTGGACGACGTCGCCTCGTACGTCCCGGTCGACGTACCCCTCGACCGCGTGCTCGAGGGGTCGAGCTCGGGGAGCACCGGTGCCGCGCTGAACGTGCCGCTGCACCCGGCGAGCGTCGCCGCCGACCTGGTGCTCCTCCAGCGGCTGGTCGCCGCGACGGGTGCCGTCTGGGAGTCCGATCCCGGCCGGCTCGGTCTGGCCAACGTGATCGACCAGCGGACGGCGTTCACGTACGCGTCCGCGATGACCGCGTTCCGCCGCCCGGCGGGCGCCCCGGCGCCGCTGATGGCCCGGGTCAACCTCAGCGGCTGGGCCGACCCGGACAGCCGCGACCGGTTCCTGGTGGCCATGGACCCGCAGGTGCTGAGCACGGCCACCCTCCCGCTGCTGCGCCTGCTCGACCTCGACCTCGACCTGCACCCGGTGGCGGTGGTCAGCGGGGCGACCGACCTGCCGACCGCCGTGCGGGACGCGGTCGCGGCACGGTGGGGCTGCCCGGTGCTCGACCTCTACGGGCTGCGCGAGACGGGGCCGGTCGCGGTGTCCACGGACGGGCGCGGCCACGTCCTCGTCGCGCGTCGGGTGCACGTCGAGATCCTCGACGCCTCGGGCGGGCCCGTGCCCGACGGCACCCGCGGCGAGATCGTCGTGACGGTCGACGAGAACCCGTACCTGCCGCTGCTGCGGTACCGCACGGGCGACCACGCCGCGCTCGTCCGGGACGTCCGTGGCACGGTGCTCGTCGGGCTCGAGGGACGCGCACCCGTGCTGTTCCGCGCGGCCGACGGGACGCCCCGGCCCTCCATCGACGCGACCCAGCTGCTCCAGGCGTACGGGCTCGCCGCGTACCACCTGCACCAGGGCGCCGACGGGTCGGTGCACCTGCGGGCGCTCCCGCTGCGCGGCCTCGGCCTCGACCCGCGTGCGGCCGCGGACGCCGTCGCCCGCTGGCTCGGCCGGCCCGTCGGGCTGACGGTCCTGGACGACGTCGGCGGGCTCGGCCCGGGCAAGCCGCGCCGGTTCTCGGTCGACGTCTGAGGGTGCCCGTGCGTTACCCTGGGCCGCACAGGCGTCGACCCGGCCATCACCGGTGAGCCTCCGGAAGAACGGGTGCGCGAGCACCTCAGTAGAACCGGACGGGTAGGCCCGTCACAGCCCTCATCAAGTGGTCGACGCCCCGGTGACGGGGAGCCGGCAAGCGAGGTGGTACCGCGGTAGAGCCCGGCCGGTCCGGACCCCATCGTCCTCGCAGCCGAGAGCGACGCACGACCACAGGAGAGCCCGACCGTGGCCTACCCGCTGCACCGCCAGAACGATGTGCCCGCGTCCCCGGACCTGCCGTCCCTCGAGAAGGACGTGCTGGCCTACTGGGAGGCCGACGGCACGTTCCAGGCGTCGATCGACTCGCGCGAGGCCGGCGAGCACGGCAGCAACGAGTACGTCTTCTACGACGGCCCCCCGTTCGCCAACGGCCTGCCGCACTACGGCCACCTGCTCACGGGCTACGCCAAGGACGTCGTGCCGCGCTACCAGACCATGCGCGGCCGCCGCGTCGAGCGCCGGTTCGGCTGGGACACGCACGGCCTGCCCGCCGAGCTCGAGGCGCAGCGGCTGCTCGGCATCACGGACACCGCCCAGATCGAGGCGATGGGACTGGCCGCGTTCAACCAGGCGTGCCGCGAGTCGGTGCTGCGGTACACCGGCGAGTGGCGCGAGTACGTGACGCGCCAGGCGCGCTGGGTCGACTTCGACCACGACTACAAGACCCTCGACGTGACGTTCATGGAGTCGGTCCTCTGGGCGTTCAAGCGCCTGTACGACCAGGACATGGCGTACGAGGGCTACCGCGTGCTGCCGTACTGCTGGCGCGACGAGACGCCGCTGTCCAACCACGAGCTGCGCATGGACGACGACGTCTACCAGTCCCGCCAGGACCCCGCGCTGACGGTCGGGCTGCGGCTGGAGACCGGCGAGCTGGCCCTCATCTGGACGACGACCCCGTGGACCCTGCCGAGCAACCTGGCGATCGCGGTCGGCCCGGACGTGGACTACGTGACCGTCGAGCCAGGCCCCGACTCGGCGCTCGCGGGGGAGCTCGTGGTCCTCGCGGCCGCCCGTCTGGGTGCCTACGCCAAGGAGCTCGGGGAGGCCACGGTCGTGGCGACGGTCAAGGGCCGGGACCTCGCAGGCCGCCGCTACACGCCGCCGTTCGACTACTTCGTCGGCCGCGCGAACGCCCACCAGGTGCTGCTCGGCGACTTCGTCACCACCGAGGACGGCTCGGGCATCGTGCACATGGCGCCCGCGTTCGGTGAGGACGACATGGTCGCGTGCGAGGCGGTCGGCATCGCCCCCGTCGTGCCTGTCGACTCCAAGGGCCTGTTCACCACCGAGGTGCCGGACTACGCCGGGCAGCTGGTGTTCGACGCCAACAAGCCGATCACCGCGGACCTCAAGGCCGGCACCGGCCCCCTGGCGCGCGTCCCCGCGGACCAGCGTTCCGTCCTGGTGCGCCACGAGACGTACGAGCACTCCTACCCGCACTGCTGGCGCTGCCGGAACCCGCTGATCTACAAGGCGGTGACCAGCTGGTTCGTGCGCGTGAGCGACTTCCGCGACCGCATGGTGGAGCTCAACCAGGACATCTCCTGGACCCCCGACCACATCAAGGACGGCCAGTTCGGCAAGTGGCTGTCGAACGCGCGCGACTGGTCGATCAGCCGCAACCGCTACTGGGGCACGCCCATCCCCGTGTGGGTGTCGGACGACCCGTCCTACCCGCGCGTCGACGTGTACGGCTCGCTGGCCGAGCTGCAGACCGACTTCGGCCGGCTGCCGACCAACGAGGCGGGCGAGCCCGACCTGCACCGGCCGTTCATCGACGAGCTGACGCGCCCGAACCCGGACGACCCGACGGGCGCGTCGACCATGCGCCGCATCCCCGACGTCCTGGACGTCTGGTTCGACTCGGGCTCGATGCCGTTCGCCCAGGTGCACTACCCGTTCGAGAACGCCGACTGGTTCGAGCACCACTACCCGGGCGACTTCATCGTCGAGTACATCGGCCAGACCCGCGGCTGGTTCTACACGCTGCACGTGCTGGCCACCGCGCTGTTCGACCGCCCCGCGTTCCGCAACTGCATGTGCCACGGCATCGTGCTGGGCGACGACGGCCGCAAGGCCAGCAAGTCGCTGCGCAACTTCCCGGACCCGGTCGAGATGTGGGACCTGTACGGCTCGGACGCCGTGCGCTGGTTCCTCATGTCGAGCTCGATCCTGCGCGGCGGCAACCTCATCGTCGGCGAGGAGGGCATCCGCGACGGCGTGCGCCAGGTGCTGCTGCCGCTGTGGAGCACGTACTACTTCTTCTCCCTCTACGCGGGTGCCGCGGACCGTGGAGCGGGCTACACGGCCACGCCGGTCGATGCCGCGCGCGCCGCGACGCTCGCGCCCATGGACCGGTACGTCCTGGCGCGCACGGGGGACCTGGTGGCGCGCACCACGGAGCAGTTGGATGCGTACGACATCGCGGCCGCCTGCGAGACCGTGCGCGAGCACCTCGACCTGCTGACCAACTGGTACGTGCGCACCCAGCGGGACCGGTTCTGGGCGGAGGACGCCGACGCGTTCGACACCCTCTGGACCTCGCTCGAGGTGCTCACCCGCGTCATGGCGCCGCTCGCGCCGCTGGTGTCGGAGGAGGTCTGGCGGGGCCTGACCGGCGGGCGCAGCGTGCACCTGACCGACTGGCCGACGGTGGACCTGGCCCCGGCAGACCCGGAGCTCGTGACGGCGATGGACCAGGTGCGGGCCGTCACGTCGACCGCGCTCGGCCTGCGCAAGGCCGCCGGGATGCGCGTCCGGCAGCCGCTGCACACGCTCACCGTCGCGGTCGACGACGCGGACGCCCTGGCGCCGTACGCCGACCTGCTCGCGGCCGAGCTCAACGTCAAGCGCGTCGACCTGGTGACGGCCGACGCCGGCACCGCCGAGCGGTTCGGCATCACGCAGCGCCTCGCGGTGAACGCCCGGGCCGCCGGCCCGCGTCTCGGCCGGGGGGTGCAGGCCGTCATCCAGGCCGCGCGCTCCGGGGCGTGGCGCGTGGACGGCGACACGGTCGTGGTCACCACCGGCGACGGTGACGTGGCGCTCGAGGCCACGGAGTACGAGCTCACGACCGTGGTGGGCGCCGAGGGTGGGGCCGCGGCGGTGCTGCCGGGCGGCGGGTTCGTCGTGCTCGACCTCACCCTGGACGACGACCTGCGCGCCGAGGGCTACGCCCGCGACGTGGTGCGCGCCGTGCAGGACGCGCGCAAGGCGGCCGGTCTGCAGGTGGGGGACCGGATCCTGCTCACCCTCGGCGTCCCGGCCGAGCACCTGGCCGCGGTCGAGCGGCACCAGGACACCATCGGGCGCGAGACTCTGGCCGTCTCGGTCACGGTGCAGGACGCGGTGGCCTCGCTCGAGGTCACCGTGGAAGCCGTCGAAGCCGGGGGGTACGAGGCATGAGCCGACGCGAGCACGGAAGGCCCACAGGAGCCGACCACCTGCGGACGCAGGCCGAGAAGGAGGCCCGGGACGCCGCCGACGAGGTGTACCGAGGCATCCTCGCGCGCGCTCCCGAGCACGAGATCGACCCGTCGTTCGACCGCACGCTCGCTGTCATGGAGCTGCTGGGCGACCCCCAGAAGGCCTACCGCGTCGTGCACATCACGGGCACCAACGGCAAGACGTCCACCGCGCGCATGGTCGAGCGGCTGGTCCGTGAGCACGGCCTGCGCACCGGCCGGTTCACCAGCCCGCACCTCTCCCGAGTGAACGAGCGGATCGTCATCGACGGCGAGCCCATCAGCGACGAGCGGTTCGTCGAGGTGTGGCAGGACGTCGCGCCCTACGTGCACCTGGTCGACCAGCGCTCGGCGCAGGAGGGCAAGCCGCAGCTCTCGTTCTTCGAGGTGTTCACCGTGATGGCGTTCGCGGCGTTCGCGGACGCACCCGTGGACGTCGCCGTGATCGAGGTCGGCATGGGCGGGCTGTGGGACTCCACCAACGTCGCCGACGGCGAGGTCGCGATCATCACGCCGATCTCGATGGACCACGAGCGGTACCTGGGCGACACGCTGCTGGACATCGCGTCGGTCAAGGCGGGGATCGTCAAGGACGGCGCGACCCTGGTGCTGGCCGCGCAGCAGGAGGACGTCGAGGGCGTCGTGCTCGCGGCCGCGGCCGAGAAGGGTGCGCGCGTGGTGCGCGAGGGCGTGGACATCGAGGTCGGTGAGCGCCAGGTGGCCGTGGGCGGTCAGCTGATCACCCTCCAGTCGCTCGGCGGCACCTACACCGAGATCTTCCTGCCGCTGCACGGCGAGTTCCAGGCGCAGAACGCCCTGCTGGCGCTGACCGCGACGGAGGCCCTGCTCACCGGCGGGCGCGCCCTCGACCCGGGCATCGTCGAGGTCGCGTTCGCGGACGTGGACTCGCCCGGCCGGCTCGAGGTGGTGCGGTCCAGCCCCACGATCATCGTCGACGGCGCGCACAACCCCGCGGGGGTCGAGGCGTTGGTCACCGCGGTCGAGGAGGCGTTCGAGTTCCACCGCCTCGTCGGCATCGTCGGCGTGATGGCGGACAAGGACCCCGAGGGCATGCTGTCCCTGCTGGAGCCCCTGCTCGCCGAGGTGGTGATCACGCGTGCATCGAACACCCGCGCGCTCGACGTGGAGGACCTGGCCGAGGTGGCGATCGACATCTTCGGTGAGGACCGGGTGCACGTGGCCGAGCGGCTGAACGACGCCCTGGACCTGGCGGTGTCTCGCGCGGAGAGCGAGGTCGAGCGCGGCTCGGGCGTGCTCGTCACCGGCTCGATCCTGCTCGTCGCGGAGGCACGCCGACTGCTGGGCCGTCCCTGACTGCTGGTCACCCGTCCGGGTGAGGACGACGGAGGTCACGAGCGACCCTGCACGAACGTGCACCGACGGCGCACGTCCTCCCCTTGACGCCCGCATTGCCCGACAACAAGGTGAGGTTTGTCGGGACGCCGGAGTCCGCGACGGACGCGCGGGCCCCGCCGTGGGCGCCCGGTGGAAGGGATGGCCGCAGTGAAGAAGCTCATCAACGACCCGCAGACCGTCGTGGCCGAGTCTCTCGAGGGCTTCGGAGCCGCGCACCCGGACGTGGTGACCATCCACTCCGACCCGTGGTTCGTCGCACGGGCGGGCGGGGCGACCGCCAACAAGGTCGGTGTCGTGAGCGGGGGCGGCTCGGGCCACGAGCCGCTGCACGGGGGCTTCGTCGGCGTCGGGATGCTCGACGCGGCCGTGCCGGGCGCCATGTTCACGTCGCCGACCCCGGACCAGATCGCCCCGGCCATCCAGGCGGCGGACTCCGGCGCCGGCGTCCTGGCGATCGTGAAGAACTACACGGGCGACGTGCTCAACTTCGAGACCGCCGCGGAGCTCGCGGACGCCGAGGGCGTGACCGTCCGGACCGTCGTGGTCAACGACGACGTCGCCGTCGAGGACTCGCTGTACACCGCCGGGCGCCGCGGGGTGGCCGGCACGGTCGCCGTCGAGAAGATCGCGGGCGCCGCCGCCGAGCGCGGCGACGACCTGGACGCGGTCGCCGCGGTGGCGGAGAAGGTCATCGCCAACGTGCGGTCCATGGGGGTGGCGCTCACGGCCTGCACGGTCCCGCACGCGGGCAAGCCGAGCTTCGACCTGCCCGACGACGAGATCGAGATCGGCATCGGCATCCACGGCGAGCCCGGCCGGCGTCGGATCCCGCTGGCGGGCGCCGACGAGATCACGGAGATGCTGCTGACGCCGGTGGCGGACGACCTGAACCTGACCAGCGGCGAGAAGGTGCTGCTCTTCGTCAACGGCATGGGCGGCACGCCCGCCTCGGAGCTCTACGTCGTCTATCGTCGGGCTCGCGCGTTGCTCGAGGAGCGGGGGGTCGAGGTGACCCGCTCGCTCGTGGGCAACTACGTGACATCGCTGGAGATGCAGGGCGCGTCGGTGACCGTGCTCCGTCTGGACGACGAGCTGACCGCCCTGTGGGACGCACCCGTGCACACCACCGCCCTGCGGTGGTGACCGGACGGAGACCGTCGGCACCAGCACACCGGGACTGCTCGAGGGAGCGTGGGCATGACGCTGGACGTGGCGTGGGCAGTCGACTGGGTGCGTCGCTCGGCGCAGACCGTGATCGAGCACCGGGACGAGCTGATCGAGCTCGACCGTCAGATCGGCGACGGTGACCACGGCGAGAACATGACCCGGGGCTTCACGGCGGTCGTGGCCAAGCTCGACGCCCTCGAGGCGCCCCTGGCCGACATCGGCGAGGTGCTCAAGCTCGTCGCCACCACGCTCATGTCGACCGTCGGAGGCGCGGCAGGCCCCCTGTACGGCACCGCGTACCTGCGCGCCGCGAAGGCGACCGGGGTCCCCGAGCTCGACAGCCAGGGGGTCGTCGCGCTCCTGGAGGCCGCGCTCGAGGGCATCGTGGCCCGCGGCAAGGCGACGACGGGCGAGAAGACGATGGTGGACGCGTGGACGCCGGCGACCGAGGCGGCCGTTGCCGCGGCCGACTCGGGCGCCTCGCCCGCCGACGTGCTGAGCGCCGCGGCAGACGCCGCCCACGAGGGCGCCGAGGCGACCATCCCGCTCGTCGCCACCAAGGGTCGCGCCAGCTACCTGGGGGAGCGGTCCGCGGGACACCTGGACCCGGGAGCGCGCTCGACGGAGCTCATCCTGCGCGCCGCCGCCCAGGCAGCGCAGTGAGCGGGCCGACCGTCGATCGCGAGCCCGCGCAGGTCGCGCTCGTCCTGGTGTCCCACTCGCGCGCGCTCGCGGAGGGCGCCGTGGAGCTCGCGGAGCAGATGGCGCCGGGCGTCCTGCTCCTCGCGGCCGGCGGGATGCAGGACGGCGGGCTCGGCACCAGCTACGACACGGTCGAGTCGGCGCTCGTCGAGGCGACGCAGGACGGGCGGTCCGCGGTGGTGCTCACCGATCTCGGCTCGGCGGTGCTCACCGCGGAGTCGGTGCTGGAGCTCCTGGACGAGGAGGTGGCCTCCCGGGTGCGGCTGGCGGACGCCCCGTTCGTGGAGGGCGCCGTCGCCGCCGCGGTCACCGCGCACGGGGGAGCGGACCTCGCGGGCGTGCTCGCGTCCGCCGAGCACGCCGGCTCGACGTTCGCCTCCGCCTCCGCGCCGACGGAGGTCGCGGCGACCGCGGACGACGGGGTGCTGCGGGCCTCCGCGGTGCTGCGCAACCCGCTCGGTCTGCACGCCCGACCCGCGGCCGTCGTCGCGCGCATGCTCGCCGCGTACGACGCGAAGGTCCGGGTGAACGGCGCCAATGCCGCCAGCGTGCTCGAGCTGATGAAGCTGGGGGCCAAGCAGGGCGTGGAGCTCCGGATCGAGACCGAGGGCCCGCAGGCCGCGCAGGCGCGCGACGCGCTCGTCGCGGCCGTCGAGGGTGGGTTCGGCGAGGTCTGACCCGTTCTGTCGTCGGACCGGTGTGAGGGACCGCACACAAAAGTGCGTTCACTGCAAAGTTGCAGTGCATGTAAAGTTGCACCTCGTGCAGAACAATCTGGTCGACCAGCCCGAGGTCCTCGGTCTGCGTGAGCGCAAGAAGCGCGCGCGGCGCGAGGCGCTGATCGACGCGACCCACCGGCTGGTCGGGGAGCACGGCCTGGACGCGGTCACGGTGGACGCGATCTGCGAGGAGGCCGGCGTCTCGGTCCGCACGTTCTTCAACTACTTCGAGACGAAGGACGACGCCGCGCTCGGCCACACGCCGTGGCAGCTCGGGTCGGCCGCCGCCGAGACCTTCGCGGCCGGCGGTCCCACCGGGCTCCTGATGGCCGACCTCCAGGCGCTCGTCGTCTCGTTCCTCACGGACCCGCCGATCGGCCGCGAGCGGTTGGCCCGTGCCATGGAGCTGGCCGCGAAGGAGCCCCGGCTCGTCGCCCGGCACATGGCGTGGTTTGAGCAGCACAAGGGCCAGCTGTCCGCGCTCGTGGAGCGCCGGCTGGGGCAGGACGGCCCCCACTCGCCCGAGATGGTCGGTTCGGTGCTGCTCTTCCTCACCCACGCGACGTTCCTGCGCTGGGACGCCGCCGGTGGGCACGGTGCCGCGGACGAGCACCTGTCCGCCGTCGTCACCGAGCTCCGCTCGATCTTGTCCGACTGACCTTCCCCCTCCCGACACCCCCAGAACGAGGTTCAACCGCATGGCCATCGCAGCCCCCGAGGCACCAGCGGCCGACAAGCCGCTGATCGTCCTCACTCCCAAGACCGTCTGGCTGATCTTCGGCGCCCTGATGGCCGGCATGTTCATGTCGTCCCTCGACCAGTCGATCGTCGGCACCGCGATGCCCACGATCGTCGGCGAGCTGAACGGCGTCGAGCACCAGGGCTGGGTGGTCACCGCCTACATCCTGGCGATCGCGATCGTCATGCCGCTCTACGGCAAGTTCGGTGACCTGTGGGGTCGGCGCTGGCCGTTCCTCATCGCCATCGGCCTGTTCACCCTCGCCTCGGCAGGTGCCGGATTCGCCCAGTCGTTCGGCGAGCTGGTGTTCTGGCGCGGCGTGCAGGGCCTCGGCGGCGGCGGTCTGATGATCCTGTCGCAGGCGATCATCGCGGACATCGTGCCCGCCAAGGACCGCGGCAAGTACATGGGCCCGATGGGTGCCCTGTTCGGCATCTCGGCCGTCATCGGCCCCCTGCTGGGCGGCCTGTTCACGCAGCACGCCGACTGGCGCTGGTGCTTCTGGATCAACATCCCGATCGGCCTCGCGGCGTTCGCCGTGGCCTGGTTCACCCTCAAGCTCCCGACGCACCGCTCCGGCAAGAAGATCGACGTCGCGGGCATCTTCTTCATGGTCGTCGCCACGTCCGGCCTCGTGCTGGCCACCAGCTGGGACAGCTGGACGGGCAACCGCGGCTACGACTGGTCCGACCCGGGCCTGCTTGCCCTCGTGATCGGCACGCTCGTCTCGATCGCCGCGTTCATCATGGTCGAGCTGCGCGCGGAGGAGCCCCTGCTGCCCCTGCGCCTGTTCAAGAACCCGACCTTCACCATCGCCACCGCGATCGGCCTCATCCTCGGCATGGGCATGTTCGCCGCCCTGGCGTTCCTGCCGACGTTCCTGCAGATGTCGACCGGCGCGGGCGTCACCGAGTCCGGCTTCCTCCTGCTCCCGATGATGGTCGGCGTCATGATCACCGCGATCGGCTCAGGCATCGCGATCACCAAGACCGGCCGCTACAAGATCTTCCCGGTGGTCGGCCTCGCCATCACCACGGCCGGCGTCGCGTGGCTCACGCAGATCACCGGCGACATGTCGATGTGGCTCTTCGGCGCCATGATCTTCGTGCTCGGCGCCGGCATGGGCCTGGTCATGCAGACGATCGTGCTGGCTGTGCAGAACTCGGTCGACCCGCACGAGATCGGGACCGCGACCAGCACCAACAACTTCTTCCGCGAGATCGGCGCGGCGGTCGGCACGGCGCTGTTCAGCACGATGTTCACCACGAAGCTCGCCGACAACCTGGCCGGCGTCTTCGCGGGCGCGCCCGCGGGCTCCGGCGGTGAGGCCTCCAGCCTCACACCGGCCGCGGTCCAGGCCCTGCCCGAGCCGCTGAAGACCGGCGTCATCGACGCGTTCACCACCGCGCTCGCACCGTCGTTCTGGTACCTCGTGCCGGTGATCGCCGTCGGCTTCGTCCTCGCCCTGTTCCTGCGCGAGGTCAAGCTCTCCGACGTGGCCGGCATGGTCGCCCGTGGCGAGGCCCTCGCGGCCGACGGCACGGGTGCGGCGTCCGGTTCGGGCATCGTCGACGAGCTCTCGGCCGCCCCGCACGACGAGCTCCCGAGCCAGCGCGCCGCCGCGCCCGATGCCGCCTCGGACGACGTCGAGGCCACGTCCCGCCGGTAACCTGACCCGATGAGCTCCACCGTCCCCGACGGCCAGGCCGTGCGCCGCAAGCGTGCCGCGAAGCCCCAGTTCACCCAGACGATCCTCATCCTCGAGGCCGTCCTGGTGTTCTTCGCGACGCTCGTGGCGTACGGCCTGCGACTCGCTCCCGCAGCCACCATCTGGTGGGTCGGCGGGAGCCTGTGCGTGGTCCTGATCCTGCTGTCGGGCCTGGTGTCCCGGCCGGGCGGGTACCTCGCCGGTTCGATCGTGCAGGTGCTCGTGCTGGCCGGCGGCGTCGTCATCCCGATGATGTTCGCGGTCGGCGCGATCTTCGTCGTCCTGTGGGTGGTCGCGCTGCGGCTCGGCGGCAAGATCGACCGCGAGCGGGCCGAGTACGACGCGGCGAACCCCGGAGCGGTCGGGCCGTAGCCCCCGGGGCGCGCCGGTTAGGGTTCACCCCATGACTGACGCACCCACCACGCAGCGCACCCTCGTCCTGGTCAAGCCCGACGGCGTCCGCCGCGGGCTCTCCGGGGAGATCGTCCGCCGCATCGAGGCCAAGGGCTACACGCTCGTCGCCGTCGAGCTCCGCGAGGCCTCCGAGGACCTGCTGGCCGAGCACTACGCCGAGCACGCGGGCAAGCCGTTCCTCACCCCGCTGATCGAGTTCATGCGCTCCGGCCCGGTCCTGGCGGTCGTCGCCGAGGGCCACCGTGCGATCGAGGGCTTCCGCTCGCTGGCCGGCGCCACGGACCCGACCGTCGCCGCTCCCGGCACCATCCGCGGCGACCTCGGCCGCGACTGGGGCCTGAAGGTCATCCAGAACCTGGTGCACGGCTCCGACTCCGAGGAGTCGGCGGCCCGCGAGATCGCCCTCTGGTTCCCCGCCCTCTGAGCCGATGACCGGCCGCCCCGCCGACTGGGTGGCCGACGCGTGCACGGACCTCGGAACGGACCAGGTCGTCGCGTGGTGCGTCGGGCTCCTGAGCGGGGAGCTTGTCGACGACCGACCGTCGCTCGACCGCCTCGGCGGTCCCGGAGCAGCGGCGCTGGTCGCCCGCTACGCGCGCAGTCCGGGAAAGCCCGACTACTGGCCCCGGGTGTGGGCGGCCCGCGCGCTGCGGTACGCGTGGCAGGACGGCCCCGCGGTGCACGTCGCGGTGGTCGCCGCGCTGGAGGACCCGGCGTGGCGCGTGCGGGAGACCGCGGCCGCGCTGACCCGGGTGCACGAGCTGGGGGAGGCCGCCGGCGCGTTGCGCGGGCTGCTGGGCGACGACGTGCCTCGGGTGCGGGTGGCGGCGGCCCGGGCGCTGGCGGTCGTCGGCGAGCACGACGACCTGGAGGCGCTCGCGACGACAGGTGAGCCGGACGCGACGGTCCGACGAGCCCGGGATGCCGCGCGACGGCTCCTCGCCGAGCGCCTCGATCTGCCCGACCCCTCCGGTCCGGCGCGCTGAGCCGCACCGCCGAGCGGGTGGACCTCCCGGGGGCCGCGTCGCGCGCACCTTAGGCTCAGTGCGTGCACCTCAAGACCCTCACCCTGCGGGGGTTCAAGTCGTTCGCCTCGGCGACGACCCTGAACTTCGAGCCGGGCGTCACCTGCGTGGTCGGGCCCAACGGCTCGGGCAAGTCCAACGTCGTCGACGCCTTGGCCTGGGTGATGGGGGAGCAGGGCGCCAAGTCGCTGCGCGGCGGCAAGATGGAGGACGTCATCTTCGCCGGCACGGCCGGTCGTCCGCCGCTGGGCCGCGCCGAGGTGTCGCTCACCATCGACAACGCCGACGGCGCGCTGCCGATCGAGTACTCCGAGGTCACCATCTCGCGGACGCTGTTCCGCAACGGGGGGTCCGAGTACGCGATCAACGGCCAGGGCTGTCGGCTGCTGGACATCCAGGACCTGTTGTCGGACTCGGGCCTGGGCCGGGAGATGCACGTCATCGTCGGTCAGGGCCAGCTCGACGCCGTGCTGCGCGCGACGCCCGAGGAGCGCCGGGGTTTCATCGAGGAGGCCGCGGGCGTCCTGAAGCACCGCAAGCGCAAGGAGAAGGCGCTCCGCAAGCTCGAGTCGATGCAGGCCAACCTCACGCGGCTCGGTGACCTGACCGGCGAGATCCGCCGCCAGCTGGGCCCGCTCGGCCGGCAGGCGGAGGTCGCGCGCAAGGCCGCCGTCGTCCAGGCGGACCTGCGCGACGCCCGCGCCCGCCTCCTGGCCGACGACCTCGCGCAGCTGACCTCGACCCTCGAGCAGGAGATCGCCGACGAGAGCGCCCTGCGGGTGCGCCGCGAGGAGGTCGAGGGGGCGCTCGCCGCCACGCGCACCCGGCTGGCGACGCTCGAGCGGGAGGCCGCCGAGGCTGCTCCGGCGCTGAGCGAGGCCAGCGAGGTCTGGTACCGGCTGTCGTCGCTGCGCGAGCGGCTGCGCGGGACCGCCTCGCTCGCCGCCGACCGGGTGCGCCTGCTCGGCAGCGCCGGGCCGGAGCGCTCGGGAGGGTCCGACCCCGACGACCTGGCCGCGCAGGCAGAGCGCGTCCGCGCCGCGGAGGCCGAGCTGGCTGCCGAGGTAGAGCTGTCCCGGGCGGCGCTCGAGGCCGCCGTCACCGCACGCCAGCAGGCCGAGGCGGAGGCGACGGGCGCCGAGAAGGAGGTGGCGACCGCGCTGCGCGGTGCGGCCGACCGCCGCGAGGGGGTCGCGCGCCTCGCCGGTCAGGTGGCCGCACGCCGCAGCCGCGTGGAGGCGACGCAGGCGGAGCTCGGGCGGCTGCGCGAGTCGCTGGCCGCTGCCGAGCAGCGGGGCCAGGAGGCCACGACCGAGTTCGCCGTGCTCGAGTCCCAGGTGGCCGGGGTCGAGGAGGGCGAGGAGGGGCTCGACGCCGAGCACGAGGCGGCCGTCGAGGCCCTGGAGCGGGCGACCGAGCGGCTCAGCACGCTGCAGGACCAGCTGAGCGCGGCCGAGCGCGAGCGGGCCGCGCTGGAGTCCCGCGCCGAGACCCTCGAGCTCAGCCTGATGCGCAAGGACGGCGTCGGCGCACTGCTCGCCGCGGACGGCCAGCCCGGGCTCGTCGGCTCGGTGGCTGCCCTGCTGGCGGTCGACCCGGAGAACGAGGAGGCGATCGTCGCGGCACTGGGCGCGGTGGCCGACGCCGTCGCCGTCGACTCGGTCGACGCCGCCGTGGACGCCATCCGCTACCTGCGCACCGAGGACGCCGGTCGCGCGACGCTGCTGGTCAGCGGCGCGTCCGCCGCGGTCGCCCCGGTGACCGACGTGCCCGCCGGCGCCGCCCGCGCCGTGGACCTCGTCCGCGCCCCGGAGCACGTGCGCGCGGCCGTGGAGACCCTGCTCGCCGACGTCGTCGTCGTGGACGACCTGGCGGCCGCCCGCGCGATCGTCGCCGTCCGGCCCGACCTCGTCGTCGCCACCCGCACCGGGGACGTCCTGTCCCAGCACCGCGCGTCCGGCGGCTCGGCCACGGCCCCGAGCGCCCTGCACCTCCAGTCCGCGCTCGACACGGCGCGCTCCGGCGTGGCGAAGGCGACCGCCGACGGCGAGCGCATCCGGTTCGAGCTCTCCGGCGCCACCGAGGCCCTGACTGCGGCGCGGGAGGCGCACGAGCGCACGCTCGACAGGCTCAACGAGTCCGACGCCGCCCTGGCCGCCGTCGCCGAGCAGCTGGGCCACCTCGGCTCGACGGCCCGCGCGGCGAACGCCGAGGCCGCGCGGCTGAGGCAGTCGCTGGAGGCCGCGTCGCAGACGCTCCAGGCCGACAGCGCCGAGCTGGCGGAGCTCACCGAGCGCCTCGCGGCGGCGGAGGTCGAGCCCGCGGAGAGCGAGGCGGCGATCGTCGAGGGCAGCGCCCGCCGTGACCGGCTGGCCGAGCTGGCGTCGGGCGCGCGTGCGCGGGAGACCGAGGCGCGGCTGACCCTGCGGACCGGTGAGGAGCGGGCCCGTGCCCTGTCCGGCCGTGCCGAGTCGCTCGAGCGTGCGGCGCAGACCGAGCGCGTCGCGCGGGAGCGGGCGGCCGAGCGTGAGCGTGCCCGGTCGCGCCAGGCGACGGTGGCCCAGGCGGTGCGCGACGGGGCCACCCAGGCGCTGGTGGTCCTCGACGAGTCCCTGCGCCGGGCCTCGGCCGAGCGCGACGCGGCCGAGACGGCTCGCGGCGAGCGCGACCGCGCGGTGACCGCCGCGCGCGCCGAGGTGGACGTCCGCGCCGCCGAGCTGGCCCAGCTCACCGACGTCGCCCACCGCGACGAGGTGGCTCGTACCCAGCAGCGGCTGCGGATCGAGGCGCTCCAGTCCCGCGCGATCGACGACCTGGGTCTGGACCCGGCCGTCCTGCTCGACGAGTACGGCCCGCACCAGGCAGTCCCGGTGATCACCGTGCCGGGCGCGGAGGTGGACCCCGACGCCCCGACGGAGATGCCGTACGTCCGCGAGCAGCAGGAGAAGCGCCTGCGGGCCGCCGAGCGGGCGCTCTCGCTGCTGGGCCGCGTCAACCCGCTGGCGCTCGAGGAGTTCGCCGCGCTGGAGGAGCGCCACCAGTTCCTGGTGGAGCAGCTGGCGGACCTGAAGAAGTCCCGCACCGACCTGCTCGAGATCGTCCGGGAGATCGACGAGCGCGTCGAGCAGGTGTTCGCGGAGGCCTACCGCGACACCGCGGCGGCGTTCGACGTCGTCTTCCCGCGGCTGTTCCCCGGGGGCGAGGGCCGGCTCGTGCTCACCGACCCGGACAACATGCTCACCACCGGCATCGAGGTGGAGGCGCGGCCGGCCGGCAAGAAGGTGAAGCGGCTGTCGCTGCTCTCGGGTGGCGAGCGGTCGCTGACGGCGGTCGCCCTGCTCGTGGCCATCTTCAAGGCGCGGCCCAGCCCGTTCTACGTGATGGACGAGGTCGAGGCGGCCCTGGACGACGCCAACCTCGGCCGGTTGCTCGAGCTGTTCCGGGAGCTCCAGGAGGACTCGCAGCTCATCGTCGTGACGCACCAGAAGCGCACGATGGAGATCGCCGACGCCCTCTACGGCGTCACCATGCGCGGCGACGGGGTGACCACCGTCATCAGCCAGCGGATGCGCGAGGACGTCGCGGTCTGACCGGTGCGCGCTCACCCCGCAGCGTGTGGAGATTGTGTGCCGTTTGACGCTCCCTGTGCGTGGGGCGCAGACGGACCGGCGATCGGCACGGACACTGGAGCCATGGCCATCTTCGTCGCGATCTTCCTGGCCCTCCTCGTCGCCGCCGGGGTGCTGCTCGCTGCAGGCGCCGCCAGCTCGGCCACGGGCAAGAGTGCATCCCCGCTCCGCACGTTCCGTACCGGCTGGTCCGGCCGCAAGAACCCCGACACCGACCAGCGCGCGGCGGCCGCCGCTGCTGCGGTCGAGCCCGTCGACCTCTCGCTCGCCCAGTTCCTGCGGGAGACGGTGGACGAGGGGGAGGCCTACCTCCAGGTGGACGACCTCGCGGCGACGCTCCAGCGGGCCCGCGACAAGGCCGTGGGCGCGCTGCCCGGCAACCGCGACCGCTGAGGTCTGCTCGCTGACGCGCCGGTTCGCGTCCTGAGCCCGCCGCCCGACAGACTGTCCCGGTGAACCCCGAGACGCTCGAGATCCTCCTGGCCGCCGGCATCCCGACGGTCCTGCTCGTCGCGCTGGCGACCGTCTTCGTCCGCCGGCGTCGCGGCACCACCACCGACGAGGCGCCTCCGACCGTCGACGTGCCGGCCCCCGCGCCGGCGCCGGAGCTCGAGACCCCCGCGGCGGCTCCTCCCGTGTCCAGCATCGAGGTGCTCCCCGAGGAGGCCGAGGCGCCCCCGGCGCTCGAGGTCCCTGCGCCGGTCGCCGGGCGGCTGGCGCGGCTGCGCGACCGGCTGGCCCGTTCCGGCTCGCCCCTGGGCACCCGGCTGCTCGCGGTGCTCTCCAAGGACCACCTCACGGAGGACGACTGGGACGAGCTCGAGGAGACCCTGCTCCTGGCCGACGTCGGTGCAGGCCCGTCCGGCGAGCTCATCGAGGCACTGCGCACCCGCGTGCGGGTCGAGGGTCTCAAGGATCCCGCCCACGTCCGCGCGGTCCTGCGCGAGCAGCTCCTGGCACTCGTCGACCCGTCCCTCGACCGCAGCCTCAACACCGCGCACGGGGCGGCTGCCGACGGGTCGCAGCTCCCCGCGGTCGTCCTCGTCGTGGGCGTCAACGGCACCGGCAAGACCACGACGGTCGGCAAGCTCGCGCGCGTGCTAGTCGCCGAGGGCAAGACGGTCGTGCTGGGCGCGGCGGACACGTTCCGAGCGGCAGCCGCCGACCAGCTGCAGACCTGGGGCTCGCGCGTGGGCGTGCACACGGTCCGCTCCGACCGCGACGGCGCCGACCCCGCGGCGGTGGCGTTCGACGCCGTGCGCACGGGCCGCGCCGACGGGATCGACGTCGTGCTGGTGGACACCGCCGGACGCCTGCAGAACAAGGCCGGCCTGATGGACGAGCTGGGCAAGATCACGCGCGTGATCACCCGTGAGGCGCCGCTGTCCGAGGTGCTCCTGGTGCTCGACGCGACGACCGGGCAGAACGGCCTGAACCAGGCGCGCGTGTTCAGCGAGGTGGCGGGCGTGACCGGCATCGTGCTGACCAAGCTCGACGGCACCGCCAAGGGCGGGATCGTCGTCGCCGTGCAGCGTGAGCTGGGCGTCCCGGTCAAGCTCGTGGGCCTCGGCGAGGGCCCGGACGACCTCGCGCCGTTCGATCCCGAGGCCTTCGTCGACGCCTTGCTGCAGGGGTAGCGCGTCCTGGACGGCCGCTCATCACGAAACCGAACGTTTACGTGCGGAACCGGCTTGTCACACCGACGTAACGTCCCTCGCCCCTGACCGAAACTCGCTTCGTCGACTGTGATCCCCGGACCAGCCACCCCCGGCTGGCGAGTGGAGAGGCGATCTCGATGGAATTCGAGCTGGACAGCGGGAACACGGCGTTTATGCTCACCGCCGCGTCGCTCGTGCTGCTGATGACGCCGGGGCTGGCGTTCTTCTACGGCGGCATGGTGCGCGGCAAGAGCGTGCTGAACATGATGATGATGAGCTTCGGCGCGATCGGCGTCGCCGGTCTCATCTGGGTGCTCTACGGCTACTCCGGTGCGTTCGGCCCGGACCTCGGCGGCGGGTGGCTCGGCAACCCGTTCGAGTTCTTCGGCCTCCAGGGCGCCACCGACGACCAGAGCCTGATGGCCGCCTCCGGCGTGCCGTTCCTCGTGGCCGCGGGCTACCAGGCGACCTTCGCGATCATCACGGTCGCGCTCATCTCGGGTGCCGTGGCGGACCGCATCAAGTTCGGTGCGTGGCTCGTCTTCACGGCCGTCTGGGTCACTGTGGTCTACATGCCGCTCGCCCACTGGGTGTGGGGCGGCGGGCTGCTGAGCGGGACCGGGCTGACCGAGGGTCTCTCGACCCCGATCGACTTCGCCGGTGGAACGGTCGTCCACATCAACGCCGGTACCGCCGGCCTGGTGCTGGCGCTCGTGCTCGGCAAGCGCAAGGGCTTCGGCAAGGAGGCCATGCGGCCGCACAACCTGCCGTTCGTCATGCTCGGTGCCGCGCTGCTGTGGTTCGGCTGGTTCGGCTTCAACGCCGGCTCCGAGTTCGCGGCCGACGGCACGGCCGGTCGCGCCTGGCTCAACACGCTCCTGGCCACGGGCATCGCGATGCTCGCCTGGCTCGCCACGGAGAAGCTGCGTGACGGTCACGCCACGTCGCTCGGTGCAGCCTCCGGCATCGTCGCGGGCCTGGTCGCCATCACGCCGGCCGCCGCGGCGGTCGACACGTGGGGTGCCATCGCCGTCGGGCTCGTCGCGGGTGTGCTCTGCGCCCTCGCCGTCGGCCTGAAGTTCCGGTTCGGCTACGACGACTCGCTCGACGTCGTCGGTGTCCACCTCGTCGGTGGTCTGGTGGGGACGATCCTCATCGGCTTCTTCGCCACGGACGCGAACAGCACCTGGTACCCGGACGGTGCACAGAACGGTCTGTTCTACGGTGGCGGAGTCACTCAGCTCGCCACCCAGACGATCGTCGCGCTCGCCGCCGTGCTGTTCAGCTTCACGGCGACGTACGTCATCGCGCTCATCCTCAAGGCGACCATCGGTCTGCGGGTCTCCGACGAGGCCGAGGTCGGCGGGGTCGACCTGGCACTGCACGCTGAGACCGCATACGAGACGCTGGGCGTCGGCGCCCGCGTCGTGACGGAGGTGAAGTGATGACGAAGCTCGTGACGGCGGTCATCCAGCCGCACCGGCTGGACGATGTGAAGTCGGCCCTCGAGGCCGCGGGCGTCCGTGGACTGACCGTGAGCGAGGCCAGCGGCTACGGCCGTCAGCGCGGTCACACCGAGGTCTACCGCGGTGCCGAGTACACGGTCGACCTCGTTCCGAAGGTCAAGATCGACGTGCTCGTCAGCGACGCGGACGTGGTCAGCGTCACCGAGGTCATCGTCCGTGCGGCGCAGACCGGCAAGATCGGCGACGGCAAGGTCTGGGTCGTGCCGGTCGAGGACGTGGCTCGCGTCCGCACCGGTGAGCACGGCGACGACGCCCTCTGACCAGGACGGCTGACTGCCACACATGACACAGGAACGGCCGCCCGCGGGGGGCGCGGCCGCGAACGGGTCGCCCGAGGTCCCGCACCCCGCGATCGGGGTGCGGGACCTCCGCACTGAGCGGCTCGAGCTCGCAGCCGGGCTGACCGGTCCCGGCGCCGACGGCATCGCGCGTCGCGCCGCCATCGTCGAGCTCGTCGTCGGCCGGCTGCGAGAGCAGTGGGAGATCGCGACCGAGGGTGTCGACGTGTCCGGCATCGCGCTCGGCGCCGTCGGCAGCGTCGGGCGCGGCGACGCCAGCCCGGTCTCGGACCTCGACCTGCTCCTCGTGCACGAGGGCCGCGGCCACTCCACCGAGGAGCTCTCGGCCCTCGCCCAGAAGCTCTGGTACCCCATCTGGGACGCGGGCCTCGACCTGGACCACTCGGTCCGGTCGCTCGCGCAGTGCCGCCAGGTCGCGTCGAAGGACCTGCCGGCGGCCGTCGGGCTCCTCGACCTCCAGCCCGTGTCCGGCGACGCGGTCGTGATCGCGCGCGCCAAGTCCGCGCTCCTGGAGGACTGGCGCTCCGCCGCCCGCCGCCGCCTGCCCGAGCTCCTGGCCTCCACCCGCCAGCGCGCGGAGCGGCACGGCGAGCTGGCGTACCTCATCGAGCCGGAGCTCAAGGAGTCCCGCGGCGGCATCCGCGACGCGGTCGTGCTCAGCGCGCTGGCCGCCACCTGGCTCACCGACCGGCCGCACGGCGCGGTCGACATGGCCTACGCCCACCTGCTCGACGTGCGGGACACGGTGCAGGTGGTGACGCGCCGGCACACCAACCGGCTCCTGCTCGCGGACCAGGACGAGGTCGCCGCCCTCGTCGGCTTCGACGACCGCGACGACCTGCTGGCCAGCATCGCCGAGGCGGCCCGCGTGATCTCCTACGCGCTCGACACCACCGTGCGCAACGCCCGTCAGGCGCTCCAGCGGCCCGCGCGGGCGACGATGCTGGTGCGCGGCCGACGCACCGCCCCGCGGCTGCGGACCATCGCCGAGGACCTGGTCGAGCACGACGGCGAGATCGTGCTGGCCGTCGAGGCCCGGCCCGCCGACGACCCGCTGCTCTCCCTGCGGGCGGCCGCCACCGCCGCGCGGACCGGGCTGAGCCTCTCGCCGGTGACCGTCGCCAGCCTGACGGCCACGCCGCCGCTGCCGGTCCCGTGGCCGAAGGCGGCGCGCACCTACCTCCTCCAGCTCCTGGGCTCCGGCCCGGCACAGGTGCCCATCTGGGAGGCGCTGGACCTGGCGGGGGTGGTGACGACGTGGATCCCCGAGTGGGCCGGCGTCCGCAACCGTCCGCAGCGCTCGGCGATCCACCGGCACACCGTCGACCGGCACCTGGTCGAGACCGTCGCCCGGGCCGGCCGCGACAAGCGCGCGGTCGAGCACGGCGAGACCCTGCTGCTCGCGGCGCTGCTGCACGACATCGGCAAGCGGGCCGGTGCGGGGGACCACTCGACCGAGGGTGCTCGGCTGGCGGGTCCGATCGTGCTGCGCATGGGGTTCGACGACCAGGTGGCCGCGGACGTGACGCGGCTGGTCCGCGAGCACCTCACGCTCGCCGAGCTGGCCACCACGGCGGACCCCGACGACCCGGCGACGATGTCCCGGCTGCTGGACGCGGTCGACCACCGACCGGACATGCTCGAGCTGCTGCGCGCGCTGACCGAGGCGGACGCCGGCGCCGCGGGACCACCGGCGTGGAGCGCGTGGCGCGAGACGCTCGTCGACGACCTGACGGCACGGGCCACCCGGGAGCTGGCAGGTACGCTAGGTCGTCCCTGAACCCCCGAGCGTGAGGACCGCCAGGTGTTCGCCACCCTGTCCGACCGACTGACGTCGACCTTCAAGAACCTGCGCACCAAGGGCCGTCTGTCCGAGGCGGACATCGACGCCACCGTGCGCGAGATCCGCCGGGCGCTGCTCGACGCCGACGTCGCCGTCCCGGTCGTGCGCTCGTTCACCGGGGCCGTGCGCGAGCGCGCGCTCTCGGCCGAGGTGTCCGGTGCGCTGAACCCGGCCCAGCAGGTCGTCAAGATCGTCAACGAGGAGCTCGTCGCCATCCTCGGTGGCCAGACGCGCACCCTGAACCTGGCCAAGAACCCGCCGACGGTCATCCTCCTCGCGGGCCTGCAGGGTGCCGGCAAGACCACGCTCGCCGGCAAGCTGGCGCTGCACCTGAAGTCCCAGGGCCACACCCCGCTGCTCGTCGCGGCGGACCTCCAGCGCCCCAACGCCGTCACCCAGCTCCAGGTGGTGGGGGAGCGCGCGGGCGTGCCCGTGTTCGCCCCGCACCCCGGCAACCAGGGCAGCGACGACGTCATGCCGCTCGGTGCCGACCCCGTCGCGGTCGCCCGCGAGGGTCTGGCCACGGCCAAGGTCAGGCTGCACGACGTGCTGATCGTCGACACGGCCGGCCGCCTCGGGGTGGACGCCGAGCTGATGCAGCAGGCGTCCGACATCCGCGACGCGCTCGACCCCGACGAGATCCTCTTCGTCATCGACGCGATGATCGGCCAGGACGCGGTCACCACCGCCCAGGCGTTCCAGGACGGGGTCGGGTTCACCGGCGTCGTGCTGACCAAGCTCGATGGCGACGCGCGCGGTGGTGCGGCGCTGTCGGTGGCCAGCGTGACCGGCAAGCCGATCATGTACGCGTCCACGGGCGAGAAGCTCACCGAGTTCGAGGTGTTCCACCCGGACCGGATGGCGTCCCGCATCCTCGACATGGGCGACATCCTCACGCTCATCGAGCAGGCCGAGAAGGCGTTCGACGCCGGCCAGGCCGAGGAGATGGCCGACAAGCTGGCGTCGGGTCAGGACCTCACGCTCGAGGACTTCCTCACGCAGATGCAGCAGCTGCGCAACGCCGGACCGCTGAAGAAGATGATGGGCATGCTGCCCGGCATGGGGCAGATGCGGGAGGCGCTGGACAACTTCGACGAGCGCGAGGTGGACCGCATCGAGGCGATCATCCGCTCGATGACCCCCGCGGAGCGCCGCACCCCGAAGATCATCAACGGGTCGCGCCGGTCGCGCATCGCCGCCGGCTCCGGCACCAGGCCCAGCGACGTCAACCAGCTGCTGGAGCGCTTCGACGGCGCACAGAAGATGATGAAGCAGATGGCCAAGGGCGGCGGCATGCCCGGCATGCCTCCGGGCATGGGGAACCTGCCCGGCATGGGCGGCAAGAAGTCGCGCGGCCGCACGGCGCCGCCGGTGCGCAAGGCCAAGGGCAAGTCGGGTAACCCCGCCAAGCGCGCCGAGCAGGAGCGCGGCATCACGAGCAAGCCGGCCGCGCCGCAGGGGTCCGCCTTCGGGCTGGCCCCGAAGGCCGAGCCCACGCAGCCTGCGGACATCGAGCTGCCCGCCGGCCTGGACCGTTTCCTCGGCGGACGCTGAGCCCTCGTGGTCCTGCACCTGCGCGGCACGGTCGTCCTCGACGACGAGCGCGAGGTCGGCGAGGCGTGGGTCGTGGGCGGACGCCTCACGTTCGAGCGTCCGTCGGCGACGCCCGACGCGGTGCTCGAGGGCTGGGTCCTGCCGGGCCTGGTCGACGTGCACTGCCACATCGGGCTGGCGTCGGACGGCCCGGTCGACGACGGCACCGCCGAGAAGCAGGCGCTGGCGGACCGGGACTCGGGCGTCCTGCTGGTCCGGGACGCCGGCTCCCCGGCGGACACGGGATGGGTGCACGAGCGCGACGACCTCCCGCGGCTGATCCGGGCGGGGCGGCACCTGGCCCGGCCGAAGCGCTACCTGCGGCACTACGGACGCGAGCTCGGGTCGGTCGCGGACCTGCCGGCCGCAGTGCGCGAGGAGGCCGCCCGCGGGGACGGCTGGGTCAAGCTGGTCGCCGACTGGATCGACCGGGATCTCGGTGCCGACGGCGACCTGCGGCCGCTGTGGCCCGCCGACGTGCTCACCGACGCGGTCGCCGCGGCGCACGCGGCAGGCGCGCGGGTCACGGCGCACACGTTCGCCACCGAGTCGCTCGACGCGCTCCTCGACGCGGGCGTCGACTGCCTCGAGCACGCCACCGGGGCCACCCCCGACCAGATCGACCGCATCGCGGCCGCGGGCATCCCCGTCACCGCGACGCTGCTCCAGATCGCGCAGTTCGAGGCGATCGCCGCCCAGGGCTCCCGCTACCCGCGGTTCGCCGCGCGGATGAGGGCCCTGCACGCGCACCGGTTCGAGCTGGTCCGGGACCTGCACGACGCGGGCGTCCCCGTGCTCGTCGGGACCGACGCCGGCGGGACGATCGCGCACGGCCGGGTCGCCGACGAGGCCGCGGAGCTGGTCCGTGCCGGGCTGCCCGCGCACGACGTGGTGGCCGCCGCGAGCTGGCGGACGCGCGCGTGGCTGGGGGTCGCCGGGATCGCCGAGGGGGAGAGCGCCGACGTCGTCGTGTACGACGCCGATCCCCGCGCCGAGATCGGGGTGCTCGCTGCACCGGCCGCCGTCGTGCTGCGGGGCGTGGTCGTCGCCGGGCGCTGAGCGTCGGGCATGTTGGGGGTGGTCGCCCGCGTCTGGCACAATGGTCGGCTGTACCCGGCGTCCGCAGCCCCTCTACCTGCGTTCGTCGTGTCCCCGACCTTCCCGGCGCGCCCACCCCACGGGCAATGCGCGGGCAGGTCACCCACAGCAGACATCAGGAGAAGACCACACCGTGGCCACCAAGATCCGCCTCAAGCGTCTCGGCAAGATCCGCGCTCCGTACTACCGCATCGTCGTCGCCGACTCGCGCACCAAGCGCGACGGCCGCGTGATCGAGGAGATCGGCAAGTACCACCCCACCGAGGAGCCCTCGTTCATCGAGGTCGACTCCGAGCGTGCGCAGTACTGGCTCGGCGTCGGCGCGCAGCCGACCGAGCAGGTCGCCGTGCTCCTCAAGATCACGGGTGACTGGCAGAAGTTCAAGAACCTCCCCGGCCAGGAGGGCACGCTGCGCACGAAGGCCGACAAGGTCGACCCGAAGGACGCCATCGAGGCCGTCGCGCTCGACGCCGAGAAGGCCAAGGCCAAGGCGTCCGAGAAGGCCGCCGCGAAGAAGGCTGCCGCAGCCGAGGCTCCGGCCGAGGACGAGCAGGCCTGATGCTCGCCGACGCTCTCGAGCACCTGGTCCGCGGCATCGTCGACCACCCGGACGACGTCCGTGTGACCGCGTCGACGCTGCGTCGCGGCGACCTGCTCGAGGTGCGCGTGCACCCCGACGACCTCGGCCGGGTCATCGGCCGCGGCGGTCGGACGGCACGCGCGCTGCGTACCGTCGTCGGTGCGCTCTCGACGGACGGCTCGGTCCGGGTCGACGTCGTGGACGTCGACCGGCGCTGATCCATCGCGCAAGGCCCGGTCCCCTACCCTGGGGACCGGGCCTTCGCCGTGACCCCCCTACGTGAGGACTCGCCATGCAGCTGACCGTCGCGCGGATCGGCCGTGCCCACGGCCTGCGCGGAGAGGTCGCCCTCGACCTGCGGACCGACAACCCCGAGGACCGGTTCGGGGTGGGCGCGGTGCTGCTCACCGAGCCGGTCGCGCGGGGACCGCTCACCGTCGTGAGCACGCGGACGCAGCACGACCGCTGGTACGTGACCTTCGCGCAGATCACCGACCGGACGACGGCCGAGGCGATGCGCGGCACCGAGCTGGTCGTCGACGAGGACGCGTCCGACGAGGACGACGCCTGGTACCCGCACGAGCTCGCCGGCCTGCGCGCCGAGCACGTGGACGGTCGCGTGCTCGGCGAGATCATCGGGCTGGAGCACCTGCCGGCGCACGACATGCTGGTCCTGCGCGAGCCCGACGGCGCCCGCACCCTGATCCCGTTCGTCAAGGTCATCGTGCCGGTGGTCGACGTCGCCGGCGGTCGCGTGGTGCTGGACCCGCCCGGAGGCCTCCTGGCGTCCGACGCGGCGAACCTGGTGGTGTCCGAGGAGACCGTGGGAGACGACGACTGACGTGCGCATCGACGTCGTCTCGATCTTCCCCGAGTACCTGGCCCCGCTGGACCTGTCGCTCGTCGGCAAGGCGCGGACCAGCGGCCTGCTGGACCTGCGCGTGCACGACCTGCGGGACTGGACCACGGACCGGCACCGG
The DNA here is from genome assembly GCF_013359775.1 of Cellulomonas humilata. Taxonomy (GTDB): domain Bacteria; phylum Actinomycetota; class Actinomycetes; order Actinomycetales; family Cellulomonadaceae; genus Cellulomonas; species Cellulomonas humilata. Next base: position 194,341 of record NZ_JABMCI010000062.1, on the reverse strand, counting down.
ACCGTGGACGACACCCCGTTCGGGGGCGGCGCCGGCATGGTGATGCGCCCGGACGTCTGGGGGACCGCGCTCGACGAGCTGCTCGACGAGGACGCACACCTGCTGGTGCCGACGCCGTCGGGGGAGCCGTTCACGCAGCGCACCGCCGAGGCGCTGGCCGGCGAGAGCCACCTGGTGCTGGCCTGCGGCCGCTACGAGGGCATCGACGCCCGGGTGGCGGAGCACTACCGCTCCCACGGGCGCGTCACCGAGTTCTCCCTGGGCGACTACGTGCTCAACGGGGGAGAGGTCGCCGCGCTCGTCGTGGTCGAGGCCGTCGCACGGCTGCTGCCCGGCGTGGTCGGCAACCCCGAGTCGCTGGTCGAGGAGTCGCACGGCGCGGCCGGCCTGCTCGAGTACCCCGTGTACACGAAGCCGCCGACGTGGGCCGGGCTCGGGGTGCCGGACGTGCTCCTGTCCGGGCACCACGCCCGGATCGCGCGGTGGCGCCGGGACACCGCCCTCGAGCGGACGGCGGCGCGTCGGCCGGACCTGGTCGCGGGTCTCCGGGTGGAGGACCTGGACGCGCACGACCTTGCCCTGCTCGCGACGCTCGGCTGGCAGCCGGTGGACGGACGCCTCGTCCGACCGTGACGTCGAGCACGGGATTTACCGGTGCGGTGCTGCCTGTGGCAGACTTGCCCGTTGGTGCGCGCAGGTCGCGTCTCTGCCACAGGGGAGACGACTCACGACCATCCGGGGATCCGCCCGGACGCACCCGACCATCAGACCAAGGACGCCGGTCCTGCCTGCACAGGCAGCCGTGACGCCCTCGACGACGTTCCTGACCTGTGGCAGGGCGAGGAAGTGACATCACATGCACACGCTCGACAGTGTCGATGCAGCATCGCTGCGCTCCGACATCCCGGAGTTCCGCGCCGGTGACACCCTGAAGGTCAACGTCAAGGTCGTCGAGGGCAACCGCTCTCGCATCCAGGCGTTCCAGGGTGTCGTCATCGGTCGCCAGGGTGACGGTGTCCGCGAGACGTTCACGGTCCGCAAGGTCAGCTTCCAGGTCGGCGTCGAGCGCACGTTCCCCGTGCACTCCCCGACCCTGGAGTCGATCGAGGTCCTGACCCGCGGCGACGTGCGCCGCGCGAAGCTGTACTACCTGCGCAAGCTCCGCGGCAAGAAGGCCAAGATCAAGGAGAAGCGCGAGTTCGCTCCCTCCGCGAAGAAGGCCTGAGCCTCCTCGCACTCGACGTCCTGACGGGCGGCCACCGATCGGTGGCCGCCCGTCGGCGTTCCCGCCCGGGGACCCGTCACGACGCCGGTGACGGGTGGCACAGGACGAATCTCGCGGGGTGGTCGTGTGCGCGTCCGCGGCTCTCGCGTGCGAGAGTGTGCGAGTGATCGACCGACCCGCGCGCGACCTCGACGAGGACTCGTCGCCCACGTCGTGGCCCGGGATGGAGCCGCACCGTGGCGCCCACGTGGGGGGGCAGCCGGAGCGGATCCCGCTCCCGGACGTGACCACTCCCGAGCCGTCCGAGCACCACGCGACCAGCCGTCGCCACGCCGCCGCCAAGCGGGCCAGCGGGGCCGGTTCGCTGCTGCGGGAGACGGTGATCATCCTGGTCAGCGCGATCGTCCTGTCGCTGCTGGTCAAGACGTTCCTGGTGCAGGCGTTCTTCATCCCGAGCCAGTCGATGCACGACACGCTCATCGAGCACGACCGCATCCTGGTCAGCAAGCTCACCCCGGGGCCGTTCGACCTGCGCCGGGGAGACATCGTCGTCTTCAAGGATCCGGGTGGCTGGCTCCCGTCGGACGTCGCCCCGGACCCGGGTGCGCTCCAGGGTGCGATCAACTCCGCCCTGACCTTCATCGGGCTCTACCCGGCCGACGCCAACGAGCACCTGGTCAAGCGCCTCATCGGGCTGCCGGGGGACCACGTCGCCGCCGACCCGGGCGGCCCGGTCACGGTCAACGGCGTCGCGCTCGACGAGCCCTACCTGGCCGCCGGCGTGACCCCGAGCGACATCGCGTTCGACATCACCGTGCCGGCGAACAGCATCTGGGTGATGGGGGACAACCGGTCGCACTCGTCCGACTCGCGCTACAACCAGGGCAACCCCGGCGGTGGCTCGGTACCCGTCGCCAACGTGGTCGGCATGGCCTTCGTGACCGTGTGGCCGATCGAGCGCTTCGGTCTGCTGCGCAACCCGACCAGCACGTTCGCGGACGTGCCCGACCAGCCGTGACCCTGGTCACCGGGCGCCCGGCGCCACTGCGTGCAGCCCCTGGGCGGACTGCCCCGCACCTGCGCCACGAGCGGGTCCTGCTGCGCGACGGTGCGCGCCTGCTCGCCGGGATGGACGAGGTCGGCCGCGGGTCGCTCGCCGGCCCGGTGAGCGTCGGCGTGGTCGTCGTCGACGCCGGCACCCGGTCCGCCCCCAAGGGCGTCGCCGACTCCAAGCTGCTCGCGCCCGCGGCCCGCACGCGCCTGCTGCCGGCGCTCCACCGGTGGGGGCTGGCGCGCGCGGTCGGCCACGCGAGCGCCGCGGAGATCGACGAGATCGGCATTATCGCCGCGCTGCGGCTGGCGGGGAACCGCGCCCTGGCGACGATCACCCTCACGGTCGGACCGGTGGACGTGGTGCTGCTCGACGGCTCGCACGACTGGCTGAGCCGCCCCGCGCAGGCGGACCTCTTCTCGCTCGACGACGAGCCGGACGTGCCCGGTCCCCGCGTGCACATGCGGGTCAAGGCCGACCGGACGTGCGCGTCGGTCGCGGCGGCGAGCGTGCTGGCCAAGTGCGAGCGGGACTCGATGATGGTCGACCTGTCCGCGCAGCACCCCGCCTACCGCTGGCACGAGAACAAGGGGTACGCGTCGCCCGAGCACATGGCGGCCCTGCGGGAGCTGGGCCCGAGCGAGCTGCACCGCAGGTCGTGGCGGCTGCCGGTCGCCGGGGAGCCCTTCGTCGACGACGAGTACCCGGACGAGGTGTTCTGAGCGCTCGGCCGCGTGGCGTCGCGCGGCCTCGGCCTCGGCCATGGGGGATGATGTCCCGGTGAGCGCGGAGGACCTGGAGAACTACGAGACCGACATGGAGCTCGCGCTGTACCGCGAGTACCGCGACGTCGTGGGGCTCTTCTCCTACGTCGTGGAGACCGAACGCCGGTTCTACCTGGCCAACCAGGTGGACCTCCAGGTGCGGTCGGCCGCCGGGGAGGTCTACTTCGAGCTGACGCTCGCCGACGCCTGGGTGTGGGACGTGTACCGCTCGGCGCGGTTCGTGAAGTCCGTGCGCGTGGTCACGTTCAAGGACGTCAACGTCGAGGAGCTGGCCAAGGCCGAGCTCGACCTCGGGGGCAGCGCGGGCTTCGCCCGCTGAGGCCCGCAGGGCGCGCCCGGTGGCGCTGAGTCGCGTGCGCGTCGGGGCCGACGACGCCGGTCGCTGATCCGCCCACAGCCCCCGCCGGGACAACCCCGGCCCCCGGCATCGCCGACGAGACCGGCCGGGCCGACCGCGCGCTGGCACTGTGCAGCCCGGAGGTGGTCCGGTGCGCGCGAAGGACGCAGTGGGGCGGTACGGGGAGGACGTGGCGGCAGCGCATGTCGTCGGCCGCGGGTGGGACGTGCTCGACCGCAACTGGCGGACGCGGGACGGCGAGCTGGACCTGGTGGCCCTCGACGGCGACGAGCTGGTGGTCGTGGAGGTCAAGACGCGGAGGTCGATCGCCTTCGGGCATCCCGCCGAGGCGGTGACGCCGCGCAAGCTGGCCCGGGTGCGTCGGCTTGCGGCGCAGTGGCTCGCGGCGCACGACGTGCACCCCCGATCGGTCCGGGTGGACGTCATCGCGGTGCTGCTGCCTGCGCGTGGGGCTGCCCAGATCGACCACCTCGTGGGGGTGGTCTGAGTGGTGCTCGGCCGGACGCTGGGCGTCGCGCTCGTCGGACTGACCGGGCACGTGGTCGAGGTGGAGGCCCACCTCGCGCCCTCCCTTCCCGCGTTCACGCTGGTCGGCCTGCCCGACGCCTCGCTGGCGGAGTCGCGCGACCGCGTGCGCGCCGCGGTGACGTCCTCGGGCCTGCCGTGGCCCAACCGCCGCATCACGGTGAACCTCTCGCCGGCGACGCTGCCCAAGTCCGGGTCGGGCTTCGACCTGGCGATCGCAGTGGCCACGCTCGCCGGGGCGGAGGCGATCGACCCGGCGGGGCCGCACGGCGTGGTCCACCTCGGGGAGCTGGGCCTCGACGGCCGGCTCCGGCCGGTGCGGGGAGTGCTTCCCGCTGTCGCGGCCGCGGTCGCCGCCGGGTGCCGTCGGGTGGTGGTCGCCGAGGCGAACGCCGCGGAGGCGCGGCTGGTGCCGGGCGCCCAGGTGGTCGGCGCCACGAGCCTCGCCCAGGTCGCCGCGCGCTACGGCGCCGACGTCGAGGTCAGGGACGTCGACCCGGTGACCACCGAGCCCGTGGCGCGGCCTCCGGGGAGGTCGGCGCTCGACCTCGCCGACGTGGTCGGTCAGGACGAGGCGCGCGGTTGTCTCGAGGTCGCGGCCGCGGGCGGGCACCACCTGCTCATGGTCGGCCCGCCGGGCACGGGCAAGACCATGCTGGCCGCCCGCCTGCCCGGCCTGCTGCCGGACCTCTCGGAGGCCGACGCGGTCGAGGTGACCGCGGTGCACTCGGTGGCCGGCGCGTTCGACCCGGGGGAGGGCCTGCTGCGGCGTCCACCCTTCGAGGACCCGCACCACACCGCGACCCCCGCCAGCGTGGTGGGCGGCGGCTCCGGGATCCCCCGGCCGGGCGCGGCGTCGCGGGCGCACCGCGGGGTCCTCTTCCTCGACGAGGCGCCGGAGTTCTCCACGGCGGTCCTCCAGACGTTGCGGCAGCCGCTCGAGCACGGCGAGCTGGTGCTCCACCGTGCCGCGGGCACCGCGCGGTACCCGGCGCGCTTCCAGCTGGTGCTGGCGGCGAACCCGTGCCCCTGCGGGCAGGCGGTGGGCAAGGGGCTCGCGTGCACGTGCCGCAGCGAGCAGCGACGCCGCTACTTCGGCAAGCTCTCCGGGCCGCTGCTCGACCGGGTGGACCTCCAGGTCGAGCTGGGACCGTCCCGTGCCGGCGCCGGCGCGGGGGAGTCCTCGGGCACCGTCGCCGCGCGGGTGGCGGCCGCGCGGCAGGCGCAGTCGGAGCGGCTCGTCGGCACGCCCTGGCGCAGCAACGGCGACGTGCCTGGCAGCTGGCTCCGGGGCCGGCTGGGGCCCGACCGGTCCCTGGTCGCGGACCTGGACCGCGCGCTCGACCGCGGCACGCTGAGTCTGCGGGGCGTCGATCGCGTGTTGCGCGTGGCGTGGACGCTGGCGGACCTCGCGGGCCGGTCAGCGCCCGACCGTGCCGACGTGGGTCAGGCCCTGCTGCTGCGCACGCGCGGGCACGGCGCATGAGGGGCGCCGAGATCCTCGCTCGCGCGACCTGGAGCGCACTGGCGGAGCCCGGCGACGCCGTCGCCGGTGCGCTCGTCATGCTCGTCGGCGCCCACGAGAGCCTCGTGTGGGTCCGGCAGGCGGTCCGGGACGGTCCGGACTTCTCCCGTCTCGAGGCCCGGCACGGCCCGCTCGTCGACGCCGACCGGGCCCGGCTCGGCCGGGCGCTGGCCCGGTGGGCGGTCCGGCTGCCCGACTGCGACCCGCTGCGCGATCTCGAGCGCCTGGACCGGATCGGCGGCACGCTCCTGACGCCCGGCGATCCCCGGTGGCCGACTGCGCTGGACGATCTCGGGGCCGAGGCGCCCTTCTGCCTGTGGGTGCGCGGGTCCGCGGACCTGGGCCGGTCGTTGGAGCGGTCGGCGGCGATCGTCGGGTCGCGCGCCGCCACCTCCTACGGGGAGCGGGTCGCCTTCGACCTCGCGGACGGACTCGCCGGGGCGGGGGTCTGCGTGGTCTCCGGAGGCGCGTACGGCATCGACGCGGCCGCCCACCGGGGCGCCGTCGCCCGGGACGGACGCACCCTGGTCCTGCTCGCCGGCGGGGTCGACCGCGCCTATCCGGCCGGGAACGCCCGTCTGCTGGAGGCCGTCGTGGGAGCCGGTGGTGCACTTGCCGCCGAGGTGCCGCCCGCCAGCCTGCCGACCAAGAGCCGGTTCCTGCAGCGCAACCGGTTGATCGCCGCGGCGGGCCGGGCGACGGTCGTGGTCGAGGCCGCGTGGCGGTCGGGCGCCATGAGCACCGCGCACCACGCCGCACGCCTGCTGCGTCCGGTGGGGGCCGTGCCGGGGCCGGTGACGTCGGTGGCGTCCGCGGGCTGCCACCGGCTCCTGCGGGACGGCGTGGCCGTGTGCGTGACCGACGCCGCGGAGGTGCGCGAGCTGGCCGGGCTCATCGGCGCCGATCTGGCCGCAGACCCGGAGGCGGCAGCCGACGCACGCGTCGCGCGGCCGCACGACGGCCTGGACCCGGTGTCGCGGCGCGTGCTCGATGCGCTCACGCGCAGGGTGCCGGCTCCGCTGGACCGCGTGGCGAGCGTCGCGGGCGTGTCGGTGGCGGAGGCGAGGGGTGCGGTGGGCCTGCTGGAGCTCGAGGGCTGGGCGGCCCGGCGCGGTGACGGATGGGTGCTCGTGGCCCGTTCGACATCATGACGCGGGCGCGGTGTCCAGAAGGCGCGCCGAAAGCGCTGCCAGGAGAACGAGGGTGAGCGGATCCGAGGGTGAAAAAAAAGTGCATCTGGACCATTGTTCATCTGCGAATCGGACATTCGGTCGGGATTCGCCCAGGGTTAGGCCGTGCAGGTGAAAGTGGTCCTTGTTCCCGGACGTGTTTCAGGTCACGGTACTCACATGAACCCGGTCGAGATCACCCCAGGAGCGCCGAGCCGCGCGCACCTCCTGGCTGATTTCTCGGCTCACCTGGGCGCCCAGCGGGGATTGTCCGAGCACACCGACCGCGCCTATCTCTCCGACGTGGACCTGCTGCTGGGGTATGCATCGCGGCACGGGCGGACCACGCTCGACTCGATCGACCTCGGCGTCCTGCGCGGCTGGCTCGCCTCGATGGCCACCACGCACCACAGCCGCGCCACGCTGGCCCGACGCGGTGCTGCGGTGCGGACGTTCTTCGCGTGGGCCACGCGCACGCACCGCGTGCCGACCGACCCCGCGCTGCGCCTCGCGACGGCGCGGACCGCGTCGCCCCTCCCGACGGTGCTCCGCGTGGAGCCCGTGACGCAGCTGCTGGACCGGGCCCGCGACCGGGCGACCGACGGCGACCCCGTCGCGCTGCGCGACTGGGCTCTCCTGGAGCTCCTGTACGCGACCGGTGTGCGCGTCGGTGAGCTGTGCGGCGCGGACCTCGCGGACGCGGACGTGTCCGAGCGCACCCTGCGCGTCGTCGGCAAGGGCGACAAGGAGCGGGTCGTCCCGTTCGGTCGCCCGGCGGAGACGGCGCTCGCTGCCTGGCTCGAGCGTGGTCGGCCCCACCTCGCCGTCGCCACCTCGCCGTCGGCGCTCTTCCTCGGGCTTCGGGGCGGTCGTCTCGACCAGCGCCAGGCCCGCTCGGTCGTCCACCGGTCCGCCGCCCTCGCGGGCGTCGACGACGTGGCGCCGCACGCGTTGCGTCACACCGCAGCGACCCACCTCCTCGAGGGTGGGTCGGACCTGCGCAGCGTCCAGGAGCTCCTCGGTCACGCGAGCCTCGCCACGACGCAGCGCTACACCCACGTGTCTGCCGAGCGTCTCCGCTCGGCGTTCCAGCAAGCTCACCCCCGCGCATGACGTACACGATGGAGTCGACGATGACGACGCAGCTGGACGCCGCCTTCCCGGTGCACACCCGTATGACGAGCACGGCACCCGAGGGCGTCATCCCGCGGCCCCGCCAGGCGCAGACCGACACCCTCGAGGCGACTCCCGTCCCGATCACGCGCGGAGTGCCCAGCCCGCGGACCCCGGTGGCGCCCAGCCGTTCCACCGAGGAGGTCGACGCCCTCTGGGAGAGCTACAAGACCACCCAGTCCCTGACCGCGCGTGAGGGCCTGATCCTGCACTTCGCGCCGCTCGTCTCGGCCGTGGCCGGCCGGGTGGGCATGCGCCTGCCGAGCACCGTCGAGCAGGCCGACCTGGTCTCCTACGGCATGTTCGGCCTCATCGACGCCATCGAGAAGTACCAGACCGACCGCTCGGTGAAGTTCGAGTCCTACGCGTCGTCCCGCATCCGGGGCGCGATCATCGACGAGCTGCGCGCCATGGACTGGGTGCCGCGCTCGGTCCGCACGAAGGCCCGTTCCGTCGACCGCGCCTACGCCGACCTCGAGGCGAAGCTGCACCGCACGCCGACCGAGGACGAGGTCGCCGCGCACCTCGAGATGCCGGTCGAGGACCTGCGCGCCATCTACTCCCAGCTCTCCACGGTGAACGTGGCCGCGCTGGACGAGCTGCTCGGCGGCGGCGACGACCGTCCCGGCGGCGTCTCGCTCGGCGACACCCTCGGTGACGAGCGCACGCTCGACCCGGCCAGCTCGATCGAGGCCGCCGAGACCAAGTTCCTGCTGGCCCGCGCCATCGAGTGTCTGGGCGAGCGCGAGCGCATCGTCGTCGTCCTCTACTACTACGAGGGCATGACCCTCGCGGAGATCGGCCGCGTGCTCGGCGTCACCGAGTCGCGCATCTCGCAGATGCACACCGCCGCGATGGTCCGGCTGCGCACCCGTCTGATGGAGGCCGAGCGGGTCTGACCCGCGCGGCACGAGCTCACCGGCCCAGCCCGGCGGCGTCGTCGAGGGGCAGCAGCACCACCGGTCCTGCTCCGGGCAGCAGCGTGAGCGGATCGACGTAGTCGCCGCCCACCCGTACGCCCCAGTGCAGGCAGGTGCCTGGCGCGCAGTGCGACCTCCCGAACGTGACGGTGCCCAGCTGGGTGCCCTGCGCCACGAGGTCGCCCACGCGGACCGTCGGGACGACCGGCTCGACGCTCGACCGACGTCCCGCGGCGTCGGTCACGGTCACGACGCCGCGGCCACCGACGCCGCCCGCGTACGTCACCACGCCTCCGACGGGGGACAGGGCGTCTGCTCCGGGCGACGACCGGAGGTCGACCCCGCGATGGCCCGCCGCCCAGGGCTGCGGAGGCGGCTCGAACCCCCGCGTCACGTCGGCCTCCGACCCGAGCGGGAGGCGGTACGTCCCGACGGGCGGTGGCGCCCCGGGTGGACCGGCCGACCCGGCCGAGGCGACGGCGACGACCCCCAGCGAGAGCAGCACGGCGACGGATCCGAGCGCGGCGGACAGGCGGAGGGCCGGAGATCGAGGGGTCATGGCCGCGATCCTGGACGGACTCGGCACCGGACGAGGGTGCCGGCGACCCGGCCGTGGAAGCCGACACGCCGGCGGGGGGCTGTGGTCGGCTCGGGCGTGCTGGTGCGGCTGGTGCGGACCAGGCCCCGCGATCGGCTAAACTTCTGGTGCGACCGGTCCGTACCGGTCGACTTCGCGCGTCATCCACCCGATCCGGGACACCGTCAGCCACACGGCCGACGAGGTCCGCACGACGGGGTCGATCACCGCAGCGGTCCGATGCACGTGCCTCGCGCAGTGCTCGGTGCGGCTGACGACATGACGCCAGGGGCGCCGACCAGCTGGTCGGAGCCGACAACCGAGATGCGGGCCCCGGAACGGGTCCGCCTTGACGCGTGCGCACCCTGCGGTGCGCGCCGGAAGGACGTGCCATGGCCGTCGTGACCATGCGCCAGCTGCTCGAGAGCGGTGTCCACTTCGGACACCAGACCCGCCGCTGGAACCCCAAGATGAAGCGCTTCATCTTCACCGAGCGCAACGGCATCTACATCGTCGACCTGCAGCAGTCGCTGTCGTACATCGACAACGCCTACGACTTCGTCAGCCAGACCGTCGCGCACGGCGGGACGATCCTGTTCGTCGGTACGAAGAAGCAGGCGCAGGAGCCCGTCGCCGACCAGGCCGCGCGCGTCGGCATGCCCTACGTCAACCAGCGCTGGCTCGGTGGCATGCTCACCAACTTCAGCACGGTGCACAAGCGTCTCCAGCGCCTCAAGGAGCTGGAGCAGATCGACTTCGACGACGTGGCGGGCTCGAACCTCACGAAGAAGGAGCTGCTCGTCCTGCGCCGCGAGAAGGACAAGCTGGCCAAGACGCTCGGTGGCATCCGGGACATGGCCAAGGTCCCCTCGGCCGTCTGGATCGTCGACACGAACAAGGAGCACCTCGCGGTCAACGAGGCGCGCAAGCTCGGCATCCCCGTCGTGGCGATCCTGGACACCAACTGCGACCCCGACGTCGTCGACTACCCGATCCCGGGCAACGACGACGCCATCCGCGCGGTCCAGCTGCTGACGCGCGTCATCGCCGACGCCGCGGCCGACGGTCTGCTCAAGCGTCACTCGGGTCGCACCGCGGCCGCCGAGGGCGCCGAGGCCGACGCCGAGCCCCTGGCCGAGTGGGAGCGCGAGCTGCTGGCCGGCGCCGAGGCCGACCTGGCCGGTGCCGCGGTCGCCGCCGACGCGACGGAGGCCGTCGCCGAGGCGACGACCGAGATCGCCGAGGAGGTCGTCTCCGAGGACGCCGTGGCCGAGCCGGTCGTCGAGGACGTCGTGGCCGAGCCCGTCGTCGAGACGCCTGTCGTCGAGGAGCCCGTCGTCGAGGAGACCGTCGCCGAGGAGACCGCCCCCGTCGAGGAGACCCCGGCTCCGGCCGAGGCCGCCGCTGAGGCTGCCGCCGAGGGCGACGCCGACTCCAAGTGACCCTGCCGGTGCCGGCTGCCCCCGACGGGGCAGCCGGCACCGCAGCACGTCACCGGGCCTGCTCAGGTCCCGCATCAACATCACGACACACGAGGAACGGACACGACTGATGGCGAACTACTCGCTCGCAGACATCAAGGCGCTGCGCGAGAAGACCGGTGCCGGAATGATGGACGTCAAGAAGGCGCTCGAGGAGGCCGACGGCGACTCCGACAAGGCGCTCGAGATCATCCGGGTCAAGGGACTCAAGGGCGTCGGCAAGCGTGAGGGCCGTGCGGCCTCCGACGGCCTGGTCGTCGCGCACGTCGGCCCGACGGCCGACGGCGAGGGTCAGACCGGCGTGCTCGTCGAGATCAACTCCGAGACCGACTTCGTCGCGAAGAGCCCTAACTTCGTGGCGCTGGCCGCCCGGGTGCTCGCGGCAGCCGTGGACTCCCCGGCCCGCGACGCGGACGCGCTCCTGGCTTCCGAGGTCGACGGCTCCAGCGTCCAGACGATCGTCGACGAGACCGCCGCCACGCTCGGCGAGCGCCTGGTCGTGCGTCGGCTGGCCCGCGTGGCCGGCGAGCACGTCGAGGTCTACCTGCACAAGGTCAGCAAGGACCTGCCCCCGCAGGTCGGCGTGCTCGTCGCGACCGACGCGGCCGGCGCCGGCGTGGCCCGGGACATCGCGACGCACATCGCGGCGTTCTCGCCCACGTACCTGACGCGCGAGGAGGTCTCGGCCGACATCGTCGCGAACGAGCGCCACATCGCCGAGGAGACGGCCCGCAACGAGGGCAAGCCCGAGGCTGCGCTGCCGAAGATCATCGAGGGCCGCCTGAACGGCTTCTTCAAGGAGAACGTGCTGCTCGAGCAGGCGTTCGCCAAGGACAACAAGAAGACGGTCGCGCAGGTCCTCGCCGAGGCCGGCGGCACGCTGACGGGCTTCGTCCGTTACCGCGTGGGAGCCTGACCCTCAAGGAATCGACGGTGGCCCCGGCCCTGCGGGGTCGGGGCCACCGTCGCAACCAGAACCACCCAACTCTCGTGGAGGCGCAGTGACCCAGGACGTCGAGTCGACACGCGGGGCTGTGCCGGAGCGGCGCGTGCTGCTCAAGCTCTCGGGAGAGACGTTCGGTGGCGGTGACGTGGGCCTGGCGGCCGACGTCGTGCAGCGCGTCGCCGCCGAGATCGCGGTCGCGGTCCGCGCCGGGGTCCAGGTCGCCATCGTGGTCGGCGGCGGGAACTTCTTCCGCGGAGCCGAGCTGTCGCAGCGCGGTCTGGACCGTGCGCGTGCCGACTACATGGGCATGCTCGGCACGGTGATGAACTGCCTGGCGCTCCAGGACTTCCTCGAGCAGGCCGGTGTGAGCACGCGCGTGCAGACGGCGATCGCGATGGGCCAGGTGGCCGAGCCGTACATCCCCCTGCGCGCCATCCGGCACCTGGAGAAGGGCCGCGTCGTGATCTTCGGCGCCGGCGCCGGTCTGCCGTACTTCTCCACCGACACGGTGAGCGTCCAGCGCGCGCTAGAGACGCACTGCCACGAGGTCCTCATGGGCAAGAACGGCGTCGACGGCGTGTACTCGGCCGACCCGCGGACCGACCCGGACGCGGTGAAGCTCGACCACCTGACCTACACCGACGCACTGGTCAACGACCTGGGTGTCATGGACGGCTCGGCGCTCAGCCTGTGCCGCGACAACAACGTGCGCATGCGCGTGTTCGGCCTGGAAGAGGCCGGGAACGTCACGCGCGCGCTCCAGGGTGAGAAGATCGGCACGCTGATCACCGCCAGCTGAGAGAACGCTGCGATCGGCTGTGACCGACTCAGAACCACACGACATCACGAAGGAGCTCCGGTGATCGACGAGACCCTCTTCGAGGCTGAAGAGAAGATGGACAAGGCCGTCGAGGTCGCCAAGGAGGACTTCTCGACGATCCGTACCGGTCGGGCCAACGCCGCGATGTTCTCCAAGGTGTACGTCGACTACTACGGCAGCCCGACGCCGCTCCAGCAGCTGGCGTCCTTCAACGTCACCGAGGCGCGCACCATCCTGGTGTCCCCGTTCGACAAGTCCTCGACGACCGCGATCGAGAAGGCGCTGCGCGACTCGGACCTGGGCGTGAACCCGTCGAACGACGGCAACGTCATCCGCATCGTGCTGCCCGCCCTGACGCAGGAGCGCCGCAAGGACTTCGTGAAGCTGGCCCGCACCAAGGCCGAGGACGCGCGCATCTCGGTGCGCAGCGTGCGGCGTCGCGCCAAGGAGGAGCTGGACCGCATCGTCAAGGACGGTGAGGCCGGTGAGGACGAGGTGGCCCGTGCGGAGAAGGAGCTCGAGTCCCTGACGAAGAAGCACGTGGAGCTCATCGACCACCTGCTCTCGTCCAAGGAGAACGAGCTCCTCGAGGTCTGATGAGTCAGACAGCCATCGCCGCCACCCGGACCCCCCGCCCTGGTCGTGACCTGCCGGTCGCGATCGTCGTCGGCGTCGCCATGCTCGTGGCGGTGGTGGCGTCGCTGTTCATCCGCAAGGAGGCCTTCGCGGTCGTCGCGGTGCTGTGCGTGTGCGCCGGGCTCTGGGAGCTGGCGCAGGCGTTCACCCGCCGCGCCATCCACCTCCCGCTGCTCCCGCTGCTGGTCGGCGCCATCGGCATCCTCGTCTCCGCGTACACCGCCGGCCCGGAGGCGCTGTTCGTCGCGTTCATGCTGACGGTCGGCGGGGTCGTCGTCTGGCGCGTGCTCGACGGGAGCGGCCAGCCGGCGCTGCGCGACGCGACCGCGGGGGCGTTCGCAGCGGCGTACCTGCCGTTCCTCGGCGGGTTCGTCATGCTCCTGCTCGCGGAGCCCGACGGCGCGGCCCGCGTGATGCTCTTCATCCTGCTCTGCGTCGCCAGCGACACGGGCGGCTACACCGTCGGCGTGCTGCTCGGCCGGCACCCGCTCGCGCCGTCGGTGAGCCCGAAGAAGACGTGGGAGGGCCTCGCCGGCTCGATCGTCCTGGCCTGCGTCGTCGGGGTGGTCGGCGTCCAGGTGGCGTTCGGCGGCGAGCCCTTGGTCGGGGTGTTCCTGGGCCTGGCCACCGTGGTGACCGCGACGCTCGGCGACCTCTCCGAGTCGATGCTCAAGCGCGACCTCGAGCTCAAGGACATGGGCCGGCTGGTGCCGGGCCACGGCGGGCTCCTGGACCGCCTCGACTCGCTCCTGCTCACCGCCCCCGCCGTGTACGTCGTCCTCACGGTCCTCCAGCCCGCCTGATCTCACCTGAAGGGGGGTACCCGCAATGACCGGTACACCCGTGCGTCTCGACCTGTCCTCGCCCAGCCGGGGACCCCGCGGCAAGCCGCCCAAGCACTTCGTCGACCTCACGCCCGAGCAGCGGATCGACGCCGTCACCGAGCTGGGCGAGAAGCCGTTCCGCGCCAAGCAGCTGGCGACGCACTACTTCACGCACCTGACCAACGACCCCGCGCAGATGACCGACCTGCCGAAGGCCACGCGCGACAAGCTGGTGGAGGGGCTGTTCCCGCAGCTGCTCACCGCGCACCGCACGCAGACTGCGGACCAGGGCACGACCGTCAAGACGCTGTGGCACCTGTTCGACGGCGCCAAGGTGGAGTCGGTCCTCATGCGCTACGCCAACCGCACCACCCTGTGCGTGTCCAGCCAGGCGGGCTGCGGCCTCGCGTGCTCGTTCTGCGCCACCGGTCAGCTGGGTCTGACGCGCAACCTGTCGACGGCGGAGATCGTCGAGCAGGTGCGCGCCGCGGCACGGTCGCTGGCCGACGGCGAGGTGCCGGGTGGTCCGACGCGCCTGAGCAACGTCGTGTTCATGGGCATGGGTGAACCGCTGGCCAACTACAAGTCGGTCATGGAGACGGTCCGCCGCCTCGTCGCGCCGGCGCCCGACGGGCTGGGCATGTCGGCGCGCAACATCACCGTCTCGACGGTGGGCATGGTGCCGGCGATGGACCGGCTGGCCAAGGAGGGCATCCCGGTGACGCTCGCCCTGTCCCTGCACGCGCCCGACGACGAGCTGCGCAGCGAGCTGGTCCCGGTGAACACGCGGTGGAGCGTCGACGAGGCGATCGACTCCGCGCACCGGTACTTCGAGATCACGGGCCGCCGCGTCTCCATCGAGTACGCGCTGATCCGGGACATCAACGACCACGCCTGGCGGGCGGACCTGCTCGGCGAGAAGCTCAACGCCCGCGGCCGCGGCTGGGTGCACTGCAACCCCATCCCGCTCAACCCGACGCCCGGCTCGAAGTGGACGGCGAGCGATCCCCGGGTGGAGCAGGAGTTCGTGGCACGCTTGCGTGCGCACGGGATCCCGACCACCATCCGGGACACCCGCGGCAGTGAGATCGACGGCGCCTGCGGGCAGCTCGCAGCGGAGGAGGACGAGTGAGCGACGGGATGTTCCGGACCGTCTCGGGCCTGAAGCAGGGGTACGACCCGGACGAGGTCGACGACTTCTTCGCGCACGCCCGGGCCGTCTACGAGACCGGCCCCGCGGCCGCGCTGGGCAGCAAGGACGTGCGGGGCGTGGCGTTCGACATGGTGCGGGGCGGGTACGTCACCGCGGCCGTCGACGCCGCGCTCGACCGGCTCGAGGCGGCGTTCGTGGCGCGGTCGCGCGCCGACTACATCTCCACGCAGGGCCAGCAGGCGTGGATGAACCGCCTGAGCGAGCAGGCGCGCACCCTGTACGGCCGCCTGGGCCGCCCGGACGGCGACCGGTTCGCCGCACCCGACGGCCGGCAGCAGGGGTACGAGCCGGCCGACGTGGACGAGCTGTGCCAGCGCCTGGTCGCCTACTTCGACAAGGGCACGCCGCTGTCGGCCGCCGAGGTGCGGTCCGCGACCTTCCGCCGCCGCAAGGGCCGCAACGCGTACGCCGAGGGTCCGGTTGACGCCTTCCTGGCCCGCGCGGTCGAGGTGCTGCTCGGCGTCGAGTGAGGACGACGGTCGCGGTCCATGCACGAGGATGGACCGCGTGACACAGCGCAGCGTCGTCCTCCTCGGGTCCACCGGGTCGATCGGCACCCAGGCCGTCGACGTCATCACCCGCAACCCCGACCGGTTCACGGTCGCCGGCCTGAGCGCGGGCGGGAGCGACGTCGCCCTGCTGGCCCGGCAGGCCCGTGAGCTCGGCGTGTCCACCGTCGCCGTCGCCGACCCCCGGGCCGAGGAGCGGCTGCGCGACGCGCTGCCGGGCGTCGAGGTCCTCGCCGGGCCGCAGGCGTCCACAGAGCTGGCCGGCCGCGGCGCCGACATCGTGCTCAACGGCGTCACGGGCTCGGTCGGGCTGGGTCCGACGCTCGCCGCGCTGGAGGCCGGCAGCACGCTCGCGCTGGCCAACAAGGAGTCGCTGGTGGTCGGCGGGCGGCTGGTGCACGCCGCACGCCGGCGACCCGACCAGATCGTGCCGGTGGACTCCGAGCACTCGGCGATCGCGCAGGCGCTGCGCGGCGGCACGCACGCGGAGGTCCGGCGGCTGATCCTCACGGCGTCCGGGGGACCGTTCCGCGGCCGGTCGCTCGACGAGGTGAAGGCGGTGACGCCGCAGCAGGCGCTCGCGCACCCCACATGGTCGATGGGGCCGGTGGTGACGATCAACTCCGCGACCCTGATGAACAAGGGCCTGGAGCTCATCGAGGCGCACCTGCTGTTCGACGTGCCCGTCGCGGACATCACCGTGGTGGTGCACCCGCAGTCGGTCGTGCACTCGATGGTGGAGTTCGTGGACGGCTCGACGCTGGCGCAGGCGTCGCCGCCGGACATGCGCCTGCCGATCGCGCTCGGGCTGTCGTGGCCGGACCGGGTGCCGGCGGTCGCGCCGCCGTGCGACTGGACCGCCGCGACCGCGTGGACGTTCGAGCCGCTCGACGAGCAGGTGTTCGGGGCGGTCCGGCTGGCGCGCGACGCGGTCGCGGCCTCGGCCACCCACCCGGCGGTCTACAACGCGGCCAACGAGGAGTGCGTCGAGGCGTTCCTGGCCGGGCGGATCGGGTTCCTGGACATCGTGTCGACCGTCGAGCGCGTGCTCGGGGAGCACGACGGCACCGCACCCGACGCCCTCACGCTGGACGCGGTGCTGACGGCCGAGGTCTGGGCACGCGCCCGCGCGCAGGAGCTCCTGGCGCGCGCGTGAGTCAGTGCCTGAGCACGTGCTCGAGCAGGCCGCTCCACCGGCTCGCGTGACCGGTGCGGGCCTCCGTCCGGTCCGCCCAGGTGGTCGCCTTGCGCGTCGCGGTGATGCCCGCCCACCGCAGGGGCTCCGGCTCCCACGCGGGGGAGCGGTGGCCCACCCACGGCAGCCGCGTCAGCTCGCTGTCCGACCCGGTGAGGAGGTCCGCGAGCGTGCGGCCCGCCAGGTTGGTCATCGCGACGCCGTCGCCGACGTAGCCGCCGGCCCAGCCGATCCCGTCGTCGTCCAGCCCGACCGACGGGTGCCAGTCGCGGTGCACGCCCAGCGGCCCGCCCCAGTGGTGGGTGATCTCGGCCCGCTCGAGCACCGGGAACAGGTCCACCAGCTCGTGCGCCAGGTGTGCCGCCGTCGCCCGCACCTGGTCGTACTCCGGGCGGATGCCGGAGCCGACGTGGTACGGCGCGCCCCGGCCGCCGAACGCGATGCGGTCGTCGGTGGTGCGCTGGCCGTACACGATGAGGTTCCGCGCGTCGGTGAACGTCTGGGCGCGGTCGAGCCCGATCTGCGCCCAGACCTCGGGCGGCAGCGGCTCGGTGGCGATCATGTGCGAGTAGACCGGGGCGACACTCCGGCCGGACCCAGGCAGGTGGGCGCTCCAGGCCTCGGTGGCCCGGACCACGTAGCGCGCCCGCACGATGCCGTGGTCGGTGACGACCGCGCGCGGGGACAGCCGCAGCGCGCGCGTCCCCTCGGCCACCCGGGCGCCGCGGGAGAGCACCACGTCGAGCAGGCCACGGACGAGCCGCAGCGGGTGGATGCGGGCGGAGTCCGGGGTGTACGAGCCGCCCACCACGCTCGTGGCGCGGACGTGCTCCTCGACCCCGTCGGCGCCGAGCAGGTGGGACTCGTCCCCCCAGCGCGCGTCGGTGGACACGCCCTCGGCGACGCGCTCCAGCTGCGGGCGGTTGCGGGCGAGCGTGACGGTGCCGCCGAACGCGAACCCGCACTCGATCTGCTCGGCGGCGGCCACGCCGCCCACCTCGACCACGGTGTCCCGCATCGCGGCGCGCATCGCGGCCGCGGCGTCGTGCCCGTGCAGACGCGCCAGCTCGTCGCCGGAGACGGGGAGCAGCGCCGAGCACCAGCCGCCGTTGCGCCCGCTCGCGCCGAACCCCACCACCTCGGCCTCGACCACCAGCACGTCGAGCGACGGGTCCGCCTCGAGCAGGTAGTACGCGGTCCACAGCCCGGTCAGGCCGCCCCCGACCACGACGACGTCGGCCTGGGTGTCCCCGTCGAGCGGGTCGAGCGGCGCGGCGGCCGGCAGCTGGTCGAACCAGAGCGACACGGGCGCCGTCACAGGCGCGCCCAGGCCTCGGTGAGCACGCCGCGCAG
The DNA here is from genome assembly GCF_013359775.1 of Cellulomonas humilata. Taxonomy (GTDB): domain Bacteria; phylum Actinomycetota; class Actinomycetes; order Actinomycetales; family Cellulomonadaceae; genus Cellulomonas; species Cellulomonas humilata. The sequence continues at coordinate 176,056 of NZ_JABMCI010000062.1, read as the reverse complement.
GATGCCGGTGATCTCGTCGAACTCCGCCTGCCCGCACGTCAGCGGCGGAGCGAGCTGGATGACCGGGTCGCCGCGGTCGTCGGCGCGGCAGTACAGCCCGGCCTCGTACAGCGCCCCGGACAGGAACCCCCGCAGCAGCCGCTCGCTCTCGTCGTCGTCGAAGGTCTCGCGGGTGGCCTTGTCCTTGACCAGCTCGATCCCGTAGAAGAAGCCCTCGCCGCGGACGTCGCCGACGATCGGCAGGTCGAGCAGGCCCTCGAGGGTGCGCCGGAACGCGGGGGCGGACTCCTTCACGTGTGCCGTGATGCCCTCGCGCTCGAACAGGTCCAGGTTGGCATTCGCGACCGCCGCGGACACCGGGTGGCCGCCGAACGTGTAGCCGTGCGCGAACGAGGCGTTGCCGGTCCTGAACGGCTCGTACAGCTTGTCGGAGGCGATGAGGGCGCCGATGGGGGAGTACCCCGAGGTCATTCCCTTGGCGCACGTGATCATGTCCGGCACGTAGCCGAAGTCGTCGCACGCGAAGATCGACCCGATGCGCCCGAACGCGCAGATGACCTCGTCGGAGACGAGCAGCACGTCGTACTGGTCGCAGATCTCGCGCACCCGCTCGAAGTACCCGGGGGGCGGCGGGAAGCAGCCACCCGCGTTCTGCACGGGCTCGAGGAAGACCGCGGCGACGGAGTCCGGCCCCTCCATCTCGATGGCGTCGCCGATGCGGTCGGCCGCCCACCGGCCGAACGCCTTCGGGTCGTCACGCAGGTGCTCGGGCGCCCGGTACTCGTTGGTGTTCGGCACCTTGTGGGCGCCGGGGACGAGGGGTTCGAACTGCTGCTTCAGCGAGGGCAGGCCGGTGATCGACAGGGCACCGTGGGTGGTGCCGTGGTACGCGATGGACCGCGAGATCACCTTGTACTTGTTCGGCTTGCCCGTGAGCTTGAAGTAGTTCTTGGCCAGCTTCCAGGCGGTCTCGACGGCCTCGCCGCCGCCGGTGGTGAAGAAGACGTGGTTGAGGTCGCCCGGGGCATAGGCCGCCAGCCGCTCCGCGAGGTCGATCGCCTGCGGGTGCGCGTAGGACCACAGCGGGAAGAACGCGAGCTGCTCGGCCTGGACCCGTGCCGCCTCGGCCAGCTCGGTGCGGCCGTGCCCGGCCTGCACGACGAACAGCCCCGAGAGCCCGTCGATGTACTTGCGGCCCTGGTCGTCCCAGATGTGGTGCCCCTGGCCGCGCACGATCGTCGGGACGCCGTGGTCCCAGGCGCTCTGCCGCGTGAAGTGGCCCCAGAGGTGGGCCTTGGCCGCCTCGGACCGCTCGGTGCCCCGCGGAGTCGTACTCATCTGGTCCCCCAGTTGTAGAGCTGCTTGCGCAGCTTCAGGTACACGAACGTCTCGGTGGTCCGCACCCCGGGCAGCGAGCGGATCTTCTGGTTGAGCACCTCGAGCAGGTGGTCGTCGTCCTCGCACACCACCTCGCACAGCAGGTCGAAGCCGCCCGCGGTGATGACCACGTAGTCGACCTCGGGCAGCTCGGCGAGCGCGTCCGCGACGACGGACAGGTCGCCCTCGCACTTCAGGCCGATCATCGCCTGGCGCGTGAACCCGACCTGCAGCGGGTCGGTCACGGCGACGATCTGCATCACCCCGGAGTCCGTCAGCCGCTGCACGCGCTGGCGCACGGCCGCCTCGGACAGCCCGATCGCCTTGCCGATCGCCGCGTAGGGTCGCCGGCCGTCCTCCTGGAGCTGCTCGACGATCGCCTTGGAGACGTCGTCGAGCGCCGGGTGTCCGGGTGCTGGTCTGCGTGTGCCCACCCGCCGATGGTGGTGCGCAGAGGGTCGCAATGCAAGGAATCCGTCGCGACAGGCCGTGTGAACTTCTGATTTCGGCGTTCGCGCCCCCGGGATCGGCGCAACGGCACCTTCTGGCCTCCCGAAACTGGCGCGAGCGGCGTAGCGTGCGGCGCACCGACCGTGAGGAGAACTGCCGTGAGCCAGGCCACCGACCAGACCGTCGAGCTGCAGAACGTGATCGGCGGCGCCCAGCGTCCCGCCGCGGACGGCCGCACGACGGCGGTGATCGACCCGTCGACCGGCGTCGAGTACGCCCGTGCGCCACTCTCCGGGGCGCAGGACGTCGACGCGGCGTACGGGGCCGCCTCGGACGCGTTCCGCACGTGGGGCCGCACGACGCCGGCCGAGCGCCAGCTCGCGCTCCTGCGTCTCGCCGACGCGATCGAGCAGCGGGCTGAGGAGTTCGTCGCCGTCGAGTCCCGGAACACCGGCAAGCCGCTGCACCTGACCGCCACCGACGAGGTGCCGCCGTGCGTGGACCAGCTGCGCTTCTTCGCCGGCGCCGCCCGGGTGCTCGACGGGCTGAGCGCCGGGGAGTACATGGCCGGGCACACGTCCTGGGTGCGGCGCGAGCCGGTCGGCGTCGTCGGCCAGGTCACGCCCTGGAACTACCCGCTGATGATGGCCATCTGGAAGATCGCGCCGGCGCTCGCGGCCGGCAACACGATCGTGCTCAAGCCGTCCGACACGACGCCTGCCTCGACGCTCCTGCTGGGTCAGGTGGCCAACGAGGTGCTGCCCCCGGGCGTGCTCAACGTGGTGTGCGGCGACCGGGACACCGGCCGCGCCCTGGTCTCCCACCAGCGCCCCGACATGGTCGCGATCACGGGCTCGGTGCGCGCCGGCTCGCAGGTGGCCGAGGCCGCGGCGGCCAACGTCAAGCGCGTGCACCTGGAGCTCGGCGGCAAGGCGCCCGTGATCGTGTTCGCCGACGCGGACCTCGCGGCGGCCGCCGAGGGCATCGCCGGCGCCGGGTACTACAACGCCGGTCAGGACTGCACGGCCGCCACCCGCGTGCTCGTGCACGCGTCCGTGCACGACGACTTCGTGGCGGCGCTCGCCGAGGCGGCCAAGGGGCAGCGCACCGGTGTGCCGAGCGACCCCGACGTCGCGTTCGGTCCGGTCAACAACGCGCTGCAGCTGGACCGGGTCACGGGGTTCCTCGACCGGCTGCCGGACCACGCGTCGATCGTGACCGGCGGGCATCGCGTGGGCGACGTCGGCTACTTCGTCGAGGCCACCGTGGTGTCCGGCCTGAAGCAGGACGACGAGGCCGTGCAGGACGAGATCTTCGGCCCGGTCATCACGGTCCAGACGTTCACCGACGAGGACGAGGCCATCACGCTGGCCAACGGCGTGCGCTACGGCCTGTCCAGCTCGGTGTGGACGCAGAACCACGGCCGGGCGCTGCGGGTGTCCCGGGCCCTGGACTTCGGGGTGGTGTGGATCAACACCCACATCCCGTTCGTCGCCGAGATGCCGCACGGCGGGTTCAAGCACTCCGGGTACGGCAAGGACCTGTCGATGTACGGGTTTGAGGACTACACGCGGATCAAGCACGTGATGTCCGCTTTTGACGCCTGAGCCGACGGATCCCGGGGTCGAATGTTCCATCCGTGCAACATTTTCGTTGCGGGCGGGTGCTTAGGCGACGGATTCCTTGCTGGACGGCCGTCTGTTTGCGAGGATCCAGCCACCCGCCGTCCTCGGCGGCACCCTCCGGCACCCTAGGAGCCTCATGAGCCCCCACCGCCGCCCTGCCCCCGCCGACCCGCGCGTCCGTGCGCTCGTCGCGCAGGCCTCGCACCGAGGGCGTGAGGCGAACCTGTCGCGGCGCTCGTTCCTGGTGGCCGCGCTCGGGACCGCCGGCGCGGCGGCGGTGCTGGCCGCGTGCGGGACGGGATCGCCGTCGGCTGCCGGCTCGAGCGCCGAGGACCTCTCGGACACCGACAAGATCGTCCGCTGGGCCAACTGGACGCAGTACCTCGACCAGGACGACGACGGCACCAGCTACCCGTCGCTCCTGGCGTTCCAGGAGACGTCGGGCCTCACGGCCACCTACGCGGAGGACATCGACGACAACGACGCGTTCTACGGCAAGGTCTCCGGCCAGCTGAAGAACGGGCAGGACATCGGCTACGACATCGTCACGCTCACCGACTGGATGGCCGCGCGGATGATCCGCCTCGGCTACACCCAGACGCTGGACAAGGCGCGGATGCCCAACGCCGAGAACATCCTGTCCAGCCTGGCCAACGTCGACTTCGACCCGGGCCGCACCCAGTCCCTCACGTGGCAGTCCGGGTTCGCGGGGCTGGCGTGGGACAAGGAGAAGGTGCCGGGCGGTCTGCACACGCTGTCGGACCTGTGGGCGCCGGAGCTCGCCGGGCGGGTCGAGGTGCTCAGCGAGATGCGCGACACGGTGGGCCTGATCATGCTCGACCAGGGGGTCGACCCCGCGGGGGACTGGAGCGACAACGAGTTCTACTCGGCGCTCGAGGTGCTCAAGGAGAAGATCGACTCGGGCCACATCCGGCAGGTCCGCGGCAACGCGTACACGCAGGACCTGGCGTCCGGCGACGCGATCGCGGTCATCGGCTGGTCGGGTGACATCACCTCGCTCAACTACGAGTCGGACGGCAAGTTCGAGTTCGCCATCCCCGAGTCGGGCGGGACGCTCTGGAGCGACAACCTGATGGTGCCGGTCGGCTCCCCGCACCTGGCGAACGCCGAGGACCTCATGAACTACTACTACGACCCCGAGGTCGCGGCGCAGGTGGCGGCGTGGGTGAACTACATCACGCCGGTGCAGGGTGCCCAGGAGGCCATGGTCGGCATCGACCCGGATCTGGCCGAGGACCCGATGATCTTCCCGACCGACGAGATCCTCGCGACCGTCAGCGTGTTCCGGACCCTCGATGCCGACGAGGAGGAGCGCTACAACGGCGAGTTCCTCACCGTGATCGGCGCATGACGACGACCGCCTCCGCCTCCCGGGCGGATGCGACGGGCTCGGGTGGTGCCGCGCTCGAGATCGAGCGCGTGACCAAGGCGTTCGGCGCGTTCGTCGCGGTCGACGACCTCACGCTCACCGTCCCGTCGGGGTCGTTCTTCGCGCTCCTCGGACCGTCGGGGTGCGGCAAGACGACGACCCTGCGGATGGTCGCCGGGCTGGAGCAGCCGAGCGCGGGGACGATCTCCATCGGTGGCAGGGACGTGACCGGCACGCGGGCGCACCAGCGGCCGGTCAACACCGTCTTCCAGAGCTACGCCCTCTTCCCGCACCTGACCGTGCGGGAGAACGTGGCGTTCGGGCTCAAGCGCTCGCGCGCGAGCGGCATCCCCGGGCGCGTGGCCGACGGGCTCGACCTGGTGGAGCTCGGGCACCTCGCCGACCGCAAGCCGGGCCAGCTCTCCGGCGGTCAGCAGCAGCGGGTCGCGCTCGCCCGCGCGCTGGTGAACCGCCCGGCGCTGCTGCTCCTGGACGAGCCGCTCGGCGCGCTGGACCTCAAGCTCCGGCGCCAGATGCAGCTCGAGCTCAAGCGGATCCAGACCGAGGTCGGGCTCACGTTCGTGCACGTCACGCACGACCAGGAGGAGGCCATGACCATGGCCGACACGGTCGCCGTGATGAACCGCGGGCGGATCGAGCAGATGGGCTCGCCGGCCGAGCTGTACGAGCTGCCGCGTACCTCGTTCGTCGCCAACTTCCTCGGTCAGTCCAACCTGGTGGCCGGGACCGTGACCGAGCGGCTGACCAAGCGTGGCCTGCTCGGCGTGGACGTCCGCGGCACGCGGGTGCTGGTCCCGCAGGCGCGCGCCGTGCGGACGGAGGGCGCCGTGCTGGTCGGCGCCCGGCCGGAGAAGATGCGGCTGCTGGTGGGCGACCAGGCTCCCGGCCGTGGCGAGAACGTGCTCGGCCCCGGCGTCGTCACCGACGTGTCGTTCATGGGCGTGAGCACGCAGTACCAGGTGGAGGTCGCCGGGCTGGGTACGTTCGGCGTCTTCGCGCAGAACCTGCTCGGCGGCGCCACCGTGGCGGTCGGCTCGACCGTGCGCCTGGCCTGGGCCGTGGACTTCACCTTCGGCCTCGACGGTGCGCAGGCTCGCGACGAGGGCACGGTCGACCTGGACGACGAGCCGTGAGGGTCCTGTGAGCATCGCTGCGGCTCTCGGGGAGAGCGTCTCCGGCGACTCGGCCCCACCGCCGCGGCGGACCGCCCAGCGCGCCCACCTGGTCCTGCTCGGCCCCGGCCTGATCTACCTGGTCCTGTTCTTCGTGGTGCCCGTCGGCGCGTTGCTGGCCACCTCGCTGTACGTCCCGGTCCCGGGCGGCGACGTGGGGGAGTACCAGCCCGCGCTGCACTGGCAGAACTACACCGACGCGATCGCCCAGTTCTGGCCGGCCATCCTGCGCTCGTTCTGGTTCGCGTTCCTGGCCACGGTGGCGTCGCTGGTCATCGGCTACCCGCTGGCCTACGCGATCGCGGTCCGGGCGCGGGGTCGCAAGCTCCTCCAGGGGCTGCTCCTCGTGCTCGTCGTCGCGCCGTTCTTCACCAGCTTCATCCTGCGGACCATCGCCTGGAAGCAGATCCTCGCCGACGACGCCCTCGTGGTGACCCTCCTGCACTGGCTGCACCTGCTGCCCGCGGACGAGCGCCTGACCGCGACCCCGTTCGCCGTGGTCAGCGGCCTGACCTACAACTTCCTGCCGTTCATGGTCCTGCCCATCTTCGCTGCCCTCGAGCGGCTGGACTCGCGGCTCCTCGAGGCCGGTGCCGACCTGTACGCGTCGCCGACCACGACCTTCCGCACGGTCACGTGGCCGCTGTCCATGCCCGGGGTGGTCGCGGGCACCCTGCTCGTGTTCATCCCCGCCGCCGGCGACTACGTGAACGCCTCCCTGCTGGGCAACAACACCAACACGGCCATGGTGGGCCAGGTGATCGACGCCCGGTTCTTCAAGGTGCTCGACTACCCGACGGCCGCGTCCCTGTCGGTGGTGCTCATGGTCGCGATCCTGCTGCTCGTCGGGGCGTACATCCGGCGGTCCGGGACGGAGGACCTGCTGTGACCGCGGTGCTCGACCGCGTCGAGGCGACGACCGCGGCACCGCCCGCCCGCCGCCCCCGTCGGCGGCTCGGGGACCTGATCGTGCCGGTGTTCGCCGCGCTGGCGTTCGTCTACCTGATGGTGCCGGTCGCGTACACGGTCATGTTCTCGTTCAACGACGCCGGCAAGACCAACCTGGTGTGGCGCGGCTTCACGCTGGACAACTGGCGGAACCCCTGCGGGGCGCCCCAGGTGTGCGAGGCGTTCGCCAACTCGCTCCAGGTGGGCGTCGTGTCCACCCTGGTCGCGACGGCGCTGGGCACGCTGGTGGCGATCGCTCTGGTCCGGTTCCGGTTCCGGGGGCGCGCGCTGACGAACCTGCTGATCTTCCTGCCGATGTCCACGCCCGAGGTGGTGCTCGGCGCCGCGCTGCTGGCGCAGTTCCTCACGCTGCGGGTCCCGCTCGGCTTCGGCACGGTCGTCGCGGCGCACGTGCTGTTCTGCATCAGCTTCGTCGTCGTCACGGTCAAGGCCCGCGTCTCCAGCCTGGACCCCGCGCTCGAGGAAGCTGCCGCCGACCTGTACGCGTCGCCGTGGCAGGCGTTCTGGCGGGTGACGTTCCCGCTGCTCATCCCGGGCATCGCCGCGGCGGCGCTGCTGGCGTTCAGCCTGAGCTTCGACGACTTCATCGTCACCAACTTCACGTCGGGCTCGTACACGACGTTCCCGAAGTTCGTGTACGTGTCGGCCACCCGCGGGATCCCCCCGCAGGCCAACGTCATCAGCTCGTTCATGTTCGTCCTGGCCCTGGCTATCGTCGTGCTGGTCCAGGTGCTCGGCTACGCCCGGAGCAAGCGGCTCCGGGCACCGCGAACGACACAGTGAGGTCGGAGGCGACACTCGTGCGGATCCTGGTGGTCGGCAGCGGCGGGGTGGGCGACGCGGTCGCCCGGATCGCGGCGCGACGGCGGTTCTTCGAGCGGCTGGTCGTGGCCGACGTGGACCTCGGGCGGGCGCAGCGGACCGTCGAGGCGGCGAGCGCGCACGACGTCGTGGGCGGCCGGTTCGCGGCGGCCGTGGTGGACGCGTCCAGCGCGTCCGCGGTCGAGGCGCTGGTCCGCGAGCACGGCGCGACCCACGTGCTCAACGCGGTCGACCCGCGGTTCGTCCTGCCCATCTTCGAGGGCGTGCACGCGGCCGGTGCGCACTACCTGGACATGGCGATGTCCCTGTCCCGTGCCCATCCGGAGCGTCCGTACGAGCTGCCGGGTGTGAAGCTGGGCGACGAGCAGTTCGCCCAGGCCGGGACGTGGGAGGCCGACGGGCAGCTGGCGCTGGTCGGCATCGGCGTCGAGCCCGGGCTGTCGGACGTCTTCGCGCGGTACGCCGCCGACCACCTGTTCTCCGCGATCGACGAGCTGGGAGTGCGCGACGGCGCCAACCTCGAGGTGCTGGGCGACGACGGCGAGCCGATCTTCGCGCCCTCGTTCTCCATCTGGACCACCATCGAGGAGTGCCTCAACCCGCCGGTGATCTGGTCGGCGGACCGCGCGGAGGCCGGCGCAGGGCTCGAGGACGGCTGGTTCACCGTGGCGCCGTTCCACGAGCCGGAGGTGTTCCGGTTCCCGGACCCGATCGGCGACGTGGAGTGCGTGCACGTCGAGCACGAGGAGGTGCTCCTGATGCCCCGCTGGGTGGACGCCCGGAAGGTGACGTTCAAGTACGGGCTGGGCGAGGAGTTCATCGGGGTGCTCCAGACGCTGCACCGCCTCGGCCTCGACAAGACCGAGCCCGTCACCGTACGAGGCGTCCAGGTGAGCCCGCGGGACGTCGTCGCCGCCTCCTTGCCCGACCCGGCGACGATCGGCCCGCGCATGACCGGTTCGACGTGCGCCGGCCTCCTCGTGACCGGCACCGGCACCGACGGCACCCCGCGCGAGGTGTACCTGTACCACCTGGTCGACAACGCCTGGTCGATGGCCGAGTACGGCGCGCAGTGCGTCGTGTGGCAGACGGCCGTCAACCCCGTCGTCGCGCTCGAGCTCCTGGCCGCCGGCACGTGGACCGGGACCGGCGTGCTCGGCCCGGAGGCGTTCGACGCGGTCCCGTTCCTCGAGCTGCTCGCGGCCCCGACCCCGGAGGGCTACGGCTCGCCGTGGGGCCTGGAGGAGCGCGTCCCGGCGGGTCGGCCCACCTGACCGGGAGCCGGGACGCGCGCGTCAGGTCACGAGCCCGCCGGCAGCATCCCCACTCCGATCCCTGACACGAAGCCTCGCGGCAGGGTCACGAAGACGGTGAAGTCGTTCCAGCCGTCCTTGTGACCGGTCACCACGTAGGCGTTCGGCACCAGGTCGCCCACCGTGAACCACCCCGCTGCGTCGGTGGATGCGGTGCCGGCCAGCGCGCCGGTCGTCTTGCTCCGGACCTCGATCGCCACGCCCTCGAGCGGGAGCTGCGGGGCTCCGGGTTCGGCCGTCCCTGTGACGGTGCCCTCGACACCCGCGGGCATGTACGCCAGGTCGAGGTACGGCCCGAACGGCTCGCCCCAGCCCTGGGTCAGTACCTGTCCCGGTACCAAGGTGAACACCTGCGCGAGCGCGAACGTCGGCTGGTCGTTCGCGAACTCGGGGAGGTACGCGCCTCCGGCGACCGCGCCGATCTTCACCGGACCGGCCGGGAGGCCGGTGATCCGGTAGCGGTAGCCGTCGATGTCCGCCTTCGCCGAGCGCAGGGGCTGACCCGTCGTCGCGTCGTACACGGTGACCGTCGCGCCGGCGAGCGGGTCGAGGCCGGACAGGACCTGGCCCTCCACGCCCGCCTGGGCGTTGGCGACCGCGACCGCGTCCGTGCCGGTGGCGCTCGGCCGAGCGACGTCTGTGGCGGTCACGGTGTGCGTGCCCGTGCTCACCAGGGTGACTCCGGGGAACGTGCGGGTGCCCTGGTCGGCGCTGGTGAACGTGTACGGCGACGGCAGGGACCGGACCCGTGCGTCGTCGCTGCCGAACCGAACGCTTCCCCGGTAGGAGACCACCCGGTTCTGCCAGGAGTCCTTCGCCGTGACGGAGACCGAGAACCCGATCCCCGCGACGGCCCGGTAGGGCGCCGAGACGGTCAGAGCGGCAAGGGGTCCGGGCGACACGTGGATCGGCGCGCTCCGGCCCGTCAGGGTCGGCAGGACCGTGTCGGTCGCGCTGAGCGTCCGCGTGCCTGCGGTGTGGAGGACCACCCCGGGCAGCGAGCGGACCCCGCGGTCGGCGCTCGTGAACGTGTAGGCCGCGGGCAGCACCGGTGCGCGCGGGTCGTCGCTCGTGATCGCGACCGTGCCGCGGTACGAGGGCACGACCGCGCCCGCGGAGTCTCGCGCGGTGACCGACACGGAGAAGGCGGTGCCTGCCGGGACCCACGTGCGTGCCTGGACGGTGAACGAGACGGCCGCGTCTGCGGCGGCCGCGGGTGCGACACCGAGGCCCAGGCCGGCGACGACGAGAACAAGGACCGACCACCACGCCGCGTGTCGACCCGTCAGGAACCTCCGCTGCTCCGACCCACTCATCGGGGACCTCCTCGTCCCGAGGGCGTCCGCACTGGCGGGCTGGGTGCCCTCGGTCCCGTTCTAGCGAGGGGGTGTGGGGCCGGTCCAGGGCCGAATGTCCCGACCGCCCGCAGCAACCTAGACGGTCCGGAGCGCGTCCTCGAGCACGGTCAGCGCCTCGTCCAGCAGGTCGTGGCCGATGACCAGCGGAGGGAGCAGCCGCAGGACGTTCCCCCAGGTGCCGCACGTGAGGACCAGCACCCCCTGTGCCGCACAGGCCGCCGCGACCCGCTGCGCCGCCGCCTTGTCGGGCTCGAGCGTGCCGGGCCGGACCAGCTCGAGCGCGAGCATGGCGCCGCGGCCGCGCACGTCGGCGATCGCAGGGACGTCCCGCTGGAGCGCGGTGAGGCGAGGCAGGACCGCGGCCTCGATGGCCCGCGCGGCGCCGGCGAGGTCGTCGCGCTCGTAGATCTCCAGCGACGCCAGCGCGGCCGCGCACGCGAGCGGGTTGCCGCCGAACGTGCCTCCGAGGCCGCCGGCGTGCACCGCGTCGAGGAGCTCGGCGCGCCCGGTGACGGCCCCGAGCGGCAGCCCGCCGGCGATGCCCTTGGCCAGGGCGACCAGGTCGGGGACGACCCCCTCGTGCTCCATCGCGAACATGGCCCCCGTCCGGGCGAACCCGGTCTGCACCTCGTCGGCCACCAGCACGATGCCCTTGTCGGCCGCCCAGGAGGCGAGCGTCGACAGGAAGCCCGGGGCCGGCACGACGAACCCGCCCTCGCCCAGGATCGGCTCGACGACGAGCGCCGCCACCTGGTCCGCGCCCACCTGGCGCTCGGCGACGTCGATCGCGCGCAGCGCAGCCTGCTCGCCGGTCATGCCCTCCGGGTCGCGCAGCGGGTAGGACGCGGGGACCCGGTAGACCTCGCCGGCGAACGGTCCGAACCCCGTCTTGTAGGGCATGGCCCGTGCGGTCATCGCCATCGTGAGGTTGGTGCGCCCGTGGTAGGCGTGGTCGAGGACCAGGACCGCGGGGCGACCCGTGGCGCGCCGGGCGATCTTCACCGCGTTCTCGACGGCCTCCGCACCGGAGTTGACCAGCACCGACCGCTTGTCGTGGCTGCCCGGTGTCACGCGCGCGAGCCCCTCGCACACGGCGACGTACTCCTCGTACGGGCTGATCATGAAGCAGGTGTGCGTGAAGTCGGCGGCCTGCGCGGCGACCGCAGCCGTCACCTCGGGTGCGCTCGCCCCGACCGACGTCACGGCGATGCCGGACCCCAGGTCGATGAGCACGTTGCCGTCGACGTCCTCGATGACCGCTCCCGAGGCCCGCGCCACGTAGACGGGGAGCGTGGACGACACGCCCGCCGCGACAGCCGCTGCACGCCGCACGCCCAGGGCGACCGAGCGCGGACCCGGGATCGTCGTGCGCAGGACGCGGCGCTGCTCGAGGGGGGATGCAGGGGTGGAAACGGTGGTCATGAGGGGACGCTAGTGCCGATCTCGTGCTCGGGAAAGCATCGCGCGACGAAATCCGCCGACCGATCGGCGGCGCCCCGCACCCCGCCGATCGGGTGGTCAGGGCGCGCGTGCAGGAGGTTCCCAGGGAGTCGGGGGAAGATGGCCTCGCGCGGGTCGACGACGGCCCCGCCCTGCCGCGTGCGCGCAGGTTCGTGACGGAGGGGTCGATGGCGTACCTGGTCGCTGTGCTCATCGTGGTCGTCGTGCTGCTGCTGTCCATCGGGCTGCACGAGATCGGGCACATGGTGCCCGCCAAGCGCTTCGGCGTGCGCGTGAGCCACTACATGATCGGCTTCGGACCCACCCTGTGGTCGCGTACCAAGGGGGAGACCGAGTACGGCCTCAAGGCGATCCCGCTCGGCGGCTACGTGCGGCTCGTGGGCATGTACCCGCCCGACGCGGCCGTCGGCAACCCGCCCGCCCGCACCTGGCTCGGCCGGCTGGCCAAGGACGCCCGGCAGGCCAGCGCCGAGGAGATCCTGCCCGGCCAGGACGACCGCGCGTTCTACCACCTGTCGACCCCCAAGAAGCTGGTCGTCATGCTCGGCGGCCCGGTGATGAACCTGGTCATCGCGGTCGTGCTCATGGCGGTCGTGCTCCTCGGCTTCGGCCTGCCCACGTTCACCCCGCACCTCGCCGGGGTCTCGCAGTGCGTCCTGCCGGCCGACGCGCCCGCGTCCCAGACCTGCACGTCGTCCGACGACGCCGCACCGGCCGCCGCCGCCGGCATCGAGCCCGGGGACACGGTCGTGTCCTTCGCCGGCACCGAGATCACGTCCTGGGACCAGCTCTCCGGCCTGATCCGCAGCACCGGCGAGGAGGCAGTCCCTGTCGTCGTCGAGCGCGACGGCGAGCTCGTCGACCTCACCATCACGCCGATCGTCGCGGAGCGGCCGGTCTATGACGAGTTCGACGAGCCGGTCCTCGACGCCGCCGGCGACGCGGTGACCGAGCCGGTCGGCTTCCTGGGCATCACCCCGTCGCGGGAGATGGTCCGGCAGTCCCCGCTGAGCGTGCCCGCGGCCGTCGCCGACACCACCTGGCAGACGATCACGGTCGTCGCCACGCTGCCCAGCCGCGTCGTGGACCTGGTCCAGTCGCAGGTCAACGACACGCCCCGGGACGAGACCAGCATCATCGGCGTGGTCGGCATCGGGCGGTTCGCGGGGGAGATCGCCACGACCGACGGCATCGACTGGCAGCTCAAGGCGGCCTCGCTGCTCCAGATGCTCGCCGCGCTCAACATCGCCCTGTTCGTCTTCAACCTGATCCCGCTCCCGCCGCTCGACGGCGGCCACGTCGTGGCGGCCCTGTGGGAGGGCGCCCGGCGCCAGGTCGCACGGGTGCGCGGACTGCCCCGGCCCGGCCCGTTCGACTCGGCCAAGCTGGTCCCGCTGGCGTACTCGGTGTTCATCCTGCTCGGCGCCGTGGGTCTGCTGCTGATCTACGCCGACATCGTCAACCCGGTGCAGATCTGATCCGTGGGGGCCCCGGGGTGATCTCGTGCACACCGGCCCCTGTGGAGCAGGCGCGGGACCAGCCGGGTGCGATGATGGCCAGGTGAGCATCCCGATCAGCCTCGGCATGCCGGAGGCGCCCCCCTTGGTCCTGGCACCCCGGCGCAAGACCCGCAAGATCAAGGTCGGCAAGATCGACGTCGGCGGTGACGCACCGGTCAGCGTCCAGTCCATGTGCACCACGCAGACGACGGACATCAACTCGACCCTCCAGCAGATCGCCGAGCTGACGGCCGCCGGCTGCGACATCGTGCGCGTGGCCGTGCCGACGCAGGACGACGCCGACGCGCTGCCCGCGATCGCGCACAAGTCGCAGATCCCGGTGATCGCCGACATCCACTTCCAGCCGAAGTACGTGTTCGCCGCGATCGACGCCGGCTGCGCCGCCGTCCGCGTGAACCCCGGCAACATCCGCAAGTTCGACGACCAGGTCAAGGAGATCGCCCGCGCGGCGACCGACGCCGGCACGTCGATCCGGATCGGCGTCAACGCGGGCTCGCTGGACCCCCGGCTGCTGGCCAAGTACGGCAAGGCCACCCCGGAGGCTCTGGTCGAGTCGGCCGTGTGGGAGGCGTCCCTGTTCGAGGAGCACGGCTTCCGCGACTTCAAGATCTCGGTGAAGCACAACGACCCCGTGATCATGGTCCGCGCCTACGAGCTGCTCTCCGAGCGCGGCGACTGGCCCCTGCACCTCGGCGTGACCGAGGCCGGCCCCGCGTTCCAGGGCACCATCAAGTCCGCCACCGCGTTCGGCGCGCTGCTGAGCAAGGGCATCGGCGACACCATCCGCGTGTCCCTGTCCGCGCCGCCGGTCGAGGAGGTCAAGGTCGGCATCCAGATCCTGCAGTCGCTCAACCTGCGGCCGCGCAAGCTCGAGATCGTGTCCTGCCCGTCGTGCGGCCGCGCGCAGGTCGACGTGTACTCGCTCGCCGAGCGCGTCACGGCCGGCCTCGAGGGCATGGAGGTGCCGCTGCGCGTCGCCGTCATGGGGTGCGTCGTCAACGGACCCGGCGAGGCCCGTGAGGCGGACCTGGGCGTCGCGTCCGGCAACGGCAAGGGACAGATCTTCGTCAGGGGTCAGGTCATCAAGACCGTGCCCGAGGCGTTGATCGTCGAGACCCTGATCGAGGAGGCCATGCGCCTCGCGGAGAGCATGGACCCGGTCGAGTCGGGCAACGGTGCTCCCGTCGTCACCGTCGGCTGAGGGTGTCCGCACCCAACGTTCACTCGATCGACGTGTCGGAGATCGGGTGAACCGGACGCCCGTGGTGCAGGATCTACCCATGGTGCAACGCCGCGCTGCTCTGCTCGATGGTCGGGCCGGAGGTCGGGTCCTCGGTGACGTCGACCTCGAGAGCGCCCTGGCCGTCTGCGCCCGGGACGCCGTCGGCTCCGTGCTGGCGACGGCGCGGCTCGAGCAGGCTGTCGGACGGACCCTGCGGGCCGCCGGAGGAACCCTGTGGGGGTACGAGGAGGACGGCGAGCTCCTGGCGATCTGCTTCGCCGGCGCGAACATGGTCCCGGTCGTCCCCGTGGAGGACCCGCGCGTCCTGAGCCGGGCGCTCGACGCCTTCGCCGGGCTCGCGCGCGTCCAGGGCAGGCGCTGCTCGTCGATCGTCGGGCCCGCCGACGCCGTGCTGGGCCTGTGGGGTCGGCTCCGGTACTTCTGGCCCGCGGCCCGCGAGGTCCGCGACGACCAGCCCTCGATGGTGATCGAGCACGCCCCGCTGGTGACGGCCGACCCACGGGTGCGCCGGTCCCGCCCCGAGGAGTTCGACGTCGTGCTGCCGGCGTGCGTGCGCATGTTCACCGAGGAGGTGGGCTACTCGCCGGTCAGCGGCCCGGGCGGACCGTACGAGACCCGCGTCCACGGCCTGATCGCGCAGGGCCGGTCGTTCGTGCGCATCGACCCGTCGGCCCCCGTCTCCGACCGGCGGCTGGCACGCCGACCCGCGGCGGACGTCGTGTTCAAGGCCGAGCTCGGCGCGGTCGCCGGGGGCGTGGCCCAGGTGCAGGGCGTGTGGGTGGCCCCGGACCGGCGCGGCGAACGGCTCTCCGAGGCGGGGATGGCCGCCGTGGTGCAGATCGCCCGCGGCGAGGTGGCACCCCTGGTGTCGCTGTACGTGAACAGCTACAACGAGCGCGCTCTGGCGGCGTACCGCGCGGTGGGCTTCCGGCAGGTCGGCACGTACGCGACCGTCCTCTTCTAGCGCTGACCTTCTCGCGCTGACCTTCTAGCGCTGACCTTCTAGCGCTGACCTTCTAGCGCTGACCTTCTAGCGCTGCGCTTACCGCAGCAGCCTCGACATCCGCCGGTCGGCCAGCGGCTTGCCGCCGGTCTGGCACGTGGGGCAGTACTGCAGCGACGAGTCCGCGAAGGACACCTCGTGCACGGTGTCGCCGCACGGGACGTCGTTCCAGCCCGGGCAGGGCTGGCCCGTCCGGCCGTGCACCTTCATCCCGCGCCGCTTGGCGTCCTTGAGCTCGGCGGCAGGCTTTCCGGACGCCGAGCCGACCGCGCCGGTGAGGACCTCGCGGATCGCCTCCCACAGGACGCGGGTGCGGTCGGCGTCGAACGACCTGGTCATCGCGAACGGGCTCATCCGGGCGGCGAGCAGGATCTCGTCCGAGTAGGCGTTGCCGATGCCCGCGATCGTCCCCTGGTCGCGCAGCAGCCCCTTGACCTGCTGGTTGCGGGCCGCGAGCAGCTCCGCCAGCCGGTCCTCGGTGAACTCGTCGGACAGCGGCTCGACGCCGAGCGACGCGATCTGCGGGACGTCGTCCGGAGCCTCGACCACGTGCACCGCGAGCCGCTTGCGCGTGCCCGCCTCGGTCAGGTCGAAGCCCGACCCGTCGTCGATGCGCACCCGCAGCGCCAGCGGCGACTTCCCCGGCCGGACCGGGTTGGTCGACAGCTGCTCGGACCAGCGCACCCAGCCGGCGCGCGAGAGGTGCCAGATCAGGTGCAGCGGTTCGCCGGTCGGGGTGGCGACCATGACGTCCAGCCACTTGCCGTGCCGCTGCACGTCCACGACCGTGCCGCCGACCAGCGCGTCGGGAGCCGGGCGGAACGTCTTCAGCGCGCTGATGGCGCCGACCGACACCTCGGTCACGGCGTGGTCCACCATCCGCCCGCGCAGGAACTGCGCGAGCGCCTCGACCTCGGGCAGCTCCGGCACGTGCACCATCCAACCCCACGGAAACGCGTACGGCCCATGGATCGTGGGCAACTAGGCTCCGTGCATGCTCATCCGCCTGTCCCAGCTCTTCTTCCGCACGCTGCGTGAGGACCCGGTCGACGCCGAGGTCGCCAGCCACCGGCTGCTCGTGCGCGCGGGCTACATCCGCCGCGCCGCACCCGGCATCTACTCCTGGCTGCCGCTGGGCCTGCGCGTGCTGGCCAAGGTGGAGCTGGTGGTCCGCGAGGAGATGGCGGCCGCGGGTGCGCAGGAGGTGCACTTCCCGGCGCTGCTGCCCAGGGAGCCGTACGAGGCGACCGGTCGCTGGACCGAGTACGGCCCGAACATCTTCCGGCTGAAGGACCGCAAGGGCGGTGACTACCTGCTCGCGCCGACGCACGAGGAGATGTTCACGCTGCTGGTCAAGGACCTGTACTCGTCGTACAAGGACCTGCCGCTCGCGCTCTACCAGATCCAGACCAAGTACCGCGACGAGGCGCGTCCGCGCGCCGGGCTCATCCGCGGCCGCGAGTTCATCATGAAGGACGCCTACTCGTTCGACATCGACGACGAGGGGCTGGCGGCCTCCTACCAGTCGCAGCGGGACGCCTACGAGCGGATCTTCGGCCGGCTCGGCCTGGAGTACGTCATCGTCGCCGCGACGTCCGGTGCCATGGGCGGCTCGCGCTCGGAGGAGTTCCTCACGCCCACCGCGATCGGCGAGGACACGTTCGTGCGCTCGCCGGGCGGCTACGCGGCGAACGTCGAGGCGGTCACCACGGTGGTGCCGGACGCGATCCCGTTCGACGACGCGCCGGCGGCGCACGTCGAGGACACCCCGGACACGCCGACCATCGACACGCTGGTGGCCGTCGCCAACGAGCGGTTCGCGCGCCCGGACCGCCCGTGGGCCGCCGCCGACACGCTCAAGAACGTCGTGCTCGCCCTCGTGCACCCGACCGGCGAGCGCGAGCTGCTCGTCGTCGGCCTGCCCGGAGACCGCGAGGTGGACCTCAAGCGGCTCGAGGCCGCGGTCGCACCCGCCGAGGTCGAGGCTGCCGGCGACGCCGACTTCGCCGCGCACCCGGAGCTGGTCCGCGGCTACCTCGGCCCCGGGGCCGTCGGCCCGAACGTGCTCGTGGCGGACGGCGCCGAGCGCACGGCGGTCCGCTACCTCCTGGACCCGCGCGTCGTCGCCGGCACGCGGTGGATCACCGGCGCCAACGAGCACGGCAAGCACGTGTTCGACCTCGTCGCCGGTCGGGACTTCACAGCCGACGGCACGGTCGAGGCCGCCGAGGTGCGCGCCGGCGACCCGGCACCGGACGGCTCGGGCCCGCTCGAGCTGGCACGCGGCATCGAGATCGGCCACATCTTCGCGCTCGGGCGCAAGTACGCCCAGGCGCTCGGCCTCACCGTGCTGGACCAGAACGGCAAGGCGCAGGTGGTGACGATGGGCTCCTACGGTGTCGGTGTCACCCGCGTGCTCGCCGCGCTGGCGGAGGCCAACAACGACGAGCGCGGGCTGGCCTGGCCCGCGCACGTCGCACCGGCGCACGTGCACGTGGTCGCCACGGGCAAGGACCCGGCCGTGTTCGAGGCCGCTGACGCGCTCGCCACCGAGCTCTCGTCGCGCGGCATCGAGGTGCTCTACGACGACCGCCCGGGCAGGGTCTCGCCCGGCGTGAAGTTTGCCGACGCCGAGCTCCTGGGCGTCCCGCTGGTGGTCGTCGTCGGACGCGGGCTGGCCGAGGGTGTGGTCGAGGTGCGCCCGCGCGTCGGCGGCACCACCGAGCAGGTGCCGGTCGCCCAGGCGGCCGACCGGGTGGCCGCCCTCGTCGCCGAGCTGCTCGCCGGCTGACGTCGTCGGCGTCAGCCGGTGGGCTGCTGGGCCCGCTCCGGCAGGCCCGGGAACGGCACGTGCGTGGCGCCCCAGGTGGCGGCGTCGCCCGTCGCGCGGCGCAGTCCCGCGATGCGCGCGGACCGGCCGCCGGGTTCCGCCTGGGCGACGGCGTTGGCGTAGGCGTTCGCGACGGCCGTCTCCAGCGAGCGTGCGAGGGCGGAGGAGACGGCGGGGTCGTCGAGCCCGGCGGGCAGCGCGTAGGACGCGCGGCGGGGGTCCTGCGCCGATCCGTCGATGCCGGCGGCGGCCGCCCAGTCCTCGCTGGAGGCGCGGTGCCTCGCCGCCGTGGCGCGCGCAGCGGCGCGCTGGTCGCCCGAGAGCTTGGCGGCGATCACCTCGAACCCGTAGCCGGCCTCGTCGTGCACGAGCGCGAGCACGCCGACGTCACCGGTGGCCAGACCGTCGACACCGGTGGTCGGCGTCGTCTCCGCCGGGGTCGGCGCAGGGTCGGTCGCAGGGGGTGCCGCGTCGGGCTCGAGTTCCGGCACCGGGGTGCCGGTGGCACCGGCCAGGCGCTCGGTGAGCTCCGCGCGGGAGGTGGCGACCGACGCGATCAGTCGCGCGAGCGGGCCGTCGGGCACCGCGTCCGCGTCCGCGAGGGCTGTCCGGGTCGCCGCCGCCAGCTGCTCGAGCACCTCGGCGACCGACTCGGTGGTCGTGGGGGTCACTGCGGGGGAGTCAGTGGGGGAGTCCGTGGGGGTCGGCAGGCCGGAGACGTACACGCCGCCGAGCTGGTCGGCGTGCTGGTCGGAGTACCCGGCGACCTCCGTCAGGACCGGGGCGACCGGCTCCGCCGCGCCGTCGGGGAGCAGCGCAGCGGCCGACGCAGCGGCCGACAGGGCCAGCGAGTCGGCGACCGTCCGGGCGCGGACCTGCTCGAGCGCGTCCGGGCTGGGCTCGACCGGGGGCGGGGTCTCGGCCCGCAGACCGCACGCCGCCAGCGTGAGAACCATCACGGCCACGGCCAGCACCCGGGCCAGCGGGCGCGCGAGATCGTGCCGCGCCGCGAGGTCCCGGTCCGTGCTCATCGCCGGTGATCCTGCCATGCCGCCGGGGCGCGGCCGTCGGGCACGCCCGGACTCGTTACTGTGGTCCCACAACATCACAGGGTCGCAACGTCGCTCGCCGACGACCCGCTGGACCGACAGGAGGCTGACATGGTCGCGCCAGCACACGCAGAACGGGTCCGGCGCGTCGTGGAGCCGGCCGTCCTGGCCGGGGGTCTCGTGCTTGAGGACGTCACGGTGCGCAGGACCGGTGCGCGGTCGGTGGTCGAGGTGGTCGTCGACGTGACCGAGGACGACGAGGGCGGGCTGGACCTGGAGCGCGTCGCCGAAGCGACTCGTGCGGTCTCCGACGCCCTCGACGCGGCCGACGTGATCGTCGGCGAGTACACGCTCGACGTGATGAGCCCGGGCGTGTACCGACCGCTGACGGAGCGCCGCCACTTCACGCGCGCCGTCGGGCGCATGGTCACCCTGACGCTGACGGACGGCACCAAGCTGGCGGGGCGGATCACCGAGGTGGACCGGACAGGCCCGGACGGCGACGCGATCGTGGTCATGCCGGTGACGCCGGGTCGCAAGGGGCGCAAGCCGGTGGTGGGCGACCCGGTCCGCGTGCTCCTGACGGGTGTGCGCGAGGCGCACGTCGAGGTGGACCTGTCGGGCATCGGCCCTGTGGACGACGACGAGGCCGGGCGCGACGCCGCCGCCGGCGAGGAGAGCTGAGATGGACATCGACATGCAGGCGTTGCGGCTGCTCGAGCGCGAACGGGAGATCAGCCTCGACGTGCTGGTCTCCGCGATCGAGCAGGCGCTGCTGTCCGCCTACCACCGCACCCCGGGTGCGCAGGCGAAGGCCCGGGTCGAGGTGGACCGCAAGACGGGCCACGTGACCGTGTGGGCGCGCGAGACGGCGCCGCTGGGGGAGCCCGACGACGAGGGCATCATGCCGCCCCCGGGTCCCGACGGGCCGGAGTTCGACGACACCCCCGACGGCTTCGGCCGGATCGCGACGGCGACCGCGCGCCAGGTCATCGTGCAGCGCCTGCGGGACGCCGAGGACGACCAGGTGCTCGGGGCGTTCCGCGGCAAGGAGGGCGAGGTCCTCGGCGGCGTCATCCAGCAGGGCCGGGACCCGCGCACGGTGCTCATCGACGTCGGTGGCACCGAGGCCGTCCTGCCCGCGCACGAGCAGGTGCCCGGTGAGGAGTACGTGCACGGCGACCGCATCCGCGGCTACGTCCTCGAGGTCGCCCGCGGCCAGCGCGGACCCCAGGTGACCCTGTCCCGCACGCACCCGAACCTCGTGCGCAAGCTCTTCGAGCTCGAGGTGCCCGAGGTCGCCGACGGCACCGTCGAGATCACCGCGATGGCGCGCGAGGCCGGCCACCGCACCAAGATGTCCGTCCGCGCGACCGTCTCGGGCGTCAACGCCAAGGGCGCGTGCATCGGCCCGATGGGCGGCCGCGTGCGCGCCGTCATGGCGGAGCTGCACGGCGAGAAGATCGACATCGTCGACCACGCGGACGACCCGGCCGAGATGATCGCCCACGCGCTGTCGCCGGCGCGGGTGCTGTCCGTCACGGTGGTCGACCCGGTGGCGCGCGCCGCCCGGGTCGTCGTGCCGGACTACCAGCTGTCGCTCGCCATCGGCAAGGAGGGCCAGAACGCCCGCCTGGCCGCGAAGCTGACGGGGTGGCGCATCGACATCCGGTCCGACGCCGAGGTCCCGGGGGAGAGCGTGTCGCCGGGCGCCCACGGTGCTCGCGACGGTGCGGACGGCAGTGAGTGACCTCACGAGTGACGCCGCCGGAGCCGCGGCGCGGTAGACTCGCTGCGGCTGGGCCGGATGTCCGGCTCCTCCCGTCGAGCCGGCGGACCCCACAGACACCCGAACGTGTCTCTGGCATGGGTCCGGTGCGCACGTGCGTGGGGTGCCGAGCCACCGGCCCGAGGTCAGCCCTGCTGAGGGTGGTCGCTGTCACCGAGAGTTCAGTCGAGCTCGTCGTGGATGTCGGTCGCCGGATGCCGGGCAGGGGGGCATGGCTGCACCCCGATCCTGGATGTCTGGAGAAAGCCGAACGCCGACGTGCGTTCGGGCGCGCCCTGCGAGCTGCAGGGCAGCCCGACACGAGCGCGGTCCACCGCCACCTCGAGGCCCAGGAGCAGGACGTCGTCGGGTAGTTCCCGGCGGCGAGGCCGATCGTCGATACGGAAAGCGGGTTGGAAGCCGATGGCTGCCCGATGAGCACGCACCGATGAGTACCCAGCGATGAGTACCCAGCACTAACGACGGTCCGACCCTGTCCGGGCGGACCGAGACAGGAGAGATGTGGCCAAGGTCCGCGTCTACGAGCTCGCCAAAGAGCTCGGGGTCGACAGCAAGACCATCATGACCAAGCTGAACGAGTTCGGTGAATTCGTCCGCTCGGCATCCTCGACCATCGAACCGCCGGTCGTCCGCAAGCTGCGGGACACCTACCCGGTCGGTGGCGGAGGTTCCGCCCCCGCAGCAGCGCCTGCCCCGAAGGCACCGGCACGCCCGGCGCCCGCCCCGGCCGCTGCCGCCCCCACTGCACCCGCACCCGCTGCACCGGTCGAGGCCCCGCGCCCCGCACCTGTCGCGGCTGCGGCCCCTGCCGCGCCGGCTGCCCCCGCAGCACCGGCACCGGCACCGGCAGCGCGTCCGGCCCCGGCCGCCGCGCAGGCGCCGGCCGCTGCGGCTCCGGCCAGCCCGGCCGTCCGTCCCGGACCGCGTCAGGCCCCGCCTGCCGCACGCCCGGGCAACAACCCGTTCGCGCCGTCCCAGGGCATGCCCCGTCAGGGCGAGCGCCCCGGCGGTGGCGCTCCGCGTCCCAGTGGCTCGCGGCCCGGCAACAACCCGTTCGCGCCCTCGCAGGGCATGCCGCGTCCGGGCGACCGTGACCGTCGTCCCGCCGCCGCCGAGGGTGCTCCGGCCGCCTCGGCCGGCGAGCGTCCCGGCGGTCCCCGTCCCGGCGGTCCCCGTCCGGGTGGTCCTCGCCCCAACCCCGGCATGATGCCGGGCAAGACGTCCAGCGGCGTCGGTCGTCCCGGCGAGCGTCCGGCCGGCCCCGGTGGCCGTGGCGGACCCGGTGGTGCCGGTGGCGGTGCGCGCGGCGGCTACGCCGGTCGTCCCGGCGGCGGTGGCGGTGCGCCCGGTGGCGCTCCCGGTGGCGGCGGCGGTTTCGCCGGTCGTCCCGGTGGCGGCGGCGGTCGTCCCGGCGGTGCCGGTCGTGGTAGCACGCAGGGTGCGTTCGGCCGCGCAGGCGGTCGTCCCGTCCGCGGTCGCAAGTCGAAGCGTGCGAAGCGTCAAGAGTTCGAGCAGATGCAGGCCCCCTCGCTGGGTGGCGTGCAGGTGCCTCGCGGCAACGGCAAGACCACCATCCGCCTGCGCCACGGCTCGTCGCTGAACGACTTCGCCGACAAGATCGACGCCAACCCGGCCGCGCTGGTCACGGTGCTGTTCCACCTCGGTGAGATGGCCACGGCGACCCAGTCGCTGGACGAGGACACGTTCGGCACGCTGGCCGAGGAACTCGGCTACATCATCGAGATGGTGTCGGCCGAGGAGGAGGACCGCGAGCTGCTCGGGGCCTTCGACATCGACCTGGACGCCGAGCTCGAGGCCGAGGGCGACGACGACCTGACGGCGCGGCCCCCGGTCGTCACCGTCATGGGTCACGTCGACCACGGAAAGACCAAGCTCCTCGACGCCATCCGTCAGACGGACGTCGTCGCGGGCGAGGCCGGCGGGATCACGCAGCACATCGGTGCCTACCAGGTGCACACCACGCACGAGGGCACCGACCGTGCCGTCACGTTCATCGACACCCCGGGCCACGAGGCGTTCACCGCCATGCGTGCCCGTGGTGCGCAGGTGACCGACATCGCGATCCTCGTGGTCGCGGCGGACGACGGTGTGATGCCCCAGACCATCGAGGCGCTCAACCACGCCCAGGCGGCCGGAGTGCCGATCGTGGTCGCGGTCAACAAGGTGGACAAGGAGGGGGCCAACCCCGCCAAGGTCCGCCAGCAGCTCACCGAGTACAACCTGGTGGCCGAGGAGTACGGCGGCGACACCATGTTCGTCGACGTCTCCGCGAAGTCGCTCACGGGCATCGACCAGCTGCTCGAGGCGGTCCTCCTCACGGCGGACGCTGCCCTCGACCTGCGGGCCAACGCCGACAAGGACGCCCGAGGCGTCGCCATCGAGGCGAACCTCGACAAGGGACGCGGTGCCGTGGCAACCGTCCTGGTCCAGTCCGGCACGCTGAACGTCGGCGACTCGATCGTCGCCGGCACGGCGTACGGCCGCGTCCGCGCGATGTTCGACGAGCACGGCGAGCCGGTCCTCGTGGCCGGGCCGTCGCGTCCGGTCCAGGTGCTCGGCCTGACCTCGGTGCCCCGCGCCGGCGACACGTTCATCGTGGCTCCGGACGACCGCACCGCACGTCAGATCGGCGAGAAGCGCGAGGCGGCCGAGCGTGCCGCCCTCCTGGCCAAGCGTCGCAAGCGCATCAGCCTCGAGGACTTCACGCAGGCGCTCCAGCAGGGCAAGGTCGAGACCCTCAACCTGGTCCTCAAGGGCGACGTGTCGGGTGCCGTCGAGGCACTCGAGGACGCACTGCTCAAGATCGACGTGGGCGAGGAGGTCGAGCTGCGCGTCATCCACCGTGGGGTGGGTGCCATCACGCAGAACGACGTCAACCTGGCCACCGTCGACTCGGCGATCATCATCGGGTTCAACGTCAAGTACGCGGAGCGCGTCGAGGAGCTGGCGGACCGCGAGGGCGTCGACGTGCGCTTCTACTCGGTCATCTACCAGGCGATCGACGACGTCGAGGCTGCTCTCAAGGGCATGCTCAAGCCGGAGTACGAGGAGGTGCAGCTCGGTTCCGCCGAGGTGCGCGAGGTCTTCCGGTCGTCGAAGTTCGGCAACATCGCCGGGTCGATCGTCCGGTCGGGCCTCATCCGACGGAACACGAAGGCGCGCGTCACGCGCGGCGGCAAGGTCGTCGGCGACAACCTGACGATCGAGTCGCTCAAGCGGTTCAAGGACGACGCCACGGAGGTCCGCGAGGGCTTCGAGTGCGGTATCGGCCTGGGGTCGTTCAACGACGTCGAGATCGGCGACACCATCGAGACCTGGGAGATGCGCGAGAAGCCTCGCGCCTGACCCAGTGATCACCGACCGCAGGGCGGGCGAGGAACCCTCCTCGCCCGCCCTGCGGTCTCTCCACGAGGAAGGATCGTCCGATGGCGGACACCGCCCGCGCCCGCAAGCTCTCCGAGCGCATCCAGCAGGTCGTCGCGCAGATGCTCGACACCCGGATCAAGGACCCGCGTCTGGGGTTCGTCACGGTCACCGACGTGCGTGTGACCGGTGACCTCCAGCACGCCGACATCTTCTACACGGTGCTGGGCGACGACGCCGCACGCACCGACACGGCCGCCGCGCTGGAGAGCGCGAAGGGCATCATCCGGTCCGAGGTGGGCAAGCAGACCGGCATCCGGTTGACGCCGTCGCTGGACTTCTACCTCGACGCCCTCCCGGACACGTCCGCACAGCTGGACGCGGCGCTGCTGGAGGCCGCCCGGCGCGACCGCGAGGTGGCCGCGCTGGCCGCCCAGGCGAGCTTCGCCGGTGACGCCGACCCGTACAAGAAGGCGGACGACGAGAACTCAGCCGCGGACGAGGACTGACGACCGACGACCGACGCACGCACGACGACGCCCCCGAGGAGACCTCCTCGGGGGCGTCGTCGTGTGCTCAGGCGGTCTCGCGCCCGGTGCCCCGTGGCATCCACAGCAGCACCATCAGCGCGCCCAGCCCGGTGACCGCGGCGGCCACCAGGGCGGCCGGCTGGAGTCCCGCGACGTAGCCGTCGGGGGTGAGCGTGCCGTTGGACGCGGTGAACACCGCGACCAGTGCGGCGACGCCCAGCGCACCGCCGATCTCCCGGATGGTGGCGTTCACGGAGCTCGCGGTGCCGTGGTCGTCCGGGGCCATGTCGAAGAGCACGGCCGTGGCGCTCGGGGCGAAGGTCAGTCCCATGCCGATCCCCGCCAGGGCCAGCCCGGGGACCAGGTCGGCGTAGACGAGGCCGTCGGTGCTGACGATCAGGCCCTGCCACGCCAGGCCGGCCGCCTGGAGGGCGAGCCCCGCCGTGAGCAGCGGACGGACGCCGATGCGGGGCGCGAGCATCCCCGCGATCGGGGCGAAGATCATGGGTGCGGCGGTCCAGGGCAGGGTGCGGATGCCGGCCTCCAGCGGGGTGAAGCCCATCCCGATCTGGAGGTACTGCGCGAGCAGGAAGACGAGTCCGAACACCCCGAACGAGAACGCCAGCGCGCTGCCGTTGGCCACGGCGAACGACCGCACGCGGAACAGGTGCAGCGGGACCAGCGGGTGGTCCGTGCGGGACTCGCGCACCACGAACGCGCCGAGGAGCAGGACGCCGAGGACCAGGCCGCCGACCACGCGGGTGGAGCCCCAGCCGTCGTCGTTGCCGCGCACGATCGACCAGACGAGGGCGAGGATGCCGGACCCGGCGAGGGCGAGGCCTGCCAGGTCGAGCGGCTGACGCCGGCCGCGCGACTCGGGCAACGCCCAGAGCACGAGGGGGATGGCTACCACCGCGACGGGGACGTTGATCCAGAAGATCGCCTCCCACGAGATGCCGTCCACCACCGCGCCGCCGATCACCGGGCCGAGCGCGACGCCGAGGCCCGAGGTGGCGCCCCAGATCCCGATCGCCATCGCGCGGCGGGCGGGGGGCACGGCCGCGGCGAGCAGCGTGAGGGACAGCGGCATGATGGCCGCCGCGCCGGCGCCCTGGACGGCGCGGGCCGCGATGAGCAGCTCGGCGCTGGTGGCCAGCGCCGAGGCGATCGAGGCGAGCGCGAACACGACGATGCCGGCGATGAACACCCGGCGGCGGCCCCACCGGTCGCCGAGCGTGGAGGCCGCGATCATCAGCGTCGCGAAGCTGAGCGTGTAGGCGTTGACCATCCACTGGAGCTGCTCGAGCGAGGCGGAGAGCTCGGTGCGCAGGACGGGGAGCGCGGTCGTCATGACGAGGTTGTCGAGGGTGGCCATGAACATGGGCACGGAGGCCGCGATCAGGGCGATCGCGGTGCCCCGCCGGCGCCCCGAGGAGGGCGGCGCGGTCGGTGTCAGAGGCACCTGTGCGGGTGCCGGCATCGTGACGGTCACGGGAGCTCCTTGTTGGCATTGATTGATTACTAACAAGCGAAACCGTAGGCATCGACTGATAACATGTCAACCATGTCTTCCGACCAGATCACGCAGCTGACGGCGAAGAGGCCGACCCAGCGCATGTCCGGCGTCCAGCGGCGCGAAGAGATCCTCGTCGCGGCGCGGACCGTGTTCGCCGAGCGCGGCTACTCCGCGAGCACCGACGAGGTGGCTCGCGCGGCGGGTGTCTCGCAGCCGTACGTCGTGCGCCTGTTCGGCACCAAGCGCGAGCTGTTCCTCGAGGCATACACGGTGGCCAGCGCGCAGATCATCGCTGCCCTGACGGCCGTCCCCGCGGGGCCGGACGCCGCCCTGCGGATGGGGGACGCCTACATCGGCCTGCTCGCCGACCGCGACCTGCTGCGGATGGTCATGCACGGCTTCATCGCCGGCGCGGACGAGGAGGTCGGACGCGTGGCACGGCACACGCTGGGAGAGGCGTTCCGGCTGTTCCAGGAGCGGTCGGGGCAGGACGAGCAGGCCGCCCGCGTGTTCGTCGCGCAGGGCATGCTCATCAACGTGCTGCTGGCCGTCGACGCACCCGCGCACGTCGGCGAGGACGCCGGCCTGGACGCCCTGGTGCAGTGCGTGCAGGACGACATCGCCGAGCGGGCCACGGCGTGACGAGAGGCTCGGCCGACGGGGAGCCCCGCGAGCACCGTCCGCGGCGACCGACCGCCGCCGACGGCGTGGTCGTCGTCGACAAGCCGGCGGACTGGACCAGCCACGACGTCGTCGCGCGCATGCGCCGCCTGGCGAGCACCCGCAAGGTCGGCCACGCCGGGACGCTGGACCCGATGGCGACGGGGGTGCTGGTGATCGGCATCGGCCGGGCGACGCGGCTGCTGACGTACATCGTGGGGGCCGACAAGGAGTACACGGCGACCATCCGGCTGGGGGTCGCGACCACGACCGACGACGCCGAGGGGGAGACCCTCACCACCGTCGACGCCTCCCACCTCAGCGCCGCCGACGTCGAGGCGGGCGTCGCGGGCCTGACCGGAGCGATCCAGCAGGTGCCCAGCGCGGTCTCCGCGATCAAGGTCGACGGGAAGCGGGCGTACGCCCGGGTCAGGGCCGGCGAGGACGTCGAGCTCGCCGCACGACCGGTGACCGTGAGCCGGTTCGAGGTGCACGACGTGCGCACGGCGCGCACCGACGACGGCTCCCCGGTGCTCGACGTCGACGTCACCGTGGTGGTGTCGTCGGGTACGTACGTCCGCGCCCTGGCCCGCGACCTCGGCACGGCGCTCGGCGTCGGCGGTCACCTCACGGCCCTGCGCCGGACCCGGGTGGGCGGCTACGGGCTGGACGTCGCCCGGTCGCTCGACGACCTCGGTGCGCTGCCGCTCGACGAGCCCATCGACGTCGTGTCCCTCGCCGACTCCGCGCGAGCCACCTTCCCGGTCCGCGAGCTGACCGCCGTCGAGGCCAAGGCTCTGTCCTACGGCCAGGCGATCGCCCTCGCCGAGCCGCCGCACGCGGCGACCGTGGCGGGCATCGCCCCCGGTGGTGAGCTGGTCGCGCTGCTCGAGGAGCGTGGCGGCAAGGTGCGTCCGGCGCTGGTGTTCGCGCCCGCCTGAGGCCGACGTGGCGGGCGTGGGGCGGCCGGGATGGCAGGCTTGTCCGTCGGGCCCCGATCTCGGGTCGGGGACGGATGACGAGGAGCAGGTGTGCAGGTCTGGAGGGAGCTGTCCGAGGTGCCCGCGGACTTCGGTCCGTCGGTGGTCACGATCGGCAACTTCGACGGGGTCCACCGCGGTCACGTCGGCGTGCTGCGCCGGATGTGCGCCGACGCCCGGACCGCGGGCGCGCAGGCGGTCGCCGTGACGTTCAGCCCGCACCCGCAGCAGGTGCACCGGCCCGATACCGCCCCGCCGCTGCTGACCGGTGACGCCGACCGCCTCGAGCTGCTCGAGCAGACCGGGCTCGACGGCGTGCTACTGCTGGAGTACACGCTCGAGTTCGCGCGGCAGACCCCGCAGGAGTTCGTCGGGCGCTACCTGGTGGACGTCCTGCACGCGCAGACGGTCGTCGTCGGGCGCGACGTGCGGTTCGGCTGGAACAACTCCGGCGACCTGTCCACGATGGTCGAGCTGGGGCGCGAGCACGGGTTCGACGTCGAGGTCATCGACGACGTGACCCCCGCCGCGTCGGCGGACCCGGGCAGCCCCGAGGACCTCGCCGCCGACCCGCTGCGGCGGCGCTGGTCGTCGACGTGGGTGCGTGAGCTGCTCGACGCGGGAGACGTGGTCCAGGCGGCGCGCGTGCTCGGTCGCCCCCACCGGGTGCGCGGCACGGTCGTGCACGGCGACGCGCGCGGCCGCGAGCTGGGCTTCCCCACCGCCAACCTCGGTCCCGACGCGACCGGCATGGTCCCCGCGGACGGCGTGTACGCGGGCTGGCTGCGGCGCGTGTCGGTCGACCCCGGCAGCGCGGACGCCGTCCTGCCCGCGGCCATCTCGATCGGCACCAACCCGACGTTCGACGGGGTCGAGCGGCGCGTGGAGGCCTACGTGCTCGACCGGACCGACCTCGACCTGTACGGCCAGGTGGTCGTCCTCGAGCTCGTCGAGCGGTTGCGGCCGACCCTGCGCTTCGAGTCCGTCGACGAGCTGGTCACCCGGATGCACGAGGACGTCGACCGCACCCGCCAGGTCCTCGACGCCTGAGCGCGTCCGGGGCCACCGGAAGCCCCTGGTACGATGGTCGCTGCCGTACGAACGGCCGCGGAACGAGAGAGCCCGGGTGGACATGCCCCGGCGCACCGCGCAACGAGACAACCTGGAGAACCGTGCCGCTCGAAAGTGCCGTCAAGCAGTCCATCATGACCGAACACGCCACCCACGAGGGTGACACCGGTTCCCCCGAGGTCCAGATCGCGATGCTCACGCAGCGCATCAAGGACCTCACGGAGCACCTCAAGACCCACAAGCACGACCACCACAGCCGCCGCGGCCTGCTGCTGCTCGTCGGTAAGCGTCGTCGCCTGCTGGGTTACCTCCAGAAGGTCGACATCAACCGCTACCGCAGCCTCATCGAGAAGCTCGGTCTGCGCCGATAACGCCTCGCACCAGCCCGGACCCGCTGATGGGTCCGGGCTGGTGTGTCGTCACGGCACGTCGCACCACCGCACCACTGCACGTCGCACACCGCACGACCAGCACCACACACCGCGTCGGTCCGCTCGGTCCGGTCCTCGGTAGTGGCTTCCGGAAGCTCCGCACGGCGCGTCCGGTGGCCTCGATCGAAGATCGCTCGCGGACGGCCGGCGCCTTCTAGAAAGAGGAGGGCACCCATGGAGGGTCCCGAGATCCAGTTCGCCGAGGCAGTGATCGACAACGGTCGCTTCGGCACCCGCACCGTCCGCTTCGAGACCGGCCGCATCGCCAAGCAGGCCGCCGGTGCCGCCGTCGCCTACCTGGACGGCGAGACGACGCTGCTCGCCGCCACCACGGCCGGCAAGCACCCGAAGGAGCAGTTCGACTTCTTCCCCCTGACGATCGACGTCGAGGAGCGGTCCTACGCGGCCGGCAGGATCCCCGGCTCGTTCTTCCGCCGTGAGGGTCGCCCGAGCACCGAGGCCATCCTCGCGTGCCGCCTGATCGACCGCCCGCTGCGCCCCCTGTTCGTCAAGGGTCTGCGCAACGAGGTCCAGGTCGTCATCACCGTCCTGTCGATCCACCCGGACGACTCGTACGACACCCTGGCCATCAACGCCGCGTCGATCTCGACGCAGCTGTCGGGCCTGCCGTTCTCCGGCCCCGTCGCCGGTGTGCGCGTCGCGCTCGTCGACGGCCAGTGGGTCGCGTTCCCGCGGTACTCCGAGCGCGAGCGCGCCACGTTCGACATGGTCGTCGCCGGCCGTGTCGTGGGTGACGACGTCGCGATCGCCATGATCGAGGCCGAGGCGCCCGAGAAGTCCTGGAACATCATCAAGTTCGAGGGTGGCGTCGCCCCCACGGAGGAGATCGTCGCCCAGGGCATCGAGGCCGCGAAGCCCTTCATCAAGGTGCTCGTCCAGGCCCAGCAGGAGCTCGCGTCGAAGGCCGCCAAGGAGACCCAGGTCTTCCCGACGTTCCCCGACTACCAGCCCGACGCCTACGCCGCGGTCGAGTCCTCCACGACGCAGGCGCTCAGCGACGCGCTGAGCATCGCGGACAAGCAGAACCGCGAGAACCGCCTCGACGAGATCAAGGTCGACGTCGTCGCGCAGCTCTCCGAGCAGTTCGAGGGCCGCGAGAAGGAGCTGTCCGCCGCGTACCGCGCCGTGCAGAAGAAGCTCATCCGCCAGCGCATCCTCACGGACGGCTTCCGCATCGACGGCCGTGGCCTGCGGGACATCCGCACGCTCTCGGCCGAGGTCGAGGTCCTGCCCCGCGTGCACGGCTCGGCGATCTTCGAGCGCGGCGAGACCCAGATCCTGGGTGTCACCACGCTGAACATGCTCCGCATGGAGCAGCAGCTCGACACGCTCTCCCCGGAGAAGCGCAAGCGC
This sequence comes from Cellulomonas humilata, assembly GCF_013359775.1. Classification (GTDB taxonomy): domain Bacteria; phylum Actinomycetota; class Actinomycetes; order Actinomycetales; family Cellulomonadaceae; genus Cellulomonas; species Cellulomonas humilata. The sequence goes on along the minus strand of NZ_JABMCI010000062.1, from coordinate 144,718 downwards.
TACATGCACAACTACAACTTCCCGCCCTACTCCACGGGTGAGACGGGCCGCGTCGGTTCGCCGAAGCGTCGCGAGATCGGCCACGGGGCGCTCGCCGAGCGCGCGCTCATGCCGGTGCTCCCGAGCCGCGAGGAGTTCCCGTACGCCATCCGCCAGGTCTCCGAGGCGCTGAGCTCCAACGGCTCCACGTCCATGGGCTCGGTCTGCGCGTCCACCCTGTCGCTGCTCAACGCCGGGGTGCCGCTGCGCGCGCCGGTCGCCGGCATCGCGATGGGCCTCGTGTCCGACACGGTGAACGGTGAGACCCGCTATGCGGCGCTCACCGACATCCTCGGCGCCGAGGACGCGTTCGGTGACATGGACTTCAAGGTCGCCGGTACCCGCGAGTTCATCACGGCGATCCAGCTGGACACCAAGCTCGAGGGCATCCCCGCCTCGGTGCTCGGTGGCGCGCTCACGCAGGCCAAGGAGGCTCGCCTGGCGATCCTCGACGTCATCGCCGAGGCGATCGACGTGCCCGACGAGATGAGCCCGTTCGCGCCCCGCGTGATCACGGTGCAGGTCCCGATCGACAAGATCGGCGAGGTCATCGGGCCGAAGGGCAAGATGATCAACCAGATCCAGGAGGAGACCGGCGCCGACATCTCGATCGAGGACGACGGCACGGTCTACATCGGCGCTGTCGACGGTCCGTCGGCGGAGGCCGCGCGTGCGGCGATCAACGCGATCGCCAACCCGCACATGCCCGAGATCGGGGAGCGCTTCGTCGGGACGGTCGTCAAGACCACGACCTTCGGCGCGTTCATCTCCCTGTCCCCGGGCAAGGACGGTCTGCTGCACATCTCGCAGATCCGCAAGCTCGTCGGTGGTCGTCGCGTCGAGAACGTCGAGGACGTGCTGGCCGTGGGCCAGAAGGTCCAGGTCGAGATCGGCGAGATCGACCCGCGCGGGAAGCTGTCGCTGCACGCCGTCATCGAGGGTGAGGAGTCTGAGGCTCCGGCCGAGGGCGCGTCCGAGCCGGTCGACGCCTGACGATGCCTCTGGACCTCCCGCTCGTCCGCCCGGGTCAGCCCGGGGCCGAGCAGTCCGTCGGGCAGGACGGCGACGCCATCGTGCGTCGTTCCGTCCTGCCCGGCGGGGTCCGCGTGCTCACGGAGCACATGCCGGGCCTGCGCTCGGCGACCGTGGGCGCGTGGGTGGGGGTCGGCTCGCGCGACGAGTCCGACGGCCACCACGGCTCGACGCACTTCCTCGAGCACCTGCTGTTCAAGGGCACGACGCGCCGCACCGCGATGGACATCGCGGAGGCGTTCGACGCCGTCGGTGGTGAGGCCAACGCCGCCACCGGCAAGGAGCACACCTGCTACTACGCACGGGTGCTCGACACGGACCTGCCGATGGCGGTCGACGTCATCGCCGACATGGTCACCTCCGCGCGCCTGGACACCGACGAGCTCGAGACCGAGCGCGGCGTGATCCTCGAAGAGCTCGCGATGAACGACGACGATCCCAGCGACGTCGTGCACGAGCAGTTCGCCGCCGCGGTGCTGGGCGCGCACGCGCTCGGCCGGCCGATCGGCGGCACCCCCGACACCATCCGCGCGGTCCCGCGTGACGCGGTGTGGGAGCACTACCGGGAGCACTACCGCCCCTCGACGCTGGTCGTCACGGCCGCCGGGGGAGTCGACCACGATGTGCTGTGCGCGCAGGTCGAGGAGGCGCTGTCCACGGGCGGCTGGCCGCTCGACGCCGGTGCCGAGCCGCACAGCCGCCGCCTCCTCACCGACGTCGCCGTGCAGGCCGGCCAGGACGGCATCCCCGCGCAGGGCGTCGAGCTGACGATCCGGCGGCACACCGAGCAGGCCAACGTCATCATCGGCGGCACCTCGCTCACCGCCACGGACCCGAAGCGCTTCACCCTGTCCGTGCTCAGCGCGGTGCTCGGCGGCGGCATGTCGTCGCGGCTGTTCCAGGAGATCCGCGAGCGCCGCGGCCTCGCCTACTCCACGTACTCCTTCGCCTCCGGGCACGCCGATACCGGCGTCTTCGGCCTCTACGCGGGCTGCACCCCGGGCAAGGTCGACGAGGTCGTGGCCCTGATGGTGGCCGAGTGGGAGCGCATGGCGGACGCACCGATCACCCGGGCCGAGCTGGAGCGGTCCATGGGCCAGCTCTCCGGCGGCCTGGTGCTCGGCATGGAGGACTCGGGCTCGCGGATGAGCCGGCTGGGCAAGTCCGAGCTGGTGCACGGGTCGCTGCTGAGCATCGACGAGTCGCTCGACCTGATCCGCTCGGTCACGGTGCAGGACGTGCAGGACCTGGCCGCCGAGCTGGCGTCACGCCCGCGCTCGGTCGTCCGCGTCGGGCCCTTCGGGGACTGACGCCAGGAGCGACGTCGGGATCGGCCGCCGCGGAGCGGTGAGCCACTCGATCCCGCGGGCGGTCGGCACCAGCGCGAGAGCGCACCCGACGGCGAAGAACGGCAGGTAGGCCGCCGGTCGCCAGATCAGCGACAGACCAGTCAGCAGCAGCAGCCCGACCAGCACCGCGACGGTGCTCGTCCGGCCGCCGCCGGACGCGGCCAGCGCCGCCAGGGCGACGAGCACGTACGGCAGCCCCGACACGACGAGGGCGTCGCGCACCCCGAACGCGGCCGCTGTGAGGGCGACCGCCGCGAACGCGAGGCTGAGGAGCGGGATGGCCACGAGCGCGCCCGCTTCCCGCAGCGCGGCCGTGCCCGGTGCCGACGACCGCCGTGCGCCTCCTCGAGCGAGCCAGCAGGTCACCAGCAGTGCCGCGCCGACGACGACGGGACCGGAGACCCCCCACCACCAGGACCGTGCGAACGGTGCGACGCCGCTGTCGACGACGCCGACGGGCCCCGCCCAGACGAACCGAGGGCCGTCGAGGAACGCCGAGGCGACCGAGACTGCCACCAGCGCGATCCCGACCACCAGCGGTGCGTGCACGGCCCCGGACCCGGTCGCCGCGAGCCGCCGCGTCGCGGCCCACGCCAGCACCAACCAGCCGACGATCTCGGTCGGCCAGCGCCACGCGTACCACCAGAACGCGCCCGGCATCCCCGGCAGCACGCTCCACGCAGCGGCGAGCTCGGACTCGCGTGCACCGAGGGTGAGCATCCCGAACGCGGCGATGCCGAGGACGACCGGCACCGCGCAGAGGGCCTGGAGCGGGATGCTGGGGCGCGGACGGGTCACCACTGACTCATCGGGAGGCGAGGGCCTCGGCGTGAGGTCCTCCCGCCGGCGGGCCGCGCGCGCGATGATGGGGCATGGCCCCCGACCAGGTCGTCTACCACCGGTACCCGCCCCCGCCGAGCGCGCAGGGGATAGTCGAGCACCTCTGGGTCGTGCGCCTGCCCGAGGGTGCGGTCGAGCGCGAGGTGCTGCTGCCCGACGGGCACGGGCTCGTCACCGTGGCGGTCGGCACGCCCGGGGAGCACATCGATCCGCACACGCTCGCGCGGACGCCCGACGGCAGCGGAGTCCGTGGTCTCGCCGACCGGGCATTCGTCCGCGAGCAGCACGGGCCCGCCGTCCGGCTCGGTGCGCAGCTGGACCCGGTCGCGCTCGCGCGGATGGGGGTGCACACGCCGGCCCACGATCCCGTGGCCGTCTCTGCGGTTCTCGGTGCGCGGGTGGAGGAGGAGTGCAGCAATGCGCTCGCGCAGGGGCGTGACGCGGACGCTGCGGCGCTGCTCGGCTCGGCGGTGGCGGCCCACGCCGTGATCCCCCTGGTCGGCTCGCCGCTCGACGCCATCGCGCCGGTGCTGCGCAGCGTGATCGCGCAGCGCGGTCTCGTCCGGGCTGCGGACCTCGCGCGCGAGGCCGATCTCGCGGTGGGGGTCCTCTACCGGGAGGTGGAGCAGACGCTCGGCATCACCCCGGAGGCGTTCCTCGCCGCGGTCCGGTTCTCGGCGTTCGTGCGGGACGCCATCGGTCCCGGGCCGGTGCGACCGGGCGACGTGCTGGCGGTCCTGCGCTGGTACCTGCGGGCGGGCTACCCGCCGCGCGAGGTGGAGCGGTTCACCGGCCTGAACCACGTCGAGCTGCGGCGCCTGGAGGAAGGGATCGCCGCGGCGCTCGGCGTCGCCGCCTGACGTTAGGGTTTCTCCTCGTGAGCGAGCGCATCAGGGTGGCCGTGCTGGGCGCGGCGGGACGCATGGGAGCGACCGTCGTCCGGGCCGTCGAGGACGCCCCCGACCTCCACCTCGTCGCGACCGTGGACGCCGACGGGGACCTGTCCGCCGTGGTCGAGGCGGGCGCGCAGGTGGCCGTGGACTTCACGGTGCCGGCCGTCACCGAGGGCAACGTGCACGCGCTCGTCGACGCCGGGGTGCACGTGGTCGTCGGCACCACCGGCTGGGACGAGGAGTCGCTGGCGCGCGTGCGGGACCACCTGGCCGACCGCCCCGGCGTCGGCGTGCTCGTCGCTCCGAACTTCGCCCTCGGCGCCGTCCTGGCCATGGCGTTCGCGGCGAAGGCCGCCCGCTGGTTCGAGTCGGTCGAGGTGATCGAGCTGCACCACCCGGACAAGGTCGACGCCCCGTCCGGCACCGCTCGGCACACCGCGTCGGCCATCGCTGCGGCGCGCGCGGCGGCGGGGCTCGCGGCGGTGCCGGACGCGACGACGCAGGCACTCGACGGCGCTCGCGGCGCGGACGTCGACGGCGTGCGGGTGCACTCGGTGCGGCTGCGCGGGCTCGTGGCGCACGAGGAGATCCTGCTCGGCAACGCCGGCGAGCAGCTGACCATCCGGCACGACTCGTTCGACCGCGTGAGCTTCATGCCCGGGGTGCTGCTGGCCGTGCGTCAGGTGGGCTCGCGCCCGGGCCTGACGGTCGGGCTCGACCACCTGCTCGACCTGGCCTGACGGTGGCCGCGCGCTCGAGTCGCCTCCGCTGGACGTCCCTCGCCGGGGCCGTCGCCCTCACCGGCCTGCTCGCCCTGTACGTGTGGCTCGTCGCCACGCGTGCGACCGCCCTGGTCCGCACCGGCGAGCCGGTGGGCGTCGGCCTGGGCATCGCGTTCTGGATCCTGCCGCCGCTGGTGATCTGGCTGGTGGCCCGGGAGTGGCGGCTGGCCATCGACGTCCAGCGGATGGCCGACGAGCTCGCGGCGGCCGACGAGCTGCCGGTCGACGACCTGCCGCGCTCGCCCGGCGGCCGCATCGACCGCGCGGCCGCGCGCGAGGCGTTCGAGCCGGCCCGGGAGCTGGCCGAGGCCGAGCCCGACGACTGGCGGTCGTGGTACCACCTGGCGTTCGCGTACGACGCGGCGGGGGACCGGCGTCGCGCGCGCGAGTCGCTGCGCACGGCCAGCCGGCTGCACAAGGCCTGACGTCTAGATCGACGCCGACCAGCGGTGCTCGGTCACCGTGCGGGTGGACCCGTCGGGCATGCGGCCGGAGACCAGCTCGCGCACGACGTCGTCGGGGCCGAGGCCGGCGGACGCCAGGAACTGGGCACGGGCGTCGTCGCCGTCGAGCACCCACGTGTGCACCTGGTCGGCGCCGTCCTCGCGGAGCGTGTCCACCGCGGCGGCGAGCAGCCGGGAGCCGTGCCCGACCCGCTGGTGCGCGGGCTCGACCTCGAGGGCGAGGATCGCCCCGCCGGGGGCGTCGAACGGCCGGTCCTCGCCCGCGGGGACGGGGGCGACGGAGACCACGCCGACCACGGTCGGGCCGTCGCAGGCGACCAGGACGCGGTAGCCCGCGCCCGGCGGGGCCGTGACGGCCGAGGCCCACTGCGCCTCGATCGCCGACGTGTCGAGCAGGTCGAGCGTGCCCTGTCCCAGCACCTCGGCGTGCGAGACCCGCCACGCGCCGAGCTGGACGCGCGCGATCGCGTGCTCGTCGCCGCGGACCGCAGGGCGGACCGAGACGTCGGCGTTCTCGGCGAACAGGGGCATCAGGCGCCGACCAGCTCGGGTGCGCGCTCGGCGTCGACGGTCTTCGGCGGGTGCTTCACGGAGACATTGTCGATCCACGCCAGGGCCATCGCGGACACGATGAACGCCAGGTGGATGATCGTCTGCCACAGCAGGGTGTCGAAGCCGTTGTCGCGGGCCAGGATGGTCGGGGCCTCGATGAAGCTCTTGAGCAGGTGGATCGAGGAGATGCCGATGATCGACATCGCGAGCTTGGTCTTGAGCACGTTGGCGTTGACGTGCGACAGCCACTCGGGCTGGTCGGGGTGGTCGTCGAGCTTGATCCGGGACACGAACGTCTCGTAGCCGCCGATGATCACCATGATCAGCAGGTTCGCGATCATCACGACGTCGACCAGGCCGAGGACGGCCAGCATGATGTCGGCCTCCTTCATGCCTCCGTGCAGGAACACCTCGGAGAAGATGTGCGCCAGCTCGAGCATGAACTGCCAGACGTAGATCGCCTGGGCGACGATCAGGCCGAGGTAGAGGGGCACCTGGAGCCAGCGCGATAGGAAGATGAGCGAACCGAGCGAGCTGCGCTGGGCGGGAGTGGCCACGGGGTCCTCCGGGAGGTGATCGTGCCGGGCGCGCGACTGCGGCGCCCGACGGGGGTGTCCGGACACCCAACGGTCGAGTGTCGCGGATCGTGCCCACCGGTCTCACGGCATGCCGAGCGCCCGCAGGACGGCGGCCGTGACGGCGGCGACGAGCACGACGACGATGAACGGCGCCCGCAGGGCCAGCGCGATCGCGGCGACGACCAGCGCGGGCAGCCGCGCGTCCAGCACCAGCTCACTACCGCCGGTGGCGGTCTGCACCGCGACGAGCGCGGACAGCAGCGCGACGGTCACCAGCGCGGCGGTGCGCGCGACGCGCGGCTCGGCGAGCCAGTGCTTCGGTGCCAGGTGGCCGGCCAGCTTGAGGGCGAAGACGACCGCGCTCGCCGCCAGCAGCGCCAGCCAGGTGCCCACGGGGCTCACGAGACCTCCTCCGGCTCGCGCGCGACGACACCCGCGACGACGGCCACGACCGCGGCCAGCAGGACGGGGATGCCCGCCGGCACCAGCGGGGTGAGCGCGAGCGCGACGACGACGGCGCCGACGGCCACCGTCTGCGCGAGGCCCGACCCGGGACCGGTGACGCGCGGCCACACCAGGCCGAGGAACGCCGCGGCGGCCGCCGCATCGAGCCCGTACGTCGCCGGGTCGCCCATGCGGTCGCCCGCGACGGCGCCGACCAGCGTGAACAGGTTCCAGAGCACGAAGACCCCGACCCCGGTCCACCAGAAGCCCAGCTGCGCGGCGTGGGGAGCCTTGTGCGCGGTGGCCACCGCGGTCGACTCGTCGATGGTCAGGTGCGCCGCCAGGGGGCGGCGCCAGCTGCGCGAGTCGATCAACGGCGCGACCTGGGGCCCGTACAGCCCGTTGCGCACCCCGAGCAGCCCGGCGGTCGCGATCGCCGCGCCCGCGAGCCCGCCGGCGCCGACCACGCCGATGAACGCGAACTGCGAGCCGCCGGAGAACATGAGCAGGCTGAGCGCCATCGCCTGCGGCACGGACAGCCCGGCGGCGACGGCCAGGGCCCCGAAGGAGACCCCGTACAGACCGGTGGCCAGCGCCACCGAGACGGCCTGCCGGACGGCTGCCCGCCCCTCGTCGTCCCGCGTCACGCGGGCCACTGTGACACAGCAGGCGTCGCCTAGATCGCCACGTACACGCTGTCGAGATACTCCTCGATGCCGGCCTCGCCGCCCTCGCGGCCCAGACCGGAGGACTTCACGCCGCCGAAGGGCGCGCTCGCGTCCGACACCAGACCGCGGTTGACGCCCAGCATCCCGGTCTCGACCGACTCCGCGAGTCGCATGACCCGGGCGATGTCCCGCGTGTACGCGTACGCCACCAGCCCGAACGGCGTGGAGTTGGCCAGCGCGACGCCCTCCCCCTCCGAGCCGAACGTCACCACGGGGGCGACCGGGCCGAAGGTCTCCTCGGTGACCACGCGCAGGTCGGCGGAGACGCGGTCGAGGACGGTCGGCGCGTAGAAGTAGCCGCGGCGGTCCGGGCGGTCCCCGCCGATGCGGACGCGTGCGCCGGCGTCGACCGCCTCGGCGACGACCTCCTCGACCCGGTCGACGGCGGAGGCCTCGATCAGCGGACCGACCGTGGTCCCCTCGTCGGCACCGTGCCCGACGACGAGCCGGTCGAACGCCTCGGTGAGCCCCGCGGTGAACTCCTCCGCGACGGACGCGTGCACCAGGAACCGGTTGGCGGCGACGCAGGTCTGGCCCGCGTTGCGCATCTTGGCCTGCACGGCGCCCTGCACCGCGGCCGGGACGTCGGCGTCCTCGAACACCAGGAACGGGGCGTTGCCCCCGAGCTCCATCGACGTGCGCAGGATGTTGTCCGCCGACGCCTTGAGCAGCGCGGCGCCCACCTCGGTCGAGCCGGTGAACGAGAGCTTGCGCAGCCGCGGATCCGCCAGCAGGGGACCGGAGATGGTCCGGGCCGACGCCGACGGCACCACGTTGATGACGCCGGTGGGCAGGCCGCGGCCCTCCAGCTCCTCGCGGATGATCTCGGCGACGTACGCGGTGGTCAGCGGGGTCAGCTGCGCGGGCTTGATGACGACGGTGCAGCCGGCCGCGAGCGCCGGGGCCACCTTGCGGGCGATCATCGCGATCGGGAAGTTCCATGGGGTGATGAGCAGGGCGGGGCCGACCGCGCGCCGCAGGACCAGCTGGTGGTTGGCACCCGAGGGCGCGCGGCGGGCCAGACCGTCGAACCGCACGGCCTGCTCGGAGTACCACCGCACGTAGTCGGCGCCGTACGCGACCTCCGCGCGGGACTCGGCCAGCGGCTTGCCGCCCTCGGCGGTCACCAGCGCGGCGATGTCCTCGGTGCGCGCGGTGAGCGTCTCGTAGACCGACCGCAGCAGCTCGGCCCGCACCCGGGGGGCGGTCGCGCGCCACTCGGGGAACGCGGAGTCGGCGGCGGTCAGGGCGTCCAGCGCGTCCTGCTCCCCGCCGTCCGCGACGTCGAACAGGACCTCCGTCGTCGCGGGGTCCGCCACCTCGAACGTGCGCCCGGTGCTCGCCGGGCGCCACGACCCGCCGATGAGGACTCCCGTGGGGACGTGCGCGGCGACGGTCGGGGGCAGGGACGGCGGCGTCATACCCAGGAGTATCGCGTCCACGCCGCGCTCGCGCACGGGTCTTCGCCGACTCGCGACCTACGATGACGCCATGACCGACGCGCCTTCGCCTTCTCCGTACGAGGACCTCCTGCGGCTCGTCCTCGAGACCGGGACACCGAAGGCGGACCGCACGGGCACCGGGACCCGGAGCGTGTTCGGTCACCAGATGCGGTTCGACCTGTCCGCCGGGTTCCCCCTGGTCACGACGAAGCGCGTCCACCTGCGCTCGATCGTCCACGAGCTGCTGTGGTTCCTGCGCGGCGAGTCCAACGTGGCCTACCTGCGCGAGAACAACGTCACCATCTGGGACGAGTGGGCGGCGCCGGACGGCGAGCTCGGTCCCGTGTACGGCGTGCAGTGGCGCAGCTGGCCGACGCCGGACGGCGGGCACGTCGACCAGATCACCCAGCTGCTGGAGAACCTGCGCCGCGACCCCGACTCGCGCCGGCACATCGTGTCCGCCTGGAACGTCGCGGACATCCCCTCGATGGCGCTGGCGCCGTGCCACGCGTTCTTCCAGTTCTACGTCGCCGACGGCCGGCTCTCGTGCCAGCTCTACCAGCGTTCGGCCGACCTGTTCCTCGGGGTGCCGTTCAACATCGCCTCGTACGCGCTGCTCACGCACATGGTCGCTCAGCAGGTGGGGCTGGAGGTCGGCGACTTCGTGTGGACCGGAGGCGACTGCCACATCTACGACAACCACGTGGACCAGGTCCGCGAGCAGCTGAGCCGGACCCCGTACCCCGCGCCGCGGCTCGAGCTGCGCAGGGCCGACTCGCTGTTCGACTACACGTTCGACGACGTGCAGGTGCTCGACTACCAGTACCACCCCGCCATCAAGGCCCCGGTGGCCGTGTGACCCTCTCGCTCATCTGGGCGCAGACGCCGAAGGGCATCATCGGCCGGGACGGCACCCTGCCCTGGCACGTGCCGGAGGACATGGCCCACTTCCGCGAGCTCACGCGCGGCCACCCCGTGCTCATGGGGCGTGCCACCTGGGCCTCGCTGCCGCCGCGGTTCCGCCCGCTGCCGGGTCGGGACAACATCGTCCTGTCCCGGACCCCGGGGTTCGAGCCCGCCGGGGCGATGGTCGTGCGCGGGATCGACGAGGCGCTGCGGCTGGTCGGCGACCGGGAGGCCTGGGTGATCGGCGGAGGAGAGGTGTACGCCGCGTTCCTGCCGCAGGCCCACCGCGTCGAGGTCACCGTCGTGTCCCTCGACGTCGGCGGCGACACCCGGGCGCCGGCGCTCGAGAAGTCGCAGTGGCGGCGCGCCGGTGCGGACCCCGACCACGGTTGGCACGTGTCGACCGCGGGCGGCACGCGGTACCGCTTCGAGACGTACCTGCGCGCCTGACGCGCGGACCGGCAGGACGGCGGGCGCGCGTGGGGCGGTACCGTGGCCCCATGCCGCGCACCTCCACGCCCACCCGTCCGTTCGGGTCCGTGCTCACCGCGATGGTCACGCCGATGACGGCGGACGGTGCGGTCGACCTCGCGGGCGCCGTGCAGCTGGCGACGCGGCTCGTGGACCAGGGCAACGACGGGCTCGTGCTCAACGGCACCACGGGCGAGGCGTCCACCACGCACGCACCCGAGAAGGCGGAGCTGGTCCAGGCCGTCGTCGGGGCCGTGGGGGAGCGGGCGTGGATCATCGCCGGCGCCGGGTCCAACGACACCGCGCACGCCGTGCGGATGGCCGAGCAGGCGGCCGAGGCGGGCGCCCACGGGCTCCTCGTCGTCAGCCCGTACTACTCGCGCCCGTCGCAGGTGGGTGTACGCAAGCACGTCGAGTCGATCGCCGACGCCACCGCACTGCCGGTCATGCTCTACGACGTGCCCGGCCGCACCGGCGTCCGGTTCGCGCCCGAGACCATCGCCGCGCTCGCGGACCACGACCGCGTGGTCGCCATGAAGGACGCCGGTGGCGACTCGTACGCAGCCGCCAAGGCGATCGCCGCGACCGGCCTGGGCTGGTACTCCGGCGACGACAGCGCCCTGCTGACCCTGCTGGCGCACGGCGCCGCGGGGATCGTCAGCGTCTCGGGGCACGTCGCCGCGCGGCAGCTGGCCGACATCGTCGCCGCGTTCGATGCCGGCGACCACGCCGAGGCGCTGCGCATCTTCCGATCGATCATCCCCGCGATCGACGCACTCAACGGCGCCGGCTTCCAAGCCGTCGCCGCGAAGGCCGCGCTCCAGGTGCTGGGCGTCCTGCCCGAGCGCTCGGTGCGCCTCCCGCTCGTCCCCGCGTCCGACGACGAGCTCGCGCAGATCCGCGACGGCCTGCGGGCCGCCGGGCTGCTCGATTCACTCGTCGGCTGACCGCACGTGATCCCACCAGGAGCCCCATGAGTCACCCGCATCCCGAGCTCACCCTGCCCCCGGCACTCGCCGCCGGCGCCCTGCGCGTCGTCGCCCTGGGCGGGCTCGGAGAGGTCGGCCGCAACATGGCCGTCCTCGAGCACGCCGGCCGTCTGCTGATCATCGACTGCGGGGTGCTGTTCCCCGAGGACCACCAGCCCGGCGTCGACCTGATCCTGCCCGACTTCGAGTACATCAAGGACCGCCTGGACGACATCGAGGCGATCATCCTCACGCACGGCCACGAGGACCACATCGGTGCCGTGCCGTACCTGCTGCGCCTGCGCAAGAACATCCCGCTGGTCGGCTCCAAGCTCACGCTGGCGTTCATCGACGCCAAGCTCAAGGAGCACCGCATCCAGCCGGTCCTGCGCGAGGTCCGCGAGGGGCAGACCGCGACGTTCGGCGGGTTCGAGTGCGAGTTCATCGCGGTGAACCACTCGATCCCGGACGCGCTCGCGGTCGCGGTGCACACCGCCGCCGGCACCGTGCTGCACACCGGCGACTTCAAGATGGACCAGCTGCCGCTCGACGGCCGCATCACCGACCTGCGGGCGTTCGCGCGCCTCGGCGAGAAGGGCGTCGACCTGTTCATGGTCGACTCCACCAACGCCGAGGTGCCCGGGTTCGTGGCGCAGGAGCGCGGGATCGGTCCCGTGCTCGACCAGGTGTTCGCCGACTCGACCAAGCGGATCATCGTCGCGTCGTTCGCGTCGCACGTGCACCGTGTCCAGCAGGTGCTCGACGCGGCCTACACGCACAACCGCCGGGTCGCGCTGGTCGGCCGCTCGATGGTGCGCAACATGGGCATCGCCGCCGACCTGGGCTACCTGCGCGTGCCCGAGGGCGTGCTGATCGACCAGAAGCAGGTCGACACCCTGCGCGACGACGAGATCGTGCTCATGTGCACCGGGTCGCAGGGCGAGCCGATGGCGGCGCTGTCCCGGATCGCCAACAACGACCACAAGGTCTCCGTGGGCCCCGGCGACACCGTGATCATGGCGTCGTCGCTGATCCCCGGGAACGAGAACGCCGTCTTCCGCGTGATCAACGGCCTGACCCGCCTGGGCGCCCGCGTCGTGCACTCCGGCAACGCGAAGGTGCACGTCTCCGGCCACGCCAGCGCCGGCGAGCTCCTGTACTGCTACAACATCCTCAAGCCGCGCAACGTCATGCCCGTGCACGGGGAGATCCGCCACCTCGTGGCCAACGCCGCGCTCGCCGTGCAGACCGGCATCCCCGCCGACCGCGTGGTGCTCGCCGAGGACGGTGTGGTGGTCGACCTGGTCGACGGCCGCGCCAGCATCGTCGGCGCCGTGCCCTGCGGCTACGTCTACGTCGACGGGTCCAGCGTCGGGGAGATCACCGAGGTCGAGCTCAAGGACCGCCGGATCCTCGGTGATGAGGGGTTCATCTCGATCTTCGCGGTGGTCAGCTCGGCCGACGGCAAGGTGCTGGCGGGACCGCAGATCCACGCCCGCGGGTTCGCCGAGCAGGACGCCGTGTTCGACGACATCCTGCCGGAGCTGACCGCGGCCCTCGAGGAGTCCGCGCGCAACGGCAACTCGGACGCGCACGTGCTCCAGCAGGTCATCCGCCGTGTGGTCGGTCGCTGGGTGTCCAACCGTCTGCGTCGCCGCCCGATGATCATCCCGGTGGTCGTCGAGGCCTGATCTGCTCGATCCGCGCGGCCCCGTCCTGCTCGTCAGGGCGGGGCCGTCGTCGTCGACCGTGGTCTCAGGTCGGCGTCACCCGGGCGCTCTCGTCGGCGGTGACGGTCTCGTCGGGCGGCGACGGGACGTCCGGCTCGCGCGGTCGACGCGAGGCTGCCGCGGAGCCGAGCAGGATCAGCGCGGTCGCGCCGAGCACGCCGGCGGTGATCGCCTCGTCGAGCACGAGGGCGCCGAGCGCCACGGCGACGACCGGGTTGAGGTAGGCGACGAGGGTGGAGCGGGCCGCGCCGACCTCGACGATGAGGCGGAAGAACAGGACGAACGCGAGGGCGGTGCACAGGGCGCCGAGTCCGACGAGGGCGAGCACGGCGTCGACCGGCGGCCAGGGGTGCGGCCCGGTCAGGAGCACCACCGGCGCGTACGCCAGGGCGGTGAGGCCGAGGCAGGTGGCCGTCAGGGGGATCGCCGGGACGTCCCGCAGCGCACGGTCGGCGATGATCGGTGCGGTCGCGTACCCGAGGGCGGCCAGCAGCACCTGGGTGACGGCCCACGGATCGCCCCCGGCCGCGCCCGGTCCGAGGAGCAGGGCCACGCCGCCGAGACCGACGAGCAGGCCGACCCAGCGGATCAGCGCCACGGGACGCCGGTCGCCGACCAGCCGACCCAGCACCACCGCGGCGATCGGCACGGTCGCGACGAGCAGGCCGGTGGTCGAGCTCGACAGGGTGCGCTCGGCGTTCGACAGCAGGATCCACGGCAGGACGATCTCCAGCACCGCGAAGCCCAGGACGGCGCGCCAGTGCCCGCGCAGCACCCGCAGCCCGCCGCCGCGCACCGCGAAGGGCAGGAGCAGCAGCGCGCCGAGGGCCGTGCGCACGAACACCACCATGACGGGCGTGACGTCCGTGACGGCGATCTTGATGAGCAGGTACGGGATGCCCCAGATGACGCCGACGGCGATCAGGAGGAACCAGCCGCGGCGGCTCACGTGGGCGCCGCGCAGGAACGGGAACGCATGGAGCCACCGTAGGACCGACCCCTGACACGCGGGCCTGCCGGCCGGCGGCGCGCGGGACCCGGGACCGAGGGCGGCGTGGAGCGCGTGCTCGGGAAGGCCCCGATCATCCCGGGCTGGCGCCACGGAACGCCGCGAGACGCTCGTGCTCGATCTCGACGGCCTCCTTCGTGCGCGACGACCACGGCACCCACTCGTCGAGCGCGAGCGCGAGCGTCGCGCCCTTGGCGCGCGGCCGCCAGGTGCCGACCACCTCACCGTCCGCCAGGACAGCTCCGGGACGGCCGATGGTGGGCCAGAGCGCCTTGTGGTGGGCCTTCTGCGGCACCATGAGCTCGCGGTCGCGGCCCTGCAGGAACAGGTCGTACGGGCCGAGCAGCCGCACCAGCTTGTCGCCGGGCGGGTCCTGGAGGGCCGGGAGGTCTCGTTCGAGGATGTCGGCAGGCGTCCCGTCGACGTCCACCTCGACCGCGTCGTCGGGCCACCGGGCGGACACGTCCCGGAGCGTCGAGTCGAGGTAGACCGCGGCCTGCTTGCGGGTCAGTGGACCCAGCAGGTGCAGGAGGCTGCGCAGCACGTCGGGCGGACCGTCGCCACCGTCGGCGGGCCGGTCGAGCACGCCCACCTGACCGGCCGGCCACCGGGGGATGCGCCTCACGACCGGGGGAGAGGTGCCGGGCTCGAGCTCGAGACCGGCGTGCAGGGCGGCGAGCCGGAACGTCATCTCGTACATGTGCGTGGCGCCGCAGCCTTCGCACCAGCGCAGGTAGGGCTCGGGCAGCTCGGCCGTCATCCGGGTGGACAGCACTCCCTTGGCCATCGGCTTGTCCACGACCTCGTGCATGGTCCGCGAGACGGTGGCGAGCGCGTCGAGCACCGTGATGTCCGCGGCCGCGAGGGGGGCCGAGGCGTTGATCACGCGCTTCGCGGCATCGGCCTCGGAGTACGGCCGCAGCGCCTTCTCCACGGCCTTCAGGTCCGACCGGCGGTAGGCGTGCGGGGCGCCCCGCAGCGTCCATGCGAGCGCGAGCTCGTGCGGCCAGTCGTGCGCGGCGACCGGGACACCACGCAGGGCGAGCGCCCACAGCGCTCCGTCCGGACCGGTGTCCTGCACGCCGTGATCGAGGATCGCGGCGTCGTCGGGGCGGCGACGGGTGCTCGTCGGCCGGTCGAGCTGCTGCGCGTGCACGCGGTACCGGAGGACCTGCTCGCGGGTCACGGACATGGGTCCACGGTGGCACGGGCCACCGACACCCGTCAGCCGGTGGCGGTGCCCGTGCCCGTGCCCGTGCCGGGGCCGGTGCCGGTGCCAGTGCCGGTGCCGGTGCCGGTGCCGGTGCCGGTGCCGAGGATCCCCGGCCCGGCCGCCCGGAGCACGCGGGCGTACCGGTCGGCCGCGCCGTCGGGCAGCAGTCCGTCCAGCTCGAGCTCGACGAGTCCGTGCACCAGCGCCCACAGCCCGAGCGCCGGCTCCTGGGCGGCCGACGGCTCCACGCCCAGGACGCGGGCGACGGCGTCGCGCAGCACGCCGAAGGTGGCGCTCGCCGTCGCCTGCCCCCGCGTCCCGTCCTGGAGGCCCGCGCCGGCCGCGCCGAACATCACCCGGTAGAAGTGCGGACCGTCGAGCGCGTTCGCGCGGTAGGCGAGCCCGAGGCCGAGCAGGTCCGAGGCGGGGTCGTCGGTGCGGGGGACCGCCGCGAGACGCTCGGCGAACCGGGCGAACGCCTCGTCCCCGACGGCGCGCACCAGGTCCTCCCTGCTGCCGAACAGCGAGTACACCGCCGACGCGGACGTGCCGGCCCGGGCGGCCAGGTCGCGGACGGTCACCCCGCTCGCACCCGCGGCCGCGATGGTCGCCGAGGCCTCGGCGAGCAGCCGGGTGCGCAAGGCGTCGTCGTGCACGCGGGGACGGGCCATCCGGCGAGTCTAGGGTCTTGACTCGTGTGCGCGAACACTGTTCTATAACGGTGTTCCGAAACGAGGAGTGGCCATGCTCGAACTCACCGACGCCGCACGGATCACCGCCGGAGCGGTGGTGCTCTCCGTGGTCGCGATCGAGTCCGGGGGCGCCTTCCTGCTGCGCGTCGCCACCGGCAAGGAGCAGGCCACCGCGTTCCAGAAGACCTTCTACCGCGCCGGCCACGCGCACGCGGGGGTGCTGGTGACGCTCGGGCTGGTCTGCCTGCTGCTGGGGGAGGCCACCACGCTCACCGGCTTCTGGCGCTGGCTGGCACAGACCGGGGTGCTCGTGGCGGCGATCGTCATGTCCGCGGGGTTCTTCTTCTCGGCGATGGGACGCGGCCGCGAGGCGCCGAACAAGGCGGTCGTCCTGCTCGGCGTGGGGGCCGTCCTCCTCGCGGCGGGCGTCGCGACACTGGGCGTCGGCCTGCTGCTCGGGTGATCGCACGGGCGACACGCGCCCGGGCGCGCCCGTCCGGTCGGCCGCCCCGGCTAGTTTGAGGACCATGGCGACTCGTACGTCCTCCCCTCGCGCCCGCTCCGGTGCGCCGGCGACGTCGCGCGCCACCGGCAAGACCCCCGGCAAGACGACCGGAGCAGCCCGTCCGCAGGGCCGCAGGCCCGCTCCGCCGCCGCCCCGGCCGGCCCTTCCCGTCCGCATCGTCAAGGGCGTGTTCATGGGCGCCGCGCACCTCGTCGGCGGCACCGCCCGCCGCGTGGGCAAGGGTGCCCGGGACCTCGACCCCTCGCACCGGCGCGACGGCCTGGCGTTCACGCTCCTCGGTCTGGCCATCGTCATCGCGGCCCGCGAGTGGTGGGACCTGTCCGGCACCGCCGGCACCGTCGTGCACAACGTGGTGGCGGGCACGTTCGGCAAGGTGGGCGTCGTCGTCCCGGTGGTCCTGCTCGGGCTCGCGATCCGGCTGATGCGGCACCCGGAGCGCGTCGAGGCCAACGGGCGCATCGTGATCGGCCTCGGTGCGATCACGCTCGCGGTCTGCGGACTGGTGCAGATCGGCGCAGGGCTGCCCACCACCGACGACTTCCCGGCCCTGCGGCTGGCGGGCGGGATGGTCGGGTTCCTGGTCGGCACGCCGCTGGCCAGCCTGCTCACGCCCGGCGTGGGGGTGGCGCTGCTGAGCCTGCTGGCGTTCTTCGGCGTCCTCGTCGTGACCGCGACGCCGGTGCACCAGGTGATCCCGCGGCTGCGCGGCGCCTACGACAAGCTCACCGGCAACCACCGCGAACCGGCCGCCGAGGTCGAGGACGACGCGCCCCTGGTCATCAACGCCCTGCACACGGCCGTCCCCCAGATCGAGGCCGCGCCGGCCAAGCGGGGACTGCTCGGGCGCCGCCGCCAGCGCGCCGACCAGGTGGACGAGCCCGAGGACACCCGGCTGGACGGGTACGACGGCGACGAGGCGTTCGCGCGCGCGGCCATCGTCGCCGCCGCGGAGGCCGAGGCGGAGGCGCAGCTGGCCCGCGACGCCGCCCCGGACACCGTCCCCACGACGGTCGTCGCGGCGACCAAGCGCCCGCTGACCGCGCCCGAGACCACGCCCGTCCCGCGCGGCGAGCAGCCCATGCTCGGCGGCGACGTGCTCTACACCCTCCCGGCGGAGGACGTCCTGGCCAAGGGCGCCCCCCACAAGGTGCGCTCGGCCGCCAACGACCGCGTCGTCGAGTCGCTCACCTCCGTGCTGGAGGCGTTCGAGATCGACGCCCAGGTCACGGGCTTCACGCGCGGCCCGACCGTCACGCGGTACGAGGTCGAGCTGGGCCGGTCCGTCAAGGTCGAGCGGGTCACCGCGCTGAGCAAGAACATCGCCTACGCGGTGGCCAGCGCCGACGTCCGGATCCTGTCGCCGATCCCCGGCAAGTCCGCGATCGGCATCGAGATCCCGAACACCGACCGCGAGACCGTCTCGCTCGGCGACGTGCTGCGCTCCAGCGCGGCCAAGCGCACCGAGCACCCGATGGTGATCGGCGTCGGCAAGGACGTCGAGGGCGGCTACGTCACGGCCAACCTCGCGAAGATGCCCCACCTGCTGGTGGCCGGCGCCACCGGCGCGGGCAAGTCGAGCTTCGTGAACTCGATGATCGTGTCGATCCTCATGCGCGCGACGCCGGACGAGGTCCGCATGGTCCTGGTCGACCCGAAGCGCGTGGAGCTGACGGTCTACGAGGGCATCCCGCACCTGATCACGCCGATCATCACGAACCCCAAGAAGGCCGCCGAGGCGCTCGAGTGGGTGGTGCGCGAGATGGAGGCGCGCTACGACGACCTGGCCAACTTCGGGTTCAAGCACATCGACGACTTCAACACGGCGGTCCGCGCGGGCAAGGTCAAGCCGCTGCCGGGCTCCGAGCGCAAGATCGCCACGTACCCGTACCTGCTGGTGGTCGTCGACGAGCTCGCCGACCTGATGATGGTGGCCCCGCGCGACGTCGAGGCCTCGATCCAGCGCATCACGCAGCTGGCCCGTGCCGCCGGCATCCACCTGGTGCTCGCCACGCAGCGCCCGAGCGTCGACGTGGTGACCGGCCTGATCAAGGCGAACGTGCCGTCCCGGCTGGCCTTCGCCACCAGCTCGCTGACCGACTCCCGAGTCGTGCTGGACCAGCCCGGCGCCGAGAAGCTGATCGGGCAGGGCGACGCGCTGTTCCTGCCGATGGGCGCCGCCAAGCCCATGCGTACGCAGGGTGCCTGGGTGTCCGAGTCGGAGATCCACGCGGTCGTCGAGCACGTGAAGAAGCAGCTCAAGCCCTCCTACCGCCAGGACGTGGCCGTCGCGGCGGTGAAGAAGACGGTCGACGAGGACATCGGCGACGACCTCGACCTCCTGCTCCAGGCCGCCGAGCTGGTGGTGACCACGCAGTTCGGGTCCACCTCGATGCTCCAGCGCAAGCTGCGGGTCGGGTTCGCGAAGGCGGGTCGCCTGATGGACCTGCTCGAGTCGCGCGAGATCGTCGGCCCCTCCGAGGGCTCCAAGGCCCGTGAGGTGCTGGTCCAGGCCGACGACCTGCCGGGCACGCTCGCCATGCTGCGGGGTGCGCCGGGCGAGGAGGAGGACGACCGGTACGCCATGGGCGCGGACGGTGCCCTGCCGGGCGAGCCGCCGGTGGCGACCGACTACTTCGACGGTGCGGAGGAGGACGACGCCGGGCAGTGGTCCGGCGGGGGTCGGTGAGCGGCCCGTTCCCCGGCCCCTGGGGGGTCGTCAGCACGGTGATCGCGATCGTGGCGATCGTGGCGCTCGTGGCCGTCCTCATCCTGCTCGGCAGGCAGCGCGCGCAGGTGCGTCGCGCGAACGAGCTGCTGGAGCTGTCCCGCGAGCTGCGGCACCGCTACGACGCCCTCCAGGCCGTGACCAAGGAGGGCGTCCTCGTCCAGTCGTTGTCGGGCCGGGTGCTCGACATCTCCGAGCGTGCGGCGGCGATCCTCGGCATCGACGCCAGGTCGTCCGTCGGACGATCCGTGGGTGACCTCCCCGTGGTCCTGGTCAACGAGATGGGCCTGGCCATGAACCCGGCCGCGGTCCTGGGCCACCGCTCCGGCGTCGCCCGGGCGGGGTGGACCGTGGACTCCGAGCTCGTCGGCGTCGCGCTGCCCGGGACGGACACCACCCAGGCGCGCATGGTGCAGGTGGCCAGCCAGCTGGTGCCGGCCGGCGACGGCGAGGCCGCCGCGGTGCTCACCACGCTGGTCGACGTCACCGGCCGGCGCGAGGTCGAGGCCGCCCTGTCGCGCAGCGAGATGCAGTTCCGGGTCGCGATGGAGAACGCGCCCATCGGCATGGCCCTCGTGGACGTGGAGTGGCGGATCGTCGAGGCGAACGCCGCGTTCGCCGAGCTGCTGGGCACGAGCGTCGGGGCCCTGCGCGGGTACCGGATGGAGGACCTCAGCACGCCCGAGGGCCGGCCCGCCGAGCGCCTCGAGGTCGACCGCCTGCTGGGCGGCGGGCAGCACCGGTTCTCCCTGGAGAAGCGGTACCAGCGGGCCGACGGGCACGAGGTCTGGGTGGCGCTCGACGCCGCGCTGGTGCGGACCCCGTCGGGTGCCCCGGACCACTTCGTCGTCCAGGTGCGCGACTCCACGGAGTCCCGGCTTCAGGCCGAGATGCTCACGCATCGCGCCATGCACGACCCCCTGACCGGCCTGGCCAACCGCACGCTGCTCCAGGAGGTGCTCCAGGCGGTGCTGGAGCAGCCCGGCGTCGTCGACCGGGTGGCCGTGCTGGCCTGCGACCTGGACGGCTTCAAGGAGATCAACGACCGCTACGGGCACGCCGCGGGCGACGAGGTGCTGGTGCACGTCGCCGGCGTCCTGCGCGCCGCGACCGCCCGCCGGGGCACGGTCGCGCGGCTCGGCGGTGACGAGTTCGTGGTCGTCGTGCAGGACCTCGACGGACCCCGGGCGGTGTTCGAGGTGGCCAGCGCCATCCACGCCGGGCTCCAGGAGGCGGTCCGGGTGGGTCGGCGACGGCTCAACGTCGCCGCGAGCATCGGCATCGCGATCGCGGACCCCGACTCGATCGAGGGCGGGGCCCCCGGTCTGCTGGCGGCCGCCGACGCCGCGCTCTACCGGGCCAAGGGCTCCGGCCGGGGGCGCACGGAGGTCTACGAGTCGTCGATGACGATGGGGTCGTCCTCCGACCTGCACCGCGAGCTCGCCGCCGCGATCGCCGAGGACCAGCTGGTGGTCCACTACCAGCCGATCGTGGACCTGTCCGACGCCCGCGTCGTCGGCTACGAGGCGCTCGTGCGCTGGGAGCACCCGCAGCGCGGCCTCCTGCTGCCGGCCTCGTTCCTGTCCCTCATCCAGGAGGCGGGGATGTCGGTCGCCCTCGGGCAGCTGGTGGCCACCCGCGTCGTCGAGTTCGTCGCGTCCATCCACGACCGGACGCGCTGGGTGTCGGTGAACGTCTCGGCCGACCAGCTGGGCGACGGCGAGTTCGCGACGACGCTGCTGGCGGAGATCTCCCGGCACCGGCTGACCGCCGGCCGGATCGTGGTCGAGCTCACCGAGTCGTCGCTCGTCGCGTCCGGCACGCGCATCCGGCACGAGCTGACGCAGCTGTCCGCGGCGGGCGTGCCCATCCTGCTCGACGACTTCGGCACAGGCGTGTCGCCGCTGTCCTACCTGCGGGACCTGCCGGTCGCCGGGGTCAAGCTCGACATGTCGTTCACGTCCGGCATCCCGGAGGACCCGACCGCCGGCAAGGTGGCCCGGGCGCTCGGTGCTTTGGCGCGCGAGCTGGCGATGGTGACCATCGCCGAGGGGATCGAGCACGAGGAGCAGGCCGAGTACCTGCACCGCAACGGCTGGCGCTACGGGCAGGGCTGGCTGTACGGCAGCGCGCAGCCGGGCGACATCAGCCGCTGACGCGCGGCACGACGAGCGGTGCGGGGCCGGTGGGCGTCGTCGGCGCGATGCGCATCGGAGCCTGCGTGCCGGCGGCCTCGAGCACGGCCGCCGTCCGCTCCGCCACCTGGGCGGCGTCCAGCGTGGCCGTGCCGCCCGGGATGTCGACGAGCGCGTGCACCTGGTGGCCGCCGAGCCGGTCGACCGTGATCGGCGTCCACTCGACCCCGGTGACCCGCGCCGGCCCGGCCGGACGTCCTTCGGCCGGGAACGCCCCGGTGGCCGAGACGTGCGCGGTGAGCAGCAGGCCGGAGGACGTCTTCGGCGAGCAGCACTCGCCGTCCTGGTTCGACACGTAGTTGCCGAGGCCGTACGCCACCCACATGCCCTCGCCGCGCGGTCCGCCGTCCAGGTGCACCACCGGCTGGGGCACGTGCGCGTGGTGGCCGATGACCAGGTCGAACACCCCGGAGTCGGCCAGCTGCTGGTCGATCGCCACCTGCGCGGGCGTCGGCTCCGTCTGGTACTCGACGCAGCAGTGCACGCTCGCGATCACGAGGTCGGCGCCGGCCGCGCGCGCCGCGGTCGCCTGCGCCACCATCGCGGGCACGTCGACGAGGTTCACCGACCACGGCTTGTCCGCGTCGACCGGCATGCCGTTGGTCCCGTAGGTCGCGGCGACGTGGGCCACGGTGATCGTCCGGCCGCCGCGCTGGAGCTGGTAGAGCTGCGGCTGCGACTGCTCGACCGCGGTGCGCGCCGTGCCGGTGTGCCCGAGGCCCGCGGCGTCGAGCGCGTCCAGCGTCGCCGTCACGCCGGCGAACCCACGGTCGACCGAGTGGTTCGACGAGGTCGAGCAGCCATCCCACCCCTGCGCCCGGAGCGAGCTCGCGATCTGCGGGGGCGTCGCGAACAACGGGTAGCCGCTGGGTGCGGTGCCCGCAGGCGTGACGGCCACCTCGAGGTGGCACAGGGCAAGGTCGGCGCCCTGGATCCACGGGTTCATGGGCCCGATCACCGGTGCGAAGTCGTAGCCGTCCGCGGTGCGGGCGCTGGAGAGCACCGGCAGGTGCGGGAGCACGTCTCCGGCGGCGACGATCGAGAGCTCCGCGTCCGGGTCGGGCGTCGGTGTGGGCGTCGGAGTGCTGTCCGGGCTCGGCGGCGTCGGCCGGGTGGTCACGGCGGTGACCGGCGGACCTGCGGGTCGCAGCGCTGCCGCGACCGCGCCGAGGCTCACGACGAGCAGCAGGAGGATCGCGAGGCCCGCGACGACGGGAGACCGGCGGCCGGCGCGGGCGTGGCGGGTCACAGGCGGACTCTAGGGGGTGAACGGGGCATGACCTGCACCCCTCTAGGCTGTCCGGGTGATCGACGCCGTACCCTCCGCCTGGAACCTGGCGAACGTTGTCACGGTGCTGCGCATCGCGCTGGTGCCGTTCTTCGCGTGGGCTCTCCTCGCCGATGGTGGCCACAGCACGACGGGCAGGCTGATCGCGACCGCGCTCTTCGTGGTGGCGGCGGCCACCGACCGGCTCGACGGCTGGCTCGCCCGCCGCTCCGGCCAGGTCACAGACCTCGGCAAGCTCCTCGATCCGATCGCGGACAAGGTGCTCATCGGCACTGCCCTCGTCCTGCTCTCGTGGCTCGGCGACCTGCCGTGGTGGGTGACCGTGGTGATCCTGGTGCGCGAGCTGGGCATCACGGCCATGCGGTTCTTCCTGCTGCGGTACGTGGTGCTGCCCGCCTCCCGAGGCGGCAAGCTGAAGACCGTGCTCCAGTCGGTGGCGATCGGGCTGTACCTCCTGCCGCTCGACGAGCTCCCCGCGTTCGTCGAGGTGGTCGCGGCAGTCGTCATGGGCGCGGCGCTGGTGGTGACCGTGGTGACCGGCCTCGACTACGCGCGGACCGGCCTGCAGATTCGCCGGACCGCCAGCCGGCCGCCCGCTGCTGGGCTGTGACGTGTCCCTGGCGGCCGACCTCCTCGCGGCCCTCGGTGCGCGCGGCTGGTCGCTGGGCGTAGCCGAGTCCCTGACCGGCGGGCTCGTGTCCGCCACGCTCGTGGACGTCCCGGGCGCGTCGGCGGTCCTGCGCGGGGCGGTCGTCGCCTACGCCACCGATCTCAAGGGCACGCTGCTCGACGTGGACCGCGACCTGCTGGCGGCGCGCGGTGCGGTCGACCCGGACGTCGCGCGCGCGATGGCGATCGGGGTCCGGACGCGCCTGGGGGCGGACGTCGGGCTGGCGACCACGGGGGTCGCCGGGCCCGACCCGCAGGACGGGCACGCGCCGGGCACCGTGCACGTCGCGGTCTCCACGCCCGACGGCACCCACGTGCGGTCTCTCGACCTGGTCGGTCCCCGGGCGTCCGTCCGGGCGCAGACCGTGGACGCCGTCCTGGCGCTGGGGGTGGAGTTCGTGGCCGAGCGGGGTGAATCTCGACCCTGGGACCAGTCCTAGGCCGCAAGAGCGGGAACACTGCGGGGTGTCGCATCGTTGGAACGTCCGTGATGAGCACTCGACCCCCGGCACGGCGCATGCCGTCGCGTGTCGGCGGTGCAAGGTACGGTGGAATCCTCCCGGCGAAGGTTTCTGGGGTTCCAGTGGTCCCGGGTCCCCAGCGGATCCCGGTTCCCGGCAAGGATGTGGCACGTGACGCGAGAGGGGGAGCCCGGATGGTTGTACTCCGTCGAGAGATCGGCGATGTGCTGCGGGATGCGCGACAGCGCCAGGGGCGCACCCTGCGTGAGGTGTCGTCGGCAGCCCGCGTCTCGCTCGGGTACCTGAGCGAGGTAGAGCGGGGCCAGAAAGAGGCGTCTTCGGAGCTGCTCAACAGCATCTGCGAGGCGCTCGACGTCCCGATGTCGCTCGTCCTGCGTGAGGTCAGTGACCGCGTGGCCGTCGCCGAGGGTCTGCTGATCCCCGACACGGTGCCTGCGGACCTCGCGGCGTCGGTGGCCAGTGCCACCGACTTCGGGTGGGCGCGGTCGCGGTCGGAGCTCGCCGCCATCAGCTGAGGTAGTTCGTGAATGATCGGGCGGGTTCCCCGCTCGGTCGACGGGTCGCTTCCGGGTGCCCGCGACGACGGACAGCGATGTCCGTGCGTCCTCCTGCACGGTCCGTGGGCACCCCGCCCGCGGGCCGTTGCGCGTTCCGGGGTCAGGCAGGGTTCGCCTGGCACCGCGGGCAGTAGAAGATGGGGCGCTCCATCGGCGGCTTGCGCGCCTGCCCCACGACGATCGGTCGCCCGCAGCGGTGGCACGGCTGTCGCGCCCTGCCGTGCACGTGCCCGGGTGGCCTGCCGTCAGCGACCGCGCGCTGGAGCTGCCGTCGGGCGACCGAGAGCAGCCGACCGGGCTCGGCGACCGCGTCGGCCGGCGTCCACGGCCACAGCCGCTCCGCGAACAGGGACTCGGCCGCGAAGATCGTGCCGATCCCCGCGGTGACCGTCTGGTCCAGGAGCACCTCCGCCGCGGGGGTCGACCCGCGGTCCGTCCACCGCCGCAGCGCCTCGTCCAGGTCGAAGGCCTCCGCGAGCATGTCCGGGCCCAGGTGCCCGATCAGGGTGCGCTCGTCGCGGGTGCGCACCACGTCGAGCATCCCCAAGTGGTACCCGACAGTGGTCCAGTCCGCGGTGGCCAGCACGGCGCGGACCTGGGGGGACCGGGCCGACGCCTCGGGGGAGCCGGTGCGGGCGATCCGCCAGTACCCCTCCATGCGCAGGTGGGTGTGCAGCGTGCGGCCGTCGTCAAACCGGGTGAGCAGGTGCTTGCCGTAGGACCGGGTCTCCAGCACCGTGCGGCCGACGAGGTCCACCGTGGCGGCGGTCGGCCAGCGCAGGTCGGAGCGGACGAGCACCTGGCCGCCGATCGCCCGCTGGAACCGGTCCGCGGTCCGGCGCAGGATGTCGCCCTCAGGCACGGGACCTCACGACTGACGCAGGCGCAGTCCGCGCGGGGTCGTGGCGAACCCGGCGGCGGCGAGCGCCTTGCCGAGCGGGCTGTGCAGCGCACCCTCGAGGACGTCCACGCCGTCGACCCGCACGATCGTGAGCCGGCCGGTGTGCCGGGTTCGCGCGGTGGTCACCAGCCCCTCGGCGGCGGCCCCCAGCACCCCGGCGTCGGTCGTGAACGAAAGGACGGTCCGGCCGCCGCGCTCCAGGTAGAGCACCAGAGCTCCGTCGACGAGCACGACGAGCGCGCCGCCCTTGCGACCGGGTCGGTGCCGGCCGGCGCCGTTGTCGGTGACGTCCGGTCCCGCGACCGGCCAGGGCAGCGAGGCGCCGTACGGGTTCGCGGGGTCGGTCGCCGCCAGCACGACGACCTGGAGGTCGGTGGGGCCGTCCTCGTCGGCCGACCGCTCGACCACCTGGGCGTCGACCCGCAGCCGGTCCACCGCACCCGGCAGCGCGAACTGCGAGCCACCGAGCCGCTCGACGAAGTAGCCGCGCCGCACCTGACCGCCCTGCTCCAGCGCGGACAGCACGCGGTAGACGTCGGCGAACCGGGCGCCGATCCCCTCGGCCGGGGCGACCGCGCGGGTGAGGATGCCGTGCCGGTCGAGCAGCTGCGCGGCCAGGGCGTGGGCACGCAGGGTCGGATCGGGTTCGCGCGCCGGCAGCAGCGACCAGCGGCCACCGCTCGCGGCGCCGTTCAGGCCCAGCGCGCTCGATCGCGTGCCGGGGTCGCCGGCCAGCTGGACGGCAGCGCGCAGGCCGAGGCGTGGGCGCAGCGGCCGCCCACGGGGTGCCGCGGACTTCGTGCGGTGGGCCGTGCTCCCGGTACCCAGCCAGGCGCGCAGGGGGGCGAGGCCGTCGTTGGTCACGTGGCCCGCCCACACCAGATCCCACACCGCGGTCGCCACGTCGGCCTGCGACGGCGACGCCTCGTCGGGACGGAGCTGGCGGACGCGTTCGGCCAGCGCGCCGAGGAACCAGGCGCCGCCGCCGCCGAGCGCCTCGAGGATCGCGGCGTGCAGCGGCGAGTCGGGGGCGGCGTCCGCGGCCGGGAGGGTGAGGTCGGCGACCGCGGCGGGATGCACCGAGACGAGTCCGTCGTGCCCGGCGAGCGACCCGTGGCCGGCCCAGACGACCTCGCCCGCGGCCGTCAGCTCGTCGAGCATCGCCGGGCTGTAGTCGACCACCCGGGCGGGCAGGACGTGGGTCTCCAGTGCCGACGCCGGCAGGACCGCGCCGGCCAGCTGCTCGACCACGCGAGCGACGCCGTCCACGCCCCGCAGGGTTCCGGTGGCCGAGCCGCGTCCGGACCGACCGACGGGCTGGACGCCCTGCCAGCGCGGCAGGAACACGCCGAGGGCTTGCGGATCGACCGGTTCGACCTCGGCGCGCAGGGCGGCGAGCGATCGGCGGCGCAGCGTCCGCAGCACGTCGGCGTCGCAGAACTCGTCGCCGGTGCCCCCGAGCACGTCCGGGCGCAGGCGTCCCTGCACGAGCACGCCCAGGGCCTCCAGCCGGCGCAGCGTCTCCGCCACGACCGCGACACCCCAGCCGAACCGGGTGGCGGCCTGGGCAGCCGTGAACGGCCCGTGCGTGCGGGCGTGCCGGCGCAGCAGGTCGCCCACCGGGTCCGGCACCACCTCGGTGAACACCTCGGGCACACCCACCGGCAGGGCGACCCCGAGCGCGTCGCGCAGCCGCCCGGCGTCCTCGACGGCCGCCCACTGCTCTGCACGATCCGGCGCCACGCCACCGAGCCGCACCCGGATCAGGCGCCGCGCACCCTCGAGGTCGGACAACCACGCCGGCACCTGCTCGCGGACCTCGGGCTTCGTGCGCTCCGCCAGCTCGCCAGCGGTGAGCGGTCCGTGCCGCCGGACGGCGTCGGCCAGCTGCTCGAGCGTGCCCGCCTGGCGCTCCGGCGCGCGGCCGCTCAGCTCGGCCTCGGTGCGCAGGACGGCGTCCGGGTCGAGCAGGTCGGCCAGCTGGGACTCGCCGCCCTGACCCAGCAGCTCGGCGAGCAGCGTGGGGTCGAGCGTGAGGGCGGCGGCGCGGCGCTCGGCCAGGGGAGCGTCGCCGTCGTAGAGGAACTGCGCGGTGTAGCCGAACAGCAGGGACTGCGCGAACGGCGACGGCTGGGTAGTGGTCACCTCGACCACCCGGATCTTGCGCGACGCGACGTCCCGCATGAGCGTGGTCAGCGCCTCGGTGTCGAAGTCGTCCTGGAGGCACTCCCGGACCGCCTCGAGCAGGATCGGGAAGTCGGGGTAGGCCGACGCCACCGAGAGCAGCTGCGCCGAGCGCTGCCGCTGCTGCCAGAGCGGCTGGCGGCGGTCGGGGCGGCGTCGGGGAAGCAGCAGGGCGCGGCTCGCCGCCTCGCGGAAGCGTGCACCGAACATGGCCGAGGAGCCGAGCTCGGCCTGCACCGAGTCCAGCACCTCGTCGGGGTCGAGGAACAGGGACGCCAGGTCGATCGCCGGCCCGGTCTGCTCGGCCCAGGGGTCGTCGACGCCGAACCCCGCGTCCAGGCCCCCGTCCAGCATGTCGGGCAGGCGCAGGACGATCCCGTCGTCCGAGTGCATCGCGGCCGCGTCCACCCCGTACCGCTCGCGCAGCCGGGCGCCGATGACGATCGCCCAGGGGGCGTGCACGCGTGCGCCGTACGGGGAGTGCAGGACCACCCGCCAGTCGCCCAGCTCGTCGCGGAACCGCTCCACCACGAGCACCACGTCGGTGGGGACCTCGCCGGTCGCGTCGCGCTGCTCGCGCAGGTAGGTGAGCAGGTTGTCGGCCGCCCACGGGTCGAGCCCGGCCGCCTCGACGCGCGCGCGGGCGTCGTCGTCGGACAGCGCGCCGAGCTCGCGGACCCAGGCCCCCATCGCCTGACCCAGCTCGGCCGGCCGGCCCTGCGAGTCGCCCTTCCAGAACGGCAGCCGGCCCGGCACGCCCGGCGCCGGCGTGACCAGCACGCGGTCCGGGGTGATGTCGTCGATCCGCCACGTGCTGGAGCCGAGCGTGAACATGTCGCCGACGCGGGACTCGTAGACCATCTCCTCGTCGAGCTCGCCCACGCGCTTGCCGCCGCGCACCGTGCCGCCTGACCGCTCCGCGTCGACCGGGACGTCGCTGGTGGTCGCACTGCCGGCCAGGAACACGCCGAACAGGCCGCGGTCCGGGATCGTGCCTCCGCTGGTGACCGCGAGACGCAGCGCACCCGGCCGCCCGCTGAGCACGTCGCGCACCCGGTCCCAGACCAGCCGGGGCCGCAGCTCCGCGAACTCCTCGCTGGGGTACCGGCCGGCCAGCATGTCGAGCACCGCGCGCAGCGTCGCCTCACCGAGCCCCGAGAACGGCGACGCCCGGCGGAGCACGACGGCCAGCTCGTCGAGCGACCAGTCCTCCACCGCGACCATGGCGACGATCTGCTGCGCGAGCACGTCGAGGGGGTTGCGGGGGATCCGCATCGCCTCGAGCGACCCGTCCCGCATGCGCTGCGCCGTGACCGCGGCCGGGACCAGCTCGCCCCGGAACGTCGGGAAGACGATGCCGCGCGACACCGCACCCACCTGGTGCCCGGCCCGGCCGACGCGCTGGAGACCGCTGGCGACCGAGGGCGGCGACCCCACCTGCACCACCAGGTCGATCGCGCCCATGTCGATCCCGAGCTCCAGCGAGCTCGTCGCGACCACCGCGGGCAGCAGCCCGGCCTTGAGCTCCGACTCGGTCCGCGTCCGCTCCGCGCGGCTCATCGACCCGTGGTGCGCCCTCGCGAGGATCGTCGCGGCGTCCCGCGTGTCGACCCCGACCGCCGTCCCGGACTGCGCCGGCACCGCGGCCGCCCGCAGCGTCGCGGGGTCCGGCACGTCCTCGCCCGAGCGCTCCGCCCAGACCTCGTTCATCCGGGCGGTCAGCCGCTCGGCGCCGCGCCGCGAGTTGGTGAAGACGAGGGTGGACCGGTGCTGGGCCACGAGGTCGACGACGCGCTCCTCGACGTGCGGCCAGATCGACGGGCGGGGGAGCGGGCCGGCCGCGGCGCCGGACAGGTCCAGGTCCTCCGTGGCCTCGGTGCCGCGCAGGTCCGACAGGTCCGGCACGGGGACGACGACCTCGACCTCGATCCGCTTGGTCGAGGGCGGCTGCACCACGACGACCGGACGGCCCCCGTCTGCGGTCGAGCGGGCGCCCCCGAGGAACTCCGCGACCGCGTCGACGGGCCGGACGGTGGCCGACAGGCCGATGCGCTGCACGGGTCCGGGGCCGCCGGGGTGGTCGAGCAGCGCGTCGAGCCGTTCGAGCGACAGCGCGAGGTGCGCGCCGCGCTTGGTGCCGGCGACCGCGTGGATCTCGTCCACGATCACCGTCCGCACCCCCGCGAGGCCCGCGCGGGCACCGGACGTGAGCACCAGGTACAGCGACTCGGGGGTGGTGATGAGGATGTCCGGCGGCTTCGTCGCGAAGGCGCGGCGCTCGTTCGGGGGCGTGTCGCCGGTGCGGATGCCGACGGTCACGTCCGGCAGCTCGAGCCCGAGCCTTGTGGCCGCCTGCCGGATGCCGACCAGCGGGGAGCGCAGGTTGCGCTCGACGTCGGTGGCCAGCGCCTTGAGCGGCGACACGTAGAGGACGCGGCAGCGCTCGACGGGATCGGCGGACCGCTCGCCGGTCAGGAGCCCGTCCAGCGCCCACAGGAAGGCGGCGAGCGTCTTGCCGGACCCGGTCGGGGCGACGACCAGCGCGTGGTCCCCGCCGGCGACCGCGGTCCACGCCCCGAGCTGCGCGGTGGTGGGCTCGGCGAACGCACCCGTGAACCAGGTCCTGGTCGGGTCGGAGAAGCGGTCGAGCACCACCCGGCCATTGTGTCGGCCGCCACCGACACCCGCTCGCCTCGCGGGGTGGCAGGCTGTCACCCGTGAGGCTTCGAGAGTTCTGGCTGCTGGTGGACGAGGTCCTCGGCAGCGCGCACGGCCGCGAGCTGACGCGTGAGCTCGTGCTCCGCGGGCTCGACCAACGCACCGCGATGCAGGCGCTCGACGACAACGTCGAGCCGCGCACCGTCTGGCACGCGCTCTGCGACGAGCTCGAGATCTCGGAGAACGACCGCTGGGGAGCGGACGCCCGCCGCCCGGCACCCCCACGCGCCTAGGAGACCGCCTCATGACGTCCCGAACCGGCACGCCCACCAGCTGGGCGCCGAGCGTGCGCGACGTCGGCGAGGCGGTGCTGACCCTCGTCGCCACCGGCATCGGCCTGGCGGTCGCCGTCGCGCTCAGCCGCGGTGTCCGCGCCGACGACGTCGCGGCCATCGCCCTCGCAGCACTCATCGTGGCGGTCGGCGACCTCCTGCTCCGGGCCCCGCTGCGGTTCCTCGCCCGCCGGGGCAGTGCCGTGCTCGCACTCGGCCTCGGGCTGCTCGCGCAGGTCGCCGTGCTGTGGTTGGCGCTCACCGTGGTGCCGGGCTTCACGGTCGACAACGTCTGGTCCGTGCTCGTGGTCCTGGTGCTCACCGCGATCGTCATGGCGGTCGGGCGGTGGCTGATCGGCGCGAGCAACAGCGACTACGTCGTCTCCGACCTCGTGCGCCGCGCGCGCCGGCAGGCCCGGCGCGAGGGGATCCGCCCGCGGGTGGCCGGCGAGGCGCGCGAGGCCGGGCTGCTC
Organism: Cellulomonas humilata; assembly: GCF_013359775.1. Taxonomy (GTDB): domain Bacteria; phylum Actinomycetota; class Actinomycetes; order Actinomycetales; family Cellulomonadaceae; genus Cellulomonas; species Cellulomonas humilata. The sequence continues at coordinate 113,596 of NZ_JABMCI010000062.1, read as the reverse complement.
GTGGTGCAGCTGGACGGTGTCGCGGCCCCCGTGCTGCGCGAGGCCATCGAGGCGGGGCTGGCGCCGACCGTGCAGCGGTGGATGACCACGGGGAGCCACAGCCTCGAGTCCTGGTGGGCCCGGATCCCGTCGACGACGCCGGCGAGCCAGGCGGGCCTGCTGCACGGCGACTCCTCCCAGATCCCCGCGTTCCGCTGGTGGGACCGGGACCTCGGTCGGCTGGTCGTCACCAACCACCCGGAGGACGCCGCCCTCGTCGAGCAGCGGCTCACGACGGGCAAGGGGCTGCTCGCGGGCGGGGGTACGGCGATCTCGACGATGTTCTCCGGCGACGCCGCGACCAGCTTCGTGGTGATGAGCAAGTCCCGCACCAAGGGCCCGGACGGCGGGCTCGGGCCGGGTCCCGCGTACGTGCGCTTCTTCGCCAGCCCGTTCGTGCTCGCCCGCGCCGTGAGCGTGTCGGCGGGCGAGATGATCAAGGAGCTCTACCAGGCGCACCGCCAGCGGGTGCGCGACGTGGAGCCGCGGATCTCGCGCGGCGGCTGGTACGTCGTCCTGCGCGGGATCACCAACGTGCTCCTGCGCGACCTGAACACGTCGCTGGTCGCCGAGGCCCTGCTCCGCGGCGACCCCTCGATCTACGTCGACCTCGTGGACTACGACGAGATCGCGCACCACGCCGGGCCCACCCGTCCTGAGTCCCTGCGCTCGCTGGAGGGGCTCGACCGCGTGCTCGGCACCCTCGAGCGCGTGGCGGCCGTCGCGCCGCGCGACTACGAGATCGTCGTGCTCTCCGACCACGGGCAGGCGCTCGGCGCCACCTACGAGCAGCTCGGCGGCGAGACCCTGCTGGACTCCGTGCGGGCGCACATGGCGGAGCCGGCCGCCGACGGGGTGGAGAGCAGCACGGGGGAGGAGTGGGGCCAGCTGAACGCCCTGGTCAACAGCGCGCTGAACCTGTCGCGGGGCTCGACCGTCCTGGGTCCCGACCAGGGGCGTCCCAAGCACCCGGCGACCGGAGCCGACGTCCCCGACGTGGTCACCGTGGGATCGGGGAACCTCGGGCTCGTCTGGTTCCCGCAGGTGCCGCACCGGCTCTCGCTCGAGGATCTGCAGCAGCGCTGGCCGGGCATGGTGACCGGGCTGGCCGCCCGGCCCGGCGTCGGCGTCGTCGTCGTCGACACGCAGGCGCGCGGCCTCGTCGCGATCGGCCCGCGCGGCCTCGTCCTGCTGGAGCAGCCTGACGCGGAGCCGGAGGGGGAGGACCCGCTCGTCCCGTACGGACCGCGCGGGCGCGCCGACCTGCTGCGCGCGGCCCGGCTCCCGCACACCGGCGACCTGCTGCTGGTCTCCACGGTCACGGACCGCGGGCACATCCACGCCTTCGAGGGTCAGGTGGGCTCGCACGGCGGCATCGGGGGTGCCCAGAACCACGCCTTCCTGCTGCACCCGACGCGCTGGCCGGTCGCCGACGAGCTGCGGGAGAGCGTCGGGGACGACGAGATCCTGGTGGGCGCCGAGGCGGTGCACGAGCAGCTGGTCCGCTGGGCCGACGCCGCCGGGCTGCGGCCATGACCGTGCGGGTCCGCTGGTTGGGTCACGCGAGCGCCGTGCTCGACGTCGACGGCGTCCGGCTGCTCACCGACCCGCTGCTGCAGAGGCACGCCGGCCTGCTGCGTCGCCGGGGTGCCGCGCCGCGGGCCGAGGACTGGCAGGGCGCCGACGTGGTCCTGCTCTCGCACCTGCACCACGACCACGCCGAGCTGGGCTCGCTGCGCCTGGTGGGCGACGTGCCGGTGGTCAGCGCACCGGCCAACGCCCGCTGGCTGCGCGGCCACGGCGTGCCGGGCGGGCACGGTCTCACCGACCTCGAGTGGTGGACGGTGCCGGGCTCGGACGTCCGGCTGCGGCTCGTCCCGGCGGTGCACGAGCACCGGCAGATGCCGCACCGCCCGAACTCGACGCACGGCTTCGTGGTGGCCACGGACGACGTCCGGATCTGGTTCGCGGGGGACACCGCGCCGTACGCGAGCATGTCGATCCTGCCCGTGCTCGCGGGCGGCCCCGTCGACCTGGCGCTCGTCCCGGTGGGCGGGTGGGGGCCACGACTGTCGGGTGGGCACATGGACCCGGCACAGGCCGCGCGGGCGTGCCGCAGCGTGGGTGCACGCTCGGCCGTGCCGATCCACTGGGGCACGTTGCACGCGCCCGTCTCACGACGCCTGCCGCCGGGCTGGATGGACCGCGCCGGGCCGGCCTTCGCGCGCGCGGCCGCACGCCTCGCCCCGGACGTGCGCGTGCACGTGCTGGCGCCGGGGGAGCAGCTCACGGTGACCCCGACACGCTGACGGCGTGTCGCATACATCGAACACCTGTTCGGCTAGGGTGGTTTCTGCGAGCGGACGACCGAACCTCCCACAGCCCCCTCCGGCAGACGCCGGATCCCGGGGACGAGGGTGGCGCGGCCGGTATGTCGGTGGTCGGACATAGCGTCGCTCGCAACAAGACCAGCCCCCGTACCGCAGCAGCAGCTGCTCGAGACAGACGAGGTCGACATGCCCGCACCGAAGGATCGCGAGAAGGCCCTCGAAGCCGCACTCAGCCAGATCGACCGCCAGTTCGGCAAGGGGTCGATCATGCGGCTCGGCGACGACGGCCGCGCCCCGGTCGAGGTCATCCCCACCGGCTCCATCGCCCTGGACGTCGCGCTCGGCATCGGCGGCCTGCCGCGCGGCCGCGTCGTGGAGATCTACGGCCCGGAGTCCTCGGGCAAGACCACCCTCGCTCTGCACGCGGTCGCCAACGCGCAGAAGGCTGGCGGCATCGCCGCCTTCATCGACGCGGAGCACGCGCTGGACCCCGAGTACGCCAAGAAGCTCGGTGTCGACACCGACGCGCTCCTGGTCTCCCAGCCGGACACCGGTGAGCAGGCGCTGGAGATCATGGACATGCTGATCCGCTCCGGCGCCATCGACGTCGTCGTCGTCGACTCGGTCGCCGCGCTCGTGCCCAAGGCCGAGATCGAGGGCGAGATGGGTGACAGCCACGTCGGCCTGCAGGCGCGGCTCATGTCCCAGGCGCTGCGCAAGATCACCGGTGCGCTCAACTCGTCCGGCACCACGGCCATCTTCATCAACCAGCTGCGCGAGAAGATCGGTGTGATGTTCGGGTCCCCCGAGACGACCACGGGTGGCAAGGCGCTGAAGTTCTACGCGTCGGTGCGCCTGGACATCCGCCGCATCGAGACCCTCAAGGAGGGCACGGAGGCGGTCGGCAACCGGACCCGCGTGAAGGTCGTCAAGAACAAGATGGCGCCGCCCTTCAAGCAGGCGGAGTTCGACATCCTCTACGGGGTCGGCATCTCCCGCGAGGGCAGCCTGATCGACATGGGCGTGGAGCACGGCTTCGTGCGCAAGTCCGGCGCCTGGTACACGTACGAGGGCGACCAGCTGGGTCAGGGCAAGGAGAACGCCCGCGCGTTCCTCCGGGACAACCCGGACCTGGCCGTCGAGCTGGACAAGAAGATCAAGGAGAAGCTCGGCATCGGTGCACGGGTCGACGCACCTGCCGACGCCGTCCCGGTCGTCGACTTCTGAGCAGTCGCATGACCAGCAGCAACGGACGTCGGGGGCGGTTCGGCACCGAGCCGCCCCCGACGGGCTCGGCCGCGCAGGACGCCGAGCCAGACCAGGAGTCCGTGGCGCGGGCGATCGCGCTGCGGCTCCTCACCGCCTCGGCCCGGAGCCGGGCGCAGCTGGCCGAGGCCATGGCACGCAAGGACGTGCCGGACGAGGTCGCGGAGCGGGTGCTCGACCGGTTCACCGAGGTCGGGCTGATCGACGACACCGAGTACGCGCGCATGCTCGTCCGCACGCGTCACGCGGAGCGTGGGCTCTCCCGCCGAGCGATCGGGGTGGAGCTGCGCCGTCGGGGCATCGACGACGAGACGGCCCGCGACGCGCTCGAGCAGGTCGACGCGGACGACGAGGACGCGGCCGCGCGGCGGCTCGTACGGCGCAAGCTGGCCTCGACGTCCGGCCTGGACGCACAGACTCGGTCGCGGCGCACGCTCGCAGCACTGGGACGCAAGGGGTACCCGCCCGGGCTGGTGGCCCGGCTCCTGCGTGAGGAGCTCGCTCTCCAGGACCTCGACGGAGAGCTGGACGGGTTCGACCCGGGTCCGTGACGTTCGGCACAGCCGCGCACACTCCTGCGCACGTCGGGGTGGCGAACGGCCCGGACGCGGCCGGGTGTGCGCGACAATGACACCCACCCGCGCACCGGCACCGTTGCGCGTCGAGCGCTGCCGGACCAGGAGGATGACGTGGACTCAGGCGCCATCGCCACGATCGTGGGGTTGCTCGGCGCGTGTCTGGTCGCCCTCGTGCTCGTCCTCGTCGCCCGTCGGGAGGCCGGCGTCCAGCGCGCACGGGCTGCGGAGGACGTCGCCTCGATCAAGGCCGATGCACGCGCGATGCTCTCGGACGTCGAGCGTCGCGAGCGACGGCTGACCGAGCGGGAGCAGAGCCTCGCGGCCGACCGCACCGAGGTCGACGAGCTCGAGCGACGCGCCCGCGCGGACGCCGAGTCCGCGGCGGAGGCCAAACGGGCCGGGGCGCGCACGCTCGAGGACGCCGAGCGGGCGGCCGCCCAGCGTGCGGCCGACGCCGAGCGCGCCGCGCTGGTCGCGCTGGAGTCCGCGACGGGCCTGACTGCCGAGGACGCCCGTGCCGAGCTGACCCGCAGGATCGTCGATCAGGCGCAGAACGACGCCGCGGCGCAGGTCCGCCGCGCGGAGGCGCAGGCCCGCAGGACCGCGGAGGCACGCGCGCGGCGCATCGTCACGACCGCCGTCCAGCGGCTCGCCGTCCCGACCAGCACGCAGTCGCCGCTCACGGTCCTGCCGCTCCCGTCGGACGAGATGAAGGGCCGGATCATCGGCAAGGAGGGCCGCAACATCCGGTCCTTCGAGGCGCTGACGGGCGTGAACGTTCTGGTCGACGACCAGCCCGACGCCGTGGTGCTCTCGTGCTTCGACACCGAGCGCCGAGAGGTGGCCCAGGTGGCGCTGGAAGCCCTCATGGCGGACGGCCGCATCCACCCGCAGCGCATCGAGCAGGCCTACGCCGAGGCGCTCGCCGGTGCGGACGAGCGGACCGACGCCGCCGGGCACGACGCCGCCGAGCGCGCCGGGGTGGGCGCACTGCACCCGGCCCTGGTCCGGACGCTGGGCCGGCTGCGCCTGCGCACGTCCTACGGACAGAACGTGCTCGAGCACCTGGTCGAGTCCGCCCAGCTCGCAGCCGCCCTCGCGGCCGAGATCGGCGCCGACGTCGACGTGACCCGCCGCGGTGCGTTCCTGCACGACCTGGGCAAGGCGCTCACCGCCGAGGTGCCCGGCACGCACGCCGCGGTCGGGGCCGACCTGGCGCGCCGCCACGGCGAGTCGGCCGTCGTGGTCAACGCGATCGCCGCGCACCACGACGAGGTGCCGGCCGAGACGGTCGAGGCCGTGCTCGTGCAGGTCGCAGACTCCATCTCCGCCGCGCGCCCCGGTGCCCGCCGCGAGGAGCTGGACCAGTACGTCGAGCGCATCGACAAGCTGGAGCAGCTGGTGGCAGCGCACGCCGGTGTGCGCCGCGCGCTGGCCATGTCGGCCGGTCGCGAGGTGCGGGTGGTCGTCGAGCCGTCCGAGGTCGACGACTACGCGCTGCCGCAGCTGGCCGTCGCCATCGCTCGCCACATCGAGGCCGACCTGGCGTACCCCGGCGAGATCACCGTGACCGTGGTCCGCGAGATCCGGGCGAGCGCGACAGCGGGTTAGTCCTTCCCGATCGCGGTCACCAGGGTCGGCGCCTCAGCCCGCGCCTCTCCGGCGGTGCGGCGGCCGACCCGGCCGGCGAGCGCCTCCGCCAGCCGCGTGAGCCCGTAGTTGATGACGATGAAGATCAGCGCCGCCACGACGAGCGACTGGAGGATGTTGCCGTTGCCTGCGCCGTACCGACGGGCGGCGTCGAGCAGCTCCGGGTACGTGATGATCACGCCGAGGGCGGTGTCCTTGAGGATGACCACGAGCTGGCTGGCGATCGCCGGCAGCATCGCGATGACGGCCTGGGGCACCTCGATGAGCCGGAGCGACTGGACGTCGCGCAGGCCGACGGCGAGCGCGGCCTCCCGCTGGCCCTTCGGCAGGCCGTGCACGCCGGACCGGATGAGCTCGGCGAAGACGGAGCCGTTGTAGAACGTGAGGCCCAGCACGACGGCGACCAGGGGGACGTCGGAGGGCTCGATGAGCCGCATCTGCCCGAGGCCGAGGTAGAAGAAGATCATCATGAGCAGCACGGGGACGGCGCGGAAGAACTCGACGACGCCACCGCTCACGGTGCGCACGATCTTCGACGACGACAACCGCCCGAGGCCGAACACGAACCCGTAGACCGCGCTGGTCACGATCGAGATGCCGGCGGCCTTCAGGGTCTCGACGAGGCCGGGCAGCAGGTAGTTGACCCACGGGTTGGCGGTCAGGAACGGCTTCCAGAGGGCGGCGTCGAGCTGCCCCTTCGCGCCCAGGCGGGTGAGCACCCAGACGCCGATGCCGGCCACGGCGACGGTCGCGGCGATGTTCACCCAGACCATGCGCCGCCGGGCGACGGGACCTGGGACGTCGAACAGGGTGCTCATCGGGACACCGCCAGTCGTCGGGAGAGCGAGGTCGTGGCCAGGCCGATCGGCACGACGATGAGCACGAAGCCGAGCGCGAAGGTCAGGAAGATCGCGAGGATCACGTCGGGGCGGAACTCGATCATGGTCTTCATCAGGCCGGATGCCTCCGCCACGGACGCGGCGGCCGCGACGGTGGAGTTCTTGGTCAGGGCGATGAGCACGTTGCCCAGGGGAGCGACCGACCCCCGGAACGCCTGCGGGAGGATGATCAGCCGCGCGGCGGGCCAGAACGAGAGCCCGATCGCGCGGGCCGCCTCGGCCTGGCCGACGGGCACGGTGTTCACACCGGAGCGCAGCGCCTCGCACACGAAGGCGGCGTGGTAGATGCTCAGGCCGAGCACGGCGAGGCGGAAGAAGTTCGTCTGGAAGTCGGGCGAGAGCGTCAGACCCAGCTGCCCCCAGAGCCCGAGCACGCAGAAGACCATGATGATCGTCAGGGGCGTGTTGCGCAGCAGCGTCACGTACGTCGCGCCGGCCCAGCGCAGGCTCGGCACCGGCGAGATCCGCATGACCGCGAGCACCGTGCCGAGGACCAGCGCGATGATCGCGGCGTAGAAGGTCAGCTGGATATTGACCCAGAACGCCGCGAGCACGTCGAACTCGTCGAACAGCGACAGGAACTGCTGGAGAAAGCCGTCGTCCACCGACACTCCTCGTTCTCGGAGGGACCGGGGGCCCGCGCGGTCGCCGCGCGAGCCCCCGGAACGTCAGCGGATCAGGCGCAGGCGGCGGGCGTCGGAGGGTTGAGCTCCTCGTTGGCCTGGTAGCCGGAGGCGCCGACGTTCTTGTCCAGCAGCTCCTGCCACGTGCCGTCGTCGATCATCTTGGTGATGGCCTCGTTGATGGCCTCGCACTTGTCGGACTCCTTGGGGATGCCGACGCCGTAGTTCTCCTCGGAGAACGGGTTGCCGACGACCTTGACCTTGCCCTCGTTCGCGGGCACCGCCGCGAGGCCGGCCAGGATGATGTCGTCCGTCGTGACCGCGTCCACGGTCCCCGCGGTCAGGGCGGTCACGCACTCGGCGTACCCCGGCTGCTCGAGCAGGTTGGTCCCGGTCGCGTACTCGTCCTTGATGCGCTGCGCGGACGTGGAACCGGTGACCGAGCAGAGGTTCTTGCCCTCGAGGTCCTCCGGGCCGGTGATGGTGTCGTCGTCGGCGGCGACCAGCAGGTCCTGGCCGGCGACGAAGTACGGACCGGCGAAGGAGACGACCTCCTTGCGCTTGTCGGTGATCGAGTAGGTGGCGAAGATCATGTCCACCTGGCCGTTCTGGAGCAGCGTCTCGCGCTGGGCCGAGGGGGACTGGACCCACTCGATCTGGTCCTCGCCGTATCCGAGCTCCCCGGCGACGAACTTCGCCACGTCGACGTCGAAGCCCGTGTACTCGCTGCCCTCCTGGAAGCCCAGACCGGGCTGGTCGAACTTGATGCCGATCTTGATGGTGCCCTCGGCGCCGCCGGAGGCCTCGGTCTCCTCGCTCGTCGCGCCCGCGTCCGCGTCGTCGTCGCCGCCGCTCGAACAGCCGGCGAGCGTGAGCGTGGCCGCCGCGGCGAGAGCCAGAACCAGTCGTCCTCTACGCATGGTGTGTCCCCTTCGTGTGGTGTGCAGTGTCGGTTCGGTCGGTGGGGGTGTGGGTCAGTGGGTGAGGATCTTCGAGAGGAAGTCGCGGGCCCGGTCGCTCTTCGGAGCGGTGAAGAACGTCTCCGGGTCCGCCTCCTCGACGATCTGGCCGCCGTCCATGAACACCACGCGGTTGGCGGCCTTGCGGGCGAACCCCATCTCGTGGGTGACGACGATCATGGTCATCCCGTCGCGGGCGAGGCCGACCATGACGTCGAGGACCTCGTTGATCATCTCGGGGTCGAGCGCGGAGGTCGGCTCGTCGAAGAGCATCACCTTGGGCTGCATGGCGAGCGCCCGGGCGATCGCCACGCGCTGCTGCTGGCCGCCCGAGAGCTGCGCGGGGAGCTTGTCGGCCTGGTTGCGCACCCCCACGCGATCGAGGAGGTCGAGCGCGATCTCGCGGGCCTTGGCGGGCTTGACGCCCTTGGCCTTGATCTGGCCGAGCGTGACGTTCTCGAGGACCGTCTTGTGGGCGAACAGGTTGAACGACTGGAACACCATGCCGACGTCGGCCCGCAGCCGGGCCAGGGCGCGTCCCTCGGCGGGCAGCGGCTGGCCGTCGAGCGCGATGGTGCCGGAGTCGATGGTCTCCAGCCGGTTGATGGTCCGGCAGAGCGTCGACTTCCCGCTGCCGGACGGACCGATGATCACCACGACCTCGCCGCGGCGCACGGTGAGGTCGATGTGCTGGAGCACGTGCAGGGGGCCGAAGTGCTTGTCGACGCCCCGGAGCTCCACGAGGGCGTCGGACGTCTGGTCGGTCGGGGCGGGCGGTGCGGCTGAGGTGTCCACCATTGGATGAACCTACGGGGGGTTTACCCGATCTGGCGACCCACGACGGTCACGGTTCGGCAACGCACCCGTCAAGCAAGACCCCAGATGAGGGGCGCGTGAGGGGCTCAGGGCGAGCGGCCGTACCCTTGTCGGTGATGTCCACGACCCTGCCCGCCGTCCTGCCGGATCTGCCGACGGCGACCCCGGCGGCACCCCCGCGCACCTACCTCGTCAAGACCCTCGGCTGCCAGATGAACGTGCACGACTCCGAGCACATGGCGGGCATGCTGGAGCAGGCCGGCTACGTCGCTGCCGACCCGGCGCAGGCCGCCGCGGAGGACGCCGACGTCATCGTCATCAACACGTGCGCGGTCCGCGAGAACGCCGCGGACAAGCTGTACGGGAACCTGGGCCGGCTCGCGAGCACCAAGCGCGCGCGTCCCGGGATGCAGATCGCGGTCGGCGGCTGCCTCGCGCAGAAGGACCGCGCGGGGATCGTCGAGCGGGCGCCGTGGGTCGACGTGGTGTTCGGCACGCACAACCTCGACGTCCTGCCCGTCCTGCTCGAGCGCGCCCGCCACAACGCCGAGGCGCAGGTCGAGATCGAGGAGTCGCTCCAGGTCTTCCCGAGCACCCTGCCGACGCGCCGCGAGTCGGTGTTCGCCGGCTGGGTGTCCATCAGCGTCGGCTGCAACAACACGTGCACGTTCTGCATCGTCCCGCACCTGCGCGGCAAGGAGCGCGACCGCCGGCCGGGGGAGATCCTGGCGGAGGTCGCGGCCCTGGTGTCCCAGGGCGCCATCGAGGTGACCCTGCTCGGGCAGAACGTGAACTCCTACGGCGTCGAGTTCGGTGACCGCGGCGCGTTCGCCTCGCTGCTGCGCGCGGCCGGCGCGATCGAGGGCCTGGAGCGACTGCGGTTCACGTCGCCGCACCCGGCGGCGTTCACGGACGACGTCATCGCCGCGATGGCCGAGACGCCGACCGTGATGCCCCAGCTGCACATGCCGCTCCAGTCCGGCTCCGACCGCATCCTGCGCGCCATGCGCCGCTCGTACCGGTCGGACAAGTTCCTCGGCATCCTCGACCGCGTCCGGGCCGCGATGCCCGACGCGGCGATCACCACCGACATCATCGTCGGGTTCCCGGGGGAGACCGAGGCGGACTTCGCGGAGACGCTCCGGGTGGTCGAGGCGTCGCGGTTCGCGTCGGCGTTCACGTTCCAGTACTCGCCGCGACCCGGCACGGCCGCGTTCGACCTGCCCGACCAGCTGCCCAAGGCGGTCGTGCAGGAGCGCTACCTGCGGCTCACGGCCCTCCAGGACCGGATCTCCCAGGAGGAGAACCAGACGCAGGTGGGCCGCACCGTGCAGGTGCTCGTCGCCGAGGCCGAGGGCCGCAAGGACGGGGCGACCCACCGGGTCACCGGCCGGGCCGCGGACAACCGTCTCGTGCACCTCGCCCTGCCGCCCGAGACTGCCGACGCACCCCGGCCCGGGGACCTGGTCACCGTCACCGTGACGCACGCCGCGCCGTACCACCTGGTCGCGGACTCCGCGGTGGCCGGCGGGACGTTCGAGGTCCGTCGGACGGCCGCCGGGGACGCGTGGCAGCGTCGCAAGGACGGTGCCGACGAGCACAGCCACGGCGCGTCCGGCGACGCGTGCGGCACGGGTGGGCCGGCCGGACCGGTCGCGCTGGGCCTGCCGACGCTGGTCCGGCGCTGAACCCGATCCGGCGCTGAACCCTAGTTGTCGGGTACGTCCGGCGGCGGAGCGTCGTCGCGCGGCAGCACGGCCTCCATGGCCGAGAACATCTGCACCCCGGTGCCCAGCCCGCACGCCAGCAGCTGGGCCAGCTGCGGGTCGGTGACACCGGGCTCGAAGTCCGCGGACACCTCGCTGTAGAGGGCGAGCACGCCCTCCTCCTCGCGCAGGTACGCCTTGGGCCAGATCCGCTCGCGGTTCCAGTCGTTGATGGCCAGGGCCGCGGCCTCGCGCTGGTCCAGCTGGAGGCTGCGGTGCCACCGCCCGCGCACCTGGAGGATCTCCTGCTGCTCACCGAGCAGGAGGAACCAGAACCGGCTGCCGTCCCACGTGCCCGTCAGGTCGCCGTCGTCGTCGACCACGAACCGGTAGCCGCGCCCGACGAGGTAGTCCGCGATCCGCTCCCGGGTGAGCGGGACCGGCAGCTCGTCGTCGGGCGTCGGACGCTTGGTCGGCTTGGGCAGCCCACCGAGCACCCGCAGCAGCCACCCGGGCCCGCTCACGGCGCGACTCCCGCCGGGTCGGGGTACCGCTCGTCCAGGGCGTCGAAGAACATGCTCCCGGTCGACAGGCCGCAGAACAGCATCTGGCTCAGCTGGGAGTCGGTGGCGCCGTGCTCCAGGTCGGTGGCCACCTCGGACACCACGTGCACGCGGCCGTTGTCCCGGACGCGGACGTACGCCTTGGGCCAGATGCGGTCGGCGTTCCACTCGTTGCAGACGTCGAGCACCTCCTCGAGTCGCTCGATCGCGACCTCCCGGTGCCACTGGCCGCGCACCTGGAGGATCTCCGACTTCTCCCCGAACAGGAAGAAGTAGAAGAGTCGTCCGCGCCACAGGCCCCCGAGGTCACCGTCGTTGTCCACGAAGTAGCTGAACTGGTTGTTGGTCATCCAGGCGGCGATCCGGGCGGGGGTCACGTCGGTCGGCAGGTCCGCCGCCGGCTCCGCGACACCGAGCTCGCGCGCCAGCAGCTGGGCGACCCGGTCGTGCAGCTCGTCGTCGTCGGGCTCGTTGACAGGCACGGCGTTCGAGGCAGCCGTGGGCAGCGAGCGCCCCCGCCACCAGCGCCGTGCACGATCCCCGAGCGACCCCATACGCAGGACAGTACCGGCGGTCGCCCACACCGGGGTGCCGTCGTTCGGGTCTGATCTGCCTCCCGTAAGTTCGGGGGATGCTCGTCGTCGCCGCGCTCGTCCCCGACTCCGCGCTTCTCGTCCCGGGGGCCGGCGGCTCGGCGGATCCCGTCGCGGGGCTGCGCGAGGCGGCGCTGCGCGCGGTGGGCGAGGTCGTCGCCTCGGGGGTCCGCTCGGTCGTCGTCGTGGCGCCCGGCGTGGTCGACAGGGTGGTCGCGGGCATCGTGCGGACCACGCTCGGCGCCGCGGGGATCCCGGACGCGCTGCTGGGCTGGCCGGTCGTCGAGGTCCAGGTCGACGGTGTCGGCTCCGACGGGCCGAGCGTCCCCGGCGTCGTCGCGCTCCACCTCCTCGTCCGGGCGGGGTGGACGGGCGCCGTGCGGATGGTCGAGGTGACGCCTGAGCGCGGCGCCCGCGATCTCGCGGCGCTCGGGAGCGCGCTCGTCGAGCCCGAGCCGACCGGCCTGGTGGTCGTCGGCTCCGGGAGCGGCCGCCACGGCCCGGATGCCCCGCTGGCGGACGACCCCCGCGCGCCCGACCACGACGCGCGGGTGCTGGCCGACCTCGCGGACGCCGGCCCCGCTGCACGAGCACGGCTCGCCGACGACGACCCCGCGCTGGCCGACGCCCTGGCCGTCCGGGGCTGGGCGCCGTGGCAGGTCCTGGTGGGTGCCGCAGGTGACGTGCCCGTCCGCGCGCGCACCCTCGCGACCTCGGCGGACCTCGGGGCGCAGCACGCGGTCCTGCTCTGGGACGCCCGGTAGGGTCTCGCTGTCCGTCCCCCACACGCCGAGGTTCCGATGTCATCCGCGCCCGAGCACGAGCCCACCCTCCCGCCGCTGACGACCGAGCGGGTCGCGCAGCGGCTCGACGCGCGGGGCTCGGTCTACGGCCGGGACACGGACGGCGACCTGGTGGGCCGCTGGGACACGCACCCGTTCTGGTTCATCACCATGGGCCGAACGAAGGAGTACCTCCAGGTCCGTGGTCGCTGGGCGCGGCAGGTGCCGGGTACGGAGTTCGGCAACATCCTGCTGGGCGCCAACACGTGGTCCGAGACGATGGTCTGGCCCAAGGTCTACGTGCGGATCGAGGACCAGCAGGTGGCCGTGTACACGGAGCACACCGTCGACTACCAGGACGGCGTCACCGACGAGCAGCTGGACCTGCACCTGACCGGCGGCATCGCCAGTGCCCTGCGCTTCTTCGCGATGCTGGACGAGCGCTACCCCGACGCGGCGCCGACGCAGCCCGTGGCGCGTCAGCCGGAGCCCCCGGTCGCCTACCACGACCCTGCGCGCCCCACCGTGGAGTGAGGGCATGACCCTCGTGGTCGCGCTCGTCGGCCCGACCGCGACGGGCAAGTCCGACCTCGGCCTCGCGCTGGCCCACGCCCTGGGCGGGGAGATCGTCAACGCCGACGCGATGCAGCTGTACCGCGGGATGGACATCGGCACGGCCAAGCTCACCGTCGACGAGCGTCAGGGCGTGCCCCACCACCTCCTCGACGTGCTCGACGTGCGCGAGGACGCGTCGGTGGCCGACTACCAGGCGCGCGCCCGGTCCGCGCTCGACGCGATCGCCGCCCGCGGCAACCGGGCGATCGCCGTGGGAGGCTCCGGCCTCTACGTGCGAGCCCTGCTCGACCACATGGAGTTCCCCGGCACGGACGAGGACCTCCGGGCCCGGCTCGAGGCCCGCGTGGAGGCCGAGGGCGCCCGCGCCTTGCACGCCGAGCTCGCCGCCGCCGACCCGGTCGCGGCCGACGGCATCGGCCCGCGGAACGCGCGCCGGATCGTGCGCGCCCTGGAGGTCATCGAGCTCACCGGCCGGCCGTACTCCGCGAGCCTCCCGCAGCACGTCTACGAGGTGCCGGCCGTGCAGCTCGGGCTGGACTGCGACCGCGCGGTCCTCGACGAGCGGATCACCGCACGCGTCGAGCGCATGTGGTCGCGCGGCCTGGTGGCCGAGGTCGAGCACCTGCGCGAGCACGGGCTGGGCCGCACGGCGTCACGGGCCGTCGGGTACGCCGAGGTGCTAACTATGCTGCGCGGCGAGCTCACCGCGGACGAGACCAGGGCCGCGATCGCGGCCGGGACGCGCCGGCTCGCCCGCAAGCAGATGGGCTGGTTCGGCCGCGACCCGCGGGTGCACTGGCTGGACGCGCGGGACCCGGACCTCGTCGCGAAGGCGGAGTCGCTCGTCGCGGCGGCCGACGCCGGCGAGCTGGGCCTCGCCACGGACGACCCGGCCCCACGACGTAGCCTGGGCTCATGACCGTGGTGGCCGCCCCGACCCTGCACGTGACCAAGGGTCACGGCACGCAGAACGACTTCGTGCTGCTCGACGACCGGGACGCCCGGGTGGAGCTCTCCGCCGCGCTGGTGCGCGGGCTCGCGGACCGGCGTGCGGGCGTGGGCGGCGACGGGGTCATCCGGGTGGTGGCCAGCGAGCACCTGCCCGAGGGCGTGGCGGCGCTGGCGGAGGAGCCGGCGGCCCACTGGTTCATGGACTACCGCAACGGCGACGGGTCGGTCGCCGAGATGTGCGGCAACGGGGTCCGCGTGTTCGCCGCCTACCTCGAACGGCTCGGGCTCTGGGACGCGGCCGACGGCGAGCTGGCCCTCGGCACCCGGGCCGGCGTGCGGCGCGTGCGGCGCGTCGAGGTCCCTGCGGGGATCGGCGACGACGTCTGGTACGCGGTGGACATGGGTCGATGGCACCTGCCGGGCGGTGCCGACGCGGTGCGCGCCGGCGCCGACGCGGAGGTCGACGTCGCCGGGCTGGAGGTCGCGCGCGCGGGGCTGAGCGTCGACGTCGGCAACCCGCACGTCGTCCTGGCGCTCGGTGACGAGGACGAGCTGGCGGCCGCCGACCTCTCGCGGGCGCCGCAGGTCACGCCGGTGCCGCCGAACGGGACCAACGTCGAGCTCGTCGTGCCGCTCGGCGAGCACGAGGCCCCCGACGGCTCGCTCGTCGGCCGGCTCCGCATGCGCGTGCACGAGCGCGGGGTCGGGGAGACCCGGTCCTGCGGCACCGGGGCGTGCGCCGCCGCGCTGGCCGTCCGCACCTGGGCCGGCGTCGGCGCACCCGACGTCTGGCTGGTCGACGTCCCGGGCGGCACCGTCCGGGTGAGCGTCCTGCCGGACGGGCACGTCGAGCTCGCGGGACCGGCGGTGCTCGTCGCCGCGGCCGACGTGGACCTCACCGCGCTGACCGCCGGGCGCTGACGACCGTGCACCTGACCTCCGCAGACCTGCGCGCGCCGTTGGGCGAGCGCGCCACGGTGGTGCAGTTCTCGAGCACGTTCTGCGCACCGTGCCGCTCCACCCGGTACGTCGCCGAGCGCGCCGTCGCCACGACGGACGGGGTCGCGTACGTCGACCTCGACGTGGCCGACCACCTGGAGCTGGGGGAGCGCCTCGGCATCGACGTGACGCCGACGATCCTCGTGCTCGACGCCAGCGGCGGGGTGGTCCGGCGTGCGTCCGGGGTGCCGACGCTCGCTCAGCTGCGCAGCGCGCTCGACTCGGCGTCGTCGGTGGGCTCCAGCGCCTGACCGCGACCGGCCCCGACGCGGGGGCCGACCAGCGCCGCACCGACGGCGAAGGCGGTCGCGACCACCAGCGCCGCCGCGAAGGGGGCGTCCGGGCTGCGGTCGGCCGCGGCGAACGCCAGGGCCGTGAGCGACAGGGCGAGCGCCGCGCCGATCGAGTCGGCGATCGACAGCGCCGAGCTGTTCACCCCCTGGCTGCCCGGGGCCGAGTACGCGAGCACCAGCACCGTCAGCCGCGAGTAGACCAGGCCCATCCCGGCGCCGGCGAGCGTCCAGAACGAGATGGCGACCACCGCCGGCAGGTGCGCGGCCGCGGTCACGAGCACGCCGGCGACCGCCACGACCACCAGGGCGGAGCCGACGACGACGGCCGTGCGGTGCGGCAGGCGGTCACCGAGGCGCCCCTGGAGCCACGACGTCCCGGCCCAGGCGACGCCGGCGAAGGTCAGGGCGATCCCCGCGGTCGTGGGCGAGAACGCGTACCGCTCGGTGAGCAGGTACGGCAGGTACACCTCCGCCCCCAGGAACGCGCCCGAGACCAGGCCGCGGGTGGCGATGACGCTCGGCAGACCCCGAGCCGCACGCATCGTGCCCGCAGGCACCACCGCCCGGAGCGCGACGAGGGCGAGCACCGCCGTCCCGACCGCGACCAGCACGGACCACGGGACTGGGACCTGGGCGGCGAGGTTGAGCCCCAGCACGGCCGCGGCGGCGAGCGCGGCCCACGCGAGGCGACCACGCGGTGCCCTCTCGCCGGGGGTCTCCGGCGGCCCGATCCGCAGCAGCGCCGGGACGAGGGCGAGCGTGACCGGCACCACCAGGAGCGCGACACCGAGGAACACCCAGCGCCACCCGACGTGCTGGGCCACCGCGCCGGCACCGGCCGGGCCGACGAGCGACGGGATGATCCAGGCCGCCGCGAACCAGGCGAACACGCGCGGGTGCAGCATCGCGGGGTAGAGCCGCGCGACGACCACGTAGACGGCGACCGTCATCGCTCCGCCGCCGAACCCCTGGAGGAGCCGACCCGCGACGAGGAGCTCCATGGTGGGTGCCGCGCCTGCGACCAGGATGCCCGCGGTGAACAGCCCGACCGCGACGAGCAGCGGCGTCCGGGGTCCGCTGCGGTCGCTCCACGGACCGGCAACGACCATCCCGACCACCCCGGTGGCCAGCGGTCCGGCGAACGCGAAGGCGTACAGCGAGGCGCCGTCGAGTGCCTGGGAGACCGTCGGCATCACCGTGGTCACGGCCAGCGACTCGAAGGCCACCATGAAGATCAGCGCCACCATGCTCCAGGTGGTGGTGCGCAGCGACCGCCAGTCGTTCATCGGTCGCGCACGGCGAGCACGCGGAAGCCCTTGGCGCTGGCGGTCCGCTCGACGTCCACGCCGAGCTCGAGGGCGATCCACCGCTGGAGCGAGTCCGCCCCGAGGTTCTTGCTGACGACGAGGTGTGCCTCGCCGCCAGGCGCGCGGCGACCGAGCCACGCCCGGAGCATCTCGTGCAGCGCCTCCTTGCCCACCCGGATCGGCGGGTTCGACCAGACGGCGGCGAACCGCACGTCCGTCGGCACCTCGTCCGGCCGCACGGCCCGCAGGTTGGTCACCCCGAGCCGCTCGGCGTTGCGTCGCGTGAGGTCGAGGGCGCGCTCGTTCACGTCGACGGCCCAGACCGTGGCAGCGGGGGACTCCAGCGCGAGCGTCAGCGCGATCGGCCCCCAGCCGCAGCCGAGGTCGAGCAGGTCGCCGTCGGCCGGCGGCGCGGGGACGTGGTCCAGCAGCACGCGCGTGCCCAGGTCGACGTGGTCGGGCGAGAAGATGCCGCCGGCGGTCTCCACCTCGACCTGCCTGCCGGCCAGGTGGACGCGCAGCACCCGGCGCTCGTCGGGCGAGGCCGGCTGCGCGGTGAAGTAGTGGTCCGGCTCGCTCACGCGCCGACCCTACCCATCGCACCACCCTCGGCCCGCAGCGAAATACCTCGGCCGCCGTCGGTGCCTCGTGCGACCCTGGAGGGACGGCACCAGAAGAGGAGCACCTTGACCGACGCGCAGCACACCACCAGCCAGACCGAGGACACCCCGACGACGCGCTCCGCGCAGGAGGTGGCCGACGACGTCGTGGCCCGCGTGCTCGCCCGGGCAGGGACCACGCTGCACGCCGGCGGCACGGTGCACTCCTCGTACGACGGCGACCAGCTCGAGCTCGAGGAGCGCACCTCGCTGCGGCGCGTCGCCGGCCTGTCCACCGAGCTCCAGGACGTCACCGAGGTCGAGTACCGCCAGCTGCGCCTGGAGAAGGTCGTCCTGGTCGGGGTCTGGGGCTCGGGCACCGTGACCGACGCCGAGCTCTCCCTGCGCGAGCTCGCGCAGCTGGCCGAGACGGCCGGCTCGCAGGTGCTCGACGGGCTGCTCCAGCGGCGGCAGAAGCCGGACCCCGGCACGTACCTCGGGTCAGGCAAGGCCGCGGAGCTGGCCACCCTGGTGGCCGCCGTCGGCGCCGACACCGTGGTGGTCGACGGGGACCTGGCGCCGTCCCAGCGCCGCGCGCTGGAGGACATCGTCCGCGTCAAGGTCATCGACCGGACCGCGCTGATCCTGGACATCTTCGCCCAGCACGCCAAGTCGCGGGAGGGCAAGGCGCAGGTCGAGCTGGCGCAGCTGGAGTACCTGCTGCCGCGCCTGCGCGGCTGGGGCGACTCGATGTCCCGGCAGGCTGGTGGCCAGGTCGGTGGCGCCGCGGCCGGCATGGGCTCGCGTGGTCCCGGTGAGACGAAGATCGAGCTCGACCGCCGTCGTATCCGCAACCGCATGGCCAAGCTGCGCCGCGAGATCGCCGCCATGGAGCCGGGCCGGGTGACCAAGCGGGCGTCGCGCAAGAAGCACGCGATCCCGTCGGTCGCCATCGCCGGCTACACCAACGCCGGCAAGTCGTCGCTGCTCAACCGGCTGACCCACGCGGGCGTGCTGGTCGAGAACGCCCTGTTCGCGACGCTGGACCCCACGGTCCGCCGGGCCGAGACCGTGGACGGGCGGATCTACACGCTGGCGGACACCGTGGGCTTCGTCCGCGCCCTGCCGCACCAGCTGGTCGAGGCGTTCCGCTCGACGCTGGAGGAGGTGGCGGACGCGGACCTGATCCTGCACGTCGTGGACGCGTCCCACCCGGACCCGGAGGGCCAGATCGCCGCCGTGCGCCACGTCTTCGCGGACATCCCGGGTGCCATGGACGTGCCCGAGATCATCGTGCTGAACAAGGCCGACGTGGCCACGTCGGAGGCGATCGCCCGGCTCCGCTCGCGCGAGGTGCACTCGATCGTGGTCTCTGCCCACAGCGGCGAGGGCATCGACGAGCTCCAGGCACTCATCGCGGACCAGCTTCCGCGCCCCGGCGTCTCCGTCGACCTGGTGGTCCCGTACGACCGCGGCGACCTGGTCAGCCGGGTGCACGAGCACGGCGACATCCAGGCCGAGGACCACACGGCCGACGGGACGGCGATCCGCGCGCGGGTCGACGCGGGCCTCGCCGCCGAGCTCGAGGCCGCGGCCCAGCACCGTCGATGAGCCGTCTCTGAAGCCCGCCGGCCGCCACTAGGCTGACGCGGTGCCAGACGCCGACCCCTCCGTCGAGAAGCTCCTCGACATCGCGGTCGAGGCGCTCGGTGGCGTGCGCCGCGACGGCCAGCACCAGATGGCGGTCGCCGTGGCGGAGACCATCGACAAGGGCGAGCACCTGCTGGTGCAGGCCGGCACCGGCACCGGCAAGTCGCTCGGGTACCTGGTGCCCGCGCTGCGGCACGCCGTCCTGGAGAACGAGCACGTGGTCGTCTCGACCGCCACGCTGGCGCTCCAGCGCCAGATCATCACGCGGGACCTGCCGCTCGTCGCCAAGGCGCTCGAGCCGCACCTGCCGCGTCCCGCGTCGATCGCGCTGCTCAAGGGCTGGCACAACTACCTCTGCGTGCACAAGGTCGCCGGCGGGTACCCGGACGACGACACGGGCACGCTGTTCGACCTCGGGGAGCACGCCGGTGCGGCTGAGCACCCCGCGCCCGCGCGCAAGGGCGCGACCGGGCCGACCGAGAGCCTGGGCGAGCAGGTGCTGCGGCTGCGGGAGTGGGCCGACGAGACGGGCACCGGCGACCGCGACGACCTCGTCCCGGGCGTGACGGCGCAGGCCTGGCGGCAGGTCTCGGTGACCTCGCTCGAGTGCCTGGGCGGCAAGTGCCCGATGCTCGCCGAGTGCTTCCCCGAGAAGGCGAAGGCCGCGTCGAGGGAGGCGGACGTCGTCGTCACCAACCACGCGATGCTGGGGATCGCCGCGTCGGGATCGCCCGGCGTCCTTCCTGAGCACCAGGTGCTGATCGTCGACGAGGCCCACGAGCTCACCGACCGGGTGACCGCGCAGGCGACCTCCGAGCTGTCCGTCGCCACCATCGAGCATGCCGCCCGCCTGGCCCGTCGGCACGGCGGCGTCCCCACGACGGACCTCGACTCCGCCAGCCAGGCGCTGGCCATGGTGCTGGTCGGCCTGCCCGAGACCCGGTTCCGCGACGGCCTGCCGCCCGCGGCCCGTGACGCGGTGGCGAGCGTCCGCGACGCCACCCGCGCGCTGCTCAGCGTGCTCAAGCCCGAGACCGGCCCGAACGCGCCTCCGGAGGGCGGTCGCAAGATGGCCCAGGCGACCATGCTCGCGCTGCACGAGGTGGCCGACCGGATGGCCGCCGATCCCGAGGACAACCGGCACACCGTCCTGTGGTGCGCCCGTACGGAGGACCGTCGAGGCGGGGTGCTCACCCGCCTGTACGCGGCGCCGCTCGCGGTCAACGGCCTCATCCGCACCCACCTGTTCGCGGGCCGGTCCGGCGTGCTGACGTCCGCGACCCTGGAGCTGGGCGGCTCGTTCGACCCCATCGCGCGCGCCGTCGGGCTCGAGGTCCGGCCGGACGCGGAGCCGGTCGGTCCGACCTCGCTGGTGGGGGAGCCGAAGGCCGCGCCGGCCAGCGTGCCCTGGCATGGCCTCGACGTCGGCAGCCCGTTCGACTACCCGAAGCAGGGGATCCTCTATCTGGCGCGGCACCTGCCGAAGCCCGGCCGCGAGCCGGCCACGGAGGCCCAGCTCGACGAGATCGCCGACCTGGTCACGGCCGCCGGGGGCCGGACGCTCGGCCTGTTCTCGTCGCGCCGCGCGGCAGTCGCTGCGGCGGCCGCCATGCGCGAGCGCCTGGACGTCCCGATCCTGGTCCAGGGCGACGACCAGCTGCCCACGCTGGTGTCGCAGTTCATCGCCGACGAGGCCACCTGCCTGTTCGGCACCCTGTCCCTCTGGCAGGGGGTCGACGTCCCCGGCGCCACCTGCCGGCTGGTCATCATCGACCGCATCCCCTTCCCGCGCCCCGACGACCCGGTCAGCTCCGCGCGGTCCGACGCGATCGAGAAGGCCGGCGGCAACGGATTCCTGGCCGTGTCCGCCACGCACGCGGCGCTCCTCCTGGCCCAGGGTGCCGGCCGGCTGATCCGCACCAGCGAGGACCGCGGGGTGGTCGCCGTGCTCGACCCCCGCCTCGCCACCGCGGGCTACGGCAGCTTCCTCACGCGCTCGCTGCCGGACTTCTGGCGGACGACGGACCGTGCGGTGGCCATCTCGGCGCTGCAGCGGCTCGCGGCGTCCGCATAGCCTTGACCCGTCCCCGACCCAGAGGTGTGTGAGATGACCGAGAGCCTGGACATGGAAGACGTCGGCGTGGCCCCGTCGCGGAGCGGCCGCCGCACGTCGAAGCTCGCGATCGTGGGAGCCGGTGCCGTCGGGTCGACCATGGCGTACGCCGCCCTCATGCGGGGGGCCGCCCGCACCGTCGCGCTGTACGACATCAACGCCGCCAAGGCCGAGGCGGAGGCCCTCGACCTGGGTCACGGGATCCAGTTCATGCCCATGGCGCAGGTGGTCGGGTCCGACGACCTCGCGGTCTGCGCGGATGCCGACGTGGTGATGTTCACGGCCGGCGCCAAGCAGAGGCCCGGCCAGTCCCGGCTGGACCTCGCGGAGGCGACGATCGGGCTCGTCCGCAAGGTGCTGCCGGCGGTGGTCGAGGTCGCGCCGGACGCGGTCTACGTGATGGTGACCAACCCCGTCGACGTGGTCACGTACGCCGCGCTCCAGATCTCCGGCCTGCCGCCCTCGCAGCTGTTCGGGTCCGGCACCGTCCTCGACTCCTCGCGGCTGCGCTACCTCATCGCGCAGCACACCGGCGTCGCCGTGCAGAACGTGCACGCGTACATCGCGGGCGAGCACGGCGACACCGAGCTGCCGCTGTGGGGGTCCGCGAGCATCGGCTCCGTCCCGCTGCTCGAGTGGACCGGCGCGGGGGGCAGTGGGCCCCTGACCGCCGAGGTCCGCGACGGGATCGCCCGGGAGGTCGTCGAGTCCGCGTACCGGATCATCGAGGGCAAGGGGGCGACGAACTACGCGGTCGCCCTGGCGGGGTCGCGCATCATCGAGGCGATCGTGAAGGACGAGGGCCGGGTGCTGCCCGTCTCGTCGCTGCTCGACGACTACTACGGGATCAGCGACGTGTGCCTGTCGGTGCCTGCGATCGTCGGTGCGGGCGGCGTCGGGGAGCGGCTCCCGGTGCCGCTGTCGGACGAGGAGCTCGCCGGACTGCGCAGCTCGGCGGACGCGGTGCGTTCTGTGGCGCGGCAGTTCGGCTTCTGACTCTCCGCTGACGACCGTCGGGCAGCACCCACCTCAGGGTGCTGCCCGACGTCGCTCTCCGTCAGAGGCTGCGCAGCACGCTCACCACGCGGCCGAGGATGGTCGACTCGTCGCCCGGGATGGGGGAGTAGGCGGGGTTGTGCGGCATGAGCCACACGTGACCGTCGATGCGCTTGAGCGTCTTGACCGTGGCCTCGCCGTCGATCATGGCGGCGACGATCTCGCCGTTCTCGGCCACGGGCTGACGGCGGACGACGACCCAGTCGCCGTCGCAGATGGCGGCGTCGATCATGGAGTCGCCGGCAACCTTGAGCAGGAACAGGTCGCCGTCGCCGACCAGCTGGCGGGGCAGCGGGAACACGTCCTCGACCACCTGCTCGGCGAGGATCGGTCCGCCGGCCGCGATCCGACCGACCACCGGCACGTAGGACGGCGCGGGCAGGCGCTCGCCGTCGCCCTGGTCGGGGAAGCTCGAGCGGCTGCCGTCGGGGGCAGTCCAGGTGCCGACGCCGCGCGAGTCGTCCGCGTGCACGACCTCGATGGCCCGGGGGCGGTGGGGATCGCGGCGGAGGTAGCCCTTGCGCTCGAGGGCCATGAGCTGGTGCTTGACGCTCGACGGGCTGGTGAGGCCGACGGCCTCCCCGATCTCGCGCATGCTCGGCGGGTAGCCCCGGGACTCGACCGACGACCGGATGGTGTCCAGCACGAGCCGCTGGCGCGCCGTCAGGCCGTCGGGTCCGGGCGCCCCGTCCGGGAGCGTGTGGATCGTCGCCAGGTCCTGCTCGGGCTGGGACGTGTCCCGTGAGTCCGTCACTGCGCTCCTCCTCCGTCCGGCGGCCGCCTCGCAGCACGCTCAGCCTTCTCCGCCTCGTCCAGCTCACGGCCCGGGGTCCTGACCTGCGGCGACGGGGTGCTCCCGGCGTGCGTGTCAGTGCCTCGTGGTCCGCTTGTGCTGCACCGCCAGCCTAGGGATGTCGCGACCGAAGATCAAACATCTGTTCGATCGTGTCGCTCGACAGTGTGGGCGGATGCTGGTAGACATCGTACAGACGTTCGACGAACAGGCGTTCGACGATCGGATGGGATTGTTCAGGCGGTACCCCGGCAGGCCGGGCCGAGCAGGAACGAGAGACGTGATGAGCGCGATGGTGATGGGACCGGCGATGCCGAACCTGGTGCTGGCACGGGCGAACGTCCGCGCGGCGGGCACGCGTCTCGCGACCGTCCGGGCGCCGCAGCAGCCCGCTCGGTCGGCGGCCCACCTCCGGCTGACCGCACGCGGCCGTGCCGTGCTGTGGGTCCTGGCCGCAGCCGTCGCCGCGGTCGTCACCCTGTTCGCGAGCCAGGCCTCCGCGGACGGTCCGGTCGGCGCGCAGGAGGTGGAGCGGCACGTCGTGCAGTCCGGGGAGACGCTCTGGCAGATCGCGGAGTCCGTCGCCGCCCCGTCCCAGGACGTCCGGGACGTGGTCCTCGACCTGGTGCGCCTCAACGAGCTGCCGGACGCCGGGCTGATGGCGGGACAGGTCATCGTCGTCCCGGTCGACTGAGCGACGTCGGCGCACTGCGCGCCTGGTGGTGGAGGGGAAGGCCGCCGCCGGCGCAGACGCTCGCCGGGCGGACGCGGCGGTGCCGCGATCGGGCCCCGGGCGTCCCCGCGAGGGCGGTCATCGGCAGATGACCGCCCTCGCGCATCCCCGCCTTCGGCCGCGTCGGCACTACGCTCGCGGCGTGCCCGGCAGCGACCTTGCGACGCCGGGACGCGTGGCCTAGCGTCACGCAGGCGTTCACGACGCGCGTCACGGCAGTCGCCCGACGGCCGCGCGTCAGCTCGAAGGGGATCACGGTGCACTGTCCGTTCTGCCGCCACCCGGACTCGCGGGTCGTCGACTCGCGGACGTCGGACGACGGGTCGACCATCCGGCGCCGTCGGCAGTGCCCCCACTGCAACCGCAGGTTCACCACGGTGGAGACCGCCAGCCTCTCGGTCGTCAAGCGCTCGGGAGCCACCGAGCCGTTCAGCCGCGAGAAGATCGCCGGCGGCGTCCGCAAGGCGTGCCAGGGCCGTCCGGTGAGCGAGGACGACCTCGCGCTGCTGGCGCAGAAGGTCGAGGAGACCCTGCGCGGCGCCGGTTCGGCGGAGATCGACGCGTACGAGATCGGGCTCGCGATCCTCGGTCCGCTGCGCGAGCTCGACGAGGTCGCCTACCTGCGGTTCGCGAGCGTCTACCAGGCGTTCGACTCCCTGGAGGACTTCGAGGCGGCGATCACCGTGCTGCGTGCGGAGCACGAGCCCGACGAGCAGGCGGGCCTCGATGAGCCTGCCGCACCGTCGGGCGACGACGTCCGCACCAGCTGAGCGGCACGCCGCCGGCTGCCGCCGCGTCTGTCGGTGACACCACGTAGGTTCGTCGGGTGCAGCCCTGCGATCTCGAGCTCCTCCATGTCCCCGGCGCCCCGGCGGTCCTCCCGGACGGCTCGCGTGCCGTCGTCGCGGTCGTGCGACCCGACCTGACCGTCGACGAGTACGTCGGACACCTGTGGTCCGTCGACCTGGACGGCGACGCCCCGCCGCGTCCGCTCACCCGCGGGCACCGGGACACGTCGCCGGACGTGAGCCCGGACGGCCGGTGGGTCGCGTTCCTGCGGGCCGAGCCCGAGGGCAAGCCGCAGGTGCACGTGGTCGAGGCGACGGGTGGTGAGCCGATCCGGTTGACCGACGCGCCCCTGGGCGCCTCGGAGCCGCGGTTCTCCCCGGACGGCACCCGGATCGCGTACCTCGCCCGGGTGCCGGAGGAGGGTCGCTACGCGGCCGACGGCAAGCCGGGCTCCGAGGACCCGCGGCACATCACCGAGCTGAAGTACCGCTCCGACGGGATCGGCTTCTTCCGTGACCGGCCGCAGCACGCCTTCGTCGTCGACGTGCCGACCGACGGAGAGCGGCCGGCGACCGTGAGCGACCCGGTGGCCCTGACCTCGGGGGACGTCGGCGTGGCCGGCCTGCGGTGGCTGCCGTCGGGCGAGGCGCTCGTCGCCGTGTCGTCCCGGCACGCGTCGCGGGAGACGGACCTGCGCAGCGACGTGGTGCGCATCGACGCCTCGCCGGACGGGGACCCGACTGCACCCGTGCCGCTCACGGACGCCGACACGGGGAGCGCCCTGGGTGTCGACGCCGTCCTGCCCTCCGCGGACGGCACCGCCCTGTGGCTGCTGGCCAGCGACCTCGGTCCGACGGGCCGGGACTTCGTCGCCGCGCAGGTGGGCCTCTTCCGCCTGCCTCTGGACGGTGACCGTGCCGGCGGAGCGCCCGTACGGCTCACGGACCCCGAGAGCGACCAGCTCGGCGGTGTCCTCGCGGAGCTCGACGGCGATGCGCTCGTGGTGGTCGAGCGCCGCGGTGCCGCGCACCTGGTCCGGGTCGGATCGGACGGCACGCACACCACGCTGGTCGGGGGCACGCACGTGGTGGCGGGTGCCGCGGTCGCGGCAGGAACCGGACGCGTCGTGGTCACCGCCGGCGCGCCGGAGTCGTCGGGCGAGGTCCTCCTGGTCGACGCGACCTCCGGTGCGATCGAGGCGCGCACGGACCTCGGAGCGCCGCTGCGCGCGACCGGTCGCACCCGGGTGCCGGCCGAGCTGGTGGCCACCGCGCCCGACGGCTACGTGGTGCACGGCTGGGTGGTGACGCCCGACGAGGGCCGGTACGGCGCCGGGCCGCACCCGACGATCCTGATGATCCACGGCGGCCCGTTCGCCCAGTACACGCACGCCCTGTTCGACGAGGTGCAGGTGCTGGCGGAGGCCGGCTACGCCGTCGTGCTCGGCAACCCCCGGGGGTCGTCGGGATACGGGCGGGAGCACGGGCTCGCCATCCGGAACCGATTCGGGACGGTGGACACCGAGGACGTGCTCGCCCTGCTGGGCGCCGCTCTGGAGGACCCCACGCTGGACGCCGAGCGCGTGGGCGTCATGGGCGGGTCCTACGGCGGCTACCTCACGGCCTGGCTGACCACGCGCACGGACCGGTTCGTGGCGGCCGTCGTCGAGCGCGGGTTCCTGGACCCGGTCAGCTTCGTCGGGTCCAGCGACATCGGCTGGTTCTTCGGCCTGGAGTACCTGGGGGACGGGGCCGACGAGCACGGTGCCGCGGCGCTGGCCGCGCAGGCGCCGATGGCGCACGTCGACAGGGTCCGCACGCCGACCCTGGTCATCCACTCGGAGCAGGACTGGCGGTGCCCGGTCGAGCAGGGCCAGCGCTGGTTCGTCGAACTGAAGCGGCGGGGCGTCGAGGCGGAGCTGCTGCTCTTCCCCGGCGAGGGGCACGAGCTCACGCGGTCGGGCAACCCGCGCCACCGGCAGGTGCGGTTCGAGCACGTGCTGCGCTGGTGGGCGATGCACCTGCCCGTCACGGGCTGAGCGTCAGCGGTCGCTCGACCGCACGCCCCACAGGTTGATGCCCGCGTCGACCGCGTGCGGCTCGATGGCGGCGAGCTCGTCCGCGGTGAGCGCGGGCAGGGCAACCGCCGCGAGGTTCTCGTCCAGCTGCTCGGTGGTGCGGGCACCCACGAGCACCGACGAGACGCGCGGGTCGCGCAGCACCCACGCGAGCGCCAGCTGGGGCAGCGTCCGGCCGCCCGCACGGGCGATCGCGTCGAGCGCCCGCACGTGGCCGAGCGTCTCCTCGGTGAGCCACTCGGTGCGCAGCGGCCCCCCGCGTGCTGCCCGCGAGTCGTCCGGGACGCCGTGCAGGTAGCGGGTGCTGAGCATCCCCTGCGCGAGCGGGGAGAACGCCACGACCGCCATGCCTGCGTCCTGGGTGACGTCCAGCAGCGAGCGGCCGTCGTCGCCGGGCTGCTCCACCCACCTGTTGAGCAGCGAGTAGGCGGGCTGGTGCACGGCGAGGCACAGCCCGAGCGACCGGGCCACGGCGAGGGCCTCGACGGTCCGGTCCGCCGAGTACGACGAGATCCCGGCGTGCCGCGCCTTGCCCGCCCGGACGGCCCGGTCGAGGGCACCGAGCGTCTCCTCGAGCGGGGTCGTCGGGTCGAACCGGTGGCTGTAGAACACGTCGACGCAGTCCACGCCCAGGCGGCGCAGCGACTCGTCCAGGGACGCCCGCAGGTACTTCGCCGAGCCGTGCTCGCCGTACGGCCCGGGCCAGGCGCGGTACCCCGCCTTCGTCGTCACCAGCAGCTCGTCGCGGCGTCCTCGCAGGTCACGGGCCAGCAGCCGGCCGACGGACTCCTCGGCGGCGAACGGCGGCGGGCCGTAGTTGTTCGCGAGGTCCAGGTGCACGACGCCCCGGTCCACGGCGTGCAGGACGAGGCGGCGCTGGTCGTCGTACGGCGTCGTCGCGCCGAAGTTCTGCCACAGGCCGAGGGAGACGACGGGCCAGGACAGGCCACCCGCACGTCGATGGGGGAGCGGCGGGGCATCGGGCACCCCTGTGACGCTACCCGCCGCAAGAAAGTGGCGCCGCGCGCCTGAGTCGGCAAGGCTGTGCACGTCGCGGGCGCAGACGTCCGTCGGCACACAGCATCGAAGGAGACGGCCATGGCCAAGGACGACGACACGGCGACCACGGAGGCGTCGGTGAGCGACGACACCAAGGCGAAGTTCCGCGAGGCGCTCGAGCGCAAGAAGTCGAACCAGCACCGGACGTCCGACGGCTCGACCAACACGGGGCAGGTGCACGGCTCGGAGACCGCGGGTCCGTCGCAGCGCCGCTTCCAGCGCAAGTCCGGATCGGCGTAGCACCGCGCGAAGAAGGGGCCCGACCACCAGGTGGTCGGGCCCCTTCTCTGCGAGATCAGGACAGCAGGCGCAGCCGGACCGACTCGGGCCGCGACTCCAGCGCCTCGAGCACGGCGGGGTCCACCCGGGCGCCGGCGTCGGTCACCACGTAACCGAGCTCCCCACGGGTGGCCAGCAGCTGGCCCTCGATGTTCACGCCGTGCTCGGCCAGCGTCGCGTTGACCGCCGCCAGCACGCCCGGGACGTTGCGGTGCAGGTACGCGAGGCGGTGCACGCCCGGCTGCTGCTCGAGCGCGAGGTTGGGCAGGTTGACGCTCAGCGTGGTGGATCCCGTGGCCAGGTAGTCGCGCACCTTGTTGGACACGAACTGGCCGATGGCCTCCTGCGCCTCCTCGGTGGAACCGCCCGTGTGCGGCGTGAGGATGACGTTGGGCAGGCCGCGCAGCTCCGACTCGAACGGGTCGCCGTTCCGCTTGGGCTCCACGGGGAACACGTCCACCGCGGCACCCGCGACGTGACCGGACACGATGGCGTCGCGCAGCGAGGCGTAGTCGACGACGAACCCGCGGGAGAGGTTGAGGAACACCGCGCCGGGACGCATCTGGGCGAACTGCTTGGCGCCGAACAGGCCGGCGTTGCCGCTGCGACCGTCCACGTGCAGAGTCACGATGTCCGCGGCCTCGAGCAGCTCGTCCAGCGTGTGCATCCGGCGGGCGTTGCCCAGCGCGAGCTTCTCGGCGGTGTCGTAGAACACGACCGACATGCCGAGGTTCTCCGCCAGCACGGACAGCTGCGTGCCGATGTTGCCGTAGCCGATGATGCCGAGGGTGCGGCCGCGGATCTCGTGCGCGCCCGTGGCCGACTTGTTCCAGATGCCGTCGTGCATGGCACGGTCGAGCTCGGTCTGCCGGCGGGTCAGCGAGATGATGTCCGCGATCGCGATCTCCACCACCGAGCGCGTGTTGGAGAACGGCGCGTTGAAGGTCGCGACGCCGCGCGAGGCGGCCTCGGCGACGTCGATCTGGTTGGTCCCGATGCAGTAGGCGCCGATCGCGACCAGGGACGGCGACTGCGCGAGCACCTCCGCCGTCACGTGCGTCTTGGAGCGGATACCCAGCAGGTGGACGCCGTCGAGCGCCTCGACCAGCTCGGCCTCGTCGAGCGCACCCGTGCGGGTGGTCACGTCGAAGCCGGCCGTCTCGAGGATCGAGCGAGCCTGGGGGTGGAGGTTCTCGAGCAGCAGGGCCTTCAGCACGCCCCTATGGTGCGCCTCGCAGCCGCCGGGGCCCACAGCGGTCCGGCCCTCGGACACGCGTGAGACGGCCGGTCAGCCGTCGGCGAGCCAGCCGCGGGGCAGCGGGCGGTCGTGCAGCACGTGCAGGGCGCGGGTGGGCCGGGTCATCGCGACGTACAGGTCGCCCGCGCTGGCCTCGATGACCTCCGCGGGCTCGACCAGCACGACGACGTCGAACTCCAGCCCCTTCGCCTCCCGCGGACTGAGCACGACGAGCGGAGCGTCGAGGTCCGCGGCGCTGGTGCCGGTCCCGAGGGCCGGCCGCAAGCCCGCCGCGCGCAGGGCGTCGCCGATCGCGGTGAGCCGTCCGTCGACGGCGATCACGGCGATCCGCCCGGCACCCGAGGAGTCCGTCACCTCGGCGACGAGCTTCTCGGTCCGCTCGGCCACGGCGGCCACGACGTCGGACGTCCGCTCGACGACGAGGGAGTCGTCCACGTCGCGGGCAGAGGTCAGCGGGCTCACCGGCAGGCGCGCGGCGACGGCCACGCGCCTGGCGGTGTCGGCCACCTCGGCCGGGGTCCGGTAGTTCACCGTCAGCTCGTTCAGGCGCCACGACGAGCGGAGCACGGGGTCGAGCTGCGCGGCCCAGCTGTGCGCGCCGGCTGTCGCGGTGGTCTGCGCGACGTCGCCGACGATCGTGAGCGACCTGGTCGGGACCCGGCGCAGCAGGGACCGCCACGCCATCGCCGAGAGCTCCTGCGCCTCGTCGACGACCACGTGACCGTACGTCCACGACCGGTCGGCGGCGGCGCGCTCGGCGGTGGTGAGCGTCGGACCGGTCGTCGCGAACCTGTCCGCCAGCATCTCCGCGGAGACCATGCCGCTGCTCCCCGTGGACTCCAGCACCTGACGGGCGTAGGCGAGCTCGGAGGTGCGGCGGTCCGCGGCGGCACGCGCTTCGGCGCGGGCGGCCTGGTCGTCCTCGCCGAGCAGCTCCGCGGCCTCGTCCAGGATCGGGATGTCGGCCGCTGTCCAGGGGGCGTCGGCGTCGCGCAGGAGCATCGCGCGCTCCCGTGCGGACAGCTGCGGGGCGGCGGAGGCGAGGCGGTGCGGTTTCGACCAGAGGTCCGCGACCAGCTTCTGCGGCGTGATCGGCATCCAGGCCAGGTTCAGCGCGATCCGGATCTCGCGGGTGGTCCGCAGCTCCTCGACGATCTCGCCGCGCTCGTCGGACGGCACCTCCTGCCCCAGCTGGAGCACGTACTGCTCGGCGAGCCGGCCGAGCATGTCCCGCACGAACGAGACCCGGGCCTGGTTGTGCGGCTTGTGGTTGCGCCGTGCCCGGGACATCGCCGAGGCGATGTCGCCCGGCCGGACGACCAGGTCGTGGCCGTCGACGCGGACGTGCACCGGCTGCGCGGGGACCCGCTCGCGGTCGCGCACCGCCCGGGCGACCACCTGGGCCCACAGCGCGCGGCCCTTCAGCTCGGCGACCGCCTCGGGCTCGGTCGCCGTGGCCTGGATGCCGGGGTACAGCTCCGCGACCGTCGTGGTGACCACCCCGGTCTCGCCGAGGGACGGGAGCACCTGGTCGATGTAGCGCAGGAACGTGCGGCTGGGGCCGACGAGCAGGACGCCGGAACGCTCGAGCATGCGCCGGTGGGCGTACAGCAGGTAGGCGGCGCGGTGCAGCGCGACGGCGGTCTTGCCGGTGCCGGGACCGCCCTGCACCACGAGCGCGCCACCGAGCTCGGAGCGGATGATCGCGTCCTGCTCGCCCTGGATGGTGGCGACGATGTCCCCCATCCGGCCGGTGCGACCCGCGGCCAGGCCGGCGAGCAGCGCGCCCTCGCCGGACAGCCCGCTCAGCCGGGGGTCGGAGTCGCCGGTCAGGCGGTCGAGGTCGAGGACCTCGTCCTCCACGCTGGTCACGGCGCGCCCGCGCGTGACCACGTGCCGTCGGCGCACGACTCCGTCGGGGTGCGCGGCCGTGGCCCGGTAGAACGCCTGCGCGGCCGGTGCGCGCCAGTCGGTGAGCAGCTGGGTCTGCTCGGTGTCCGTGAGGCCGAGCCGGCCGATGTAGCGGAGGGTGTCGTCGTCCAGGTCGAGCCGCCCGAACACGAGGCGCTCCTCGACGGCCTCCAGCTGCGCGATGCGGTCCTCGTAGAGCGTCGCGAACGCGTCGCGCTCGCTGCGGTTCTGCGGCGAGCCCGAGGGGCCCTCTCGGCGGACGTCGGCCAGTCGTGCCCGCATCTGCGCGCGCAGGTCGTCGAGCCGGCCGTACAGCTGGTCGACGACACGCTGCTCGTCCGCCAGCTCGTTGTCCATGCCTGCCACCTGGGCGATCTCCGTTCCGCCGGGGTGCTCCCGGCCGTGCGTACGTGCCGCCCCAGCGAGCGTCGAGGTACGACGCGGGGCACGGAGCGGCCGTCCATTATCCGACGTCCGCAGCCCGGTCGCACACGGCCGACCGGGTGGGAGCCGTCTGGGGCGGGTGAGATGGCGAGCAGCACGGGGACAGGCACCCTACGCTTCGGGTGACCTGTCGAGAACTGGCGGGTGCACAGCTGGGAGGAGATGCCGTTGAGCGACGCACGTACTGCCGCCGCCGACGACACGCGTCGCGCCGCTGCCGTGCGCCCTGCACCGATCCGCCTGCTGCTGGTCGAGGACGACGAGGGCGACGCGATCCTGGTGCGCGAGCACCTGGCGGACGCCGGCCTGGACGTCGCCCTGGCGTGGGTCCGCACCCTGGACGAGGCCATCGACAACCTGCACGTCGACGTCGTGCTCCTGGATCTCGGCCTGCCGGACGCGATGGGCATCGGGGCGCTCGAGCGGCTGCTCGCCGCCGGCGCACCGGCCGTCGTGGTGCTCACCGGCCTGGCCGGCTCCGACATCGGTCTCCAGGCGGTGGCCGCCGGCGCGCAGGACTACCTGGTCAAGGGTGAGGTCGACGGCGAGCTGCTCGGTCGGTCGCTGCGCTACGCGGTCCAGCGGCGCCGGCTCGAGGACACCGACCGCGCGCTGTACCGGAGCCTGGTGCGCGCCGAGGAGGTCAACCGCCTCGAGCGCGCGCTGCTGCCCACACCGTCGGTGGTCGACCAGCGGCTCGAGGTGCGCGTGGGCTACCGCGCCGGGCGTGACGGCGTGCTGGGCGGCGACTTCTACGACGTGGTCGAGCGCCCGGACGGCTCGGTCCTCGCGCTCGTCGGCGACGTCTGCGGGCACGGTCCCGACGAGGCGGCCCTGGGCGCGACGCTGCGGACCGCCTGGCGGACCCTCGTGCTCGCGGAGATCCCGACCGTCGACATCCTCGGCCTGCTCGAGCGCGTGCTGATCTCCGAGCGTGCGCGCCCCGAGATCTTCACGACGGTGTCGATGCTGGACGTCGCCACGGACCGGTCCGCGGTGGACCTGTACCTGGCAGGGCACCCCGTGCCGCTGCTGCTGGGCGCCCCGTCGACCCTCCTTCCGACGCACGGGCGCGGTCGTGCGCTCGGCATCCCGGTCTCCGGAGGCTGGGCTCCGGTCCGCCTCGATCTGGGCCCGTCCTGGCGCATCCTCCTGTACACGGACGGCGTGCTGGAGGCCACGATCGGCGACGGCTCCGACCGCCTCGGCAAGACCGGCCTGCTGCGGGTGGTCGACGGTGCGGTCGCGGCGCAGGGGGACCTGGTCGAGCAGGTGCTGCACGACGTCCGTCAGCTGCACGGCGGCGACCTCGTCGACGATGCCGCGGTCGTCGTGCTCGGGTGGCGTGCGTGAGCGCTGTCTCGACGCCCGTGCGGCGTCCCTCGACGCTGCGCCGACGCCTGCGCACGGCGATCGTCGCGGCCGCCGTCGTGCTCGCCGTCGTCATGCTCGGCACCGTCTTCGTGCTGCTGCGGCTGATCGACCGCCAGGACGCCGTGACCCAGCGCTACTTCACGGCGATCACCCAGGCGGACGGTGCGTTCATCCAGCTGGTCGACGCGGAGACGGCCGTACGCGGGTTCGCGCTCACGGGCGACCCGGTCACGCTCGAGCCGTACGAGCGGGCCTCCGCCGACGACCTCTCGTTCCGCACGCTCGCCGAGCAAGAGACGCAGAGCGGGGACGCGCGGCTGGTCGCCGCCGCGCAGGCTGCCGCGGACGCGGGCCGGCGCTGGAACGAGGAGTTCGCCCTCCCGGTGATGGAGGAGGTCCGCACCAACGGGGTCGGGTCCGTCACCACGGACGAGATCGAGCAGGGCCGGGTGCTCTTCGACGACGCGCGGGCCGCCGCTGAGACCTACATCGACCTGCTGCGCGACCGGCGTGCCGACGCCGTCGACGAGCTGGCCTTCTGGACGCTGGTGGGTGCCGGGACCGTGACGGTGCTCGTCCTGGCGGCGGTGGCCCTGGGCATCGCGCTGTGGGTGACGCTCCGGCGCTGGATCCTCGAGCCGCTGGACTCGCTGGCCGCCGACGCCCGCGCAGTCTCGTCGGGCGACCTGACGCACCCCGTCGCCGGCGTGGGCCCGGGGGAGATCGCCGCGCTGGCGGGGGACGTCGAGCGCATGCGCGTCGCGCTGGTGGACCAGGTCCAGGTGCTCGAGTCGTCCCGGTCCGAGATCGCGCTGGCGCACGAGCTGCTCACCGAGCAGGCCGAGGAGCTCCGGCGCTCCAACCGCGACCTGGAGCAGTTCGCCTACGTGGCCTCGCACGACCTCCAGGAGCCGCTGCGCAAGATCGCGAGCTTCACCCAGCTCCTGCAGAAGCGCTACGGCGGGCAGATGGACGAGCGCGCCGACCAGTACATCGCGTTCGCGGTCGACGGCGCCAAGCGCATGCAGCAGCTCATCCAGGACCTGCTGGGCTTCTCCCGCGTCGGGCGCGTCGGGGGAGAGGTCACCGACGTGGACCTGGCTTCCGCGCTCGCGGCCGGGGTCGACAACCTCAGCGAGGCGATCGCGGAGTCGGGCGCGCAGGTGACGCACGACGAGCTGCCCGTCGTCCGCGGTGAGGAGCCGCTGCTGGTCCAGCTGTTCCAGAACCTGGTCGGCAACGCGATCAAGTTCCGCGACCCGTCCCGGTCTCCCACCGTCCACGTCAGCGCGCGCCGCGTGGGAGAATCCTGGGAGCTCGAATGTCGGGACAACGGCATCGGCATCGACCCGCAGTACGCGGAACGGGTGTTCGTCATCTTCCAGCGACTGCACGCCAAGGACGTCTACGAGGGCACCGGGATCGGTCTCTCGTTGTGCAAGAAGATCGTCGAGTTCCACGGCGGTCGCATCTGGATCGAGCAGCCGGACGGCGAGGGGACCAGCATCCGCTGGACGCTGCCCGCTGCCGACGACCTGAGCAGCTGAAGGAGACAACCGCGTGCCGAACAGCACCAAGATCATCGACGTCCTCCTGGTCGAGGACGACCCGGGCGACGTGCTCATGACCCGCGAGGCGTTCGAGGACAACAAGCTCCGCAACCGCCTCTCGGTGGTCTCCGACGGCGTCAGCGCGCTCCAGTTCCTGCGCAAGGAGGGCGAGCACGCCGACGCCCCGACGCCCGATCTCGTCCTGCTCGACCTCAACCTGCCGAAGATGGACGGCCGTGAGGTCCTCCAGGCCCTCAAGGCCGACGCCAACCTGCGGTCCATCCCGGTCGTCGTGCTCACCACCTCGGAGGCGGAGGAGGACGTGGTCCGCAGCTACTCGCTGCACGCCAACGCCTACGTCACCAAGCCGGTGGACTTCGACCGGTTCATCGAGGTGGTGCGTCAGATCGACGAGTTCTTCGTCGAGGTCGTGCGGCTGCCCGGTCGCTGAGCCGGACGGGGCCGCCCGGGAAGAACTCGCGGCGGGTGGGCGTTGTCCCCGGTAACCCGGACGGAAGTGAGCGCACCCCCATGCTGAACCCGAGCGAGATCTACGACGTCGACCCCGAGGTCGCCGCCCAGGTCGAGGCGCGGTCGGTGAACGGAGCCGGCCCCGTGCTCGTGCACGCCGTGCGCGGGTTCGTCGACGCGGGCAACGCCGGCCAGCTGGCCGCGGAGCACCTGGTCGACGAGCTGACCACCACGCGACTGGCCACCTTCGACGTCGACCAGCTGCTGGACTACCGGTCGCGCAGGCCGGTCATGACCTTCGACCAGACCACGTGGGCGTCCTACGCGGACCCCGAGCTGGTGGTCGACCTGG
Organism: Cellulomonas humilata; assembly: GCF_013359775.1. Classification (GTDB taxonomy): domain Bacteria; phylum Actinomycetota; class Actinomycetes; order Actinomycetales; family Cellulomonadaceae; genus Cellulomonas; species Cellulomonas humilata. The sequence continues at coordinate 78,158 of NZ_JABMCI010000062.1, read as the reverse complement.
TGCAGGACGCAGCGGGCGTCCCGTTCCTGCTCCTGCACGGCGTCGAGCCGGACGTCCAGTGGGAGCGGTACGTCGCCGCGGTCCGGCAGATCGTCGAGCGCTTCGACGTGCCGCTGACGGTCGGCCTGCACGGGATCCCGATGGGCATCCCGCACACGCGGCCGCTGTCGGTCACCGCCCACGCGACCCGCCCCGAGCTGGTCGCCGACCACACGTCGTGGTTCGGCACCGTGCAGGTGCCGGCCAGCGCGAGCGCACTGCTGGAGCTCCGCCTCGGCCAGTCCGGCCACGACGCCGTCGGCTTCGCGGTGCACGTCCCGCACTACCTCGCGCAGTCGGCGTTCCCGCAGGCCAGCCAGGCAGGGCTGACCAACGTGGAGCGAGCGACCGGCCTGGACCTTCGGGTGGCGTCGCTGACCGGCGCCGCGGACGAGGCCATGCAGGAGATCGACCGGCAGGTGACCGGGTCCGAGGACGTCGCCGCGGTGGTGCACGCCCTCGAGGAGCAGTACGACTCGTTCACCCGGAACATCGGGCGCACGAGCCTGCTCGCGGGGTCCACAGACCTGCCCACGGCGGACGAGCTGGGGGCGGAGTTCGAGCGGTTCCTGGCCCAGCAGGGCGACGAGAGCGGTCCGGCCTGAGGCGTCGCCTTTACCAGATCGTTGTCAAAGTGGGTGAGCCGACGGAGCGAAAGCATGGCGCCGCCACCAGGCCCGATGTAAAGATGCACACGTTGCAGTGACGTACTCGCTTGACCGGCACGCTCGACCGGTGTCGTCATCCGGGCCTCGGCCCGGGGTCGGTTCCGACCAGCCCCCGTGGCTGGGTCACCCGGTGCAGGACGTGAGGCATTGCGGCACGGCGCAGGCAGAAGGCCAGCGCCGTCACCGGTGGGACAGAAGGAAACGAACATGGCACAGGGTGCTGTCAAGTGGTTCAACGCTGAGAAGGGCTTCGGGTTCATCGCCCAGGACGGCGGCGGTGCCGACGTCTTCGTCCACTACTCCGCGATCGACTCCTCGGGCTACCGCAGCCTCGACGAGGGCCAGCGCGTCGAGTTCGAGATCACGCAGGGCGCCAAGGGCCCCCAGGCCGAGAGCGTCCGCCCGATCTGATCGGACGTGCGAAGGGCCGCATCCCCCGGGGTGCGGCCCTTCGTCATGCCACCGGGTCCGTCAGGGGCGGGGCGCTGCCCACGAACGCGGTGACCTCGGGGCCGTGCAGCAGCCGCGCGGGCGCCGGGAGGCTGCGGACGGCTCGGGCCAGCGGTGCGGACCCCAGCAGCTCCGGGTCGTCGGTCGCGGCGAGGACGACGTTCCCGTAGCCCCGGCCGCGCAGGAGGCCCGGTTCGGCGATCACGGCGACGTCGTCGAACGCGGCGCGCAGGGTCGCCACCTCGGCGCGCGCTCCGGCCAGGGGTGGGCGGTCCGCGCAGTTGACCAGATAGAGGCCCCCGGGGCGGAGCACGCGGGTCACCTGCGCGACCATCTCCTGCGTCCGGACGTGGTCGGGGGTCGTGTCGCCGGCGAAGACGTCGCGGACGATGACGTCCGCCGACGCGTCGGCGAGCCGCCCGAGCTCCGTGCGCGCGTCCCCCGCGCGGATCCGCAGCGCGGGTGCGCGGGGCAGGTCGAACCAGCCGCGGACGAGCTCCGGGAGCACGGTGTCGAGCTCGATCGCGAGCTGCCGTGAACCCGGGCGGGTGACGTCGACCGACCGCGCGAGCGCGCAGCCAGCGGCCCCCAGGTGCACGACGTCGAGCGGGCCGCCGACATCGCCGAAGCGCTCGATCACCGCGGCCATCTGCTGCATGTACTCGAAGACCAGGCGCGTCGGGTCCACCAGGTCCAGGTGCGAGCTGGGCACGCCGTTGACCAGGACGGTCACCCCGTCCGGGTCGTCGAGGTCGCGGACCAGCTCGACCGTCCCCGTGGGGACGGTGACGGGGCCGGTGGGCCAGGGTGCGCGGGCGGCGGAGCGTGTGGGTGGTCGGTGCGAGGCTGGACTGCGTCGGGCGGAGCGGTCGCGGGCGGCCATGGTGCCCAACCTACGGGCCGGGACCGGGCTTGACGGCATCGAACAGGTGTTCGATACTGAGAGGGTCGACGGATCGACGCACGCGGAGGGAGACGGCGATGGACCAGCAGCTCGAGCAGCACGTGACCGGCGAGCCGGGCGCGGGAGCACCGGTGCCCGCCCGCGCGCTCGAGCTCCTTCGCCGGGCCGACGCCGAGCTGCTCGCCGCTCAGTTCTCGTCCGAGCCGTGGGAGCAGCTCTCGCACGCGCACCTCGCCGCCCTGCGCGCCGGAGCCGCCGTGGTCGCCGCCCGGGGCACCCCGTCGGGGCGTCGGGCGCCGCGCACGGTGTGGAGCATGCTCGGCGTGGTCGCTCCCGAGCTGGGGTCGTGGTCCACGTACTTCGCGGAGGCGGCATCGCTGCGCTCGGCCGTGGATGCGGGCCGGTTCGAGCTGGTGGGTCCCGAGCGGGCGGAGGAGGCGGTGTGCGCGGCGGAGGACTTCGTCGACGCCGTGCGGGACCTGGTCCACGGGGGCGTGGACGCGGTCGCCGGTCGCACCCTGCGCATGCGCGTCCCGCAGGCGTCATGAGCGCCGTGGAGGTGCCGCCCGCGGCGGGTGCTCGGCGTGGCCGTAGCTCGTCGGACGACGGGGCCGACGGCCCGGCAGAGCCATGAGCCGCGGACCCCGGTCGGCCGACGCCAGGCGCGACTGGGGGCGCGAGGAGGTCGGCTGCTCGATCCTGCACGTCGACATGGACGCGTTCTTCGCGTCGGTGGAGCTCGCCCGACGGCCGCAGCTGCGCGGCCTGCCGGTGATCGTCGGCGGAGCGACGCGAGGGGTGGTCCTGGCGGCGACCTACGAGGCCAGGGCGTTCGGCGTGCACTCGGCCATGCCCATGGCCACGGCGTTGCGCCAGTGCCCGCAGGCGGTCGTCGTGCCCCCCGACCACCACGCGTACCACGAGGTCTCCACCGGCGTGATGCAGCTGCTCGGGGACATCACCGCTCTGGTCGAGCAGGTCAGCGTCGACGAGGCGTTCCTCGACGTCGCGGGGGCCCGCAGACGGCTGGGACCGCCCACGATCATCGCCCGGCTGATCCGCCGGCAGGTGCAGGAGCAGTTCGGGATCACCTGCTCGGTCGGCATCGGATCCACCAAGTTCGTCGCCAAGCTCGCGTCCGGTCAGGCCAAGCCCGACGGCGTGCTCCTCGTCCCCCGGGCGGCGACGGTCGACTTCCTGCGCGTGCTGCCCGTCGGGGCGCTGTGGGGAGTGGGTGAAAAGACGGAGGCCGCCCTGGCGCGCTTCGGGATCAGGACGGTCGCCGAGCTGGCGGACAGCGACGTGTCCACCGTGCAGCACGCGGTCGGCAAGGTGGCGGGTGCGCACCTGTTCGACCTGTCGTGGGGCCGGGATCCCCGACCGGTCAGTCCCGGCCGCGAGGAACGGTCCTTGGGCGCGGAGGAGACGTTCCTGACCGACGTCGCCGACCTCACGGTGGTGCAGGAGAAGGCCCGCGACCTGGCCGACCGGTGCGCGGTACGGCTGCGCAGGAACGGCCTGGTCACGCGCACGATCACCGTGAAGATCCGCACCTCCGACTTCCGGACGCTGACCCGGTCGCGCACCCTGGTGACCCCGACGGACGTCGGGCGCGAGATGTTCCTGGCCGTGCGGGAGCTGCTCGCGGGCGTCGACCTGGGTGGACTGCCGGTGCGGCTCGTCGGGGTGCGCGTGGAGGGACTGTCCCGCGCCGCCTCCACCATCCGGCAGCCGACCCTCGAGGAGGCCTCCGACGAGCCGGTGCAGGCGCGGCGGGACGCAGAGCTCACCATGGACCGGGTGCGCGAGAGGTTCGGTGGGGCCGCGATCAGGTCCGGCGCTGCCCAGGCTGGGGGAGTATCCTCCCGCTCGACTACCACCTTCGTTCCGGCGGATCTATCCTGAACCGGACGACAGGTCCACATAGCTGACAACGGGGGTCAGGATGCCTCTCTCGGAGTACGAGCAGCGCGTGCTCGAGCAGATGGAACGCCAGTTGACCTCTGACGATCCGCGGCTTGCGAACACGCTGACTCAGCGCGGGCATCGCCCGTTCGGCCGATACGTCATCGCGGGAGTTGGTGCGTCCGTCGGTCTGCTGCTCCTCGTGCTCGGCGCCGCCAACGGACTGCCGTGGCTCGGCGTCATCGGCTTCGTCGTGATGTTCGCCGCCGTCGCGTTCGCCTTCGCCGCACCTCAGCGCTCCGGGCACCGCTCCGGTCCGCGAGGAGTGGTGCAGAGCGACGGCAAGGTGAAGCCGGCAACGCCGCCGGCTCGTCAGAAGAGCAGCCTCATGTCCCGTCTCGAGGAGCGCTGGGAACGGCGCCGCGGCGAGGGCGGTCGCTGAGCAGGCTCTCGACCCCGATCATCAGCTCGTCCACCCACCCGGCCAGGATCTCCGGGTCGACCGACGGCTGCTCGGGCGCGTAGAGATCCTGCTCGACCGTCCGCGCCAGCGACTCGAGCGCGTCGACCGAGGACCCGGACAGCGCCGAGCCTGACGCCGCCTGCAGCTGCTCCTGTACCGACGCGACGACTGTGCGCGGGGTGTCCGCGTCGGTCCACGTGACCCCTCGCGCGCCGAGCCGGCGTCGGGCCCGCAGCCAGGCGCGCTCGGGCGTCAGGTCGGCCCGGAACCGCGTCCGCCGCCGGATGAGGGCGAGGCCGAACGACGCCACGGCGAGCACGATCGCGACGGTGATCGCCACGGGGAGCCACGCCTGCTCGTCGTCCTCGGCGCCGGTCGGCGTCGACGAACCGCCGGGGGCGGACGACGAGGTCGCGCCGGGCAGGGGAACGGGCACCTGGTCGTCGGGGATCGTGTCTGGCGCGGAGATGCCGATGAACGGGTCGCTCCAGCGCGGCGGAGCGCCGGTCTGCTCACCGGGCGTCGGCTCGAACCGCACCCAGCCGGATCCCTCGAAGTACAGCTCCGGCCAGGCGTGCGACTTCTGCCCGGACACGACGTAGCCGCCGTTGCGGTCCGACTCGCCGGGCAGGAAGCCCACCGCGACGCGCGCGGGGATGTCGAGCGAGCGCGCCATCATCGCCATCGAGGTGGCGAACTGCACGCAGTACCCGCGGGTGGACTGGAGGAAGTCCCAGACGGCGTCGTCGGACCGGGAGGGCGCGACGCGCGTGTCGTAGGTGAAGTTGGTCGTCGCCCGGAAGTACGTCTGGAGCGCCATGGCCTGCTCGTACGGCGTGGCCGCGTCCGCGGTGATCTCACGGGCGAGGGCCTCGACGTCCGCCGCGTGGGCGGTCGGCGGGACCTCCAGCGAGGCGCCGTCGTCGTCCGGGTCGCCGACCTCCGCACCGACCAGGTCCTCCTTGGTCAGCGACGGGATCTCGACCTGCATGGCGTACGTCATGCCGTCGAACGTGCCGCGCCTGCCGACGACCTCGTCGCGTTCCGGGTCGTACTCCCAGCCGCCGCGCACGTCGACGGTGCGCGGGAAGGTGCTCACGGGGAGCCGCCGCTCGCGCAGGGCGGCCACCTCGATCCGGACGTCGGCGAGCGTTCCCCGGTCGGCGTCGGGGGATGTGCCGCGGATTGCCGGGTCCGACGACAAGAGCGTCGAGGCGTCCCAGCCGGTGAGCTCGAGCGAGTCGGACCGGTCCCACTCCTGGCCGTCGAACGTGGTGAGGGTGAAGGCGCGCAGGGGCCCGACGCTGTTGGCCGAGACGCTGGTCGCGTCCGACGCGCTCGGCGAGGGTGCGGGGTCCGCCCCGGCGTCCGTCACGACGGGTGCGACGGTGTAGCGCAGGACGACCTGGCCGGACCGGGAGCCCAGGCTCTCGCGCAGGTCGAGGTTGTCGCTGAGCGACATCGGTCCGACGGGACCGGAGCCGAAGCTGGGCATGCTCATGGTCGCCCAGCCCGGGAAGGCCGCGACAGCGGGGCCGGCAACGAGCGTGGCGACGATGAGCCCGACCGAGCAGAGCACCGCCACGGACGTCCGGCGGGCGCGGTCGCTGTGGGCGGTCGGGGGAGCGGCGCTGAGCGCGAGCAGCAGGAGGTAGAAGAACGCCGTCCACGCGATCGCCCAGCCGCTGGCCGGGAAGCCCAGGATGATCGCGGGCACCCAGAGGCCGGCGAACGCGATGCCGGACAGGGCGGGCGCGCCGAGCCCGATGGCCACGAGGTCGGCCAGCAGAAAGACCGAGACCGCGCCGACGACCACGAGAAGCTCGGCGGGACGGACGCCGACCATGGGCACCAGGGAGGCGTTGATGACCGCGACACCCTCGCGCGCGGTGGCCAGCGTCCGGTCCAGCGACCCGGAGTCGGGGAGGACCTGGAGCCGGCCCGGGGGCGCCCCGTACCGGACGAGCACGATGGCGACGGCGACGAGCGTCCCGGCCAGCGTGGGTGCCCACCAGGACCGCGTGACGGCACGGACGCCGATGACGGTCGCGGCGACCACGAGCACGATGAGCCAGGTGGCCACGAGCCAGCCGCCGCGCAGGATCAGGCCGGTCAGTGCGAAGAGGCTCGCGCAGGTGGCGGCCGCGCAGAGTGCCGACCCCAGGGCCGACCGCGGTCCGCGGGGGATGCGGAGCGAGCGCCCGGTCACTGGGCCGACCCCAGCAGACGCAGCCAGCAGTCGACGATCGGCTCCCCGACGGTCACCCGGCACGCTCGCCAGCCGGCCCGGCGCAGGGCCTTGATGGTGTGCTCGGCCTCCGCCTGGTGCGCCGGGGTGTCGGCGCGGACGACGGCCCAGGCCTGGGCGGTGTCGGCGACGTGCGCCAGGGCGGCGCGCGCCGAGGCGCCGAGCGGACCCAGGACGGCCAGCACGATCTCCCCGCCGGCGTCGCTGGTGTGCAGCAGGTGAGCCGCCGACACCAGCTCCGCCTCGCCCTGGGCGGCCGTGCGGGGCGCCTCGAGGTCGATGGTCCGGTCCAGCACCGCGCTCCGCGCGCCCGGGCCGGAGCGGTCGTGCACGAAGGCGAGCGGGTAGGGGCTGGCGTCGTCGCGCAGGCCGCTGACGAGCCTGACCGGGTGGCCCCCGTCGAGCATGGCCAGGGACATCGACGCGGCCAGGGAGATCGACCACTCCAGGCTGGACGCACGCGCGGGCAGGTCGAGCAGCACCGACACGGGTCGCATGCCGGCTCGCTCGTCCGAACGCACCATCAGAGCACCCTTGCGGGCGCTGCTGCTCCAGTGCACGCGCCGCAGGTCGTCGCCCTCGCGGTAGTCGCGCAGCGAGGCGTCGTCGGTCGACGGGCTCCGCGCGCCGAGAGCCACCCGGTCGGGTTCGCCGACCAGCACGTCGCTGGGCGTGGGGAGCGGCACCACTGCCGGCCACACCGACACCTCGGCCTGCTCGCCGAGGGTGGCCGAGGTGCGCACCACCCCGAACGGGTCGCTCCGGGTGACGACGAGCGGGCCCAGCGGCCAGCGTCCGCGCCGGGCGGCCTGCACTGCGTACGTCACGGTCACGCGGCGCGGGGCGCGCGCCACGCGGGCACGCAGGGGGCGCCCGCCGGACAGCTCGGTGGCCGCCTGCTCGGCGAACTTCAGCCCGGCGAGCCGCACGCGCGCCGCGGGGTCGGTGGCAGCGATGACGACCTCGATCTGGGCCTCGTCGCCGGCGTGCACGGGGTTGGGCCTGGCGCGACGCTGCACGGTGAGGCGGTGCTTGCCGCGGCCGGGGTCGAGCGCGCCGACCCCCACGGCTGCCGCGACGACGAGCAGGAGCGCGAGCGTGCCGAACCGCACCAGGTCGACCGCCCCGAGCACGACACCCAGCTGGAGCGCGACGATGCCGGCGCCCGCAAGCGCCCAGCCTCGGGGTGTGGGCCGAAGACGCATCAGCCGATCGCGCGTCGGGAGCGCGCGGTGCCCGCCGTCGAGGGGAGCGGGATGCGGTCGAGGATGTCGGCGACGATGTCGGACGTGCTGCGGCCGGACAGCCGCGACTCGGTGCTCGGCAGCAGCCGGTGCGCGAGGACGGGCACGCCGAGCTGCTGGACGTCGTCGGGCAGCACGTGGTCCCGGCCGTCCATGGCGGCCAGGGACTTGGCGGCCCGCAGCAGCTGGATGGCCGCACGGGGTGAGGCGCCGAGCCGCAGGCCCGGGTCCTCGCGGGTGGCGGTCACGAGGTCCACGACGTACCGCTTGATGCCGGGCGCGGCGTACAGCCGTCGGGTGGTCTCGATGAGCGCCTTCACCTGCGCCGCGTCGGTGACCGGACGCAGGGTGTCCAGCGGGTCCGACGTCTCCTGGAGGTCCAGCATGTCGAGCTCGGACTCGATGCTCGGGTAGCCGACCGTGAGCCGGGCCATGAACCGGTCGCGCTGCGCCTCGGGCAGCGGGTAGGTGCCCTCCATCTCGACGGGGTTCTGGGTGGCGACGACGAGGAACGGTCGGGGCAGGGGGTAGGTGCGGCCGTCGACCGTCGCCTGGGCCTCCTGCATGCACTCCAGCAGCGCGGACTGCGTCTTGGGCGAGGCGCGGTTGATCTCGTCGCCGATGACGACGTGCGCGAAGACGGGACCGGGCCGGAACTCGAACTCGTGGGTCTGCGACCGGTAGATGTTGACGCCGGTGAGGTCCGACGGCAGCAGGTCCGGCGTGAACTGGATCCGGCCGACGGTGCAGTCGATGGTCTTGGCCAGCGCCTTGGCGAGCGTCGTCTTGCCGACCCCCGGGACGTCCTCGAGCAGCAGGTGCCCCTCGGCGAGAAGCACGGCGACCGTGACGCGCACCAGCTCCGGGCGGCCGGTGACGACCCCCTCCACGGCGGTGCGCATCCTCGTGGTGATGTCGACGACGTCCTCGAGCTCACTCGTGGACGGGACGGCCTGCAGCATGACGCCTCCTTTGGCGGATCTGGGTCCGAGCCTAAAGGTCGGCCGCCCTCAGTTCATCGCCCATCGGACCCCCACTTCTCTCCACCACCCACCTGGTGCAGCGCCGGAGGTCCTCGGTCGGCGGGTGATTCGTCCGATCCCTCCGGAATCGCGGCAGTGGGTGACCGTCCGACACGCCCCGTGCGTGTTCCGTCGGGCAGATGCGCTCCACTTCGCTCCACCGCGCTGACCTGCACTTATGCCTTCCCGATCGGGTGAATCATGCACTTCTCCAGTGGCAGGTGGAGTGAAGTGGAGTACCGTGGAGGCACGTGGTGAGGCGGGGATGTCGCACCAGGAGTCGCAGTGTGGAGCCGGGAGGAGGCGGGGTGACGCATGAGTCGTCCGCCGGCGTCTTCGGCTCCTTCGCGCCCTTTCTCGGGACGTACACACCGCGGCTCGACGAGAAGGGCCGGCTCATCCTTCCGGCGAAGTTCCGTGGTCAGCTCGCCCCTGGGCTGGTCATGACCCGCGGCCAGGAGCGGTGCCTCTTCCTGCTCCCCATGCAGGAGTTCCAGCGCATGCACGACCAGCTGCGGCAGGCGCCGGTGACCAGCCGGCAGGCCCGCGACTACCTGCGCGTCTTCCTGTCGGGAGCCAGCGACGAGCTGCCCGACAAGCAGGGCCGCATCTCCATCCCGCCGATGCTCCGCAAGTACGCGGGGCTCGAGCGCGACGTCGCCGTCATCGGCACCGGCACCCGGGTCGAGATCTGGGACCTCACCGCGTGGGAGACGTACCTGGCCGAGCAGGAGGCCGGGTACGCCGACACCGCGGAGGAGGTCTTCCCGAACGGTCCCTTCTAGACGTCCTGGCCCACGGGCCGCCCGGTGAGACCTCCTCCCGAATCTCTGCCGCACTTCCCCGGTGGCAGAGGGTCGGTGGGGGATCTGGTCGGACGGCGGAGGGGCCGCCCGACCACACCATTCGTGCCACCTGGGGAGGGGAGCAGCGATGACTGAGCACACGTCCGACGCGGCCGCCCGGCACACCCCGGTGCTGCTCCAGCGCTGCCTCGACCTGCTGGCCCCGGCCTTCGAGGTCGCGGGCCCCGTGATGGTCGACTCGACCCTCGGGATGGGCGGTCACACCGAGGGCGTCCTGCGGGCGTTCCCGCACGTCCGGGTGGTCGGCATCGACCGCGACACCCAGGCGCTCGAGCTGGCGGGTCGGCGGCTCGCGCCGTTCGGCGACCGGTTCACCGGCGTGCACGCGGTCTACGACGAGATCAACGACGTCCTGGACGACCTCGGCATCCCCGCGGTGCAGGGCGTGCTGATGGACCTCGGCGTCTCGTCCCTCCAGCTCGACGAGCGTGAGCGTGGCTTCTCCTACTCGGCCGACGCCCCGCTGGACATGCGGATGGACGCGACGACCGGGCAGACGGCGGCCGACGTGCTCAACACCTACGACGAGCGTGAGCTCGCGCGGATCCTGCGGGTGTACGGCGAGGAGCGGTTCGCGCCGCGCATCGCCCGGGCCATCGTCGCCCAGCGCGCCAGGCGCCCGCTCGAGCGGACCGGCGAGCTGGTGAGCATCGTCCGGGCGAACATCCCCGCAGCCACGCGCAAGACCGGGGGCAACCCGGCCAAGCGCACGTTCCAGGCCCTGCGCATCGAGGTGAACGGCGAGATCGAGGTGCTGGAGCGCGCGCTCCCGCAGTCGATCGAGGCGCTCGCGGTCGGCGGCCGGATCGTCGTGGAGTCCTACCACTCGCTCGAGGACCGAGCCGTCAAGCGTGCCCTCGCGGTCGGCGCCACATCGAGCGCCCCGCCGGACCTGCCCGTCGAGCCGGAGACGCACGCACCGTTCCTGCGGCTCGTGACGCGTGGCGCCGAGGAGGCCGACGAGGCCGAGCTGGCGCACAACCCCCGGTCGCAGTCCGTCCGTCTCCGCGCCGCCGAGCGCACCCGTCCCACCCCTGACCACCTGACGCCACGTCCGACCGGAAGGAGGGCAGCATGAGCGCCCAGTCCGCTGCCCGAGTGAGCACCGCTCGCGCCTACCCGACCCCGTCCCGCCCCAAGGCGGCCCCGGCCCCCCGACTTCGCGTCGTCCGCGCGCCGGAGCACGCCAGGACGCGAGTGCCGTTCATCCTTGCCTGCATGGCCGTCCTCGCCGGTGCGCTCCTGTCCGCGCTGCTGCTCAACACCTCCATGGCGGCGAGCGCGTACGCCAAGTACGACCTGTCCAACGAGCTGGGCCGGCTGAACCAGGACGCGATGGGCCTGACCGCGGAGCTGGACGCCAAGGCCTCGCCCACGCAGCTGGCCGCCGCCGCCACCGCGCTCGGCATGGTGCCCACCAACGGCACCGGCTGGCTGCGGCTCGCGGACGGCAGCGTGCAGGGCGCCCCCGAGCCGGCCGGAGCCGGCGGATGACGGGTCGCGCCCCTGTCGGCTCGGTGCGCTCGCGTGCCCGCACCGAGCAGACCCGGCGTCCCGTGCCGGCCAACCGCGCCACGGGCACGACGGTGCCCCGCCAGCGGCCGCCGGCCGGTCCGCGGACCGTGGTCGTCCCGCCCGGCACCCGCGGCGGCAGACCACCGTCCGGACCGGTGCAGCCGGGCTCCCGTCGTCGCATGGCCTTCCTCACCGTCCTCGTGGTCCTGGCGCTCGCCGTCTTCGGCGGGCGCCTGGTCTACGTCCAGGGGCTCCGCGGGTCGGTGATCGCCGAGCAGGCCCGCAACTCGCGGCTCATCTCGGTCGCCCTGCTCGGCGGCCGCGGCGAGATCACGGACGCCGACGGCAAGCCGCTGGCCACGTCGGTGGAGCGCTACGACATCTCCGTGAACCAGAGGCTCGTCGCGACCTTCGCGGGGTCGGTGAACCCGGCGGTCCCCGAGGGGCCGGCCGGCGTCGCCGCCATCCTGGCGCCCCTGCTCGACATGAACGCCGCCGAGCTCGGCGGCACCCTCGTCGGCAACCGGCAGTTCGTGTACATCCGCAAGGGCGTGCTGCCGGAGGTGGCCCGCGAGGTCCGCAAGCTCGGGCTCAGCGGGGTCAACGTGGACCGCGTGGCCGAGCGCGTCTACCCGAACGGCACGCTCGCGGGGAACGTCATCGGGTTCGTGAACTCCAACGGCGTCGGCCTGGCCGGCCTGGAGGCGTCGCTGAACCCGCGGCTGACCGGCACGGCCGGCAGCGAGACGTACGAGAGCGGGCGCAAGGGCCAGGCGATCCCCGGCGGGTACTCGCAGGACACGCCCGCCACGCAGGGCGACTCGCTGCAGCTCACCCTCCTGTCCGACGTGCAGTGGAAGGCGCAGTCGGCGCTGGACGCCCAGGTCGCCGCCACGGGGTCGGACTCGGGCTCGCTCATCGTCATGGACGTGAAGACGGGCGAGATCTATGCGCTCGCCGACTCGGGCTCGGTCGACCCCAACCACCCGGGCGAGGCCTCCGGGTCGCTGTCCAGCGCGGTGTCGGACGTGTTCGAGCCCGGCTCGACGGGCAAGGTCATCACGATGTCGGCCATCCTCGACAACAAGATCGCCGACCCCCTCTCGCAGTGGGAGGTGCCGTACACGTACTCGCCGGACGGTCACGAGACGTTCAAGGACTCCCACGAGCACGGGCTCCTGCGCCTGACCACGACCGGCGTGCTGGCCGAGTCGTCGAACACGGGCACCGTGATGATCGGCCAGAACCTCCCGGTGCAGACCCGGTACGACTACCTGTCCAAGTTCGGCTTCGGCGCCAAGACGGGCATCGAGATGCCGGGGGAGTCGAACGGCATCCTGCACCCGGTCGACTCCTGGCAGCGCCGCGACAAGTTCGCCGTGCTGTTCGGGCAGGCGGTCTCCGTGACGGCGATCCAGGCGACGCAGGTCTTCGCCACGATCGCGAACGGCGGGGTGCGCGTGCAGCCCCACATCATCAAGGGGTGGACGTCGCCGGACGGCACCTACACGCCGGCGGAGGCGCCCGCGTCGACCCAGGTGGTCTCGCCCGAGACCGCGAAGACCGTGCTCACGATGATGCAGAGCGTCGTCGACGACGGCACGGGCTCGAACGCCCAGATCCCCGGGTACCAGGTGGCCGGCAAGACGGGGACCGCCCAGAACTGGGTGGGCGGGGTCCAGGGCATCACGTCGTCGTTCATCGGCGTCGCGCCGGCCGACGACCCGCGCATCGCCGTCGCGGTCATCCTGCACAACCCCCGCACCTCGGTCTACGGCGGCACCGTCGCGGCGCCGGTGTTCAGCGACGTGGCGGGCTACACGCTCAGCGAGCTCGGCGTGGCGCCCTCGGGCACCCCGTCCACGCTCTTCCCGACGACGTGGTGACGGTCCGCAACCGGGCGGCCGGGAGCGGCTTCCGGGGTAGATTCTCCCCATGACGACCCCCGCTCGGATGCGCCCCCTGCATCCCGCGGCCCACCGGGTCGCCGACCTCGCCCGCACGTTCGGCCTGGTGGCGCGCGGTCTCGCCCTGGCTGACGACGCGGTCCTGACCGGTGCGAGCCTGGCCAGCGGCGACGTCGTGGCGGGCGACGTGTTCGTCGCGGTCCCCGGGTTCAAGGTGCACGGCGCCGCGTACGGCGCGCAGGCGGTCGACGCCGGCGCGGTCGCGGTGCTCACCGACCAGGCCGGCCTGGAGCTCCTGGAGGCGGCCGGTCTCGCCGACCGGGTCGCCGTGCTCGTCGCCCCCGACCCGCGGGCCCTCGCCGGTCCCGTCGCGGCGTGGGCGCACGACGCCCCCGCCGAGCGCCTGGTCACGGTCGGCGTCACGGGCACCAACGGCAAGACCACGACCTCCTACTTCCTCGACGCCGCCCTGCGTGCGGCGCACGCCACCACGGCCGTGCTGGGCACCGTCGAGCTCCGGATCGGCGAGGACGCGGTGGAGAGCCCCCGCACCACCGTCGAGGCGCCGGCGCTGCAGGCGATCCTCGCGCTGGCCGTCGAGCGCGGGGCGACCGCGCTCGCCATGGAGGTGTCGTCGCACGCGCTCGCGCTCGGGCGGGTCGGCGGTCTGACGTTCGACGTCGTCGGCTTCACCAACCTGCAGCGCGACCACCTGGACTTCCACGGCGACATGGAGGGCTACTTCCGCGACAAGTCGCGGCTGTTCGCCACCGGTCAGGCGCGCCGGGGTGTCGTCGTGGTCGACGACGAGTGGGGCCGCCGGCTCGCCGCCGAGGCGCCGATCCCGGTCGAGACCGTGGCCACGCACGTCGGTGAGCCCGAGGGGGCCGACGCCGACTGGGCCGTCGTCGCCGCGGACATCGGGCTCGACGGCGTGGGCTCGTCGTTCACGCTCCGGGGGCCCGACGGCACCGAGCACGACGCCACGAGCCCCCTGCCCGGGAGGGTCAACGTCTCCAACGCCGCGCTGGCGATCGTGCTCGCGCACGCGGCCGGCGTGGAGCTCGACGCTGCGATCGCCGCCGTGGCCGTGGCGCACGAGATCCCCGGCCGGATGGAGCGGGTCATCGAGCGCGGCGACGGGTTCCCGCTCGCGATCGTCGACTACGCGCACACGCCCGACGCGCTGGTCCTGGCGCTCGAGGCCGTGCGCCCGATCACGCCCGGGCGGCTGGTGATCGTGTTCGGCTCGGACGGCGACCGCGACCAGGGCAAGCGCCCGCTCATGGGCGAGATCGCGGCGCGGCTGGCCGACGTGATCGTCGTCACCGACGAGAACCCCCGTTCCGAGGAGCCGGCGGCCATCCGATCCGCCATCCTCGACGGGGTCCGGTCGCAGCGGCCGGACCTGGTCGACGTGCACGAGGCCACCAGCCGCGCGCAGGCCATCCGCGACGCCCTCGCCCTCGCCTCCGAGCAGGACACCGTGATCATCACGGGCAAGGGCCACGAGCCGACCCAGGAGATCGCCGGCGTGTTCCACCGGTACAACGACCGCGACGTGCTGCTCGCAGCGCGCACCCGCCGGCAGGAGCAGCACGCGTGATCGCCCTGACGGCGGCCGAGATCGCGGCCGCGACCGGTGGCCTGCTGCGCGGTTCGGCCGCCACCGACCCTGCGCTCGTCGTCAGCGGCCCCGTGGTCGTCGACTCGCGCGACGACGTCACCGGGGGTCTGTTCGTCGCCCTGCCCGGGGAGAACGTCGACGGCCACGACTACGCCGCCGTGGCGGTCGCCGGCGGCGCGGCGCTCGTCCTGGCTGCGCGCGACATCGTCGGGGCGGGCGGTGCGGTCCTGCCGAGCGTCGTCGTCGCCGACGTGGAGCGCGCCCTCGGCGACCTGGCGCGCGTGGTCCTGGAGCGGCTGCGCGAGGCCGCGCTGGAGCCCGGCGGCAGCGACCTGCGCGTCGTCGGCATCACCGGGTCGGTCGGCAAGACCACCACCAAGGACCTGCTCGCGCAGCTGTGCGGCAGCGTCGGCCCGACGATCGCGCCGGTCCGGTCGTTCAACAACGAGATCGGGCTGCCGCTGACGGTGCTGCGCGCCGACGAGTCCACCCGGTTCCTCGTGCTCGAGATGGGCGCCAGCGGACCGGGCCACCTCACGTACCTGACGGACATCGCTCCGCCCGACGTGGCGGTCGTCCTGATCGTCGGCCACGCGCACCTGGGCGGCTTCGGCGGCATCGACGCGGTCGCCGTCGCCAAGTCCGAGATCGTCCAGGGCCTGGTGTCCGACGGCGTCGCGGTGCTCAACGCCGACGACCCGCGCGTGTCCGCCATGGCCGCGCTCGCGCCCGGCGAGGTCGTGACGTTCGGTGCGGCCCCGCTGGCCACGGTGGGTGTCCGCGACGTGCGCCTCGACCGCTCCGGCCGCGCGACGTTCACCCTCGTGCGACGCGGCGAGGTCGAGAGCACCGCGCAGGTCACGCTGCGGCTCGTCGGCGAGCACCACGTGCACAACGCCCTCGGCGCCGCGGCCGCCGCGCTGGCCGTCGGGCTGGAGCTGGACGAGGTCGCCGCGGGCCTGAGCGCCGCGGACGCCCTCAGCCCGCACCGGATGCACGTGGTCGAGCGCCACGACGGCGTGACCATCGTCGACGACTCCTACAACGCCAACCCCGACTCGATGCGTGCGGCGCTCAAGGCGCTGGCCGTGCTGGCCGGCCGGGATCGCCGCTCGATCGCGGTGCTGGGCGAGATGCTGGAGCTCGGACCGGGCGCGCGCGAGGCGCACGACGCCATCGGGCGACTGTGCGTCCGGCTCAACATCGGCCTGACCATCGTGGTCGGGGACGGCGCGCGCGCCATCCGCGACGGCGCCAACCACGAGGGCTCGTGGGGCGACGAGGTGGTGCTCGCGGACGACCTGGAGGTCGCCACCGCGTTCCTCGAGAGCGAGCTGCGTCCCGGTGACGTCGTGCTCGTGAAGTCGTCGTACGGCGCGGGTCTGTGGAGGCTGGGCGACGTGCTGGTCGAGGGGGCTGCCCGATGAGGGCGGTCCTGATCTCCGGTGGTCTCGCGATGGTCATCGCGTTGCTGGGCACGCCCCTGTTCATCCGGTACCTGGTGCACAAGCAGTACGGCCAGTTCATCCGGCAGGACGGACCGACCGCGCACTTCACCAAGCGCGGCACCCCGACCATGGGTGGCGTCGTCATCATCGGGGCGACGCTGCTCGGCTGGGTCGGTGGTCTGATCGCCACCGGGACGCCACCGCGCGCGTCGGCCGTGCTGGTGCTCTTCCTCATGACCGGCCTCGGCGTCGTCGGGTTCCTCGACGACTTCATCAAGATCTCGCGGCAGCGCAGCCTCGGCCTGAGCGCCCGGTGGAAGATCGCCGGGCAGGGGGTCGTCGGCATCGCGTTCGCCGTGGCGGCGCTCCAGTTCCCCAACGACAAGTTCCGGACGCCGGCGTCCACGCACATCTCGTTCATCCGCGACACCAACCTGGACCTCGCGTTCTGGGGCGTGACCGTCGGAACGATCCTGTTCGTCGTCTGGGCGAACTTCCTCATCACCGCCTGGTCCAACGCCGTGAACCTCACCGACGGCCTCGACGGGCTCGCCACGGGTGTCTCCCTCATCGTGTTCGGCGCGTACGTCATCGTCGGGGTCTGGCAGTTCAACCAGAGCTGCCAGCTCCTCCCGAGCGCCGGGCCGAGCTGCTACGAGACGCGTGACCCGCTGGACCTCGCCGTCGTCGCCGCGGCCATCACGGGCGCGTGCTTCGGGTTCCTGTGGTGGAACGCCAGCCCCGCCAAGATCTTCATGGGCGACACCGGCTCGCTCGCGCTCGGCGGCGCGCTGGCCGGCCTGTCGATCCTGTCCCGCACCGAGATCCTCGCCGCGATCATCGGCGGCCTGTTCGTGGTCATCGTCCTGTCGGACGTGATCCAGATCGGCTTCTTCAAGCTGACCGGGAAACGGGTCTTCAAGATGGCACCCCTGCACCATCACTTCGAGCTCTCGGGCTGGGGCGAGGTGACGATCGTCATCCGGTTCTGGATCATCGCCGGGTTGTTCGTCGCGCTGGGCGTGGGCATCTTCTACGCGGAGTGGGTGGCCGGCTAGGTGTCCGAGCTCGTGCTGGAGGACGCCCTGGTGGTCGTCGCCGGGCTCGGGGTCTCGGGACGCGCGGCGGTCGAGGTGCTGGCCTCCCGCGGCGCCCGGGTGGTGCCGGTCGACGACCACGCCGACGACGTCATCGGCTCGGCGGAGCTGCTCGCCGGCTCGGTGCTGGACCGCGCGGACCTCGTCGTCGCGTCGCCGGGGCTGGCGCCGCACCACCCGCTGCTCGCGGCCGCGCTCGAGCGTGGCGTCCCCGTGTGGAGCGAGGTCGAGCTGGCGTGGCACGTGCGCGTCGACCGCGCGGCCGGCGGCGGACCGGCACCGTGGCTCGCCGTGACCGGCACCAACGGCAAGACCACCACCGTGGGCATGCTCGAGTCGATCCTGCGGGCCGCGGGGGAGAACGCCCTGGCGGTCGGCAACGTGGGCACCCCCGTGGTGCTCGCCGCCACCGACCCGTCTCTCGACGTCCTCGCCGTGGAGCTGTCCAGCTTCCAGCTGCACTTCACGCACTCGATGTCCGCGCAGGCTGCCGCCGTGCTCAACCTCGCGCCGGACCACCTGGACTGGCACGGGTCGATGGACGCGTACACCGCCGACAAGGGCCGCGTCTTCGAGCGGGCGCAGGTCGCGTGCATCTACAACCTCACGGACCCGGCGACCGAGGACCTGGTCCGTGAGGCCGA
Source organism: Cellulomonas humilata (assembly GCF_013359775.1). Taxonomy (GTDB): domain Bacteria; phylum Actinomycetota; class Actinomycetes; order Actinomycetales; family Cellulomonadaceae; genus Cellulomonas; species Cellulomonas humilata. Next base: position 60,111 of record NZ_JABMCI010000062.1, on the reverse strand, counting down.
CGTCGTCGACGGCTGCGTCGCCGTCGGGTTCACGCTGGGCACCCCGGGCGTCGGGCAGGTCGGCATGGTCGAGGACGTGCTGGTCGACCGCGGGTTCGCGCGGCTCCGGCACACGCACGCGGCCGAGCTGGGCACGCTGGCGGACCTCGTGCAGCTGGCCGGACCCGACGGGACCGTCCCGCCGCACGTCGTCGCGAACGCCCTCGCGGCCGCGGCGCTCGCGCTGGCGCACGACGTCGACCCGGCGGCGATCCGGGACGGTCTGCGGGCCTACGGACCCGGGGCGCACCGGCTGGCGACCGTCGGCGTCGTGGACGGGGTGGCCTACGTCGACGACTCGAAGGCCACCAACGCCCACGCGGCCTCGGCGGCCCTCGGCGCGTTCCCCGTCGGCAGCGTCGTGTGGATCGCGGGCGGCCTGGCCAAGGGTGCGCAGTTCGACGAGCTCGTCGTCGCGCGCCGGGACCGGCTGCGCTCGGTGGTGCTCATCGGCGTCGACCGCACCCCGCTGCGCGAGGCGCTCGCCCGACACGCACCCGAGGTCCCCGTGGTCGAGGTCGACGCCGGTGAGACTGGCACGGTGATGACCCATGCCGTGCACCAGGCCGGGCGCCTCGCGTCCGCGGGCGCCGGTCCGGTCACGGTGCTGCTCGCCCCGGCCTGCGCGTCGATGGACCAGTTCACGTCGTACGCCGCACGGGGTGATCAGTTCTCCGCAGCCGTGCGTGCGCTCGGCGGGGACGCATGACCGCCACGACCCCGCGCCCGAGCGTGCGCCGCACGGGCGACCCGGGCGCCTCCAGCAGCTCGCTGCTCGGCCAGTGGAACAGCGCGGTGACCAGCTACTACGTGCTCATCGGTGCGACCGCCCTGCTGCTCGTCATCGGGCTGGTCATGGTGCTCTCGAGCTCGAGCGTGGAGTCCCTGGACGACGGCGACTCGCCGTACGCGGTGTTCCTCGACCAGGCCAAGTACGCGCTCATCGGCCTCCCGATCCTGTTCGGGCTGTCCCGCGCGCCCGTGCGGTTCTTCCAGGTGATCGCGTGGCCCGCGCTGGCCTTCGCGGTGCTCTTCCAGCTCACCGTCTTCACACCGCTCGGCTGCGGCGCGGGCGGCAACCAGAACTGGGTGTGCGTCGGCGGGATCTCCGCGCAGCCGTCGGAGACCATCAAGCTCGCGCTGGCCATCTGGCTCGGTGCCGTGCTGACCCGCAAGCTGCCGCTGCTGCGGCAGTGGCGGCACGCGCTGATCCCCGCCGTGCCGGTCGCCGGGATCGCGATCCTGGTCGTGCTGGCCGGGCACGACCTGGGCACCGCGCTGGTCCTGATCATGCTGGTCGCCGGGGCGCTGTTCGTGGCCGGTGTGTCCATGCGGATGTTCGGCTTCGCGGCGCTGCTGGCCGGCGCGCTGACCGCGCTGCTCACCGTCACCAGCGACAACCGCACGGCCCGCATCACGAGCTGGCTGTCCGACGAGTGCGACGCGGCGTCGTCGTGCTACCAGACGCTGCACGGCGGCTGGGGGCTGGCGAGCGGCGGCTGGGGCGGGCTCGGTCTGGGGGAGAGCCGCGAGAAGTGGTCCTACCTGCCTGCCGCCCATAACGACTTCATCTTCGCGATCCTCGGCGAGGAGCTCGGGCTCATCGGCACGCTGCTGGTCCTCGGGCTGTTCGGCCTGCTGGCCTTCGCCATGATCCGGGTCATCCGCCGGCACACCGATCCGTTCGTGCAGATCACCACGGGTGCGATCCTCTGCTGGATCATCGGGCAGGCGCTGGTCAACGTGGCGGTCGTCATCGGGCTCGCGCCGGTGATCGGCATCCCGCTGCCGCTGGTGTCCGCCGGTGGGTCGGCGCTGATCATGACCATGGCCGCCCTCGGCGTGCTCATCGCCTTCGCGCGCTCGGAACCGGGCGCCGCAGAAGCGCTGGCCGCGCGGCCCGGCGTCGTCCGCCGGTCGCTGGCCGTGATCGGGCGGTCCCGTGGCTGAGCACCGTCCGCCCCCCACCGTTCCCGCGGTGCTCCTCGCCGGTGGAGGCACCGCGGGGCACGTCAACCCGCTGCTCGCCGTCGCGGACGAGCTGCTGCGGCGCCACCCGAACGCCCGGCTCACGGTGCTCGGCACCGCCGAGGGTCTCGAGTCCCGACTCGTCCCGGAGCACGGTCTGCCGCTCGCGGTCGTGCCGCGCGTGCCGCTGCCGCGCCGCCCGACGCTCGACTGGTTCCGGCTGCCCGCGCGACTGCGCGACGCGGTGCGGGCAGCCGGCGCGGCGATCGACGGGTCGGGCGCGCAGGTGGTCGTCGGCTTCGGCGGCTACGTGGCGACGCCCGCCTACCTGGCCGCGCGTCGGCGGGGGATCCCGGTCGTCATCCACGAGCAGAACGCCCGCGCGGGCCTGGCCAACCGGCTGGGTGCGCGCTGGGCCCGGTCGGTCGCCGTGACGTTCCCCGGCACCTCGCTGCGCGGGGCCCAGGTGACCGGGCTGCCGCTGCGCGCCCCGATCGCCCGACTGATCGAGCAGCGGACGGCGGACCGGGCGGGGACCCGCGCCGCGGCCGCCGCCGAGCTCGGTCTGGATCCGGACCTGCCCACGCTGCTCGTGTCCGGCGGCTCTCTGGGTGCCGTGAGCGTCAACACCGCCGTCGCGGGTGCCGCGGCGGACCTGCTGGCGGCGGGCGTCCAGGTGCTGCACCTGACGGGCGCACGCAAGGCCGACGCGGTGCGTGCCGCGCTCGTCGGCGTGCCCGGCGCCGAGCGGTACCACGTGCGCGAGTACCTGACCGAGATGCAGCACGCGCTGGCCGTCGCGGACGTGGTGATCGGGCGCTCCGGCGCCGGCACGGTGTGCGAGCAGGCGGCGCTCGGCATCCCTGCTGTCTACGTGCCGCTGCCCATCGGCAACGGCGAGCAGCGGCTGAACGCCGCGGCCGTGGTCGCGGCCGGCGGCGGACTGCTGGTGGAGGACAAGGACCTGGACCCGGCATGGGTCCGCACGCACCTCCCGGTCCTCTTGGTCGGGGACGCCGCCGCGGAGACGCGGGAGCGGATGGGGTTGGCCGCCGCGTCGGTCGGGGTGCGCGACGCTGCGTCCCGCGTCGCCCGGCTGGTGGAGGCGGAGCTGCCGTGAGCGCCGTCCTGCGGCCCGCCGACCTCGGCCGCGTGCACCTCGTCGGCGTGGGCGGAGCGGGCATGTCCGCGATCGCCGCCCTGCTCGCCGCCCGCGGCGTGGCCGTCTCCGGTTCGGATGCCGCCGACGGTCCTGCCCTGCCGGCGCTGCGAGCGGCGGGCGTCGACGTGCACGTCGGCCACGAGGCCTCGCTCGTCGACGACGTCGACACCGTCGTGATCTCGTCGGCCGTCCGGGAGTCCAACCCGGAGCTCGCCCGCGCCCGTGAGCGAGGGCTGAGGGTGCTGCACCGGTCCGAGGCGCTCGCGTCGCTCATGGTCGACCGGGACGCGGTCGCGGTGGCCGGCGCCCACGGCAAGACCACCACGTCCGCGATGATCGCCACGGCGCTGCTGCACGCGGGCGCGGACCCGTCCTTCGCGATCGGCGGCACCGTGTTCTCCGCCGACGGACCGCTGGGCGGTGGACGGGACGGCGCCGGCGCGGCGTTCGTGGCGGAGGCCGACGAGTCCGACGGCTCGTTCCTCGCGTACGCGCCGCTGGTCGCGGTCGTCACCAACGTCGAGCCGGACCACCTGGATCACTACGGCTCCACCGAGGCGTTCGAGGACGTGTTCGTCCAGTTCGCCGGACGCATCCGGGCCGGCGGCACGCTGGTGGTCTGCGCCGACGACCCGGGCGCGGCGCGGCTCGTCGAGCGCGTGCGGGGGACGCTCGCGGCGCGCGACGTCTCGGTCGTCACCTACGGCACGTCGCCGGACGCCGGCGTCGTCGTGGGCGAGCTGCGCGCCGACGCCGGACGATGGGCGTTCGAGCTCACCGCCGGCGAGCTCACCACCACGGTGCGCCTCGCCTTCCCGGGTGCGCACAACGCGCTGAACGCCGCGGCGGCCTGGGCCACGGCCCGGCGCCTCGGGGTGCCGGACGCCGCGGACGGGCTCGCGGCGTTCCGCGGGACCGGGCGACGGTTCGAGGACCGCGGGACCGTCAGCGGCGTCCGTGTGGTCGACGACTACTCCCACCACCCGACGGAGGTGGCGGCGCTCCTGCGCGGCGCCCGCTCGGTGGTCGGAGACGGCCGGGTGCTCGCCCTGTTCCAGCCGCACCTGTACTCGCGCACCCGCACGTTCGCCGCGGAGTTCGGCGCGGCGCTCGACCTGGCCGACGTGGTCGTCGTGACCGACGTGTACGCCGCCCGCGAGGACCCGGACCCGTCGGTGACCGGCGCGCTGATCGTGGACCGCGTCCCCACGCCGGGCAAGGCGACGTTCGTGCCGGACCGGTACGACGCCGCCCGCGCGGTCGCCGGGGCCGCGCGTCCGGGCGACCTGCTGCTCACGGTGGGCGCGGGGGACGTCACGCTGCTGGTGCCGGTCGTGCTCGACGTGCTCACCGCGCGAGCCGGCGGATGAGCCCGTCCCGACCGACGGCTCCGCGCGACCCCGCGCCGGGCCGACCGCCCGCCCCGCGCCCGGCGACGGCGCGGCCGAAGCCGACGACGGCACCGAAGCCGACGACCGCCCAGAAGCCGACGGCCGCCCCGAGACCCACCCCGCCGGCCCCGCAGGACGACCCGTCGTTCGGGCGCGCGGTCACCACCTACAGCGCCGGGGGAGCCCGCCGCTACGCCGGCCCCGTGGCGCCGCCCGTGGTGTCCACCAGCTCGGTCGCCCGGTTCGCCGAGCGCTCCCGTGCTCGCCGCAACCTCGCGCGCCGGCAGGTGCTGCTGGTGGCCGGCTCGGTGCTCGCGGTCGGCTCGCTCGGCTGGCTCCTGCTCCTCTCCCCGGTGCTCGCGCTCGAGCCGGCGCAGGTGGTGGTCGAGGGGGCCGGGACCGTGGTCGCCGTCGACCAGGTGCGCGGCGTGATCGACGCCCACGCGAGCACCCCGCTGCCTCGCCTGGACACGGTGCGGCTGCGCGACCAGGTGCTCGACGTGCCTGGGGTGCGGGAGGCACGCGTCACCAGGTCGTGGCCGCACGGCCTCGTGGTGGTGCTCGTGGCCCGCGAGCCCGTCGCGGCGGTGCCGGAGCAGTCGAGTGCCGCGACCCACGGCGCACCGGGGTTCGCACTGCTCGACATGGACGGCGTCCAGGTGGGCCGGGTCGATGCCGCACCGGAGGGTCTGCCGGTGGTGGACGTGCCGGTGGGGGACAAGCGCACGCTCACCGCGGTGCTCAGCGTGCTCCAGCGGCTGCCGGTCGAGCTGCTCGCCCAGGTGGGTGGCGTGTCGGCGCGGACCCAGGACACCGTGACCATGAGCCTGCGCGACGGCGTCCGGGTCGACTGGGGGAGCGCGAGCGAGACTCCGCTCAAGATCGCGGTGCTGTCGGCGCTGCGGGCGTCGCCTGCCGCCGCCGGCGCGACCGTCATCGACGTGTCCGCACCGCGCCTGCCCATCACCAAGTGACGCGAGCGGGCGAGTTTCTCGACCAACTCCCGACACGCGCGGCGCGGTCGTTGCTCGAGGTCCGGACGGGACCTAGCGTCACGCACTGACAGCACACCTGACATAACTATAACCCTCAACTAGAGGGTGAAGGTTCCACCCCGACCCTGTCCCGCCGCGTGCGGGCCGCGGACGGACCACGTGGCCCAAGGCCGCGACCGGCACAGAACGAGAGGCACCCACCGTGGCAGCTCCGCAGAACTACCTGGCGGTCATCAAGGTCGTCGGCATCGGCGGCGGCGGCGTCAACGCCGTGAACCGCATGATCGAGGTCGGCCTCAAGGGTGTCGAGTTCATCGCCGTCAACACGGACGCCCAGGCGCTGCTGATGTCGGACGCGGACGTCAAGCTCGACGTCGGCCGTGAGCTGACGCGCGGCCTCGGTGCCGGCGCGGACCCCGAGGTCGGCAAGAAGGCCGCCGAGGACCACAAGGACGAGATCGAGGACGTCCTGCGGGGCGCCGACATGGTGTTCGTCACCGCGGGCGAGGGCGGTGGCACCGGTACCGGTGGCGCGCCGGTCGTCGCGCGGATCGCGCGCTCGCTGGGTGCCCTGACCATCGGCGTCGTCACGCGCCCGTTCACCTTCGAGGGCCGCCGCCGGTCGGTCCAGGCCGACTCGGGCATCGAGGCGCTGCGCGCCGAGGTCGACACGCTCATCGTCATCCCCAACGACCGGCTGCTCCAGATCTCCGACCGCTCGGTGTCGGTCCTGGACGCCTTCCACTCCGCGGACCAGGTGCTGCTCTCCGGTGTCCAGGGCATCACGGACCTGATCACCACGCCGGGCCTGATCAACCTCGACTTCGCCGACGTGAAGTCCGTCATGCAGGGTGCCGGTTCGGCGCTCATGGGCATCGGCTTCGCCCGCGGAGACGACCGCGCGGTGCAGGCCGCCGAGATGGCGATCTCCTCGCCGCTGCTCGAGGCCAGCATCGACGGCGCCCACGGCGTGCTGCTGTCCATCCAGGGCGGCTCCGACCTCGGGCTCTTCGAGATCAACGAGGCCGCGCGCCTGGTCCAGGAAGCGGCGCACCCCGAGGCCAACATCATCTTCGGTGCCGTGATCGACGACGCCCTCGGCGACGAGGTCCGGGTGACGGTCATCGCCGCCGGGTTCGACTCCGGGTCGCCCACGATCCGTCGCGACTCCCGCGCGCTCGGCCAGGTCAGCGGCAACTCGGCGCGCCAGGTGCCCGCGGTCGCGTCGCAGGTCCCCACGCCGCGCCCGGTGCTCGACCCCGAGGAGCAGCTGGTCCCCGTCGGCGCCTACGGCCAGAACCGTTCGGCCGCACCGGCCCAGCCCGACGTCCCGGCCTTCCTGTCCACGGAGGCGGAGCCGACGCCGATCACGGGAGCGCTGGAGGTGCCGCGGATCTTCACCGAGGACGCCTCCCGGCGAGACCGCGACGAGCTGGACGTGCCCGACTTCCTCAAGTAGCCGGGCGGTGAGCGGATCGCAGCCCGGGAGCGACCTCCCGCCCGTCGTGGAGGTCGATCTCGGGGCTGGCGTCCTGGCCGGTTTCAGCACGCGCGGGGGTGGGGTCAGCCGCCCGCCCTACGACGCCCTGAACCTCAGCTACCAGGTGGGCGACGAGTCCTCCGACGTGGCACGCAACCGCGCGCGTCTGGAGCGGTGGGCGGGCGTGCCCGTCGCGTACGCCACGCAGGTGCACGGCACGGGGATCGTCGTCCTGTCCGAGCCGCCGACGGCCGGCGTCATCTCGGTGGGCGAGTACGACGCCCTGGTGTCGGTGGACCCGTCGGTCGCCGTCGCGGTCCTTGTCGCCGACTGCGTGCCCGTGCTGCTGGCCGACCCCTCCGCGGGCGTGGTGGCCGCCGTGCACGCGGGTCGGCGAGGGCTGGTGGCCGGCATCGTGGAGGCGGCGATCGCCGCGATGCTCACCCAGGGTGCAACGGCGGACCGGATCCGGGCCGCTGTCGGGCCGTCGATCGCGGGGGAGTCGTACGAGGTGCCGGCCGCTCTGCGTGACGAGGTGGCCGCCGTCGTCCCGGAGACGCGGGCGACGACGGGCTGGGGGACGCCTGCGCTCGACCTGCCCGCCGGGGTCGTCGCGGTGCTGCGCCGCAGCGGCGTGGTCCACGTGACGACCCTGTCGCGCGACACGTGGAAGGACCCCGCGCTCTTCTCCTACCGGCGCTCGCCGCGCACGGGTCGGTTCGCGGGGGTCGTCGGGCTGCGCCCGTGAGGCACGGCCGCCGAGGTTGTCGGGCGTGTCGCGCCGTGCCGGGAACGCCCGCGTTGCTAGCGTGACCGGCAGAGGGAGCCCACCGTCGCCGACAGGACCGGCAGGGGCTCCGGGGTGGTCCGGAGAGATCCGGGGAGGGAGCCAACGCGATGGCCGGAGCGCTGCGCAAGACGATGCTGTACCTCGGCCTGGCCGACGACCGGTCGGAGCACGAGGAGTACCTCGAGGAGTTCGACGACCAGGAGGTCGCGGTGCCGCAGGAGTACGAGGCCCAGGTCACGCCGTTGCACCGGCCGACGCGCACGTCGCTGCCCACGCAGGCGACGCAGCACGCCCCCGCACCCGCCGGTGAGCTCCGTCGCATCACGACGATCCACCCGCGCTCGTACAACGACGCGCGCAAGATCGGCGAGGCGTTCCGCGAGGGCACCCCGGTCATCATGAACCTCACGGACATGGACGACGCCGACGCCAAGCGTCTCGTCGACTTCTCCGCAGGTCTGATCTTCGGGCTGCACGGCGCGATCGAGCGGGTGACCAGCAAGGTCTTCCTGCTCTCGCCGGCGCACGTCGAGGTCGCCGGGGAGGCTGCCGGCCCGGTCGCCGAGCCGCCGACGCGCGCGGGCTTCTACAACCAGAGCTGACGCGTGCAACTCGTCGCCGCACTGCTGTTCTACGTCGTCCTCGCGTTCTTCCTGCTGCTCCTGATCCGGCTGGTGCTGGACTGGGTGCAGTTCTTCGCCCGGGACTGGCACCCCTCGGGGATCGCCCTGGTGATCGCGGAGGCGACGTACACGGTCACCGATCCTCCGCTCAAGGCGTTGCGGCGGATCCTGCCGCCGCTCACCATCGGATCCGTGCGCCTGGACCTCGCGTTCCTGGTCCTCGTGCTGGGCTGCTCGATCCTCATGTCCATCCTCGGCCGCATCTGACCGCACGCTCCACCTGTCCATGGGCGTGTCGCGGGGACGTGCGCGCACCGCATTCTCCGATACCGTGGCCCGAGGCGGTCGGTGGACTGCCGCCGGCCCGACCGAGCACTACCGACTGAGGTGATGACGATGGCTCTGCTGACTGCAGACGAGGTCTTGAACAAGAAGTTCCAGGCCACGAAGTTCCGCGAGGGCTACGACCAGGACGAGGTCGACGACTTCCTGGACGAGGTCGTCAACACGCTGCGCGACCTGCAGGGTGAGAACGACGACCTGAAGACGAAGCTGGCGGCGGCCGAGCGCCGGATCGCCGAGCTGAGCCGTGCCGGGTCGCAGCAGGCCGCGCCGGCGCCCAAGCCGGAGCCGACGCCCGAACCGGTCGTGGCACCCGCCCCGGTGATCGCGGCTCCCGTTGCGCAGCCCGCGCCGATCGTCGCGCCGGTCCAGAGCGGACCGCGCACGAGCGAGCCGGAGTCCGCCACGGGGATGCTCGCCCTGGCACAGAAGCTGCACGACGACTACGTGCGCAGCGGCCAGGAGGAGTCCGACCGTCTCGTGGGTGAGGCCAAGAGCCAGGCCAACCGCATCGTGCGTGAGGCCGAGGAGACGTCGCAGCGCACGCTCGGTCAGCTCGAGCAGGAGCGTTCGCTCCTGGAGCGCAAGATCGACGAGCTGCGCGTGTTCGAGCGGGACTACCGCACACGACTGAAGAGCTACCTCGAGAACCTGCTCGGCGACCTCGACAACCGGGGCAATGCGTTGCCCCCGCGGTCGGGTCAGCCGCAGCCGGTCGGAGACGGCCAGAACCTCTGACGACGTCCGGCGACCACCCGCCGGACACCCGCATCACCACAGGTCGGGTATGTCGTACACGCACGCCACGCCGGGTTTCACCCGGCGTGGCGTGTTGTGTCCCTGCCTGTGCCCGCATACAGTCGCGTGACTTCGAGGACAGGGGGGCCCGCTCGTGGCCATCAACGATGCGCTCAGCGCGGTTGACGTCAGCACGGACACCAAGGAACTGGCCAAGCTGGTCAAGCACTTCCCGGTACGTGACGGCGAGAAGCCGTGGACCGCGCGTGAGGTCAAGGACGTCGCGGAAGAGCTCACCAGCGACATCGACCGGCTGACGAGCGAGCTGGCGGCCGCGGACGCCGAGCTGTCGGACCTGCTGCGCAACTCGGGCGACGGGGCGGGCGACGACCAGGCCGACTCGGGCTCGTCCGCGCTGGAGCGCGAGCAGGAGCTCACGCTCGTGAACAACACGCGGGACCTGCTCGCGCAGACCACCCGCTCCCTGGCGCGCATCGCGGCGGGCACGTTCGCCACGTGCGAGTCCTGCGGCAAGGCCGTCGGCAAGGCGCGGCTCCAGGCGTTCCCCCGGGCCACGCTGTGCGTCGAGTGCAAGCAGCGCGAAGAGCGTCGCTGACGCGCACGTAGACTCCTGCGGTGCCCACCACGACGGACGACCAGCCCGACGCGCCCTCGACCAGTCCGCGGCGACGCGCTCTGCTGATCACCCTCGTCTCGATCTCGGGTGCTGTCCTGGTCCTCGACCAGCTGTCGAAGGCGTGGGCGCTGGCCTCGCTGGTCGAGGGCGAGCGTCGGGAGCTGGTGGGGAACCTGCTCGGCCTCCAGCTGGTGTTCAACTCGGGCGCGGCGCTGTCGATCGCGACCGGGATGACCTGGGTGCTCACCATCGTGGCGACGGTGGTCGTCGTGATCGTGGTGCGCGCGAGCCGACGGATCGGGTCCCGCGCCTGGGCGGTCGCGCTGGGTCTGCTGCTGGGCGGTGCGCTCGGCAACCTGGTCGACCGGCTGGTCCGCGATCCGGGGTTCGCCCAGGGTGAGGTGGTCGACTTCATCGCCTACGCCGACTGGTTCGTCGGCAACGTCGCGGACATCGCGATCGTCGTGGCCGCCGTGCTGGTGGTGATCCTCGCCGCGCTGGGCATCCACATCGACGGCACACGCGACTCGCGGGAGACCCTCGACGCGGACGCGGACGCGGACGACGAGACTGCGACCACCACGAGCACGACCGAGCAGAATGCCTGACACGCGCGCGATGCCGGTGCCCGACGGGCTCGTCGGGGAGCGGGTGGATGCGGCGCTGGCCCGGCTGCTCGGGCTCTCGCGCACCCGCGCGGCCGAGATCGCCGAGGCCGGCGGCGTGCTCCTGGACGGCAAGGAGCTGGGCAAGTCCGACCGGCTGTCCGCGGGCGGCTGGCTCGAGGTCGCGATCCCGGACGTGGTGCCGGCCTCCACCATCGAGGTCGTCGCCGAGCCCGTGCCCGGCATGCGGATCGTCTATGACGACGACGACCTGGTGGTCATCGACAAGCCTGTCGGCGTCGCCGCGCACCCGTCGCCCGGCTGGACCGGCCCGACCGTCGTCGGCGCCCTGGTGGCCGTCGGGTACCGGATCTCAACGTCCGGAGCGGCCGAGCGGCAGGGGATCGTGCACCGGCTCGACGCCGGCACGTCCGGGCTGATGGTCGTCGCCAAGAGCGAGCACGCCTACACGGTGCTCAAGCGGGCGTTCAAGGACCGCACGGTCGAGAAGGTCTACCACGCGCTCGTGCAGGGTCACCCGGAGCCGACCACCGGCACCATCGACGCCCCGATCGGCCGCCACCCCAGCTCCGACTGGAAGTTCGCCGTGGTGGCGGACGGCAAGCCGTCGATCACGCACTACGAGGTGCTCGAGATGCTGCCCGCCGCGTCGCTGGTGGAGATCCACCTGGAGACCGGGCGGACGCACCAGATCCGCGTGCACTTCTCGGCCACCCGGCACCCGTGCGTCGGCGACCTCACGTACGGTGCGGACCCGTCGCTGGCTGCACGCGTGGGCCTGACGCGGCAGTGGCTGCACGCCATGCGGCTCGGGTTCCACCACCCGACCTCGGGCGAGTGGCTGGAGCTGTCCAGCGAGTACCCCGAGGACCTCGCCCGCTCGCTGGCCGTCCTGCAGGACGGGTACGCGTGATCTCGGTCGTCCCCGTGCAGACGCCCGAGCAGCGCGCCGCGATGACGGCGATCCGCATGGCCGTGTTCGTGCAGGAGCAGGACGTGGCGGCGGAGCGCGAGATGGACGCGCTCGACGACGACCGCGGCACCCTGCACGTCCTCGCCGTGGACGACGACGGCACGGCCCTGGGCACCGCCCGGCTGCTGCCGCCGCACCACGAGGGTGAGCCTGCACACGTCGGGCGGGTCGCGGTGAGCGCCGCAGCCCGCGGCCGGGGGGTGGGGGCCCAGCTCATGACGGTGCTCGAGGCCGAGGCGCTGGAGCGGTTCGGCGTCGTCGAGGACGGGGTCCGGACGGTGTCCGTCGAGCTCAGCGCGCAGGAGCAGGCGCTCGGGTTCTACGCCCGGCTCGGCTACGTCGCGCGGCCCGAGCGGTACCTGGACGAGGCCATCTGGCACCGCGACGCGGTGAAGGTCGTGACGGCTCCGGCGTAGGCGCGTCGCGACACGCCGTGCGGCCGCCGACACGGCTCGGTGGCGGCTCAGGAGTGTGGGTGGCTCGACGTAGGATCGCCCGCATGGCATCAGCTGGGGGCTCCGACTTCGTCCACCTCCACGTGCACACCGAGTACTCGATGCTCGACGGCGCGGCGCGCCTGGACGACCTGTTCACGGAGGCGACCCGCCTCGGTCAGACCTCGATGGCCATCACGGACCACGGCTACCTGTTCGGGGCGTTCGACTTCTGGCAGAAGGCCAAGAACCACGGGATCAAGCCGATCATCGGCGTCGAGGCCTACGTCACCCCGGGCACCAGCCGGTTCGACCAGAACCGGGTGCGCTGGGGCGAGGCGCACCAGGCGTCCGACGACGTCTCCGCCCGCGGCGCGTACACGCACATGACGCTGCTGGCCAAGTCGACCAAGGGCATGCACAACCTGTTCCGGATGTCGTCCCTGGCGTCGCTCGAGGGCCAGATGGGCAAGTGGCCACGCATGGACCGCGAGCTGCTGACCACGTACAGCGACGGCCTGATCGCCACCACGGGCTGCCCGTCGGGCGAGGTGCAGGTGCGTCTCCGCCTGGGCCAGTTCGACGAGGCCGTGCGCGCTGCGGGCGAGCTCCAGGACATCTTCGGGCGCGACAGCTTCTACGTCGAGCTGATGGACCACGGGCTCGAGATCGAGAACCGGGTGATCAAGGACCTGCGCCGGCTGGCGGAGGTAATCGGGGCGCCCGTCGTCGCGACGAACGACCTGCACTACACCAAGCACGAGGACAGCCACGCGCACGAGGTGCTGCTGTGCGTCCAGTCCGGCTCGACGCTGGCCGACCCCGACCGGTTCAAGTTCGACACCGACCAGTTCTACGTGAAGTCGGCCGAGGAGATGCGGCGCACGTGGTCGGAGATCCCCGAGGCGTGCGACAACACCGTGCTCATCGCGGAGCAGTGCGAGGTGGAGTTCAACACCGACGCCAACTTCATGCCCAACTTCCCCGTCCCGGTCGGGGAGAGCGAGGACTCCTGGTTCATCAAGGAGGTCGAGACCGGCCTGCAGAAGCGGTACCACGGGACGATCCCGTCGGACGTCCGCACGCAGGCCGAGTACGAGACCGGCGTCATCACCCAGCTCGGGTTCTCCGGGTACTTCCTGGTGGTCGCCGACTTCATCAACTGGGCCAAGGACCAGGGCATCCGCGTCGGTCCGGGACGAGGGTCGGCGGCCGGCTCGATGGCGTCGTACGCGATGGGGATCACGGAGCTCGACCCGCTGGAGCACGGCCTGATCTTCGAGCGGTTCCTCAACCCGGAGCGCGTCTCCTGGCCCGACGTCGACGTCGACTTCGACGAGCGTCGGCGCGGCGAGGTCATCCGGTACGTGACGGACAAGTACGGCGAGGACAGGGTCGCCCAGATCGTCACGTACGGCACCATCAAGGCCAAGCAGGCCCTCAAGGACGCGTCGCGCGTCCTCGGGTTCCCGTTCGCGATGGGGGAGAAGCTCACCAAGGCGATGCCGCCCGCGGTGATGGGCAAGGACATCACCCTGTCCGGCATCTACAACCCGCAGGACTCCCGGTACGCGGAGGCCGACGAGTTCCGCCAGGTGGTGCAGGCCGACCCCGAGGCGCAGCGGGTGCTGGAGACGGCGCGCGGGCTGGAGAACCTCAAGCGCCAGTGGGGTGTGCACGCGGCCGGCGTCATCATGTCGAGCGAGCCCCTGGTGGACATCGTCCCGATCATGCGACGCCCGCAGGACGGCGCGATCATCACGCAGTTCGACCAGCCGGGGTCCGAGGCCCTGGGCCTGATCAAGATGGACTTCCTCGGCCTGCGCAACCTCACGATCCTCGACGACGCCCTCGAGAACATCGAGATGAACGGCAAGGCCGCCATCAAGATCGAGGAGGTGCCGCTCGACGACCCGGCGACGTACGAGCTGCTCGGTCGCGGAGACACGCTGGGGGTGTTCCAGCTCGACGGCGGGCCGATGCGGTCTCTGCTGCGCCAGATGCGCCCCGACAGCTTCGAGGACATCTCCGCCGTCATCGCGCTGTACCGCCCGGGCCCGATGGGGATGCAGTCCCACATCAACTACGCGCTGCGCAAGAACGGCCTGCAGAAGGTCGAGCCCATCCACCCCGAGCTCGAGGCGCCGCTCGAGGAGATCGTGGGCATCACCCACGGGCTGATCGTCTACCAGGAGCAGGTGCAGCGCGCCGCGCAGAAGCTGGCCGGCTACACGCTCGGTCAGGCCGACCTGCTGCGGCGCGCGATGGGCAAGAAGAAGAAAGAGGTCCTGGACAAGGAGTTCGTGCCGTTCCAGGCCGGCATGCGCGAGCGCGGCTACTCGGACGCCGCCATCACGGCCGTCTGGGACGTGCTGGTGCCCTTCGCCGGGTACGCGTTCAACAAGGCGCACTCCGCCGCGTACGGCGTCATCTCCTACTGGACCGCCTACCTCAAGGCCAACTACCCGACCGAGTACATGGCCGGGCTGCTCACCAGCGTGCGCGACGACAAGGACAAGTCCGCGCTCTACCTGGGCGAGTGCCGGCACATGGGCATCACGGTGCTCGCGCCGGACGTGAACTCGTCCTCCGCCAACTTCACGGCGGTCGGCAAGGACATCCGGTTCGGCCTGACCGCGATCCGCAACGTCGGCGCCAACGTGGTGGACGCGATCGTGCGGGCGCGGGAGGCGAAGGGCGCGTTCACGTCCTTCACCGACTTCCTCGACAAGGTGCCCGCGGTGGTCTGCAACAAGCGGACCATCGAGTCGCTCATCAAGGCCGGGGCGTTCGACTCGCTCGGGCACGCGCGACGCGCGCTGCTGCTGGTGCACGAGCAGGCGGTCGACTCGGTCATCGGCGTGAAGCGCAAGGAGGCCGAGGGGCAGTTCGACCTGTTCGCTGACCTGATGGGCGGGGACGACGGGGCGCAGGGCTTCGCGGTCGTCGTGCCGGACCTGCCGGACTGGGACAAGAAGCAGCGGCTGGCGTTCGAGCGGGAGATGCTCGGCCTGTACGTGTCGGACCACCCGCTGTCGGGACTCGAGCACGTGCTCGCCGCCGCGGCGGACGTGTCGATCGCGACGCTGTTGCAGGACGAGCAGCGGCCGGACGGCTCCACGGTCGTCGTCGCCGGCCTCATCACGTCGCTCCAGCGCAAGATGTCGAAGCAGGGCAACCCGTGGGCCGCGGTCACCATCGAGGACATGGAGGCCTCGGTCGAGATCATGTTCTTCGGCGAGACCTACCTGGCGTACTCCACGGCCCTGGCCGAGGACGCGGTCGTCGTGATCCGCGGACGGGTGCGACGCCGCGACGAGACCATGCAGCTCCAGGCCATGGAGGTGTCGCTGCCCGACGTGTCGCAGGCGGCCGACGCCCCCGTGGTGGTCTCGATGGCGGTCTCCCGGTGCACGCCACCGGTGGTCGAGCGGCTCCGCGAGGTGCTCGCCACCCACCCGGGCGTCACCGAGGTGCACCTGCGACTCACCAGCCCCGGTCGTGCCACCGTCATGCGGCTCGACCACGGGCTGCGCGTGGAGCGGTCGCCCTCCCTGTTCGGGGACCTCAAGGCGCTGCTCGGGCCTAGCTGCCTGGCGTCCTGACCAGCCACGCGAGCACCTGCGACGCGTGGCGGTCGGGCGGGAACACCGGGTAGAAGACCTTCTCGACGATCCCGTCACGCACGACCATCGTGAGCCGGCGCAGGAGCGTCCGGCCGTCGACGTCGAAGGTGGGCAACCGGAGCGCTCCCGTCAGGGCGAACGCGTCGTCGCTGAGCATCGCGAACGGCAGGTGGAGCCGCTCGACGGCCTCGCGCTGGTAGTCCGGGTCCTGCGTCGACAGGCCGAACACGGCCGACGCGCCGGCCGCGAGCAGGTCGGCGTGGTGGTCGCGGAACGCGCACGCCTCCGCGGTGCAGCCGCGGGCGCCGGGGATGGCGTCCCAGTCGTCGGGCAGCTGCGCGTGCGGTCCGCCGGTCAGCGGGTACGCGTACAGGATCGTGCGCCCGGGACCGAGCCGGTCGAGGTCGATCGCGGATCCGTCGGTGGCGGTCAGGGCGATCGCCGGCATCTCGGCCCCGACGAGATGGTCCGCCGCGCCGTCGTCCAGGGGCACCGGCAGGTCGTCGGGAAGGCGGGTCAGGTCGATCACCCCGTGAGCCTACCTATATGCTCCTTGCGTTATATAACCCTGCGTGGAAATATGTGCGCTGTGCAGGTCATGGACGTGTTGGGGGATCCCGTGCGACGACGGCTCGTCGAGCTCCTCGCCGACGGTGAGCGCAGCGCGGGGCAGCTGGCGACGGCCGTCGGTGCCGAGTTCGGCATCAGCCAGCCGGCGGCGTCGCGGCACCTGCGGGTGCTGCGCGAGGCCGGGGTCGTCGACTCGGAGCCGCGTGGTGCGGTCCGGCTCTACTCGGTGCGGCCGGAGGCGCTCGACGAGGTCGAGCGCTGGGCGCACCGGGTCCGGCGGTTCTGGGACGGGCACCTGGATGCACTGGAGACCGAGATCGCCCGCGGGCGGAGGAGACGAGATGACGACTGACGTGTGGGGAGTGCTCCGGCCGTCCGCGACCGGGACGACGGTCCGTTTCGAGCGGCGCTACCCGACGACGCCCGAGGAACTCTGGTCCAGCGTGACCGAGCCTGAGCGGCTCGCCCGCTGGCTCGGGCCGGTCTACGGCGACCTCCGGGTGGGCGGCCGGTACGAGCTGCGGATGGGCGAGGACGTCGACGGCTCGCCGGAGAACGCGGCCGGGGAGGTCCTCGAGTGCGACCCGCCCCGCCGCCTGCTCGTCGGCTGGCTGTTCCCCGGGGAGGACGAGTCGCGCGTGGCGCTCGACATCCGTCCGGACGGCGACGGCGCGGTCCTGGTGCTCGAGCACCTGGACCTGTCCGAGTCCGCGGCGCGTGGCTACGGCGGCGGCTGGCACGCGTCGCTCGACCAGCTGGACGATCACGCGGCGGGCCGCCCGGTCCGGCCCTGGCAGGAGCTGTTCGACGCCGCGCTGCCGCGCTACCAGCAGGCGTGAGACCCGGTCAGCCGACCGTGGCCTCCTTGTAGCCGGTCGGCAGGTCCACCTCGACCACGTCGCCGCGCACCAGCTGGCGGCCGCGCCGCGTCTCGTCCTCGCCGTTCACGGTCACGGCGCCGTCCTCCAGCAGGGCGCGGGCGTGCGCGCCGGAGTCGGCGAGGTCCGCGAGCTTGAGGAACTGGCCGAGCCGGATCGAGTCGTCGGAGATGGGCACCTGGGTCATGGCAGCAGTCTGCCGTGCTGCGCGCCCGTGTGGCGCAGCGCACGCCCGCCCAGTGGTCCTGGCCAGGCCACGGGCAGTGGTCCGTCCTATGCTCGGGAACGTGATCACCCGGATCGACCTGCGCGGTCGCACCCTGTCGCGCCGTGAGCTCCTGGAGGAGCTTCCCCGTGCCGAGGTCGACGTCGAGCACGCCGCCGCGGTCGTCGCGCCCATCCTCGCCGACGTCCGCAAGCGGGGGGCGGCCGAGCTGCGAGACCTCGCCGAGCGGTTCGACGGCGTGCGCCCGGTGCACCTGCGCGTCCCGGTCGAGACGATCGCCGCCTCGGTCGGGGTGCTCGATCCCGACGTGCGGGCGGCGCTCGAGGAGACCATCCGGCGCGTCCGCCAGGTGCACGGCGCCCAGCGGCCCGCCGACTTCACGGTCGAGCTGGCGCCCGGCGCCCAGGTGCGCCAGCGCTGGGTCCCCGTCCGGCGCGTGGGGCTGTACGTGCCCGGTGGGCTCGCTGTCTACCCGTCGTCGGTGGTGATGAACGTCGTCGCCGCGCAGGCCGCCGGGGTGGTCTCGCTCGCCGTGGCGTCGCCGCCGCAGAAGGACCAGGGCGGCCTGCCCGACCCGGTCGTGCTGGCCACGTGCGCCCTGCTGGACATCGACGAGGTGTACGCCGTGGGCGGCGCCCAGGCGGTCGCGATGTTCGCCTACGGCGCGGCAGGCTCCGACGACGTGGACGGCGAGACGCTCTGCGAGCCCGTCGACGTCGTGACCGGACCCGGCAACGTGTACGTCGCCGCGGCCAAGCGGCTGGTGCGGGGGATCGTCGGCATCGACGCCGAGGCCGGCCCCACCGAGATCGCGATCCTGGCCGACGGGACCGCCGACGCCACGCACGTCGCCGCCGACCTGGTCTCGCAGGCCGAGCACGACCCGCTCGCTGCGGCCGTGCTGGTGACCCCGTCGGTGGAGCTCGCCGGTGCGGTGGAGGCCAAGCTGATCGACCGGGTGGACGCCACGCAGCACCGCGAGCGCGTGATGACCGCGCTGCGCGGCGAGCAGTCGGCGATCGTGCTGGTCGACGACCTGGAGCAGGGCCTCGAGGTGGTCAACGCGTACGGCGCCGAGCACCTGGAGATCCAGACGGTCGGCGCGGCCGCGCTCGCGGAGCGGGTGACCAGCGCGGGCGCCATCTTCGTCGGTGCGTACTCCCCGGTCTCGCTCGGCGACTACATGGCCGGCTCCAACCACGTGCTTCCCACCGGGGGCTGCGCGCACTTCGCCAGCGGCCTCGGCGTGCACTCGTTCCTGCGGGCCGTGCAGGTGATCGAGTACGACGCCGACTCGCTCGCCGCGGTGGCGGACAAGATCGTTGCGCTCGCGGACGCCGAAGGCCTCCCCGCGCACGGCGAGGCGGTGCGCGCCCGATTCTGACCGTGACCACCGCACACGTGCGTGCCCGCCACCCCAGCCCCCGTCGAGAGGACAGCCTGTGACAGGCAACGCGACGTTCCGCCACCGCGATGTCGCGCTCCTTGCCGTGGTCGGCATCGAGGCGCCGGTCGTGGTGCCCTCGACAGTGTTCGACGAGCGCCTCGCGCCCACGCTGGAGCGGCTGCGCCTGCCGCGTGGCCTGCTCTCGCGCGTTGCCGGCGTGCACGAGCGCCGCTGGTGGGACGGCGAGATGACCTTCGACGACGCCGCGACGGCCGCGGGTGCCAAGGCGCTGGCCGAGGCCGGGATCGACGCGGGCGACGTGGGCCTGCTCATCAACACCTCGGTGACCCGGACGTTCCTGGAGCCGTCGGTCGCGTCGCGCATCCACTCGGGGCTCGCGCTGCCGTCGAGCGCGCTCAACTTCGACCTGACCAACGCGTGCCTCGGCTTCGTCAACGGCATGACGCTCGCGGCACAGCTGATCGACTCGGGTCAGGTCCGCTACGCGGTCATCGTCAACGGCGAGGACCCGCGCCCCACGCAGGAGGCGACCCTCGCGCGGATGACCTCGCCCGAGACCACCCGGGAGTCGTTCCTGGAGGAGTTCGCCACGCTCACGCTCGGTGCGGGCGCCGCCGCGGCTGTGCTCGGTCCCGCGCACCTGCACCCCGGGGCGCACCGGCTGGTCGGCGGCGTGGCGCGGTCGGCCACGCAGCACCACGAGCTCTGCGTCGGGGGCGTCGACGGGATGAGGACGGACCCGAGCGGCCTGCTGGCGGGGGGCCTGGAGCTGGTCGTCGACGCGTGGAACGAGGCGCAGCCCGAGTGGGGCTGGGCGGACGTCGACCGCATCGTCACCCACCAGGTCTCCTCGGTGCACACCCGGTCGATCGTCGAGGCGCTCGGGCTGGATGCGGCCAAGGTGCCGACGACCTTCCCGCGCTGGGGCAACGTCGGCCCGGCCGCGCTGCCCATGACGCTGGCCGAGCAGGGCGACTCGCTGCGCACGGGGGACCGCGTGCTGTGCATGGGGGTCGGCTCCGGTCTGCACACCGCGATGGCCGAGATCGTCTGGTGACCGCCGCGTCGACGCCGCCCGCGGACGTCCTCGCGGCCGGGGGCATCGACCCGCGCTGGTCGCGGGTGGTCCGCGTGGGCGGCCGGTCCTGGCACCTGCTCGACAACGGGCCGACGCTCGACGCCGAGCCGGTCGGCACGCTGCTGTGCGTGCACGGCAACCCGACGTGGTCGTTCCTGTGGCGGCGCCTGGTCGCGGCCGGTGCGCGCACCGAGCGGCCGTGGCGGGTGATCGCCGTCGACCAGCTCGAGATGGGGTTCTCCGAGCGCACGGGCGAGCAGCACCGGCTGGCCGACCGGGTGGCGGAGCTCGGGGCGCTGACCGACGAGCTGAGCCTGGCCGGGCCGGTGGTGACCGTGGGGCACGACTGGGGCGGCGTCGTCAGCCTCGGCTGGGCGCTCGACCACCCGGACCTCCTCGCCGGGATCGTGCTCACCAACACGGCCGTGCACCAGAGCGCCGACGAGCCGTTGCCCACCGCGCTGCGGGTGGCCACCGCGCCCGGCGTCCTGCCGGTCGGCACCGTCACCACACCGGCGTTCCTGGAGGCCACGCTCGCGCTGGCACACCCCCGGCTGGACGCGGCTGTCGCCGACGCCTACCGCGCGCCCTACCGGACCGCGGAGCGCCGGGCGGGGATCGGCGGGTTCGTCACCGACATCCCGGCCGGACCGGACCACCCCAGCCGGCCGGAGCTGGACCGGATCGCCGAGGGCGTGAGCCGTCTCGACGTGCCTGCGCTGCTGCTCTGGGGTCCTCGCGACCCGGTGTTCTCGGCGCGGTACCTGCGGGACCTGCGCACCCGGCTCCCGCACGCGGACGTGCACCGCTTCGAGGGTGCCGGCCACCTGGTCGTCGAGGACGCGGACGTCGCCGGCGCGGTGCTGCGCTGGCTGGACGCGCGTGACACCCCCGCGCGGGCGGTCGAGGCGCACGAGCCGTTCCGCGCGCTCGGCGCCACGCTGGTCGAGCGGGCCGAGGACGAGGGCACGGCGCTCATCGAGCTGGCCGGGCCGCGGTCGCGCCGGGTGACCTGGGCAGCGCTCGCTGCCCGGACCGAGCAGCTGGCCCGGGGCCTCGCCGCGAGCGGCGTCCGACCGGGCGACCGGGTCGCGCTGCTGGTCCCGCCCGGCGCCGACCTCACGGCCGTGCTCTACGCGTGCCTGCGCCTGGGGGCCGTCGTCGTGGTCGCCGACGCAGGGCTCGGGGTGCAGGGCCTGACGCGGGCGGTGCGCGCCGCGGAACCGACCGTCGTGATCGGGATCGAGCGTGCGCTCGTGGCGGCCCGGTGGCTGCGCTGGGCGCCGACGCTCGTCAGCGCGGGGCCGCTGCGGGCGGGGGTCGCGACGGCGCTGGGGGTGAGCGCGTCCCTCGACGAGCTCGCCGCCCTCGGACGGGAGTCGACCGACGACCTCCCGTGGCCCGACGCCGACGCGGACGCCGCGATCCTGTTCACCTCCGGCTCCACCGGACCGGCGAAGGGCGTCGCCTACACGCACCGCCGCCTCGCCGCGATGCGCGACGTCGTGGCCCGCACGTACGGGGTCGGCCCGGACAGCCCGCTCGTCGCGGCGTTCGCGCCGTTCGTCCTGCTCGGACCCGCGCTCGGCGCGACGAGCGCGAGCCCGGACATGGACGTCACGGCGCCGGGGACGCTCACGGCCAGGGCGCTCGCCGTGGCGGTGCGCGCGGTCGATGCCTCGGTGGTGTTCGCGTCGCCCGCCGCGCTGCGGTCCGTGGTGCGCACGGCGGACGGGTCGGAGCTCGCCGCCCTGGCCGGGGTCCGGCTGTTCCTGTCGGCCGGCGCGCCGGTCGGCGTCCCCCTGCTCGAGGCGGCGGCCGCGCTCCTGCCCGCCGCCGAGGTCCACACGCCCTACGGCATGACGGAGGCGCTCGTCGTCGCCGACGTGACCCTCGACGAGCTCCGCACGGCCGGCAGCGGCGACGGGGTGTGCGTCGGCAGGCCGGTGCCCGGGGTCCGGGTGACGGTCAGCGCCCTGGACGCCGACGGCGAGGCCACGGGCGCTCCCGAGCAGGCTGTCGGGGTGACCGGCGAGGTGCTGGTCAGCGCGGCGCACGTCAAGGAGCGGTACGACGGGCTCTGGCTCACGCAGCAGGAGTCCGCGCGGGACGCGGGGTGGCACCGCACGGGGGACGTGGGCCACCTGGACGGCGACGGTCGGCTGTGGATAGAGGGCCGGCTCGCGCACGTGCTCGTCACCGCCGACGGCGTCCGCACCCCGGTCGGGCTCGAGCAAAGGGCGCAGAGCGTCGCCGGGGTGGTGTCCGCGGCGGTCGTCGGCGTCGGGCCCCGCGGGGCGCAGCAGGTGGTCGTCGTGCTCCAGCCCGAGGTCTACTCGCACGGACCGGTCGTTGCTGAGCCGGACCTGGCCGCCGCGGTGCGGGCCGCGCTCGCCGGCACGGACGTCGCCGCCGTGCTCGTCGTGGAGCACCTGCCGACGGACGTCCGGCACAACTCGAAGATCGACCGGTCCCGCGTGGCGGCCTGGGCCGAGCGCGTGCTCTCGGGGGAGCGGGCGCGGCTGTGACGCGCGTGCTGGTCACCGGCGCGAGCGGGATGCTCGGTCGGGCCGTGGCGGAGCGTCTGGTGGCGGACGGTCACGACGTGCGCACCCTCCAGCGCAGCGGGTCCGGTGTGGTCGGCGCACGGGACGTCGCGGGGTCGGTCACGGACCCGGACGCGGTGCGTGCCGCCGTCCGCGACCGCGAGGCGGTCGTCCACCTGGCGGCCAAGGTGGGGATCACCGGCCGCCCGGAACAGTTCGAGGACGTCAACGTCGAGGGCACCCGCCTGCTGCTGGCGGAGGCTGGGGCGGCCGGCGTCGGACGGTTCGTGCACGTCTCGTCGCCGTCCGTGGCCCACCTCGGCCGGTCGCTCGCCGGTGCGGGTGCCGCGCCGGCCGATCCCGCGCACGCCCGCGGCCCGTACGCGCGGACCAAAGCCGCCGCGGAGCTGCTCGCACTCGCGGCGGACGTCCCCGGCGGGCTGCGCGTGATCGCCGTCCGTCCGCACGTGGTGTGGGGGCCGGGGGACACCCAGCTGGTGGGTCGCGTGGTCGACCGCGCGCGGGCGGGCCGGCTGCCGGTGCTCGGCCACGGAGCGGCGCTCATCGACACCACGTACGTGGACAACGCGGTCGACGCGCTCGTGGCCGGGCTGGAGGCCGACGCGAGGGCGTACGGCGAGGCGTACGTCGTCACCAACGGTGAGCCGCGCCCGGTGGTGGAGCTGATGGCGGGGATCTGCGCCGCGGCGGGCGTCCCGATGCCCCGACGGCACGTCCCGGCGGCGCTGGCACGCGGCGCGGGGTCCGTGCTCGACGCCGCGTGGCGCACGTTCCCGCTGCCCGGTGAGCCGCCGCTGACCCGCTTCGTCGCCGAGCAGCTGTCCACCGCGCACTGGTTCGACCAGCGCCGCACGCGCGAGGCGCTCGGCTGGACGCCCCGCGTGAGCCTCGACGAGGGCCTGGCGCGCCTGGCGGCGTGGACCGCGCGGCAGGCGTCGGCGGCCGCTCCCTAGACTCGGCACGTGACTGCTGATCTCGCCCGCGGGCGTCTTCCCCTGCGGCCCGACCTCGTCGGCCTCGAGCCCTACGGCGCCCCCCAGCTGGACGTGCCGCACCTGCTCAACGTCAACGAGAACCCGTACGCGCCGTCGCCCGAGGTGGTGGCGGACATCGCCGCAGCCGTCGCGGACGCGGCGGCGGGGTTGAACCGCTACCCCGACCGGGACTTCGAGGCGCTCCGAGCGGACCTCGCCGCCTACCTGCACGTGGAGTCCGGCGTCGCGCTGGCCACCGAGCAGGTCTGGGCGGCCAACGGGTCGAACGAGATCATGCTGCACGTCCTCCAGGCCTTCGGTGGGCCGGGGCGCACGGTGCTGTCGTTCGCGCCGACCTACTCGATGTACCCCGAGTACGCCCGGGACACGTTCACGGGGTGGGTCGCGGGCCGCCGCGAGGCCGACTTCGGGCTCGACGCCGACGTGGCGCGCACCGCGATCGCCGAGCACGCCCCGTCCGTCGTGCTGCTGGCCAGCCCCAACAACCCCACGGGGACCGCGCTGCCGGCCGAGACGGTGCTCGCGGTGCTGGATGCCGCAGCCGCGGTGCCGGGCGGCTGCGTCGTCGTGGTCGACGAGGCCTACGGCGAGTTCCGCCGCGCGGGCACGCCGTCCGCGCTGGAGCTGCTGGCCGACCACCCGCACCTCGCCGTGAGCCGGACCATGTCCAAGGCGTTCGGCCTGGCCGGCGCGCGAGTCGGCTACCTCGCCGCGGCGCCCGCCCTCGTCGACGCCCTGCGCGTGGTGCGCCTGCCGTACCACCTCTCGGCGGTGACGCAGGCGGTGGCCCGGGCCGCCCTCCGGCACGCGCCGGCGCTGATGGCCCAGGTGGGGTCGCTGCGCGACGAGCGCGACGCCCTGGTGGTGTGGCTGCGCGAGCGCGGGCTGACCGTGGCGGAGTCCGACGCGAACTTCGTCCTGTTCGGCCTGTTCGACGACCGGCACGCGATCTGGCAGGGTCTGCTCGACCGTGGGGTCCTGATCCGTGAGGTCGGGCCCGACGGGTGGCTGCGGGTGTCGGTCGGCACCCCGCAGGACATGGTGGCGTTCCAGGACGCATTGAGTGAGGTGGCAGGACTGTGAGTGTTCCGGAGGGCGCGAAGCGCCCGCAGGTTCACGAGCGCGAAGGCGCAGTGAGCCCCAAGAGCGGTGGCCGTACCGCGCGCATCGAGCGCGCCACGAGCGAGTCGAGCGTGCTGGTCGAGCTCGACCTGGACGGCACCGGCCGCACCGACATCTCGACCACCGTGCCGTTCTACGACCACATGCTCACCGCGCTGGGCAAGCACTCGCTCATCGACCTCACCGTGAAGGCCACCGGCGACACGCACATCGACGCGCACCACACGGTCGAGGACGTCGCCATCACCATCGGCGAGGCGCTGCGCGAGGCCCTGGGGGACAAGCGGGGCATCTCGCGGTTCGGCGACGCCACGGTGCCGCTCGACGAGGCGCTCGCGCAGGCCGTCGTCGACGTCTCCGGCCGGCCTTACCTGGTGCACACCGGCGAGCCCCCCGGGCAGGAGTACCACCTGATCGGCGGCCACTTCACGGGGTCGCTCACCCGGCACGTGCTGGAGTCGATCGCGCACCACGCCGCGTTCAGCATCCACGTCCGCGTGCTCGCGGGCCGCGACCCGCACCACATCGTCGAGGCGCAGTTCAAGGCATTGGCGCGTGCCCTGCGGTTCGCCGTGGCGCTCGATCCCCGCGTGGAGGGCATCCCGTCGACGAAGGGTGCGCTGTGACGGACCTGCCCGACGACTTCGAGGTGCCCGACGACCTCTCCGGCCTGCTCGACGGCGCGTCCGAAGACCCGTCGGTCGTGCTGGTGATCACCCAGGTCGCCGCACCGGCCCCGCTGGCGGCCGCGTGCGCGATCGCCAAGGTCGAGGTCGACGTCGTGCCGACCCCCATCGGCGCGATCGCGTCCCTGCGTGACCCGAAGGCCGCCTCGGACGGCGCCGCGGCGATCTCGAAGCTGCTCCGGACCATCCCCGTGATCCTGCTGGAGCGCCGCGAGGGGCAGATCACCGCGTCGCGCTGGACGGCGGGCGAGCGGGGCGACGACCTGCCTGCCGGTCTCGTGCTCTCGGACGCGCCGCCGGTGCTGGAGGACCTGCTGCTCGGGTCGGTGCAGGCCGGCGACGTGGAGGGCATGGTCACCAGCGTCGGCATGTCCCGGTGGCAGGCGATGCGCACGATCGCCCGGCGCGGCCAGGTGTAGCGGTACAGACGGAATCGCTTAGCCGGTCGCGGGCGGCACGTGCGGGTGGTCGACTGACCGGCATGAACCGCCGAAGCCGCACCGTCGCGCTCGTCGCCCTGCTCTGTTCCCTGCTCGGGATGTCGGGGGTCGCCGCCGCGCAGGTCGCCTCGGCCGCACCCGTCCTGTGCGACCAGTGGGGCAGCGCGCCCATCCAGGGCGGTCGCTACACCGTGATGAACAACCGGTGGGGCACCAGCGCCACGCAGTGCATCGACGTCTCGTCGACCGGCTTCACCGTCACCCAGGCGGACGGCTCGGCGGCCACCAACGGCGCCCCCAAGTCCTACCCGGCGGCCTACTACGGCTGCCACTACTCCAGCTGCACCACCAACGGGAACATCCTGAGCCCGAACGGCCTGCAGGCGTCCGACCCGCGGTTCGCCACAGTCTCGACCAGCGTGAGCATGACGTACCCGAGCAGCGGGACGTACGACGCCGCCTACGACATCTGGTTCCACAGGTCCCGGCCCACGACCACCACCCAGCAGAACGACGGCGCCGAGCTCATGGTCTGGCTCAACCACGCCGGACCCATCCAGCCGATCGGCTCGAAGATCGGCACCGCGACCATCGCCGGCGCGACGTGGGACGTGTGGTCGGGCAACAGCGGCTGGAACGTCATCTCCTACGTGCGTCAGCAGCCCAACGCGTCCGCCACGTTCCTGGTGAACGACTTCTGGAAGGACGTCGTCAGCCGCGGGCTGGGGTCGACCAGCTGGTACCTGACCAGCATCCAGGCGGGCTTCGAGCCGTGGGTGGGCGGCGCCGGTCTGACCCTGAACAGCTTCTCCGTCACGACGGACGGCACGCAGCCGACGCCGACGAGCACGCCGACGCCCACACCGACGCCGACTCCGACCCCGACGGCCACCCCGACCTCCGGACCCGCGGGTTGCACCGCGACGCTCGCGGTCACGGGATCGTGGCAGGGGGGCTTCCAGGGCGCGGTCACGGTCAAGAACACCGGCTCCGCGATGCTGAGCCGTTGGTCGGTCGGCTGGGCGTTCCCGTCGGGCCAGACGATCAACAACCTCTGGAACGGTGTGGCGTCGCAGAGCGGCTCGCAGGTGACGGTCGCGAACGCGCCGTACAACGGTCTGCTCGGCGCGGGCGCGTCGACGACGTTCGGGTTCGTGGGGAACGGGTCCGCGCCCGGGTCGCCCGCGCTCACCTGCACGGGTTCCTGATCCCAGCCGGACGGGCGCCGGTCGTCTCGCAGACCGGCGCCCGTCCGTCGACGGGTGGCGCCGCGGGTACCGTGGTCCGGTGCCTGCCCAGCCCTTCGTCGTCGTGCTCGACCACGGCGCCGACGACCTCGCCCCGCTGGCGGAGGCGTTGACCGGGGCAGGCGCCCGCGTGGCCGTCACGGCGGACAAGCGTGCCGCGCTCGTGGCCGACGGTCTCGTGATCGCCGGCCGTGCCCGCGCGGCCGACGTGATGCCGGCACTGCGGGCGATCGGCGCGGACCAGGTGGTCGACCGACGGCTCGCCGGGGGCCGCGCGGTCCTCGCGGTCGGCGTCGGGATGCACGTGATGTTCGCGGAGGTCGTCCAGGACGGCACGGCGACCGAGGGTCTGGGGGAGTGGGCCGGCGTCGTGGACGCCGTCGGCTCCCCGCCCGGCCCGGCCGAGGTCGAGGTGCCCGACGGGTCGGCGCTGTTCACCGGCCTCGAGGACGCCCGGTTCCACGTCGCCCTCGAGCACGCCGCCCGCGCGTTCCCCCTGCTCGACCACTGGCCCGCGGACACCCGCCTGGTCGTCCCGCTCGTCACCTGGTCCCGCGGCGACGAGCGGTTCGTCGTCGCCGTCGAGAACGGCCCCCTCGTCGCGCTCCAGGTGCACCCGGAGTCCTCCGGCGACGCCGGCGCGCAGGTGCTCGCCCGCTGGGTCTCGTCCTTGCCCACCACCGCCCTCGACCCCGGAGTGACCGCATGACCGACCGCCTCGAGCTGCTGCCCGCCGTCGACGTCGCCGACGGGCAGGCCGTCCGGCTGACCCAGGGAGCCGCCGGCACCGAGACCGGCTACGGCGACCCGCTGTCCGCTGCGCTGGACTGGCACGCCGGCGGGGCGGAGTGGATCCACCTCGTGGACCTCGACGCGGCCTTCGGACGCGGGTCCAACGCGGCGCTGCTCGCCGAGGTGACCGCGGAGCTCGTCGCCAAGGGCGTCAAGGTCGAGCTGTCCGGCGGCATCCGCGACGACGCCTCCGTCGAGCGCGCGCTCAGCACGGGCGCGACCCGGATCAACCTCGGCACCGCCGCGCTGGAGAACCCCGAGTGGACGGCGCGGGTAATCGGCTCGTTCGGCGAGCAGATCGCGGTCGGCCTCGACGTGCGCGGCACCACGCTGGCCGCCCGCGGCTGGACGCAGGAGGGTGGGGACCTCTGGGAGGTCCTGGCGCGACTGGAGCACGCCGGCTGCGCCCGCTACGTGGTGACCGACGTGAACAAGGACGGCATGCTCAACGGCCCGAACGTCGAGCTGCTGGAGCAGATGTGCGCGCGGACGGACGCGCCCGTGATCGCGTCCGGCGGGGTGTCCAGCCTGGAGGACCTGCGGGTGCTGCGGACGCTGGTCCCGCTCGGCGTCGAGGGCGCGATCGTCGGCAAGGCTCTGTATGCGGGGGCGTTCACGCTGCCCGAGGCGCTGGACGTCGCCGGCCGCCCGTGACGGGACGCGAGCTGCCCCCGTCGTCGCCGTTCGCGGGGGACGACGGCACCGCCGACCCGGCGGTCGCGACCGCGCTCGAGGCCCTGGCCACCGGTGCCGGCACCGTCGCCGCGGTCGTCGACGCCCTCGCGGGTACCCGCGTGCTCGTGCCTGTGCTGGCCGAGCTCGAGGTCGAGGACACGGTCGTGCACGACGGGCACGCGCACACGGTGGACAAGGAGGCGTCCGCGGGGATCGTCGCGCTCCGGGCGCCCGACGGCCGCACGGCGCTGCCCGTGTTCACCTCGGTCGCGACGATGGCCGCGTGGCGCCCGGACGCCCGACCCGTGCCGTCCGACGTCGCCCGCGCGGCACTGTCCGCCGTGACCGAGGGGTGGGAGGTGCTCGTCGTCGACCCGGGAGGTCCGACGACCGTGCTCGTCCCCCGCCCCGCCGTCTGGGCCCTCGCGCAGGGGGAGCGGTGGCGACCGGCCGTGACCGCCGGGGTCGTCGACCCCGAGGTCCGCGAGGCGATCTCGGCCGCGGTCGCCCCGGTGGCCGGCGTGGTGGCCGTCGATGCCGTAACCGGGACGCGCGCCGAGGTGGCGGTGGTCGTCGAGCTCGTCCCCGGGCTCGACCGGGCAGGGCTGGACGCGGTGCTCGCGCAGGTCAACGCCGCGCTGGCGGGCGTGGAGCTGGTGGCGACGCGGGTCGACTCGCTCGAGCTGCGTCCGCGTGGTGCCCGCTAGCGACGCTTGACCGCCCAGGCGAGCGCGAGCGCGCTGAGCACCACGGCGCCCACGATCTGACCGCCGAGGATCACCCGGTTGAGGTCGAGCGCCGGCTGCCAGTGCGCGCCGGACCCGTCGACGACGAAGACGCCCACGGCCTTGACGTGCACGCCGTACCCGCCGCCCCCGCCGTGCCCCTGCTGGACGCCGGCAGGGACGTCCTCGCTCTCGGCGGCCTCGGCGCGTGCGCCCACCTCGCCCGAGCCCGAGCCGGAACCCGTCGCGCCCCAGACGCGGGCGACGGGGATGACGAGCGTTCCTTCGCGCTCGTACGCCTCCCCGAACACGCGTCGCACGGTGAGGGTGTCGTTCACGGCCCGCGTGACGTCGGCGGGGTCGAAGTGCGGGAGTGCCATGGGAGTCCTCCGAGGATCTGGTCAGCCCGTGCAGGGGGCGGTCGGTGTGAACGACGCCTCGTCCTCGAGCATCGAGCGGAGCGTGCTCACGGGTACGACAAAACTGTGCCCCTTCGAGTCCTTCGCGTACACCACCCCGACCACGCGACCGTCGCTGTCCAGCACCGCCGACCCGGAGCTGCCGGGCTCCACCGGGGCGTCGGTGACCAGCACCTCGCCCAGGTTCTCGTTGAGCGGGTCGGTCTGGCTGGAGACCACGTGCCCGGTGGTCACGGTGAGCGCGCGCCCGAGCGGGTAGCCGACCACGGTCACTGTGTCGCCGATCGCCGGGTCGGCCGCCGCCAGCTCGGGCGCGGCCGGCAGGGCGTCCTCGGTGCGCACGATCGCCAGGTCGGCGAGGTCCGCGGTGCTCGCCGCGGCAGCGGTCAGGTCCCGGCCGTCGTACGTGCTGAGCTGGAGGGTGGAGGAGTCCGTGACCACGTGGCGGTTGGTCACCAGCGTGTGGTCGTCGAGCGCGAAGCCCGACCCGGTCGACAGCGTGCCGCAGCCGATGTTCCGGATCCGCACGGCCATCCGCTGCGCGGAGTCGAACCCGTCGGGGGACAGGTTGCCGCTCGAGGTGGGGGTCTGCTGCGGCAGGTCGCTGGGCACGACGCTCGTCGGCACCGGGTCGGGCACGGCCGGTAGCATGCTGCACCCGCCGGCGAGCACCACGAGCGCGACGACGCCGCCGGTGCAGCCGACCAGCACCGCGCGTCGTGTCATCGGTCGAGCTCGCGCTGGAGCGCCGCGTTGGCGTCGGTGGCCCTGGCGCACACCGTCTGCACGTCGGAGGTGAACCGCTCGAGGTCGTCGGGGTCGTACTGGGACGAGTTCTGGAGGTAGCCGATGAGCCGCTGCTGACCGTCGACGCAGCTGGCCAGTGCGGTGGCCACCTGCCCCGCGGCCTGCGACACCCGCGACTGGTAGTCCGCGAGCTGCTGCTGCGACGCGCTCGTGTCCCCGAGCTGCGCCTTCTCGTCCGCCAGCTGGGTGATCCGCTCCTGGGCGGTGGTCAGCTGCGCGCTGATGGCATCGAGCTCAGCCTGCGTGGCCTCGAGGTCGGCCTGCGACGCGGCCAGCTGCTCGCCCGTCGAGCGCGCGAGCGTCTCCCACTCCTGCGTCGAGGCCTGCCACGCCTCGTTCGTCGCGAACATCCGCGACAGGACCAGGCCCGAGGCCACCAGCGCGGCGACGAGCAGGACCGCGAGCACGACGGTCGCGGCACGGGGACGCCGACGCCGGGGTGCCGGGGGAGCGACGGGGTGGCCCTGGTCTGCCGGGAACGAGGTCGCAGGGTCGGGCACCGGCGTGGATGGGTGCGCCGGGATGAGCTCGGTCACCGGTGGGTCCGCGACGACGGGGGTGTCGCGCGCGCGAGGGTCGTCGGGCAGCATCCGCCCAGGATAGGAGTCGAGGCTGTGGCGCCGGGGACAGTCCGCCGGCCGGGCGCGACCTCAGACGACAGAACCGGTGAACTTCTCGCCCGGCCCCTCGCCGGGGGCGTCAGGGAACGGCGAGGCCTCGCGGAAGGCCAGCTGGAGCGAGCGCAGGCCGTCGCGCAGGGAGCGGGCGTGCTGGTTGCCGATGTCCGGCGCGGAGGCCGTCACCAGGGCGGCGAGCGCCGTGATGAGCTTGCGGGCCTCGTCCAGGTCGAGGAAGTCGGCGCCCGCTCCGCGGGGACCGTCCTCCGCCAGGCCGCACTTGACCGCGGCCGCGCTCATGAGGTGGACGGCCGCGGTGGTGATGACCTCGACGGCGGCGACGTCCGCGATGTCGCGGGTGGCTGCGGCCGTGGGGTCGGTGCTCTCGCTCATGGCCCGATCCTCTCATCGGGTCCCTGCCCGTCCTGCGCCCGGTCCCGTCGTGCGCTGGTCCCGTCCCTGCCGGTTCGGGGGGAGCGCCCATCTCTGGTAGTCTTGCTAGTCGACTGACCTGGGCTGTGGCCCGCTGCTCTCGGGAGTGATCCCGGGAGATCCGGCGGCTGCGGACCAGGGGCACAAGTGGAGTTCCTCCCACCTGGGCCTCGACCGTTCGGTGCGTTGGATGCGCATCGACGACAGAGACCGGGTCACAGTCCGCACCGGACGGCGCCAGCCGCTCCCGGGGGCGTGAGCATGGCTCCGGCCGTGGTCACCGCGGACCTCGAGGCCTCCTCCTGTGACCAGGACGGGGGCCTTCCTCGTTCCCGGCGGTCGCCCACGACGAACCCGAGGAGCACCACATCAGCGAGCCCCGCATCAACGATCGGATCCGCGTCGCCGAGGTCCGCCTGGTCGGCCCCAACGGCGAGCAGGTCGGCATCGTCCGCGTGGAGGACGCCTTGCGCCTGGCCCAGGACGCCGACCTCGACCTCGTCGAGGTGGCACCTGACGCTCGTCCGCCTGTCTGCAAGATCATGGACTACGGCAAGTTCAAGTACGAAGCAGACATGAAGGCCCGTGAGGCCCGGCGGAACCAGACGAACACGGTCCTCAAGGAGATCCGTTTCCGGCTGAAGATCGACCCGCACGACTACGGCACCAAGAAGGGCCACGTCGAGCGGTTCCTCACGGCCGGCGACAAGGTCAAGGTCATGATCATGTTCCGCGGCCGTGAGCAGTCGCGCCCCGAGATGGGCGTGCGCCTGCTCCAGCGGCTCGCGGACGACGTGTCCGAGCTCGGCTTCATCGAGAGCATGCCCAAGCAGGACGGGCGCAACATGATCATGGTGCTCGGCCCGATGAAGAAGAAGGCCGACCAGAAGCTGGAGCAGCGCCGTGCGGCGCAGGCTGCGGCGGCCCGTGAGCAGAACGCTGCTGCCGCTGCCGCTGCGGCTGCTGCCGCGGCGAACCCCGGCGCGGCCGAGCCCGCCGTCGAGGCACCTGCTCCCGTCGAGGCTCCGGCCGTCGTCGAGGCGCCCGCAGCCGTCGAGGCTCCTGCTCCCGTCGAGACCCCCGCGGAGTCGCCG
Source organism: Cellulomonas humilata (assembly GCF_013359775.1). Taxonomy (GTDB): domain Bacteria; phylum Actinomycetota; class Actinomycetes; order Actinomycetales; family Cellulomonadaceae; genus Cellulomonas; species Cellulomonas humilata. The sequence continues at coordinate 27,509 of NZ_JABMCI010000062.1, read as the reverse complement.
GCTGCTGCCGAGACGCCCGCTGTGGTCGAGACTCCGGCCGCTGTCGAGACGCCCGCCGTGGTCGAGGCGCCCGTCGTCGAGAAGCCCGCGGCCGCGCCGGCAGCTCCTCGCCCGGCCGCGTCTGCTCCCCGGCCGGCCGCCTCGCGTCCGGCCGCACCGCGCTCGACGCCCGCCGCCGCACCCCGTGCGACGACTCCGCGTCCTGCCGCGGCTGCTCGCCCCGCAGCGTCGGCCCCCCGGCCGGCCGCTGCAACCAAGCCGGCGACGCCCGCCGTCCAGGCTCCGGCCGCAGCCCCCGCGGCCGCGCCGAAGGCTGCGACGCCGAAGCCCGCCACGCCGAAGCCGACCGGAACCCCGAGGCCCGCGCCCCGGCCAGGTCCGGCCGGTCCGGCGAAGGCACAGACCAGCACGACGGCCTCGGAAGAGGCCAGCTGAACCAGCACGAACGGACGGCCCGGCCCCCCGGTCGGACCGCACCAGACAAGTCGTACGAACCCGTGCGATGTGAACGACAAGGAGACACGGCAGCCATGCCGAAGAACAAGACGCACTCCGGTGCCAAGAAGCGCTTCCGGGTCACCGGGACCGGCAAGGTCATGCGTGAGCAGGCCGGCGGTCGCCACCTGCTCGAGCACAAGTCGAGCCGTCGCACCCGCCGCCTCGCCGGCGACCTCGTCGTCTCCCCTGCCGACGCCCCCCGCATCAAGAAGCTGCTCGGTAAGTGACCCTGGGGGCGCTGCTGCGCCCCGGTCACTCGGCCCGAGCCTGAGACAAGCAAGGAGCATCACGTGGCACGCGTGAAGCGGGCGGTCAACGCCCAGAAGAAGCGCCGTACAACCCTCGAGCGCGCTGCGGGCTACCGCGGTCAGCGGTCTCGTCTGTACCGGAAGGCGAAGGAGCAGGTCACCCACTCCCTCGTCTACGCGTACCGCGACCGCAAGGTGCGCAAGCAGGACTTCCGCAAGCTGTGGATCCAGCGCATCAACGCTGCGTCCCGCGAGCAGGGCCTGACCTACAACCGCCTCATCCAGGGCCTCAAGCTCGCCGGCATCGAGGTGGACCGCCGCGTGCTGGCCGACCTCGCCGTGAACGACGCCGCGACGTTCGTGACGCTCGTCAACGCCGCGAAGGCCGCCCTGCCCGAGGACGTCAACGCGCCGAAGGCTGCGTGACCCTCGACCGCTGCTGAGCCGACCGCCCGATCGCCCCGCCGCCGCGGGGCCGGGCGTCGGCTCGGTGCACCCGGAGCCCCCGGAGCCCCTCGGCTCACCGGGGGCTTCGTCGTGCCCGGGCATGATGTCCCCGTGACCGACGAGATCCTGACCAACCCCCGCGCCGAGCGGGTCAAGGCGGTGCGCGCGCTGGCGGGGCGCTCGGTGCGGCAGCGCGTCGGGCGGTTCGTCGTGGAGGGGCCGCAGGCCGTGCGGGAGGCGGTCCTGGCGGCGGACGTGCACGACCTGTACGTCACGGGGGAGTCGGCGCGGCGGTACCCGGAGATCGTCGGCGCGGCGCGCGACCGGTCCATCCGGGTGCACGAGGGCACGGCCGAGGTGCTCGACGCGATGAGCCCGGACGGGCAGCAGGTGGTCGCCGTGGCGTCGTTGGTGGGGCACACGCTGGAGTCGGTGATCGCCGGCGCGCCCACGCTGGTGGCGGTCCTCGCGCACGTCCGCGACCCCGGGAACGCGGGCTCAGTGATCCGGGCGGCCGACGCCGCCGGCGCCGATGCCGCGGTGCTCACCGACGAGAGCGTCGACGTGCACAACCCCAAGGTGGTCCGCTCGACCGCCGGGTCGCTGTTCCACCTGCCGGTCGTCACCGGGGCGGACCTGGCGACGACGGCGTCGGCCCTGCGCGCGTCGGGGCTGCTGGTCCTGGCGGCGGACGGGATCGGCACCTTCGACCTGGACGACCTGCTCGACGTGGCCGGCTCCGCGGAGGACGGCGTCCCGGACCTGTCGCGCCCGACGGCGTGGGTGTTCGGCAACGAGGCCTGGGGCCTGCGCGACGAGGACCGGGCGCTGGCCGACGCCGTCGTCCGGGTGCCCATCCGCGGGCGGGCGGAGTCGCTCAACCTCGCGACCGCGGCGACCGTCTGCCTCTACGCGAGCTCGCGGGCGCAACGATGAGGCTGTTCGCGGCGGTGTGGCCGCCCGAGGACGTCCTCGACCACCTGGACCTGGCGCTGGCCTCGGTGCGGGGAGCGCCGTCGGGGATGTCGTCGGCGGTGCGCTGGTCTGCGCGCGAGACGTGGCACCTGACGATCGCGTTCTACGGGGAGCTCCCGGACGGGGCGCGTCCGGGTCTGGTGGCGGACCTGGCGAAGGTCGCCGCCGGCGTCGAGCCGTACGAGCTGGGCCTGCGAGGCGCCGGGGTCTTCGCGCACCGGACCCTGTGGGTGGGTGTGGCGGGGGACCTGGACTCGCAGCGCGTCGTGGGCCGCGGCTGTGTCGAGGCGGGGGAGTCGGCGGGCGGTCTCACGGACAACCGGCCGCGCGACCGCCCGCACCTGACGATCGGCCGGGTCCGCCCCGGCAGCCGGCCGACCCGGCGGCGCTCGTCGCGCCCGGACCGGCCCGGCGCACGACCCGACGCGCAGGCCATGGACGACGGGGACGTCGCCGCGGCGCTCGTGCGCGCGCTCGCCGTGTACGAGGGGCCGCGGTGGCTCGTCGACGAGCTGCACCTCGTGTCCTCGCGTCCGGGAGCCGGACGCGGCGGGGGACCGCTGTACGAGCGCGTCGCGACGTTTCCGCTCGGACCGTAGCGGGGACCGTGGCAGGATGACCGGCATGACAGCGCGTGCGCAGGTGGCCGGTGGTCGCCGATTTCCCGGGCCCGTACCCGGGCCGCGCCGCTGACGCGCATCTGAGCAGGCCGTCCGTCACCGGACCGGCCGCGCTGACCCGGATCGGGCGCCTCTAGACTTGTCCGCTGGCCGGGTGCTCGTGCGCCCTGGCCACGGCCGTGCTCCGTGCCGGCCGCCCAGAACCTGCACCGGAAGGCCAGGATGTCCGACGACACCGCCCTGTCCCCGCTCGACGCCCCCGGCATCGAGTCCGCCGTCGAGGACGCGCTCAAGGCCCTCGCGGCCGCGACCGACCTCGACGCCCTGAAGACCGCCCGCCTCGAGCACGTGGGCGAGCGCAGCCCGATCGCGCTGGCCAACCGCTCCATCGGCGGTCTCGCGCCGGCCGACAAGGCCACCGCCGGCAAGCTGCTCGGCCGGGCCAAGGGACGCCTGGCGAGCGCGCTCGCCGAGCGCCAGGTGCAGCTCGAGACCGAGCGTGACGAGCGCGTCCTGGTGGAGGAGTCCGTCGACGTCACTCTGCCCACCGACCGGTACCCCCGAGGCGCACGGCACCCGTTGGAGACGCTGTCGGAGCGGATCGCCGACATCTTCGTCTCGATGGGCTGGGAGATCGCCGAGGGCCCCGAGCTCGAGGCGGAGTGGTTCAACTTCGACGCGCTCAACTTCGGCGTCGACCACCCCGCCCGGCAGATGCAGGACACGTTCTTCGTCGAGAGTCCCGGCCTGGTCCTGCGTACGCACACATCGCCGGTGCAGGCCCGGACGCTGCTCGAGCGGGACCTCCCGGTCTACATCGCGTGCCCCGGCAAGGTGTTCCGCACCGACGAGCTGGACGCGACGCACACCCCTGTCTTCCACCAGGTCGAGGGACTCGCGGTGGACAAGGGGCTGACCATGGCGCACCTCAAGGGGACGCTGGACCACTTCGCGCAGGCGATCTTCGGTCCCGAGGCCCGCACGCGACTGCGGCCGTCGTTCTTCCCGTTCACCGAGCCCAGTGCGGAGATGGACCTCTGGTTCCCGCAGAAGAAGGGCGGCGCCGGCTGGATCGAGTGGGGCGGCTGCGGCATGGTCAACCCGCACGTGCTCCGGGCCTGCGGGGTGGACCCCGAGGTCTACTCCGGCTTCGCGTTCGGCATGGGCATCGAGCGCACCCTGATGCTGCGCCACGGCATCGCCGACATGCACGACATGGTGGAGGGCGACATCCGCTTCTCCGCCCAGTTCGGGACGGAGATCTGATGCCGCGCATCCCCCTGACGTGGCTCGCCGAGCACGTCGAGCTCCCCGCGGACCTCACCGCCGAGCAGCTGGCGGCGGACCTGGTCCGCGTCGGGCTCGAGGAGGAGGCCATCCACCCCGCCGCCGTGACCGGTCCGCTGGTCGTCGGCCAGGTGGTGGAGCTGACGCCGGAGCCGCAGAAGAACGGCAAGACGATCAACTGGTGCCGGGTGGACGTCGGCCCGGAGCACAACGAGCCCGGCGGCGACCCCCGCGGCATCGTCTGCGGTGCGCACAACTTCGCCGTCGGCGACCGGGTGGTCGTCGCGCTCCCCGGCGCGGTCCTGCCCGGGCCGTTCGCGATCGCGTCGCGCAAGACGTACGGGCACGTGTCCGACGGCATGATCTGCTCCGCGCGCGAGCTGGGCCTGGGCGACGACCACGCCGGGATCATCGTGCTGTCCACCCTCGGGCTCGACGCACCCGTCGGCACGGACGCGCGCGAGCTGCTCGGCCTCGGCGAGGAGGTGCTCGAGATCAACGTGACACCCGATCGCGGGTACTGCTTCTCGATGCGGGGTGTCGCGCGCGAGTACGGCCTGTCGACGGGCGCGGCGTTCACCGACCGTGGGCTGCCGACGGGCGACGAGCGTCCCGCGGGCGGCGGCTTCGCGGTCGAGATCGACGACGACGCCCCGATCCACGGTGTGCCCGGGGCCGACCGGTTCGTCGCGCAGATCGTGCGTGGCGTGCGGGCCAACGACCCGTCGCCGTCGTGGATGCAGCGTCGGCTCCAGCAGGCCGGCATGCGTCCGATCAGCCTGGCCGTCGACGTGACCAACTACGTCATGCTCGACCTGGGTCAGCCGCTGCACGCGTACGACCTGGCGCACCTGGCCGAGCCGATCGTCGTCCGGCGCGCGAACCCCGGCGAGAAGATCCGGACCCTCGACGACGTCGAGCGGGTGCTGGACCCCGAGGACCTGCTCATCACCGACAGCCCGGACGGTGCGCGTGCCTCGCGACCGATCGGGCTCGCCGCGGTCATGGGCGGAGGGGACACCGAGGTGGGCGAGGGGACGACCGACCTGCTCATCGAGGCCGCGCACTTCGACCCGATCACGGTCGCGCGCACGGCCCGGCGGCACAAGCTGCCCAGCGAGGCGGCCAAGCGGTTCGAGCGCGGTGCCGACCCCGCGCTGCCTCCCGTGGCGGTCGCGCGGACGGTCGCGCTGCTGGTGGAGCACGGCGGCGGTGTCGCGGGTGAGCTCACCGACGTCGACCGCCGCGTGCCCGTGCCGGCGTTCGACCTGGCGCTGGACCTGCCCGGTCGGCTCGTCGGCGTCCCGTACACGCCCGACGAGGTGCGCGAGACTCTGGTGTCGATCGGGTGCGAGGTCAGCGACACGGCGCCGGGCACCGCGCGCGTGCAGGCACCGTCGTGGCGGCCCGACCTGCTCGTCGGGGTCGACCTGGTCGAGGAGGTCGCCCGCCTGCGCGGGTACGACGCGATCCCGTCGATCGTGCCGCCGGCGCCCCCGGGCGCGGGTCTGACGGCCGGTCAGCGGACGAGGCGCTCGGTCGCCCGCGCCCTGGCCGAGTCCGGCCTGGTCGAGGTGCTCAGCTACCCGTTCGTGGGCACCGAGCAGCTGGACGCGCTCCGGCTGCCCGCCGACGACGACCGCCGCCGCGCGGTCCGGCTGGTCAACCCGCTCTCCGACGAGCAGCCGTTCCTGCGGACCAACCTGCTGGTGACGCTGCTCGACACCGCACGCCGCAACGTGGGCCGTGGCGCGAGCGACGTGGCGATCTTCGAGCTGGGACTGGTCACCCGGCCGGTCGCCGACGCGCCCGCGGCGCCCCGGCTTCCCGGCGGGGTGCGTCCGTCCGACGCGCAGCTCGCGGCGATCGACGCCGCGGTGCCGCCGCAGCCGCGCCGGGTCGCCGGGGTCCTCGCGGGCCAGCGGGAGCCCGCCGGCTGGTGGGGGACCGGTCGTCGCGCCGACCACACCGACGCGATCGCGGCCGCCCGGCTCGTCGCGGACGTGGTCGGGGTGGAGCTGGTCGCGTCGGCCGACCCCGACCACGCCCCGTGGCACCCCGGCCGCTGTGCGCGGCTGACCACGCTCGACGGCGTGCTCGTCGGTCACGCCGGCGAGCTGCACCCCACGGTCGTGACCGGGCTCGGCCTGCCCGCGCGTGCCGCAGCATTCGAGCTGGACCTGGACGTGCTGCTGGCGGCGGCCTCGCCGGAGCCGCTCCAGGCCGAGCCGGTGTCGACGTTCCCCGTGGCCAAGGAGGACGTCGCCCTCGTCGTCGACGCCGCCGTGCCCGCCGCCGCGGTGCTCGACGCCGTACGCGTGGGTGCCGCGTCGAGCCCGGCCGGGGACGTGGTCGAGGAGGTCCGGCTGTTCGACGTGTACACCGGGTCCCAGGTGGGCGAGGACCGCAGGTCGCTCGCGTTCTCGCTGCGGCTGCGTGCCGACGACCGGACCCTCACGGCGCAGGAGGCGGCGGAGGTCCGCGAGGCCGTGGTGGCCGAGGCGCACCGGAGGTTCGGGGCGACGCTCCGCGCCTGAGCACCGACGACCGGACCCCCGCCGACCTCACGATCGGTGGGGGTTTCGTCGTCCGTGCAAGTCGTCGGATGAGTTCACCCAATAGTTACCGGGGAGTAGTTGCCACGGTTCGGGCGAACAGCGAAGGTTGTCCAGGCCGTCACGAGCGGCCGCTTTTGCGTTCTCCCGACGAAAGTGAGCCCGACGTGCGCCGTGCGACGAAGTCGATCAGCGGGGGCATTGCCGCCCTCGCCTTGGCGGTGACGGGGGCAGTGGTCACAGCCGGTGCCGCCCACGCCGGTGTGGGCACCAGCCCACGCATCCTGATCAACGAGGTGTACGGCGGCGGTGGGAACAGCGGCGCCACCTACACCAACGACTTCATCGAGCTGGTCAACCCGACAAGCGCTCCGGTCGACGTGACCGGCTGGTCGGTCCAGTACGCGTCGGCCACGGGCTCCTTCGGCCCCACCCTCGTCACGCCGCTGACCGGGGTCATCCAGCCCGGCGCCGCGTTCGTGGTGGTCGAGGCGGCCGGCACCGGCGGCACGACCCCCGTCCCTGGCAACGTCACCGGCACCATCGCGATGAGCGGCACCGCCGGCAAGGTCGCCCTGGTCAACACCGCCACCGCCCTGACCTGCGCGCCCGCTGCGTGCCCCGCGAGCGACCCGGTGGTGGACTTCGTCGGCTACGGCGCGACCGCCAACGCGTTCGCCGGCAGCGGCCCCGCCCTCGGCGCCTCGAACAGCCAGTCGGTCACCCGCGACGGGCTGCTCACGAACACCGCGAACAACGCGGCCGACTTCGCCGGTGCGACCCCGACCCCCGGCGTCGCGGGCACCCCCGGCCCCGTCACACCGGTCGCCGCCACGATCGCCGAGGTCCAGGGGACGGGCGCGACGTCGCCCCTGTCCGGCCAGACCGTGATCACGGACGGTGTCGTCACCGCGGCCTACCCGACGGGTGGGCTGAACGGCTACGTGCTCCAGACGCCCGGCTCGGGCGGCACGACCGACGCGACGCCCGGTGCGTCCGACGCGGTCTTCGTCTTCTCGTCGGCCACGGCCGGCGCGGTCGCGATCGGTGACCACGTCCAGGTGACCGGCGTGGTCTCGGAGTTCAACGGCCTCACCGAGATCACCGTCACGGCCGCCGCGGACCTGGTGCCGCTGCCGAGCGCCGACCCGGTGACGCCGGTGTCCGGCACGTGGCCGACCACCGACGCCGCCCGCGAGCAGCTCGAGTCGATGCTGTTCCAGCCGACCGGCGCCCTGACGATCAGCAACACGTTCTCCACCAACCAGTACGGCGAGGTCGGCCTCGCGGCCGGCACGCTGCCGCTGCTCCAGCCCACCGAGGTGGGTCGCCCCGGCTCGCCCGAGGCGCTGGCAGCCGTCGTGGACAACGCCGCCCGCGGGGTCGTGCTCGACGACGGGTCGTCCACCAACTTCCTGTCGGCGGCGAACTCGGGCCTCACGCCCCCGTACGTCTCGCTGACCAACCCGGTCCGCGTGGGCGCGGCCGCGGCGATCACCGCCCCGGTCGTCGTCGACTTCCGCAACAACGTCTGGAAGCTCAACCCGACGGTTCCCGGGCCGGCGGCCGTGACGTTCGAGAACGACCGCACGGCGGCCCCGTCGGCCGTGGGTGGTGACCTCAAGGTCGCGTCGTTCAACGTGCTCAACTACTTCACCACCCTCGGCGCCACCACGGCGGGCTGCACGTCCTTCAACGACCGCACCGGCGACCCCGTCACGGTCAACAGCGGCTGCAACCCGCGCGGTGCGTGGGACCCGGACGACCTCCAGCGCCAGCAGGACAAGATCGTCGCCGCCATCAACGCGCTCGACGCCGACGTCGTCGGTCTGCTCGAGATCGAGAACTCGGCCAAGGTGGACGGCGTCGCCGACGAGGCGCTCGGCACACTCGTCTCCGCGCTGAACGCGGCTGCCGGCTCCACCGTCTGGGCGTACGTCCCGTCGTCGACCGAGCTGCCGCCGGCCGCAGGCCAGGACGTCATCACCAACGCCCTCATCTACAAGCCCGCCGCCGTCGAGCGCACGGGCGAGTCCCGCGCACTGGGCAACCAGAGCGGGGACGACCAGGCGTTCGGCAACGCGCGCGAGCCCATCGGCCAGGTCTTCACGCCGGTCGGCGGGGGCGAGCCGTTCTTCGTCGCCGTGAACCACTTCAAGTCGAAGGGCTCGGCCGGACCGTGGCCGGGTGACGCCGACGCCGGTGACGGGCAGGGTGCCTCGAACGCGTCGCGCGTCCTGCAGGCCACGGCGCTGCGCGACTGGGTCCCGACGGTCCAGGGCGACGCCCAGGCGGTCGCGCTCATCGGTGACTTCAACGCCTACACGCTCGAGGACCCGCTGCAGGTCCTGTACGGCGACGGGTACACCGATGCCGCCACGGCGCTCGCCGACGGCCAGTTCTCGTACTCGTTCAGCGGCCTGTCCGGCTCGCTCGACCACGTGCTGCTCAACGCGGCCGGGATGGCGCGGGCCACCGGTGCGGACATCTGGGAGATCAACGCCGAGGAGTCCATCGCGCTCGAGTACGACCGGTACAACTACCACGGCACGCTCTACTACGCGCCGGACGTCTACCGGTCCTCCGACCACGACCCGGTGATCGTCGGGCTGGTCGAGGGCGCTGCGAAGCCGGTCGACCTCACGCTGCTGGACATCAACGACTTCCACGGCCGCATCGACGCCAACACGGTGAAGTTCGCCGGCACGGTGGAGAAGGAGAAGGCGGCTGCCCTCGCGGCAGGCGGCCCGGTCGCGTTCGTCTCGGCCGGCGACAACATCAGCGCGTCCCTCTTCGCCTCGGCCGTCCAGCAGGACCAGCCGACGATCGACGTGCTCAACGCCCTGGAGCTCAACGCGTCGGCCGTGGGCAACCACGAGTTCGACAAGGGGTACCAGGACCTCACCGACCGCGTGATCGCGGGCGGCACCAACGCGAAGTGGGACTACCTGGGGGCGAACGTCTACCTCAAGGGCACCACGACGCCGGCGCTGGACGAGTACTCGATCATCGACATGGGCGCCGTCTCGGTCGGCGTCATCGGCGCGGTGACGGAGGAGACCCCGTCGCTGGTCAGCCCCGGAGGCATCACGCAGCTGGACATCGGTGACCCGGTCGACGCCGTCAACCGCGTCGCCGCCCAGCTGAGCGACGGGGACGAGTCCAACGGCGAGGCCGACGTGCTCGTCGCCAGCTACCACGAGGGTGCCGGTGAGGGTCTGCCCGGCGGCACGCTCGAGGAGGAGCTCGGCGAGGGCGGTGCGTTCCAGGAGATCGTCGAGGAGACCTCCGGAACCGTCGACGCCATCTTCACCGGGCACACCCACCAGCAGTACGCGTGGGAGGCCCCGGTCCCCGGTGTGCCGAACGCGACGCGACCGATCCTGCAGACGGGCAGCTACGGCGAGTTCATCGGCAAGGTCGTGCTGACGGTCGACCCGACCACCGGCGAGATCCTGGCGCACACCCAGCAGAACGTGCCGCGCCTGGTCGCCCCGGCCGTCCCGGGCAACACCCCGGCGCAGAACGAGGCCGCGTTCGCCGCGCAGCTGGTCGCGACGTACCCGCGGGTGGCGCAGGTGAACACGATCGTCACGGCCGCGCTGGCGTACGCCAACACGGTCGGCTCGGTCCCCGTCGGCTCGGTCTCGGCGGACATCACGACCGCCTTCACGGGCGGCACGTACGGCCCGACCGGCTACACGGCCGCCTCCACGGCGCGTGACGACCGGGCGAGCGAGTCCACGCTGGGTGACCTCGTGGCCAACGCGCTGCGGGACACCCTCGCTCCGGAGAACCTGGGTGGCGCCGAGATCGGTGTCGTCAACCCGGGCGGCCTGCGGGCCGAGCTCTACTACGCACCCGACGGGGTCGTGACCACGGCGGAGGCCAACGGTGTGCTGCCGTTCGTCAACAACCTCTGGACCACGTCGCTCACGGGCGCGCAGTTCAAGACGATGCTCGAGCAGCAGTGGCAGACCCTCCCGGACGGCACGGTCCCGAGCAGGTCGTACCTCCAGCTGGGCCTGTCCGACAACGTGACCTACACGTACGACGCCACGGCGGCGGCGGGGTCGCGCATCACCTCCATCACGGTCAACGGCCAGCCCATCGACCCGGCGGCGAGCTACCGGATCGGCACGTTCTCGTTCCTGACCACCGGTGGCGACAACTTCCGGGTGTTCCTGGACGGTACGGACGCGCGGGACTCGGGCCTCATCGACCGGGACGGCTGGATCACCTACCTCCAGACGCACCCGGGGCTGGCTCCGGACTTCGCCCGCCAGGCCGTCGGGGTCCCGACGGTCGCGTCCACGGTGACCGCCGGTGACACGCTGGCGTTCCCGGTGACCAAGCTGGACCTGACGAGCCTCGGCTCGCCGGCCAACACCAGCCTGGACGTCCGGCTCGACGGCACCACGATCGGGACCGCTCCGGTCAGCGGTGGCAGCGCCGCCGTCTCGGTGACGATCCCGGCGGGCACGGCGGCGGGCGCGCACACGCTCACCCTCGTGGCGAGCCCGAGCGGCACCACCGTGACGCTCCCGCTCACCGTCGAGGCGAGCATCCCGTCGTCGACCACCACGCTCACGGCGGCGCCGTCGAGCCAGGTGTACGGCTCGTCGTCGCGGGTGACGCTCACCGCGACGGTCACGGCCGCCGTCCCGGTGACCGGGTCGGTGCAGTTCGTCTCCGGCACCACGGTGCTGGGCACGGCGACGCTCAACGGCAGCGGTGTGGCCAGGCTGACGCTGCCGTCGTCTACGCCCGCCGGCACCTATGCCGTGGTGGCCCGGTACGCCGGTGGGTCCACGGTGACCGGCTCCGAGTCGGCGCCGGTCACGGTGGTCGTCAAGAAGGTGACCACGACGACCGGTCTGACCGTCACGCCCGGCTTCCTGTTCATCCCGTCGGTCGCGATCGCCACGGTCGCCACCGACAACGGACGGGTGCCGTCGGGCACGATCGAGATCCGCGAGGGCACCACGGTGGTCAAGCGACTGAACGTGGTGCTGGGCATCGCGATCGGCACGGTCCCGTCGGGTCGGCACACGTACACGGCGACGTTCGTCCCGAGCGACACCGCGAACGTGAGCCCGAGCACGAGCGCGCCGGTCAGCACCCGCTGATCGCACACGCCGAGGCCCGCGTCCCCTCGGGGGCGCGGGCCTCGGTCGTGCTCAGACCCGACGGACCCCAGACGTAGTCGTGGTACGCGGGCAGGTCCAGCACGCCGTTGCCCGACAGGCCGATGACGATCGTCTCCGCCTCGGTGGCGGCCCGGGCGTGCGCGATCGCGCCGGCGACCGCGTGGGTGGACTCCGGCGCGGGGATGATGCCCTCCGCGCGCGCGAACAGGATGCCGGCGGCGAAGGCCGTGTCCTGGTCGACGGCGATCGCGTCGATCAGCCCGAGCTCGACCGCGTGCGACACCATCGGCGCCATGCCGTGGTACCGAAGGCCCCCGGCGTGGATCGGCGGCGGCACGAAGTCGGCGCCCAGGGTGTGCATCTTCAGCAGCGGGGTCAGGCCGGCGACGTCCCCGAAGTCGTACCGGTACTCGCCCTGCGTCAGGGACGGGCACGCGGCAGGCTCGCACGCGACGACGCGGGTGGAGGTGCCCTCGCGCAGGTTGCGACCGAGGAACGGGAAGCTGAGCCCGCCGAGGTTGGACCCGCCCCCGGCGCAGGCGAACACGACGTCGGCGCTCTCCTCGATCGCGTCGAGCTGCGCGAGCGCCTCCTGGCCGATGACGCTCTGGTGCAGGAGCACGTGGTTGAGCACGCTGCCCAACGCGTAGTGGGCGTCCGGATCGGTCGCGGCCGCCTCGACCGCCTCGCTGATGGCCATGCCGAGCGACCCGGTGGTCTCGGGGTCGGCGGCGAGCATCGCGCGGCCCGCGTGCGTGAGGTCCGACGGTGACGGGTGGCAGATGCTCCCGTAGGTCTCCATCTGCATCCGGCGGTAGGGCTTGGAGTCGAACGAGGCACGGACCTGCCACACCTCGCAGGTCAGCCCGAGCAGGGAGCACGCCATGGCCAGGGAAGCGCCCCACTGACCGGCGCCCGTCTCGGTGGTGAGCTTCGTGATGCCCTCGGCGGCGTTGTAGTAGGCCTGCGCGACGGCCGTGTTCGGCTTGTGCGACCCGACCGGGCTGACGCCCTCGTACTTGTAGTAGATCCGCGCGGGTGTGCCGAGCGCGCGTTCGAGCCGGCGTGCGCGGATGAGGGGGGACGGGCGCCAGAGGGCGTAGATCTCGCGCACCTGCTCCGGGATCTCGATCCACCGCTCGGTGCTGACCTCCTGAAGGATCAGCGCCATCGGGAACAGCGGCGCCAGGTCGTCCGGGGTCAACGGCTCCCGTGTCCCCGGGTGCAGCGCGGGCGGACACGGCGACGGCAGGTCCGCGGCCAGGTTGTACCAGTGCGTGGGGACCGTCGAGGGGACGGAGACACCGAGGGTGTCGAGGAGCGGGGACGTCATCAGGGCCTCCGGGGGCGCGCGCCGAGTGGGGTGCGACCCCGTCGACGGTCCGCGACCGGCTCTGGTTCGCAGCGGCAGCGTAGCGCTCGGGTCCGGTCAGCCGATGTCGCGGGACAGCAGCGCCACGACGACGGAGCCGCCCTTCGTCGCCTGCTCACCGACCCGGCGGAAGCCGAGGCGCTTGTGGAACGCGAGCGACTCCGGGTTGGGCGGCTCGAGGTTGACCTCGCAGGTCACGACGCCGAGGCCGAGCTCGCGGGCGCGCGCGTCGACGGCGCCGTACAGCGCCCTCCCGACGCCTCGGCCGTGCGCCGCGGGGTGGACGACGATCCGGTCGACGTAGAGCGAGCCGGGGACGTGCGTGGAGAACCACCGGTAGTTCTCGCTGGCGTAGGCCGAGCCAGGGGCCACGGCCAGGACGAAGCCCAGCGCGTCCCCGTCGTCCTCGGCGACCAGCGCCAGCTCGCACTCCGGCAGGTGAGCGGTCAGGCCGTCGGCGCCGAGCTCGTTGACGGCGGGCACCGCGTCGTCGTTCAGTCGGGCCAGCGCGGGAACGTCCTCCGCGGTGACGGCGCGGAGGGTCAGATCGCGCACGAGTCGTCCACGCAGGCCGCGGCGTCGGGGTCGGCCGCGGCGAGGGTCTGGAGTGGGTTGGCCTCGCGCCACCCGGCCTCGAGCAGCTGGGTGAACACGTCGGCGGGCTGCGCACCCGAGACGGCGACCCGGCGGTCGACGACGAAGAACGGCACACCGGTCACGCCGAGCGCGCGGGCCTCGTCCTCGTCGGCACGGACGGCGTCGGCGCCGTCGTCGCCGTCCAGCGCGGCACGGACGACCACCTCGTCGAGGCCCGCGTCGCTGACGATCCGCACGAGGGTGTCGTCGTCGCCCAGGTCGGCGCCGTGCTCGAAGTGCGCCGAGAACAGGGCCTCCAGCGTCCGCTCCGCGAGCTCGGCACCCCCGGTCGTCCGCGCGAGGTGCACCAGGCGGTGCGCCGCGAACGTGTTGACGGCCAGCGACCGGTCGAAGTCGTACGCGAGTCCCTCGCCGGCCGCCACGGCGGTGACCTGCGCGAACATGCGCTTGACCTGGTCGTGCGGGATGCCCTTGAGCGTGGCCAGCATGTCGATCTCCGGCCGCCCCGGTCCGACGGGCGTGCGCGGCGACAGCTCGTACGACCGCCACGTGACCTCGACGTGGTCCCGGTGCGGGAAGTCGGAGAGGGCGGTCGCGAACCGGCGCTTGCCGATGTAGCACCACGGGCAGGCGATGTCCGACCAGACCTCGACGTGCAGGGTGCGTACCTCGTTCAGGACAGGGATCGTCACGGGAGCAGCAGGACCTTTCCGGTGGTGGAGCGCGACTCGAGCGCGCGGTGGGCGTCGGCCGCGTCGGCCAGGGGGAACGTGGCGCCTATCCGCACGTCGAGCTCGCCGGCGCGGACCGCGTCGAACAGCTCCCGGGCGCGCCAGGTCAGCTCGTCCCGCGTCGCGACGTGGTCGTCCAGCGTGGGTCGGGTGAGGAACACCGAGCCGGCCGCGTTGAGGCGCTGCGGGTCGACGGGCGGGACGGGACCGGACGAGGCGCCGAACAGGACGAGGGTCCCGCGACGGTGCAGCGAGGCCAGGGACGCGTCGAACGTGTCCTTGCCGACCGAGTCGAAGACGGCGTGCACGCCGGCGCCCCCGGTGAGCGCCCGGACCTCTGCGGGCAGGTCACGGCTGAGGTCGTCGAGCTCGCGGTAGCGGATGACCTCGGTGGCACCGGCCTGGCGCGCCAGGCGCTCCTTGTCCGCACCGCCGACGGTCGCGATGACGCGCGCACCGCGCTGGGTCGCCAGCTGGGTCAGCAGCAGGCCCACCCCGCCGGCGGCCGCGTGCACCAGCACGTCGTGCCCGGCCTGCACGGGGAAGGTCGAGGTCACGAGGTAGTGCGCGGTGAGGCCCTGCAGGGGGAGGGCCGCGCCGACCTGGTCGGGCACACCCTCCGGGACGAGCAGCGCCTTGGACTCCCGCACGGTCACCAGCTCGGCGTACGACCCCGGGGCCGACGACCACGCGACCCGGTCGCCCACGGCGATCTCGGTGACGTCGTCGCCGATCGCGACCACCTCGCCGGCACCCTCCGAGCCCACGACGTGCGGGAACGGCATGCGGTACGCGCCGGAGCGGCGGTACGTGTCGATGAAGTTGACGCCGGCCGCGGCCACCCGGACGAGAACCTCGTCGGCGGCCGGCTCGGGGTCGGGGAGCTCGGTGAGCTCGAGGACGTCGGGTCCGCCGGCGGCGGTGGCTCGGATGGCGCGCACGGTTGCGGCAACGCGGCGGCGCGCGGCGATCTTCCCAGGATCAAGTTCGTATCTTCGTGCAGCCTTGTGTATGTTCATGCACATGACGTTCACGGTCGCGGTCGCGGGTGCCAGCGGGTACGCCGGCGGCGAGATGCTCCGCGTGCTCCTGGCGCATCCCGAGGCGCGGATCGGGACCCTCACCGCGCACTCCAACGCCGGCTCGCTCCTGGGTGCCCACCAGCCGCACCTGCGCTCGCTGGCCGACCGCGTGCTCGAGCCCACCGGGGTCGACACGCTCGCAGGCCACGACGTGGTCGTCCTCGCCCTGCCGCACGGCGCGAGCGGCGCGATCGCCGCGGAGCTCGAGGCGCGCGGCGACGGCGCGATCGTCGTCGACCTGGGCGCCGACCACCGGCTCGCAGACGCGGCCGACTGGGAGCAGTTCTACGGCAACGCGCACGCCGGGACGTGGCCGTACGGCCTGCCCGAGCTGCTGCACCCGGCGGAGCGGACCGCCACCGGGCAGCGGGCGGTCCTCGGCGCCGCCCGGCGGATCGCCGTCCCCGGCTGCAACGTCACCGCCGTCTCGCTCGGTCTGCAGCCCGGGGTGGCCGCGGGGCTGATCCAGCCGACCGACCTCGTGGCGGTCCTCGCCAACGGGTACTCCGGTGCCGGGAAGTCGCTCAAGACGCACCTGCTGGCCAGCGAAGGGCTCGGCTCCGCGCAGCCGTACGCGGTCGGCGGCACGCACCGGCACATCCCGGAGATCGCCCAGAACCTGCGCTCCGCGGGCGCGGCGGACGTGACGATCTCGTTCACGCCGACGCTCGTGCCGATGGCCCGCGGCATCCTGGCGACCGCGACGGCCCGGCTGGTCGACGGCGTGGACCCCGCGACCGTGCGGGCGGCGTGGGAGGAGACCTACGCGGACGAGCCGTTCGTGCACCTGCTCCCCGAGGGGCAGTGGCCGACGACGGCTGCCACCCTGGGTGCCAACACCGCGCTCGTGCAGGTGGCGGTCGACGAGCGCGCGGGCCGCGTGGTCACTGTCACCGCCATCGACAACCTGGTCAAGGGCACCGCCGGCGGCGCCCTGCAGTCGCTCAACCTGGCGCTCGGACTCCCCGAGACGCTCGGCCTTTCCCTGGACGGAGTTGCCCCGTGAGCACCGAGACGCTCGCCCTGCCCTCGCCCGGCGTCACCGCGGCGGCTGGCTTCCGCGCCTCCGGCATCACCGCGGGGCTCAAGGCGTCCGGCCGGCCCGATCTCGCGCTCGTCGTCAACGACGGACCGTCCCAGGCCGCCGCCGCCGTGTTCACGACGAACCGGGTGGTCGGCGCGCCCGTGGTCTGGTCGCGCCAGGCGGTGTCCGACGGTGTCGTGAGCGCGGTCGTCCTCAACTCGGGCGGGGCCAACGTCTGCACGGGCCCCGAGGGCTTCCAGGACACCCACGCGACGGCCGAGAAGGTCGGGGCCGCCCTGGAGATCTCCCCGGGAGACGTCGTCGTCTGCTCGACCGGTCTGATCGGCGAGCGGCTCCCCATCGACACGCTCCTCGCGGGCGTGGACGTCGCGGTGGAGGCGCTGTCCTCCGACGGGGGCCCGGACGCCGCCGTCGCGATCATGACGACCGACTCGGTGCCGAAGACCGCCCACCTCCACGTCGACGGAGACCGGGGGGCGTGGACCGTCGGGGGCATGGCCAAGGGTGCCGGGATGCTCGCACCGGGCCTGGCCACGATGCTCTGCGTGATCACCACGGACGCCGTCGTCGATGCCGAGACCGCCGCAGCCGCCCTGCGCACGGCAACCTCCGAGACGTTCGACCGCATCGACTCCGACGGCTGCATGTCGACCTCGGACACGGTCACCCTGCTCGTCTCCGGTGCCAGCCGCGCGGTCCCGGACCCTGCCGGCTTCACGGCCGCGCTGACCCAGGTCTGCGGCGAGCTCGCGCGCGCGCTGATCGCGGACGCGGAGGGCGCCACGCACGACATCGCGGTGACCGTGATGGGCGCCGAGACGCAGGACGCGGCGCTCGCGGTCGCCCGGGCCGTGACCCGCTCCAACCTGTTCAAGGCCGCCATGTTCGGCAACGACCCCAACTGGGGCCGTGTGCTGGCGCAGGTCGGCACGGTGCCCGAGAGCGT
Organism: Cellulomonas humilata; assembly: GCF_013359775.1. Lineage (GTDB taxonomy): Bacteria > Actinomycetota > Actinomycetes > Actinomycetales > Cellulomonadaceae > Cellulomonas > Cellulomonas humilata. Next base: position 9,956 of record NZ_JABMCI010000062.1, on the reverse strand, counting down.
GGCGGCGTTCGACCCCGCGCAGCTGGACGTCACGATCAACGGCGTCCAGGTGTGCAAGGCCGGCGGCGCCTTCCGGCCGCGCTCCGAGGTGGACCTGGCCGCGCACCGGGAGGTGCACGTGCTGATCGACCTGCACGCGGGCGGTGAGGTGGTGACCGTGTGGACCAACGACCTCACGCACGACTACGTCCACGAGAACAGCGCGTACTCCACATGAGCGACTTCACGTTCAACACCCGCACGGACCTGCGTGCCGACCAGAAGGCCGAGGTCCTGATCGAGGCCCTGCCCTGGCTCCAGAAGTTCGCGGGCGCCCTCGTCGTCGTCAAGTACGGCGGCAACGCGATGATCGACGAGAACCTGAAGCGGTCGTTCGCCGAGGACATGGTGTTCCTGCGGCAGGTCGGCCTCAAGCCGGTCGTGGTGCACGGCGGGGGACCGCAGATCAACGCCATGCTCGACCGGCTCGGCATCGAGTCGGAGTTTCGTGGCGGGCTGCGGGTGACGACGCCCGAGGCGATGGACGTGGTCCGGATGGTGCTCACCGGCCAGGTGTCGCGCGAGCTCGTCGGGCTGCTCAACGCGCACGGCCCGCACGCCGTGGGGCTCTCGGGCGAGGACGGCGGGCTGTTCCAGGCGCGCCGCCGGACCGCGATCGTCGACGGCGTGAACGTCGACATCGGCCAGGTCGGCGACGTGGTCAAGGTCAACCCCAGCGCGGTCCTGGACCTCCTGGACGCCGGCCGCATCCCGGTCGTGTCGACCGTGGCACCGGACCTCGACGACCCCACCCAGGTGCTCAACGTCAACGCCGACACGGCTGCCGCGGCGCTCGCGGTCGCCCTCGGCGCGCGCAAGCTCATCGTGCTCACCGACGTCGAGGGCCTCTACACCAGCTGGCCGGACAAGTCGTCGCTGGTGCGGCGGATCAGTGCCAGCTCGCTCGCAGAGCTGCTGCCCGGGCTGGACGCCGGCATGCGCCCGAAGATGGAGGCCTGCTGGCGGGCGGTCGAGGGCGGCGTCGGACGCGCCCACGTCATCGACGGTCGCTCGGCCCACTCGATCCTGGTGGAGGTGTTCACCTCCGACGGCATCGGCACCATGGTCCTGCCCGACGAGGAGCCCGCCGACGCCCCGTTCACCGCGCCCATCCCCGTGGTGCCCCATCACCCCGAGGTGACCGCATGACCGTCGAGAACACGAGCGTCCGGGCCCGGCACCGGTCGGCAGAGAACCCGGACGCGTCGCTGCCCGTCGCCGCCACGGACGGTTCCGTCGCCCAGTGGACCGACCGCTACACGCACGCCCTCATGGACACCTTCGGCGCACCCCAGCGCGTGCTGGTGCGCGGCGAGGGCGCCTACGTCTGGGACGCGGACGGCAACCGCTACCTCGACCTGCTCGGCGGGATCGCCGTGAACTCGCTCGGCCACGCGCACCCGACGCTCACGGCGGCGATCAGCGCGCAGCTGGGCACGCTCGGGCACGTCTCCAACTTCTTCGGCAGCCCCACCCAGATCGCGTTCGCCGAGCGGCTGCTCGCCCTGGCCGGCGCGCCCGCGGGCTCCCGCGTGTTCCTCACCAACTCCGGCACCGAGGCCAACGAGGCCGCGTTCAAGCTGGCACGCCGCAACGGTGGCACGGACCGGCCGCGCGTCCTGGCGCTCGAGGGCTCGTTCCACGGCCGGTCGATGGGCGCCCTGGCGCTCACCCACAAGGCCGCCTACCGCGAGCCGTTCGAGCCGTTGCCCGGTGGCGTCGAGTTCGTGCCGTTCGCCGACACCGAGGCGCTCGAGGCCGCGTTCGCGGTCGACGGCGACCGGGTGGCCGCGCTGTTCCTCGAGCCCCTCCAGGGCGAGGCCGGCGTCCGGCCGCTCCCGCCCGGCTACCTCGCGCTCGCCCGGAAGCTCACGGCCGAGCACGGTGCGCTGCTCATCCTCGACGAGGTGCAGACCGGCATGGGCCGGACCGGCGCCTGGTTCGCCCACCAGCTCCCGCACATCGGGGGCGGGATCGTGCCCGACGTCGTCACGGTGGCCAAGGGGCTCGGCGGCGGCTTCCCCGTGGGCGCCCTCATCGCGTACGGCGAGCGGACCGCGACGCTGCTCGGTCGGGGGCAGCACGGGACGACGTTCGGGGGCAACCCCGTGGCATCGGTCGCCGGGCTGGCGACGATCGCGGTGATCGAGCGCGACGGCCTGCTCGCGCACGTCGCCGCGCTCGGAGCCACGTTCCGCGAGCGGCTCGCGACAGCGGCACTGGTCAGCGAGGTGCGGGGCGAGGGGTTCCTGATCGGGATCGAGCTGGTCGCGCCGGTCGCCGCCGCGGTGGCCGCCCGCGCGCTGGACGCCGGGTTCATCGTCAACCCGTGCACCCCGACGACCGTCCGGCTCGCGCCACCCTTCCTGCTCACCGCGGAGCAGGCGGGCACGTTCGTCGACTTCCTGGTCGGCCTCCCGGAGGACCTGTCATGACCCGGCACCTCGTGCGCGACGCCTGCGTCCTCGGCGGCCTGGTCGGCGGTGGGTCCGCATGACCCGGCACTTCCTCCGCGACGACGACTTGAGCCCCCGCGACCAGCGTGCGGTCCTCGAGCTCGCCCTCGCCTTCCGCGACGACCGGTTCATCCGGACGCCACTGACCGGTCCGCGGGCGGTCGCCGTCATCTTCGACAAGCCCACCCTGCGCACCCAGGTCTCGTTCACCGCCGGCATCGCCGAGCTCGGCGGCTTCCCGTTGGCTGTCGACGGGAAGCTCGCGCGGATCGGCGAGCGCGAGTCGATCGCCGACACCGCGCGGGTGCTCGGCCGGCAGGTCGCCGCGATCGTGTGGCGGACGTTCTCCCAGGACCGGCTCGAGCAGATGGCCGAGTTCTCGGGCGTCCCGGTGGTGAACGCGCTGACCGACAGCTTCCACCCGTGCCAGATCCTGGCGGACCTGGCGACGATCGCCCAGCACCGGGGTGGCGTCGGGGGAGTGGCCGGCCGGACGCTCGCGTACGTCGGCGACGGCGCCAACAACATGTCGCACTCGTACCTGCTCGGCGGCGCCACGGCGGGCCTGCACGTGCGGATCGGCACCCCGGAGGGCTTCCTCCCGGACGCGTCGACCCTCGCGGACGCGACGGCGATCGCCGCCGACACCGGCGGGTCGGTGACGGTGGTGCACACGCTCGCCGAGGCCGTGACCGGTGCGGACGTCGTCGCCACCGACACGTGGGTCTCGATGGGCCAGGAGTCCGAGGCCGCCGTCCGGGAGACCCCGTTCGTGCCGTTCCGGGTGGACTCCGCCGCGATGGCGCTCGCCGCCCACGACGCGCTCGTCCTGCACTGCCTGCCCGCCTACCGCGGCAAGGAGATCACCGCCGAGGTGCTCGACGGCCCGCAGTCGGTGGTCTGGGACGAGGCCGAGAACCGCCTGCACGCTCAGAAGGCGCTCCTGTCCTGGCTGGTGGAGGGCACGTGAGCGTCACGGTCCCGCACACCAAGGCCGCCCGGCACGCGCTGGTCACCTCGCTGCTCACCCGCGGCACGGTGCACTCCCAGCAGCAGCTGGCCGAGCTGCTCACCGCCGAGGGCGTCACCGTCACGCAGGCGACGCTCTCGCGCGACCTCGTCGAGCTGCGCGCGGTCAAGATCCGGACACCGTCCGGGGCGCTCGCCTACGCGGTCCCGGCCGAGGGCGGTCTGCGCGCTCCGGCGGCCGGCCCCGACGAGGAGATGCTCGCCGCACGGCTGGCCCGGCTCTGCGCGGAGCTGCTCGTCACCGCGGAGGCGTCCGGCAACCTCGTCGTCCTGCGCACCCCGCCCGGAGCCGCCCAGTTCCTCGCGTCGGCCATCGACCACTCGATCCTGCCGGCCGCCCTCGGCACGATCGCGGGCGACGACACCGTGCTGGTCATCGCCCGCGAGGGGGAGACCGGCGCCGCGCTGGCCGCCCGCTTCCTCGCGCTGGCGACCGACACGCCCTCGCGCACCCGTCCGTCAGACTGACCCCAGAACCCCCTCAGAACCTGCGAAGAGAGAAGAACCATGACTGAGCGCGTCGTCCTCGCCTACTCCGGCGGCCTGGACACCTCCGTGGGCATCGGCTGGATCGCCGAGGCCACCGGTGCCGAGGTGATCGCCGTGGCGGTCGACGTCGGCCAGGGCGGCGAGGACCTCAACGTGATCCGCCAGCGCGCGCTCGACTGCGGCGCGGTGGAGGCTTACGTGGCCGACGCCCGCGACGAGTTCGCGAACGAGTACTGCATGCCGGCCCTCAAGGCGAACGCGCTCTACCTGGACCGCTACCCGCTGGTGTCGGCGCTGTCGCGCCCGGTGATCGTCAAGCACCTGGTGCGTGCCGCTCGGCAGTTCGGCGCGACGACCGTCGCCCACGGCTGCACCGGCAAGGGCAACGACCAGGTCCGCTTCGAGGTCGGCATCACGTCGCTCGCGCCCGACCTGACCTGCCTGGCACCGGTCCGCGACCTCGCACTGACCCGCGACAAGGCCATCGAGTTCGCCACCCGCAACGCGCTGCCGATCGAGACCACCAAGCACAACCCGTTCTCGATCGACCAGAACGTCTGGGGCCGCGCGGTCGAGACCGGCTTCCTCGAGGACATCTGGAACGGCCCCACCAAGGACGTCTACACGTACACGGACGACCCGACGTTCCCGCCGGTCGCCGACGAGGTCATCGTGACGTTCGAGGCGGGCGTCCCCGTCGCCCTGGACGGCATCCCGGTCACGCCGCTGCAGGCCATCCAGGAGATGAACCGTCGCGCGGGCGCCCAGGGCATCGGCCGGATCGACATCGTCGAGGACCGCCTGGTCGGCATCAAGTCGCGCGAGGTCTACGAGGCGCCGGGTGCGATCGCCCTGATCGCCGCGCACCAGGAGCTCGAGAACGTCACCGTCGAGCGCGAGCAGGCCCGGTTCAAGCGGGGCGTCGAGCAGCGCTGGACCGAGCTGGTCTACGACGGCCAGTGGTTCTCGCCGCTGAAGAAGTCGCTCGACGTGTTCGTCGACGACACGCAGCGCTACGTCTCCGGCGACGTGCGGATCGTCCTGCACGGCGGCCGCGCGACCGTCACGGGCCGCCGCTCGGACGCGAGCCTGTACGACTTCAACCTGGCGACGTACGACACGGGCGACTCGTTCGACCAGTCGGCCGCCAAGGGCTTCATCGAGATCTACGGCCTGTCCTCCAAGCTGGCCGCCGCGCGCGACGTCCGCTTCGGCAACGGCGTGGACCTCGGCTCGCAGGGCGGGATCACGGGTGCCTGAGGACGTCGCCTCGACGTCGGGCGGCGCCGTCCAGCCGGCCGGCAACGTCTCGCTGTGGGGCGGTCGGTTCGCCGGTGGCCCGTCGGAGGCGCTCCAGGCGCTGTCGCAGTCGACGCACTTCGACTGGCGGCTCGCGGGGCACGACATCTCCGGCTCGGTCGCGCACGCACACGTCCTGCACGGTGCGGGTCTGCTCACGGACGACGAGCTCACGGCGATGGTCGACGCCCTGGAGCGGCTGCGGGCGGACGTCGCGAGCGGCGCCTTCCTGCCGGTGCTCGAGGACGAGGACGTGCACACCGCCCTGGAGCGCGGGCTGATCGACCGGGCCGGCGCCGACGTCGGTGGCAAGCTCCGCGCCGGCCGCTCCCGCAACGACCAGATCGCCACGCTCGTGCGGATGTACCTGCGCGAGGAGTCGCGCGGTCTCGCGCGCCTGGTCCTGGACGTGGTCGACGCGCTCGTGGCGCAGGCCGACCGGGCGGGCGAGGCGCCGATGCCGGGCCGCACCCACCTCCAGCACGCGCAGCCCGTCCTGCTCGCCCACCACCTGCTCGCCCACGCGTGGCCGCTGCTGCGCGACGTCGAGCGCTGGATCGACTGGGACGCCCGGGCGGCCCTGTCGCCCTACGGCTCGGGCGCGCTCGCGGGATCGTCGCTCGGTCTGGACCCGGCCGCGGTCGCCACGGAGCTGGGCTTCGCCGGTCCGGTCGAGAACTCGATCGACGGCACGGCCTCGCGCGACGTGGTCGCCGAGTTCGCGTTCGTGGCCGCGATGCTCGCCGTGGACGTCTCCCGGCTGGCCGAGGAGGTCGTCCTCTGGGCGACCAAGGAGTTCGGCTTCGTCAAGCTGCACGACGCCTACTCCACGGGGTCGAGCATCATGCCGCAGAAGAAGAACCCGGACGTCGCCGAGCTCGCGCGCGGCAAGGCGGGACGCCTGATCGGCGACCTCACGGGCCTGCTGACCACGCTGAAGGGTCTGCCGCTCGCGTACAACCGCGACCTCCAGGAGGACAAGGAGCCGGTGTTCGACCAGGTCGACCAGCTCAGCGTCCTGCTCCCGGCGTTCGCCGGCATGGTCGCGACCCTCGAGTTCGACACCGAGCGGCTGGCCTCGCTGGCGCCGCAGGGGTTCTCCCTGGCGACGGACATCGCCGAGTGGCTCGTCCGCACCGGTGTCCCTTTCCGGGTCGCGCACGAGGTGGCGGGCGCGTGCGTCCGGGCGTGCGAGGAGCACGAGCCGGCGATCGAGCTGTGGGACCTGACCGACGACGAGCTCGCGGCGATCTCACCGCACCTGACCCCCGAGGTCCGCACGGTGCTCACGGTCGAGGGGTCGCTGGCCTCGCGGTCGGCCCACGGCGGCACCGCCCCGGTGCGCGTGGCCGAGCAGCTGGACCGGGCCCGCGCCCGCGCGGCGGAGCTGCGTACCTGGGCGTCGTGACCGCCGCCGAGCTCGCGGCCCGGGTGCTCGCGTCGCGTCCTCGGCTGGGCCGCGTGCGGCTCGTCGCCGTCGACGGCCCGGCAGGCTCGGGCAAGACGACGCTCGCGGCCGCGCTGGCCGACCACGGGGCGACCGTGCTGCACCTGGACGACCTCTACGAGGGGTGGACGGGGCTCGACGGCTCGCTCTGGCCCCGCCTGTCGGCGCAGGTCCTGGAGCCCCTGCGGCGCGGCCTGCCGGGCCGGTACCAGCGGTACGACTGGGGGACCGAGGCGTTCGCCGAGTGGGTGGACGTGCCGGTGCCCGACCTGCTCGTCGTCGAGGGCTGCGGCTCCGCGCGGCGATCGGTCGATCCTCTCGCCGTGCTGAGGATCTGGGTCGAGGCACCGGCGGCACTGCGCCTCGAGAGGGGTCTGGCGCGCGACGGCGTCGACGCGCGGGAGCACTGGGTGACGTGGATGGCCGACGAGGCAGCGCACTTCGAGCGCGAGCGGACGCGCGAGCGCGCGGACGTCCGGCTCGACGCGTTCGGTGCGCGCATCCCCTGAGCGGCCTGGACCACGCCGCGGAACACCGGCGTCGTGCGGCAAGATGGGCGGGGTGAGCCCGTCGCCCCCGATCGAGACCCCGGACGCCGCCGGCCCGCGCGCGCTCGTGGCCGTCCCGGCGCGCGTCTGGTTCAGCCGCGAGGTGCACGCGGTCGCGCGCGACCTGCTGGGCGCCTACCTCACGTCCCGGTCACCGGAGGGTGACGTGACGCTGCGGATCACCGAGGTCGAGGCCTACGGCGGCGCCGACGACCCGGGCTCCCACGCGTTCCGCGGCCGGACGTCCCGCAACGCGGTGATGTTCGCCGAGCCGGGCCGCCTCTACGTCTACCGCCACCTCGGCATGCACCACTGCCTCAACGTCGTCGCCGAGCCCACCGGCCGTCCGGCCGCCGTGCTGCTGCGCGCGGGCGAGATCGTCGAGGGCACGGACCTCGCGTGGCGGCGCCGCGAGGCCGTCGGCGTCGTCGACTCGGAGCGCCAGCTGGCTCGCGGTCCGGCGCGTCTGGCTGTCGCGCTCGGCCTCGACATGGGCGCCAACGGCGCGGACATCACGGAACCGGGCGGCGACGTCGTGCTGCACCGCCACCAGGTGGTCGTCCAGCCGACGCACAAGAGCGGCCCCCGGGTCGGCGTCAGCGGGTCCGGCGGCGAGGGGACGAGGTTCCCTTGGCGCTACTGGCTCACCGACGAGCGCACGGTCTCCGCGTATCGCCCGGCGTATCGCGCGCCGGCGTCGGTAGACGTCCCGTGAGGGACGACGACGCCGGCTGGACTCCCCGCCCCCACCTCTGCCTGCCCCGGCCTCGACCGGGCACCCCTCTGGAGACCTTGTGAACCACATCCTCGACGAGCTCGAGTGGCGCGGGCTGATCGCCCAGACCACCGACCTCGACGCCCTCCGCGACGCCCTCTCGGCCGGGCCCGTCGCGCTCTACTGCGGGTTCGACCCGACCGCGCCGAGCCTGCACATCGGCAACCTCGTCCAGATCCTCACCGTCCGCCGCCTCCAGGACGCCGGGCACGCGCCCTTCGGCCTCGTCGGCGGAGCCACCGGACTCATCGGCGACCCGAAGATGGCGGGGGAGCGCACGCTCAACGACCGCGACCTCGTCTCGGCCTGGGTCGAGCGGATCCGCAAGCAGATCGAGCCGCTGCTCCGCTTCGACGGACCGAACGCGGCCACCATGGTGAACAACCTGGACTGGACCGCGCCGCTGTCGGCCATCGACTTCCTGCGCGACATCGGTAAGCACTACCGCCTCGGCACCATGCTGGCCAAGGACACGGTGGCCCGACGCCTGAACAGCGACGCGGGCATCAGCTTCACCGAGTTCAGCTACCAGATCCTCCAGGGGATGGACTACCTCGAGCTGCACCGCCGGCACGGGATCACGCTCCAGACGGGTGGCAGCGACCAGTGGGGCAACCTGCTGTCGGGGGTCGAGCTCATCCGCAAGGCCGAGGGCATCTCCGTGCACGCGCTCACCACACCGCTGATCACCAAGGCGGACGGCACCAAGTTCGGCAAGACCGAGACCGGCACCGTCTGGCTCGACCCCGAGCTGACCACCCCCTACGCGTTCTTCCAGTTCTGGCTCAACGCCGACGACGCGGACGTGGTGCGCTACCTCAAGGTGTTCAGCTTCCGGTCCCGCACGGAGATCGAGGAGCTCGAGGCGGCGGTCGCGCAGCGGCCGGCAGCCCGGGAGGCGCAGCGCGCCCTGGCGTACGAGGTGACCGCGCTCGTGCACGGGGCGGCGGCGGCCGACCAGGTGGTCGCGGCGAGCCACGCACTGTTCGGACGGGGATCGCTCGGCGACCTCGACGCCGCCACGCTCGCAGCGGCCGTGGCGGAGCTGCCGTCGACACCCGGTGCTGCGGGCGACTCCATCGCGGACCTGCTCGCCGCCACGGGTGTCGTCACCAGCAAGGGGGCGGCACGTCGCGCGATCGCCGAGGGCGGCGCCTCCGTCAACAACGTTCGTGTGGCCTCCGAGGACGCCGTCCTGACGGTCGACGACCTCCTGCACGGGCGCTGGGCGGTGCTCCGCCGCGGCAAGCGGACCCTCGCGGTCGTCGACGCCCGCGCGTGACGCTCGCGGCGAGCCCTTGGCCCCGACCGGGTTTCGAGGGCTCGCCACGGCTCTGACCAGGGCTTCTGTGCTCCCAGCTCACCCTGGTGACCGGGGTCACCGGACCGGGATTGGACACCCGCCGCAACACGCGCGTAATGTTCTCGATGTCGCCCGAGAGGGAGGAACGGACACCGCGGATAGAACCTCGGTGGCTGGTCCCTAGGGTGGCCACCCCCGAACGTGTTGACAGGCGCTTCGTGCGCCCCGAAACCGGACGGTGACGGGCTCACGGCCCGCAGATGCTGCCCAGGCGGGTGGCGGGAAGCGGTCCGAAAGCCAGGTAGGATTCAGAACGACAAAGCCTCTCGGATGAGATCGAAAGATCTCGAGGAGATGCGCGTCTGTTCCTTGAGAACTCAACAGTGTGCCAAATAGTCGATGCCATATGGCTCGCTTTCTGATGATGCTTGTGCCCGTTTGGGTGGGGGTGTTCGAGGGTGGTGGGTCTTGGTTGAGATAGGTGCCGTTTTCTTCCACCTCCGTGGTTGGGGCGGTGCCAAAATTCAGCCGAATCTGAACGGTCCTTATCGGGACCATTTCGTGTGTCGGT
>NZ_JABMCI010000003.1 GCF_013359775.1 Cellulomonas humilata | reverse complement strand
GGACGCACCGCGACGGCACCGGGGGAGAGCAGGAGCGCGTCGTACGCCAGCTGGTACGAGCTCTCCGAGGTGGTCACCGAGACGGTGCGGGCGGCGCGCTCGAGCGCCGTGACCCGGTTTCCGGTGCGCACGGCGAGCGCGAGCGCCGCGCCCAGCGAGGCGGGCGTGTGCAGCAGCAGGTCGTCGCGCCGCTCGATGTCCCCGGACAGGTGGTAGGGCATCCCGCAGTTGGCGAACGAGACGTAGTCCGACTGCTCGATCACCACGATCTCGGCGCGCTCGTCCAGGCGCCGTGCGCGAGCGGCCGCGCTCATG
>NZ_JABMCI010000061.1 GCF_013359775.1 Cellulomonas humilata | reverse complement strand
GGACGGGCGGTCGCCCGAGGGACGGCCACCGCCGGAGCGGTCACCGTACGAGGGGCGGTCACCCGAAGGACGCCCTCCAGTTGAGCGGTCACCGTACGAAGGCCGGTCACCCGAAGGGCGCTGGCCGTAGGACGGGCGGTCGCCCGAGGGACGGCCACCGCCGGAGCGGTCACCGTACGAGGGGCGGTCACCCGAAGGACGCCCTCCAGTTGAGCGGTCACCGTACGAAGGCCGGTCACCCGAAGGGCGCTGGCCGTAGGACGGG
>NZ_JABMCI010000060.1 GCF_013359775.1 Cellulomonas humilata | reverse complement strand
GTCCGCCACGCGTGACGCGCTCGCGCAGTCGGGCAGGACCGCCGTGCTCGTCGCGGTCGACGGCCGCCTGGTCGGGGTTATCGCCCTGGCCGACGCCGTCCGCGAGACCGCGGCCGCAGCCGTGGCCGCGTTGCACGAGGCCGGCCTCGAGGTGGTCATGCTGACCGGGGACAACGACGCGACCGCCCGCCGCATCGCCGGGCAGCTCGGCATCGACACCGTCGTGGCGGACGTGCTGCCCGGAGACAAGTCCGACCAGGTCGCCCGGCTGCAGGCTGCTGGACGGAATGTCGCGATGGTGGGCGACGGCGTCAACGACGCCCCCGCCCTGGCCAGGGCCGACCTCGGGATCGCCATCGGCGCCGGCACGGACGTCGCCATCGAGACCGCGGACGTCGTCCTGATGCGATCCGACCCGCTCGACGTGGCGATCGCGCTGCGGATCGGCAGGGGCACGTTGCGCAAGATGCGGCAGAACCTGGGCTGGGCGATCGGCTACAACGCCCTCGCGCTCCCGATCGCCGCAGGCGTGCTCTACCCGTCGCTCGGTCTGTCGCTGAGCCCGGAGATCGCCGCCCTGACGATGTCCGGGTCGTCGGTGATCGTGGCCGTCAACGCCCTGCTGCTCAAGCGGCTGGCCCTCCCCGCGGTCCAGCCCACCCGCGAGCGCACGCCCACGCCCGTGCAGGAAGTCAGCGGAGACGGACGGCGGTGACCGCGGCACCGCTCCCGGACCCGGACCCGGACCTTCATCAAACCTTGATGCGACGACGACCTGCCCTGCGGGCGTCGCGACGCAAGGTGAGCACGGCCCATGCACCTCACGACTGCTCAAGGAGAACCAGACTCATGAACCCGATGCGGCGCCGCCTGACCGCCTCAGCCGCCGCGATCGCCCTCGCGATCACCCTGGCCGCGTGCTCGAGCAGCAGCGACGCGGGGCAGGCGCCGACCTCCGAGCAAGGCGTCGAGAGCTCTGCGGCCGCCCACAACGACGCCGACACCCAGTTCGCGCAGCTGATGATCATCCATCACCAGGGCGCCGTCGAGATGGCCGACGTCGCGATCGCGCGCGCCGCCAGCCCCGAGGTCAAGGCCCTCGCACAGCGCATCCAGGCCGCGCAGGGCCCAGAGATCGACCTCATGACCGGATGGCTGAACGACTGGGACGAGGAGACGTCGCACGACATGGGCATGCACGACATGGACATGGGTGGGATGGACATGGGCGGGATGAGCCAGTCCGAGGTGATGGACGAGCTCGACGGCCTCGACGGCACCGAGTTCGACCGGACCTTCCTCGAGCGCATGGTGGCGCACCACCGCGGCGCCATCGAGATGTCCGAGCAGGAGAAGGCCGAGGGGCTGAACCCCGACGCGATGGCCCTGGCGGGCACGATCATCGACGCCCAGACGTCGGAGATCACGGAGATGCAGAACCTGCTCGCGGGCCTGTGAGGTCGAGCGCACGTCCGGCCGCAGACCGCATCGATGCCCGACCGTCGCGGGAGCAGGGATATCCTCGGCAGTCGTCTTCAGCGCGCTCCGAGCCCTGCCACCGCCCGGAGACTCACCTCGCAGCAGTCCGGGAGGACGCCCATGCCCGCCCGCCCCGCCGCGCGCCCCCCGCTGACCGCGCTCGACAGCCGTGACCCTGCTCGCCCGCCCGCGGTACCCGGCCTGACGGTGTGCTCGCTCTGCGTCGGCGAGACGCTCGGTGGCGCCGACCGGCGACAGGGTGGCCAGCTCGCGCGCCTGCGAGAGCTCGAGGCCAACGGCACGGCGCGCCTGACCCTGGCCGAGTGCCTCGACGAGTGCGAGCGGGGCGACGTCGTCGTCGCCCGGCCGGCCCGGTCCGCACGGCGCCGATCGGCTCGGCCGGTGTGGCTCGAGCGTGTCGCCGGCGACGAGCTCACGGAGTCCCTGACCACCTGGCTCGCACGCGGCGGCCCGGGACACGAGCCTCTGCCAGGGCCCCTCCAGGCCCACGTCATCGACAGGGATGGGTAGGCGGGTCACTCCTGCACGTCGGCCGCGCTCAGGCTCTCCGAGGCGGCTGGCTCCTCACCGTCCCGGACAGGTCTGCTCGTACGGGAGGTTCGGGAGAACGGTGCGCCACTCCGCCCGAGTCAGCGGGCGTGCGGCGAGCGCACAGGCTTGCTCGAGGAGCGCATCAGCGGAGATCGCCCAGACCTGCACGCCCTCGTCCTCGGTGAGGGTGACCACCGACCGACCCTCGTCACGTGTCGCAGCGGCCACGTCCGACCGGGACGGCAGCGCGCTCAGGGTCAGAGTCATGTCGGTCGCGCCGCGGGGGTCGACGTCCCCGACCGAGGCGGTCCCCGCGCCCCCGGCAACGACGGCGCGCGAGTCGGGTGTGAACGTCAGCGAGTCGACCCCGCCCCCCAGCACCGCGAGCCACGTCCGCTGCACGTCCCACGTCGCGGTGTCCCACACGACGACACGCCCGCTCTCGGAGCCACCGGCGAGCCACTTCCCGTCGGGCGAGAAGGCGAGGGGTGTGGTCGCGAGGTTGTCCCCGCCCGGGGGGACGAGCTCCGTGACGCGCTCGCCGGTCGCCGTGTCGACGACCTCGACTCCCCCACCGATCACCCCGACGGCGACGATGCTGGCGGTCGCATCGGTGGCCACGGACACGATCCTCTCCCGAGCCATGTACCCCGTGCGCTCGGCGGATGTGCGGCCGCTCTGCACGTCCCAGACGACGACGAACTCTGCGTCTGCGGTGACGAGCGTCCGGCCGTCGCCGGAGAAGGCCGGGGCGGGGCTGAGGAAGTCGGCGATGAGCCGGATCCTGTACGGGAGCACGCTCCGGCTCGCGACGTCGACGACCTGGATCTCGGCGCGGAGGTTCCTCGGCCATTGCACCGTCAGCACGGCGGCGTGGCGGCCCGCCGGGTCGACGACGACGCGGGCGGGCGAACCGTTCACCCTGACCGGCACCACGGTGGTGGTCGCCGTACCCACGTCGAGGAGCTCGAGTGCGCCCTCGTCCCGATAGCTCACGGCCAGGGACCCGTCGGTGGACAGGACCCGGTTGGCGGCACGGAAGGGGCCGAAGCGCTGCGCCGGCGCCGGTGTGCCCATCCCCATGACGACGCCGCGCGTCCTGGTCAGATCCCAGACCACGACCGCTCCGTCGAACCCGCTGGCGTACAGGCTCGCTCCGTCGGCGGAGTGGACGACCTGGCTCACGGTGCCCGAGTGCCCCCGGAAGATCGAGCGCGGCTCGAGAGTCGTCGAGTCCCACAGCACGACCGTGCCCTCGGTGGTGGCACCGGCGAACGAGGACCCGTCGGGCGCCCAGTCGAGGTCCACGAACCCGACGCCGGGATCGGACGGCACGGTGCGGCGAGCACCTGTCACGAGGTCCAGGTGCTCCACCGATCCGGTCTCGTGCGCGAGGACCAGAGCTGTCCCTGCGGGGCTGATCGAGGCGACCGCGCCACCGTCCACCTCGGACGACCAGACGACCCGACCACTGGCGGCCTCCCAGGCAGTCACCACACCCGGTGCGTCCGCGTCGGCGGCGACCATGAACCGGCGTCCGGCGGGCGCGTCCAGAGCGGTCTGGTCGGAGACCGTGACCTCCGGGCCACCGACCTGCACCATGTGGCCGGTCGGGACGTCCACCGCGCGGATCAGCCCGTCGATCCCGACCGTGACCACGGTCCGTCCGTCGCCGGTGAAGCGCGCAGCAGCGATCCCCGGACCGCCCCACGTCTGCACCGTCGGCGGCGTCTGATCCAGGTCGACGACCATGAGCTGCTGCTGGAAGTCGTACGTCTCCGCATCCACCGGAATGCCGACGACGGCGAGGTACCGCCCGTCCGGGCTCAGGTCCAGCGAGGTCACCCCGAGCTCCGTGAGGCCCGACATGGTCGAGCGTCGGGCTCCGGTCGTGACGTCCCACACGTCCACCGTCCCGGCGCTGCCGAGGCCGGCCAGGGTCTGCCCGTCCGCGCTGACGGCCAGCCCCAGCAGCCGCCCGTCGGTCGTGTACATCGCCGTCGCCTCCGGGCTGCGGTGCACGGTGCGCAGCAGCGCCGCCCGCGACTGCGCCGAAGGGTCGACCCGGTAGGCCTGCGCCGCGTAGAGCAGCGCTAGGTCCCAGCGGTCCTCACCGAGCGCGGCCGCGCGCAGGGCACGGACGTCTGCCTCGACGGCGAGGCGGGCCGACTCGTTGCGCCGGTCGACGGCGACCCACCCCGCGCCGAGGGCGAGCAGCAGCACGACCGCCAGCCCTGCGGCCAGGCCCTGGAGTCGTCGGTGCGACCGTCTGCGTGCGGCTGCGTCGGTGTCGGCGGCGTCGCGGCTGGCCAGGAGGAAGTCCCGCTCCAGATCGGTCAGGTCGTCGCCGTGGTCGGCGACGAAGTCGAGGGCGGCCGTCAGCCGTTGACCCCGGTACAGCTCGCCCGGATCGCGCGCGGAGCTGAGCCAGGCTGCCGCCGCGGGGACGAGGTGCCTGCGCATCCGGCGGCCCGCCTCGTCGTCGTCGAGCCAACCCCGCAACCGCGGCCACTCCCGCAGCAGCGCCTCGTGAGCGACCTCGGCGTGCGTGGCCGACACCGTCAGCAGCCGCCGGGCCGCCAGGACCTCCAGGGCGGCCCGCGCATCCGGGTCGTCGTCGACAGCGAGCTCCGACAGGGCAACCCGCCGTCGGACGGGCTCGCCGGAGTCGTCGACGTCCGCCAACCGCAGGAGGATGCGCCGGGCATGGTCCTGCTGCTTCGGAGTCATCGGCGCGATCGCGCCCTCCGCGAGCCTCGCGACCGCGGTCCGCACGCCCCCGGTCTCGCGGTAGTCCGCGAGCGACAGGCGCCGTCCGTCGCCGTGCTCCCACAGCGAGAGCAGCGCGGTGGACATGAGCGGGAGACCGCCCGGTTCGCCGACGACGTCGTCGGCGATGGTCGCGGCGAGCCCCGGCTCGAGCGCCAGGTCCGCGGCCGCCGCGGGGACCTCGACCGCCTCCCGGAGCTCGTCGACGGACATGGCGCCGACGAGCACGGCGTTCGCCGCGAGGAGGTCCGCGAGCCTGCGGTGGACGACCACCCGAGCGAAGTAGTCGGACCTGATCGCGACGACGACCGTGACGTCGTCCCGCTCGGCCGCGGCGGTGATCCACTCGGCGTACCCGGCCTGATCCGCTCTCGGCAGCGCTGTGAACATCTCCTCGAGCTGGTCGACGACGAGCAACGTCCGTGGCTCGGCGCCAGGCTCGGCTGCGGGCGGCAGATCCGGCGCGTTGCGTGCCGGCGTCGTCACCACGACGCGCCACCGGTCGCTCCCCGGGAGCAGTCCCCCGCTGATCGCCGCGACGAGCCCGGCCCGGACGACCGACGACTTCCCGCTGCCCGACGCACCCACCACCGCGAGCAGCGGCGCGTCGACGAGCCCCGCCACGAGCCGGGCGATCAGCCGCTCCCGTCCCGCGAAGTACGGCGCGTCGTCGACGTCGTAGTACGCGAGGCCCTTGAACGGGCACACGCGGCGCCGGGTCTCCGGGCTCGTGTGCGCCTGTCGGAGCGCGCGCACCCGCGAGAGCTCGGTGACGCCGTCGGCGACCTCGGCACGGGACTGCGCGACCTGCCGTCGTGGATCGGCGATGGCCTGCGCGCTCGTCCCGATGCGTTCGGCCAGGAGCCTCTCCGCGTACCTGCCCGCGGCGGCGTGCACCTGCAACGGGACCCCGCCGGACGCGACGATGTCCGCCGCCTCGGGTGCGTCGTCGAGTTCAGGCCGGGGCACGTAGAGCGCGACCAGCTCCGCGACCTCCGACGCGCTCAACCGACCCAGCGAGAGCCGGTCGGGGAAGAGGCGTCCGAGGGCGTCGGCCTGCGCGGAGGTGAGGTCGTCCCAGACGCAGGCCCCCGCGACCAGGGCCGGGTGCGGCCCGGCGCCGAGCACCTCCGAGAGCTCGATGAGCTCCGCGACGGACGACCGCTCCAGGCTGTCGAGCACGAGGAGGACCGGCGCACCCGCGGGGTCTGCCCGGGACGGTTCGTCGACGACGGTCACGCCCGCCGCCCGAGCACGCCGGGCGACCTCCGCCAGGAGTCGCGTCTTGCCCATCCCGTGGGGACCGGTGAGGAGGATCCGCGTGGAGGAACCGGCCTTGGCCCGGCCGTAGGCCTCGTCGAACAGCTCCAGCTCGCGGGCGCGACCGACGAATCCGCGCCCGAGCGGTTCGGCACGTCGTGACCTGGTCGTTCCTGGACCGAGCAACCGGGGGTCGTGCGCGAGCACCAGCGCGTGAAGGTCCTGCAGCTCGTCTCCGGGCTCGACGCCGAGCTCGTCGACCAAGGTGGATCGCGCGCGCTGATAGGACCGGAGCGCATCGGCTTGCCGGCCGGAGCGGTACAGCGCCGTCATCAGCTGAGCCCACAGCCGCTCGCGGAGCGGGTGCGCGCTCACCTGGGCTTCGAGCTCGGCGACCAGGTCCGGGGCCTCGCCGACGTCGAGCTCGGCGGACACCCGGTCCTCGAGCGCCGCCAGCCGCAGCTCCTCGAGCGCCCTGCGCTCCGCGACCGCGAACGGTGCGTCGAACTCGGCGTACGCGTCGCCACGCCACCACCCCAGCGCCTCGCGCAGACTCTCGGCAGCGAGCTCCGGTCGCCCGGCGGCGAGCTCCCGGTGACCTCTGCCGACCAGGGACCGGAAGAGCTCGGCGTCGACCTGGTCCGGCTCGATCGCGATGAGGTAGCCGGGTCGACGCGTGACCACGGTGGCAGCGACGCCATCGGGCAGGCTGCGGCGCAGCCGGGAGACGTAGGACATGACCGTGTTGTCCGCCCCGCCCGGAGGTCGCTCCCCCCAGAGCCCCGCGGCGATCGCGGCGACCGAGAAGACGCGGCCGGGAGCGGTGAGCAGGAGGGCCAGCAGCGCCTGTTCCTGCCGACCGCCGACCTCCAGGCGGCTGGCTCCCACCCAGACCTCGAGCGGGCCGAGCACGCGGAACGTCGTCGAGGCGCCGACCGCCGACGCCTGCGGCCACATCGCGTTACCGCTGGTACTCATCTCGTGTCCAGAGTCCCGCCGGGTGGCGAGCAACGGCAAGGGCGACGGACGCGGCTGTCTTCTGACGGTCCGTCGACGGACCGTCGACGGACCGTCAGGGATGTGTCGGCGCCCCGCGCCAGCGTCGGAGGTGCACTCCCCCAACCGATGTCAGGAGGACCTCATGTCGCGCATGATCCGTATCGACGCCGCTCGACGCACGCAGCGCCCCCAGGGACGGTCGAGGAGGTACCGACGAGCGGCGCTCGCCGTGGGCACGCCGTTGCTGCTGACGACTGTCGGTTGCACCGCTCAACCACCGGACCAGCCCGGGGCCGAGTCGGCTCCGGTGACGGCGGACGCCGTGCCCCTGCTCGAGGACCTGCCGGAGTTCGGGGCGGTCCCCCCGGGCACGTACGTCATCAGCCCTATCGACGCACCGGCCTCCGCCCCTCAGGCACCCGTGATGTCGATCCCGGCGGGCTACTCGAACATCGAAGGCGCCGGCGTCAGCCCGGGCTACCTCGTCGACGGCGCGGCCGGCGCGGTCTGGCTCTGGGACATCCAGAGCGTCTACACCCACCCGTGCGACGTGGGGGGATACCCCGAGCCCGTCGGCCCGTCGGTAGCGGACCTCGCCGGAGCACTGGCCACGCAGCCGATGCGCGACGGCACCGATCCGGCCCCCGTCACGATCGGCGGGTACGACGGGCTGTACGTGGAGCTCTCCACACCCGCCGACCTCGACTTCACGACCTGCCGCCAGGGCTCCTTCCACAGCTGGCCCGGCCGCTTCCAGCGCGACGCCGGTCAGGTGGACCTGCTGTGGATCGTCGACGTCGACGGTCAGCGCATCACCTTCGACGTGTCCTACCCACCGAGCGCGACCCCCGAGCAGGTGGCCGAGCTCAAGGAGATCGTCACCACGGCGACGTTCGTCCGACGCGAAGGCGCATGAGAAGCCGCCGGTGCAGCGTCCTTGTCACCTCGCGTGCGATGCCGTGCGGGGTACCCACCCGCGGTCGTTGCGCGCCGCCACGACGAAGGCCCCGCGCCAGCGTTGCCGCTGGTCACGGGGCCTTCGTGTCGGAGCCGCCTAAGAGAATCGAACTCTTGACCTTCTCATTACGAGTGAGACGCTCTGCCGACTGAGCTAAGGCGGCGTCGTCGCGGACCGTGGTCCCCGGCGAGCCCGCTCACTGTACCCGGCGGACCCCCACCGCTCCAAAGTGAGCGGGACGGGTCAGCAGCGGGTGCCCTCCGCCGGGACGGTACCGGCGAGCAGGTAGGCGTCGACGGCGTCGGCGATGCACTCGTTGGAGGAGCCGTAGGCGGTGTGGCCCTCGCCCTCGAAGGTGAGCAGGACACCGGAGGAGAGCAACTGCGCCAGCTGCTCCGCCCACGGGTAGGGCGTCGCGGGGTCGTTGGTGGTGCCGACGACGAGGATCGGTGCGGCACCCTCGGCGGTGTAGGAGTCGAGGCCCTCGGCCGGGGGCACGGGCCACTGGGCGCACAGGGTGGCGCCATACGCGAAGAACGAGCCGACCGTCGGCGCCGCCGCCTCGATCTGGGCGGCCTCGGCGCGCATGGTGGGGATGTCGGCGGGCTCGCGGCTGTCGAGGCAGTTGATGGCGCCGAACGCGACGATCGAGTTGGCGCTGTAGGTGCCGTCGGGCTCGCGGTCCGAGTACTGGTCGGCCAGCTGGAGCAGCAGCGACCCGTCGCCCTGCTTGATCGCGGCCGTCAGCGCCTGCGACAGGTAGGGCCAGAACGACTGCGAGTACAGCGGCAGCGCGATCCCGTAGAACGCGAGGCTGCTGGTCAGGTCGCGGTCGGTACCGGTGGACAGGGGGTTGTCCCGAGCACGGTCGAGGAAGCTGCGGACCTGGGCGAGGCCGGAGTCGACGGAGCCGGTGAGCGGGCAGCCGGACCCTCCCTGGCAGTCGGCGATGAAGGCGCGCAACGCGTTCTCGAAGCCCACCGCCTGCCCCTCGGACGCCTCGGCGGACGTCAGCGTGGGCGGCAGAGCGCCGTCGAGCACGAGCCGGCCGACCCGCTCGGGGAACAATGTCGCGTAGGTGGCGCCCAGGGCGGTGCCGTAGGAGAAGCCGAGGTAGGACAGGGTCGGGTCGCCGAGCGCCGCACGCAGGACGTCGAGGTCACGCGCGGTGCTGACCGTGTCCAGGTACCCGAGGGCGTCGCCGGTGTTCTCCAGGCACGCGGCACCGAGCTCGCCGTACGTGTCCATGACCGACTGGATCCCCGCGTCGGTCGAGTAGTCCGGGTCGGTGGCGATCAGCGTGTCCAGCCCCGGACCGTCGACGCACTGGACGGGCGTCGACCGCTGGACACCCCGGGGGTCGAAGGCGACGAGGTCGTACTGGAGTCGGACGTCTTCGCTCACCATGGTCGCGGCCTGCGCCAGGAAGTCGACCGCGGACGCCCCGGGCCCGCCGGGGTTGAGCAGCAGTGACCCGAGCGGCTCGCCGCCGCTGGCGCGCAGTCGTGCGACGGCCAGAGTGATCGACGGGCCTGCCGGGTCCGCGTAGTCCATGGGAACCTGCGCCGTCGCGCACTCCCCCTCCTCGCACGTCGTCCACTCGAGCTGCTGCCCGTAGAACCGGGCGAGGTCGCCGGTCGGCTCGGCGGACGGTGTACCCACGCCGGCCGCGGGGGCGGACGCCTGGTTCTTGGGCGCCACGCACCCGGCGAGCAGGAGGACGACGACGAGGAGCGTGGCGGCGAGGCGGTTCCGGGGGTCACGCCTGGCGCCGACGGGCATGGCGAGGCGGACGGAGAGCGGCATGCGAACACGGTAGCTGCCGATCCTGAGCCCCCGGCCCTCGTTGGTCCCAGCGGACACAGCCGTCACCCGATCTGCACAACCGGCGCCCGTCACCCCTGCGGGCGCAGCGCCACGGCCATGGCCTCGACCGCCAGCAGCGGCGCCACGTTCCCGGCGAGACGGGTGCGCGCCTGGCCCACGGCGTCCATCCGGCGCAGCGTCTGCTCGGGTGTGCTGGCCTCCGCCAGCGCGCGGACGGACTCCTCGTGCTCGACGTTCACCAGCTCGACGCCGGCGCCCAGCTGCACCACGAGCACGTCCCGGTAGAGCGAGAGCAGGTCGACCATCGCGCGGTCCAGGACGTCGCGCTGCGCCCGGGTGGCCCGCCGCTTCTGGTCCTCCTCCAGCTGCCGCACCTGCGTGCGCAAGGAGGGCGGCAGGGTGGCTGCGCCCTCGGCGCCCATGGATCGGAGCAGCTCCGCCTTCTCCTCGGCGTCTCGCTGCTCGGTGGCGGCCTTGGCGTCGGCCTGCGCGGTCTCGACGAGCTCACCGGCCGCCATGACCGCGTCGCCGACCCCGCGGATCTTCGCCGCGATGCCCAGCACCGCGGACCGGCGCGCGCGGGCCTCGGGGTCCCGGGCCAGCCGACGGGCGATCCCCACGTGGCTCTGCGCCGCGCGGGCGGCCACCGCGGCGACGGCTGGGTCGATCCCGTCGCGGGAGACCAGCAGGGCCGCGACGGCATCGACCGGCGGCACCCGCAGCGCCACGGACCGGCTCCGGGACCGGATGGTGACCAGCACGTCCTGCGGGCTCGGCGCGCACAGCACCCAGACGGTGCGGCCGGCGGGCTCCTCGATGGCCTTGAGGAGGGAGTTGCCGCTGGTGTCGTTGAGCCGGTCCGCGTCCTCGATGATGATGACCCGGTGCCGCCCCTGCGACGGCGACCGCTGGGCGAGCTCCACCAGCGGACGGGCCGTCTCCGCGCGGATGAACACACCCTCGGTGGCGACGACCGTGACGTCCGGGTGCAGCCCGCGCAGGGTGGTGGTGCAGTCGTGGCAGACGCCGCAGCCGCCGGTCGCGCACTGCAATGCCGCCGCGAACGCGCGCGCCGCGTTGGACCGTCCCGAGCCGGGGGGCCCGGTCAGCAGCCACGCGTGCGTCATGGCCGCCGGGTCCTCGACGGCGTGCCGCAGCACCTCCACCGCGGGCTCCTGGCCGACGACGTCGTCCCAGACGCTGGTCACGGCACGACCCCGAGCAGCGGCGCCACGCGCTCGCGGATCGCGTCGGCCAGCTCGTCGACCGGCCTCGTCGCGTCCAGCACGAGCCAACGGCCGGGTTCTGCCGTGGCCCGGCCGAGGAACGCCTCCCGCGTGCGGCGGTGGAACTCGTCGCCGGCGCGCTCGAGGCGGTCCGGGTCCCCCGTCAGCCGCGCCTTGCCGGCCACCGGGTCGAGGTCCAGCAGCACGGTGAGCGCCGGGAGCAACCCGTCGACGGCCCACAGGGAGAGTCGCTCGACCTCGTCGGCCCCCAGGTCCCGGCCGCTGCCCTGGTAGGCCACCGACGAGTCGAGGTACCGGTCGGTGACGACGACCGCGCCGCGGGCCAGGGCCGGACGGACCAGCGAGGCCACGTGGTGCGCGCGGTCGGTGGCGTACAGGAGCGCCTCGGTGCGGGCGTCGACGTGGTCGCCGTGCAGGACCGCGTCCCGCAGCAGGACGCCCAGCTCGGTGCCGCCGGGCTCCCGCGTGAGCACGACCTCGTGGCCCAGGCCGGTCAGCCACTCGCCCAGGAGGCGCGCCTGCGTCGACTTCCCCGCGCCGTCACCGCCCTCGAAGGAGAGGAAGAGGCCGGCGGGAGGTGTCACTGCGCCAGGGTAGCCGCCGGGGCAGACATCACTCGCCCGGGTAGGTGACGCCGATCAGCGAGCGAACCGTGTCCATGGTCCGCAGCACCTCGAGGGTGTTGTCCCACGTCATCCGCGGGCTCTGCGTGGCACCCTCGGCCACCCGACGGGCCACCTCCGCAGCCTCGTACTGCAGGCCCTTGGTGCCCGGCTGGTCGAAGTCCCAGACCCGGCCGTCGAGGCGCCGCACGTGGAACGAGGTCGGCGCGTAGAAGCTGCCCTTGACGACGATGTTGCCCTCGGTCCCCGAGATGAGCGCCATCGTCGGCGTCTTGGCCCACATCGTCGTCGACAGGGTGGCCTGCGCCCGGTCGCCGTAGGACAGGACCATCGAGATCTGGCCGTCGACGCCCGTCGTGGTCAGCTGGCCGACCGCCTGCACGGCGTCGGGCACCCCGAGGAAGTCGTGCGCGAACGAGACCGGGTAGACGCCCAGGTCCAGCAGGGCACCGCCGGCCAGCGCGGGGTCGAACAGCCGACTCTTCGGGTCGAACGTGAACGCCTGGCCGTGGTCGGCCGTCAGGTTGATGACCTCGCCGATCTCCCCGGCGTCGATCACCTGGTGCAGCGCGTAGACGTGGGGCAGGAACCGCGTCCACATCGCCTCCATGACGAACACCCCGGCGGCGCGCGCGGCGGCGAAGACCTCCTCGGCCTCCCCGGCGTTGCGCGTGAACGCCTTCTCGACGAGCACGTGCTTGCCGGCCTTGATGGCCAGGAGCGCCTGCTCCTTGTGCTCGGAGTGCGGGGTCGCGATGTAGACGGCGTCCACCTGCGTGTCCTCGACCAGCTCGCGGTAGCCCACGTGCGTCGTCGGGATGTGGTGCGCGGTGGCGAACCGCTCCGCGCGGTCCTTGTTGCGCGAGCCGACCGCGACCAGCTGCGCGCGGGTGTGCGCGTTCACGGCCGCCGCGAACGTCGCGGCGATGTTGCCGGCGCCGAGGATCCCCCAGCGGATCGGCGGAGCGGTACGAGGGTCCTGTGCGCGGTCAGCCATGGGCCACAACCTAGCGCGGTGTTCGGTGCCCGCCCTGCCGAGCTTCCGGGCGGCGCAGTCCACCTGGTTCGAGTCGGCGTGCGCGTGCCCGTCTCGCGTTGCGGGCGTCGCCCTCGGCGTAGTTGGCTGGGGGCGTGTCAGACGTCCCTGCTCGTCTCGTCGCGTGGGGGCAGCAGCTCGTCGAGGTGCACGACCGGCTGCGGGACGAGCTCGACCGGCTCCTCGACGGGCTCGACGAGACCTCCGAGCTGACGCGAGAGCTGGGCGCCCACTGCATGGCGTTCTGCAGCGCGGTCGGCCGACACCACACCGGCGAGGACCGCACCGCGTTCCCGGCGCTGGCCGCGCAGTACCCCGAGCTACGGGACACGCTCGAGGGTCTCGAGAGGGACCACCTCATGGTCGCGGGGATCCTGCAGCGGATCGACGACGCGCTGCGGACGGCGGACGGCGACCCGGCACGGGCGCGCGGCGAGATCGACGGGCTCGCCGCCATCCTCGAGTCGCACTTCCGCTGGGAGGAGCGTGCGATCGTCGCGGCGCTGGACGGCCTCGCCGACCCGACGCTCAGCGCCGCGCAGCTGTTCGGCCGCGACGTCTAGCCACGAGCCCGTCGCGCACAGCAACGGGTGTGCGGCTACTTCTTCGCGGCGGCCTTGCTCTTGGCCGGTGCGCGCTTGGCGGGTGCCTTCTTCTTCGCGGGGGCTGACGCGCGCTTCTCCACGAGCAGCTCGATGGCCTGCTCGCGCGTGATCGACTCGGGCGTGAGGTCCCGCGGGAGGGTCCGGTTGGTGACCCCGTCGGTGACGTAGGCGCCGAAGCGCCCCTCCTTGACGGTGATCGGCTTCTCGGACGTCGGATCGTCGCCCAGCTCACGCAGGGGCGGCGCCGACGTGGCGCCGCGGCCGCGCTTGGGCTGCGCGTAGATGGCCAGCGCCTCGTCGAGCGTCGTCGAGAAGAGGGCCTCCTCCGACGCCAGCGTGCGCGAGTCCGTGCCCTTCTTCAGGTACGGGCCGTAGCGGCCGTTCTGCGCGGTGATCTCGGTGCCGGACTCGGGGTCGACGCCGACCACGCGGGGCAGCGACAGGAGCATGAGGGCGTCGTCGAGGGTCACCGACTGCAGCGACATCGACTTGAACAGCGACGCCGTGCGCGGCTTCGGCGCAGCCGCGAGGGCGCGCTTCTGCGCGGCGGCCGACAGGGACGTGTCGATCTCCGGGTCGGGCAGGATCTCGGTCACGTAGGGGCCGTAGCGGCCGTTGCGGGCGACGATCGGGGTGCCGGCGACGGGGTCGGTGCCGAGCACCTGGTCGCCCTCGGGCTGCGTCTCCAGGAGCTCGCGGGCTTTGGCCACGGTGAGCTCGTCGGGTGCCAGCTCCTCGGGGACCGACGCGCGCCGGGTGGTGCCGTCCTCAGCCGGTTCCGCAAGAGAGTCCTCGAGGTACGGCCCGTACCGGCCGACGCGCAGGACGATGCCCTCGCCGATCGGGATCGAGTTGACCTCGCGGGCGTCGATGTCACCGAGGTTGGCGACGAGGTCCCGCAGGCCCTCGCCCTCCTCGTTGCCCGACCCGTCGCCGAAGTAGAACCGGGACAGCCATGCCACCCGGTCCTTGTCCCCCGCCGCGATGGCGTCGAGGTCCTCCTCCATCTCGGCGGTGAAGTCGTAGTCGACCAGCCAGTCGAAGTTCTCCTCCAGAAGTCGCGTCACGGCGAACGCCAGCCACGAGGGCACGAGGGCCTGACCGCGGCCGGTCACGTAGCCGCGGTCCTGGATGACGGAGATCGTCGCCGCGTAGGTGGAGGGCCGGCCGATCCCACGCTCCTCGAGCGCCTTGACCAGCGAGGCCTCCGTGAAGCGCGGCGGCGGGGACGTGCGGTGGCCGTCGGCGGTGAGGTCCGACGCGGACAGCGGGTCGCCCTCCGCCATCTTCGGCAGGCGGGCGTCGTCCTTCTCCGCCGGCGCCTCGGCGTCCTCGGAGTACCGCGAGACGTCGCGACCCTCCTCGTACGCCGCGAGGAACCCGCGGAACGTGATGACGGTGCCCGACGCGGAGAACAGCACGTCGGTGCCGTCCGCCGCCGTGGCGCCGAGGCGAACCGAGGCGGTCTGACCGCGGGCGTCGGCCATCTGCGAGGCGACGGTGCGCTTCCAGATCAGCTCGTACAGGCGGAACTGGTCGCCGGACAGCTCCTTGGCCACCTGCGCCGGGGTCCGGAAGTGGTCACCGGCGGGGCGGATGGCCTCGTGGGCCTCCTGCGCGCCCTTCGCCTTGCCCGTGTAGACGCGGGGCGCGTCGGGCACGTACTCGGCGCCGTAGAGCTCCGAGGCCTGCCGGCGCGCGGCGTCGATCGCCTGCGTGCTCAGCGACGAGGAGTCCGTACGCATGTAGGTGATGTAGCCGTTCTCGTACAGCCCCTGCGCGGTGCGCATGGTCGCCCGGGACGCCATCCGCAGCTTGCGCGACGCCTCTTGCTGGAGGGTCGAGGTGGTGAACGGCGCGGCCGGTCGGCGCGTGTACGGCTTGGTCTCCAGCGAGGCGACGGAGAACGACGCGTCCACCAGCCCGGCGACCAGCGAGGTCGCTCGCGCCTCGTCGAGGTGCGCGACGTCGGCCGCCCGCAGCTGGCCGGTGTCGAGGAAGTCGCGGCCCGAGGCCACCCGCTGCCCGTCGACCGAGGAGAGGCGCGCGTTGAACGAGGGCTCGGCGCTGTCCTGGACGGCGAACGTGCCCGTCACGTCCCAGTAGTCGGCGGCGACGAACGCCATGCGCTCGCGCTCGCGCTCGACCACCAGCCGCGTCGCCACGGACTGCACGCGCCCGGCCGAGAGGCCCTGGCGGACCTTGCGCCACAGCACGGGGCTGACCTCGTACCCGTACAGGCGGTCGAGGATGCGCCGCGTCTCCTGCGCGTCGACCAGCCGGTCGTCCAGCTCGCGGGTGTTGGCCAGCGCGCGCTGGATGGCCTCGCGGGTGATCTCGTGGAACACCATCCGCTTGACCGGGACCTTGGGCTTGAGCTCCTGGAGCAGGTGCCAGGCGATGGCCTCGCCCTCGCGGTCCTCATCGGTGGCCAGGAAGAGCTCGTCGGAGTCCTTCAGCAGCTTCTTGAGCTCGCTGACCTTCTTCCGCTTGTCCGCATCGACCACGTAGTACGGCGCGAAACCGTTGTCGACATCGACCGCGAACTTGCCGAACGGGCCCTTCTTCATGTCCGCGGGCAGCTCCGACGGCTGCGGGAGGTCGCGGATGTGCCCGACGCTCGCCTCGACGTCGTACTCCTCGCCGAGGTACCCGGCGATCGTGCGCGCCTTGGCAGGCGACTCCACGATCACGAGCTTGCGCCCTGCAGACATCGGTCAGGCCCTTCTCAGACTTCCGCGGGCCGGACGACCCGCTTCCTCGTGCACCGCTGGGGACTCTACGGCGTGCCGTCAACCCCGCGGCAATCGCGATGCCGCGGCCTGCCGCAGCACCAGCATGACCGCGAACGCCAGGCACGACGCCATCAGAGCGCCTGCGGCACCGCCCAGATACGCGGTCACCTGCTCGGCGCGGGCCTCGAGATCGTCCCGGTTGTCCCACGTGTGCGACAGGGCGACGACGGCGGACGCCCCCGCCGCGACACCCACGACGACGAGCCCCGCGAGCACCGCGCGCATCGTGGCCGGGGTCGGCGGCGGGTCCGATGCGAGGCGGAGCGCGCCGGTGGCCGTCGACGGTCGCGCGGGCGTCAGCGCGACGAGCGCGCAGGCGATCGCGGTCCACGCCAGCACCACGAGCACGGCCGCGACCACGTCCGACGGCCGGTGCCACTGACCGATGAGCGTCGAGACTCCGGTCGCGGTCGTGTAGCCCACGCCGAGCACGGCCGCCCACGGCCGGACGCGCGGCGGCACCACCAGCAGCAGCGCCGCCGAGATCGAGGCGGCCGCGGTGGTGTGCCCGCTGGGGAGGGTGTTGCCGTAGCTGGCCTCCACGCCGAGCTCGGGGCGGAAGAAGACCCAGTTCTTCAGCACGCGGGTGGTGAGGTTGGCGCCGATCATCAGGACGGCCACCTGGATGGCCAGGGACCAGCGGCGGCGCAGCGCGGCGATGAGCATCGCGCCGAGGAGCACGGCCGCGATGGCGCTGACCGACACCACGTCGAGCACCCGCTCGGCCACCCGCCACAGCTGCGTCTGGCCGTACAGAGCACCCTGGAGCGCGGCGTTCTCCACCTGCTGACCGGCCAGCGTCTCGACGAACACCCGCCAGAGCACGAACACCCCGGCGAACGAGAGCACCGCGACCAGGAGGCAGACCGCGACCACCGCGCCCCGGCGGTCCGCGACGGCCGGAACCGGTCGCGACGGCGCGGGGATGACGGGGGTGTCGCTCACCGCACAACGGTAGGTCACCGGCGGCGGTGCACCGGGCGTCGTCCCGCTGCTCAGACGCCCTCACAGCGCCGGCGTGGGCTCCCCCGGGCCGACGACGACCGCGTGCAGGCAGCCGACCAGCCGGGCCCGCACGTCGTCGTCGGCGTTGATGCACAGCAGGCAGCCGCCGCGGCGCTCCAGCTCCCAGCCCGCCTCGTCGATCACGTCGGCCGCCTGCCCGCTGCGCAGGCTCACGGCCGCGAGGTCCAGCACCACCAGCGACGCCGACGCCGACAGCGCGCCCAGCAAGGCGCGGAGCCGGCCGACGTCCGCACGGCCGAACGACCCCGCGGGCCGGACGTTCGCGGTCAACCACGGGTCGTGCGCTGCGGTTGTGTGCGGGCTCATGGCTGGCCTCCGGGCTCTGTCGGTCACGCGATGCGTGCTCGACACCACTTCACCGACCGGGGCTGTGGATCGCCTGGACGTGACCCTCCCTGTGCCTGTGCAGGTCCGCGACCGCGAGCGCGGTGTCCTCCGCGATCAGGTCCATGTTCAACGCCGCGGCCGCGCGGGTGCCGGCGGCCATCGCGCCCGTCACCTGGGCCATCAGGTCGGTCGCGTTGCCGGCCACCCACACGCCCGGGACGCTCGACGCCCCCATGAGGTCCGACGCGGCGTGCTCACCGACGCCCATCTCGTGCGGCACGGCGACCAGCCCGAGACCGGCGAGCCCGTCCAGCCGCGCGACGAACCGCGGCATGACGGTCAGCGCGGACCGCGCGACGACCTCGCCCGACACCAGCCGCACGCCGCTGAGCCGCCCGTCGGTCGAGAGGACCTCGTCGACGACCCCGGTCACCACGCGGATCCCGCGCGCGGCGAGCTGCTCGGCCTCCTCGGGGGTCGGGTCCGGCGACGTGTTCACGAAGAGGACGAGGTCGTCCGTCCACTGCCGGAACAGCAGCGCCTGGTGCACTGAGCGCGCCGACGTGCCGAGCACCCCGATCGCCTGGTCGCGGACCTCCCAGCCGTGGCAGTACGGGCAGTGCAGGACGTCGTGGCCCCAGCGCTCCCGCAGGCCGGGGATCTCGGGCAGCTCGTCGACGAGACCGGTGGCCACCAGCAGGCGTCGCGCCCGCTCGGAGGTTCCGTCGTCCAGGGTCACGACGAACGCGTCGTCGTCGCGCTCCGCCGAGACCACTCGTCCGGTCCGCACCACGCCGCCGTACCCCACCAGCTCGGCCCGCCCGCGCTCCAGCAGGTCGAGCGGCGGCACGCCTTCCAGCCCGAGCAGTCCGTGCACGCCGTCGGCCGGCGCGTTCCGGGGCGAGCCGGCGTCGATCACCAGCACCGACCGGCGCGCCCGCGCCAGGGTCACCGCCCCGCTCAGGCCCGCCGCGCCACCACCGATGACCACCACGTCTCTCATGCGGAGAGCATCGCCCGCTCCTCGCGCGACCGGCAAGCATCCTTGCCGAAGTGGCAAACTGCGCCCCATGGACGACATCGACCAGCTGATGCGCACGGTCGGCCCCCGGCTCCGCGCGGTCCGGCAGCAACGCGGACTGACCCTGGCTCAGGTCGCGGAAGCCACGAGCATCTCCGTCAGCACGCTGTCGCGCCTGGAGTCCGGCGCCCGACGCCCGCAGCTGGAGCTGCTGGTCCCCCTGGCCGGCCTGTACCGCGTGCCGCTCGACGAGCTGGTGGGCGCGCCCGCGACCGGTGACCCGCGCATCCACCCGCGCCCGGTCACCGAGCACGGCAAGACCGTCATCCCGCTGTCCCGGCGCTCCGGCGGGATGCTCGTCTACAAGCTGGTCCTGCCGCCGGCCCCGACGACACCCGACCCGGAGCTGAACACCCACGACGGCTACGAGTGGCTCTACGTCATCGACGGCCACCTGCGGCTGGTGCTCGGCGAGCACGACTTGATACTTCCTCCCGGGGAGGCCGCCGAGTTCGACACGCGAGTGCCCCACTGGTTCGCCAACGAGGGACCGGGCCCGGTGGAGCTGCTGGTGATCTTCGGCACCCAGGGCGAGCGGGTGCACCTGCGCGCGCGGCCGCGCGTCACGGACGAGGGCCGCCCCGCCCCCGGCTAGCAGCCCCCTGGAGAGGGAGCCGGGGGCAGGGCGGGGCTCAGCGGACCTGCAGCTCGACCGGCACCGGCTGCGGCTCGAACCCGGCGGCGGCGACCGTCGCGGGGTCGTGGCGCAGGCACGCGACCGACCGGCGCGGGTCGTCGCCCTCGACAGCGGGCGCGACGAGCTCCGGAGTGATCGCCGAGCACGCGTCGAACACGTGCGCGCACCGGGTCCGGTACGGGCAGCCCGACGGCAGGTTCGACATGTCCGGGGGCGACCCCGGGATGCCCGTCAGCTCACGCCGCGGCCCGCGCAGGGGCGGGAACGAGTGCAGCAGCGCGTCGGAGTACGGGTGCCGGGGGCGGCGGTACATGTCCTGCGCCGAGGCGTCCTCGACGATCTCGCCGGCGTACATGATCGCGATCCGGTCGGCGATCTCGATCAGCAGCGAGACGTCGTGCGTGATGAAGATGACCGAGAACCCGAGCCGGTCGCGCAGCTCCGCGATCTGCTCCACGATCTGCCGCTGCATCACCACGTCGAGGGCCGTCGTCGGCTCGTCCATGATCAGCACCTGCGGGTCCAGCGCCAGGGCCATCGCGATCATCACGCGCTGGCGCATGCCGCCGGAGAGCTGGTGCGGGTAGTCGCGGAGGCGGTCGGCCGAGATGCCGACGAGCTCGAGCATGCCCGCGGCGCGCTCCAGGGCCTCCTTCTTGGTGATCCCGGGCAGGTGCGCGGAGATGCCGTCGGCGATCTGCCGCCCGATCCGGTACACCGGGTTCAGGGAGTTCATCGCGCCCTGGAACACGATCGCGAGATCCTGCCAGCGGGTGGCCCGCAGCTCGGCGTCGTTGAGCGTGAGGATGTCGGTCTGCTGGCCGTCGCGGTCGGTGAAGATGACCTCGCCGCCCGTGATCAGCCCCGGCGGAGGCAGCAGCCGGGTGGCCGCGTACGCGAGCGTCGACTTCCCGCAGCCGGACTCGCCGGCCAGGCCGAGCACCTCGCCGCGGTTGAGGGTCAGCGAGACCTGGCGCAGCACGTGCGAGGGGTCCTCGTCGTACCCGTAGTCGACGGAGAGGTTCTTGATCTCCAGGACGGGGTCGGTCGCGGCAGCGTTCGCCCGGAACGCGCGCTGGGTGGTCACGGCGCCGATGCTCATGCTGGGGCCGGTCACGGCATTCATGCGCGGTCCTCCTTGGCCTCGTAGACCACCGGCGTGAAGCCGATGCGCGGACGGATCTTGCGCTTGCGCATCGAACGGGCGTTGAGTCCCACCGACCGCAGGCGCGGGTTGACGAACTCGTCGATCCCGAAGTTGATGAGCGTGAGCGCCATGCCCAGCAGGGCGATGAGCAGCCCGGCGGGGACGAACCACCACCACGCGCCGCGCTGCAGGGCCAGCTGCGCCTGCGCCCAGTACAGGACAGTGCCCCAGTTCCACTCGTTGGTGGGCGTGATGCCGACGAACGAGAGCGTGATCTGGGACAGGACGGCGAACCCGACGGTGCCGACGAAGCCCGCGGCGATGATGGCCGTGAGGTTGGGCAGGATCTCCGCGGAGATGATCCGCCACGTGCTCTCGCCGTTGGCGCGCGCGGCCTCGACGAAGTCGCGTTTCCGGAGCGAGAGCGTCTGCGCCCTGAGCACGCGGGCGCCCCAGGCCCAGCCGGTCGCCGCGATCACCAGCGCGACCGTGAGCCCGCCGGCGGACGGCAGCTGGCCGGCGATGATGATGATGAGCGGCAGCTGCGGGATGACCAGGAACACGTTGGACAGCGCGGACAGGGACTCGTCGCCGAACCCGCCGATGTAGCCCGCGGTCACGCCGACGATCACGCCGATCACCGTGGCCACCGTGCCGGCCACGAACCCGACCACCAGCACGCTGCGCGTGCCGAGGATCAGCTGGCTCATGATGTCCTGCCCCTGATGGGTGGTGCCCATCAGGTGCGCCCACGACGGCGGCTGCAGGATGGCCGACGACCTCTCGTTCGGGTCGTACGGCGCGATCCACGGCCCGATGATCGCGATGAGGAAGAAGAACCCGAGGATCACGAGGCCGGTGAGGGCCTTCGCGTTGCGCATGAACAGGAACCGGCGCTTGCCCGTGCGCGGGGCCGTCGCGTCGGGCGTGATCTCCAGGTCCTCGAGGAACGCGGCTTCGACGGTCATGTCAGCCCTCCTGACGCGTGCGGGGGTCGAGGAAGCCGTAGGCGACGTCGGCTGCCATGTTGGCGAGCAGGACGGCGAACGTGATCACCAGGAAGCACCCCTGCATGAGGGGGTAGTCCTTCGCGTTCACCGCACTGAAGAGGTAGTAGCCGATGCCCTGGTACGAGAACACGATCTCCATGACCAGGGTGCCGCCGACGATGAAGCCGAGCGACAGGGCGAAGCTGGACACCTGCGGCAGGATCGCGTTCCGGGCGGCGTAGCCCATCCGCACGGTCCGCTCCTTGAGGCCCTTGGCCTGCGCGACGGTCACGTAGTCCTCGGAGGACACGGTGACCATCATGTTGCGCATGCCCAGCATCCAGCCCGCGATCGACGAGATGACGATCGTCATGGCCGGCAGGAACCCGTAGTAGATGACGGACCCGATGAACTCCCACGACAGGTTGGGCACCATGCTGCGGTCGTAGCTGCCGCTCGCGGGGAACCAGCCGAGCGTCACGGAGAACAGCGAGATCGCGATCAGGGCGAGCCAGAAGTACGGCACGGCCGAGAAGAAGGTCGACAGCGGCAGCAGCCCGTCCATCCAGGTGCCGCGGCGCCAGCCGATCCCGGTGCCGACCAGCGTGCCGATGGTGAAGCTGATGAGCGTCGCGATGCCGACCAGCCCGATCGTCCACGGCAGCGCCTGCCGGATCACGTCCGCCACGGGTGCCATGTAGGAGAACGAGGTCCCCAGGTCACCCTGCAGCAGCAGCTGCCAGTACGCGACGTACTGGTCCCACAGCGACATGTCCTCGTCCAGCCCGAACAGGGCACGCAGCGCCTCGGCGGCGTCGGGGCTGATCCGGCCCTGGTTCTTGGCGATCAGGGCGCTCACCGGGTCGCCCGGCATGATCCGCGGGATGAAGAAGTTGATGGTGATCGCCGCCCAGGCGGTGATCGCGTAGAAGACGATGCGTCGGGTGAAGAACCTCATCGGTCGACCTCCAGCACAGAGATGTCCACGGTCGGCCGCTCGCCGTACGCGTCGAGCACCGAGCCCAGCGACGGGCGGTCCTCGCGGTCGGCGTAGCCCCAGCAGGCGGCCTCGCGGCCCTCCCCCACGGCTATCAGCGGCGGCACCTCGGTGCGGCACACGTCGTTGGCGAACGGGCAGCGCGGGTTGAACCGGCAGCCGGCGGGCGGGGCCACCAGGCTCGGCGCCTCGCCGCGGGCGCCCCGGGCACGGGCCTCGAGGTCGTCGGGGTCGGGCGCGGACCGGACCAGCAGCTGCGTGTACGGGTGCTTGGGGTCCTGCGTGACCGACTCCGAGTCGCCCTTCTCGACGACCCGCCCGGCGTACATGACCATCGTCGTGTCCGCGAAGTACCGGGCCGACGCGATGTCGTGCGTGATGTAGAGGATCGCGAGCTGGAGGCGGTCTCGCAGGTCGCGCAGCAGGTTGAGGATGCCCAGGCGGATCGACACGTCGAGCATCGAGATCGGCTCGTCGGCGAGCAGCACCTCCGGGTCGGCCGCGAGCGCGCGGGCGATGGCGACGCGCTGGCGCTGACCGCCGGACAGCTCGTGCGGGAACTTGTCGATGTACCGCGCGGCCGGGCGCAGCTGCACCCGGTCCAGCAGCTCCTCGAGTGCAGCCTCCAGCTCGACGCCGCGCAGGCGTCCGCGGTGGATCTTCAGGCTGCGCGTGAGCATGTAGCGCACGGTGTGCACGGGGTTCAGCGACCCGAACGGGTCCTGGAAGATCATCTGGACCTTGCGCACGTACTGGTGGAACGCGCGGCGGTTCTTCACGGTCGCGTCCTGCCCGTGCAGCAGGATCTGCCCGCCGGTGACGGGCATCAGCTGCGCGAGCAGCCGGGCGATCGTGGACTTGCCGGACCCCGACTCCCCCACCAGCGCGACCACCTTGCCGCGGTAGAGGGAGAGGTTCACGTCGTCGACGGCGTGCACGACCTTCTGCGAGCGGAAGCCGCGGACGGGGAAGTGCTTGCGCAGGTCGATCGCCTGCAGGACTGGCGGATCTTCTTCGTGCGGGGAGCTCATCGGGTCACCTTGGGGGTCGGGTGCGTGGTGCGGCGGGCGAGCCGGAGCCCGCCCGCCGCACCACGAGCATCACTCGGTCGGAGTCAGCTTCGACAGGATGAGCGCTGCCTGCGGGCCCGTCGGCTGCGGGTTCGCGTACGGGTCCTCGTCGGTGGGGAAGCCCGTGTAGTTGACCGTCGAGTACTGCGCCACGGCCGGACGCGACCAGATCACGAGGCCCGGGACGTCCTCCACGAAGTGCTTCTGGACGACGTCCAGGGCAGCCGCGCGGTCGTTGTCCGAGGTGCCGGCCTTGAAGTCGGCGAGCGCCTGGGTGACCTCGTCGTTCTGGTAGCGACCGAAGTTCCAGGTCGCCGACTCACCGAGCGGCACGTAGGACGCGCCGTCCATGATGTTCGAGTACATGTTCCACGGCGTCGAGCCCCCGTCGGTCCAGTGCAGCGAGGCCTGGAAGTTCCCGAACGGGATGATGTCGTTGAACCAGGTGTCCTGGACGACGCCCTCGACGGGAGCCTCCACACCGAGCGCCTTGGCACCCTCGGAGATGATCCCCAGGGCGTCCAGGTAGTCGGTCCAGCCGGTCGGGTTCTGCAGCGTGAAGGCCACCTTCTCGCCGTCCGGGTCCACCAGGGCACCCGAGCCGTCCCAGGTGTAGCCGGCGTCCGTGAGGACGTCCTTGGCACCGTCGACGTCGACCGAGAGCTCCTGGTCCGCGTACGCGTCCGAGATGAACGCGTCGCCCGAGGGCTGCGGCAGGCCGGTGACGCTCTTGATCTGCGGCCACACGCCGTAGCCGGCGGTCGCCGAGATGTCCGCGCGGTCCACGACCATGTTCAGCGCCTTGCGGAACGCCACGTCGCTGAACGGCTTCGTCTCGTTGTTCAGGTAGAGCACGTCGACGCCGAAGCCGCCGCCCGCCACCTGGTGGAAGTGGTCGGGGTCCTTGGCGATGAACGTGTTCTCGAAGTCCGGGATGAACGTCCAGCCCCACTGCGCCTCACCGGTGGTGAGGGCGGTGGTCAGGCCCGCGTTGTCGTTGAACGTGTCGTACCGGAGCGTGCCGACCTTCGGGGTCTCGCCCCAGTAGTCGGTGTTCGGCTCGAGCGTCACGGCCTGGGGCGTGAACGACTTGAGCTTGAACGGGCCGGTGCCGACCATCTCGTCGTCGGTCCAGGTCACCGGGTCCTCGTTCTCCCACAGGTGCTTGGGCACGATGAGGAGCTTGAGCAGCTTGACCTGGTTGACGTACTGGCCGGACAGGAAGTTCACCGTGACCGTGTTGCCGTCGACCGTGATGTCGCCGTACTGGTCGGGGAAGTCGGTGTTCAGCTCCTTGGTGTCCTTGCGGAGCTGGATGGAGAACGCGATGTCCTCGGCGGTGAAGTCGGTGCCGTCGGACCACTTCACGCCGTCGCGGGCGGTGATGACGGCCTGCGTCGAGTCCGGGTTCCACTCGACCGACGTGGCGAGCCACGGCGTCGGGGGGTCCGTCGGCTTGAGCTCGTTGACCTGCATGAGCGACTCGTAGACCGCGAACGCGTACCCGAGCGAGAGCGACGCGGAGCCGTTCGCGAGCGGGTTCTGGTTGGGCTGCTGCGGGCCGTTCGGCATGCCGATCGTCAGGATCTTGTCCGAGACGCCGTCGGCGCCGGTGCTGTCGTCGGTGCTGCCACCGCTGCCGGAGCAGGCGGTGGCGAGCAGCGCGAGGGTGGCCGCCGTAGCGATCACCGTCGAGAGCTTGCGGATTCTCACGAGTGCCTCCTTGCACTGAGGGTGGAACTGCTGGTCGTACCGGTCCGACGGGACTGCGGATCTCGTCGGACCGGAGCTGTGCTGGTCGGGCTGCTTGGTCGGGCTGCTTGTGTCGCTACGCCGGCGTGGGTCTGGGGAGGGCCACGTCGACCGTGAGGCGCAGGTCGCTCGAGGAGCGGCCGACGCGGATCGGATAGGTACCGGCCGGGGTGACCCAACCGGGCTGTGCCGAGTCCCAGGTCCGGAACGCCTTCGCGTCCACCCGGACCCGGACGACCGCGTGCTCGCCTGCGGCGGCGTGCACGACGCTGAACCCGCCGAGCCAGCGGACGGGCCTGTCGCCCGGAACTGGTGGCTCGACGTAGACCTGGACGACCTCGCGTCCGTCGCGGGCGCCGGTGTTGCGGACCGTGACGTCCAGGACGACCGACCCGTCGGCCTCGACGGGCTGGGCGACGACGCCCACGTACTCCCACGTCGTCCAGCCGAGGCCGTGACCGAAGGGCGCCGCCGGGGTGCGACCGAGCTTGAGCCAGGACCGGTACCCGACGTGGACGCCCTCGTGGTACTCGATGACGCCGTCGACGGGGACCGCGTCCGGCACGGGCACGTCGGACTCGTGCGCGGGGAGCGTCCAGGGCAGGCGCCCGGTGGGCTCGGTCACGCCGGTGAGCACGTCCGCGAGCGCCTCGGGCCACTCCTGGCCGCCGAGCCACGCCCACAGGACGCACGGCACCTCGTCGAGCCACGGCAGCAGCACGGGGGCGCCGGCGTTGACGACGACGATCGTGCGCGGGTTGGCGGCCAGCGCGGCCTTGACCAGCTGGTCCTGCGTGCCGGGCAGCGCGAGGCTCGTGCGGTCGTAGCCCTCGGACTCGATCTCCTCGTTGGTCCCGACGACGACGATCGCGAGGTCCGCTGCGGCGGCGGCCTCGACGGCAACCTCGAGCAGCTCGTCCGGGGACGTGCCGGGGACCCGGTGCACCAGCTCGGCGCGGGCGAAGCTGGCGTACCCCACCGGGTGCACGGCCTGCACGAGCGCGTCGACCTCGACCGTCGTCGGCTCGGTCACGTCGATGACCAGGGTCGCGGGCGCCGGCTGGTTGACGCTGGAGTCGAGGATGACCTCGGCACCGACCACGCGGTCGCTGGTCGACAGGACCTGCCCGCCGACCGTGATCCGGTGCCTGCCCACGGTGCCGACGCCGACCTCGTGCCGGCCGGGCTCGTCGAGGCGGACGGTCGTGCGGATGCGCAGTGCGGCCGCGGGGCCGGGCACCTCGCGCAGCCAGCCGTTCCAGTCGGTGATGTCTGCCGCGGCCAGCACGGCGCCGTCGGCGTCGAGCAGCTCGCCCAGCGCGCCGACGTGGCCCTCGGGCGTCGTGCACCGCCCGGCCAGGTCGAGCGACGGGGGCAGCAGGCGGGAGACGGCGCCGGGGTGCACGTCGACCTGCACCTCGCCGAACGCCTCGCGGATCGCCGCCTCGGGCGTCGACAGGTGGTCCGGACGGACGAACGCGGAACCGCCGCCCTGCACGAACGGGTGGACCGCGTTGGGGCCCAGCAGGGCGATCCGGGTGACGTCGTCGGGCGAGACCGGCAACGCGTGCTCGTCGTCGCGGAGCACGACCATGGAGCGGGAGACCAGCTCGCGCAGCACGCCGCGCACGTCCACGTCGGCCACCCGGTCGCGGCTCGCACCCGAGGGCGCGACGCCCTCGAGCGCGCCGACGCGCTGGGCCAGCCGGAGCAGGCGGAGCACCTTGGCGTCGAGCAGCGCCTCGCTGACGTCTCCCGCGCGGACCGCGTCGAGCAGGCCGTCGCCCCAGGGGCCGTCAGGTCCGGGCATCTGGAGGTCGAGGCCACCCTCGGCGGCGCCGACGACGGATTTCGTCGCCACCCAGTCGCTCATGACGACGCCGTCGAAGCCCCACTCCTCCTTGAGCACGCCCGTGAGCAGGGGTCGGTGCTCGGCGGCGGTCGCGGCGGTGGTCCCGTCGTCGATCCCGGAGTACGCGCTCATCACCGACCACGCCTGGGCGTCGTGCACCAGCCGCTCGAACGGCGCCAGGTACACCTCCCGGAGCGTCTGCTCGTCGACGCGCGACAGGTAGCTGGTGCGCTGCGTCTCGGAGTCGTTGGCGACGAAGTGCTTGATGCACATGCCCACGCCGCGGTCCTGCGCGGAGCGGACCACGTGCACCGCGATGTCGCCGGTGAGCAGCGGGTCCTCGGAGTAGCACTCGAAGTGCCGGCCGCCGACGGGCGTGCGCTGGAGGTTCACCTGCGGGGCGAGCACCACGTCGACGCCGTGCCGGCGGGCCTCCGCGGCGAACACGTGACCGAGCTCGTCGGCCAGGTCCACGTCCCACGTCGCGGCGAGCGCGCTCGGGGCGGGGAAGGAGGCGGACGTCTCGTCGGCGGAGTCGGAGACGCCGCGGACACCGGCGGGGCCGTCGGACACGTGCATGGCGCGCAGGCCGATGTGCGGGACCGCGGTGGTGGACCAGAGGCCGGCGCCGACGACGAGGCGCGTCTTCTCCTCGAGGCTGAGGGCAGCCAGGAGTGGCTGGAGGTCGGTGGCGGGCCGTTCAGCCGTGGGCGGCTGGGTGGCCGTGTCGAGTGACACAGCGGGTTCTCCGATCGGACAGCGTTGTCGTCTGGGGAGAATGAAAGCACAACTTACTGACTTGTCAGTAAGTGGGAAGATCACAGTATGGTTTCAGTCATGGACGACGCCGTTCCCCCCGCCGCAGCGCCGAAGCGCCGCGCGCGGCAGCCCCGCCAGGCCACCACCGAGCGCCGGGCCGAGATCCTGCGGGCCGCCGCCAACACCTTCGGGTCCAAGGGGTACAAGAACGGCTCGCTGGCGGAGGTGGCCGAGCAGGTCGGCATCACGCACGCCGGCGTCCTGCACCACTTCGGCTCCAAGGAGCAGCTGCTGGTCGAGGTGCTGGAGTACCGCGACAAGGAGGACGTCCGCGACCTCGAGGGCCAGCACATCCCCGGCGGCCTCGGCCTCTTCCAGCACCTGGTCCGCACCGCGCGCATGAACGTCGACCGGCCCGGCATCGTGCAGGGCTACTCCGTGCTCACCGGCGAGTCCGTCACCGAGAACCACCCCGCCCGCGGCTGGGTCACCGACCGGTTCCGCGTGCTGCGCGGCGAGATCGCGGACGCGGTGATCGCCGTCGGCGAGGGGAAGGTGTCCCGGGAGACCGCCGACTGCGCGGCCAGCGCGATCATCGGCGTCATGGACGGCCTCCAGGTGCAGTGGCTGCTCGACGAGGACGTCGACCTGCCCACCTCCACCCAGTTCGCCATCGAGGCGATCCTGGCGGCCGCCCTGCTGGGCGACGACCGCCCGCACCCCCTGGACTGACCCATCCTCAGCAAGTTCACAGGTTCGGTTCAGCGCCACAACAGGTAACGGGCGCACCCTGGGGTCATGACGACGACCACCAGCAACCGCCCCGACGTGCTCGCCCGCGCCGACGGCTCCCCCGTCCGCGCCCTGGTGGTCGACGACGAGCCGACCCTCGCCGAGCTGCTGTCCACCGCCCTGCGCTACGAGGGCTGGCAGGTGGACCATGCGCTCAGCGGCCACGCCGCCGTCCGCGCCGCCAAGGCCCTCGACCCCGACGTCATCGTGCTCGACGTCATGCTCCCCGACCTGTCCGGCATCGACGTGCTGCGCCGGGTCCGGGCCACCAACCCGAACGTCCCCGTGCTGTTCCTCACCGCCAAGGACGCGGTCGAGGACCGGATCGCCGGCCTGACCGCCGGGGGCGACGACTACGTCACCAAGCCGTTCAGCCTCGAGGAGGTCGTCGCGCGGCTGCGTGCCCTGCTGCGACGGACCGGTGCGGTGTCGTCGCGCGAGGAGGCCGTGCTCGTCGTCGGCGACCTGCGGATGGACGAGGACAGCCACGAGGTGTCCCGCGACGGCGAGGACATCCGCCTGACCGCCACCGAGTTCGAGCTGCTGCGCTACTTCATGCGCAACCCGAAGCGCGTGCTGTCCAAGGCCCAGATCCTCGACCGCGTCTGGCAGTACGACTTCGGCGGCCAGGCCAACATCGTCGAGCTCTACGTGTCCTACCTGCGCCGCAAGATCGACAAGGGCCGCACCCCGATGCTGCACACCCTGCGCGGGGTCGGCTACGTGCTGAAGCCGTCTGTCTGATCGTGCCCACTCGTCCACGCTGGACGCTGCGCCGGCGCCTCGTCGTGATGGTCGTCGCGCTGGTGGCGGTCGTGGCGGGCGCCATGGGCACCGTGTCGACGCTCGCGCTCCAGGGCTCCCTGGTCGCGCAGCTCGACGAGAAGGTCACCGCGGCTCACCGGCGCGCGGCGGACTTCCCGCGGCAGGGCACCCAGGACCCGGGCGAGGTCTTCGCGGCCCCGCCCGGCACCGGTGACTTCCGCCCCGGGCAGGACGCCGGCACGGTCAACGTGGAGCAGCCCGCCGGCGTCGACCCCGCCGACCTGACCGTGTTCCAGGCGGGCTACATCGACGACGACGGCGCGCCGACCGCGCTGACCGACGCCCAGACCGCGCAGATGCTCGCCGTCCCCGCCGACGGGGACGCGCACACGATCACCCTGACGGGGCTCGGCAGCTACCGGGCGGTCTCGAGCGTCGACGCCGACGGCACGACGACGGTCACCGCCCTGCCGACCACGTCGGTGTCCAGCACCGTCACCACGTTCGTCGTCGTCGAGCTGGTGGTGGCCGCGATCGCCCTGCTGGTCGCAGCGGCCGTCGGGCTGGTGCTGGTCCGCCGCGAGCTGCGGCCCCTGGACCGGGTGGTCGGCACCGCGAACCGCGTCGCCCAGCTCCCCCTGGACCGCGGCGAGGTGGTCCTCGCCGACCGCGTGCCCGCGCAGGACACCGACCCCGCCACCGAGGTCGGCCAGGTGGGCGCGGCGCTCAACCAGCTGCTCGGGCACGTCGAGCAGGCCCTCGCGTCCCGGCACGAGTCCGAGTCGCAGGTGCGCCAGTTCGTCGCCGACGCCAGCCACGAGCTGCGCACGCCCCTGGCGTCCATCCGCGGGTACGCCGAGCTGGTGCGCCGCTCCCCCGACGAGATGCCGGTCAGCGCGCTGCAGGCGATGTCCCGCGTCGAGTCCGAGTCCCTGCGGATGACCGCGCTGCTCGAGGACATGCTGCTGCTCGCGCGGCTGGACGCCGGTCGGCCCCTCGCGTCCGAGCCCGTCGACCTGACCGTCCTGGCCATCGACGCGGTCACGGACGCGCACGCCGCCGGCCCGGACCACGACTGGCGCCTGGACCTGCCGGCGGGGGACGACCTCGAGGACGCCCTCGT
Organism: Cellulomonas humilata; assembly: GCF_013359775.1. Classification (GTDB taxonomy): domain Bacteria; phylum Actinomycetota; class Actinomycetes; order Actinomycetales; family Cellulomonadaceae; genus Cellulomonas; species Cellulomonas humilata. Next base: position 253,564 of record NZ_JABMCI010000060.1, on the reverse strand, counting down.
GGTCGGCGACGACCACCGCCTGCGCCAGGTGCTGGCCAACCTCCTGTCCAACGCCCGGCTGCACACGCCCGCCGGCAGCACCGTCACGGTCCACGTCCGCCGCGCGGGCCACCAGGTCGTCATCCAGGTGGCCGACGACGGCCCCGGCATCCCGCCCGCGCTGCGCGAGAGCCTGTTCCAGCGGTTCACCCGCGGGGACGCCTCCCGCAACTCGGCCAGCGGGTCCACCGGTCTGGGGCTCGCGATCGTGCACGCGGTGGTCACCGCCCATGGCGGCACCATCACGGTCGACAGCGGACCCGGGACCACGTTCACGGTCACCCTGCCCGCCGCGCCCGCCGCCGTCCCGGCACCGGTCCACTAGCCGTCGGGCCGGTCTCGCGAGAGCCTGGTCGGGTTCTTCGACCCTGCACCGGAGGAGTGGCCATGGCGGACCTCAGCAAGGCGTTCAGCGGGTTCTCGACCGACGACGTCCCAGCGGCGAAGGCGTTCTACGCCGACGCGCTCGGGCTCGAGGTCACCGAGGAGAACGGGATGCTCTTCCTGCATCTCGACGGCCACGAGGTGCTGGTCTACCCGAAGGGCCCGGCGCACACGCCCGCGACCTACACGGTGCTCAACTTCCCGGTCGAGGACGTGCCCGGAACCGTGGCCGAGCTGCGCGGGCGCGGGGTGCCGTTCGAGCGCTACGAGGGCACGCCCGTGCAGACCGACGACGACTACGTGTTCCGCGGCGGAGGCCCGCTGATCGCGTGGTTCACCGACCCGGCCGGCAACATCCTGTCGATCATCGCGGCCAGCTGACGAGAACACCCTCGGTCGCGGTCCTGGACACCAGAACGCGACCGAGGTTGTTCTCGACCGTCAGAGCGGGAACGCGTTGTAGAGGTCGACGATGTCCGTGAGCGGCGCCGTGGCCCGGAAGACCGTGGTGCCGTTGGTCCAGACTGCGACGCCGGTGCCGTCACCCGCGTCGACGATCGAGTACGTGCCGGCCACCGCTCCGCCTGCAGTGACGTCCCCGTTCTGCGGGAGGGTCGGGCCGGTGGGCGACGCGGACGGGTCCGGGGCGGGTGCGGGCGCGACCGCGCCGACCAGGCCGGCGGCGAACGCGGTCGCCTCGGCGGGCGTCTCCCACTGGCCGGAGCGGACGGTCACGGTGCCGCTGCCGCCGTCGGAGTACGTCTCGGTGTACGCCTCGAGGGCGCCCGCGGCCTGCCACTCGGCGTCGGGCACCGATGTGGCGAGCGCGTACTGGAGCACGGTCGTCGGCAGCGCCACGGCGAACGCGGTGGTGGCCGGGCGCGCCACGGGCTCGATGGTCGGCGTCGGGGACGGCAGGAGGATGGTCGTCGCGACGGCCGGCGGTGCCGCGTCGGTGTCGTCGTTCGAGCTGAGGACGATCCCGAGGACGATCGCCGCGGCGACCAGCACGACCACCCCGACGATCGCCGGGATCAGCCAGCGGGGGCGGCCGGTGGCGGCCGGGGCGTTCTCGGGCTCCCGGTCGAAGGTCTGCGCGGCGAACGCCGCGGGGGTCCCGGCGGCCGATCCGGCGGGTGTGGACGGGAAGGCGGGGGCGCCCGGGACCGGTGCTGTCGGCGGCTGCCGCTGCGCCGCCTGCCAGTTCGAGATCGGCGGCACCGGCGGGCCTGCGGGTCGTTCGGGGCCGGGACGGCCGGTGTCGCTCATCGGGGCTCCCCCTTGCATCACTTCGTCCGAACCCTCGCCGGACGCCCCGCAGCCTACCTACGCTCGCTCGTCCGACGACGCACGACGCCGGAACGCGGCCCGGCCGTGGCGCGGGGGGTCAGTGTCAGACGGTCCGGTTACCGTGCGACGCGTGACGTCGACCCCCTCGAAGCGCCCCGACCGCAGCGCCCGTCCCGCGTTCCGCTGCACCGAGTGCGGGTGGACCGCCGGCAAGTGGGTGGGCCGGTGCGGTGAGTGCCAGTCCTGGGGGTCGGTCGTCGAGGACACGGGTCCCGGTGGCGGCGCGCCGCGCACGGTCGCCACCTCTCCCCTGCGGTCCCCGGCCCGCCCCATCGACCAGATCGACGTCGAGACCGCGCGGGCGCGGCCCACCGGGGTCGACGAGCTGGACCGGGTGCTCGGCGGCGGCCTCGTCCCCGGCGCCGTGGTGCTGCTGGCCGGGGAGCCGGGCGTCGGCAAGTCGACCCTGCTGCTCGACGTGGCCGCACGCGCGGCGCGGACGGGCCGCACGGTCCTGTACGTGACCGGCGAGGAGTCGGCCGCGCAGGTGCGCCTGCGGGCGGGTCGGATCCACGCGCTCGACCCCCGGCTGCTGCTCACCGCGGAGACCGACCTCGGCGCGGTCCTCGGCCACATCGAGCTCGTCGACCCGGACCTGCTGGTGCTCGACTCCATCCAGACGATCGCGTCCGCGCAGGTCGAGGGGACCGCCGGCGGCGTGTCCCAGGTGCGCGAGGTGGCCAGCGCGGTGATCCAGGCGGCGAAGGCCCGGGACCTGCCGGTGGTGCTCATCGGGCACGTCACCAAGGACGGGTCGGTCGCCGGACCGCGGACGCTCGAGCACCTGGTGGACGTCGTCTGCCAGTTCGAGGGCGAGCGCCACTCGCGCCTGCGCATGCTGCGGGCCACCAAGAACCGGTACGGCCCGACGGACGAGGTCGGCTGCTTCGACCTGTCGGAGTCCGGGATCGTCGGTCTGGCGGACCCCAGCGGCCTGTTCATCTCCCAGGCCCTGCACGCGGTCCCGGGCACGTGCCTGACCGTCACGCTGGAGGGCCGCCGGCCGCTGGTCGTGGAGGTGCAGTCGCTGGTCGCGCCCAGCGCGGTGCCCAACCCGCGACGCACCACCAGCGGCGTCGACAGCAGCCGGCTGGCCATGGTGCTCGCCGTGCTCCAGCGCCGGCTGGGCGCGCGGCTGGCGGACCAGGACGTCTACGTGTCGACCATCGGGGGCGCCCGGGTGATGGAGCCGGGGGCGGACCTGGCGCTCGCGCTCGCCGCCGTGAGCTCGCGGGAGAACGTGCCGCTGCCGCGTGGGCTGGTGGCCATCGGCGAGGTGGGGCTCGCCGGGGAGATCCGAACCGTGTCCGGCGTCGGTCGGCGCCTCGCGGAGGCGGCCCGGCTCGGGTTCACGCGCGCGATCGTGCCGGCGGGGGCTCTCGACGGCGCGACGCCGCCTGCCGGGCTGACCGTCCTCATGGCAGCGGACCTCGGAGAGGCCGTCACCGCGGCCGGGCTCGTGCCCGAGCTTGCTACGAGCGCCCGTCGCTGAAAGTCAGACCCGACTGTCCTCTTGACCGGTATAGAGACCTGGGTTACTTTATCGGTACAGAAGAGATCGAGACCGACAGGAGAACCCTGATGTCGATGGACACCCCTCAGTTCGGACTGCTGCTCGGTGTGACCGCGGCGCGGCACGAGGCCGAGAGCGCACGGCCCTGGGCGCCCGAGGTGCCCGAGCCGGAGCGCATCCCGCGCGTCCGCCGGGCCCGCGCACCGCGCACCCGCCGCAGCCTGGCAGGAGCACTGCACCACCTGGCCGACACCATCGCCCCCGCGAACGGCTGCGAGGGCTACCCCGCGCGATGACCGTCGCCTCCCGGGGACCGGCCCCGGCGACCTACCCTGTCCCGCATGGAGCGGAACAGGGTGGCGTCGTGTCCCGGGTGACGCTTCAGACGATCGCGGACCGCGTGGGCGTCAGCCGGATGACCGTGTCCAACGCGTTCTCCCGCCCGGACCAGCTCTCGGCCGAGATGCGCCGCACGATCCTCGCGGCCGCGGCCGACCTCGGCTACGTCGGACCTGATCCGTCGGCCCGGGCGCTGGCCCGCGGCACCACCGGTGCGGTCGGGGTCCTCCTGACGGAGTCGCTCGGCACCGCGTTCCTCGACCCCATCGCGGCCGCGTTCTTCGGGGCGGTCGCCGAGGAGCTGGCCCCCACCGGCATGGCCGTGGTGCTCCTGCCCTCCACCAGCTCGGAGGGCATGATCCCCGCCCGGGACATCCCGATGGACGGCGCGCTGGTGTACGGGTGCGCCGGGGACTACCCGGCCGTCGACTGGCTGGTCCGGCGCAGGCTGCCGCTCGTGTTCGTGGACGGGGAGCCGGTGGCCGAGGCCTCCAGCGTGCTCCTCGACGAGCGCCACGGGGCACGCCTGGGCGCCCAGCACCTGCTCGACCTGGGTCACCGGCGCATCGGGATCCTCACGATGAACTCGACCGAGCCACCCGGCTGGGCACCCGACCCCGCCGCCGCCGGGTCGGGGTTCGTCGCCCGCGAGCGCCAGATCGGCTGGGTCGAGACGCTCGAGGCGGGCGGGGTGACCCCCGTCGTCATGGAGGTGCACGACAACGCCGAGCCGTTCGTCTCGCAGGGGGCACGGGCGATCCTCGACGGGCCGGAGCGCCCCAGCGCGGTGCTCTGCTTCTCGGACCTCATGGCCGCCGCCGTGGTGCACGCCGCCGAGGAGCTCGGGCTGCGCGTGCCGGAGGACCTCTCGGTCGTCGGGTTCGACGACTCCCCCCTCGCCCGCCGCCTGCGCCCCGCGCTGACCACCGTGCACCAGGACTTCGCCGCCAAGGGCAAGGCCGCCGCAGCCGCCCTGACCTCGTCGATCGCCCGGTTCCGCGCGGGTGAGGCCCCCGCGCCGGAGGAGCACCGCATCCTGGTCGACCTCGTGGTGCGCGACAGCACGGCCCCGCCGCGGCCCGCCTGAGCGTGTCGAACGAGCGAACTCGCGTGGCCAACCAGTCCGCCCTGCGGTTCGCGACGACCGCCGAGCCCGCCCATCGTTACCATGCAACCGTGCCGTCGCACCTGCACGCCTCCGATGACCTCCTGAGGTCCACGCTCGCCGCCGTCGCCCCGGGTGGCGAGCTTCGCGACGGTCTGGAGCGGATCCTGCGCGGACGGACCGGCGCGCTGATCGTCCTCGGCTTCGACCAGACCGTCGAGAGCATCTGCTCCGGCGGGTTCGTCCTGGACGTCGAGTTCTCCGCCACCCGCCTGCGCGAGCTGGCCAAGATGGACGGCGCCGTCGTCGTGGACGCGGGCATCTCCCGGATCCTGCGCGCGGCCGTCCAGCTGCTGCCGGACGTGACCATCGAGACGTCCGAGTCCGGCACCCGGCACCGCACCGCCGAGCGCGTGGCCAAGCAGACCGGCCTGCCGGTCGTGTCGGTCTCCGCGTCCATGCGGATCATCGCGCTGTACGTCGGCGGCCAGCGGCACGTCATCGAGGACTCGACCACCATCCTGTCCCGCGCCAACCAGGCCCTGGCCACCCTCGAGCGGTACAAGTCGCGGCTCGACGAGGTCAGCGGCACCCTGTCCGCCCTCGAGATCGAGGACCTGGTCACGGTCCGCGACGTGTCCGCCGTGGTGCAGCGCCTCGAGATGGTCCGCCGCATCTCGGAGGAGATCGAGGGCTACGTCGTCGAGCTGGGCACCGACGGCCGCCTGCTCACCCTCCAGCTGGACGAGCTGGTGGGCGGCATCGGCTCCGACCGGGCGCTCATCATCCGCGACTACGTCGACACCAGCCGCCGGGACGTGGACACGGTGCTCGACGAGCTGGCGGAGCTGGACTCCACGGAGCTGCTCGACAACGCGAAGATCGCCAGCGTGCTCGGCCTGCCCGGGGGTGGCGACGCCCTCGACGCGGCCGCCGGACCGCGCGGCTACCGGCTGCTGTCCAAGGTCCCCCGCCTCCCGGGCGCCATCGTCGACCGGCTGGTGGCGCACTTCGGCGGCCTCCAGAAGCTGCTGGCCGCCGGCATCGAGGACCTCATGGCCGTCGACGGCGTCGGCGAGCAGCGCGCGCGGGCCGTGCGTGAGGGGCTGTCCCGGTTGGCCGAGTCGAGCATCCTCGAGCGGTACGTCTAGCCCTAGCCCAACCCGAACACGGCCGGCGGCGCGCTCGTCCCGGCCAGGTTCAGCTGCGCCGAGTACGTTCCGGCGCCGGGTGCCGGGAGGCCCTGCGGGCAGCCCTCCGCCGAGCGGACCCGGTTCCACGCGAACGGGGTGGTGTCGTTGCCGCCGGCGGGCAGCAGGAGCGTGCGCTTCTCCGTGCCGGCCACGACGCAGTCGCGGTTGGACCACACCCGGTCCGAGCCGGACGTGATGACGATCTCGCGCTGGACCTCGCCCGCATCGACCAGGCAGGGCACCGCGCTCGTGTTGGTGATCGAGACCGTGAACGTGGCGCTCACCCCGGCGGCGAACGACACGGCATCCGGTGTCATGGCCAGGGCCAGGCCCGCTGCCGCGCAGTCGGCCACCCCGTCGTCGTCGGTCGGCGTCTGGCTGGGTGTCGGGTCGACGGCCGGAGCGGACGTGGTCTGCGCGTCGGGCGTCGGGTCGTCGCCCGAGCCGCGCCCCGCGACCAGCCACACCACGACCGCCACGACGACCAGGGGGATGCCGAGCACCACCAGCCGGCGCACCCAGTACACGCGGGCGGGGAGGCGTCGCGACTCGCTCATGCGTCCTCCGGACCCGATCGACTGCGCCACGCGATCCCGCGGCGCGACCACCGTAGAGGCACGTCCTTCGACCCGCCCGGCGGACGCGCGGGTTCGCCCGCGGTCCGCTCACAGGGCGAGACGCGCGGCGGCGTGAGGCAGGATGCTGCGGTGCCGCCGTCCCCCGCCCAGCTGCGCGAGCCGGTGCTCGCCTGGTTCGGGGTGCACGCGCGCGACCTGCCGTGGCGCGCGGCCGACCGGACGGCGTACGGCGTGCTGGTCAGCGAGGTGATGCTCCAGCAGACGCCGGTGGTCCGCGTCGAGCCGGCGTGGCGGGCGTGGATGGCCCGGTGGCCGATGCCGGAGGACCTCGCGGCGGCGTCGACGGCCGACGTGCTGCGCGCGTGGGACCGGCTGGGCTACCCGCGCCGCGCGCTCCGGTTGCAGGAGTGCGCGCGGGCGATCGTCGAGCGGCACGGCGGGGTGGTCCCGTCGACGGAGGCCGAGCTCCTCGCGCTGCCCGGCATCGGCTCCTACACGGCTGCCGCGGTCCTGGCCTTCGCGTACGGGCGGCGGTCGGTGGTGCTCGACACCAACGTCCGGCGCGTGCTGGCCCGCACGGTCGACGGCGTCGCGCTCCCGGCTCCGAGCCAGACGGTGGACGAGGTCCGGCGGGCCACCGCGTACGTGCCCGACGACCACGCGACCGCCGCCCGGTGGGCCGCCGCGTCGATGGAGCTGGGCGCCCTCGTCTGCACCGCCCGGTCCCCGCGCTGCGACGCCTGCCCGGTGCAGGACGTGTGCGCCTGGTACGCCGCTGGCCGGCCGGCCGACGAGCACGCCGGACGCCGCCGGACCCAGTCGTTCACGGGCACCGACCGGCAGGTGCGCGGGCGCGTGATGGCCCTGCTCCGCGACACCCTCGGTCCGGTGCCGGCCGCCGCGGTCGACGCGGTCTGGCCGGACGCCGGGCAGCTCGCCCGCTGCGTGGACGGGCTGGTGGCCGACGGGTTGGTCACCCGGGACGCGGCGGCCAGCGAGGACGACCCACCGACGTACCGGCTCCCGTCCTGACCGCGTGGGACCATGCGGTCATGCTCACCTCCGCCGACGTCCTCAACCAGAAGTTCGCGGCCACCAAGTTCCGCGAGGGCTACGACCAGGACGAGGTCGACGACTTCCTGGACCGGGTGGCCGACACCCTCAAGGAGCGGGAGGGAGCGGGCCGCGCGACGAAGCCGGTGACCGCGCAGCAGATCGACGGGATCCGGTTCCAGACCACCAAGTGGCGCGAGGGCTACGACCAGCAGGAGGTCGACGCGTTCCTGGACCGGGTGCGCGCGGAGCTGTCGGTGGCCGACGCACCGGCACCCCCACCCGCACCGGCGTGGCAGCCGGGCGGCACGCCCGTGATCTCCGCGTCCGCGCTGGTCCTGCACCTGCAGACGATGCGGGCCACCCGACCGCCCGGGGCGCCCGACACGATCTCGGTCCGCCTCCCCGACGGCACGCTGCGCCCGGTCACCGACCTGCGCAACACCGCCGACGGCATCGAGCTCGTCATCGGCTGAGCTACCGCCGCTCCCGCTGCGCCCGCTGCGTCCACCGCTCCCTGGTGATCTCGTACCGGAAGCCGCCGTGCTCGGAGCCCTCCACCATGAGCATGTCCTCGGGGGTGTCGAGCTTCTCCGCGACGGTCATGTCGACCTTCTCCATCACCTTCTGCGAGGCGCGGTTCAGGAACATCGTCGCGCCCCAGACCACGCGCACGTCGAGCTCCGAGAACGCCTTGTCGAGCAGCGCCCGGGACCCCTCGGTGGCGTACCCCTTGCCCCACGCGTCCTGGCGCAGCCGGTACCCGAGCTCGACCTCGTCCGTCGGGCCACCCGGCTCGGGGCGCAGGCAGAACCAACCGACGAACGCGCCGCCGTCCTTCTCGTGCGCCGCGAACACCCCGAACCTCCCGTCCCACCGCTCGTAGCCGCGAAGCAGACTCGGGAGGTCGCGCTCGCGGACGACCTCGGGAGGGGTCGCCTCACCGCCGGTCAGGTACCGCATCACCGCCGGGTCGCTGTCCAGCTCGATCAGCAGGTCGGCCTCGTCGGCGGAGAAGGGGCGCAGGGCCAGTCGCTCGGTCGCGAGGTAGGTGGTCACGCCCCGAGCGTGCCGGACGCGGACCGGGCGTCGCACGATCTACAGCTCGATGAGCATCCGGGTGTTGCCCAGCGTGTTCGGCTTCACGCGCGCGAGGTCGAGGAACTCGGCGACGCCGTCGTCGTGCGACCGCAGCAGCTCGAGGTAGACGTCGGGCGTCACGGGCGTGCCCTCGATGACGTGGAACCCGTGGGACTCGAAGAAGGCCACCTCGAACGTGAGGCAGAAGACGCGCCGCAGTCCCAGCTCCCGGGCCCGGTCCAGCAGGCTGTCGAGCAGCGCGTGCCCGACGCCGGTCCCGCGGATGGTGCGGTCGGCGGCGAGCGTGCGGATCTCGGCCAGGTCCTGCCACATCACGTGCAGCGCACCGCAGCCGATCACCGTCGCGTCATCCGCTTCTGCGACCAGGAACTCCTGCACCGACTCGTAGTACCCGACCCACTCCTTGGCCAGGAGGATGCGCTCGGCGGCGTACGGCTCCACGAGCGCGCGGATGGCGCGGACGTCGGCGGGCAGGGCGGGGCGGACACGGAAGGACACCAGGACAACCTAGCCGCGGGGCGGGCGCCCACGCGGAGCGGCTCACACGGCGGGCTCGGGCTCCGCTCCCCGCGGTGCCGGGATGGTCTCGTCGGGCATGCCGTCCGCGATCGCCCAGGCCTCCTCGGTGACGGTGCGCGGCCAGACCGCCGCCGCGACGAGGTACGCCAGGAGCGAGGCACCGAAGCCCCAGAACGTCGGCCAGCCGTCGAACGAGGCGTCGATCAGGTCGTTCGGGATGTACCAGACGTCGTTGGGCACCCCGTAGACGGTGGGCGTCAGGACGAAGAGCACCAGCCGGACGCCGACGCCGACCACCAGCGCCGCGACGGCCGCCCGGGTACCCCCGCGCTTCCAGAACAGGCCGAGGATGAACGGCACCAGCAGCCCGGCGAGCATGAGGTCGAACGCGAGCGTCAGCAGGATGCCGGTCTGGGCCACCTTGAGCGCCACCGAGACGCCGAGCACCACGATCGGGACCATCGCGACGCGGGTCCACAGCAGCAGCGGGTCACGGACGCCCTCCTCCTTCACGGAGACCACGCGGCGGACACCGACGATGTTCCGGACGGCCACGGCCGAGGTCGCGAGGATGGCCCCCGACGCGGTCGAGAACGAGGCGGCGACGATCCCGGACAGGACGAGCACGGTCAGGCCTGAGGGCGCGTAGTCGTCGAGGAGCTGGAACAGGATGGGCCCGGCATCCGTCGTGAGGCCGAGCACCGACGACGCGGACAGGGCGACCATGGCGAACGCGACACCGATGATCGCGGTCCCTGCCGCGCCGGTGAAGCAGGACTTCTGCGCGACCTCCGGGTTCCGGGCCGCGAAGATCCGCTGCATGAAGTCGATGGCGACGATGTCCCCGATGCCGAGTGCGACGAGCGTGGCCCAGTTGATGGGTGCGCCGGCGCTGGTCTGCGTGAGCTGCTCGAAGTCGAACGGGCCCATGCCGTCGGCCACCTCGAAGCCGTAGGTCGTGCCGAACCAGATCACCAGGGCGGCCGTCGCGGCGATCGTGATGACGATCTGGATCGCGGCCGTGTAGGCGTCGGAGAACATGCCCCCGCCGATCGTGTAGACGAGCACCAGGGCGACCGCGATGAGCACGCCGACGGTGTAGTCGAGGCCGAGGAACCGTTCGAGCAGGAACCCGCAGGCCACCAGGTTGCCGGCCATGAGGATGGCGAACGCGAAGATCATGAACACCGACGACGCCACCTCGACCCCGCGCCCGTAGCGCAGCCGGTAGAAGTCGGCGAGCGTGAACAGCTTCATGCGGTTCATCGGCTTGGCCAGGAACAGGCCGGTCAGCAGCAGACAGATGGCCAGCCCGAGCGCGAGGGACGCCCCGGCCCAGAACCCGAACGACGCCGACAGGTCGGTGTTGCCGACCGTCGCGTTCGAGTCGACCGCGGCGGCCATGAGGGAGGCCGCGACGAGGGGGACGCCCAGGCGGCGCCCGGCGACGAGGTAGTTGGCGCTGTCGCCGTCGACCTTGCGGGCGACGACGATGCCGACGAGGACGACGGCGAGGACGGAGAGACCGACTCCGGCGATGATCATGGGGGCTCCGGGGGGCGAGGGGGGATCGTCGACCGACCGCCGGCCCGGAGTTTCTGTCGGCCGACAGGTTCATTGACCACCCGGCCTGTGTCGGATCCGCTGCACGCACGAAACGCTTGTGTTAAATCGGCGGCCGCAGCACTCGCGTACGCGCGCGCGGGGCTCAGACGCCCAGCGACACCGGCAGCGTGCGGGCCGCGGCGACCTCGGTCGGCGTGCAGCCGACCAGCCGCAGGACCCCGTCGGCCACCGCGTCCTGCACGGCGGCGACGTCCAGGTCCGGGGTGTCGCGGCGGCGCAGGATCACCGACTCCACCAGCCCGAGCACGAGCTCGCCCCGGTCGTCGGCGTCGTCGGACGCCGCCGACGCGAGCTCGCTGTACCGGGCGCGCAGCCGCGAGCGCAGCGCGTGGAACTCGGCGAACTGCTCGCCGGCCACCTCCGGCAGCACGTAGAGGACGCCCAGGTTCACCGGACCCGCGCTGAGCAGGCCGACGTCCGCGTGCGCGAGGGCCCAGAGCCGGGCCGCGGCGGGCTCGGCGCCGGCGACGAGGGCGTCGGCGAGGTCCAGCGACGGGCGGACGGTGCCGAGCAGCAGCTCGAGGAGGATCGCGTCCTTGCCGGCGAAGTGGTGGTAGATCGAGGCCTGGCGCACCCCGGCGGCGTCGGCGATCGCGCGGGTGCTGGTGGACGTGAAGCCGACCGTGCAGAACAGGGCGGCGGCGGCGTCGAGCACGTCGCGACGGGTGTCGCGCTCACCGTCGGGATCGCCGCTCGCGCGCGGTCGACCGGGTCTGCGTGCCATGGCGAGCCGACGCTACCACCGGCCCCGAACCCACCCCGGCGAGCCTGGAGCATCCGAGCTCCGGCGCGCACGTCCTCGGACGCTGCAGAGTTACACGAGGTTTACCTGCCGGAGACCCGGAGGGAACGTCCGCACACCAGCCTGTTTCTGTCAGTCGACAGAAATCGAGGACGCGATGACCGCCACCACCACCGGGACCACCGCCGGCGCCCGCGAGCACGCCCGCGCGCAGGAGGCCGCCGCAGCCGGCACGGTCCCCACCCTGCCGGTCCGCCCCGCGCGCGACTGGCCCACGCCGCCGAGCGAGGTCGACCCGGCCACGCTCGTGCACGCGGAGGTCGTCGCGGGCGGCGGGTACACGCACCTGGCGGTCGCCCGCGGCACGCTGGTCCGCCTGACCGACCTGGTCGGCGACGCCTGCGCCCACGTGCTGGCGTACCGGCTGGACCGACCGTGGGAGCGGCTGAACGTCGCGGACACCGTCAAGGTCCAGTGGCAGGTCTACCTGACCGCGGGCCACCTGCTGCTGAGCGACCAGGGCCGCGTGCTGGCGAGCATCGTCGGCGACACGTCGGCCCACCAGGACGCCCTCTACGGCACGTCGTCGAGGGCGCGGAACGAGGAGCGCTACGGCGACGGCAGCGCGCAGGGTCCGACGCCGGCCGGTCGGGAGCTGCTCGCGCTGGCGGCGGCCAAGCACGACCTCGCGCGCCGCGACCTGCCGCCGAGCATCTCGTTCTTCCAGGGCGTCCGGATCGACGAGGACGGCCGCCCGGTGTTCGAGGGCTCCGCGGGGCCGGGCGCCTCGCTCACCCTGCGCGCCGAGGTGCCGCTGCTCCTGCTCGTCGCCAACACGGCCCACCCCCTCGACCCACGCGAGTACGTCAGCACCCCGCTCGAGGTCCTGGCCTGGCGCGGGGAGCCGACGACGGAGTCGGACCCGCTCTGGACCGCCACGCCCGAGGGCCGCCGCGCCTTCGTCAACACGCTCGCCGACCTCACCGCACGGGGGCTCGCATGACCACGCTGCTCGACACCGTCGTCCCCGCCCGCGCGCCCTGGTCCGCCGTCGTGCACGAGGGCGAGGTGCTCACGATCGTCGACCTCGGCGGCAACCAGGCGGTCGACTTCCTCGTGTTCGACGCCCTCGACACGAGCCTGCGGTACAGCGCCCCCGACACGATCCAGGGCCAGGACTCGGTGTTCCTGACCACCGGCTCGATCCTGCGCGACTGCGAGTACGGCCCGCTGATGACCGTGGTCGCCGACGAGGTCGGCCGGCACGACACGCTCGGCGGCGCGTGCTCCAAGGAGTCGAACACGCTGCGCTACGGGCACCACACGTTCGCTCAGCACGCGTGCGTCGAGAACTTCCTGGCCGAGGGCGGCCGGTACGGGCTGGGCAAGCGCGACCTGGTGTCGAACATCAACTGGTACATGAACGTACCGGTGGACCCGGACGGCGCGCTCGGGATCGTGGACGGGATCTCCGCGGCGGGGCTGTCGCTGTCCCTGCGCGCCGAGCGCGACGTGCTGGTCATGGTGAGCAACTGCCCGCAGATCAACAACCCGTGCAACGGCTTCGACCCGACGCCGGTGCGCATGGTGGTTGCTCGATGAGCGGTGTCGACACCCTGCTCGTCGCCAACCGCGGGGAGATCGCCGTCCGGATCCTGCGGACCGCGAAGGACCTCGGTCTGCGGACGGTCGCGGTCTACTCCGACGCCGACGCCGGAGCGGCCCACGTGCACCTGGCGGACACGGCGATCCGGCTCGGCCCCGCACCCGCGGCGCAGTCGTACCTGCGCGCGGACCTCCTGCTGGAGGCGGCCCTCGCGCACGGCGCCGGCGCGATCCACCCCGGGTACGGGTTCCTCAGCGAGAACGCCGCGTTCGCCCGCGCGGTCGAGTCGGCGGGGATCGCGTTCGTGGGTCCGACGCCCGCGCAGCTGGAGCTGTTCGGCGCCAAGCACACCGCCCGCGAGGCGGCCCGCGCGGTCGACATGCCGATGCTCGCGGGCACCGGGCTGCTGGACACGCTGGACGAGGCCGTCGCGGCGGCCGACACCATCGGCTACCCCGTCATGCTCAAGGCCACGGCGGGCGGCGGGGGCATCGGCATGCGGGCGTGCCACGGCCCCGACCAGCTCGTCGCCGCGTGGGAGGCGGTGCGCCGGACCGCCGGGGCCGCGTTCGGCTCGGCCGGCGTCTACCTGGAGCGGCTCATCATGGCCGCCCGGCACGTCGAGGTGCAGGTGTTCGGCGACGGCCTCGGCCGCGTGGTGACCCTGGGCGACCGCGACTGCTCCCTCCAGCGCCGGCACCAGAAGGTGGTCGAGGAGGCCCCCGCCCCCGGGCTTCCCGACGAGGTCAGGGAACTGATCGCGACGTCGGCGCGCACTCTCGCCGAGTCGGTGGGCTACCGCTCCGCGGGCACGGTCGAGTTCGTCTACGACGCCGACCGCCAGGAGGCCGCGTTCCTCGAGGTGAACACGCGCCTCCAGGTCGAGCACCCGGTCACGGAGGCGGTGTTCGGCGTCGACCTGGTCGCGTGGATGCTCCGGCTGGCCCAGGGCGACACGTCCGTGGTCGACACCCCGCTGGAGCCTCGCGGCGCCGCGGTCGAGGCTCGCGTCTACGCCGAGAACCCCGACCGCGACCACCTCCCGAGCGCCGGCACGATCACCGCGTTCGAGGTTCCCGCCGGCGTGCGCGTCGACACCTGGATCGAGCCCGGCACGGAGGTGTCCACCCACTACGACCCCCTGCTGGCCAAGGTCGTGACGGCCGGCGCCGACCGGGAGGGCGCGTGGACGGCCCTCGGCGACGCGCTCGCGGACACCCGGCTCACCGGCATCGCGACCAACCTGGGCCTGCTGCGCACGATCGTGCACTCCCCCGAGGTCGCCGTCGCGCGGCACCACACCGGCACGCTCGCGCACCTGCGCGACGCGACTGCGCGCCTCGAGGTCCTCCGCCCGGGACTGCTCACGACGGTCCAGGACTGGCCCGGCCGCACCGGGCTCTGGCACGTCGGCATCCCACCGTCGGGGCCGATGGACGACCTGTCGTTCCGGCTGGGCAACACCGCGCTCGGCAACCCCGAGGGCGCGCCGGGCCTGGAGTGCACGATGGCCGGCCCCGAGCTCCGGTTCGTCACGGGCGCGACGGTCATGGTCACCGGTGCCCCCGCCGCGGTCACCGTCGACGACGTCCCCGTCCCCCAGTGGGAGCCGGTCGAGATCCCCGCGGACGGCGTCCTCGCGATCGGCGCACCCGCCACCGGGATGCGCACGTACCTGCTGGTCAGGGGCGGTCTGGACGTGCCGCAGGTGCTCGGCTCGGCGGCGACGTTCGACCTCGGCCGCATCGGCGGCGCCACCGGGATGCCGCTGCGCCCGGGCGACCAGCTGGCGATCGCCGCACCGACCGGGACGGCGCGGGCGGTCCCCGAGAGCGACCGACCGCTCATCACCGACACCTGGCACATCGGCGCCCTCGAAGGCCCGCACGCGGCACCCGAGTTCTTCACGCCCGGCGACGTCGAGGTGTTCTACGCCGCCACCTGGGCGGTCCACTTCAACTCCGCGCGCACCGGCGTCCGGCTCGTCGGCCCCAAGCCCACCTGGGCAAGGCCCGACGGCGGCGAGGCGGGGCTGCACCCGTCGAACATCCACGACACCCCGTACGCGGTCGGAGCGGTCGACTACACCGGCGACCTGCCGATCCTGCTCGGCCCCGACGGCCCGTCGCTCGGCGGGTTCACCTGCCCGGCGACGGTCGCGCTCGGGCAGCTGTGGAAGCTCGGGCAGCTGCGCCCCGGGGACACGGTGCGGTTCGTGCCGGTCGACGAGACCGAGGCCGACGAGCTGCGCACGCGCCCGCAAAGGGCCCCGCGGGCGACGAGGAACGCACACGACGACGGCGGCATCCTGGCTCGCAAGGACAGCGACACGGAGTCCGACTCGACTGACGCCGCCCAGGTCACCTACCGCCGCAGCGGCGACGACAACCTGCTGGTCGAGTACGGCGCGATGACCCTGGACCTGGCGTCCCGGATGCGCGTGCACGCCCTGGCGCAGGAGGTGCAGCAGCGTGTCGACCACGACGGCCTGCGCGGCATCGTCGACCTCACGCCCGGCATCCGCTCGCTCCAGCTGCACGTGGACCCCGAACGGCTGTCGCTCCGGAAGGCGCTCGACCTGGTCCGCGAGATCGAGCAGTCCCTGCCGGCGACGACCGACCTCGTCGTGCCCAGCCGCACGGTCCACCTGCCGCTCAGCTGGGACGACCCGGCCACGCGCGAGGCCATCGAGCGCTACATGGCCGGCGTCCGCGACGACGCCCCCTGGTGCCCCTGGAACATCGAGTTCATCCGCCGGATCAACGGCCTGGCCTCGGTCGACGACGTCTACCGGACGGTGTTCGACGCGTCCTACCTGGTCATGGGCCTGGGGGACGTGTACCTGGGCGCCCCCGTGGCCACCCCGCTGGACCCCCGCCACCGCCTGGTCACCACGAAGTACAACCCGGCCCGCACGTGGACCCCGCAGAACGCGGTCGGCATCGGCGGCGCCTACCTGTGCATCTACGGCATGGAGGGACCGGGCGGCTACCAGTTCGTCGGCCGCACCATCCAGGTCTGGGACACCCACGCCCGGCACCGCCCGTTCGAGCCAGGCACCCCGTGGCTGCTGAGGTTCTTCGACACCATCCGCTGGTACCCGGTGGGGGCCGACGAGCTGCTGGACCTGCGCGCCGACATGGCCGCCGGTCGCCTCGACGTGAGCATCGAGCCGGGCACGTTCTCGATCGCGGAGCACCAGCGGTTCCTCGCGGACAACGACGCGGAGATCACGTCGTTCCGCGCCCAGCAGGCCCGCGCGTTCGGCGCCGAGCGGGACGCGTGGGCGGCGGCGGGCGAGTTCGACAGGGTGGCCGAGCCCGACGCCCCCGCTCCGGCCGCCGACACCGAGGTCCCCGACGGGTGCGAGGGCGTCGAGGCCCCCTTCGTCGCGACGGTCTTCCGGGTCGACGTCCGCCCCGGCGACGTCGTCGAGCGCGGTCAGCAGCTGCTCGCGCTGGAGGCCATGAAGATGGAGGCGCCGGTCACGGCGACCGTCGGCGGCACGGTGGTCGACATCGTCGTGACCCCGGGCGACCAGGTCCGCCCGGGCCAGGTGCTGGTCATCGTCGAGCCGGCAGCGGTGACGACCGCGGCGTGAACCTCACACCCGCGCGCGGACCCGCCGCGGGTGGGGCGGCTCCGCCGCGTCGAGCAGTCCCGTGGCCGTGATCTCGTCGACCACCAGGTCCGTCACCACCCCGGCGCGCAGGGCGGCCAGCAGGGGTGCCACCTTGTTGTCGCCGGCCACCACGCAGACCCGGCGCGGGATCCGCTGCAGCTCGACGGGGGTCGGGCCGGTGGCGCGCTCGTTGAGGTGCACGTCCTGCCAGGACCCGTCGGCGCGCAGGAACACGGTGCACACGTCGCCGACGACGCCCTCGTCGTGCAGGTTCTTCACGTCGGCGTCGTCGAGGTAGCCGGCCGAGTACACGTGCGACGGGACCGCGCCGGCGACCGCCCCGACCGAGAACACGGCGATGTCCGCGCGGCGCTGCATGTCGAGCACGCGGCGCACGGACCGCTCCCGCCACATGGCCGCCTTGGTGTCCGGGTAGTCGAAGAAGGCGGGCACCGAGAAGTGGTGCACGGCGGCGGCGAACGCGGAGCCGAACGTCGAGATCAGGTCGCTGGCGTACTCGATCCCGCTGGTGCGCATGTTCGCGGCGCCGTTCAGCTGGACCACCGCGGAGCCGCGCGTCGGCTTGGGGGCCAGGTACCGGGACACCGACGCCAGGGTGGTCCCCCAGGCGACGCCGAGCACCATGTCGGAGTCGAACCACGAGGACAGCAGGCGGGCCGCGGTGATGGACACCTGGTCCAGGCGCTCGATGTGGCTGGCGGAGTCGGGCACCGGGACCACGTAGGTGTCGATCCCGAACGTGGCGGCGATCGTCCGACCGAGGCCCGGTGCACGCGTGCTCGCGGGCCGGAGCGTGATCTCGACCAGTCCGGACTGCCGGGCGCGCTTGATGAGCCGGGACACGGTGGACCGCGAGGTGCCGAGGTGGCGGGCGATGACCTCCATCTTGATGTCCTGGAGGTAGTACATGGACGCGGCCCGCAGCACGTCCTGCTCACGTTCGACGTACATGGGTACCCCCTCCCGGCTCACAGCCGATTGTGCACGTATGTGCACCGCGGTTGCGCGTTCGTTCGCCTCATGACGACGATAGCGAGCACGCCCGTCACGGGCGAGCGGGAACCGAGCACGACACTGCGCGACAACAGAACCACCGGGGGTACCACGGATGAGGACGGCGCCGCTGACGGCCCAGGCACGACAGGACGCACTCGACGCCATGCGCGGGAGTGCCGAACGCGGGAGCGAGCTCGACGTCCTGGTGATCGGAGGAGGCGTCACCGGCGCGGGGATCGCGCTCGACGCGGTGAGCCGCGGGCTGTCCACCGCGGTGGTCGAGGCGCAGGACTGGGCCAGCGGCACGTCGAGCCGGTCCAGCAAGCTGGTGCACGGCGGCCTGCGCTACCTCCAGATGCTCGACTTCCACCTGGTGCGCGAGGCGCTGACCGAGCGTGACCTGCTCATCAACCGCCTGGCGCCGCACCTGGTCAAGCCGGTGAGCTTCCTGTACCCGCTGGAGAACCGCGTCTGGGAGCGGGCCTACGTCGGCGCCGGCGTCGCCCTCTACGACACGCTGGCCTCGGTCACCGGCTCCCGCCGCGCCCTCCCGATCCACCGGCACCTGACCCGCAAGGGCATGGAGCGGCTGTTCCCCGACCTGCGGCACGACGCCGCCATCGGCGCGGTCCGGTACTGGGACGCCAGCGTGGACGACGCCCGCCTCGTCGAGACCCTGGTCCGCACGGCCGTCAGCTACGGCGCGCACGCCGCGTCCCGCACACAGGTGCTCGACCTCCAGACCACCACCGGCGGAGCGGTCACCGGCGCCGAGGTGGTGGACCTGGAGACGGGCGAGCACATCGACGTCCGCGCACGGGCGGTCATCAACGCGACCGGCGTGTGGACGGAGCAGACCGAGGCGCTCGCGGGGGCCGAGGGCGGTCTGCGCGTGCTGGCCAGCAAGGGCGTGCACATCGTCGTGCCGCGCAGCCGGATCTCCGGCGACACCGGGCTGATCCTCCAGACCGAGAAGTCGGTCCTGTTCATCATCCCGTGGTCGCGGTACTGGGTGATCGGCACCACGGACACCCCGTGGGAGCAGGAGCTGCTGCACCCCGTCGCCACCAGCGCGGACATCGACTACGTCATCGAGCACGCGAACGCGGTGCTGTCCCGGCCGATCACGCGCGAGGACATCATCGGCACCTGGGCGGGCCTGCGTCCGCTGCTCCAGCCGCAGGTCAAGGCGGGCACCAGCTCCGCCAAGGTGTCCCGCGAGCACACCGTCGCCTCCCCCGCCCCGGGGTTCACGGTGATCGCCGGAGGCAAGCTCACCACCTACCGCGTGATGGCCAAGGACGCGGTCGACTTCGCCATCGGCAGCCGCGCGACGAGCCTGCCGTCCATCACGCACGACCTCCCGCTGGTCGGCGCCGAGGGGCTCCAGGTGTTCCAGCGGCAGGCCCGCGCGATCAGCCAGAAGTACGGCTGGACCCGGCCGCGCATGGACCACCTGCTGCACCGGTACGGCTCCCTGCTGGGCGAGCTGATCGACCTGGTCGACGCCGACCCGACGCTGGCCGAGCCGCTGGAGCACGCCGACGCCTACATCCGGGCCGAGATCGTCTACGCGGTCAGCCACGAGGGCGCGCTGCACCTCGACGACGTCCTCATGCACCGCACGCGGCTCAACTACGAGCAGGCGGACAAGGGCGTCGGCGCCCTGGAGGAGATCGGCGACCTGGTGGCCCCGATCCTGGGATGGGACGCGCACACCCGCAGCCAGGAGATCGAGGCGTACCGCGCGCGGGCCGAGGCCGAGGACGCCGCCGCGCAGGAGCTGGACGACGCCGAGGCCGAGAAGGTGCGGCTCCGGGCTGCCGACGTCTCGCCGATGATCGGTGACGCGTCGGCGAATGCCGGCACCAAGCCGGGATCTCCCGCCGGGAAGGGGTCCTCCGGACCCGTCGGGACCTGATACTCCCCGCGGCCATCCGCGGGGTGCACGTGACAACGATGTCCGTCAGAAAGGGTCGACAGTGGACTTCACAATGGGAGACGCCTTCGTCTCGGAGGTGATGGGCACCGGGATGCTGATCCTCCTCGGTGCCGGCGTCGTCGCGAACGTCATCCTGCCGAAGAACAAGGGCTTCAACGGCGGCTGGCTCCTCATCAACTTCGGATGGGGTCTCGCGGTGTTCGCGGGTGTGTACGTCGCGTACAAGTCGGGGGCGCACCTCAACCCTGCGGTGACGATCGGGATCTGGACCAGCGGAGCCGAGGACTTCGCCACAGGCATCCCGGTGACGGCGGCCAACGGCTTCCTGTACGTCGTCGCGCAGATGACCGGCGCGGCACTCGGCGCCGGACTCGCCTTCCTCGCCTACAAGCCCCACTTCGACGAGGACGCCGACGCAGGCACCAAGCTGGCCGTCTTCTCCACCGGACCGGCGATCCGCTCGTACGCCTGGAACTTCATCACCGAGGTCATCGCCACCTTCGTCCTGGTGTTCGTCATCCTCTTGTTCGGCCAGACGCCGTCCGAGCTGGGACCGCTCGCCGTGGCCATGCTGGTGGTCGGCATCGGCGCCAGCCTCGGTGGTCCCACCGGGTACGCCATCAACCCCGCACGTGACCTCGGCCCCCGCATCGCGCACGCCCTCCTGCCCATCCGCGGCAAGGGCTCGAGCGACTGGGCCTACTCCTGGGTGCCGGTCCTCGGCCCCTTGGTCGGCGGCGCGATCGGTGGCCTCGTGGCCGCCGCATACATCGTCTGACGCCCACACAGCCGTCCCTCGTCCGGACGGCGTGCACCAGCGCCGGTGCACGCCGTCCGGGCCGCCCCTGAACCACCGGAGGAGTTCTCACCATGCCCGACACCCAGTACGTCCTGGCCATCGACCAGGGCACCACCAGCACCCGCGCCATCGTCTTCGACCATTCCGGCCAGATCGTCGAGTCCGGCCAGATCGAGCACGAGCAGATCTTCCCGCGCGCCGGGTGGGTCGAGCACAACGCCGAGGAGATCTGGAAGAACACCCGTGAGGTCGTCGGCCTCGCGCTCACCCGCGCCAACCTGACGTACCGGGACCTCGCCGCGGTCGGCATCACCAACCAGCGCGAGACCGCCGTGGTCTGGGACCGGACCACCGGCAAGCCCGTGTACAACGCCATCGTCTGGCAGGACACGCGGACGCAGAAGATCGCCGAGGAGCTGGGCGCGCTCGGGGGCGGCGCCGACCGGTACAAGGCGAAGGTCGGCCTGCCGCTGGCCACCTACTTCTCGGGTCCGAAGATCAAGTGGATCCTGGACAACGTCGAGGGCGCCCGGGCCAAGGCGGAGGCCGGTGACCTGGCCTTCGGCAACACCGACTCGTGGGTGCTGTGGAACATGACCGGCGGCGTCGACGGCGGCGTGCACGTCACCGACCCGACCAACGCGTCGCGCACGATGCTCATGGACCTCGCGACGCTCTCCTGGGACGCGGAGATCGCGGCCGACATGGGCATCCCGCTGTCGATGCTCCCCGAGATCAGGTCGTCGTCCGAGGTGTACGGGAAGGGCCGCGAGGGCGGCATGGTCCCGGGCGTCCCGATCGCCGGCATCCTCGGTGACCAGCAGGCGGCCACGTTCGGTCAGGCGTGCTTCGAGGTCGGCATGGCCAAGAACACCTATGGCACCGGCAACTTCATGCTCATCAACACGGGCACCGAACCGGTCCCGTCGAAGAACGGCCTGCTGACGACGGTCTGCTACAAGATCGGCGACCAGCCGACCGTCTACGCGCTCGAGGGCTCGATCGCCGTGAGCGGCTCGCTCGTCCAGTGGCTGCGCGACAACCTCGGGATCATCTCGTCGGCACCCGAGATCGAGGAGCTGGCCAAGACCGTGGACGACAACGGCGGCGCCTACTTCGTGCCGGCGTTCTCCGGCCTGTTCGCGCCGTACTGGCGGTCCGACGCCCGCGGCGCCCTGGTCGGGCTCACGCGGTACGTCAACAAGGGGCACATCGCCCGGGCCGCGCTCGAGGCGACGGCGTTCCAGACCCGCGAGGTGCTGGACGCCATGAACGCCGACTCGGGCGTCGACCTGACCGAGCTCAAGGTCGACGGCGGCATGGTCCAGGACGAGCTGCTCATGCAGTTCCAGGCGGACATCCTCGGCGTCCCCGTGGTCCGGCCGAAGGTCGCGGAGACCACCGCCCTGGGCGCGGCCTACGCGGCCGGCATCGCCGTCGGGTTCTGGAACGGCGAGCAGGACGTCATCGACAACTGGGCCGAGGACAAGCGCTGGGAGCCGACGATGGACTCCGGCGAGCGCGACCGGCAGTACCGGCTCTGGAAGAAGGCGGTCACCAAGACGTTCGACTGGGTGGACGACGACGTGAGCTGACCTGTGCACGACGGGGGCCGGGGTGGCAGTGTCCCCCGGCCTTCGTCGCGCCCCGGCTACTCCGCTGCGTGCACCCCGTGCGCGGTGTGCGCGCCGTGGTGGGTGTCGTCCGGCACCTCGTCCACCGGGGCGGGGGCGGCGTGCGAGCCGGCGCGATCCAGCGCGGCCCCCTCGATGTCCACGTTGGGGATGATCCGGTCGAGCCAGCGCGGGAGGTACCAGGCCGACTTCCCGAGCAGGGTCATCGCCGCCGGGATGAGGGTCATGCGGACCACGATGGCGTCGAACAGGATGCCGATGGCCAGCGCGAACGCGATCGGCGAGATCTGCGCCGACCCGCTGAACACGAAGCTGGAGAACACCGAGATCATGATGAGCGCGGCGGCCAGCACCACGCGGGCGCCGTGCGCGAACCCGAGGCGGACGGCGGCCGTCGCGTCGGCGCCGTGCACGTGCTCCTCGCGCATCCGGGAGACCAGGAACACCTGGTAGTCCATCGCCAGCCCGAACAGCACGCCGACCAGCAGGATCGGCAGGAAGCTGAGCAGCGGGCCGGTCGAGTCGACGTTGAAGATGCCGGACAGCCAGCCCCACTGGAAGACGGCCGTCGTCGCGCCGAACGCGGCGGCGATCGTCAGCAGGAACCCGAGCACCGCGGTGACCGGCACCAGGAGCGAGCGGAACGCGACGAGCAGGAGCACGATCGCGAGGCCCACGACGATGAGCAGGAACACCGGGAACGCGTCGGCCAGCTTCTCGGTGATGTCGATGTTGGCGGCGGACGCGCCCGTGACCCACAGCTCCGTGCCGGTGTCGGCCTCGAGCCCGGGGCGGGCGTCGCGGATCGCGTGCACCAGGTCGGCGGTCTCCGGCGAGTCCGGGGCGCCGCCCGGGATGACGATGACGAGGGCGGCGTCGGCCCCCTCCGTGGCGCCGGGCGCCGCGACCGGCGCGGCGTAGGCCACGTCGGGGAGCTGGGAGACCGTCGCGGTCACGGCCTCGACGGCGTCCGCCAGAGCCGACGGGTCGTCCTGCGCGTCGACGAGCACGACGAGCGGGCCGTTGAAGCCCGGGCCGAAGCCCTCGGCGAGCATCTCGTACGCGCGGCGGTCGCCCGACCCCTCGGGCTCGCGGCCCGCGGTGGGCAGGCCGAGCCGCAGGCTGAGCGCGGGGATCGCGATGATCAGGAGCACGAGCGCGCCGGCGACCAGGGTGATGATCGGGTGGGTCGTGACGAACGCGCCCCAGCGGTTGCGGGCCTCGCGCGAGTGCTCCGCCTGCTTCAGCGCACGGCCGCGGGGCCGCAGCCGCTCACCGGCGAAGCCCATCATCGCGGGCAGCAGCGTGAGGGCGACGAGCACCGCGATGACCACGGTGGCCGCAGCGGCCAGACCCATCGCGGCGAGGAACGGGATGCCGGTGACGGTCAACGCGGCGAGCGCGATGACCACGGTGGTGCCCGCGAACCCGACCGCGCTGCCCGCGGTGCCGACGGCGTGCCCGGCCGACGTCTCCGGGTCCATCCCGTCGGCCAGCTGCTGGCGGTGCCGGGACAGCAGGAACAGGGCGTAGTCGATGCCGACCGCCAGGCCGAGCATGAGCGCGAGGGTCAGGGTCGAGGACGAGATGTCGGTGACGGCGGACAACGAGAGCACGCCGGCGATCCCGATGCCGACGCCCAGCAGCGCGGTGAGGATCGGCATGCCCGCGGCCAGCAGCGACCCGAACGTCACGACCAGCACGACGAGGGCGACGACGAGCCCGAGCGCCTCGGTGGGTCCGGCGAGCTCGAGCGGCTCCGTGAACGGGCCCCCGGACAGCGCGACCTCGTACCCGTCGGCCTCGAGCGTCGACGCGGCGTCCTCGAGGGCGTCCGTGGTGGCCGTCGGGACGTCGTCGAGGGCCACGGTGAACTGCACGTCGACGTACAGGACGCTGCCGTCCGGTGCGACCGCCTGGCTGGTCACGGGGTCGGAGAGGCCGGCCACGTCCGGGGCGTCGGCCACCGGCGCCAGGGCCGTCATGACGTCCTGGATCCCGGTGCCCGTGAGGTACGACTCGCCCTCGGGCGCGGCGACGACGACGCGCGCGCTGGCCGGCGCCTCGACGTCCTGGGCCTGGGAGGCACTCGTCGATCCGACCCCGGCGGCCTGGTCGCCCAGGCGCTCGGCGACGAGTGCCTGCGCGCGGTCCGACTCGGTGCCGGGGATGGAGAACGAGTTGGACAGGTGCAGCCCCGACGACACCGCGCCGAACGCGGCGGCGGCGAGCACCAGCAGCCACGCGACGAGCACGATCCAGCGGTGGCGGTAGCTTCCCCGGCCCAGACGGTCCAGCACGCGTGCCATGTACACTCCTTGGTCGACGATGCAGGATACCCGACACGTGTCGGTTAGTGAACGATGGCATCATGTGACGCGTGACGATCCAGGACGATGGCGCCCGGGTGGATCCACGAGTGCTGCGCACGCGTCGGCTGCTCCAGGATGCACTGCTCTCGCTCGCGCGGGAACGGAGCCTGGACGAGATCTCGGTGGCCGACGTCGCCGACCGGGCACCGGTGAACCGCAGCACGTTCTACCAGCACTACCCCGACACGGACACCCTGCTGGCCGACGCCCTGGACGCGCAGGCCGCCCTCGTCGGCGCCGACCTCAACGACGTCCACCCCGGCACCGGCACCGGCGAGCCCCCCGACGTGCTGGTCCGGTACGCCACCCACGTCGCCGAGAACGTCGGGCTGTACCGCAGCGCGCTGGGCGAGCACGGCTCCCCCGTCGCCGTCGCCCGGTTGCGCCGACGCATCGGAGCGCTCGCCCTCGAAGGGCTCGAGCTGCACGGCGCGCCCCCCGCGCTGGCGGCCCTGCCGCTGCCGATCGCCGCAGCGGCGCTGGCCGGGTCCGTCATCGGCGTGCTCGTGGCGTGGCTCGAGCGCGACCCCCTGCCGCCCGCGCAGGACGTCGCCTCCTGGGCGTGGTCGGCCGTCAGCGGCTGGCCCGCGCAGGACTGAACCGCTGCGTCCCCACGGTCGCGCGCCTGCGGTCAGGTGAAGTACGCGCCGCCGTTGACGTCGAGGACCGTGCCCGTCACGAAGGCGGCGCCGTCCGAGGCCAGGTAGAGCACCGCCTCGGCGATGTCGTCGGGAGCCCCGGCCCGGCTCAGCGGTGACGCGCTGACGGCCGCACGCTGTGCCGGTTCCGGGGTGTGGGTGGCGTGCAGGGGCGTGCCGGCGACGAAGCCCGGCGCGACCACGTTGACCGTGATCCGCCGCGGGCCCAGCTCCCGCGCGAGCGCCCGGGTGAACCCTTCGAGCGCCGCCTTGGCCGTGGTGTACGCGACCATGCCCGTGCCGCCGCCGCTGCTCGCAGCCTGCGCGCCGATCGTGATGATCCGGCCGCCGTCGGGCATGACCGCGAGCGCGGCGCGGCTGGCGTAGAACGCGGAGGAGAGGTTGAGGTCGAGCACGCCGTGCCAGTGGGCGTCGTCCATCGCGGGCACGGCGCGCCGCTCCACGGGGCCGCCGACGTTGTTGACCAGGATGTCGATGCCGCCGCCGAGCAGGGACGCCGCGTCGCTGACCGCCTTGTCGACGTCCCAGCTGCGCCGCATGTCCACCTGGAACGACGCGCCCGTGCGGCCGAGGTCCTTGATCTCCGCCACCACCGCGGCGGCGTCGTGGGACAGGTGCGTGATCGCCACGTCGGCCCCCGCCCGGGCCAGGGCGAGGGCGGTCGCGCGCCCGATCCCCGAGGCGCCGCCGGTGACGAGCGCGCGACGGCCCGTGAGCGCGTCCTCCACCTCGGTGACCTCCTCTGGCTGGTGTTGAGCGCACCGTACGGGGTCGGTTCGTCCCGCTCAACACCCGCTTGTCCGAATCGTCCGGTTGGCTCAACGGTCGGTGGCTCCGGGTAGCGTCCTGCCCCATGCGCCTGGCCACCTGGAACATCAACTCGATCCGCGCCCGCACCGACCGGGCGCTCGCCTTCCTCGAGCGGACGGGGGTCGACGTCCTGGCTCTCCAGGAGACCAAGTGCAAGGACGAGCAGTTCCCGCGCGAGGGCTTCGAGGCGCTCGGGTACCAGGTGGCGACCACCGGGTTCAGCCAGTGGAACGGCGTCGCGATCGTCTCCAAGGTCGGCATCGAGGACGTCGAGGTCGGCTTCCCCGGGATGCCCACGTGGGGGGACCCCGCGGCGGCGGAGGCCCGGGCGATCGGTGCGACGTGCGGCGGCGTGCGGGTGTGGAGCCTGTACGTGCCCAACGGTCGGGAGCTCGAGGACCCGCACTACGCGTACAAGCTCGACTGGCTGGCCCGGCTGCGCGACGCCGCGCAGGGCTGGCTCGCCGCCGACGCGCAGGCGCAGGTCGCCCTCGTCGGCGACTGGAACATCGCGCCGCTGGACACCGACGTGTGGGACATCGGCTTCTTCGCCGGTCGCACGCACGTGTCCCCGGCAGAGCGGGACGCGTTCAGGGCCATCGCCGAGGCCGGGTACACCGAGGTGTCGCGCGTCCACCAGCCGGCCGAGCACACCTACACGTACTGGGACTACCAGCAGCTCCGGTTCCCCCGGAACGAGGGCATGCGCATCGATCTCACGTACGCGACGCCGGCGCTGGCCGCCCGGGTGACCGGGGTGAGCATCGAGCGCAACGAACGCAAGGGGAAGGCGCCGTCCGACCACGTGCCGGTGGTGCTCGAGATCGCCGGGTGATGTCGGTGGCAACACCGGCCGTCGAGGGGCCCCGTTGGGCTAGGTTGCGCGCATGAGCAACGAGCCTGGGGGGCCGGCTCCGGTTCCCGACCCCTACGCCCCACCGGACCCCGCACCCACGTCCGCCGAGCCGCCCAGCGGGTACGGGGCCGTGCCGCCGAGCGGGTACGAGGCCGTCCGCACACCCGTCAGCGAGACCACGCAGCCCCTCCCCTACGGCGAGACCCCCGCGGCCGCGTCCCCGTACGGGGCACCCGCGTCGACCCCGTACGGCCAGCAGCCCGGCACCGCCGACCCCGCGCCCGCGTACGGCGCGCCGCAGTACGGAGCGCCTCAGTACGGAGCGCCCGCGCCCCAGTACGGGGCACCGCAGTACGGAGCGCCCGCGCCGCAGTACGGAGCACCGCAGTACGGAGCGCCCCAGTTCGGAGCACCGCCCTACGGCGCCCAGCCGTACGGGTACGGGCAGCAGTACGTCACGCCGCCCACCGAGGGCATGGCGATCGCGTCGTTCGTCACCAGCACCGTCGGGCTGCTCTTCCTGGGCGGCCTGTCCGGTCCGGTCGGGCTCGGGCTGGGCATCGCCGCGCTCCGGCGCATCGCGGTCAACGGCAAGGCGGGTCGCGGGTGGGCCATCGCGGGCATCGTCATCGGCGCGGTCGGCATCCTGTGGCTGCTCGCGATCATCGCGTACATCGTGTTCATCGTCGCGCTCATCGGCAGCTCCGCCGGCTCGTCCGGCTTCTGGGACCAGGTCCAGGAGGGTATCGAGGAGGGCAGCGAGCAGGGCACCGGCGACGGCAGCACGGACACGGACTCCCAGCTGCCCGACTACACGCTGCGCACCGACCTCACCGCCGGCTCGTGCCTCACCACGTACTCGTGGGAGTACGACATGGCCGACACCGAGCCCGTCGACTGCGCCGTCCCGCACGAGGCCGAGGTGGTCGGGCTGATCACGATGACCGCGCCGGTGAGCCTGGACAGCGCCGACGAGTTCGACTCGGCGTACAACGACGCCTGGGACGAGTGCGACCAGCTGACCGAGGGCCTCCTGCCCGACTACTTCTCGAACGGCAGCATCGAGCTGTACTACCCGCACCCCGACGACTTCGCCGCCGGCTCGACGTCCGCCTACTGCGTGTACTACGGCGACGAGGCAGGCATGACGGGGTCGGCCACCGCGGGCACCCTCCAGCCGGCCGCAGCGGGGACGTCCTCCTGAGCGGTCCCGTCGAGCAGTACGCCTACCCGGAGCCGCACTACGCCCCCGGGTGGACACCCCCGCGTCCGCGGCTGGAACCGTCGGCCGTCTGGTCGCTGGTCGCGGGCCTGGTCGGGCTCGGGCCGGTCGCACTCGTGCTCGCGATCATCGCGCTCCGCCGGATCGCGTCGCGACGCACGCGCGGGCGCGGCCTCGCGATCGCGGGGGCGGTCCTCGGCGTCCTCGGCACGGTGGCCCTGGCGGTCGGGGTGACCGCCGTGGTGCTCACCGCGCTGGGCACGCGCCCGCTGCCGGCCGACGTGCCCGCGGCCCGCGACGCCCGGGCGCAGCAGCTGGTCACCGGCAACTGCCTCGCGTCGCTCCCGGCGGACGGCCCGGTCGGCTCGGTCCGCGTGGTCCCCTGTGCGGAGCCGCACGAGGCCCAGGTGGTCACCGAGTACTCGTTCGCGGCGAACGCCGTCTGGCCCGGGCAGCAGGCGGCGGACGCCCGGGTCGCTCGCGCGTGCGTGCTGGACGACGCCGAGATCGAGGCCGGGGTGCGGACGGTGACGTGGTCGCCGACCGAGCGTTCCTGGGCGGACGGCGACCGGGTCGGGCTGTGCCTGGCGGTCGTCGACGGCGGCGGCGTGACGGGCTCGTTCCTCGACGGTTCGGCCGAGGTCCCCTGACAGACTCTTACCACGTGGTAAGAATTGGGGTAGGGTGGCGGGCAACGAACCCCAACGAGGAGGTACCCCGCGATGACGCAGGTCTTCGACGTCGAACGCGTCCTGGCTCAGCTGACCCTGGAGGAGAAGGCGTCGCTGACGTCCGGCTCCGACTTCTGGCACACGCAGGGCGTCGAGCGCGCAGGCGTCCCCGCGGTCATGGTCACCGACGGCCCGCACGGCCTGCGCAAGCAGCCCGAGGAGGCCGACCACCTCGGGCTGGGGAACTCCGTCCCGGCCACGTGCTTCCCCACCGCGGCCGCCCTGGGCTCGTCGTGGGACGTCGAGCTGGTCACCCGCGTCGGCGAGGCGCTCGGCCGCGAGACCCGCGCCAACGACGTGGCCGTGCTGCTGGGCCCCGGCGTGAACATCAAGCGGACCCCGCTGTGCGGTCGCAACTTCGAGTACGTCTCGGAGGACCCGGTGGTCGCCGGCGAGCTGGGCACCGCGATCGTCCGCGGCATCCAGAGCCAAGGCGTCGGCACGTCGCTCAAGCACTTCGCGGCCAACAACCAGGAGTCGGACCGCATGCGCGTGTCCGCCGAGGTCGACGAGCGCACCCTGCGCGAGGTCTACCTGCCGGCCTTCGAGCGCGTGGTGAAGAACGCCCAGCCGTGGACCGTGATGTGCGCGTACAACAAGGTCAACGGCACGTACGCGTCCGAGAACCACTGGCTGCTCACCGAGATCCTGCGCGACGAGTGGGCGTTCGAGGGGCTCGTGGTGTCCGACTGGGGCGCCGTGCACGACCGCGTCCCGGCGCTCGCCGCCGGCCTGGATCTCCAGATGCCCGCCGCCGGCCCCCGTCCCGACGAGGAGGTCGTGGCCGCCGTGCGCGACGGCTCGCTGGACGAGGCCGTGCTCGACGTGGCCGCGCGCCGGGTGCTCGACCTGATCGCCAGGTCGCTGCCCGGGATCGAGGCGGACGACTCGTTCGACGTCGACGCCCACCACGAGCTGGCCCGCGAGGCGGCGGCCGCCGGGTCCGTGCTGCTGAAGAACGACGGCGGACTGCTGCCCCTGGCCTCGACCGAGGGCGTCGCGGTGATCGGCGAGTTCGCCCGCACCCCCCGCTACCAGGGCGCCGGCTCGTCGCAGGTCAACCCGACGCGGCTCGACTCGCCCCTGGACGCGCTGCGGGCGGTCGGCGAGCTCGAGTTCGCCCCGGGCTTCACCATCGCGGGCGGCCCGGACGGTGACGACGCGGCCCTGCTCGCCGGAGCGGTGGAGGTGGCGCGCGGCGCGGAGACCGTCGTGGCGTTCCTCGGCCTGCCGGGTCCCGACGAGTCCGAGGGCTACGACCGCCCCCGCCTCGGGCTCCCCGACAACCAGGTGGCCGTCCTGCGCGCGGTCGCGGAGGTCAACCCGCGGGTCGTCGTCGTGCTGGCCAACGGGTCCGCGGTGAGCGTGACCGACTGGCGCGACCTCGCCCCGGCGATCCTGGAGACCTGGCTCGGCGGGCAGGCGGGCGGCTCGGCCGTCGCGGACCTGCTGCTCGGCGTCCGCTCCCCGTCCGGCAAGCTCACCGAGACGATCCCCCACCGCATCGAGGACACCCCCGCGTTCGGCAACTTCCCCGGCGAGGCAGGCGTCGTCCGCTACGGCGAGGGCGTGCTGGTGGGCTACCGCTGGTACGACACCCGCGCGGTGGACGTCGCCTACGCGTTCGGTCACGGGCTGTCGTACACGACGTTCGACTACTCCGACGTGACGGCGACCGCCGACGGCACCGACGTCACCGTGACCGCCACGATCACCAACACCGGGTCCGTGGCCGGCGCCGAGGTGGTCCAGGTGTACGTCCGCGACCCCGAGGCCGCCGTCCTGCGTCCGACGCGCGAGCTCAAGGCGTTCGCCAAGGTCGCGCTCGATCCGGGCGAGTCCCGCGCGGTGGCGTTCACCCTGGGCGCCCGCGACCTGTCGTACTGGCACCCCGGCCTGCACCGCTGGGTGGTCGAGGGCGGCGAGTTCGTCGTCGAGGTCGGCGCGTCGTCGCGTGACCTGCGCGGCTCGGTGTCGCTGGAGATCGAGGGCGAGCCGCTCTGGGGCGAGCTCACGCCGATGTCCACGATCGAGGAGTGGCTGGCGCACCCGGTCGGCGGTCCGCTGCTGTCTGCTGCGCTGGTACCGCCGGCCGACCTGGGCCCGCTCGACGAGACGATGCAGGCGATGATCCAGCAGATGCCGGCCAAGGTGATCGCCGACTTCGGCCTCTCGGGCTTCGACCGCGAGACGCTGGACACGCTGGTGGCCAAGGTCGCCGCCGGCTGACCGCTCGAGATCGGCACTCTGCGACGAGCGCGGCAGTCGGGACTGCCGCGCTCGTCGCGGACTGCCGCTCTCGTCGCTCGGGGTCGACCTGGGACACTCGTGCGATGGACCTGGACGCGGTGCTCGCACGGTTGGACGCCGCCGGAGTCTGGCTGGACCCTGGGCTGAGCGCCGACGAGGTCGCCGACGTCGAGCGGCGGTTCGGGTTCACGTTCTGCGCCGACCACCGCGCGCTGCTGACGCTCGCCGTCCCGGTCGGCGACCGCTGGCCGGACTGGCTCGACGAGGACGAGTCGTCCCTGCGCGAGCAGCTGGCCTGGCCGGTCGACGGGGTCGTCGTCGACGTCGTCGAGAACGACTTCTGGCCGGCATCGTGGGGTCCGCGTCCGGTCGACGAGCGCGAGTCGGCGGCCCGCACGCACCTCGCCGCGGTCCCGACGATGATCCCCGTGTACTCCCACCGGTACCTGCCGGGCGCTCCCGCGGCGCCGGGAACGCCGGTCTTCTCGATTTACCAGACGGACGTCATCCACTACGGCTCCGACCTCGCGGACTACCTGGAGCGCGAGCTCCTCGGCCGGTCGTCGCCGGTCCCACTCCCGGACGCGACGCTCCGGGTCCCGTTCTGGTCGGACCTGGTGGACGGCGTCGACCCGGCCGACCTCTGACGAGCCACCCCGCAGGCGCCGAGTTCGTGAGTTCGCGTCGAGTTCGGGCGTTGCAGCTCACGAAGTCGACGCGAACTCACGAACTCGCGTAGCTCAGTCGGTCAGGAGCGCCGCGAACTGGGCGCGCAGGGCGGCCGCCATGTCGGGACGGTCGTCGGGGGTGTCGGCGGCGAGCAACCACTGGATCTGCATGCCGTCCATCACCGCGACGGCGAGCCGGGCGGCGGTGTGCGGGTCGATGCCCGGTCGCAGCCGACCCTCGTCGCGGCGACGCTCGAACTCGGCCGTCGTCAACTCGACGACCGTGCGGTAGCGCTCCTGGAAGAACGCGTGCCCCGGGTGCTCGGGCGAGGTGGCCTCCGCGGACAGGGTCGCGAACAGCTCGACGATCCCGGGGCGGGCCGCGTTGCGCTCGATGAGCAGCGCGAGGGCCTCGAAGTAGTCGTGCCCCGCGTCGAGGTCGGCCTGGAACGCCGCCTCGTCCACCTCGTCGCGACGCGCGAGGACCGCCGCGAGCAGCACGGCCTTGCTGGAGAAGTGGTGCAGCAGGCCCGGGTGGGAGATGCCGACGCGCGAGGCCACCTCGCGCAAGGAGGCCGTGTGGTAGCCGACCTCGCCGAACAGCAGCATCGCCGCGTCGAGGATCTCCTCGCGGGTGGCGCGGCCCTTGGCATAGCCGGCGGAGCGCGCGGTCGAGACAGGAGCCTGCGTCGTCATGGCGCCAGGATGTCACGCAGACGCCAATTCCGACCAGATGGTAAGAGGCCACTTCCACCAATCCCGACCACGTGGTAACTTCCTGCTTACCATGTGGTCGGGATTCAAAGACGGTCCGGCCCGCTGTCAGACACAGGAGTCGACATGGCCCTCTCGCAGCCCCAGGCCCCGCTCACGAGCGCGGCGCCCCCGGCACCGAGCACGACCGCACGCGAGCCGCGGAGCTACCTGCCCGCCCTCAGCTTCGCCAACCTGGGCGTCTACGTCGCCCTGCTGACGCCGGTGATGGTGTCCATGGCGTTCAAGATCGACCACCTCGTCGGCGCCGAAGCGGCACCGGCCACCCTCGGCATGGTCATGGGCATCGGCGCGCTGTTTGCCCTGATCTGCAACCCGCTGGCCGGTCGCCTGTCGGACCGCACCACCAGCCGGCTCGGCATGCGTCGGCCGTGGATCATCGGCGGCGCGCTCGTCGGCACCGCGGCCCTCGTGGTCGTCGGCACCGCCCAGTCGGTCGCGCTCGTGCTGGTCGGCTGGTGCGTGGCCCAGGCCGGGTTCAACGCCGTGCTCGCCGCCGCCAACGCGACCATTCCGGACCAGGTGCCCGTCGAGCGCCGCGGCAAGGTGTCCGGCCTGGTCGGCATGGCGCTGCCGCTGGCCATCCTGCTCGGCAGCGTGATCGTCAACCGGATCTCCGCCGACGCCACCCGGTTCCTGGTCCCGGCCGCCCTCGGCCTGCTCTTCTCGCTCCTGCTCGCCGCCGTGCTGCGCGACCGACGGCTGCACGAGGCGCCCGCACAGAGGTTCACCGCCGGGCAGTTCTTCGGCTCGTTCGTCTTCAACCCCCGCAAGCACCCCGACTTCGGCTGGACCTGGCTGACCAAGTTCATGGTGATGTTCGGCTACGCGGGCATCGCGACGTTCCTGCCGTACTACCTGATCGGCCGGTTCGAGCTGTCCGAGCAGGACGCCACGGGCGTCATCCTCACGGCGACGTTCGCCTCGGTGATCGGCATGGTGATCTCCAGCCCCATCGGCGGCATCCTGTCCGACCGGTTCGGCAAGCGCCGCCCGTTCGTCGCAACCGCCGGGGCGATCATGGCGGTCGGCCTGGTGGTGCTCGCGTTCGCGCCGTCGATTGCGATGGTCGTCGTCGGGCAGGCCATCATCGGGCTCGGCGCCGGCGCCTTCTTCTCCGTCGACATCGCGCTGGCCACGCAGGTGCTGCCCAGCAAGGACGACACCGCCAAGGACCTCGGCGTGCTCAACATCGCCAACGCCCTGCCGCAGTCGCTCGCCCCCGCGATGGCCCCGGCGATCCTCGCCGTCGGCGCCCACCTGCCGATCGGGCAGTACCCCACCTGGTACCTGTTCGGCGCGCTCGTCGCGCTGGCCGGCGCCGCGCTGGTCTACAAGATCAAGGGCGTCCGCTGATGCGCGAGTACGAGGACCCGACGCGCCCCGTCGACGAGCGCGTCGACGACCTGCTCGGGCGGATGACGCTCGAGGAGAAGGCCGGCCAGCTGTTCCAGCACATGATCACCAGCGGTCCGCTGGACGAGAGCGACGCGGTGTTCGGCCTGCCGTCCGCCAAGGAGTACGTCCTCGGCAAGCACATGACGCACTGGAACCTGCTGGGCGTCCCCGGCGACGCCCGCGAGATCGCCGAGTGGCACAACCGCCTCCAGGCGCTGTGCCACGAGACGCGGCTCGGCATCCCGGCGACGATCGCCACCGACCCCCGGCACGGGTTCACGGACAACCCCGGGACCGCCCTGCTCTCGGGCCCGTTCTCGCAGTGGCCGGAGACGCTCGGGCTGGCGGCGACGCGCGACGTGGCGCTCATGGAACAGCACGCGGACATCGCGCGCCAGGAGTACCTCGCGGTCGGTCTGCGCACCGCCCTGCACCCCCAGGTCGACCTGGCCACCGAACCCCGCTGGGCGCGAGCCAACGGCACGTTCGGCGAGGACGCGACCCTGACCGGGCAGATGGGAGCCGCGTACGTGCGCGGGTTCCAGGGTCCGGTGTTCGGCGCGGACAGCGTGTCGACGATGACCAAGCACTTCCCCGGCGGTGGGCCGCAGAAGGACGGCGAGGACCCGCACTTCGCCTACGGACGCGAGCAGGTGTACCCCGGCGGGCGGTTCGCCGAGCACCTCGAGCCGTTCAAGGCGCTCCTGGCAGCAGGGACGCGGCAGATGATGCCGTACTACGGCATGCCGGTCGGGCTGGAGGGCATCCCCGAGGTCGGGTTCGGCTTCAACAAGCCGGTGCTCGACCTGCTCCGGGACGACCTCGGCTTCGACGGGATCATCTGCACCGACTGGGGTCTGGTGACCGACGCCGAGGCGTTCGGGCAGCCGTTCCCCGCGCGGGCGTGGGGCGTCGAGCACCTGTCGGTCGAGGACCGCGTGGCGCTCATCCTCGACGCCGGCGGCGACCAGCTGGGCGGCGAGGCATGCCCGGAGGTCGTGGTGTCGCTCGTGCAGCAGGGCCGGATCACGCAGGAGCGCGTCGACGCCTCGGTGCGCCGGCTGCTCCGGGAGAAGTTCCTGCTGGGCCTGTTCGACGAGCGGCGGTACGTGGATGTCGACGCGGCGGCTGCGATCGTCGGTTCGGACGAGTTCCGCGCCGCCGGCGTCTCGGCCCAGGCCGCGGCGGTGACCGTCCTGACCAACGACGGCATCCTGCCTCTGGCCCCCGGCCTGCGGATCTACGCCGAGGGGTTCGAGGGCACCGTGCACGACCCGGCCGACGCCGACGTCGCGATCCTGCGGCTCCAGGCGCCCTACGAGCAGCGCGGTCCCGGGTTCGAGTCGTTCTTCCACGCCGGCTCACTGGACTTCCCGGCCGCCGAGATCGAGCGCGTCAACGCGATCAGCGCGCAGGTGCCGACCATCCTCGACGTCTACCTGGACCGGCCGGCGATCCTCACGCCGCTGGTGGAGGGGGCCGCGGCGGTCGTCGTGAACTTCGGCGCCGGGACCGGTCCGCTGCTGGACGCGCTCCGCGGGGCCGCGCGCGGGAGGCTCCCGTTCGACCTGCCCCGGTCGATGGCCGCCGTCGAGGCGTCCCGCGAGGACGTCCCGTTCGACACCGCCGACCCGCTCTTCCGGTTCGGCCACGGCCTCACCGTCTGAAGCCGCACTCGTGTGAAGACTTCGTCGCGTCCAGCGCAACGAAGTCTTCACACGAGGTCAGCCGACCCACTCCGGATGCGCACCGGTGCGGGCCGACGCAACCACCAGCCCCGAATCGCCTCGGTCGACGACGACCGTGTCCCCGTCCTTGATCTCGCCCGCGAGGATCTGCCGGGCCAGCCGGTCGCCGATCTCGCGCTGCACCAGCCGCCGCAGCGGACGGGCGCCGTAAGCGGGGTCGTAGCCCTCGATCGCCAGCCACTCGCGCGCGCTCGGCGAGACCTCGAGCGTGAGCCGGCGGTCCTTCAGACGGCGGCCCAGGGCGGCCACCTGGAGCTCCACGATGTGCCCGAGCTCCTCCAGCGACAGCGGGTCGAAGAGCACCACGTCGTCGAGCCGGTTGAGGAACTCCGGCTTGAACGCGGTCCGCACGGCGGACATGACCGCCTCGCGCTTCTGGTCGTCGGACAGCAGCGGGTCCACCAGGAACTGCGAGCCGAGGTTCGACGTGAGCACCAGGATCACGTTGCGGAAGTCGACCGTGCGCCCCTGGCCGTCGGTGAGGCGGCCGTCGTCGAGCACCTGGAGCAGCACGTCGAACACCTCGGGGTGCGCCTTCTCCACCTCGTCGAGCAGGACCACCGAGTACGGCCGGCGCCGGACGGCCTCCGTCAGCTGACCGCCCTCCTCGTAGCCGACGTACCCCGGAGGAGCGCCGACGAGTCGGGCCACCGAGTGCTTTTGCGAGTACTCGGACATGTCGATGCGGACCATGGCGCGCTCGTCGTCGAACAGGAAGTCCGCGAGCGCCTTGGCCAGCTCGGTCTTGCCGACGCCGGTGGGACCGAGGAACAGGAACGAGCCCGTGGGCCGGTCGGGGTCGGAGACGCCCGCGCGTGCACGCCGGACCGCGTCCGACACCGCGGCGACCGCAGGGCGCTGCCCGATCAGCCGCTCGCCGAGCACGTCCTCCATCCGCAGCAGCTTGGCCGTCTCGCCCTCCAGCAGCCGGCCGGCGGGGATGCCGGTCCACTGCGCGACCACCTCGGCGACCTCGTCGGGACCCACCTTCTCGGCAATCATCGGCGGCCCGTCGGGGGCGGCGTCGATCGAGGCCTCGTCGGCCTCGGCATCCGCGATCTGCTCCTGGAGCGCGGGCAGCTCGCCGTACTGGATGCGGGCTGCACCGGCCAGGTCGCCCTCGCGCAGCAGCCGCTCGGCGTCCGAGCGCAGCGAGTCCAGCCGGGCCTTGAGGTCGCCGACCAGGTTGTGCCCCGCCTTCTCCTTCTCCCACCGCGCGGTCAGGGACGCCAGGTCCTCGCGCCGGTCGGCCAGGTCCTTGCGCAGCCGCTCGAGGCGGTCCTTCGACGCGGGGTCGTCGGACTCGCTGAGCACGACCTCCTCCATCTCGAGCCGGGTCACCGCGCGCTGCAGCTCGTCGATCTCGATGGGCGACGAGTCGAGCTCCATGCGCAGGCGCGACGCGGCCTCGTCGACCAGGTCGATGGCCTTGTCGGGCAGCTGGCGGCCGGTGATGTACCGGTCGGACAGCGCGGCCGCCGCGACCAGGGCGGAGTCGGCGATGGTGACCTTGTGGTGCGCCTCGTACCGCTCCTTGAGCCCGCGCAGGATGGCCACGGTGTCCTCGACGGACGGCTCACCGACGAACACCTGCTGGAACCGCCGCTCGAGCGCCGGGTCCTTCTCGATGCGCTCGCGGTACTCGTCGAGCGTCGTCGCACCCACCAGGCGCAGCTCCCCGCGCGCGAGCATGGGCTTGAGCATGTTGCCCGCGTCCATGGCGCCCTCGGACCCGGCGCCCGCACCGACCACGGTGTGCAGCTCGTCGATGAACGTGACGACCTCGCCGTTCGACCCGGTGATCTCCGCCAGCACGGCCTTGAGCCGCTCCTCGAACTCGCCGCGGTACTTGGCGCCGGCCACCATCGCGGCCAGGTCGAGCGCCACCAGCTTCTTGCCGCGCAGCGACTCGGGCACGTCCCCGGCGACGATCCGCTGGGCAAGCCCCTCGACGACCGCGGTCTTGCCGACGCCGGGCTCCCCGATGAGCACGGGGTTGTTCTTGGTGCGCCGGGAGAGCACCTGCACGACGCGGCGGATCTCGGCGTCGCGGCCGATCACCGGGTCGAGCTTGCCGTCGCGGGCGCGCTGCGTGAGGTCCATGCCGTACTGCTCGAGCGCCTTGTAGGTGCCCTCCGGGTTGGGCGTCGTGACCCGCGCGGCGCCACGGACGGCGGGTAGCGCGGCGGCGAGCGCGTCGCGGGACGCACCCTGCGCGCGCAGCGCGTCGGCCACCCCGGACTGACCGGTGGCCAGGCCGAGCAGGAGGTGCTCGGTCGAGACGTAGTCGTCGCCGAGCGAGCGGGCCTCGGACGAGGCGGCCTCGAGCGCGGTCGACGTGGCGCGCGACGCCGTCGGCTGCGCGACGGTGGAGCCGCTGCTGGACGGCAGGTTCACCAGCATGCCGCGGACCGCGCGACCGAGCGCCCCGCGGTCGGCACCGACCGCGTCGAGCAGCCCGTTGGCCACGCCGCCCTCCTGCTGGAGGAGCGCGTTGAGCAGGTGCGCGGGCTCGAGCTGCGGGTTGCCGGCGGCCGACGCCTGCTGGATGGCGTCGCCCAGGGCCTCCTGGGACCGGGTGGTGAACTTGGCGTCCACGTGACCTCCTTGTGTGTCGAGTCTGCTCTTCGCAACCGCGGCCAGAGTTGAGTCTATTCCGCTCAAGTCTGCGAGCCACCCGGGACGACCGCGCGTGGCACGATCACGCCATGGACGATGACGTGCTCCCGGGCTGGACCGCGCAGACGCTGACCCTGCGCCCCGACGGCCGGACCCCTGACCCCGTCGCCACCCTGGTCCATCGCACCGGCTCACCCAGCCGGCGCGCCCTGCTCTACGTGCACGGGTTCGTCGACTACTTCTTCCAGACCCAGTTCGCCGACGCGATGGCCGCCCGCGGGTACGACGTCTATGCGCTCGACCTGCGCGACTACGGCCGGTCCATCCGCGACGGTCGGCCGCCCAACCACGTCACCGACCTGGGCGCGTTCGCCGAGGAGATCGACACCGCGATCCGGATCATCCGCGCCGACCACGACGAGGTCGTCCTGCTCGGCCACTCGATGGGCGGGCTCGTCACGTCCCTGTGGGCCGACTCCCGCCGCGGGGAGCACCTCATCGACGCGCTCGTGCTGAACAGCCCATGGCTCGACCTGCGCGGCTCCTGGTTCAAGCGCACGGTGGTCACGCGCGTGCTGGACGGCGTCGGGAAGGTCGCCCCCGACCTCGTCGTCGACGGGATCGGTCCGTACTACGGCCGAGCGCTGCACGAGGGCACCGGCGGCGAGTGGTCCTACGACCTCGCGTGGAAGCCGCTCGACGGGTTCCCCGCGCGCGCCGGGTTCGGCCGCACCGTGCGCCGCGGCCACGCGCGCGTCGCCCGCGGGCTGGACATCGACGTCCCCGTGCTGGTGCTGGCGTCCGACGCGTCCGGCCCGGACGACGTCTGGCACGACGCCCTGCTGACCACCGACTCGGTGCTGGACGTCGCGGACATGAAGCGCCTCGCCCCGAACCTCGGCCCGGACGTCACCTACGTCGAGGTCCCCGGCGGCACCCACGACCTGGCCCTGTCCCCCGCACCCGCCCGCGACACCTACGTCGCCGAGGTGCTCAGCTTCCTGGACGCGCGTCTGGGCTGACCGGGTCCAGCAGCGGCGGCCGGTTGGTGACCACCAGCCAGGCCGCGAGCGTGGCGAGCACCAACCCGACCAGCAGCGACACCTGCGGCACCACGGCGACCGCCATGAACAGGCTGAGCCAGCCGTTGCGCGTGGCCGCGACGACGATCCCGACCACGGCCGCCCCGACCGCGAGCGCCAGGGGCACGGCGTCCCACGCCGAGTGCACCGCGAACCCGAGCGCCACGCCGACGAACAGCGCCGGGAAGATGCGTCCGCCGCGGAACCCGGAGGTGGCGGCCACGAGCAGGGCGGCCAGCTTGATGCCGGCCATGGCCAGGAACCCGAGGGCGGTCGTCGTGGCGGCCAGCCCGGGCAGCTCCTGCATCTGCGACAGCCCCTTGAACAGGGTCACCTCTCCGCCGAGCGCGCCGAGCAGGCCCAGCAGCAGGCCCCCGGCCGTGAGCATGAGCACCGGGTGGCCGATCCGCTGGAACAGCCGGTGCATCGGCACGAACAGGTACACGGCGACGAGGCCCACCGCGGCGGCGCCGACGGCGATGGCGATCGCATAGCCCAGGTCCTCCAGCCCGCCGTAGGTGTACGCGGGGACCTGCACGGACAGGTCCAGGTCCTCCAGCTGCAGCATGGTGAGCGCCCCGGCGGTCGCCGCGACGAGCGGCGCGAACAGCCGGTCCCACAGTGGGATCCGACGGTCGCCCGCATCGAGCTCCGAGAGCAGCAGCGCGGCCGCGACGGGCGTGCCGAACATCGCGCCGATCGTGCCGGACACCGCGATGGCCAGCCACACGTTCGCCTTGACCTTCGGTAGGAAGCGCAGCCCGAGGGCGACCGCCAGTCCCACGTTGATCCCGATGATCGGGTTCTCCGGCCCGAGGCTCACGCCGCCCGCGAGCATGAGCACCAGGGCGAGCGCCAGCCCCGGCAGCACGCGCAGACCCAGCGGCGCGGCGACCAGCTCCTGTGTCGCCGGGTCCGGACCCGCGTGCCCCGGCACGTACCGGACGACGAGCCCGATGAGCAGCCCGGTCGCGGTGAGCACCCCGATGATCCAGAGCGCTGAGTTCCGGTCCACGCCGAGCGCCGCGCTGAGGTCGTCCCAGATCCAGCCCTCGAGCAGTCCGGCCAGCCGGCTGAGCGCGTAGAGCGTGAGCGCGCAGCCGATGCCGACGACCGCCGCGGGCACGGCGAGCCGCAGCAGGTCCAGGACGGGGACCCGGAACGGGTCCTGGTCCACAGGCTCCTGGTCGGTCGCCACGTCAGAGGCCCGGGTCCTGAGGCTCGGACAGGGAGAGCGTCGCGCCGACCACGGCGGGCGTCGCCGAGATCCGCCGCTCCAGCGACGCGAGCACGTGCGAGGCGTCGTCCTCGGCCATGTTGCCCGCGAGGTCGACCGCACCCACCAGGTAGATCTGCCGCGCCCCCACGAACTCGAGCCGCAGCTCGGTGACCCGGTCGATCTCCGGGAGCTCCAGCAGCGCCCGGACGGCCGCGCCCTGGAGCCTCGGGTCCACGGCCTGGCCGACGAGGAACCGCCGGTTGCGGTCGATGAGCACCACGGCGACCACGGCCAGCAGCACCCCGACCAGGATCGAGCCCACCGCGTCGGGGATAGCCGAGCCCGTCACCTGGTGCAGCGCGATGCCGACGGTCGCGATGAGGATGCCGACCAGCGCGGCCGCGTCCTCGAAGAACACCGCGCGCACGGTCGGGTCAGACGTCTCCAGCACGTGCTCGAGGACGTCCCGGTCCTGCCGCGCCGCCGCGCTCTTCACCTGGCGCGACGCCTGCACGAACGAGATCCCCTCGAGCACCGCCGAGACCCCGAGGACGATGTACGCGATGCCGAAGTTGCTGGCCGGCTCCGGGTGGATGAGCTCCTGGATCCCGTGCGTGATCGACACCCCGGCGCCCACCGCGAACAGCCCGATCGCGGCGAACAGCGACCAGACGTACACCTCGCGGCCGTAGCCGAGCGGGTGGCTCGGGTCCGGCGCCCGTGCGGCGCGGCGCTGCGCGATGAGCAGGAACACCTCGTTGCCGGCGTCGGCCCACGAGTGCGCCGCCTCCGCCAGCATCGACGCCGCCCCGGTCATCACGGCGGCGATCGTCTTGGCGACGGCGATGAGCAGGTTGGCCCCGAACGCGACGACGACGGTGAGCGTGCTCTCGCCGTGCGCGTCCTGGGTCGACCCCGCAGGGGACACCACCGCGACCGGGGTCTCCGCGGGGTCGCCCGCAGCGGGGTGTGCCATGACACGTGACTAGCACAGGCACCGGGTGATGTCTCCCCCACGGGCCGCGTTCGCGCTGGTCGCCCGCGTGCGGCCACCCCGGCGGGGGTGTTGGGTGAGCGCATGACCACCCACCTCGACGCCTGGCCCACCGGCACCCCGACGTGGGCCGACATCACGGTGCCGGACCTCGCCGCCGCCCGCGCCTTCTACGGTCCGCTGTTCGGCTGGGAGTTCGAGGTCGGTGGTCCCGAGGTCGGCGCGTACACGCAGGCGTTCGTCGACGGGCGCCGCGTGGTCGGGCTCGGCGAGCCGATGGGCGACGATCCCGCGCAGCCACCGGCCTGGTGCGTCTACCTGGCCACCGAGGACCTCGCCGCCACCGCCACCGCCATCGCCGACGCGGGCGGCCGGGAGGTCGTGCCGCCGATGCCGGTCATGGACCTCGGCTCCATGGGCATCTTCGTCGACGCCGCCGGGGCCGCCTTCGGGGTCTGGCAGCCCGGCTCGCACACCGGCTGGGACGTCGTCGAGGAGCCCGGCTCGGTCGTCTGGTCCGAGGTCATGGTGCACGACCAGCCCGGTGCCGTCGCGTTCTACCAGCGGGTGTTCGGCTACGACGTCGAGGACCTCAGCGCCCCGGGGTTCGCCTACGCGTCGGTGTCCGTCGGCGGCTCGCCCGTGGCGGGGGTGGGCGGCTACGGCGCCCAGGCCTCGGACGCGCCCGCCGCCTGGACCCTCTACTTCGGGGTGCCGGACACCGATGCCGCCGCCTCGCGCGTCGGCGACCTGGGCGGCACCGTCGTCAGCCCGCCGACCGACACCGCGTTCGGGCGCATGGCGATCGTCTCCGGGCCGTTCGGTGAGGTCTTCGCGCTGATGGGGCCCGCGACCGACGCCTAGGCTGGACCCCCGTGAGCCTCCCGTCCGACGCGTTCCGGCACCTGGCGTCGCGGCCGCACGAGCCGCTGCGCACGTTCCACCCGCGCCGCGCACCCCTGAGCCAGGAGCGCGAGGACGCGCTGCGCACCCTCTGGCCGCGCTACGGGTTCTCGGTGCACGACGCGGGCTCGCCGGCGCCGCAGCTGCCCGACGGCGCCCTGGACACCGTCACGCTCTTCGGCCGGTCGGCCCCGGTGGTGCTGGAGATCGGGTCGGGGATGGGCGAGACCACCGCGGCGATGGCCGCCGCCGACCCGTCGCGCGACTACCTGGCGGTCGAGGCGCACCTGCCGGGCGTCGCCAACCTGCTCGTCCTGATCGACCGCGCCGGCCTCACCAACGTGCGGATCGCCCACGGCGACGCCCTCGACCTCGTGCGCACGACGCTGCCGGAGCAGTCGCTCGACGCCGTGCACGTGTTCTTCCCCGACCCGTGGCCCAAGGCCAAGCACCACAAGCGCCGACTGGTGCAGCCCGCGCACGTCGGGCTCCTGCTGTCGCGGCTGCGCGTGGGCGGCACGCTGCACTGCGCCACCGACTGGGTGGACTACGCGGACGCCATGCTCGAGGTCCTCACGGCCGACCCCTCCCTCGAGAACACCGTGGACGCGTTCGTCCCCCGCCCGCCGTACCGGCCGGTCACCAAGTTCGAGCGACGCGGCCTCGACCTGGGCCACGAGGTCCGCGACCTGGTGTTCCGGAGGGTTCGATGACGTTCCGCATCCTGCTCGTCCCCGGCGTCAACCCGGACCGCTGGCTGCGCGTGTGGGCGGAGCGGCTGCGGGACGTGCCGGTCGAGCTGGTGCACGCGTCGCCCGACGA
Organism: Cellulomonas humilata; assembly: GCF_013359775.1. Taxonomy (GTDB): domain Bacteria; phylum Actinomycetota; class Actinomycetes; order Actinomycetales; family Cellulomonadaceae; genus Cellulomonas; species Cellulomonas humilata. The sequence continues at coordinate 210,275 of NZ_JABMCI010000060.1, read as the reverse complement.
GGCCGTCCCGCTCCTGCGCTCCGGCGGCGCGGACGTCGCCCTGGTCCGCCTGCCCGCGGCCGGCGACGACCTGTCGACCATGCCGCTGTACACAGAGTCCACGGTGGTCGTCGTGCCTAAGGACCACGTGTTCAGCGTGGTCGAGGAGATCGACGCCGCGGACCTCGACGACGAGCTGCTCGTCGTGCCGCTGGACGACCAGCTGCACTGGGCCGACGCCCCCGGTACACGTTTCGCCGGCGACCCCGTCCCGACGACGGCCGACGCGGTCGAGCTCGTCGCCGCCGGCGTCGGGGTGCTCGTCCTGCCGCAGTCGCTCGGGCGCCTGCACCAGCGCCGCGGCCTGGTCGCGCGGGTCGTCCGGGACGCGCCCGGCTCCGCGGTCGGCCTGGCATGGGTCACCGACCGGTACGACGACCTGACCGAGGAGTTCATCGGCATCGTCCGCGGCCGCACCGCGACCTCGTCGCGCGGCCGGGGCGCCCCGGCCCCGGAACCGACCCCACCGACCCCCCGCGGCAAGGGCTCGGGCGGGAGCGCGACGGGCAAGGGCACGTCCGGCAAGGCCGCGACGGGCCGCAAGTCGTCGGCCAAGGGCTCCGCCACCCCCCGCACCCGCAAGCCCCGCCCCCGCTGACCACCATCGCGCCGCGAGAACAGCGTGGGTGCCGCTTCGTCGCGCCTTGACGCCACCCACGTTGTTCTCGTCGGCCGTCGGGCGCGGCGACTTGTCCGGATAACGGCCGACCCCGGGGCCCGCGGGAGTAATGTCCGGCTTCGGGGGTACCGCGACGACGCGAGCCGGGAGGTCCGATGAGCAGCGCCCTGACCGACGAGTCCCCCGCACCGGCGAAAGGCCTGAGCTCCGGCACCCTCGGCCTGTGGGGCAACACCGTCATCGGCCTCGCCTCCACGGCACCCGCGTACTCGCTGGCTGCCACGCTCGGCTACGTGGTGCTGGCGGTCGGCGAGAAGTCCCCCGCCATGTTCCTCATCGCGTTCGTGCCGATGCTGCTCGTCGCGATCGCGTACCGCGAGCTCAACTCGGTCATGCCGGACTGCGGGACCACGTTCACCTGGGGCGCCAAGGCGCTCGGTCCGTGGGTCGGCTGGCTCGGCGGCTGGGGCCTGGCGGTCTCCGGGATCATCGTGCTGGCCAACGTCGCCGAGGTGGCCGCCGTCTACTTCCTGCGGGCGTTCGGCCTCGACGAGGTGGCCGAGAACCGCATCGCGGTCCTGATCATCGGCGTCGGCTTCATCGCGGCCATGACCTGGGTGAGCTACCGCGGCATCCTGGTGAGCGAGCGGCTGCAGAACGTGCTCGTCGTGTTCCAGTTCATCGTGCTCGGGAGCCTGAGCATCCTGGCGCTCTGGAAGGTCTACGGCGGCACCGCCGGACCGCAGGCCGTGCTCCCGCAGTGGTCCTGGTTCAGCCCGGCCGGCCTGTCGTCGTCGGCCATCGCCGCCGCCGTGATCCTGTGCATCTTCATCTACTGGGGCTGGGATGCGTGCCTGGCCATCAACGAGGAGACCAAGGACCTCGCCCGCACGCCCGGGCGCGCCGCAGTGCTGGCCACCGTGATCCTGCTGGTCACCTACTGCCTGGTCGCGGTCGCCGTGCAGGCGTTCGCGGGGTTCGGCACCACGGGGATCGGCCTGAACAACGAGGCCAACATCGACGACGTCGTCACGGTGCTCGGCGGTCCGCTGCTGGGACCCGTGATGGCGTTCATCCTGCTGCTGGTCATCGCGGTGTCCGCCACGGCGTCCACGCAGACGACGATCCTGCCGACGGCCCGCGGCACCCTGGCGATGGCCGTCTACAAGGCGGTGCCCGGGCAGTTCGCGCGTGTGCACCCCGTGTTCAAGACGCCGTCGTTCTCCACCCTCGTCATGGGGATCACCGCCGGCGCCTTCTACATCGTGCTCAAGCTGCTCAGCGAGGACGCCCTGTTCGACTCGATCGCGTCCCTGGGCCTCGCCGTGGCGTTCTACTACGCCGTCACCGCGTTCGCGTGCGTCGTGTACTTCTGGCGGTCGATCTTCCGCAGCACCCGGAACTTCTTCCTGCGCGGCCTGTTCCCGCTGCTGGGCGGCGCCGGGATGGTGTGGGCGTTCGGCATCTCGGCGCGGGACATGCTCGACCCCGACTACGGGTACACGAGCTTCGGCGGCGTCGGCGGGGTGTTCATCATCGGCGTCGGGATGCTGGCCCTCGGGGTACCGCTGATGGTCGCGTGCGCCGCGAGGCTGTCCCTGCGGCCGTACTTCCGCGGTGAGTCGCTCAACCGCGACACCCCCGTGCTCGTGCCCGACTTCGAGCCCCCGCGCGGAGGGCTCTGACCGAGGGTCAGCTCTCGCGGGCTGCGGCGGCCTTCCGGTCCGCATCGGCCTTGCGGTCCGCCTCGCGCGACTCCTGGAGCCGCTCCTCCAGGCGCACCTGCGCGGCGATCTCGCGCTCGCGGACCAGCCAGTTGGGCGGCTCGGCCTGGAGCGCTTCGATCTCCTCGGTGGTCAGCGGGTCCGTGATCCCGCCGCGGGCCAGCCCGCCGATCGAGATGCGCAGCCGGCCGGCGATGACGCTGCGCGGGTGCGGCCCGTCGCGGCGCAGGTCCACCAGCCACTGCGGGGGTGTGCGCTGGAGCTCGGTCAGCTCGTCGCGCGTGATCATCCGATTCTGGAAGTCCTCCGGCGTGGCCGGCAGGTACACGTCGAGCTTGGCGGCGGCGGTCGACGCCTTCATCTCCTGGGACTTCTTCGCGGGTGTCACGCGTCAAGGGTAGCGAGGCCGCAGGGCACCGCGTCCCAGCGGTGCCCTGCGGAGGCCGGTCAGCGCTCCGGCGGTACCGGGTGCGTGCCCCAGATGCGGTCGATGTAGTCGCGCATGGACCGGTCGGAGGAGAAGAAGCCGGACCGCGCCACGTTGAGCACGGCCGACCGCGTCCACGCCTCGGTGTCCGCGTAGGCCTCGTCGACCCGGGCCTGCGCGTCGATGTACGCCTGGTAGTCGGCCAGGACCAGGAACCGGTCCTCCGACAGCAGGTTGGACACGATGGGCTCGAACGTCGTCCGGTCGCCGTCGGAGAACACCCCGGACGCGATCAGGTCGAGCGCGTGCCGCAGCGAGCGGTTCTGCTCGTAGTAGGACGTCGGGTGGTAGCCGCGGTCGACGATCTCCGCGACCTCCGGCTCGAGCAGCCCGAACAGGAAGAAGTTGTCGTCGCCCACGAGCTCGCGGATCTCGACGTTCGCGCCGTCGTCGGTGCCGATGGTCAGGGCACCGTTGAGCGCGAACTTCATGTTGCCCGTGCCGGACGCCTCCTTGCCGGCCAGCGAGATCTGCTCCGACAGGTCCGCCGCGGGGATGAGCTTCTCCGCGAGCGTGACGTTGTAGTTGGCGGGGAACGCCACGGTGAGCCGGCCCTGGAGCGCGGGGTCGTTGTTGATGGTGCGGCCGACGGCGTTGATGAGGCCGATGGTCTGCTTCGCCATCTTGTAGCCCGGAGCCGCCTTGGCCCCGAACGCGAACGTGCGCGGCGTGACGTCCTCGATCCGCACGGCGCCGGACCGCACCTGGTCGTACAGGGTGACCACGTGCAGGAGCTTGAGGGTCTGCCGCTTGTACTCGTGCAGACGCTTGACCATCACGTCCAGCATGGTGTCCGGGTCGATCACGATGCCGTCGCGCTCCTGGAGCACGTCGACCAGCCGGAGCTTGTTCGCGCGCTTGACCTCGCGGAACGCCCGTCGGAACTCGGCGTCCTCGGCCAGCGGCTCCAGCTCCTTCAGCCGCTCCAGGTCGGTCACCCAGCCGTCGCCGATGGCCGCGGTGACCAGCTCGGACAGCCCTGGGTTGGCCAACCGGACGAACCGGCGGGGCGTGACACCGTTGGTGACGTTGATGAACTTGTCCGGGAAGTAGTCGGAGAAGTCGTGCAGCACCTTGTCCTTGAGCAGCTGCGAGTGCAGCGCCGCGACGCCGTTCACCTTCGAGCCCGCGACGGTGGCCAGGTACGCCATCCGCACGGCCCGCTCGGGGTACTCGGCGATGATCGACATCCGGCGCACCCGCAGCTCGTCGTCCGGGTAGGCCTCCCGGAGCTCGGCCATGAAGTCCTCGTTGATCCGGTAGATGATCTCGAGGTGGCGGGGCAGCAGCTTGCCCAGCAGGTCCACGGGCCAGACCTCGAGGGCCTCCGGCAGCAGCGTGTGACAGGTGTACGCGAAGCACTTCTGGGTGGTGGCCCAGGCGTCGTCCCAGTCCCAGCCCTTCTCGTCGACCAGGATCCGCATGAGCTCCGGGATGGCGATGACGGGGTGGGTGTCGTTGAGCTGGAAGATGATCCGGTCCGGCAGCCGGTGCAGGTCGAAGTCGTGCGGGAGCACCTGGTCCAGGAAGTCGCGGATCGAGCACGCGACGAAGAAGTACTGCTGCTGGAGGCGCAGCTCCTTGCCCTGCGGCGTGGAGTCCTCCGGATAGAGCACCTTGGAGATGTTCTCCGCGAACGTCTGGGCCCGGACCGCCTGGGCGTAGTCGCCCGCGTTGAAGATCTCCAGGTCGAACGCCCGCGTCGCCCGCGCGCTCCACAGCCGCAGCGTGTTCACGCGGCCGTTCTCGAACCCGGGGACCATGTAGTTGTAGGGGACGCCGAGGACGCTCCAGCCCGGCACCCAGGTGGTGCGCTCGACGCCGGCCGCGTCGATCTGCTTCTCGGTGTGCCCGCCGAAGTCGACGGTGACGGCCGACTCCGGGTGCGGGAACTCCCACGGCGAACCCAGCGCCAGCCAGTTGTCGGGCTTCTCCACCTGCCAGCCGTCGACGAACGTCTGGCGGAAGATGCCGTACTCGTACCGGATCCCGTAGCCGATGCAGGGGACGTTCATCGTCGCGAGCGAGTCGATGAAGCACGCCGCGAGCCGGCCGAGACCGCCGTTGCCCAGACCCGGCTCGACCTCCGCCTCGCGCAGCTCCGCCAGGTCGATGCCCAGGGACGCCAGCCCTTCCTCGACCACCTCGTCGAGGTCCGCGGCGAGCAGCGCGTTGTCGAGCTGCCGGCCGAGCAGGAACTCCGCGGACAGGTAGGCGACGGACTTCGCCTGGATCTGGAACTGCCGACGCAGCGTGGCCAGCCACCGGACCATCAGGTAGTGCCGCACCGTGCGGGCCATCGCCAGGTACTTGTCGTTGACCGACGCGCGCGTCAGGTCGGTGCCCTGCCCGAAGTTCAGCTCCCGCAGGAACTCCCGGACAAAACCGTCGACCGTGTGCTCGGGCGTGGCGATGGGCGTGGGTGTCGAGTTCTCCGTCACGCGAGCCACGGTAGCGGGCGTCCCGGCGAAGGACCGAGCCGTGCGATCAGTCGTAACAATCGGTCGCGTCACACCCTGGCGGGCGCGTGCGGCGTGTCTCTAGGCTGAGTCCCAGGTCGCAGCGTCGCCGAGCGGGAGCGGGTACCCGATGGTCGTCTTCCTGATCCGAGCGTTCATCTTCCTCGCCTCGGCAGCCCTGGGCCTGTGGATCGCGTCGCTGATCGTCGACGGGTTCACCGTGACCGCCTCGGGGTTCCTCGTCGCCGTCGTCGTGTTCGCCGTCCTCCAGAGCATCCTCACGCCGTGGTTCCTGGTGATGTCCCGCAAGTACGCCAACGCGCTCACGGGTGCCGTCGGCCTGGTCTCCACCGTCGCGGCGCTCTGGGTGGCGACTCTCTTCGGTGACGGCCTGACCATCAGCGGCACTACCGCCTGGGTGTTCGGCTCGCTCACGGTCTGGATCGTCACCATGCTCGGGACGCTGATCCTCCCGCTGATCTTCCTGCGCAACCGCGTGCAGAAGAAGAACGCCGAGGTCTGAGCGCTCCTCACCAGCCGCTGGACGAGTCCGGGTGCAGCTCCGGGCACGTCGTCGCGCCGTCGGCGAGCAGCTCGAAGTGCCAGATCTCGTTCGCGTACGTGCGGCACAGACCCAGCTCGAGGCCGTGCTCCCCCAGCCAGAGGGCACTCTCCGTCGGCCCGACGTCGATCGCCGTCCCCTGCACGTGCGCGGACGACTCGGGAGGGAGCACCCACCGGCGCGCCTCCTCGAGCGACCCGTAGCGCTCGACCGCGTCGTCCACGAGTCGCTGCTGGTCCGCCGCGGACCGCCAGCCGGAGGTCAGGGTGAGGGGCACGCCGTCGGCGGCCGCCGCCGCCTGGGCGGCCGCGAACCGCTGCTCGAGCTCCGGGCTCAGCCCCTGCGCTGTCGGGGTGGGACCCGGGCTCGCTGCACTGCCGAGCGCGTGCACGAGGCCGACGACGACGACGCAGAGCACGACCACCGCGCTCGCGACGGCCCACCGCGCACGGCGACGGCGCACTCGTTCCGGGAGTCGTCCGACATAGAGGGTCACGATCCCCACTGTGCGGTGGGCGGCCTCCGCTGCGCGTGGCCCTCAGGACTGATCGTGGTGGGGCGAGACTGGTCCCCGGGGCGGACGGCTCAGTCGTGGTACCCCATCGGGAAGCCGCTCTCGCCCTCCGCCCACGCGTCGGTCGTCGCCCGCGGGGGTGGCGTGTGCCGCACGTCCCCGCACCGCGTGCACCGCCACGTCGAGTCGACGTCGGCGAGGCGGACGTACGGGTGGTCGATCGGGAGCTCGCACCACCACCAAGCACCGGATGGTTCGTGATCGGGCGTCCGGTCACGCAGCGCCGACAGCAGGTTGATCAGCGCGAACACGGCCACGAAGGCGACCACCACGCCGAGGAACGCCAGGCCGAGCGAGAACCAGGACGTGGGGAGCAGCAGTGCCAGAGCCCCGCCGAGCGCGAGGACCAGCACCACCGAGCGGAAGATCACGCGTCGTCGTCGCATCGCACGCCTCCAGCAGCGATCCTCCTCCGCCTGACCACCCAGGGAAAGAGCGAGGGCGCGGCGCGCACAGGCCCGAGCGCGTCAGGAGTCAGGGGCGCGCGCGGGATCCTCACGTCGGTGCCCGGAAGTGAGCTCAGCCAGCTTGCCCAGGTCGAGGCTCGAGTGATCGACAGCGGCGACGCGCACGGCTGTGGTCGCCGTCAGGGTTGCCGTTCGGACACCCGCCTCGAGGGCTGCGCGCTCCCCGACGACCGCGCCGGGACCGACCTCGCCGAGCGACTCGCCGTCGACCTCGACCCGTAGGCAACCGTCCAGCACCAGGTAGACATCGGTGTCGTGCACGCCCTGCTCCGTGAGCGTCTCTCCCTCGACCAACCTGCGCACGTGCGGCGTGGCGGCACCCCTCATGATGAGGCTGGACAGCTGCCGCTCGAGAGCCGACTCGACCTCGGTGACCACGGCTGGCGAGTCGACAGAGCCCCACGGTGTTCGGTCCGGCTGCGAGTGGTGCATCCAGTCGTCCCAGTCGGTCAGCCCACTCTTGGAGGCCAGCTGCCCCTCTCGGTCGAAGACCCAGTGCCGTGGGAACGGGCTCGCCCCCACGAGCTGTCCCCGACATACCCCGTCTGCCTGGATCTCCAGTCGAAGAGTGGTCCAGACCCAGGGGGCGATGATGCGGATGTACGGCGCACCAGCGACGGTGCGGGGCAGCGGTGAGCTGGTGCGACCTCCGAACGTCTGCTGGAACGACGCTGTCCCGTCGGCCCACGTCGGCCCCTCGCGAAGCAGCGGGAGGGCAACATTGGTGAATCGCACGGATCCGAGACCGAACCTCACTGTCGAGCCGCCCATGACGCCGTCGCTGTCCTCGCCGAACCCGGCCGCCACGACCCGCCCGTCATCGACCTCGATCCACCCCGAGAGGCGGTGCGCGAACCGGAACGCATCGTTTCGTCCGTCGACTCGCAGGCGCTCCAGCGTGCTGACCTCGTCTGCCGGTGGGTTGTCATAGTGTCCGAGCCCGACGGCGAACGCGCCGCGATAGGGGCCGTCGAGCGACTCCGACGGGATCCAGCTCACCGTCGTCACGGAGCCTTCGACCCGATCGTTCGTCATGGTGTGCCCCCAGTCATCTCAGGAAAGGCCGCCGCCGCGATCGGTGCCCCCGAGCTGGCCAGCCGGTGCAGTCTCCACCGACCAGGAACACCGCGCAGGACCCGGGTCCCGACCTGCTCGGCGAGCGGGTGCTCTCCGGTGCAGAGAGCCAGGGCGACGTCGGTGACGTAGACGTCGCCCGCGTCGGCCAGGGCTGCGACGCGCGCGGCAACGTGCACGGCCTGCCCAGCGACGCCGGTGTCGAAGATGCTGACCTCTCCGGCGTGGACACCTTGTCGGACTGCTACCCCACTCGGCGCGCTCTCGTCGCGGATCTCGACGGCACATCGCAGTGCTTGGCTCGCCAGGCGGAACGCGGCAAGGAACCCGTCGCCGGCGGTGTCGATCTCGGTGCCGGCGTATCGCGTGAGGGCAGCTCGCACCATCCTGCGGTGGTCTTCGAGGAGCCGTCGCCAGCCCTCTTCGCCGAGACGGGACATCGACGTCGTCGAGCCGACGAGATCGGTGACCAGGAGGGCGACGAGCTGGCGATGGGCGGCTCCCCCGACGCGGGTGCCGGCAGCAAGGTCCTCGAGCTCGTCGAGGATCGGCCCGCCGGGCATGGAGACGTCGGCGAGATCTCCGTCGAGCTCAAGGAAGCGAGAGTTCGGGAGATGGTCGGCGACCCACTGGACATGGGAGACCAGGGCTTTCGCATTGCCGCGAGCGTGGACGACCACCACCGGCGCCTTCACCGCAGCGAGATACGGCCTGACGTCGGTGTTGAGGAAGCACCGCACCCACCAGTCCGCGGTCGCCGGCGTTGCTGCCATGCGCTCGTACCGCTGGAACGCTGCGATGACGCGGGGGTCCTGTCCGACGACGCCGGCGCCCATCGCCAGCAGGATGCCCTGACCCCAGCTGCGGGCCACCATCTGCTGCAACATCTGCGCGACGTCTTCCGGGAAGCCCCACGGGTCGTCCTTGTCGACGACGAACGTCGGGGCGGGCTCGAGCGCCACGATCCCGCTCACGCGGTGCGGGTAGAGGGCCGCGGTGGCCAGGCACTGCGAGGCGCCGTCCGTGGGGCCGTACAGCACCGGCTGAGCAAGCCCGGCCGCGTCCATCACCGCGATCGCGTCCTGGGCGCTGATGTCGAGGGTGGAGAGCTCCGTGACGCGATCGGAGAGCCCCACTCCGCGCTTGTCGAAGAAGGCGACCCTCCCGACCTGAGCCAGCTGCTCGACAAAGCCGGAGAGCTCAGGGATGTCCCACATCGCCTCGACGTGCGTGAGTCCGCCATTGACGATGAGAAACTCGCGGTCTCCCCGCCCCACGGTCTGATAGGCGAGGTAGACGTCGCCCGACCTCGTGAACTGAGTCTCCGGACGCATCGGTCCTCCTGACGGGGATGCTCCGTTGCCCCCGACGCTCCTGTCGACCACCCTGTCCCGCTGCGCCTGGCCGCGCAAGGCTCCGCGCAGCGCCCGGATACCTCCCGTGCGTGCACAACGCACGAGGCGCACCGCGAACATCGCGATGCGCCTCGTGCTTTCCTCTGTGCGCCCGAAGGGACTCGAACCCCCAACCTTCTGATCCGTAGTCAGATGCTCTATCCATTGAGCTACGGGCGCATGGCCCTCGACGGGCCGCAGACGACGATACAGGTCAGGTGCCCGGTGGCCCAAACCGGATGCACGTGACCCGTCACACGCCCGTGGCAGGATCGCGCAGGTGACGGGATCGGGCGGCGGCACGCTGAGACTGGGCACCGGCGGCGGCCGGTGGGGTATGCGCGCGGACGTGCTCCGGCACGGGGACGGCCACGACGGCAGCCGGGTCGGCTACATCGAGCTGTTCTTCGACCTCGTGTTCGTCTTCGCGGTCACGCAGCTGTCGCACAGCCTCATCGCGCACCCGGACCTCAGCACGCTGCTCCAGACGCTGGTGCTGGCCTGGGCGGTGTGGTGGCTGTGGATCGACACCACGTGGGTGACCAACTGGCTCGACCCGGACAAGACGCCCGTGCGGACGATGCTGCTGGTCCTCATGCTGCTGGGCCTGCTCATGTCGAGCGCGATCCCCGAGGCGTTCGAGGGCAAGGCGCTGCTGTTCGCGGTGCCGTACGTGGTGATCCAGGTGGGCCGGACCCTGTTCACCACCTGGGCGATGGGGCGGCACTGGCCCGAGAACGCCACCAACTTCGTGCGGATCACCGTGTGGCTGAGCGTGTCCGGGGCGTTCTGGATCGCGGGTGCGCTGGTCGACGAGCACCTGCGGCCGGCGCTGTGGATCACGGCGGCGCTGATCGACGTCGTCGGGCCGCGGGCGCTGTTCTGGGTGCCGTTCATGGGCCCGACGGATCCGACGACGTGGTCGGTGCGCGGCTCGCACATGGCCGAGCGGGTGGCCCTGTTCCTCATCATCAGCCTGGGCGAGTCGATCATCGTCACCGGCACGGCGTTCGCGGAGCTCGAGCTGGAGCCCACCACGCTGCTGGCGTTCCTCGCGGCGTTCGTCAGCACCGTGCTCATGTGGCTGCTGTTCTTCGACCGGTCCGAGCGGTCCGCCACCGAGTTCTTCTCGTCGCGAGCGGAGCCCGGGATGGTCGCGCAGACCGCCTACACCTACGTCCCGTTCCTGCTGATCACCGGCATCGTGCTCACCGCGGTGGCCGACGAGCTGGTGCTCCTGCATCCCCTCGGGCACACCGACACGTGGACCGCGGGGCTGATCTGCGGGGCGGCGGCGGTCTACCTGCTGGGGAACGCGTTCTTCCGACGCGCGACCGGCGGCCGGTGGTCGACGCCGCACCTGGTCGGCGTCGCGGCGGTGCTCGCGGCGTTCGCGCTGCGGGACTCGGCCTCGCCGCTGGCCCTGAACTGGGTGTCGAACGCGGTGCTGCTGGCGGTGATCGTCGGGGACGTCATCCTGGGCCGGAGACAGCAACAGCCCGAACCGTGACGGTTCGAGCTGCTGGTTGGTGCGAGATCGTGTGCACGAGCGGAGACGGTGGGATTTGAACCCACGGAAGGCTTGCGCCTTCACGACCTTAGCAGGGTCGCGCACTAGACCGGGCTATGCGACGTCTCCAGGACCAGCACAGGGTACCCGCGCCGGTGGTCCACCACCAAAGCGGCCCCTGACCTGCGGCGTCGTCGCTGTCTAGCGCTTCGGAACCCACTCGTTGGCCCGCTTGCCCTCCGCCGCCAGCCGCGCGGACTCCTCCAGGCGCGCCGCGCGGGTGGGGGCGCGCTTGGCCTGCACGATCCAGCCGAGGATGGCGCGCCGGGCCGACGGCGGGAACGCGTCGAACTGCTCGCGCGATCCCGGGTACCGGTCGAACGCCGCCGCCAGGTCGTCCGGGATCACCAGGTTCTCGACGTCGTCGAGGAGCGTCCACGACCCGTCGGCCTTGGCCGCGTCGATGACGGCGCGGCCGGCCGGGGTCATCCGGCCCTCCGCCTCCAGGCGCACGATGCGCTCCTTGTTGGTCCGTGCCCAGCCGCTGCCGGGCTTGCGGCGCGTGAACCAGAGCATCCGGCGCTCGTCGTCGAGCGTCTTGCTCGTCGCGTCGATCCACCCGACGCAGAGCGCCTCCTCGACCGCCCGCTCGTAGCTCAGGGTCGGCCTGCCGGTCGCGGACTTCCACGACACCAGCCACGCCCCGGGCACGGTGTCATGGTGCGCGCGCAGCCACTCGCGCCACTCCTCGATGCTCTCGGGCTGCACCCGTGGGGCGTCGTCCATGCTGCCGGCCATCGGCTCCTCCTACTTCCCGTCGCGTGCAGCCTCGGCCGCGTCCCGTGCCCGCTCCGCGCGGTGCAGCTCGCGCTCCGCGACCGCGACGTCCTTGTCGTCGGCGCGCAGGGTCTGCTGCGCGCCGGCCACGTCCTTGTCGGCGACCGTGGCCGCCTTGCCGGCGGCGGCGAGCCGACGCCGGACCTCCGCGAGCTCACGCACCAGGTCGTCCTCCTCGCCGTGGGCGCGTGCGGCACGCTCCTCCGCCCGGGCGACCTCGGCGGCACTCTCGTCGCGCGCCTCGACCGCGGCCTCGTGCCGACGCCGGGCCTCCGCGGCGGCCCGGTCGGCCTGCTCCCACGCGGCCTGCGCCTCGTCGCGGGCGCGCTGCTCGCGCTCCTCGCGGCGCCGGCGTTCCCGGTCGGCGGCGGTCTCCTTGGGCTCCGCGCGCTCCGACTCCCCGACGAGCCGGAGCTTGCCGCGCGCGGCCGGCGGGCTCGGCTCCTTCGACTCTTTCGGCTCCTTCGGAGCCTTCTGTGCCTTCGGGGGCGCAGGCGGGGGCGTGCCCTCGGCCGCGTCCGCGCTGCCGAACCCCGCGTACTCGCGCGCGGCGGTGAGCCGACCGGAGAGCACCTCGCGCGCCACCGCCGGGTCCGCGAGCGCGGCGGTGAGCGTGGCGTCGAGCTCCTGGGCCACGGTGTCGCCGATCTTCTGACCGGCCGGCTGGGCGAGCCGGCGGGCGCGGGCCACCAGGGAGCGGACGAGCTGGCGGCGCTGCGACGACAGCTCGCGCAGGGCGGGTCCGTCCAGCGACCGCTCGGCGTCCCGCAGCCCCTCACCGAGCGCGACGATCTGCCCGGCCATGGCGGGGTCGTCGCGCACCAGCAGGTTGACCAGCCAGGCCGAGACGGTCGGCTTGCGCAGCTCGGCGATCGCGTCGGCGAGCTCTCGGTCCTTGTCGGCCCTGGCGACCTTCACGGCGGCGGTGCGGCGGGCGATGAAGTCCGCGGGCGACCCCGCGTACAGCTCATCGGCGACGTCGTCGAGCTCGCTCATCGGTCCGCCCCGGCGCTGGTGTGCACGCTCCGACCCTGCCACGTGCCCGTCCACCTGCGCACGGATCTCCGCTCGGGTCGCGCGACCGGCGGGCCGCGGTGATGATCTGGGACGACGGATCGAGCAGCGGTCCCGCCGAGCCGGTCTCCTCGGGAGTGACGACGATGGCCCTGCGTGGAACGGTGCGACTGCGCGCGCTCGGCCCGAGCAGCGGTGCGCCGACGATCCCCCGCACGGTCGGCGAGACCCTGCGCGACATGGTCGCGTGGCCGACCGACCTGGTGCCCGGCGAGGGCCGGACGACCGAGCTGTGGGAGCTGCTGGCGACGCTCGGGGCCGCCGACCTGGGGGTGGCGCGGGCGGTCGAGCCGCACCTCGATGCGCGCGCGATCCTGGCGCAGGCCGGCACCCCCGACGACGCCGGGCGGACGTGGGGCGTGTTCGCGGCCGAGGGCCCGGGCGTGCGGCTGGACGCGGTCGAGGGCGACGACGGCTGGCGGCTGCACGGGACGAAGCCGTGGTGCTCGCTGGCCGGGGACCTGGACGCGGCGCTGGTCACCGCACACCTGGCGGACGGATCGCGAGGGCTGTTCGCGGTGGGTCTGCGCGCGCCGGGGGTCCGGCTGGTCGACCAGGAGTGGGTGTCGCGGGGACTCACGGAGATCCCGAGCACCGCCGTGGCGTTCGACGACGTGCGCGCCACACCGGTGGGAGCGCCCGGCTGGTACCTGGACCGACCCGGGTTCTGGTGGGGCGGGATCGGGGTGGCGGCGTGCTGGTTCGGCGGTGCGGTCGGGATCGGTCGGCGCGTGCACGCCCAGGCGCACGGCCGCGAGGACCCGCTGCTGGCCATGCACCTCGGCGCGATCGACCAGCGCCTGGAGTCCGCCCGCCGGGCACTCGCCGAGGCGGCCGGCCTGGTGGACGCGGGCTCGCTCGACGCGTCGCAGGGCCGGCTGCTGGCCAAGCGGGTGCGGGCGACCGTGGCGGGGGTCTGCGAGGACGTGCTGCGGATCGCCGGGCACGCCCTCGGTCCGGCGCCGCTAGCGCTCGAAGCCGAGCACGCCAAGCGGGTCGCCGACCTGCAGGTCTACGTGCGCCAGCAGCACGCCGAGCGCGACGACGCCTCCCTGGGGCAGGCTCTCGCCGCTGTCGAGGCTCCGCCGTGGTGACGTTCGACGGCCGCGGGCCCGGCACGCCCTCCGCCACCTGGTCCGCCGACGCCCGGTTCCGCGACCTTCCGGCGCTCGCCCTGCGACGGACCGGGCGCACCGTCGTGGTCGCCGCGCACCCGGACGACGAGACGCTCGGGGCCGGCGGCATCCTGGCCGAGCTGGCGGACGCCGGCCACCCCGCCGAGGTCGTCGTCGTCTCCGACGGCAGCGCGTCCCATCCTGGCTCCCCGACGCTCACGCCGGACGCGCTGGTGGAGGTCCGCGCCGCGGAGGTGCGCGAGGCGGTGCGCGTCCTGTCCCCCGACTCCCCGGTCACGTTGCTGGGCCACCCCGACGGCGCCCTGCGCGAGGTCCGCCACGAGGTCGAGTCCGATCTCGGGAAGCTGCTGCGGGACGGGCCGCCGGTCGACCAGCTGGTCGCCCCGTGGCGCGGGGACGGGCACCGCGACCACCGGATCGTCGGCGAGGTCTGCGCGGCCCTGGCCGACGAGCTGGGCTGCGCGCTGGTCGAGTACCCCCTCTGGCTCTGGCACTGGGCGACCCCCGACGACCCGCGCGTCCCGTGGGACCGCCTGCGCGTGGTGGACCTCGCGGACCGGTCGGTGGTGCGCAAGCACCGGGCCGTCGCGGCGCACGCGACCCAGGTCACCGCGATGTCGTCAGACCCTCGCGACGCCCCGACGCTGCACCCCGCGTTCCTGCGGACCTTCGACCGGGACGTCGAGGTCGTCGTGGCGCAGGAGGCCGCCCGGCCGTCGCTGACCCGCGAGTTCTTCGACGCCACGTACGACAGGCACGACGACCCGTGGGGGTACGCCGACCGCTGGTATGAGGAGCGCAAGCGCGCCCTGACGCTCGCCGTCCTGCCGGACGCGCGGTACGGCCGGGTGCTGGAGGTGGGCTGCGGGATCGGGGTCCTCACGGAACAGCTGGCCGAGCGTGCCGACGACTTGCTGGCCGTGGACGTGTCAGCGGCCGCGGTCGAGCGCGCCCGCGAGCGCGTGCCGGGCGTGCGGGTCGAGGTCGCCGACATTGCATCCGGCGTGCCGGAGGGTCCGTTCGACCTCGTCGTCCTGTCCGAGGTCGGCTACTACCTCGACCGGCCGTCCCTGGCCCGCGTGCTGGGCGAGCTGCGCGGCCGGCTCGCGCCCGGCGGGACCCTGCTCGCCTGCCACTGGCGGCACCCGGTCGAGGCGTACCCGCTCAGCGGGGACGACGTGCACCGGGTCCTGCGCCGCACCACCGACCTCACGCTCCTGGCGGAGCACCGCGAGACCGACCTGCTCCTGGACGTCTACGTCGACGACCCGCGGTCGGTCGCCGAGCGGACCGGACTGGCATGAGGCCGCGCATCGAGCATGTGGTCGTCGTGGTCCCCGCCCGCGACGAGGAGCAGCTGGTGGGGCGGTGCCTCGGCTCGCTCCAGTCGGCCAGGCAGTCCGCCCGCGCGGTGCGGCCGGACCTCACGGTCGACCTGGTGCTCGTGCTCGACCGGTGCACCGACGGCACCCGGTCCGTCGCGCTCGGGCACCTGGACGTCCGGCTCGTGGACCTCGACGAGGGCCGCGCCGGGGCCGCCCGCGCGGCGGGGGTGCGCGACGCCCTCGCCCGCTCCACCGCGGACCCCGCGCGGACCTGGGTGGCCGGCACGGACGCCGACTCCGTGGTGCCCGAGGGCTGGATCCTCGAGCACCTGCGGCTCGCGGACGCCGGAGCGGACGTGGTGGTCGGCACGGTCCGCCCGGATCCCGCCGACCTGTCCCCCGCGCAGCTGGCCGCCTGGCGCGCCACCCGGGTGCCGGGCCGGCCGAACGGGCACGTGCACGGCGCGAACCTCGGCGTGCGCGCCGACGCCTACCTCCGGGCGGGCGGCTTCCCCGACCGACCCGAGCACGAGGACGTCGACCTGGTCGCCGCACTCAGAGACGTCGGCGCCCGCGTCGTCGCGACGGACGCCTGCGACGTGCTCACGTCAGGACGCCTGGCCGGTCGGACGCCGGGCGGCTACGCGGGCTACCTGCGCTCGAGGTTCGGCTCGGTGGACGACGAGGCCGCGTCGGCCTGAGGCTCCGCCAGCTCGAAGACGACCTTGCGCTCCCGCACGGACGCCTGGGTCAGCCGGACGCGCACGTCCTCGCCCAGAGGCAGACCGGCACCCTCGATCCGGCCGCGGACCGCGGGATCTCTGAGCTGGACCACGCCGAGGTCGTGATCCTCGCGCACGTCGACGATCGCACCCTCGAAGACCTCGCCCACCCGCCCGTCGAGCAGTGCCGCCTCGACCAGGTCCAGGCAGCCACGCTCGAACTCGGCGGCGTGCTTGTCGCCGCCGGCCATCAGGCCCGGGAGCTCCGGGAGGGCGTCGCGCACCCACGTCGGCACGGGCTCGCCCGCGCACAGCGCCAGGCACGTCTCGCCGACGAACCGGTCGACGAGCCGGCGCAGCGGAGCGGTCGTGTGGGCGTAGGGCGCCGCGATCGCGGCGTGCAGGGGCGCCGACGGGACCTCGCCGTCGAAGGCGACGTACGCGGCCCCGCGCAGCAGCGAGGTGGCGTCCGTGAGCAGGGCGGCGTGGGTGGGGTTCGCTGCATCGAGCTCGCGGATGACGTCTCCGGGGGTCGCACCGGCCGGCCACGGGACGCCCAGCGCGTGCGCGGACAGCCGCAGCCGCTCGACGTCGCGCGGGTCCGCCGCCGGGAGCGTGCGCACGATCCCGATCCGGCCGTCCAGCATCAGCTGGGCGGCGCACATGCCGGTCAGCAGCGAGATCTGCGCGTTCCACTCCTCGACCGGCAGCGTGGCGCGGCTGCCGAGAGTCCACACGCCGTGGGAGTCCTGCTCGACCACCTGTTCCGGCGTCGGGAGCGTGATCCCGCCCCGGGCGCGCTCGGCCGCCTCCCGCAGCGTCCCGACCTCCCGCAGCAGCTGCAGCGTCTCGTCGGCGGTCCCGTCGTCCAGCGCCGCCTGCGCACCCACGTAGGTCAGCTGGGCGCGGCTGCGGACGGAGGCGCGCACCACCGTGACGTGGCCCGGAGCCCCCTGCGCGTCGAGGTCGATCGTCCAGACCAGCGCGGGCGTCACCTGGTCGGGCAGCAGGCTCGCGACGCCCTCGGACAGCTCCGGCGGGTGCAGCGGGGTCCGCCCGTCGGGGGCGTAGAGGGTCTCCACGCGCTCGCGCACCTCGCCGTCGATCCGGCCGCCGGGCCGCACCCAGGCCGCCACGTCCGCGATCGCGTACCGCACCCGGAACCCGGGCCCCTGACGTTCGATGTGCAACGCCTGGTCCAGGTCCTTCGAGCCTTCGGGGTCGATGGTGACGAACGGGACGTCCGTCGCGTCGGACCGCTCGCCGTCGGGCCCCCGGGCGATGACGACAGCCGCCTCGGCGAGGACGTCCGGGGGGAACTGCGCGGGGATGTCGAGCTCGCGGCGCAGGTCTCCTAGCCCGTCCCTGATCAGGACGTCGACAGCCGCCTCCTGCGGCTCCTGCGCCGGGCGGGCGTGCAGCTGGACGTGTCGTCTGGGCACGCCGCGAGCCTAGGCGGGCGCGGACGGCGGCGCGCGGCGGCCGGCCCGGGGCACCGGGACGCGAACGGGTGATTCCACCATCCGGACCGGGCGCGGTCCACCCCGGTTTCATGCGGGCTGTCCACGTGGTCCCGGTTCCAGTTGTCCGCTTTTCTCCCAATTGCCGGAAATCGCTTCCCCATCGGGCCCTGTGACGTGCGACACATTAACCCGTGCGCGAGGTTACCAATCAGTAAGCGACATTTCCTGATCAATTGATCGAACCCCCTGGTCACGCGACCAACTACCGGATACAGGCAGGTCCCAGGCAACCTCCAGGCTCGACATCGCGGTGATCACGGGCCTCAAGGCGCCGCCGGAACGTCCGATAGGACCGTTAATACTTGCTGTTCGCCGAGATGCCCGATGCGCCTTGCCGAAAGCATTTCGCCGACTTTGACCCGATATCTGGAGCTATTCGATGATCTCAATCCGCCGACCCCTTGCGGTCGCGACCGTGCTCGCCGCAGGCCTCGTCGCCTCGGTCGCACTGCCGTCGCTCGCCTCGGCCGCGACGCCCGTCGCTGCCGCGACCACCGCGTGTCCCGCCCCGGCCGCCAACAGGCTCGTCGAGGGGGGATCGCTGACCGCCGGCAAGAGCCTCACCTCCCCCAACGGCGTGTTCAAGCTGACGCTCGCGACCGACGGCTCGCTGACCCTGTTCAACACGACCACGGGTGGCCGCCGCTGGGTCCAGCAGGGCTGGACCGGCGCGCACCTCGACCTCCGGACCGGCGGCAAGCTCGTCCTGGTCGCCAAGGACGGCAGCGTCAGGTGGGCCAACAACGTCGCCGCGACCTGCTCGACGGTCTGGGTCCACGACTCCGGCTACCTCGTCTCCAGCCACGGAACGGTCGTCGACTGGAACGCGCCGGCGAGCACCACCACGCTGACGGTGCCCGCCTCCATCGCCCCGGCGCCGAGCCCGACTCCCACGCCGACCCCGACGCCGACGCCGACGCCCACCCCGACGCCGGTCGTCCCCGCGCGCAACGTCTCGCAGCTGCCGTTCTCCTCCACGGCCCCCTGGAACACCTCCATGGGCACGGGGGCGAAGTTCGAGTCCGCCACCGGCGCCATGACGGCCAAGCTCGCGCTGACGACCCCGACGCTGAACTCGAGCCGCTGGTCGATCGCCGTCTTCTACGCCACGACCAGCGACCCGGTGGCCACGGTCACCAACCCGAACACCGGCCAGGTCGTCCAGGTGCGCGTGCCCCGCAACACCGCCCCGACCTACGGCACCGACAAGCACGTCGGCGTCATCCAGCCCGACGGCTTCACGGCCTACGAGTTCTACAAGATGACCAACGTCGGCACCGACCAGTGGACGTCGACGCGGATCGTCAAGCAGGACCTGCGCACGGACGGCATGAAGGACGGCTCGCGCGCCTCCGGTGTCTCCTTCTTCGCCGGCCTCATCCGCACGCAGGAGCTCAAGAAGCTCTCGATCAACCACACGCTCGCGCTCGGCATCTCCGACGCCCAGCTCAAGTCCGGGCCGGTGTGGCCGGCCCGCACGCAGGACAGCAACGGCACGACCGCCTACTCGGGCACGATCCCGATGGGCACACTGTTCGCCATCCCGAGCACCGTGGACGTCAGCAAGCTGGCGCTCAGCGCGGAGGGCAAGGCACTGGCCAAGGCGCTCCAGAACTACGGTGCGCACGTCCTGATCCGCTCCGGCACGCAGGCCCTGTACTGCGAGCACACGTGCGACCCGACGCAGGCTGCGAACCTGGTGAAGGACTGGCGGACGCTCTCGCCGCTGCTGCGGGCGGTCACCAACAACACGGCGACCAACGTCGCCGGTGGTGGCACGCGCCTGGCGCCGGCTCTGCCCGCCGTCAGCTGACACCCCGCACGTGAACGGGCCCGCTCCCCTGCCCGGGGGCGGGCCCGTCCCGCGTGTGCGGAGCCCGAGAACACGATCGTGAGCCCGATCTAGACGACGCTGGACTGCCCGCATAGGTTGCGGCCATGGCGGATCTCCTTGGGCTCAAGGAGGGCAAGTACTACTACGCCCTGGGCTGCGAGATTCTTGGTGATCCGCCAGGCGGATACTGGCGGCCATCGTTGGCGGACCGTCAGGCGCGGATGAGCGCGGGCAAGCGTGAGGCCAAACGACGCGAGCGGAATCCGGCGCCATCTCGAGCTGACGGCAATTACTCGCGTTCGCGTGCTGATGGCGGGATCGACGTGTTCATTGGGCCGGACGGAGGCATCACCTCCGAACGCCCCCATGTGCACGTCGTGCACAGCGCACCTGAGGACCGAATCATCTTCACGGTGACGCAACGCGACGGGACCCACACGCACACCGAATACCTTCTCCGGCGCTGCAAGCGGTAACGAGGTCAATGCAGTCACCGAGCGGCTGAGAAGACTCCTGCGCTAGCGACGCCGCGTCAGCGCGCGCGGCGCACGCACCTCGGATCCACGTCGTGCTCCGGTTGGCCAGCGTTGGGATCGCCGCTGCGAGCGAAGCGTAGGTACGGACCGCACCTCGTCATGAGGGAGCGCGCCGAGCGCAGCGCGGATCCAACCGTCCCACGCGATAGCCGGTCCCCAACGGGTGAACCGTCCTGCCGACGTCGCGGAGCCGGTTGCGCCGCGACGGGCAGGCAACTTTCCCGGGGTGGTTCTACATCGGGAAGGTCGCCGACGGAATCACCTGGACCGCCTCATCCATCGGCGCTTTCCAGCAGTTCCACTTCTCCGCCCGGCCCGTCAAGGAACTCCCCGTGCAGCACGGGTACCCGTGCCTGAAGACGAAGGTGAGCAGCTCGGGCACGACGACCGTCTCCGGGGGCTGCACCACGTGACCGTCTGACAGTCCGCAGCGAGGGGAGCGGGCATCGACGCTCGCTCCTCTCGCTGCGCGAGCCGCACACACTGAGGTGGCTGGAGTGACAGAGAACGCGGTACTGGCTGACGCGAAGCCGGCTCGTGTGCGAAGTCGTGGGACGGAATGGGCGACGCTGATCGTCTCGATCGTGGGCGCCCTGGCCGTCCTCATCAATCCCATGTGGGGGCTTCTCTGCCCTGACACCGCCCTGCGTGCCGTCCGGTTGAGCGGCCAGGGCTGGGCCTCGGCGTAGGCAAGCGCGTCGGCGCGTCAGGGACCGGCCAGCAGTCGCGACCGCCTGAGCGGCCCCCACGCACGCCCCGGGGACCGCCCGGCCGGACGAGCCACCTGCGGTGTCATTGCCATCGGGCGGTGCGCCACCTGCGGGCAGGCGTTCTGCCTCACCCATCAAGCACGAACGTCCAATTGCGGGTCGTTCGTCGACCTGTGCGAGACCTGCCAGACGCGCAAGAAGGCTGCCGCGACCCAGTTGGCCGCTCAGCACAGCGCCCAACACGGTCGAGGGTTCCTCACGCTGCACGGCAGACGACCTCAGGGACACGCGGTGCGACGCGTGCCCCTGAGGCTTGCTGAACATGAGGCCATCGAACACACGGACAGCGCGTCCTGAGTCGACTCGGCAGGATGTGCGGACGACCGGGGGAACCGCATCGGCAGCGAGGACGAGTGAAGGATCACGTCGCGGCCGAAGCGTCAGTTGGCGGTCGACCGATCGAGCATGTGACCTGCGGCTTCACCCCTTCGAGCGTCCAGCGAGCGATCGCATTCTGGACGACCACGTCCGCAGCAAACCAGAGTGTTTAGTTGCGCTGCTAGTTCGGTGCTGGTTCGCGCTGTGCCGAACTCGGCCTCGCATTGCGACTCGAAGCCTGGGGGATCCACACGATGAGACCTCGTCGACTACGAGATGACCGCCTGACCTGCGCGAACATTCTGGCGGAGGGCGTGGGATTCGAACCCACGAGAACGGGGTTGTCCCGCTCCAACGGTTTTCAAGACCGTCTCTTTCGGCCGCTCAGACAGCCCTCCCGCGCGGGCACAGGCCCGCAGCGGCACGAGTCTCCCACAGCGAGTCGCGCGCACATGGTCTAGACCAGTAGAGTCGCCAGGTCATCGTCGACCCGTCCTAGGAGGCAGGCCATGCAGCGTTCCGTCGTCGTCGCTCTTCCCGGAGGGCTGCACGCCCGCCCTGCCGCGCAGTTCGTCGCGGCCGCCGCCAGCCAGCCCGCACGGGTCACGATCGCGCGGGCCGGCGGCGACCCCGTGGCGACCGCCTCGATCCTCGCGATCATGACGCTGGGCGTCGGGGTGGGCGACGAGGTGGTGCTGGCCACCGACGACGACAGTGCCGACGCGGTCGCCTCGATCGACGCGCTCGAGCACTTCCTCCTGCAGACCGCCTAGAGACCCAGCTCCTCGAGCACGTCCAGCGACGCGCGCACCGCCGACCGCGCCTCGTCCGCCGTGCGCTGCGCCAGGGCGAGGGCGGCCAGCTCGCGGCACCGCTCGAGCGTCACGGCCGCCAGCACCGCGCCCACGTCCGGCAGCGCCCGGGGTGTCATCGACAGCGACGCCACACCGAGCCCGACCAGCACGGGGGCCAGCACCGGGTCCGCGGCCGCCTCGCCGCAGACCCCGACGGGCCGGTCGCGCGCCGCCCCGCCCGCGCAGGCCAGCTGCACCAGGGACAGCACGGCGGGCTGCCACGCGGTGGACAACCGCGCCAGGCCGGCGAGCTCCCGGTCGGCCGCCATCGCGTACTGGGTGAGGTCGTTGGTGCCCAGGCTCGCGAACCGTGCGTGCAGGAGCAGGTCACCGGCGCGGAGCGCAGCCGCGGGGACCTCGACCATGACCCCCGCGTGCGCGAGGCCGTGCGCAGCACAGCGCTCCACGAAGTCGTCGGCCTCGTCGGCGGTCGCCACCATCGGCGCCATCACCCAGACGTCCGCCGACGACGACGCCGCGGCCTGCGCGATGGCCGCGAGCTGGTCGTCGAGGACCCCCGGGTGCGCCCAGGACGTGCGCAGCCCGCGCACCCCGAGGGCCGGGTTGGGCTCCCCCGCGGCGGTCACGAACGGCAGTGGCTTGTCGGCGCCGGCGTCCAGCGTGCGGATCACCACGCGCCGGCCGGGGAACGCGGCGAACACCTGCGCGTAGGCCGCCACCTGCTCCGGGATCCCCGGCGCGGTCGTCCGGCCCAGGAACTCGAACTCCGTGCGGAACAGGCCGATCCCCTCGGCCCCCATCTCCGCGGCGGCCGCGGCACCCGCCGGGTCCGCGACGTTGGCCAGCAGGTGGACGGCGTGACCGTCGGCCGTCCGGCCGGGCTGCTCCAGACGGGTCCGACGTGGGCCGACGCGACCGGCGCGCTCGACGGCGTCAGCGTCGGGACCCCGCACGACCTCCCCGACCGAGCCGTCGACCAGCACCGTCTCGCCCTCGCCGATCGCGTCGGCGCCCACGACCGCGACCACGCACGGGATGCCGAGCGCGCGCGCCAGGATCGCGGTGTGGGCCGTGGGGCCTCCGCCGGACATGACGAGGGCGAGGACGCGTGCCGGGTCCAGCCGGGCCGTGTCAGCCGGCGCGAGCTCCCGAGCCACCAGGACGAACGGGGCGTCCGGGTCCGGCACGCCCGGCGGACGCAGCCCGAGCAGCTCGGCGACGATGCGGTCGCGCACGTCCCGGACGTCGGCCGCCCGGTCCGCGAACATCCCGCCCAGCGCACGGAGCTGCTCCGCGACCAGCTCGGCCGCGTCCCAGACCGCCCGGGCGGGCGTCGCCCGGGTCTCCAGGACGCGTCGGCGGGCCTCGTCGGCGAGCGACGGGTCGGCCGCCATCGCCGCGGTGATCGCGAGGATGTCGGCGGCCTCCCCGCTCGCCGCGTCGGCGGCCCGGGCCAGGGCGTCGCGGACCCGGGCCGCCGCGTGGTCCACCGCGGCCGCCGCCCTGACCAGGTCCGTCCCCGGAGCCGAGGGCTCGGGCGACGGCGCCGGCGGGGCGTCGGGCATGCGCGCGACCACCCCCACCCGGCGGCCCGGGCTGACCCCGAACCCCCTCAGGGTCATGCCGGCGGCGACCGCGGCGGTCATCGTGCGGAGGCCGGTTCCTCCGACGCAGCGTCCTGCGCGGCGTTGTCTGCCCGGACCTGGTCGTCGGTCGGGAAGACCTGGACGGTGCCGTCGTCGTCGTCCTCGCGGCCCGGTGTCCGCAGGTTCCAGCGCGTGATGACGAACCGGAACAGGAAGTAGTAGACGACCGCGTACCCGAGGCCGATGACGATCAGCAGGAGCGGCATCGTGGCGATCCGGAAGTTCAGCAGGTAGTCGATCGCACCCGCGGAGAACCCGAACCCGTCCTTGATGCCCAGCGCGTTGACCAGCGCCAGCGACGTGCCGGTGAGGATCGCGTGGATGACGTACAGCGGGTAGGCCACGTAGACGAACGCGAACTCCAGCGGCTCGGTGACCCCGGTGACGAACGAGACGAGCGCGGCCGAGCCCATGATGCCGGCGATGACCTTGCGGTTCTTGGCCTTGGACGTGTGCACGATCGCCAGGGCGGCCGCGGGCAGCGCGAACATCATGATCGGGAAGAAGCCGGTCATGAACGTGCCGGCCGTCGGGTCGCCGTGCAGGAAGCGCGCGATGTCGCCGTGCCACACCTCGCCGCTGGCGTCGGTGTAGGAGCCGAATTGGAACCACGGCAGCGAGTTGAGGATGTGGTGCAGGCCGATCGGGACGAGCAGCCGGTTCATGGTGCCGTAGACGAACGCGCCGAGGATCGTGGAGCCGGTGACCCAGTCGCCGACCGCCGTGAAGCCGGCGTCGAAGGCGGGGTAGATCAGCGCGCCGACGACGGCGACGACGATCGCGGCGCCCGCGGTGACGATCGGCACGAAGCGCCGTCCCCCGAAGAAGGCCAGGTACGCGGGCAGCTTGATCCGGTAGTACCTCTGGAACAGCAGCGCCGCCACGATGCCCATGACGATGCCGCCCAGCACGCCGTAGTTGATCAGCTCCTGCGGGTCGTCCCCGACCGGCTTGCCGAGCACGTACGGGGAGAGCGCGTCCGTGACGCCCTTGAACACGAGGTACCCGATCACGGCCGCGAGGCCGGTCGAGCCGTCCGACTTGCGTGCGAACCCGACGGCCACGCCGACGGCGAACAGGAGGGCCAGGTTGGCGAACAGCGCGTTGCCCGCGGCGCCGAGGACGGCGGCCACGGGCAGGAGCCACTCCGCGTGCGCTCCCAGGCCGTCGGCGCCGAGCATGTCGGGCTGGCCGAGCCGGAGCAGCAGCGCGGCTGCGGGCAGGGAGGCGATCGGGAGCATCAGCGAGCGGCCGATGCGTTGCAGCTGGGCGAGGCCGGGGATGCCCCGCTTCTCGGTGGTGTCGGCGGTGACGGTGGTCATGGAGCACTCCTTGGGGGTGGTCCTGAAGTCCGGGGGGCCTGGTCGAGATGTCTGGTCTGGACCAGTTGCGAGCAGACTGGTCTAGACCTCATGATGTGTCAAGGGTCACGTCGCGAGCTGCGGTGGGCGCACCTTCCGGCAGACAAAGGAGTGGGTTCACACGTGGACGAGTCGGAGCAGGGCGCCGCGCACAAGTACCTGACGGTGCGCGACCACCTGGCCACCCTCGTCGCGCACGAGCTCCGGGTCGGCGACGCCATCCCCTCCGAGCGCCACCTGTCCCAGCAGTTCGGCCTGTCCCGGATGACCGTGCGACAAGCCGTCGACACCCTGGTCACCGACGGGGTCCTGGTCCGCGAGCAGGGCCGCGGCACGTTCGTCGCGCCGCAGCGCATCGACTTCGAGATGCGGCTGACCACGTTCGGCGAGGAGATGCAGCGCCGCGGCCTGGAGCCCGCGACCGCCGTGCTGACCGCACAGATCGTCGCCGCGACGCCGGACGTCGCGACCGCCCTGGAAATCGAGCCGCGCGACAAGGTGCACTTCCTGTACCGGGTGCGCAGCGCGGACGGCACCCCCATCTGCATCGAGCAGGTCTGGGTCCCGGTCGCCCTGGCGCCCACGCTCTTCGACGCCGGCCCACCGCCGAGCATGTACGAGGCGCTGCGGGACCGGGGGCTGGCCCCCGAGTGGGGTGAGGACACGCTCTCCGCCGACGAGGCCACCGACACCGAGGCGTCGCTGCTGGGGCTCGTCGACGCCCGCGCCGTCCTGCGCGCCGAGCGCCGGACCTACTCGGTCGATGCCGCGATCATGTTCTCCCGCGCCTGCTACCGCGCCGACCGCTACAGCGTGTGGGTCCCGCTGCGCGCGCCGCGGCCGGTGCTGGTCCCCCGACGACGCGCCGCCCCTGCCCTGGAGCCGGCGAACGTACCCACCTCAGCACCCATCTCAGGAGGACGGCGATGAGGCCGCAGAGCAGAGACCAGGCGGCAGCGATCCTGGCCGCGTTGGGAGGCGTCGACAACATCGACGAGATCGAGCCGTGCACCACGCGGCTGCGCTCGTTGGTGCGCGACGCCGGCCGGGTGGACGCCGCGGGCCTGCGGGCCGCCGGGGCGTTCGGCGTGATGATCTCCGGTCGGGTGGTGCAGGTGGTGGTCGGCCCGCACGTCGACCTCATCGCCACCGACCTCGACGAGCTGATGTGAGGGAGCCGGACATGACGAAGGCCGAGAAGATCCTGGCGGCGCTCGGCGGGGACGCGAACGTCCTCGACCTCGAGCCCTGCATCACACGGCTGCGGGTCGAGGTCGGGAACCCCGCGCTCGTCGACGAGCGCGGGCTCAAGGCGGCCGGCGCCATCGCCGTCGTGCGGTCCGGCGCGGCCGTGCAGGTCATCGTCGGGCCCGAGGCGGACACGCTGGCCTCGGACATCGAGGACCTCCGGTGACGACCTCCCTCACCGTGCTGTCCCCCGTCAGCGGCCAGGTGCTCGGGCTGGGCGACGTGGCCGACCCCGTCTTCTCGGCCGAGCTGGTGGGTCCCGGGCTCGCGCTCGACCCCGAGCGCTCCGCCGCCGCGGAGGTGATCTCCCCGATCGCCGGCACCATCGTCAAGCTGCACCCGCACGCGTTCGTCGTCCAGCACGACGACGGCCGCGCGGTGCTGGTGCACCTCGGCATCGACACGGTGGAGCTGGGCGGCACCGGCTTCACCCTGCACGCCTCCGAGGGCTCCGTGGTGACCGCCGGGCAGGTGGTCGTCAGCTGGGACCCGTCGTCGGTCGCCGCCGGCGGTCGGTCGCCCGTCTGCCCGGTGGTGGGCCTGGAGGCCGGTTCCGACGCGCTCACCCGCCTCGCGCTCCCCGGCGACACCGTGACCGCCGGCGAGCCCCTGCTGTCCTGGGCATGACCGCGCTCGAGATCGCCGTGCAGGACGTGGCGGGCGCGATCACGTCCGCGACGCTGGGCGCCGACCGGCTGGAGCTCTGCGCCGCGCTCGCCGCCACCGGCGGGATCACCCCGTCGATCGGCCTGCTCGACGCGACCCTCGCGGCCGTCCCGTCGAGCGTCGGCGTGCACGTCCTGGTCCGTCCGCGCGCCGGGTCGTTCGTCTACGAGCCCGACGAGCTCGCCGTGCAGGTCAGGGACGTCCGGGCCGCCGTGCGCGCCGGTGCCGCCGGCGTCGTGGTCGGCGCGCTCCGTCCGGACGGCACCGTGGACCGGGACGCGGTCGCGCGGCTGGTGGAGGCCGCCGACGGGCGCGAGGTCACGTTCCACCGGGCGTTCGACACGCTCACCGAGCCGGCCCCGGCCGTCGACGAGCTCGTGTCGCTCGGCGTCGTCCGGGTGCTGACCTCCGGCGGTGCCGCGCGCAGCATCGACGGCCTCACTCGGCTCGCCGGCACGGTCGCGCATTCCGCCGGCCGGCTCGAGGTCATGGCCGGGGGTGGCGTGCGGCCCGACGACATCCCTGCGCTGCTGGTCACCGGCATCGACGCCGTGCACCTGTCCGCCAGCCGGCACGTCGACGAGTCCGGTGGACCGGGCGGCGGGTCCGCCGGGTACACGACGACCGACCCCGGGGTCGTCGCGGCCGCTGCGGCGGAGCTCGGACGGCACGGCGTCCTAGACCCCGTGGATCGCCTCCAGCCGTCCTGAGCCGATCGCCGCCGTGAGCGCGGAGTGGTCCCGCTCGGTGCGGTCGGCGTAGCCGGCGGCGAAGTCGGCGAACGCCTCGTCGGCCGCCTTGGAGCCACCGAGGTAGGACGCGATCGCGACCCTGTCGCCGGACCGGGCGTGCGCGCGGGCCAGCGTCCAGGCGCACAGCCCGCCGTACCGGCGGAAGCCGTCCGGCTGCATCTCCTCGATGACCGCCGAGCCCTTCCAGTCGCGCAGCTGACGGATGTAGAAGTCGCGCTCGATGCCGTCGATGCCCGTGCTCCGCTGCCAGCCCAGCAGCGCGTCGCTCGCGGCCTGCATCAGCCGCTGCCCCTCGACCACACGCTGGCCGGACTGGGTGTACTCGCTGGCGCCCAGGAACTGCTCGAGCACGGACGACTGCGCCTCCTTGGCCTGCAGGACGAGCAGGTCGTCCTCGTCGACACCCTCGAGCAGCAGGATCCACGCCCGGGTTCCGACGCTGCCGACGCCCACGACCTTGCGGGCCATGTCGGTCACCCGGTACTCGCTGAGCAGGTGGCGACGGGCAGGCTCGAGGCTGCTCTGGTAGGCCCGCATCAGGTCACCCATCGCCGTGGCGAAGATGCGCGCGGCCTCGTCGCCGAGGATCTCCTCGAGCGAGGTGACCAGCGGCGGGTCCGAGCGGAACCGTCGCCGCCCGTCGACGACCTCCGTCAGCTTGCTCACGGCGCGGAGGTGGTCGCGCGTCCGCGCCTTCTTCACCGTCGACGTCGTCCTCTTCACCTGAGCCTTGCCGAGGTCGTCACGATGCTCACGGAGGAACTCGTCGACGTCGATCCGCGCGTACCAGACCTCGAGGTTCCCCATCCCGGCGAGGTCGCGGATCGCCGTCCGGTACGTCTTGGCCACGTCCGTGATGATCTTCCGGCGCGCCCGCTCGTCGACCCCGATGCTCCGCGCCGCGACCTCGACGCTCGCCAGCAGACGCTTCACGTCCCACTCGAACGGTCCGGGCAGCGTCTCGTCGAAGTCGTTGAGGTCGAACAGCATCCGCCGCTCCGGGGTGCCGTACACGCCGAAGTTCGACATGTGCGCGTCACCGCAGAGCTGGACGTCGAGCCCGGAGTCGGGGACGGCCGCCAGGTCGGAGGCCATGAGCAGCGCGGCCCCGCGGTAGAACGCGAACGGGGAGGTCGCCATGCGCCCGTACCTGAGCGGGACCAGCTCGGGCAGCCGGGTGGTGCCCTGGGACACCAGCAGCTCGATCGGGTCGGGCCGGGAGTCCCCCGCGCCCAGGTCGCCCAGCGCCTCCCGCGGCAGCAGCACCCGCGCGGCGGCCCCCCGGGCCTCCCGCTCCTCACGTGTCAGGTGGGTGATCGGATCGGCGGCCCGCCGCCGCGAGGGGACCAGGGGCGGCGCGGCCCCGACCGCCCCGAGATCGGGTGCTGGGTCCAGGGGTGCTCCGCCACCGTGCGTCACGATCCGAAACTAGGCCCGCGGGCCACCGAGCGGAAGAGCGCCTACCCTCCGGCCCGCTCCCACCAGGCCGCCGGCCACCCGGGCGAGACGATGGTCAACCCGTGCAGGGCCGAGGCCTGCGCCAGCTGGAGGTCGTAGGTGGCGACCCCGCCGACGTCCGGGTGGGCCAGCGCAGCCCCCAGGTGCAGGGCGATGAACGGCGGCAGCACACCCGACACCTTGGTGGCCGCCCGGAGCGTCTGGTCGGAGAACCGGATGACCTCGAGGCGCTCACCGACATCGTGGGCCACGCCGTTCGCCTCGACGCCCCGCGGGCGCGCGGCGCGACGGAGCTCGGTCAGGCCGAGCGGCGTGGTGAGGAGCTCCGTCTCGTGGTCGGCGGTCCACGCGAGCCACTGCGCGCGGCACGGGGCACCGTCGAGGTACCGGGACAGCGCCGACCCGTCCGCGTACACGCGCAGCGTGGGTGTCGGCGCGGCCACCCGTGCCACGGCGTCCGCCGTCGGGACGTCGGCCGCGCGGGGTTCGTCGTCGGGCGCCGGCCGAGGCTGCGGCAGGACCGCGCGACCGTCGTCGCGCGGTCGCGGCGACGGGCCGAAGGGCGAGGCGGTCACGCCTCCATGATCCCTCACCTGGCCGACGGACGACCGCGGCCGGTCCCCCGAAGGGAACCGGCCGCGGTCGGGTGAGACCTCTCGGGTCACCGGCTGCGCAGACGCTCCATCGCGAGCTGCACGAGGGAGATCAGCGCCTGCTTGGTGGCCGCACGCGACCGGGCGTCCGTGTAGAGCACCGGCACGTGCGCCGGGATCGCCAGGGCCTCACGGACGTCGTCCAGCTGGTGCTTGGCGACGCCGTCGAAGCAGTTGACGCCCACGACGAACGGGATGCCGCGGCTCTCGAAGTAGTCCACGGCCGGGAAGCACTGGTCGAGCCGGTCGGTGTCGACCAGGACGACGGCGCCGATGGCACCGCGGACCAGGTCGTCCCACATGAACAGGAACCGGTCCTGGCCAGGGGTACCGAACAGGTAGAGCCAGAGCGACCCCGGCAGGGCGATGCGACCGAAGTCCATCGCCACCGTGGTGGTGGTCTTGCGGTCCGACACACCGCCGGCGTCGTCGACGCCGACCGAGTGCTCGGTCATCGCGGCCTCGGTGTTGAGGGGCTCGATGTCCGAGATGGAGCCGATGAAGGTCGTCTTGCCGACGGCGAAGCCGCCTGCGACGACGATCTTGACGACTGTGGGTGCGACGCTTCCTGCCGTGCCCGCCGGAGCGGCCACAGCGGCGTCAGAGGGCGGAAATGCCATTGAGAACACTCTCCAGCACGCTGAGGGACAGGGCAGGTGACTCACCGGTGTTGACCTCGACCGGCTGTGAGGTGTGCACACGCACGAATTGCTGGTCGGCGAGGTCGGACACGAGGATCCGGATCACGCCGAGCGGCAGATGGAGCAGAGCGGAGAGCTCGGCTACCGAGATGTAGTTGGAGGCGGCATGTTGCAGGATCGCCCGCTTCTCAGGCGGGAGACCCTGGCTCGTGACGGCGCCGGGCATTGCCTCGACCAGCGCCTCGAGAGGCAGGTCGGAGCGAGCCGAGCGCACGCGGCCACCGGTCACGGCGTAGGGCCGGACCGTTCTGGCCTCGTACTCGATGTGCTCGGTCATGAGTCTGTCTCTCTCCGTAGCCTCAGGCGACCGGCGTGCGAGTGACGCCGTCGACGGGGAGCTGACCCCGCATCTCGGAGATGAGCTGCGGCGTGAGGGTCGCCTCGGTACGAGAGACGAGCATCGCCATCTCGTAGCCGATGAGGCCCACGTCGCAGCTGGACTCCGCGACCACGGCGAGGACGGAGCCGTTCGAGACGCTCATGAGGAAGAGGAACAGTGAGTCCATCTCGATGATCGCCTGACGCACCTCCCCCGCACGGAGCTGGCGCGCGGCGCCACGGGTCAGGCTTGACATCCCGGAGACGATCGCCGCGAGCTGGTCACCGCTGGTGCGGTCGAGAAGCTCGGACATCGCCATGAGAAGACCGTCCGCAGACACCACGAGTGT
Organism: Cellulomonas humilata; assembly: GCF_013359775.1. Lineage (GTDB taxonomy): Bacteria > Actinomycetota > Actinomycetes > Actinomycetales > Cellulomonadaceae > Cellulomonas > Cellulomonas humilata. Next base: position 179,323 of record NZ_JABMCI010000060.1, on the reverse strand, counting down.
GTGGCGAGTGCCGGGCACGGTCCGGACGAAGTTGTCCAGGAGCCAGCCGAAGTTGGCTGCCTCGGTGCTGAGCGCGGTCACACTTCCTCCTTGCTGGTGCAGTCGATGACTGCGGGGTCAGACGTCACCATGCTGGTGACGACGGTAGTGGGGACTGAGGCAGTCATCAGCTCACGCCGTTCGGGCCGGACGGGTCCTCCATGGCACGACGGCCACGAGAGGTCCCGGACTGGAAGCTGGACAGACGCGACCGGAGCTGGTCCGCATCACGCTGCACAGGCTTCCCTTCGTCCGCGGAGATAGTCGACTCCGGGACAGCTGTGGGGACTCGCTTGATCAGGCGCTCCGCGTTGCCACCCGTTGCGGCCGGCCGGTAGGCCGACAGCTGCGAGAGCTCGGAGAGTGCCTGCTCCTGGATGTCCGAACGAAGGGCGAGCATCGCCGCCACCTCGTCGTCGAGCGTGCCGACGCGCGGAGCCACCGACGGCGGCAGCGCGGGCTGCGGGACCGTCGACGCCGGGGCACGGGTGCCGCCCGAGCGTGCGGCCCACTCCGGCGGCGACCACTGGCCGGCCGCGGCGGGCTCGAGAGCAGCCGGGGCCTTGGGCAGCGGTGCTGCGGGTGCCGGAGCCGACCAGGTGGTCGACGCCATCCAGGACTGGGACGAGTCGGCACCGACGGGCGACTGCGGGGCAGCTGCCTCCGACGTCCACGCCGAGGTACGCACGGGGGCGACCTGGCTGACGGGCTCGGGGGCGGCCGGCGCCTGCGCGACCGGGGCGTCGAGCTCGGGGGCGACCTCGTCACCCTTCTTCCGACCGAACAGACCCCAGCGGCGGCGCCCCTTGGCGTCGTCGGACGGCGACTGCACGAGCTCGGAGAACGCTGCCTCCGGTGCCGGCGCGGCCGGAGCCGGAGCCGTCGGTGCCCACGCCGGCGCGGCGACGGGGTCGGGTGCCGCGAACGTCACCGGGGCCTCGTAGACGGGTGCCTGCGGGGCGTAGGCGACGGGCTCCGGCGCGACCGCGGCGGCTGCCTCGATCGGCGTGAAGAGCTGCGTCGGCGAGTCGATCGGCTGCTGCGGGGCCTGGGGTGCCGGCCACGCGGGTGCCTGCTGCACGGGAGGCGCCCACTGCGGGGCCTCCTGCACGGGGGCCGCCCACTGGGGGGGCTCCCACTGGGGGGCCTCCTGCACGGCGACGGGCTCGGGCGCCACCTCGGGCTCCGGCTCCACCTGGGCGGCGGGCTCGGTGCCGTAGGCGGGCTCGGGGTCGGGCTCGAGGTAGACGCGGCGGAACGCGACACCGTCGACCACGGCGAGCTCGGGCTCGGGCTCGGGCTCCGGCTCGGGCGTGACCTCGGCGACAGCGGCAGCCTCGGTCGGCTGCTCGGCCCACTCGGGCGCCTGCCAGGTCGGCGGCTCCCAGGCGGGTGCCGGCCAGGCGGCGTCGTCGGCGGCGGGCGCCTGCTCGTCCGCGGGCGCCACAGGCTCCTCGACGGGCTCGGCGGCCTGGACGGGCTCCACGGTCTCGGGCTGGGCCGCTGCGACGAGGGCCGCAGGGACGATCGGCATGGCGCCGGTGTGCCAGGCCCGGGCCTCGTCGAGCGTGCGCTCGAACGGCTGGTACGGCGCGTCCACCTCGGAGGCGGGTGCACCCCAGCCGGCGTAGCCGCTGTAGGAGGTGAAGCTCCGGACAGGAGCGACCGGTGCGACGACCTCAGAAGGTGCTGCTGACGCGGCCGGTGCGGCCTCGTCCTCCACCGGCACGGCGGGCGGCACGGTGGCGACACGGCCCGCCAGGGCGGCCGGCGCCTGCTCGGCGACGACGGGGGCCTGCCAGGCGGGCTCGTCGTCGACGATCGCGTGGTCCCAGGCCTGGGCGTCGGACACCGAGGGTGCGACCCACGCCGAGGTCTCGGCGCCGGTGGCGTCGTCCCAGGTCGTGGTCTCGGCGACGGCCGGCGCGTCCCAGCTGGGCGTCTCGGCGACCGCGGGCTCGTCCCAGGCCGGAGCCTCGGCGACAGCGGGGGCCTCCCACGCCGGGGTCTCCTCGGCAGCGGGCGCGTCCCAGGCAGGGGTCTCCGCGACAGCGGGGGCCTCCCACGCCGGAGTCTCCTCCGCAACGGGCGCGTCCCAGGCAGGAGTCTCCGCGACAGCGGGGGCCTCCCAGGCCGAAGTCTCCTGCGCGGCAGGCTCGTCCCAGGTCGGGGTCTCCGCGACGGCGGGGGCTTCCCACGCGGGGGCCTCGGCGACAGCCGGGGCCTCCCAGACCGGGGCCTCCCAGGTCGGGGTCTCCGCGACAGCGGGGGCCTCCCACGCCGGGGTCTCCGCGACGGGCGCCTCGGTGGTGGCCCACGCGGGAGTCGGCTCCCAGACGGGCTCCTGCTCGGCGAGGGGTGCGGACTCGGCCTGCTCCGCCGCATCGGCAGCGGCGGCGGCCAGGGCCTCACGGTTGCCGGCCTCCTGCGCCTCCCACGAGTCGTCCTCGTCCGCGAGCTGCGGAACGACGATCGGCTCGGCGGGCGCAGCGTGCGCACCGCTGGACATCCACGGAGCGCGGACGGCGTTGGACTGGGCGGGCGGCAGCGCGCGCTCCTGGTCGTCGGACACGAGGCCCGGGACGACGAGGTTCTCGCCGGTGTCGGTGGTCGCCGCGGCCTCGGTGCGGCCGCGGAAGCCGGAGAACAGGCCTGCGCGGGCAGCGGGGGCGGGTGCCGGTGCAGCGGACGCGGCGGGGGTCGGAGCCTCCGGCTGCGCCCAGGCGGACGTGGCGGCACGGCTGCGGCTCGGCAGGTTGCCCTTGAGCGGGGCCAGCGTCTCGGGCTTCCAGTCGGAGCCGGCCGCGGAGATCTCGGGCGCGATGTGGCCGTCCGGGGCCTCCGGCAGGACGAGGTTGTCCTCGTCGAACGTCTTCTTCGACCGCGTGGGCAGCCCGCTCGACTGGGCCAGCTCGGTGACGGGGACGGGGCCGACGGGCTCGTCGGAACCGTCGTCGCGACGGCGGCGGTGCGGCAGGCCCAGCGAGGTCTGGCCGTCCGTCAGCGCGGCGAGGTCGACGGCCTCGACGACGGGGGCCTCGATCTGGGGCATGCCCGGGTCGTTGCGCGGCGCGGCCAGCTGGGCCGGGCCGTTGTTGCCGTACAGGTTGGTCTCGGTCATCACGAACAGCGTGGCCGGGAAGCGCACGATCGTCTCGGTGCCGGTGCCGTGCGCAGCCTTGAGGAGCTTGACCTCGGCGCCGAGGCGCTGGGCGATACGGCCGACCACGAAGAGGCCGAGGCGCTGGTTGCCGAGCGAGTCGCTGGCGGACGTCGAGATGATCTTCGAGTTCGCGGCGTCGAGCTCGACATCGCTCATGCCGAGGCCCTGGTCGAGGATGCGGACGACCACGAACTGGCCCGAGACACCGGTGGTGACGGTGACGGGGGTCTCCGGCTCGGAGAAGATCGTCGCGTTCTCGAGGAGCTCGGCCAGCAGGTGAGCAGCGCCGAGGGCGTTGAAGCCGTGCATGTGCGGGTCGACCTGGAGGTCGAGCTCGATGCGGTCGTACTGCTCGATCTCCGAGGAGGCCGTGCGGACGACGTCCGACAGCGGCATGGCGTCCCGGAGGCGCCGGCCGGAGTCGATGCCGGCGAGCACCAGGAGCGACTCCGCGTTACGGCGCATGCGGGTGGCGAGGTGGTCGAGGCGGAACAGGTTGGCCAGGGTGCTCGGGTCTTCCTCGGCACGCTCGAGGGAGTCGATGAACGACAGCTGGCGGTTGAGGAGCACCTGGTCGCGGCGGGCGACGTTGACGAACATCTCCGCGATGGAGCCACGCAGGGCGGCCTGCTCCTGGGCGACCTGGACCGTGGTCGAGTTCACCGAGTTGAACGCGGCGGCCAGCTGGCCGACCTCGTCGCGAGACGTCACGGGGATGGGCGCCAGGGTGATCTGCGGGCCCTCGCCGGGGATGGCCACCTGCTCGACCAGTCGCGGCAGCTGCTCGCGGACGTCGGCGGCGGCCTTGGTGAGGCGGCGCAGCGGGACGACGATCCCGCGGGAGACGAGGAGGGCGAAGAACAGGGACGCCACCACGGCCGCGACAACGATGCCGACGGTGATGAACGTCTGGCTCCGAGCGTCGTCGACAGCCCCGCCGGCGACGTCGCTGCCGCTGGCCAGGACGTTGGCGTTCAGCGTCGACAGGGTGCCCAGCTGGTCCTGGATCTCCTTGAGGTAGCCCTGGACGTCGATCTGGGCGAAGCCCTGCGGGTTGCCCTGCTCGAGGAGGGCACGCATCCGCGTGAAGTTCGAGGTCGGGTCCTTGGTGGGGAGCACGAGGTCGTCGGCGCCGAGCGCGGTGACCGCGTACTGGGCACGCCCACGGGCCAGCTCGGTGGCGGAGACCTGCGTGGCGTACTGACGGACCGAGGCGGGGGCCGCTGCGCGGGTGGTCAGCAGCGCGATGCCGTCGATCATCTCGACGACCAGGTTGTCGGCCGTGGTGCCGATCTCGCGGTACGCGGTGACGTACTGCGCCAGGTCACGGTTCTCGAGGCTGTTGGCCACCTGCTCCATCAGCGACAGCTGGCCCTCGATGATCCCGGCGTAGTTGCGCTCGATCTGCGCACGCTGCGACTTGATGTCGACACCGGTACGGACGGCGGGAAGCATCGTGTTGTGCGCCAGCTGGACCTCGACGAACTGGTCGACGACCGGCTTCGGGAACTGGCTCAGGTCCAGGTCGGCCGTGATCGGCCGGACAGCGGCGAGCGCCTCGTCCGTCGCGGTGCGTGCTGCGGCGAGCTGCTCGGGCGTGCCTCCGTTGAGCGAGAGGATCCGCTCGGTCTGCATGCTGGTGGACACCGGCGTGTACGCCTGGAGCACCGTGATGACGCTGTCGGCCGCCTGGGCGTAGCGCAGCTCGGAGAGGGCGTTCCACGAGATGAACCCACCGGCTGCGAGCAGCACGATCATGGGGACGGCGAGGACAGCCATCACTTTGGCGCGGATGCCGAGCCGTCGCAGCATGTCGTTCCCTTCCGTCTTCCGACAACGGGTGTTGCCACCAGGTCGTACCGGTCGTTCTCTCAGGGCCAGTTGACCGAAGAGGTGTCCCGATGGCGTTCATCGGCTCTTGGACGACAGACCATTAGCCCGCGGCAGAGTTTGCCATGGACCTCACCCATGGGGATACGGCGACCGGCCACCCCTTTCGGGTGTCGTGTGGTACCACCCCGGCCCTGCTGGCCCGGTGGTGGCCTGCAGCTGGCCTGCAGCTGGACTGCCCGGTGGCCTGCGGGGATACCGTACGGACGTGCGTGCGGTCGTGATCACGAAGCCGGGCGAACCGGACGTCCTCGCCGTCGAGGACGTGCCGGACCCCGTCCCGGCTCCCGGAGAGCTGCTCGTCGAGGTCGCAGCGGCGGGCGTCAACAGGGCCGACCTGCTCCAGCGCGCCGGCCACTACCCCCCGCCCCCCGGGGCGCCCGCGTGGCCGGGGCTCGAGGTCGCCGGCACCGTCGTCGGGCGCGGATCCGGCCTGGGGGACGGTGACCTCCAGGTGGGCGACCGGGTCGCGGCGCTGCTCGCCGGGGGCGGGTACGCCGAGCTGGTCACGGTTCCGGCCGCGCTGGCGCTCCGGGTCCCGGAGGGGCTCTCCCTCGTCGACGCGGCCGCCCTGCCCGAGGCGCTCGCCACCGTGTGGTCGAACCTGCGGGCGGCACGCCTGTCCCCCGGGGAGAACCTGCTGGTCCGCGGCGGGTCCGGCGGGGTCGGGTCGGTGGCGGTCCAGCTGGCCCACGTGCTGGGCACCCGCGTGATCGCGACGGCCGGCGGCCCGCAGCGCACGGCCCGCGTCCGCGACCTCGGCGCGGACGTGGCGCTCGACCACCGTGAGCCGGACCTCGTCGCGCGCGTGCTGGACGCGACGGACGGGCACGGCGTCGACGTGGTGCTCGACGTCCTGGGCGCGGGCGGCCTCGCCGACAACCTGGCGATGCTCGCCGACGACGGGCGCCTCGTCGTGATCGGGATGCAGCAGGGGCGCCGCGGGGAGCTGGACCTGGCGGTGCTCCTGGCCAAGCGCGCCAGCATCCTGGGCACGACCCTGCGCTCGCGTCCGCACCACCAGAAGGTCGCGATCATGGACGGGGTCCGCCGGCACGCGTGGCCGTTCGTCGCGGACGGGTCGGTTCTGCCGGTCGTGCACACCTGCCTGCCGTTCGACCGGGCCGCGGACGCGCACCGGATGCTGGAGTCGGGCGAGGCCTTCGGCAAGGTGCTGCTGATCCCCTAGTCGAGGAGGCCTGCGGCCAGGGCCGGGACGATCACCGGGGTCAGGGGCAGGCGCGGGATCAGCGTCGCCTGGACCGCGTGGTAGAGGTCCGCCTTGCCTGCCCAGACGGTCCGCGACACCTGGTTGTCGGTGCCGAGCTCGTGCCACCACGACCCGCCGACCCGGTCCAGGTGGTGCGCGCCGATGTACTCCCACCACTGCGTGTAGGCGTCGTCGAACCGCTGCTCACCGGTGGCGGCGTGCAGCGCCGCGGCGGCGGCCACTCCCTCGGCGGCCACCCAGTGCATCCGCTCGCGCACCACGGGCGCGCCGGACCAGTCGACCGTGTAGACGAACCCGGGGGCCCCGTCGACGTCCCAGCCCTCGCGCACGGCGGCGTCGAAGAGCGCGATCGCGTCCAGGAGCATCCAGGCGGGCGCGACGTCCCCCCGGGCGGTGACCGCGGCGCGCGCGTGCAGGGTCAGCCGGGCCCACTCGAGCCAGTGGCCGATGGTGGCGCCGTACGGCCGGAACGGGTGCGCCGGGGTGTCCACGTTGTACTCGAGGTCCGGCACCCACGCGGCGTCGAAGTGCTCGGGGATGCGCCACTGGTTGCCGGCCGCGAACCCGTGCACCACGCGCTCGACGATCCGCAGGGCACGGTCCAGCCAGATCCGCTGCCCGGTGACGTCGGCCGCCGCGAGGTAGGCCTCCACCGTGTGCATGTTCGCGTTGACGCCGCGGTAGCCGTCGAGCGCGGCGAACGCGCGGTCCCACTGCTCGACGACCATGCCGGCGTCGTCGTCCCAGAACCGCTGCTCGGAGACGGCGAGCGCCTCGTCGAGCAGGGCGCGCGCACCCGGACGGCCCGCGGCGGTCGCGCTGGACGTGGCGAGCACGACGAACGCGTGCGGGTACGCGGCCTTGTCGGTGTCCCGCGGGGTCCCGTCGCGCTCGACCTCGGCGAACCAGCCGCCGTGCTCGTCGTCGTGGAACGCGCCGGCCAGCGCGGCCAGCCCGTGGTCCACCAGCGCGGCCGAGCCGGGGCGGCCCAGCAGGTGCCCGATCGCGTAGACGTGCGTCATCCGGCACGCGATCCAGAGCTCGAGCGGGCCGTCGACCGCGGCGCCGGCCTCGTCCTGGCGGGCGAACCCGCCGGGGACCACCGAGGCCCGTCCGAAGTCCAGGAGCCGGTCGGTCTCGTCCTCGAGCCAGCGGGCATGGGCGGGTGCGGTGAGCCAGGCCATGGCGGACACCCTAGCGAGCAGGATCCCTCGCCCGATCGCTGCGCCCGGGCCCGGAGTCGGTGAGAATGCCCTGGTGACCGACAACGACACCCAGGACGCACCGACCGACGACGAGCCGCGCGTGGTGGTGATCGACCCCGCCGAGGGCGACGACGACGAGCCCGAGGACATTGTCTCCCTCGTCGGCCAGCCGGCGAAGGTCATGCGCATCGGCACGATGATCAAGCAGCTCCTGGACGAGGTGCGCAGCGCCCCGCTCGACGACGCCGCCCGCGCCCGCCTGGCCGAGATCCACGAGCGGTCCCTGCACGAGCTGGAGGAGGGCCTCTCCCCGGAGCTCGTGGCGGAGCTGCACCGGATCACCCTGCCGTTCGTCGAGGACCAGGCACCCTCGGACGCCGAGCTCCGGATCGCGCAGGCGCAGCTGGTGGGGTGGCTCGAGGGCCTCTTCCACGGCATCCAGACCGCCCTGGTGGCCCAGCAGGTGGCCGCCCAGAACCAGCTCACCGGCATGCGGCGGCAGCTGCCGTCCGGTCCGGTGCCGAGCGGCCTGGAGACCCCGGCGACCGACGCCAGCGGCCGGAACCCCTCCACGGGCCAGTACCTGTAGCAGGACGTCAGGCCGGCGGGGGCGCCTCCTCCGTCGGCGGCTCCTCGCGGTCGAGCCCGGTGAGCACGATCGCGCCCGAGACCAGCAGCAGGCCGACCACCTCGAGCCCGTGCGGCACCTGCTGGAGCATCACGGCCCCGATCACCGCGGCCGTCGCCGGGAGCATCGCCAGCAGCACCGCGAACGTGGCGGCCCGCACCCGCCGCAGCACCACCTGCTCGAGCGCGTACGGGATCACCGACGAGCACACCGCGATCCCGACGACGAGCGCCGCCAGCTGCGGGTCGCGCAGCACCGGTCCCGCGCCCCAGGCGAGGAACGGCGCGAGCACCACCGCACCCGCCGCCATCGCCACCGACAGGCCGGTGATCCCACCGGTCGCCGCCCGGGCCACCCGCCTGCCGAGCAGGATGTACGCCGCCCAGCAGGTGGCCGCCACGCCGATCGCCACGAGCCCGATCACCGCGTCCGGCCCGGTGTCCAGGCTCACCCCGGCGAGCAGGACGACGCCGACCGCGGCGATCGCGATGCCCACCCGGTCCCGCCAGCCGCGTCCGGTGAGGGCCGCGACCGCCACGGGACCGAGGAACTCGATCGAGACCGCCGTGCCGAGCGGCAGGTGGTCGATGGCGATGTAGAACGCCACGTTCATGACGCCCAGGACCACGCCGAACACCACCGCGGTGCGCAGGTCCTGCCGGGTGAACCGCGACCGCCACGGCCGTCGCCACAGGAGCAGCACGACGGCGGCGACCGCGATGCGCAGCCACGCGACGGTCGCCGCGGCGACCGTGCCGAAGATGCCGACCGCGAGTGCCGCGCCGAGGTACTGCGTCAGCCCCGAGAGGATGAAGAGCAGGGGCGCGGGCACGTCCTCAGGCTAGGGCTACCCCTTGACCGACCCCGCCAGCAGGCCGCGCACGAAGTACCGCTGCAACGACAGGAACACGATCAGCGGCACGACGAGGGCGATGAACGCGCCCGCCGACAGCAGCTGCCACTGCGACCCGCGCGTCCCGCTCAGCTCCGCCAGGCGCACGGTCAGCGGTGCCACGTCGGTGGTCCCGCCGGCGAACGTCAGCGCGACCAGCAGGTCGTTCCACACCCAGAGGAACTGGAAGATCGCGAAGGACGCGATCGCGGGCGTGAGCAGCGGCATGAGCACCTGGAAGAAGATCTTCACGTGCCCGGCGCCGTCCATCCGCGCGGCCTCGACCAGCGACGGCGGGATGTCCTTCATGAAGTTGTGCAGGATGTAGATGGCCAGGGGCAGCGCGAAGATCGAGTGCGACAGCCAGATCACCCAGAACGACCCGGCGATCCCCCAGTCCACGTACTGCGAGAGCAGCGGGATCAGCGTGACCTGGATGGGCACCACCTGGAGCGCGAACACCGCGACGAACAGGATGTTGCGGCCCTTGAAGTCGATCCACGCGAACGCGTAGGCCGCCAGCAGCGCCAGCGCGATCGGGATGATCACCGCCGGCAGGGTGATGACGATCGAGTTCACGAAGTAGGTGGCCAGGCTGGTCGACGAGCCGAACAGGGCCTCCTGGTAGTTCTCCAGCGTGAGCTCGAAGTTCCACGGCAGGGTCCACCAGCCGGACGTCCGGATCTCCGAGCGCGGCCGGAAGGACGTGATCAGCAGGCCGAACGTGGGCACCGTCCAGACGATCGCGATGAGGATGGCGATCAGCGACGTCCACGGGGAGCTGAGCTTGCCCTTGACGGCGGCGGCGCGCGCGTCGGCGCGGGACATCTTCGTGGACTTGCGGGTGGTGTCCACCTCCTCCGGCTCGACCAGCGAGGCGGGAGGCAGCGGGGCGGAGGCGGCGGTCATCGGATCTCCTCCGAGAGGCGGAGCTGCCGGACGTTGTAGACGATGATCGGGATCACCAGCACGAAGAGGATGACCGCGAGCGCGGCGCCCAGTCCGGCCTGCTGCGCGCGGAAGCTCTGCGTGTAGAACTCGTAGGCCACGACCGAGGTGTTGAAGTTGCCGCCGGTCATGGTCCGGACGATGTCGAAGACCTTGAGCGTGCCCATGGCGATCGTCGTGATCACGACCACCAGCGCGGGACGGATGCTCGGCACGGTGATGAACCGGAACATGCCGACCCCGTGCAGCCCGTCGAGCCGGGCCGCCTCGGTGATGTCGTCGGGGATCGCCTTGATGGCGGCCGACAGGACCGTCATCGCAAAGCCGGCCTGGATCCAGATCATCACCGCGATGAGGAAGAACGTGTTCCACGGTTGGTTGAGCAGGAACTGGTACGGCTCCAGCCCCAGCCACACCAGGATCTGGTTGGCCAGGCCGATCTGCTGGATGTTGCCCTGGTTCGGCTTGTACTCGTAGACGAACTTCCAGATGATGCTGGCGCCCACGAGCGAGATCGACATGGGCAGGAAGATCAGGGTCTTGGCCAGCGACTCGTAGCGCGTGCGGTCCACGAGCACGGCGTAGATCAGCCCGATCGCCGTCGCGAGGATCGGCACCAGGACCACCCACAGCATCGTGTTGCGGAGCACGGTCTGGAACTGGTCCTGCGTGAACGCGGTGACGTAGTTGTCGAGGCCGACGAAGTTCTTGCTCTTCGCGTCGTACAGCGACAGCTTGATCGTGTTGAGCCCGGGGTACACCAGGCCGAAGACCACGAAGATCAGGGTGGGGCCGAGGAAACCGGCGACGACCACCCAGATCGGGACCCTCTTGAGCTTGTCGATCCCGAAGAGGATCGCACCCATGATTCCGACGAACAGCAGGATCGCGACGAACATCAACGCGAACTTGTGTCCCACGGAGTCCGCTTCGATGAACCAGTCCATTCCTCACCCTTTCCCTCATCGTCGAGGTGGCGCCTTCCGGGACGATACGCCCAGAACGCCGAGGTGGGAGCCGCCGAGCCGACGACTCCCACCCCGTTCCGTCAGCCGGTCAGGACGAAGCCGGCCAGGCCGCCTCGATGTTGTCGAGGGTCTCGGCGTCGGACTGGTCCTCCGCGATCCACGCGGTCATCTGCTTCCAGAACGCGTCGGCGCCGACGGCACCGGGCATCTGGTCGGAGCCGTCGAACCGGAAGGTGTAGCTGTCGTCGGTCAGCAGGTCGAACGACAGCTTGTCGATCGGCGACTGGAGCAGCTCCGGGTCGAGGCCGCTGTTGGCGCTCAGCCAGCCCTGGCCGGTGGCCGCGGCCTTGGCGTTGGCCCACTCCGGGCTGGACAGGTACGCCTGGAACGCCTGGACCTCGGGACGGTCCGCGAAGGCCGTCACGAACTCGCCACCGCCGAGCAGCGGCTTGTCGTCGGCCGACTCACCGGGCAGGTAGAACGCGTAGACGTCGCCGTCCTCGGCGACCGTGAGGCCCTCGTCCCAGTTGGCCTGGTAGAAGTTGGCCGCGCGGTGCAGGAAGCACGTCTGGTCCGGGATGCCGTTCGCCGACTCGTTCCACGGGGCCGTGGCGATGGACTGGACGTCGCCCAGGCCGCCGTTCACGTAGTCCGCGTTCTTCAGGATGCCGCCGACGGCCTCGAGGGCGGTCAGGACCTGCGGGTCGTTGAAGGGGATCTCGTGGGTGACCCACTGGTCGTAGACCTCGGGGCCGGCCGTGCGCAGCAGCACGTCCTCTAGCCAGTCGGTGGCCGGCCAGCCGGTGGCGTCACCGGACTCGATGCCCGCGCACCACGGCTTGGCGTCGGGGAAGTCCGCCGCGATCGTGTCGGTGAGGGCGAGGAGGTCGTCCCACGTGGTGGGGATCTCGTAGCCGTTCTCCTCGAACGCGGCCGGCGAGTACCAGACGAACGACTTCACGTTGGCGCCCAGCGGCGTCGCGTAGAGCGTGCCGTCGACCGTGCCGTAGTTGACCCAGCCCTCGGTGTAGTACTCGTTGGCGTTGTCGATGACGGCCTGCGGGGCCGCGACGACGACGTCGGGGTAGTCGGCGACGATCGACGCGAGGAAGCCGGGCTGCGGGATGTACGCGATGTCCGGCGGGTTGCCGGCCTGCAGACGGACGGGCAGCTGCGCCTCGAACTCGCGCGACCCCTCGTACTCGATGGTCGCGCCCGTGCACTCCTCGAAGGGGATGTACGAGTCGGTCTGCTGGACCGACTCCGGGTCGACGATCGACGTGTACACGCTGATCGACTTGCCCTCGAGGTCGCCGTACTGCTCGAACGCCGCACAGTCGGTCGAGCTCGAGGCGTCGTCGCCCCCACCGCCGCCGTCGTCGTCGCTCGAGCACGCCGTGAGAACCAGCGCGAGACTTGCCCCCGCCGCTGCCGCTGCCACGTAGCTGCGGCGCCTGCGTGTGCCGTTCATGAGACCTCCACGTCGTCATGCTCCGGTGTGGTGCCGGCGGTTCCCCGGCACCCTTGCAAGCGATGCAAGCCTTTACGCAAAGCAGACGCAACCGTTGGGACCGGGCAATACGGTCACGATTGAGTCACAGGTCGACCTCGACGCAGGTGGACAACGGAAATCGTGGGGAAACACCCTCGGAGCGCACGAGATCGTCAGCAGCGTGGACGGTCCACGGCGACGTCAGACGAGCAGGCTGCGCAGGACGGCGAGCGCGCCGTCGTCGTCGATGGTGCCCGTGACCTCGTCGGCCGCGGCCCGGACCGCCTCGGGCGCGTGGCCCATGGCGACCCCGCGCGCAGCCCACCGGAGCATCTGCACGTCGTTGCCGCCGTCACCGATCGCGACGGTGGCGTGCGGCTGCACCCCGAGGTGCTGGCGGACCTCCTCGAGCGCGCTCGCCTTCGACACGCCGCCGGGCGTCAGGTCCAGCCACGCGGACCAGCCCACGGCGTACTCGACCTCGTGCAGGCCCACGCGCTCGACCAGCTCGTGGAACTCCTGCGGCGTGCTCTGCGGGCTGCGGATGACCACGCGGGTGGCCGGCGTCGCGGTCAGCTCCTCGAACGAGACCACCTCGAGGTCCCCCGACAGCTCGCCGTCGGGGAAGTCGGCGGACACGCGGAAGCCCAGGCCGAGGTCCTCGACCGCGTACAGGGCGTCGGGGAGCTCCAGCACGATCGTGCGCAGCGCGGGGCCGGGGTCGAACGTGACCACCCGGACGATCTCGTAGCCGTTCTCGGCCTCGGGGTCGAGGCGCGCGGTGACGGCCCCGTTCGAGCAGACGACCCAGCCCTCCGTCAGCCCGAGCTCCCGGGCCACGGGCGCCGCGGAGTGCACGCCGCGGCCGGTCGCCAGCACCACCTGCAGGCCGGCGTCGCGCACCTGGAGGACCGCCTCGCGCACGGCGTCGGAGATCGTGCCGTCGTAGGACATGAGCGTCCCGTCGACGTCGAGGGCCACGAGGCGGCAGCGGGTCATCGCACCGGCTCCAGCACCTCGAGGCCGCCCAGGTACGGACGCAGCCCCTCCGGGACGCGCACCGAGCCGTCGGCCTGCTGGTGGTTCTCCAGGAGCGCGACGATCCACCGGGTGGTCGCCAGGGTGCCGTTGAGCGTGGCCACCGGGCGCATCGAGCCGTCCGCCGTGCGCTCGCGGATGCCGAGGCGGCGGGCCTGGAACGTGGTGCAGTTCGACGTGGACGTGAGCTCGAGGTACCGCTGCTGGCTGGGCAGCCAGGCCTCGCAGTCGAACTTGCGGGAGGCGCTGGAGCCCAGGTCCCCGGCGGCCGTGTCGATCACGCGGTACGGCAGCTCGGCGAGGGCCAGCATCTCCTCCTCCCAGCCGAGGATGCGGCGGTGCTCGTCGGCGGCGTCCTCGACGGTCGTGTACGTGAACGCCTCGACCTTGTGGAACTGGTGGACGCGGATGATCCCGCGGGTGTCCTTGCCGTACGAGCCGGCCTCGCGCCGGTAGCACGCCGACCAGCCGGCGTACCGCTTGGGGCCGGCCGACAGGTCGAGGATCTCGCCCATGTGGTAGCCCGCGAGCGCGACCTCGCTGGTGCCCACCAGGTACAGGTCGTCGGCCGGCAGGTGGTAGATCTCGTCCGCGTGCGCGCCGAGGAAACCCGTGCCGGCCATGACCTCGGGCTTGACGAGCGTCGGCGTGATGACAGGCGTGAACCCCGCGCTCAGGGCCTTGTCCACGGCCGCGTTGAGCAGGGCCAGCTCCAGGCGCGCACCGATGCCGGTGAGGTAGTAGAAGCGCGCGCCGGACACCTTGGCGCCGCGCTCGGTGTCGATGGCCGCGAGGCCCTCGCCCAGCTCGAGATGGTCCTTGACGGGGAAGTCGAAGTCGCGCGTCTCCCCGACGTACTTGAGCACCACGTAGTCGTCCTCGCCGCCCGCGGGCACGCCCTCCTCGACGACGTTCGAGATCCGGCGGCTCAGCTCGGTGGCGCGCGTCTCGGCGGCGTCGGCGTCGGACTGCAGCCCCTTGACCTGCTCGGCCAGGTGCTTGGCGCGGGCCAGCAGGGCGTGCTTCTCCTCGCCCTGCGCCTGCGCCACCAGCTTGCCCAGGGACTTCTGCTCGGCCCGGAGCGTCTCGAACTCGGTCAGTGCGGAGCGCCGGCGCGCGTCGGCGTCGAGCACCTCGTCGACCAGGTGGGGGTCGTCGCCGCGCGCCACCTGGCTGGCGCGGACTAGGTCGGGATCCTCCCGCAGGAGCCGCAGATCGATCACCCAAGAACCCTACAGACCCGCACCGGACACCTCGCACCGGCTCCGCGCCGCGGCATCGCAGCCCCGAGTTCGTGAGTTGGCTCCGACTTCGTGAGCTGTATCTACCGAACTCGACGGGAACTCACGAACTCGGCGGCCAGCGGGGCTCGGGGGTCCCGGGTCGCGAGCCCCGTAGATTCTGCCCATGACGTGGGAGGCGTGGGTGGCCGTGTGTGCGGCCGTGGCCGCGGTCGCCGCGCTCCTGCTGGTCCTCGTCCTGTGGCTGCGGCAGCGCGAGCTGCGGCGGCGGATCGAGTCGCCGCGGTCCGGGACGAGCGAGCGGGCGCTCCGGCTGGCGCGGGACGTCGACGAGACGGGGCAGCAGGTCGCGTTCGTCGCCAACCCCTCCAAGCAGGACGTCCCGGCGCTGCGGGCAGCGGTGCTGCGGGCGTGCGCCGAGCAGGGGCTGCCCGTGCCGCTCTGGTTCGAGACGACGATCGCGGACCCCGGGGTCGGCCAGACCCGCAAGGCCGTCGCGGAGGGTGCGGACGTCGTGGTCGCGATGGGCGGGGACGGCACGGTGCGGGCGGTGGCCGAGGGCCTGGTGGGCACCGGGGTGCCCATGGGACTCATGCCGCTGGGCACCGGGAACCTGCTGGCCCGGAACCTGGACCTGCCCCTGAGCGACCCGCTCGCGGCCATGCTGGTCGCCCTCGAGGGCCGCGACCGCACGATCGACGTCGGCTGGCTGCGGGTGCACCGGTGGGAGGGGGAGGACGAGGATGCCGACGATCCCGCGGAGGACGTCGACCTCCCGCGGGACCACATCTTCCTGGTGATCGCGGGCCTCGGGTTCGACGCCGCGATGGTGGCCGACACCGACGAGCACCTCAAGGCGCGGGTCGGCTGGATCGCCTACTTCGTCTCGGGCATGCGGCACCTGCACGGCCGACGCACACGCGTGCACGTCCGGCTCGACGACCAGCCGATGACGTCCACCCGGCTGCGCAGCCTGCTCATCGGCAACTGCGGCAAGCTGCCCGGCGGGATCACGCTGCTGCCCGACGCGCTGGTGGACGACGGGTGGCTGGACGTCGCGGCGATCGACACGCGGGGCGGGATCGCCGGCTGGGCGCAGCTGTTCGGTGAGGTGGTGCTCCAGGGCGCGGGCGTGCGCAACGACCTGCCTGCCAAGATCGGCCGCATCGACCACACCCGCGCGCAGGAAGTCCGCGTGGTGGTGCAGGGCGGCGAGCACGTGCAGGTGGACGGCGACATCGTGGGCCGGGTGACCGAGCTGTCCGCGCGGGTGGACCACGCCGCCCTGGTGGTGCGGGTGGC
Source organism: Cellulomonas humilata (assembly GCF_013359775.1). GTDB lineage: Bacteria > Actinomycetota > Actinomycetes > Actinomycetales > Cellulomonadaceae > Cellulomonas > Cellulomonas humilata. The sequence continues at coordinate 163,286 of NZ_JABMCI010000060.1, read as the reverse complement.
CGCGACCTGAACGTCAGGTCGCGGTACCGCCCCTGACCTGCTGCAACCACGCGCGCGCGCCGACGAAGTCGGTGTCCGCGGTGCCCACGTGCACGGTCGGCTCGACGGCGTCGGCCCGCGGGTAGGAGCCGAGGAACCGCACGAACGGGCAGCGGCGGTGCAGGCCCATGACGGCCTCACCGACGCGCTCGTCGGTGATGTGCCCCTCGGCGTCGAGGGAGAACGAGTAGCGGCCGAGCGCGTCGCCGATGGGCCGCGACTCGATCCGGGACAGGTTCACGCCCCGGACCGCGAACTGCTCCAGCATGGCGAGCAGCGCGCCCGCCTCGTTGTCGGGCAGGTGCACGACGAGCGTCGTCTTGTCGGCGCCGGTGGCCGGCGGGACGTCGCCGGGGTGGCCCACCACCACGAACCGGGTCTGCGCGGAGACGTTGTCGGCGACGTTCTCGGCCAGCGGGACCAGGCCGTAGGACTCCACGGCGGCGGGCGGGACGAGGGCGGCGTCGAAGCCGAGCGCTGCGTCGGTGCCGGACCGTCCGGCGGCGATGAGCGCCGCAGGGGCCGTGTTCGACGTCGCCGGCACGTGCACCACGGACGGCAGGTGGTGGGCGAGCCAGCGCCGGCACTGCACCCACGCGTGCGGGTGGGCGGAGATGCGTCGCACGTCCTGGAGCCGCACCCCGGGCGCGGCGGCCAGCGTGAACTGCACCGGCACGAGCATCTCGCGCAGGATCACCAGGGGGTCGCCCGCGGCCAGGCTGTCCAGCGTGGCGGTGACCCCACCCTCGACCGTGCTCTCGATGGCCACCACGGCGAAGTCGGCGTCGCCCGTGCGGACGGCGTCGATGGCGGAGGCCACGTCGGCCACGGGGAGGTCGACGCACTCCCCGACGGCAGCGACCTGGCGGAGCGCGGCCTCGGTGAACGTGCCGGCCGGACCCAGGTAGGCGTACCGCGGTAGGCCCTCGGACATGGCGTCCCTCCCGTGCAGATGATGTGCACGCTGCACGGATACCCCGCAGCGCCGCCGGGGTCGAGGGTAGTGCGCCCGTACCCTGGAACGGTGCTGACCCCTGCCCACCCGCGCGCGTCCCGGCTCCGCGGCGTGGTGCTCGTCCTGCTGCTCGGCGTGGCGGGGATGCTGCTGGCGACGCCGGCGCAGGCGGCGGACGACCCCGCTCCCCCGCCGCCGGTGCTTCTCGTCGGCGTCACCGGGGTGCGCTGGGACGACGTCACCACGCTCACCACTCCCGCGCTGTGGAGCCTGTCCCGCGAGGGTGCGATCGGCCTGGTCGCCGCCCGGAGCGTCGCGTCCCGGTCCTGCCCCGCCGACGGCTGGCTGGCGGTCTCCACCGGCACCCGCGCCGCGGACGTGCGGGCCGACGACGGCACGTGCCGCACCCTGCGCGACCCGGGCGAGAGCGGCCAGGTGCCCGGCTGGGACGACTACGTGGCCGCGGCCGACGCCGAGTCGTACGGGGCCACCCCCGGGCTGTTCGGCGACATGCTGGCCGACGCCGGCTCCGCGGTCACCGGCATCGGACCGGGGGCGTCGATCGCGCTGGCCGACACGGACGGGATCCCCGTCGGCGCCCACCAGGTCCTCCCGACGAGCACCCTCGGGATCACCCGGGCGGTGCGCGACGCCCTCGACGCCTCGCAGCTGGTGGTCGTCGACGCCGGCTCGCTGCGCGACCCCGGGTACGCGACGACCGCGCGACCCAGCACGCCGCAGCCCACCGAGACCGCGCCCGGGGACGTGCTCGAGGAGCCGTCGCCCCCCGAGGTCTCGACGCCCGACGCGATCCTCGAGCCCTCGCGGGCGCTCCAGGCGCAGGCCATCGACGCCCGGATCGGCGCCGCGATCGCCGGCGCCCAGCGCTCCGGCGCGACCGTGCTGGTGGTGTCGCTCGCGGACTCCGGACGCACCGCGCTCCAGCTGGCCGCCGCCACCGGGCTCGCGCCGAACGGCGAGCAGTACGCCGACAGCCTGCTGACCTCCGGCTCCACCCGGCAGGCGGGCGTGATCCAGACCGTCGACGTGACACCGACCCTGCTGGACGGGATCGGGCTGGACAACAGCGCCGCGGCCCTGAGCGGCGCCGAGATCCTGCCCGGCCCGCCGACCTCCGCCGCGACCGCCCGCGTCGCGCACCTCCTCGACGTGCAGCGCCACGCCACCATGGTCACGCGGGTCAGCGGGGCGTACTCGACACGTCTGGTGCTCATCCAGGCCGTCCTGTTCATCGCCGCCGCGATCATCCTCACCCGCACCGGCCGCTCCGACCGCGCACCGCTGCGTCCCGCCCTGCGCGTGCTGAAGGTGGGCGCGCTGGCCCTCGCCGCCGCGCCGGTCGCGTCGTTCCTCACCAACACGGTCCCCTGGTGGCGCTCGGACATGCCGGTCACCACGTTCTGGTGGGTGCTGCTGGGCTGGATCGCGGTCATCACCGTCGTCGCACTGGTGGGTCCGTGGCGGCGCAACCTGCTCGGTCCGGCGGGGCTGGTGGCGGGGGTGACGGTCGCGGTGCTCGTCGTGGACGCCTGCACGGGCTCGACGCTCGTGATCGACTCCCCGATGGGCGCCCACCGGGTCCTGGCCGCGCGGTTCTACGGGATGAGCAACCAGGCGTTCGCCCTGCTGACGGCCGCCGGCCTGCTGCTCGCCGTCGCGATCGCGGACCCTCTCCTGCGGCGCGGACGACGCGCGCTCGCGACCGCGGTGGTCGCCGCTCTCGGTCTGATCCTCGTGGTCGTCGACGGCGCCCCGGGCCTGGGCAGCGACTTCGGTGGCCCGCCCGCCCTGATCCTCGCGTTCGCGATGCTGACCATCGTGGTGAGCGGGCGCAAGGTCAGCTGGAAGTGGATCGGGCTGATCGCGCTGGTCGGCGTCGTGGTGGTCGGTGGGTTCGCGGTCCTCGACTGGATGCGGCCGGCGGCCGACCGCACGCACCTCGGCCGGTTCTTCGCCACCGTGCTCGACGGCGGCCTGTGGGACGTCGTCGGCCGCAAGATCGCCGTGAACCTGCGGGTGCTGACGTCCTGGCGCTACCTGGTGACCGCCATCGGCGGAGTCGCGCTCACCTGGCTCGTCGTCGTCGGCGGCCGGCCGCGGCGCGGCGAGCTGATGGGCACCGGCAGCCCCCTGGCCGGCCTGACCCGCGCGGTCCCCCTGCTCCGGCCGGCGTTCGCGGCGATCGCGGCGGCCCTGACGGTCGGGTTCCTCATGAACGACTCCGGCATCGTCGTCCCCGCCACGGGGATCGCGGTCGCCGTGCCGTGCCTGGTCGCCGCGGCCGCGCAGTGGCGGCTGGGGGAACCGGACGGGGAGCTGTCCCCCGCCGAGCCGGCGAAGGAACCTGCGCGCGCGGACTAGCGGTGCGTCTGCGGCGGCTTCTGCGCGGGGGTCACGGTGCGCTTCACGGCCCCGGCGGCGCGACGCACTCGGCGCGCGTTGACCGCCAGCTGCACGTCGCGGTACTGCGCGGCACGGTGGAGCTGGCCCCGCAGGTCGGTGCCGGACGGCCGGTGCCGCAGGTCGCAGGGGACCTCGACGACGCGGAACCCGCGGCGCAGCAGGTCGATGGTCATGCCGGTCTCCACCCCCCACCCGTGGGCCAGCGGGGTGGCCGCCTCGAACGCGGCGCGGGTCAGGCAGCGCATGCCCGACAGCGGCTGGGTCGGGGTCCAGCCCGTCATCGACACGATCGCGCGGCGGGCCGCACCGACGACGATCCCGCGGCCACCGGCACCCGGCTGCGGCGGGATCAGCGCGATGGACAGGTCCGCGTGCCCCTCGAACACCGGAGGCACCAGCGGGGCGGTGTTGACCGCGGTCTCGCCCAGGTCGCCGTCGATGAACAGCAGGATGCGGGGCTGGCGGTCCGGGGCGTCGCGCATGGCGACGACGGCGGCTCCGGTCTCCATGGCCGCGGCCTTGCCGCGGTTGTGCGAGTGCCGGACCACCACCGCACCGGCCTCGCGGGCCACGTGCTGGGTGTCGTCCTCCGAGCCGTCGTCGACCACGAGCACCAGGTCGACGTGCGGGATCGCGCGCGCCGAGCGCACGGTGGCCGCGATGCGCCGGGACTCGTCCTTGGCGGGGATGATCACGGCCACGCGCTGGCGGGCCTTGTGCGCGGCCGCCTTCCGCTCGTCGACGGCCGCCTTGCGCGCTGCCGCAGGTGAGGTCGGGGGCGAGACCGTCGTCGCGTCGACCACCCCGTCGACGGCTGGGGTCGCAGGAGCCGTCGTCGCCTGGTCGTCGGCGGCCTTGCCGCCCGTGCGCGTCACGTCCGCCACCCTATCTATCCGAGCGGCCCGCGCTCGTCAGCGCAGGGTGACCTGACGGGCCACCAGCCCGGCGCGCGCGCGGCGCTCGTTGGCGTCCAGCGGCGAGGTGTCCGCGAGCGCTGCCTCGAACGCGGGACGGAACGCGGCCAGCGGCTTCTCGATGTCGTCGGCCTCCGAGCCCTTGGCCAGCTCCCACACGGGGACGACCAGCCCGGCGGAGCGGAAGTAGCCGACGAACTTGGCACCCTCGAAGCCGGACGCGCGCTTGGCGTGCAGACGGGCCAGGGCGTCGAGCACCACCTGCTCCTCGTGCGGCTGGGCCCAGCGCAGGAACTCGCGGGCGCCCATCCGGCACCAGTACGCGGCGTCGGCCCCGGGCAGCTTGATCGTGTCGATGATGCCGGCGTCGGCCTCCTCGATCGCCGCCTGGAGGTCCGCGGTCCGCTCGGTGTCGGGAGCCAGCCAGTAGGCGAACGAGTCCTGCACCGTGACCTCGAACGGCACGCTCAGGTCCAGCACGTCCTGGAGGCGCGGTCCCGGCTCGGGCAGCCCGATGGTCTCGACGGCGGTGCCGGCCTCGACCTCGATGGCCTCGAGCAGCGCGTGCGCCAGGTCGCGGCTGACGTCGTTGGAGCTGCTGGTGGTCTGGAGCGCCAGCAGGATCACGCCGTCCGAGCGGTGCAGCGCCGGCCAGCTGGTCGGGAGCACCGTGGTGACCAGCACGTCGTGGGAGCCGTGCTCCTCGGTGGTGCGCGCGGTCGCGGTCGCCGCCGGGACGAGCTCCTTGAGCGCCACCCAGTCGGGCTCACCGGGGAGCCCCTCGAACGGGCGCAGCACGAAGTCGGACGAGTTCTTGGCCATGGCGCAAAGGTTACCGGTCGGGGCAGGCCGGGGTGTGCGGGACCCGTGGGCGTAGGGGAGGATCAGGGCCATGGACCCGCGCGCCGGAACACCTGCCCAGCCGTCCGACCTCGTCGACCTCGACGCCCTCGCGGGTGCGTACTACGACCGCGAGCCCGACCTCGACGATCCCGCGCAGAGGGTGGTGTTCGGCACCAGCGGGCACCGGGGCTCCGCCCTCGACACGGCGTTCAACGAGGCGCACATCGTCGCGATCACGGCGGCGATCGTCGAGTACCGGCGCGACCAGGGCACCGACGGCCCGCTGTTCATCGGCCGCGACACGCACGCCCTGTCCGACCCCGCCTGGCGGTCCGCGCTCGAGGTCCTCGGTGCGGCCGGCGTCGAGGTCCACGTCGACGCCCGCGACTCGTGGACGCCCACCCCGGGCGTCTCGCACGCGATCCTGCGGCACAACGGCGCCGGCACGTCCGAGGGCGTCCGCACGGTCGGACCCGGCCTGGCCGACGGCATCGTCGTGACCCCGTCGCACAACCCGCCGCGCGACGGCGGCTTCAAGTACAACCCGCCGCACGGCGGGCCCGCGGGGTCGGACGCCACCGGGTGGATCGCCGACCGCGCCAACGCCATCCTGGCGTCCGGCTGGAAGTCGGTCCCGCGCATCAGCGCCGAGGCGGCCCTGGCGGCGGACACGACGCTCAAGCACGACTACCTGTCCTCCTACGTGGCGGACCTGGCCAACGTGATCGACATCGAGGCCATCCGCGCGGCCGGCGTCCGGATCGGCGCGGACCCCCTGGGCGGCGCCTCCGTGGAGTACTGGGGCGAGATCGGCGAGTACTACGGACTCGACCTCACGGTGGTGAACCCGTCGGTCGACCCGCAGTTCGGCTTCATGACGCTCGACTGGGACGGCAAGATCCGGATGGACTGCTCGTCGCCGTACGCGATGGCGTCGCTGGTCGGCCGCATGTCGGGCGACCCGGCCCCGTTCGACATCGCCACCGGGAACGACACCGACTCCGACCGGCACGGCATCGTCACGTCCGACGGGCTGATGAACCCGAACCACTACCTCGCGGTCGCCATCTCCTACCTCTACGGCGGTGCTCGCCAGGGCTGGGGGGACGGCACGGCCATCGGCAAGACCCTCGTGTCGTCGAGCCTGATCGACCGGGTCGCGGCCAAGCTCGGTCGGCGGCTGCTCGAGGTGCCGGTCGGGTTCAAGTGGTTCGTGCCCGGGCTGGTGGACGGGTCGGTCGGGTTCGGCGGCGAGGAGTCCGCGGGGGCGTCGTTCCTGCGCAAGGACGGCACCGTGTGGACCACCGACAAGGACGGCATCCTGCCGGCGCTGCTGGCCTCGGAGATCCTGGCGACCACCGGGAAGTCACCGTCGGTGCACCACCAGGAGCTCGTCGCGGAGTTCGGCGAGTCCTGGTACGCCCGGGTCGACGCCGCCGCCACCCGCGACGAGAAGGCGACACTGTCGAAGCTCACCCCCGACCAGGTCACCGCGACCACGCTGGCCGGCGAGGCGATCACCGCGCGGCTGACCAACGCACCCGGCAACGACGCGGCGATCGGCGGGCTCAAGGTGACGACCCAGAACGCGTGGTTCGCCGCCCGGCCGTCCGGCACGGAGGACGTCTACAAGATCTACGCCGAGTCGTTCGTGTCCGCCGAGCACCTGGCGCAGGTGCAGGCGGAGGCGAAGGACGTGGTGTCGGCGGCGCTCGGGGCGTAGCGCGTCAGCCCTGGGGCGCGCGCACGAGGTCCTGGTAGTCGGGGTGCCGGCCGAGCCACGCCTTCACGTACGGGCAGAACGCGACGACGTCCCGCCCGCTGGCGCGGACCGAGTCGAGGGCGGCCTGCACGAGCGTGGACGCGATGCCCTGACCCTCGAACGCCGGGTCCACCTCGGTGTGCGTGAACACCACGGTGGTCCCGATGGTGTCGTACACCGAGAACCCGAGCAGCTCGCCGTCGGGGTTGCGCGCCTCGAACCGGTGGTTGTCGGGGGCGTCGCTGACCTGCACGTCCGTCATGCCATGAATGGTGGGGCACGGCGCGCTCAGGCGGTAGCCCTGATGACACACTGACTGCATGCTCCAGCCGTACCGCGACGTGCTGACGCGTCCCGGGGCCCTCGCGTTCTCCGGTGCCGGTGTGCTCGCCCGGCTGCCCATGTCGATGGTCGGCATCGGCATCGTGCTCATGGTGTCCACCATCTACGGCTCCTACGGCCTGGCAGGTCGCGTCTCCGCGGTCTACGTCATCGCCCAGGCGATCTGCTCGCCGCAGCTGGCCCGGCTGGTGGACCGGCACGGGCAGTCCCGGGTCATGCGTCCCGCCGTGGCCCTCGCGGCGGTCGGGCTGGTCGGCGTCGTCGTCGCCGCGTCGCAGGAGGCGCACGAGGCGTGGCTGTACGCCGCCGCGGTGGTCACCGGCGCGGGGATCGGCTCGTTCGGGTCGCTGGTCCGGGCGCGCTGGGCCCGCGTGCTCGGGGCGGACCCGCACCGGATGCACACCGCCTACTCGCTGGAGTCGGCGCTCGACGAGCTCGTCTTCATCGTCGGGCCCGTGCTGGCCACCGTGCTCGCCACCAGCGTCGCCCCGTCGGCCGGGCTGGTCGTCCCCCTGGTCGCCATGCTGGTGGGCGGCTACTGGTTCCTCTCCCTGCGCAGCACCGAGCCGCCGCCCGCGCCGGTCGGCAGCCCGCGCCCCAAGGGGTCCGTGCTGCGCAGGCCGGGCATGGTCGTGCTGGCGATCGTGTTCGTCGCGATGGGCTCGATCTTCGGCGCCACCGACGTGGCCACGGTCGCGTTCGCGGAGGAGTCCGGCTCCAAGGGGGCCGCGGGGGTCATCCTGGCGATCTTCGCGCTCGGGTCGCTCATCTCCGGGCTGCTCTACGGCACGCGGGTGTGGAAGCGACCCCTGTACCTGCGGTTCGCCACCGGGATGGTCGCGCTGGCGATCGGCGTCTGCTTCTTCTTCCTCGTGCAGTCGCTCGTGGCGCTCGCCGCCGTCATGTTCGTCACCGGGTTCGCGATCGCGCCGACGCTCATCAACGGCAACGGTCTGGTGCAGGACCTGGTGCCCCGGGAGCGCCTGACGGAGGGGCTGACCTGGGTGGGCACGTCGCTCGGCGTCGGGGTGTCCATCGGGTCGTCGGTGGCCGGGGCACAGATCGACGTCAACGGGTCGCACGCCGGGTTCCTCGTCGTCGTCGTCTCCGCCGGGGCGGCCGTCGTCGCGACGCTCGCCGCGCTGCGGACCCTGCGCGGCGACGCCGGCGAGCACGTGCACGACTCGGTGGAGGCCGGGTCGCCGTCCGCGACCGGCGGCGCGGCCGTGGCGGCGTGCGAGGTCGCGGAGTCCGTCGAGCCGTCGCGCTCGGTCGGTACCCTCGACGCGTGATCGACGCCCTGACCTCGCTCGTCGCCCCGATCGGCCGGCTCGCCGACGCCGAGCTGCTCACGGGCGGGCAGTTCGCGACGACGTACCGGGTGACCCTGGCCGACGGCGAGCGCGTGGTGGTGAAGACCGCGCCCGTCGGCACGGACGGTCTGCTCACCTACGAGCACGACCTGCTGCGCGCCGAGGCGCTCGTCTACGGTCTCGCCGCGCAGCGGCCCGCGCTGCTCATGCCGCAGGTGCTGCACACCGACTTCTCCCGGACGCTGCTGCCGAGCGACGCGCTCGTGGTCAGCCACCTGCCGGGCGTGCCGTGGGTCGACGCGGGCTTCGGGCCGGCGTCGTCGGACCCCCGGACCGTGCGCGCGGAGCGGGAGACCGGAGCCGTGCTGGCGGCGCTGCACGCGATCGACGGACCGGCCTACGGCTACCCGTGCGGCCGGCAGGAGTCGTCGTGGGCGTCGTCGTTCGGCGCGATGATCGACGAGCTCCTCGACGACGCCGCGCGGTGGTCGGTGCCCGTGCCCGCCGACGAGGTCCGCGCGGCGCTCGAGACGCACCGGCACGTGCTCGACGACGTCGCCCGTCCCTCGCTGGTGCACACCGACCTCTGGGCCGGGAACGTGTTCGTCGACCCCGTCACCGGTGAGGTCGTCGGGATCATCGACCCGGAGCGCGCGTTCTGGGGCGACCCGCTGGCCGACCTCGTCGGCATCGACCCGATGGGCCGCGAGCCCGGGACGCCCGCAGTCCTCGAGGGCTACGGCCCGCTCGACGTCGACAGCCCGTCCGCCCGGGCCCGCCTGGAGCTGTACCGGATGCGGCTCTGCCTGGTGATGATGATCGAGATCACGCCCCGGAAGTTCGACGGCGACTGGGTGGAGCCGCACCGCGCGGCGGTGACGGCGAACCTGCACGCGGCGCTCGCGTCCCTCCACGGACGAGACGACGTGGGCGCGCCCGCAGGTAGGTGAGGATGGGCGGATGCATCCCGCCCGCCTTGCCGCCGCAGCCCTCGCGATCGTCGTCCTCGCCGGGTGCTCCGCGGACGGCGGCAGCGACCCGGCAGGGTCAGCGTCGGCCACCTCGACCCCGACGCGCGCGCCTCTGACATTCGAGGAGGCGACGGCCGCGCTCACCGGGACGCTCCTGCCCACCGCAGCCGTCACGCACTGCGACGAGTACGAGCCGGGCTCCCCCGAGGCGCAGGAGTACCTCGACAAGCTCGCCGAGGAGACCGCCGCCAGCCCGACCCTGCCCCAGTGCGGCAACCCCGCGCTCGGCGACCTGCGGGCCGCATCCCTGGCGGGCCACGCCTTCGCCCTGGGTGACCCGGTTGCGCTGCCCTTCGCCGGCGGCGCGAGCCGGGCGATCGAGGTCTACGAGCTGCGCGACGCGGACTCGGCGCAGACCGCCGTCGCGACGGAGGCCGCCGACCTCGAGGGCTGGGCCGCCGACAAGGAGACGCCCCGGGTGGACAACGCCGACGGCTCCTACATGCCGCGGACCGTCGTCTCCGAGGCCGGCGTGGCGGAGGTCGACCTGCCTGGCTGGACGGCGTGGGTGCTCTCGCGCGACGAGGCGTCGTTCCAGGACGACGGCAGCGTCGCCGCGGACCCCTACTCCACGGCGCTCCTCTGGGCCGCGCGCGACAGCCTCGTCATCCGCGTGCAGGTGGTCGGCGACACCCCCGGCCAGGCTGTCGCGACGGCCCTCGACACCGCCACCCGGTACGTCACGGCCCTCGACTGACACCACGCCCGGCCGTGCGAGGTCGGCGGCTCGGGCTGACCATGGGAGACCGCCCACCACCTCCGGAGGTCCCCGTGGCACGACGTCGCTCCATCGCCGACCTGCTCGTCGCCCAGCTGGTCGCCGCCGGTGCGCGGCACATCTACGGGATCGTCGGCGACAGCCTGAACCCGGTGGTCGACGCCGTCCGGCGGGCGCGCGAGGACGGCGTCGACATCGCGTGGGTGCACGTGCGGCACGAGGAGGCCGGGGCGTTCGCGGCCGCCGCGGAGGCCGAGCTCACGGGTCGGCTGGCCGTGTGCGCCGGCTCGTGCGGGCCGGGCAACCTGCACCTGATCAACGGGCTGTACGACGCCAACCGGTCCCGCGTCCCGGTCCTGGCCATCGCGTCGCACATCCCCAGCGCGCAGATCGGCACCCAGTTCTTCCAGGAGACCCACCCGGACCGGCTGTTCCTCGAGTGCTCGGTGTACTCCGAGATGATCTCGACGGCCGCCCAGGCGCCGCGGGTGATCCGCTCCGCCATCCACCACGCCTACGGCGCCCCCGGCGTCGCGGTGCTGACCCTGCCCGGTGACGTCGCGGACCTCGACGCGCCCGAGGCCGGCATCGACGTCCTCACTCCCCCACCGGCCCCGCGGGTGGTGCCCGACGAGGGCGCGGTGCGCGCGCTCGCCGACGCCATCGACGCCGCGGGGAAGGTGACGATCTTCGCCGGGGCAGGCGTGCGCGGCTCGCGCACCGAGGTGCTGGCCCTGGCGCGGGCGCTGAACGCGCCGGTCGGTCACAGCCTGCGCGGCAAGGAGGTCATCCAGGTCGACAACCCGTTCGACGTCGGCATGTCCGGGCTGCTCGGGTACGGCGCGTGCCAGTCGGCCATGGAGGGCGCCGACCTGCTGCTCCTGCTGGGCACCGACTTCCCGTACGACCAGTTCCTCCCGTCCGGCGTCCGCACCGCGCAGGTGGACATCGAGCCGACGCGACTCGGCCGGCGGACACGCAACGACGTGGTCGTCCTCGGCGACGTCGGCGAGACCGCCACCGCGCTGCTCGCCCTCGTGAAGCCGAAGAGGAGCCACCGGTTCCTCGACCAGATGCTCAAGAAGCACCACCGGGCCATGAGCGGCGTGATCGGCGCGTACACCAAGGACGTCGAGCACACCCAGCCGATCCACCCGGAGTTCGCCGCCGTGGTGCTGGACGAGGAGGCGCCCGAGGACGCCGTGTTCACGGTCGACACCGGCATGTGCAACGTGTGGGCCGCCCGGTACATCACGCCCAACGGTCGCCGGCGCGTGATCGGGTCGTTCCTGCACGGGTCGATGGCGAACGCCGTCCCGCACGCGATCGGCGCGGCCCTGTCCGGTGGCGGCAGGCACGTGGTCGCGATGGCCGGGGACGGCGGCCTGTCGATGCTCCTGGGCGAGCTCATCACCGTGAAGGCTCTGGACCTGCCCGTGAAGATCGTCCTGTTCGACAACGCGACGCTCGGCATGGTCCGGCTCGAGATGCTCGTCGACGGGCTGCCCTCCTACGCCACCGACAGCCCCCCGATCGACTACGCGGCGATCGGGTCGGCGATCGGCATCCCGTCGGTCCGCGTCGAGCAGCCCACGCAGATCCGGGCCGCGCTGCGCGAGGCGTTCTCGCACGACGGTCCCGCGCTGATCGACCTGGTCACCGACCCGCGCGCCCTGTCGCTGCCGCCGAAGATCACGCGCGCGCAGGTGTCGGGGTTCACCGCGGCCATGAGCAAGGAGGTGCTCGGCGGCGGGCTGGGCGAGGTCATGGCGATGGCCCGCTCGAACCTCCGCAACGTGCCGCGGCCCTGAACGCGGCACTCTGCGCCGGGCGCGGCAGTTCCGACTGCCGCGCTCGGGCGAACTGCCGCAGTCGCGGTCTCGTCAGGGCACCGGGTGCCGCGCGTCGTAGTCCCAGAACGAACGTTGCGTCCGCACCAGCACCCACAGGAGCACCACGCAGAGCAGCCCGCCGACCACCGCGGCCCAGCCCTCGCCGACCTTCGACGCCGCCCCGCCGAGCAGCGCCTCGCCCAGCCGGGGTCCGCCCGCGACGACGACGATGAACACGCCCTGGAGCCGCCCGCGCATGTCGTCGGGCGTCGCGGTCTGCAGGATGGTCTGCCGGAACACCGAGCTGATCGCGTCGGCCGCCCCAGCGACCACGAGCATGAACACCGCGATCGCGAGCGCCAGCCAGAGCACCTGGTCCGGGTGCGCCCGGCCGGCGAGGACGAGGACCAGCCCGAACCCGGCGATCGCGAGGCCCCAGACCGTGATGGCGACCGCGATGATCCGGCCCTGCCAGCGGATCCGGGTCAGCCCGCCGGAGAACAGCCCCGCCAGCCCGACGCCGACCGCCGCCGACGCGGCCATGACGCCGGTGGTCGTCGCGCCCCCACCCAGGTAGACCAGCCCGACCGCCGGGAACAGCACGCGCGGCGACGAGGTGATCATGGCGACCAGGTCCACCGCGAACGTCATCCGCACGTTCTTCTGCGTGCCCAGGTACCGGAACCCGTCGATGACCGACGCCAGCCCCGCGTGCTGGCGTCGCGTGTCCGAGGGCTCCGGCGGCTGGGCCGGCAGGCGGAAGAGCGCGACCAGCGCGGCGGTGAACAGCAGGGCGTCGAGCGTGTAGGCGACGCCGTAGTCGAACGCGGCCACCAGGAACGCACCCAGCAGCGGGCCGACGGTGAACGCGACACTGAACCCGAGCGTCTGGAGGGCGTTCGCGGCGGGCAGCAGCGTCGGGTCGAGCAGCCGCGGGATGATCGCCGACCGCGCCGGCTGGTTCACCGCGAACGCCCCCGACTGCACGGCGACCAGTGCGAACAGCACCCACACCTGCGAGTTGCCGAGCCACGCCTGCACGGCCAGCCCGATGGTCGCGGCCCACGCCACGACCGACGCGATCAGGGCGACCTTGCGGCGGTCGTAGTGGTCCGAGATCGCCCCGCCGTACAGCCCGAAGAACACCAGCGGCACCAGCGCGCACAGCCCGAGGATGCCGACCGACGCGGTCGACCCGGTGAGCGCGTACACCTGGAGCCCGACCGCGACGACCGTCAGCTGCGCCCCGAGGTTGGAGATCGACAGCCCCCACCACAGCCGCCGGAACGCCGGGCTGACACGCAGGGGTGTCGTGTCGACGACGAACGAGGGCATCGGGCGAGTTTAGTTGCCCGAGGAGACGCGCTCGTCCGTGGGAGGCTGTCGACCGTGACCAGCCAGCCCGAGCACCTTGTCGTCATGGGGGTGTCCGGTACCGGGAAGTCGACGACGGCGCTCCTGCTGGCCGAGCGCCTCGGGATCCCGCTGATCGAGGGCGACGACCTGCATCCCCCGGCCAACGTCGAGTCCATGCGGGCGGGCCGGGCGCTCACCGACGACGACCGCGGTCCGTGGCTGCGCGCCATCCGGGACGCGATGACGGCGGCCGGTGGATCCACCGTCGTGACGTGCTCGTCGCTGCGCCGGTCCTACCGCGACGTCCTGCGCACGGCCCAGGGCCGCGTGCGGTTCGTGCACCTGGTCGTCCCACCGGACGAGCTCGCCCGCCGCCTCGCGGAGCGCACCGGCCACTTCATGCCGGCGACCCTCCTGGCCAGCCAGCTGGCGGCGCTCGAGCCGCTGACTGCCGACGAGGACGGGGTGGACGTCCCGGTCACCGGCCCTCCGGCCGCGATCGCTGACGAGGCCCTCCGCCTGCTCGGCCGCCCGGCGAGTTCGTGAGTTTCCGTCGAGTTCGGCTGCTCTAGCAACCGAAGTCGGCGGGAACTCACGAACTCGCGGCCCCGGGCGCGACGACGGGCCGGCCGCCTGAGCGACCGGCCCGTGCGACAGCCCTCAGGCCTCCAGCGACGTGCCCGTCTCCAGGAGCGTCTTGAGGTCCGACAGGATCTGCGGCCAGCCGCCGCCGAACTGCGGCAGGTCGCCCGAGATGAGTGCCGCAGTGCGCGGAGCGTCGGTGACGTCGTGGACCAGGGTCAGCTGCGTGACGCCCTCGCCGCGGGGCTCGAGCTCGTAGGTGAGCCGCGTGAACCCCTCCGCACGGGCCTCGTCGTCCCACAGCGTGCGCCAGGTGAGCACGAGGCGGGAGTTCTCCACGACCTCGACCACCTCGCCGTCGAGGATCGGCTGGTCGGCGGGGGTGCCGTAGGCGACCATGTCTGCCGACGGGAGCGTGGTGAACGCGCCGCCGGGCGTGAGGTCGAACGTGGACGGGCTCTTGTAGCCGTAGCGGGCGTTCCACTCCGGCGAGGTGATGGCCTTCCACACGGTGGCGGCGTCGGCCTTGATCCAGATGCGGTTGACGAGAACGGTCGTGGTGGCCGTGTCGGTCTGGGTGGACATGGTGGTCTCCAGGGCTGTCTTGAGGTCGGTCAGCGCGTGCAGGCGCTCGGCGCCGAGCACGTCGTACTTGTCGATCCACCGCTCGTGGATCAGCTGGATCGGGACGGCGTTGAGGAAGTGGAGCTTCTCCCGCCCCGATCGGCGCGTGACGACGAGGCCCGCCTCCTCGAGCACCTTGAGGTGCTTCATGACCCCGAACCGGGTCATCTCGAGGTCCTGCTCCAGCTCCGTCAGCGTGCGGCCGTCACGCGTGTAGAGCTGGTCGAGCAGGTGGCGACGGGTGGCGTCCGCAAGTGCCTTGAACACCAGGTCCTCGTCCATGCCGACGACGATAGGTGACCAATTAGTCACATGTCAACGACTACCAGCCGAGCGTTCCCGGCGTTCCCTTGAACGGGCCGACGACCCGTGAGGTGATCCAGCCGCCGTAGAACCCGCCGGGCTGCGGCTCCACCACCTCGCCGTCGACCGTGCAGGACAGGTCGGTGGCGTAGAGCGCGACCCGGTCGGAAAGCACCTCGTACCCCGGCAGCGGCGCCGGGTAGGTCCAGCCGACGCGCGACAGGGTCCGCCCCCCGACGCGCACGGAGACGTACGACGCGACGCCCTTGAACTCGCACACCGACGAGCCCGCGGCGGGCTCCAGCACGCCCGGCTCGAAGGCGTCGAGCGGCAGGTAGTACACGGGCGGGTGGCTGGTCTCGAGCACCCGCACGGCCGAGGTGGTCGACGCGACCGGCACGCCACCGAGCGTCACGACAACCAGCTCGGACGTCGGCTCGACCGCGGGCGGCCGCGGGTAGTCCCAGACCGACTCCTGACCGGGAGCGGCCGGAAGCGGGGTGGGGGTCACCGCTGCCCGGGGTTGGCGTCGTCCGCGTCCAGCAACGGCTCGACGACCGTCGGGGACGAGTCGTCCGTCGGGTACTTGGTGGTCGACGACGACACGGCGCCCTTGGCGGTGTCGACGGCCTTCTCCCACACCGCGGCACCCTGCTTCTTGGCGAACGCGGTCGCCTGCGCCTCGTACTCCTGGACGTACCCCTGCACGCGCGGGTCCCGCCAGACGTCCCCGGCCCAGACCTTGATCTTCTCCAGCTGCCGACGCCCGGACGGGGTGCCCAACAGGTACCCCGCAGAGACACCGGCGACGAACACGGTTCGCTTGATCATGCGTAGTCCTCCCGAACTCGGCTGAGTGTCCGAGCGTAGGCAAGGTTCCCCGTCGACGCGCGCCGGGGAGCCCCGCGCAGAAGACTGGTTGTGGGAGGCGACGATGAGCGACCAGGCAGTCACGACGACACCCTTGAAGCGGACCATCGGGCGCAGGGTGCTCCTGCTGTTCGTGGTCGGCGACATCCTCGGTGCCGGCATCTACGCGTTGACGGGCAAGGTCGCCGCCGAGGTGGGCGGCGCCATCTGGCTCCCGTTCCTGTGCGCGTTCGTGCTGGCCGGGCTGACCGCGGCGTCCTACGCGGAGCTGGTGGGACGGTTCCCGCAGGCGGCCGGCGCCGCGCTCTACGCCAACCGTGCGTTCAGGCGCCCGTTCCTCACGTTCATGGTCGCGTTCGCCGTGATGATGTCCGGCATCACCAGCGCGTCCGCGGCGGCCCGGGCGTTCGGTGGCGACTACCTGGCGGAGTTCGTCACGGTCCCGACACTGGCCGCCGCGTGGTTCTTCCTGCTCGCGATCACGGCGGTCAACCTGATCGGCATCTCGGAGTCGGTGCGGGTGAACGTGGTGCTCACCCTCGTCGAGGCGACCGGCCTGCTGGTCATCCTCGCGATCGGCGCCTGGGCCCTGATCAGCGGCGACGGCCAGCCGGGCCGCACGATGGAGCTGGAGACCGACGGGACGCCGTGGATCGCGGTCCTCGGCGCGACCGCGTTGGCCTTCTACGCGCTGCTCGGCTTCGAGGACTCGGTCAACCTGGCGGAGGAGACGAAGAAGCCGCGCCGCGACTTCCCCCGCGCCCTGTTCGGCGGCCTCGCGATCGCCGGGCTCATCTACCTCGGGGTCGCGCTCACGACGTCGATGCTCGTGGACACCGAGACGCTCGCCGGGTCCACCGGCCCGTTGCTCGAGGTGGTCAAGGTGGCGGGCCTGACGTTCCCGCCCGGGCTGTTCGCGGTCATCGCGCTGCTGGCGGTCACCAACACCGCGCTCATCAACATGATCATGGCGTCGCGCCTGGTCTACGGGATGTCCAGCGAGGGCATCGTGCCCCGGGTCCTCGGCCGGGTGCACGAGAAGCGCCAGACGCCGTACGTGGCCATCGCGTTCACCGTGCTCATCGCGCTCACGCTGGTGAGCACCGGCGACCTGGCCGGCCTCGCCGACACCACCGTCCTGCTCCTGCTGCTGGTGTTCGTCGTGGTGAACATCTCCGTGCTGGTGCTGCGCAAGGAGCCGGACGACGAGCCCGCCGAGGGCGACGACGGCCCCTCGTTCCGCGCCCCCACGTGGATCCCCGTGCTCGGCGCCCTGGTGTCCCTGCTGCTCGCGTCACCGCTGACGGGCCGGGACGCGGACGTCTACCTGCGCGCCGGCCTCCTGCTGGCCATCGGCGTGGTGCTCTACGTGGTCAACCGGCTGGTGGTCGGCCGGACGGGTGACAGGACCCCGACAGGCACCTGACCACCCGTACGCTCTCCCCCGATCCGAGGGGGAACGTGTGCGCAGCTCGACCATCGGCCTCATCGTCACCGGCACGCTCGTCGTCGCCAGCGGCGCCACGGTGATCGCTCTCCTGGCCCGCGACGACCCGGGCACGAACCCGGCCCGGTGGAAGACCGAGACCCTGACCGCCGACGGGGCCTCCGCGCTGCCGAACCCGCTGCACGTGGCACTCGCGGACTGCCCCGGCTTCTCGCTCTCCTCCCCGGTCCCGCAGGACAGCCGAAACGCGCCCGGCGCGGGCACGTACATGGTCAGGCTCGCGCCCGAGCACACGGCGTTGTGGGTGTGCACCGGCACGGTCGAGGAGACGGGCGGAGCGCGCGCCGCCGTCGCGGTCCAGCTGGCTGACCGGGAGAGCATGACGAGCATGAACCCCGCCCTGGTGACCACACCGTTCGGCGAGGTGGTCCGCGTGGACCGCGCGTTCGGCCCGGATGCCGTACCCCGGCTCACGGACTGGCTGGTCGACCACGGCGGCTACACCTACGCGTTCGGCTACCTCCACCCGACGCAGGACGCGCGCTACTACGAGGACATGGAGGCCATGATCGCGTCGATCGTGTGGGACGAGTAGCCGGTCAACGGGTGCGCAGGCGCCGGGCCTCGTCCTCCAGGTCGAACGAGCCGGCGATGGCGGACTCCACCCGGCCGTCGTCCCACACCACGTCGGGATCCGGCTCGAGGTAGGACAGGACGGTGGCGACGACCGCGTACGACTCGGTGGTCCACAGCGACTCGGTGGTCGAGCCGAGCGCCCGCATGAGCCGCGGGGGTCGTGGCGGGACGATGGCGGCGCGGGCGACGAGACCACTCATGAGCGCACCGGTCGCCTCGGCCATGAGCGTGAACCCCGTGTCGGGGTCGAGCCAGGGGACCAGCCGGTAGCCCACGACGGCGGGCAGCCGGGCGTAGACGCGTGCGCGGCGGTCGGTGAAGGCCCGCTCGGAGCTGGCGAGCTCGGCGGCGACGGCATCCCGCAGGTCGCCGGGCGGCAGGCTCGAGCAGGTGGCTCGGAGCGCCAGGTGGTCGCGCCACGCGGTCGAGCCGGCGATGCGGCCGAAGTCGCTCTCGGTGGCCACCCGCAGGCTCTCGACCACGAGCGTCCGCCTGCCCTCGGGCGTGGCCAGGACGCCGCGGTGCTCGACGACGAGGTCGCGGACCGCCGCGATGTCCGCGTCGGACTCGGGTTCCAGCTCCGCGTTGCGGACCACGCGCAGGAGGACCTGCCGGAGGAAGTCGGCCTTCGTCGGCCAGTGCCGGTAGGCGGTCGCCCGCGACACGCCCGACGCCGCGATGGCCTCCTCGAGGCTGATGTGGTCGAGCCCGACGGTCAGCCCGCGCTGCCGGATCAGCTCGACCGCGGCGTCGATGACGCGGGAGCCCGCACTACCCGTCCGTTGACTCTGCTGAGACATGATGTCTATTCTGCATGAGACATCGTGTCTCATCGCGTCGGGAGCCCTCCGTGCCTGCTCATGCCGTCCTCGGCCTGCTCGCCCTGCTGCTGTCCGTGCTGGCCGCGCTGACCGCCCTCGTCTACGTCGGAGTCCCCCGCACCCGGCGCGCGCTGCGCTGGCCGGTCGTCGTGCTGGGCGTCCTGGCCATGACGACGATCGTGTTCGCCGGCGAGGCGGGCAAGACGCTGCTGACCGCCGTCGAGTCCCTGGGCTCGAGCGAGGAGGTGCTGGCCGCACAGGCGCACGGCCACGGCTCCGACGCCGTGACCACCTCGGTGTTCTTCCTGCTCGCCTCGACGCTGGCCACGGTGTGGGGACCGCTGCGCCCGACGCGGCCCGCCGGAGGCACCGCGGCACGCTGGTGGGCCGCGGTCGTCGGCGTGCTCGCCGTGACGACGCTGGTCTCGGCGGTGGTCGTGCTCGGGCACGCGCTGGAGGCCGTCACCGCCGGCAACCCGGCATGGCAGGTGGGCTGACGTGCGCGTCCTGGTGGTCGTCGAGTCCCTGTTCGGGAACACCCATGCCATCGCCCGCGCCGTCGCCGAGCGGCTGCGGGAGGACGGCGCCGAGGTGGAGGTGGTCGACGCGGCATCGGCCGGCCCGCGCCTCGACGGGGCCGACCTGGTCCTGGCGGGGGCGCCGACGCACAACCTCGGCCTGCCGACCGACAGGTCGCGCGCGTCGGCCGTCGACCGCGGGGCGCAGCCCGTGAGCTCCGGCCTGCGCGAGTGGATCGGGGCCCTGGAGGCGTCGAGCACGCCGGTCGTCACGTTCGCGACCAAGGTCGAGGGTCGGTTCTCGGGCTCCGCCAGCAAGGCGGCCGCCAAGCTGCTGCGGCGCCGCGGGCTCAGCGCGCAGCAGGGCACCGACTTCGTCGTCGCCGGCACCGCCGGGCCGCTGACCGAGGGCGAGACCGACCGCGCCCGCGAGTGGGCCACCACCCTGCACACCTGACGAGACCAGGACCTTGTGCCCTGCACGACGTGGGGCTGTGCGCGCTTGGATGGAGCCTGAATCGATTCACGGCGTCATCGACGACGCCACGAAGGAGGCTGCACGATGTCGCACCGCATGATCTGGAACCAGACGGCGTACTTCGGCCCGGGCTCGATCGAGGTCGTCCCCGACGAGCTCACCCGGCGCGGGTTCACCAAGGCGTTCGTCGTGTCCGACGCGGTCCTCGTCGCGACGGGCGTGACCGCGCGCGTCACCGACCTGCTCGACACCGCCGGCTTCCCGTACGAGGTCTACAGCGAGGTCCAGGCCAACCCCACGATCGAGAACGTGCAGGCGGGCGTGGCGGCCTTCGCCGCCGCGGGCGCGGACGTGCTCGTCGCGATCGGTGGCGGCTCGCCCCAGGACACGTGCAAGGCGGTCGGCATCATCGCGGCCAACCCCGAGTACGCCGACGTCCGCTCGCTCGAGGGCGTGGCGCCGACGAAGCACCCGTCCGTCCCGATCATCGCGATCCCCACGACGGCCGGCACCGCGTCCGAGACGACCATCAACTACGTCATCACCGACGTCGAGCGGCAGCGCAAGTTCGTCTGCGTCGACCCGCACGACATCCCGGTGCTCGCGGTCGTCGACCCGCAGATGATGGCCACCGCCCCCCGCTCGCTCAAGGTGGCCACCGGCCTGGACGCCCTCACGCACGCGATCGAGGGCTACATCACGCAGGGCGCGTGGGAGCTGTCGGACCTGTTCCACCTCAAGGCCATCCAGGTCATCGCCACGTCGCTCGCGGCTGCGGCGGACGGCGACGAGGCCGCGGCCGAGCGCATGGCCCTGGCCCAGTACGTCGCCGGGATGGGCTACTCGAACGTCGGCCTCGGCCTGGTGCACGCCATGGCGCACCCGCTCGGCGCGTTCTACTCCGCACCGCACGGCGTGGCCAACGGGATCCTGCTCGCGCCGGTCATGGCGTTCAACGCGTCGGCCAGCGGGGAGAAGTACCGCGACATCGCCGCGGCGTTCGGGGTCGCCGACGCCCGGACGATGCCCCTCGACGACGCCCGCTCCGCCGCGGTCGCTGCCGTCGCCGCCCTCACCCGGCAGCTGGGCAACCCGACCGCTCTGCGCGAGGTCGGCGCCACCGAGGCCGATGTCGCGGCACTGGCCAAGGCGGCCTTCGAGGACGTCTGCGCCGGGGGCAACCCGCGCGAGGCGTCGGTCGCCGACATCGAGGACCTCTACCGCTCGCTGCTGTGACGGGAGCGGCTGGCGGTCGTCGGGCCGTCAGCCGCAGTCGTCGCAGATGCCGGTCGCGGGGAGCACCATCGCGCACGTCGGGCAGATCGCGGCCACCCGCTCGGGGGCTGCGGTGGCGCGCCGGGTGGCCGGTGCGCGCCGCACCGGGGCGACGGGCGCGCGGCGGACGGACGGCGGCTCGGTCACGTCGAACCCGCGCTTGCGCAGGACCGCCGACCCGCCCGTGCCGACCTCGTCCGCGCTCGCGAGCCTGCCGGTCGCGTACCGGTGCGCGACCCCGAGGATCGCGGTCGAGTCGTAGCTGCGCCCCTCGTGCAGGAGCGGGTACCCGCCCGGGGCGAAGCCGTAGACGCCGAGGAAGTCGTCGCCGCCGCGCGAGTCGTACTCGGCGATGGCCTGGAGGATGTGCTGCCGGGTGACGGCGGAGAACGTGGCCACGAGAACGAGGGTACGTCAGCCCTCCGCGGTCAGCGGGAGGCGCCGGACGCTGCGGAACCGTCGCGGGGTGCCGTCGACCGGGTCGGTGAACGCGATCTCCCCGGCGAGCAGCTGGAGCGGACGGCTGAAGTCGTCGACCTCGACCTCCTGCACCACCGGGTACAGCGGGTCGTCGACGATCGGGACGCCGAGCCCGTGCAGGTGCACGCGGAGCTGGTGGGTGCGGCCCGTGCGCGGCGCGAGGCGGTAGACCCCGCGACCGTCCACCTCCGACTCGAGCTCGACCAGCGTCTCCGCGTTCACCGGGGCGCCCGGAACGACCTCTGCCTGCCAGGCGCCGCGCTCCTTGCGGAGGTGGTTGCGGACGACGACCGGGAGGACCAGGTCCTCGCGCAGCGGCGCCAACGCCCAGTACGTCTTGTCCACCGCCTTGTGCTCGAACAGGGACTGGTACGGCCCGCGCCACCGGGGTTCGGTCGCCAGCATCAGCAGGCCCGACGTCACCCGGTCCAGCCGGTGCAGCGGGGACAGGTCCGGCAGGTCCAGCTCGGCGCGC
Source organism: Cellulomonas humilata (assembly GCF_013359775.1). Taxonomy (GTDB): domain Bacteria; phylum Actinomycetota; class Actinomycetes; order Actinomycetales; family Cellulomonadaceae; genus Cellulomonas; species Cellulomonas humilata. The sequence continues at coordinate 141,248 of NZ_JABMCI010000060.1, read as the reverse complement.
AACCGGACGACGACGCTCTGCATCACGTGCCGGCCGCGCGGGATCGAGGACAGGAACGGCGGCTTGTCGACGACCACCAGGCGCTCGTCGCGGTGGACCACGTGGATCGGCGCGGTCACCTCCGGCTCGTCGCGCAGGTCGCGGTGGAACCACACGAACCGGTGCGGGGCGTAGGGGTCGGTGGCGAGCACCGGGCGGCCGTCCTCGTCGACGAAGCGCTGCGCCTCCAGCATCTCCGCGACGTCGACGTACTCGGGCAGCCGGTGCCGTAGCCAGTCGCCCATGGTCGCCCACTCGTCCGCGCGGGAGCGGTCGCGATCGGGGGTCCGCAGCCAGGCGGCGCTGAGGCCGTGACGTGCCGGCAGCGGCGATCTGGGGGGCACCTGCCGATGCTACGGGCAGCCCGTCACTCGTTCGCCGCGCCGCTGGGTCCGCATCCGCCCTCATCCCCCAGCCGTCGCGCACCGATCAGAGAGGCGGGGGCGCGTCTCGCCGCGCGGCTACGGCGACCTCGACCGAACGGATCCGACCATGCACCACCTCGCGCACTGCTCCCTCTCCGCCGAGGGGCGCGTGCTCGACGGCTTCGTCATCTCGTGCGCCGACGGGACGCTGATGATGCGCACCGAGCCCGGAGCCGCGGGCGGGGCCTTCCGTGCCGGTGACGACGTCCAGGTCCTGGTCCTCGACGACGTGCGCGGCGAGGTCAGGTACACCGGCTGGGTGGCGAAGGTCCGCGCCACGTCGATGCAGATCGCGGACCTCGAGCTCACGTCCACCCTGCAGAAGCGGAAGGTCGCCCGGGTCAGGATCGCGCAGACCTGCACCGGCGTCGTGACCTCGCCCGAGGGCGACACCCGGTCCCTCACCTTCGTCGTGCTCGACATCAGTGCGCACGGCATGCGCGTCTCCACGACGGCGGAGCTCGCGGAACGCGATCGGATCGCGTTCCGGTTCCCGGCCCGCGACCGCGTCGTGGCACTCGACGCGGAAGTGCTGCGGTCACACCGGACCAACGGCCGGTCGACTCAGTGCGGCTGCCGCTTCGTCGGTCTCGTCGAGCGAGACCTGGACACCCTGTTCCGGTACGTGCTGCAGACGCAGGGCACGCAACGGCGCACCCGTCTGCGCGCCTGAGGTCGCGAGCGTCTCAGCTGGACTCGGAGCGCCCCGCGCGCCAGTACCCCATGAACGCCACGGCCTTGCGGTCCACGCCGCACTCGGCGACCAGGTGCCGGCGCAGGGTCTTGATGACGGCGGCCTCGCCCGCGAGCCAGGCGTACAGCGCGGCGTCGGCCCGCAGGGGCTGGCCCTGGGCGTCGACCGGGACCTCCCACAGGAGCCCCTCGTCGATGTCGACATCCTCCAGCTCGACGTCCGGCGCGGGCGCCTGGCCGGGCAGGAGTCGTGCGCACGCGGCCTGCACCGCGGGGATGAGCAGCTCGCCGTGGGCGCGGCCGTCGCGGCCGTACCAGCGGACCGTCACCCCGTCCGGCGCAGCGAGGTCGAGGCGGTCGCCGGACAGGGGCATCTCGATCAAGGCCTCGCCGCGGGCGTCGGCGGGCAGGCGCTCGAGGATCCCCGCGATGGCGGGCAGCGCGGTCTCGTCCCCGGCGATGAGCAGGCGGTCGGTGTGCGGCGGGGGCACGAAGTCGACGCCGCCGTGCGGGCCGTCGGCCTCGGCGTTGGGGCCGAGGATCACCAGGTCGTCGCCGGGGGCCGCGTTCAGGGCCCAGCGCGACGCCGGTCCCAGGTCGCCGTGCAGGACGATGTCGACGTCGACCTCCCTGCGGTCCTGGCGGACGCCGCGGGCGGTGTACGTGCGGATCGGGTGGCGCTTGTCGTCGGGCATCGCGCGCCAGCGGCCGTACCAGTCGGCGCTCGACTCGAGGCTGAGCAGCTCGTCGTACGGCGCGTTCTCGAGCGGGAGGAAGAACTTGATCCGCTGGTCGAACCCGTTGTCGGCGAAGCGGTCCAGGTCCTCGCCCGTGAACGTCACGCGCAGGACGCTCGGGCACATGGTCTGCACGGCAGCGACCTGCACGGCGAACATGCGGAAGGGCAGCGCGGGGGCTTCGACCGAGACGGGCACGTCGCCCAGGGTAGAGGAAGGTGAGGCTGTCCTCACTACCGGGTTCGTCACAGTCACAGTGCACTCCTTCGGGTCCGCCACAGCAGGGAGATGAAGTAGGGGGTGCCGATCATGGCCGTGAGCAGTCCGGCCGGGATCTGCGCCGGGGCGATGACCGTGCGGCCCAGCGTGTCGGCGACGCTCACCAGCAGAGCGCCGAGCAGCGCCGCGACGGGGAGCACCCGGGAGTGCGACGAGCCGACGAGCGAGCGGGCCAGGTGCGGCGCCAGGAGGCCGACGAACCCGACGACCCCGATCGCCGACACCGCGGCCGCGGTGAGCAACGCGGTGACGACCAGCAGGCCGAGCCGGGTGCGTTCCAGCGGGACGCCGAGCACGCGGGCCACGTCGTCGTCGACCGCCAGCACGTCGAGGTCCCGACGCCAGCGGACCACCATTGGGACGATGACCAGCAGCGCGACCGCGACCGGCCACACCTGCTCCGCCGTGCGCCCGTAGGTCGAGCCGGACAGCCACGTGAGCGCCATCGTCGTGTTCCACGGGTTGGTCAGGACCACGATCAGGGTGATCAGCGACGTGGCGACGGCCGAGACCCCGATGCCGACGAGCACGAGCCGGTCGGAGCTGAGCCCGCGCCGGTTGGCCAGCGTGTAGACGAGCGCGAACGTGGCCAGCGCCCCGACGCAGGCTGCGGCGGAGACGACCCAGAAGCTTCCGCCCGGGAACAGGACGATCGCGAGCACGGCACCGACGCCGGCACCGCCGGTGATGCCGAGCAGCGACGGCTCGGCGAGCGGGTTGCGCGCGACGGCCTGCACCGTGGTACCTGCGAGGCCCAGTGCGGCGCCGGCGAGCAGGGCGGCGAGCACGCGCGGGGTGCGCTGGTCGAGCACGAAGCTGACCTGCCGACCGCTGACGCCCGCGAACCAGTTGGCGACGTCGCCCATCAGCAGCAGGCGGTCGCCGAGCAGGAACCCGGCGACGAGCGCGGCGACGACGGCCAGCGCGAGCACGCCGACCACGAGCGCCACCCGGCCGCGTGTCGCGGGGTGGGCGCCGACCGACGCGGTGCTGCGGGCCGGACCGGAGTCGCGCAGGCGGCGGGCCAGCCAGACCATCACCGAGGCGCCGAACAGGGTGGTGACGATGCCGGTGGGGATGGCCACGCCGGCGACCCCGGGGACGGCCAGGCGCAGCAGGACGTCGGCGCCGAGCACGACGACGCACCCGGCCAGCGCGGCCAGCGGCAGGAGGAGCCGGTGCCGGGCGAGCCCCGGGACGCGTCCGGCGACGAGTCGCGCGATGACCGGCGCGGTCAGACCGACGAAACCGATGGGACCGGCGACGGTGACCGCGAGCGCGGCGAGCAGGACGGCCAGCAGGACGGTGACCACGCGGGTGCGCCGGACGTCGAGGCCGAGCACGGCGGCGGTGTCGTCGCCGAGCGCCAGCACGTCGAGGCGGCGCGCCCAGGCCACGAGGACGATCCCCGCGACGAGCACGACCGGCGCCGCCTGGGCCACCTTGGACGTGCCGGACTGGACGATCGAGCCCTCGCCCCACGCGAACATCCCGGCCGTCTCCTGCTCGAACAGGAGCATGAGCAGGATGGTCAGCGACGAGAGCGCCAGCATCGTGGCCGATCCCGCCAGCACCAGCCGGGTGGGTCCCTCCGCACCGCCGCGGGCGATGGCCAGCACCAGCGCGGCCGCCCCGAGGCCACCGACGAACGCGAGGGCGCCGTTCACCGCGAACGGCAGCGTGAGCCCGGTGACCGCGGCGAGCACCACGGTGAAGTAGGCGCCGGCGTTGACCGCCAGCGTGTCGGGCGAGGCCAGCGGGTTGCGCGCCACGGACTGCAGCGCGCTGCCGGACAGGCCCAGGGCGGCGCCGACGATCAGGGCCGCGAGCACGCGGGGGGCGCGCGACGCGACGAGCACCGCGAGGGCCTCGTCGTCACCCGAGCCCGAGAGCAGGCCCAGCAGGTCTCCCACGCCGATGCGAGAGGTGCCGAGCGTCAGGTCGACGAGCGCCAGGAGCACCACCGCGACCACCGCGGCGGCGAACACGGCGACGATCCGCCCCGGCTGCGCGCCGCGCGTGCGCGCGGGCACGGCGGCAGGATCCGCCACGCCCAGCGCGGCGGATCCTGCCTCCCTCGGTGCGTCGACGGTCACGGGTCTGGTGTCAGGCCGCGGTCAGGGCCGCGACGGCAGCGTCGATGAACGCCGACGCCGACTGCGGGCCGCCGAACATCCAGATGCCGTCGGGCAGACGGGCCGTGTTCCCGGCGACGACGAACGGCAGCTGCTCCCAGATCGCGTTCCCGGCGAGCCCGTCCTTGAACGCGTCGCCGCCGTCGGTGTCGTTGCCGACGTACAGGAAGTGGACGTCACCGAGGCCGGTCAGGCCCTCGACGTCGGTCTGCGCGAGGCCGTAGTCGGGGTCGCCCTCGCCGGTCCAGGCGTTGGTCAGGCCCAGCTCCGTCGCGACGCCGCCCAGGAACGACCCGGGCGTGTACATGCGGATGGAGACCGCCCCGTCGGACACCCAGCCGTCGGCCATGGTGAACTCGGCTCCGGCCAGGCCGGCGTCGTCGAGCTGCGTCTTGGCGTCCTCGACCTTGGCGTCGAAGTCCGCGAGCGCGGCCTCGGCCTCGTCGGACGTGCCGGTGGCCTCGCCCAGGATCTCCAGGGTGCTGCGCATCTTGCCGATCGGGTCGGACGCGTCCGAGCCACGCAGCGCGATCACCGGGTACTCGGCCTCGATCTGCTCGATGACCTCGGCCGGCAGGTCGGTGGTGGTGACCACCAGGTCCGGCTCCAGGGCGGCGATGGCGTCCAGCGACGGCTCGCCGCGGAAGCCGACGTCCGGCGTCGACCCGTCGAGCGGCACGACGGTGGCCCACGTGTTGTAGCCCGTCACGTCCGCCGCGCCGACCGGCGTGACGCCGAGCGTGAGCAGGTTCTCCGTCAGCCCCCACTCGAGCGAGACGACCTTGGTGGCGGGGCTGTCGAGCTCGACGGTGCCGCGGTCGTCCGTGATCGTGATCGGCCCACCGGCCGCGGACTCGGAGGCCGAGGCCTCCGGTGCGTCCGCTGCGTCCTCGGTGGTGCCGCAGGCGGCCAGGAGCAGGGCTGCTCCGGCGAGCAGGGCGGGAAAGGCTGTCTTGCGCACAGGGGTGTCCTCAGAGGTAGGCGAAACAGGGGGACTAGACGGTGGTCAGGTGCTGGCGGTGCGTGTGCTTGCCGACCGGCCGGGTGTGCACGCGGCCGGTGTGCTCGTCGCGCACCACGTCGATGCGGATGCCGTAGGTCTCGGTGAGCGCGTCGGCGGTGAGCACCTCGTGGGGCCGGCCGGAGCCGACGACCACGCCCTGGCGCAGGAGCACCACGTGGTCGGCCACGGCCGCGGCCTGGTCGAGGTCGTGCAGGACGACGCCGACCGCGACGCCGTGGTCGTCGGCCAGGTCCCGCACCAGGTCGAGGATCTCCACCTGGTAGCGCAGGTCGAGGTACGTGGTGGGCTCGTCGAGCAGCAGGACGCGCGTGTCCTGGGCCAGGCAGGTGGCCAGCCACACGCGCTGCAGCTCGCCGCCGGAGAGCTCGTCGACACCGCGGTCGGCCATCGGGCCGACGCCCGTGACCTCCATCGCCCAGGCGATCGCGCGGGGGCCGTCGGCGTCGTTCTGGCGCCAGCGGCCGCGGTACGGGTGCCGGCCGTAGCCGACGACGTCGCGGACGCTGACCCCCGAGGGCGTCGGCCGCGACTGCGACAGCAGCGTGACCCGGCGCGCGAAGTCCTTGGCGGACAGGGCGTGGGCGTCGGGGGCGTCCGGCAGGCTGACCGTGCCCTGCTGCGGGGCGTGCAGCCGGGCGAGCGCGCGCAGCAGCGTGGACTTGCCGGAGCCGTTGGGCCCGATGAGCGCGGTCACCTGACCGGGCTGGAGGCACAGGTCCGCGGCGGTCACCACGACGGTGCCGTGGTAGGCGAGGGTGAGGTGGTCGCCGCGGAGGGCGTCCTGCTCAGACGGGGTCACGAGGTGAGGTTAGCCTGCACTAAGTAAGGATGACCAAACCTTGCTCACATGATGGGCGTCACACCGTCGCGCCGAACGCCAGCCCGAGCAGGTAGGTCGCCGCTGCGGCGCCGTAGCCGATGGCCAGCTGACGGAGCGCTCGCTTGATCGGCGACGCACCCGAGAGCACCCCGACGGTCGCGCCCGTGGTCAGCAGCGCGAGCCCCACGAGCACCGACGCCCACACCACCGCGGTGAGGCCCTCGGCACCCAGCAGGTACGGCAGGACCGGGATCGCCGCGCCCGACGCGAAGAAGCAAAAGCTGGCCGCCGACGCGCCGAACGCGGTGCCGACGGCCTCGTGCTCGTCGACCTCCTCGGTGCCCGCCGGGGCGGTCGACGCCGGATCCCCCAGGGTCCGCAGCCGCTCGTCGGCCCGGGCCTGCGCCTGCACCGGATCCATGCCGCGGGCGCGGTAGACCAGGGCGAGCTCGTTGGCGTCGACGTCGAGGTACGGCAGCGCCGCGCGGGCCGCCTGCCCGGGTCGGGAGGCCTCGAGCAGCTCGCGCTGCGAACGCACCGACACGTACTCCCCCGCGGCCATCGACAGCGCGCCGGCCAGCAGACCCGCCAGGCCGGTCAGCAGCACGATCGACGTGGCCGCCCCGCTGGCCCCGATGCCGAGCACCAGGGCGAGGTTGCTCACCAGACCGTCGTTGGCACCGAACACGGCCGCGCGGAACGTGCCCGAGATCCGGTTGCGCCCCCGGGTGGCCAGGCCGCGGACGACCTCCTCGTGGATCGCCTCGTCGGCCGCCATGGTCGGTGTCGCGTCGGCGTCGCCGTCGTATCCCCCGCGCGCCTCCGCCCGCTGCGCCAGGGCGAGGACGAACACCGAACCGAACCGGCGGGCGAGCAGCCCGAGCACGCGGGTCCGGTAGTCCCCCCGGCGCGGCTTGCCGACGTCGTCACCGAGCAGGTCCAGCCAGTGCTGCTCGTGGCGGCCCTCGGCCTCGGCCAGCGCCAGCAGGATCTCCCGCTCCTCGCCCGTACGCCGCGACGCGATGTCCCGGTAGACCGCCGCCTCCGCGCGCTCGTCGGCCAGGTACTGCCGCCACCGCCGGATCTGGGAGCTCGAGGGCGCCTGACGTGCGGGAACGTCCGCGCCGGACGGGGTCGAAGAGGTCTGCACCCGCCCATCGTCCCAGCCGCGGGGGCGAGAAACCGGCGCGGGAGCGGTGTTCAGGTTGCCGAATCATCAGTTGTGCACAACCGTGGCCAGCACCGACGGGGGGCCGATGCGGCCCTTCCCCCACTCCCCGGGAGGCTCCCGATGTACGCCGAGACGGCCGTGTCGCCTTCGCTCTCCGCGATCGCGCCCGCACGTCACTGGGCACGGGACCGCCTGTCCGAGGCCGGCGTCGACGACGGGCGGCTCGAGCTGCTCGTCCTGCTGGTCAGCGAGCTGGTCACCAACGCCGTCGCGCACGCCGACCCGCCCGTGACCCTGCGCGTGCACGTCGACGACGAGCGCACGCGCGTCGAGGTCACCGACGGCGTCCGCGAGGTGCCGGTGGTGCGCAACCCGCCGCCGACCGCGTTCGGGGGCCGGGGCGTCATGTTCGTCGACCGGCTGTCGAGCAGCTGGGGGACGGTCGAGGAGGACGGCGACGCCGCGAAGGCGGTCTGGTTCGAGCTCCGCCACGACGACGTCAGCGAGCTCGGCGGGTTCTCTACCGAGCGCTGACGCTCTCGGGCCTGGCCCGCGACGACACCTCGGTCCAGACCGGCCCGAACACCAGCCACGCGACCAGGACGAGCGACGCACGCCCCGCCCAGCCCGCCAGCACCTCGCGCTGGTCGGGCGCGGTGGCGACGAGCATCAGCACCCCCAGGACTCCGCACGACACCAGCCATGCGACGACCACGCGGCCCCACATCCGCCACTCGTGGCTGCGCACCGCCGCACCCTCGCGCGGCCGGGGCACGGGCGGTGGACCTCCGGCGAACCGGTAGGCCACCCACGCGTCGACCGTGTGCACGGTCAGCGTGCCGAACCCGACGGTGAAGCCCAGGTAGAGGGCCGCGAGCCCGTGCGTCCAGGTGGGCTCGGCGCCGCGCAGCAGATCACCGACCGTGGCGACGAGGAGGACCACCTCCAGCAGCGGCTCGCACAGCAGCAGGACCGTGGACGTGCGGCGCCAGTGCAGGGCGTAGCGCGCGACGACGGCGGCGGCGAGGAACACCCAGAACGCGATCTCGCAGGCGACGACGAGGGCGGCGACCGGGTTCGCGGTGATGACGTCGATCATGCGCCCACGGTGTCCCCGGTCCCGGTGCGTCCGCGTCGGGCGTTGGCCGCACGTCCGCGTACATCCTTCGGACGACCTCCGCGGGGCGACGGTGTGCTGGGATGACCGGATGGGACGGGTCCTGCGCGCCAGGGTGCAGGACGACCGCGTGGTCGCGGCCGGCCTCGTCCTGCTCGGCGTCGTGCTGGCGATGCTCGGTCTGGCCGGACGCCCTCCCGACGCGCTCGACGGCACCGTGCTCGAGCGGTATGCCGTGTGGTGGCACCTGCTGATCCTCACGTGCGCGGCCGCCACGCTGCTGGCCAAGCGGCGGCACCCGGTGCTGACGCTCGTCGTGGTCGCTGCGCTCGCGGCGCTCGACGGCTACCTCGGCGGGGGCATCGCGATCTTCGTGGTGCTCTTCGACGCGATCTACACCGCGGCGCTGCTCACACCGCCGCGGGTGCGGCGCCGGATCGTCTGGTGCGTCGTCGTCGTGAGCGTCGCCGGCCCCGTCGCGATGCTCGCGACCGGCAGCACCCCGCGGGAGGCGGTGGTCGTGCTGCTCCAGGCGGTCGCGATCTACGGCACCCCGCTGTGGTGGGCGTCCGACGTGCGGCAGCGCACCGAGCTCGCGGAGCTGGAGAGCCGGCGGGCCGACCTGGAGCGTGAGCGCGCGGACCTTGCCCGGGAGGTCGCGGCCGACGCGCTCCGGATCGCGGACCTCGACCGCGAGTCGGCCGTGCGCGAGGAGCGGGCACGGATGGCCCGGGACCTGCACGACGTCGTCGCGGGTCACCTCTCGGCGGTCGCGATCCACACGGCGGCCACGCTGTCCGCACCGCCCGACGCCGAGCGCGACCGGGCGACGCTGCGGACCGTGCGCGCCGGTGCGCTCGACGCGCTGGCCGAGATGCGGTCGATGATCCTGGTCCTGCGCGGCCGGCCGGACCCCGTCGCCGCCCCGGCGGGCCTGGCCCGGCTCGACGCGCTCGTCGCGGCCGCACGGTCGACCGGGCAGGAGGTCGTCGTCGTCGGCGAGGCGCCCTCCCCGCTCCCTGCGGCGACCGACCAGGCGGCGTTCCGGATCGTGCAGGAGTCGCTGACCAACGCCGCCCGGCACGCGCCCGGATCGCCCGTCGAGGTCGCGGTCAGCGGACGGGACCCGGTGGAGGTCGTCGTGACGAACCCGCTGGGGCGCGCAGCCGCGCCTCCGCTCAGCACCGCCACCGGCCTGCTCACCATGCGGGAGCGTGCGGAGGCGCTGGGCGGCACGCTCGACGCCGGTCCGTCGGACGACCGGTGGGTCGTGCGCGCATCGCTGCCCAGGCGCGCGTCATGACCGACGTGCGCGTGCTGCTGGCCGACGACCACGGGGCGATCCGTGCGGGTCTGCGGCTCATGCTCGAGAACGCCGACGGCATCACGGTCGTGGGCGAGGCCGCCGACGGAGCCGCCGCCGTGGCGAACGCCCGCGCGCTGCGGCCCGACGTGGTGCTGATGGACATCCGGATGCCCGGGACGGACGGCATCGAGGCCACCCGCACGATCGTCTCCGAGGGCCTCGCGGACGTCCTCGCGCTCACCACGTTCGACCTCGACGAGTACGTCCGCGGGGTGCTCGCCGCGGGCGCGGTCGGCTTCCTGCTCAAGACCGTGGGCGCCGCCGAGCTGGTCGACGCCGTCCGCCGGGTCGCGGCCGGGGACGGGGTGCTCGCACCGGAGGTCACCCGACGCCTGCTTGCCGACCTGGTCGCCGCGCAGACTCCGCCGCCCGCCCCCGCGCGGGGTGTCGACGAGCTCACCCCCCGCGAGCGCGACGTGCTCGCGTGCCTCGGAGCGGGGATGTCGAACGCCGAGATAGGCCGCGCGCTCGACGTCACGGAGGCCACGACCAAGACGCACGTCACGCGAGTGCTGGCCAAGCTCGGGTGCACGTCCCGACTGCAGGCCGCGCTCGTGGCGGTGGAGGCCGGAGTCGTGTGGAGGTGAGTGCGCCGAACCCGACCGTCGGCCCGGTTTGGCCGACGGTCGGGCACCGGATCAGCAGGTGGAGTTCGTCTGCGTCAGCAGGCCGAGACGCCACGGCAGCGTGTTGTAGTCACCCGAGGCGTTGGGGTCGATCCCCTGGTACAGGTACCGGAGGTTGCACGGGCTGATCTCCATGCCCTGGTCGGTGCCGGCGCGCACCATCTCCCCGTGGCTGATGTCCCTGGTCCACGCGCCGGCCGGGAACGTCACGTTGGAGGCCCGGGCGAACGGGTTCGACTCCGTGTCCGCCAGCGCTGTCCACGAGCCCGTGATCGACGGAGCCGTCCACGACCGGAAGTACCGCCGGCCGTCGGTCCCGATGGCCTCGTGGACCATGAGCCAGCTGTTCTGACCGGCGATCTTGTAGATGTTCGCCGCCTCGAACAGCCGGTAGCGGTCGGAGTCCTGCATCGCGATCACCGTGTTGGTGAACCCGTTGGGGAAGCTGCCGAGGGAGGTCTCCGACCGGTACAGGTGGCCGTTGTCGTCGGAGGAGAACAGGTAGCACCTCGCCGTGTCGCACACGGTCCAGAAGTCGACCCAGTAGCCGTTGCCGATGTTGTCCCGGATGATCTGCGGCTGCGAGGAGTAGAAGTTCTTCGGCGCCGACCAGGACGACGGGTTCGAGATGTCGGACGTCGTCGAGTACGAGCCGCCCGCGCCGGTCTGGTAGACGAGGTACCAGAGGTTCTGCGGCGCGAAGAAGAACACCTGCGGAGCCGCCCGGTAGCCCGTGCCGATGCCGGACCGGTCCAGGTAGAACTGCGTCGCGGACGAGGCCTGGGACCAGTCGGAGAAGCTCGTGTAGACCATGGTGTAGCCGCCGTTCGCGAAGATCGACGCGAAGACGTGCCACTTTCCGTCGGCGTACACGACGCTCGGGTCCTTGACCGAGGCGGGGTTGTGCGTGCTGTCCGGCTTCGGGCCGATGATCGCCCCGGTGGAGGACCACCGGAAGGTCGACGGGAGGGTGCCCGTCGGGGTCGTGGCGGTCGGGGTCGGCGTCGGGGTCGGGTTGGTGGTCGGCGTGGGCGTGGGCGTCGGGCCGACGCTCCCGTTGCACAGGGTGCCGTTGAGCCGGAAGCTCGTCGGGGCCGGGTTGCTGCCGCTGTACGAGCCGTTGAACCCGAACTCGACGGTGGCGCCGGAGGCGATCTGCGCGTTGTAGTCGACGTTGCGGGCGGTCACCTGGGTGCCGCTCTGCGTGACGGCGGCGCTCCACGCCTGCGTCACGGTCTGGTTGCCGGGGAACGCCCAGGTCAGGGTCCAGCCGTTGAGCGCCGGGCCGAGGTTGGTGATGCGGACGCCGGCCGTGAAGCCGCTGCCCCACTGGCTCGGTGCGGCGTACGCGATCGAGCAGCCGGTGCCCGGTCCCGAGGTCGGTGTCGGCGTCGGAGTCGACGTGGTCGGTGTCGGGTTCGGCGTCGTCGGGTTCTGCGTCGGCGTCGCCGCGTTGAGGGCGTTCAGGACGGAGGTGTAGGCGACCTTCTTGTTGCCCGACGAGTCGAAGAGCAGCGGGTTGGCCCCGGTGCGCCAGGAGTCGTTGTCGCGCACGCCCCACACCGTGATGCCGGTGCAGCGGGCCACGGCCAGACACGCCCGGGTCACGGTCTGGTAGATGTTCGCCTGGTTGCCGCCCTGCTCGACGTCGAGCTCGGTGATCTGCACGTCCACGCCGAGGTCGGCGAACCGCTGGATGTTGGCCTGGTAGTCGCTCGGGATGGTGGTGCCGAGGTGGCTCTGGAGACCCACGCAGTCGATCGGGACGCCGCGGGACTTGAAGTCGCGGACCATGGCGTAGATGCCGGTCGACTTCGCGTTGATGCCGTCGGTGTTGTAGTCGTTGTAGCAGAGCTTGGCGTTGGGGTCTGCGGCGCGGGCGGCGCGGAAGGCCGCCTCGATCCAGTCGTTCCCCGTGCGCTGGAGGCTCGAGTCGCGCCGACCGCCCGACCCTCCGTCGGCGAACGCCTCGTTCACCACGTCCCAGGTGTGGATCTTGCCCCGGTAGTAGGTGGCGACCTTGGTGACGTGGTTGATCGCCGCGGTGCGCAGGGCGGTGCCCGACAGGTTCTGCGCCCATCCCGGCATCTGGGCGTGCCACAGGAGCGCGTGCCCGCGCACCTGCTTGCCGTTGTTCCGGGCCCACGTGGCGATCTGGTCGCCGCGCCCGTAGCTGAACGAGTTCTGCGACGGCTCCGTCGCGTCCCACTTCATCTCGTTCTCGGCCGTGATCATGGTGAACTCGCGGTTCGCGATCGTCGCGTAGGTGGAGTCGCTCAGCTTGTTGGCCGCGATCGCGGTGCCGAAGTAGCGACCGCTCTGGGCTGCTGCGGCACCGAGCGTGCTGGCCGCGGCCTGCGCGGGGAGGGCTGCAGACAGGGCGGCCAGAGCCGTGGCGACCGACAGCGTCGCGGCGACGAGTGCTCGTCGCGCTCGTCGGGGTGTGGTGGTCATGCGAGACCTCTCCTCGGGTGCGGGCGTGTGAGCGTTCACACTGGTCGCCCCGTGAGTCCGACAGCGAGACTGCGAATCGTTTTACACCGGTGTAAACGGCGAGCACGACCCAGCGTTCGCGGGCTCCGGTAGGTTGCGACCGCCCGCGTCGTGGAGGGCCCACGCTGCGGCGCGCAGGGTGAAGGAGGGGCTGTGGCGACGATGGCCGACGTCGCACGGCACGCCGACGTGTCCGTGAAGACGGTGTCGAACGTGCTCAGCGGACACCCCCACGTCCGGGACGCGACCCGGGACCGCGTGCTCGCCGCCGTCGCCGCTCTCGGCTACGAGATCAACGTGACGGCGAGGATCTTCCGCTCCGGCCGCAGCGGCGTGGTCGGCCTGGCGGTCCCCGAGCTCGGGCAGCCCTACTTCGGCGAGCTCGCCGACGAGATCCTCTCGGCAGCCCGCAGCCACGGCCTGCAGGTGCTCATCGAGCCGACGGGCTTCACGCGTGAGGGCGAGCTCGCCGCGCTGCGGGTGCCCCGCCGTGGCCTCGTCGACGGTCTGATCTTCAGCCCCGCGGCGCTCGTCCAGAGCGACTCCCACCTCCTCGACTCGCTCGACTACCCGCTCGTCCTGCTCGGCGAGCAGATGTTCTCGCCGAGCGTCGACCACGTCACCATGCGCAACATCGACGGAGCCAGGGCGGCGACCGACCTCCTCCTCGACGCCGGCCGCCGCCACATCGCGGTCATCGGCATGCTCCACGCGGAGACCGCCGGATCCGCCTCCCTGCGCTACACGGGGTACCAGCAGGCGCTCGAGGCGCGCGGGATCGAGGTCGACACCCGTCTGCTCGGCTGGTCGGACGAGGCCTGGCACCGGGCCAACGGCGCACGTGCGATGGCCGACGTGCTCGACTCCGGCGTCCCGGTCGACGGCGTGGTCGCGTTCAACGACGCGCTGGCCATCGGCGCGATGTACGAGCTGCAGTCGCGCGGCCTGGCGATCCCGCAGGACGTCGGCGTGGTCGGCTTCGACGACATCGAGGACTCGCGCTACTCCGTGCCGACCCTTACGACCGTCGACCCGGGCAGGCGGGAGATCGCGCACGTCGCCGTCGACATCCTCCGTCGCAGGATGCAGGAACGGCTCGACCCGGGCGCGACGGACCGCGCACCGGTTCTCTACCTCGCCGGCATGCGCATCGTGGAGCGAGAGAGCACGCCGCGCCGCACCGGCTGACCCTCGAGCACGCCCGATAGTTGCGCGCGCCGTCCAACTCGCGCGATCGAACAGCCGAGGAACTCATCCCTCATGGATCTCCATTCGGTGAGGTTTCCATCGGTGCAATTCACCCGTAAGAGTTAAGAAACGTTTCGTCGGAGTTATCGCAAGTACCGGAGCGCTCCCATCTCTTGACCGTGCGTCAGCGACCCCCGGAAGGTGAGGCGCCGGCGATCAGCCGACGAGCGCACCACCGAGGAGGATCAATGACGACCCCACGACAAGGACGCCTGACCGCGGCCATCGGCGGCCTCGCCGTCGCCGGACTGTCCGTGGCGCTGGCCCTGCCGGCGGCGGCAGCGGGCAGCACCCTGCAGGCGGCGGCCAGCGAGAGCGGGCGCTACTTCGGTACCGCCATCGCGGCGAACCGGCTGAGCGACTCGACGTACGCGACCATCGCGAACCGCGAGTTCACCATGATCACGGCCGAGAACGAGATGAAGATGGACGCGACGGAGCCGTCGCAGAACCAGTTCAGCTACGGCAACGCCGACCGGATCGTGAACTGGGCCCGCAGCAACGGCAAGCAGGTGCGCGGCCACGCGCTCGCGTGGCACTCCCAGCAGCCGGGCTGGATGCAGAACATGTCCGGCACCTCGCTGCGCAACGCGATGCTCAACCACGTCACGCAGGTGGCGACCTACTACCGCGGGAAGATCCACACCTGGGACGTCGTCAACGAGGCGTTCGCTGACGGCTCCTCGGGCGGGCGTCGCGACTCCAACCTGCAGCGCACCGGGAACGACTGGATCGAGGCCGCGTTCCGCGCCGCCCGCGCCGCGGACCCGGGCGCCAAGCTCTGCTACAACGACTACAACACCGACAACTGGTCGCACGCCAAGACCCAGGGCGTCTACTCCATGGTCCGCGACTTCAAGTCGCGCGGGGTGCCGATCGACTGCGTCGGCTTCCAGGCGCACTTCAACTCGGGCAACCCGGTGCCGTCCAACTACGACACCACCCTGCGCAACTTCGCCGCACTGGGCGTCGACGTGCAGATCACCGAGCTCGACATCGAGGGCTCGGGGAGCTCGCAGGCGCAGCAGTACCAGGGCGTCGTCCAGGCCTGCCTCTCGGTCGCGCGCTGCACCGGCATCACGGTGTGGGGCGTGCGGGACTCCGACTCGTGGCGCGCCTCGGGCACCCCGCTGCTCTTCGACGGGTCCGGCAACAAGAAGGCCGCCTACACGAGCGTGCTGAACCAGCTCAACGCGGGCGGGACCACCACCCCGAACCCGACGCCCACCACGCCGACGCCGACCCCGACGACCACCACTCCCCCGCCGACGGGCGGCGGCAGCTGCACGGCGACGTACTCGGAGGGGCAGAAGTGGAGTGATCGCTTCAACGGCACGGTGACCATCCGCGCGAACACGAACATCAGCAGCTGGCAGTCGACCGTCACGGTCAGGAACCCGCAGCGGATCATCGCCACGTGGAACGGGTCGCCGACGTGGGACTCCTCGGGGAACGTGATGACCATGCGTCCGAGCGGCAGCGGCGCGCTCTCCGCGGGTCAGACGACCTCGTTCGGGTTCACCGTCCAGCACGGCGGCAACTGGACGTGGCCGAGCCTCACGTGCACCGCCTTCTGACGATCTGAGGACGGTTCGCCGCGAGACGGGCGCGGCACCACCGGTGTCGCGCCCGTCTCTGTCGGCTCAGTCGTCCCAGGGCGGCGTCTCGTCGAGCTTCCTGTAGTACTTCGCCAGGTGGCTCTTGATGCGGTCGCGGTCCTTGTCCGGGACGTCGACACCGCCGCGCGAGCCCTGCATGACGGCCGCGGCCGCGAACACGCCCCGCGGCACGGCCCTCAGGCGTCCGTCGATCACGTCGGCGATCAACAGCTTGTACGCGGTGAAGTTCTCCTTGTTCTCCGCGTCGTACCAGACGTGCGCGTCCCGGTACTTCTCGTTCGGCTCGTCCTGCGCCTTGGCCCAGGCGCGGACGCGCTTCTCGGCGGCGTCGCCGTCCCAGGACCGGTCGCGGTCGGCCAGCGGGAGGTCGCCGAATGCGGTGACGGCCATGTGCGGACTCCTCTCAGTCGCTCTCGACTCACGACCGTGGCACTGCCGTCACCCGCTCGCATCCGCTAGGCGTCCGCCCAGGCCTCCCGGGCGGTCCGGACGGTCTCGCCGGTGCGCGCCGCCTCCTCGATGGCCAGACCGAGCAGGTGGTCCTGGCAGCCGTCGGCCAGCGGGTAGGGCGCCGGGCCGTCGCCGCGCACCCACGCGCCGGTCGCGTCCAGCAGCGCGGCCACGGCGATGTCGTCGTCGGCCAGGCGGGCCCCCTGGAACGCGTTCCGGTACAGGACCCGACCATCCAGGCTCAGGTGCTCCAGGTCGAACCCGTCGAGGTTCTGCTCCAGGCCGGTGACCCGCCGGACGATCGGCGCCGTGATGACCGTGCGCTCGTCGACCCACCGCGTGACCGCGTCGTCGACGATCTCCCCGTGCGAGCCGCGGACGACGATCCGGTTGGTGCGCAGCGGGTTGTGCCACTGGTTGTCGGTGAAGTCGTACAGGGCGCTGCGGCCGTCGCCGAAGTCCAGCGTGGCCAGGATGTTCCACGCGTCGGCCGGCTCCGTGGTGCCGGTCCAGCCGTCGCGGCCCAGCGGTCCGAGGAGGGGAGCGGTGAACGTCGAGGCGTGCACGGCGACCTCCCCGCGTCCGGCGTCGAGCAGGCGCCGGATCAGTCCGACCGCGTGGTACAGATGCGTGGAGCTGATCTGTACGCTCGTCGGCCGGCCGATTGTCCCTGCGTCGACCACCGCGATGCGGGCCGCGTGCGACGGCATCGACGGGCTGTGCTCGGCCACCTGGACGAGTCCCGACGAGCCGACCTCGGCCCAGAGCTCGCGCAGCCCGTCGGCGTCGGGCGCGGGCGGTGTCTCGGCGAGCACCGGGATGCCCAGCGACACGAGCTCCGCGGTCGCCGCCGGGGTCACGGGCCACGGGACCGAGACGACGACGAACTCCGGCCGGTCGGTCGTCGGTCCGACGGCGGTCACCAGCTCCTCGATGGTGCGCACCGTCGGCACACCCCACTCGCGCTCGACCTGCGCGCCGCGCTCCGCCGAGCGCGTCACCACGCCCACGCACTGGAACCGCCCGGGCATCACGCGCGCCATCCGGACGAAGAACTCCGCCCGCCAGCCGCTGCCGACCACGCCGAACTGGATGGGTGCCATCGAGTGAACCGTCCTCGTCGTCGGTCGCGCTGAACTCGGTGAGCGTATCCGCGTGACGACCTTGGTGCGCTCACCGGAACGAACTCTTCACGCGAGGGTTAGTCCGCGGTCACCTCGGTGACCTGGCCGTCCTCCACGTGCCAGCGGCGGGTCAGCCGGACCGTCTCCAGCATCCGCCGGTCGTGCGTGACCAGCAGGATCGTCCCCTCGAAGCTGTCGAGCGCCTGCTCCAGCTGCTCGATCGCGGGCAGGTCCAGGTGGTTGGTCGGCTCGTCGAGCACCAGCAGGTTCACGCCGCGGGCCTGCAGGAGCGCGAGCGCGGCGCGGGTGCGCTCCCCCGGTGACTGCGACGACGCGGGTCGGTGGATGTGGTGGCCGCCCAGGCCGAACTTGGCCAGCAGCGTGCGGACGTCGGCGGTCGGCCAGTCCGGCACCTCGCGGGAGAACGCGTCGACCACGGGCTCGTCGCCCTCGAACGCACGTCGCGCCTGGTCGACCTCGCCGACCAGCACGCCCGACCCGAGGTCGACCGCACCCGACGTCGGCTCCAGCCGGCCGAGCAGGAGGGCCAGGAGCGTCGACTTGCCCGCACCGTTCGGGCCTGTCACCGCGACGCGGTCCTTCCAGTCGAGCTGGAGGTCGACCGGCCCGAGCGTGAACGCCCCCCGGGTCAGCACGGCGTGCCGCGCGACCGCCACGACGGCCCCGGAGCGCCCGGCCGTCGCGATGCTCATCTGGAGCTGCCACTCCTTGCGCGGCTCCTCGATGACGTCGAGCCGGGCGATCATCTTGTCGGTCTGCCGGGCCTTCGCGGCCTGCTTCTCCGACGTCTCGCCGCGGTGGTGCTTGATGTGCTTGTCGTTGTCGGTCGCCTTCCGGCGCGCGTTGCGGACGCCCTTCTCCATCCACGCGCGCTGCATCCGGGCGCGGGCGTTGAGGGCGTCGAGCCGGGACGAGTACCCCTCGTACGCCTCGCGTGCGCGGCGGCGGGCGATCGAACGCTCGTCGAGGTAGGAGTCGTAGCTGCCGCCGTAGGTGGTGACGCGCTGCAGGCTGCGGTCGATCTCGACGACGGCCGTCACCGTGCGGCTGAGGAACTCGCGGTCGTGGCTGACGACGACGATCGCCGCCTCCGACCGGTCGACGAACTCCTCCAGCAGGTCTAGGCCGGCGGCGTCGAGGTCGTTGGTCGGCTCGTCGAGCAGGTAGAGGTCGTACCGCGAGAGCAGCAGCGCCGCGAGGCCGACCCGCGCGGCCTGGCCCCCGGACAGCGCGGTCATCGGGTGGTCGAGGTCGACGGTCAGGCCGAGGTCGTCGGCCACCGTGCCCAGCCGTGCCTCGAGGTCGGCACCGCCGAGGGCGAGCCAGCGCTCGAGGGCCTCGGCGTAGACGTCGTCGGCACCGTCCTGGCCGGCGCCGAACGCGTCCGCGGCATCGTCCAGGGCACGCTGCGCGTCCGCGACGCCCGTCCGCCGCTCCAGGTGGGCGCGCACGGACTCCCCGTCGAGTCGCTCGATCTCCTGCGCCAGGTAGCCCAGCTGCGCGTGCGACGGCGACACCGCGACGCTGCCGGATTCGGGCTGCCGACGACCGCCCAGGATCTGCAGGAGCGTGGACTTGCCGGCGCCGTTGGGGCCGACGAGGCCGACGACGTCACCCGGCGCGACGACGAGGTCGACCCCGGAGAAGAGCTCACGATCGCCGAAGCCGGCCCCGACACCCTTGGCCTGCACTGTTGCGGTCATGCGGTCATTCTCCTTCGCCCGAGCCCCGCCGACGGACGGCGGGACTCGGAGAAGGTACGCGGAGGTCCGACGGTCGTGCGCCCTGTTTAGGAGCTGAGCGCCGCGCGCAGCCCGTCGACGAGAGGCGTAGTCGGGCGACCGATGAGCGTGCGCAGGTCCGATGTCGCGTCGGCCAGGTCGCCGCGGCGGATGTCGGCGTCGAGCGTCGCCACGAAGTCCGCGGTGCCCTCGTCCAGACCGGCGTCGAGCAGGATCGCGCGGTGCTCGTCGAACGAGACCTGCTTGGCGACGACCGGGACGTCGAGCACCGTCGACGCCGCCTCCGCGAGGTCGTCGAAGGTCCAGGCGACGTCGCCGGAGAGCTCGTAGACGCGGCCGTCGTGGTCGACGCCCAGCAGGACCGCGGCCGCGCCGGCGGCGTAGTCGTCGCGCGTCGCACTGGCGACGCGGCCGTCGCCTGCGCCGGTCAGGATGACCCCGGTGGCGCGGGCCTGGTCGAGCGTGCCGACGTAGTTCTCCGTGTACCAGTTGTTGCGCAGGATGGTCCACGCAAGCCCGGACGCGCGCAGCAGCTCCTCGGTGGCCTTGTGCTCGGGCGCGAGGACGAGCTCGGTCGTGTCGGCGTGCGGCGCGCTCGTGTAGACGACGCGGCGGACCCCGGCGGCCTTCGCGGCGTCGATGACGCGGCCGTGCTGGGCGACCCGCTGGCCGACCTCGCTGCCCGAGACGAGCAGGACGGTCTCGGCGCCGGCGAACGCGGCCTCCAGCGAGGCGGCGTCGCCGTAGTCGACAGCGGCGGTGCGGACGCCCAGGTCCGCGAGCAGCTCGGGGCGGCGGGCGCCCGCGACGATCTGGTCGGCGGCGAGCCCACCGGCGAGGAGGTGCTGGACGACGAGCGGGCCGAGGTGGCCGGTGGCACCGGTGACGACGACGGACATGACGGAGTTCCTCTCGGTGGAGCGACTGGGTGTCGTCCGCCGCAACCGGCCGCATACCCGGAACCTTCCAGATGGCGGGTACCCACTTTGGAGTAAGGTACGCACGTGACGGTGAGCAACGAGGTCAGCGCCCTGGACCGCCTGATGACCGACGGAGTTCTCGCGGCTGCGTGCCCGTCACGGGTGGTGCTCGACCACGTGACCAGCAAGTGGGGCGTCCTGCTCCTGGTCGCCCTGTCCGAGCGCACGATGCGGTGGGGTGAGCTCCGCAGGATCGTCGAGGGCATCAGCGAGAAGATGCTGGCGCAGACCCTGCGCACCCTCGAGGCCGACGGGATCGTGCACCGCGAGGTGACCGCCAGCATCCCGCCGCGCGTCGACTACTCCCTCACCGAGCGCGGGTCCGAGCTCGTGGCCCGGCTGCTGCCCCTGATGGAGTGGATCGTGGACAACGCCGAGGAGATCGTCGCCGGCTGAGCGGCACCCGGCGTTCGGCATCGACAGGCTCTGCCCGCGCGACTTCTGATGGGTTCCGTCGGACGAGTGACCGTCCGAGACTGAACTCCGGGCCCCCGGATGCCGACTACTAGGCGTGGGCTCCGCGATCCGGGGCCCGCCTCGCAGATCGACGTCTTGGAGGGGGGCAGGCCGTGTCCACGCCGAACGACGCGCTGCACGCCGCCCTCATCGCGCGACCGCAGCAGTCCGCGCGGGAGCTGGCGCTGGGCCTCGCGGTCGCCGGGCACACCGGTCTGACGGAGGCGGAGGTCGAGCGGGTGCTGGAGCGCGACCCGCGACTCCGGTCCGACGGCAGCACGCCGCCGCGCTGGCGGGCGCTCGGAACCGGCCACCCGGCGACACAGCTGCACCTCCCCACCCCGCACCACCCCGCTCCGCACGTGCTCGCACCTGCCACCTCCTTCGGCCCGCGGGCCGTGCCCGGCGCCTCCGAGCAGCCCGTCACGCCCGGCGGGATCCTGCCCGCGGCCGCGTTCGGGCGCCGACCGTCGGTCCTGCTCCGACAGGACACCGAGCCCGCCCAGACGGTCACCGGGGCCCCTCCCGCGGCCGACGCACCGACGGTCCCCGTCCGGGTCCCCGTGATCGCCCGCCTGGCGGCCATCAACCCGCCGGCGGTCGCCCTGCCGGTCCCGCGACCTGCGGCGGCGCCGATGTCGCCGCTGCCGAGCCGCCCGACGGTCGAGGTCAGCGCCGCGATCACCGCACCGGATGCGCCGACCACTCGCCCGGTCGCGCAGGTCACCGCCCCGCCCGCGCCCCCCGCCGCGGCCGTCGCGCCGGTCGCGGCCATCGCACCCGTCGCACCGGTCGAGACCGCATCCATCGAGACCGCCGCGCCCATCGAGGCGCCGGTGCCCGCCGAGGTCCTCGCACCCGTCACCCCGCCTCGCACGCCGTCGGTCAGCGCGCTCTTCCAGAGCCACGCCGCGCCCGCGACCGCGGACCGGAGCCCCCTGCCGCCCGGCGGCGACGTCCGGTACGTCGGACCCCAGCTGCGTCGGTGGCAGAAGGACGTGCTCGACGCGTGGCTCGCCGCGGGCCGTCGCGGGATCGTCGAGGCGGTGAGCGCGCAGGGCCGAGGTGTCGTCGGGGTCCTGGCCACCTGGGACGCGCTGACCCGCGGCGAGAAGGTGCTCGTCCTGGTGCCGACGACCGACCTCCTCGAGCAGTGGCTGACCACGCTGACGGTCCAGCTGCCGGGCCTGTCGGTCGGCCGTCGCGACCTGACGACCGCCCACACGTTCGACGACTGCGACGTGCTGGTGTCGCTGGTCAGCAGTGCGTTCGGGC
This sequence comes from Cellulomonas humilata, assembly GCF_013359775.1. Classification (GTDB taxonomy): domain Bacteria; phylum Actinomycetota; class Actinomycetes; order Actinomycetales; family Cellulomonadaceae; genus Cellulomonas; species Cellulomonas humilata. The sequence goes on along the minus strand of NZ_JABMCI010000060.1, from coordinate 119,408 downwards.
ACGACCTCCTGGAAGGCCGGGCGGGTCTGCTCGTCGCGGACGAGGTGCACCGGTACGGCTCGGCGCGCCCCGCGGAGACGCTCCGCGACGGGTTCGGGGCACGCCTCGGGCTGACGTCGTCGATCGAGCGCCAGGACGCCGGGGTCGACGAGATCCTGCGGCCGTACTTCGGCACGGTGCTCGACGGGTGCGACCTGCGCCGCGGCCGCGCGGAGGGCGTGCTGGCACGGTTCCGGCTCGCGGTCGTGCCGGTGGACCTCGGCCCCGCCGAGCAGGCGGAGCACGACGCGCTCACCGCGCAGATCACGGAGCTCCAGGACCGCCTCGCCACGCACGGCTGCGCTCCGGCCACGTTCCTCGAGGACGCGATCCGGCTCCAGGGCGGGTGGCGCGAGAACGCGCGCGCCGCGGCCGACGCCAGCGGCTGGCTGCGCGCGGTGAGCACCCGGCGCGACCTGCTGGCGACCTCCGCGGCGAAGGTCGAGGCGGTCGCGCTGCTCGGTCCGACGCTGGCTCGGTCGGCCCGCGGGCTGGTCTTCACGCACGCGAAGGACGACGCGGACACCGCCGCGACGCATCTGCGGGCGGCGGGCGTCGCCACCTCGTGGTTCCACAACGGCCAGGAGCCGGAGGTCCGTCGGAACACCCTGCGCGACCTGCGACGCGGCCGCGTCACCGTCCTGTCCGCACCGAAGGCGCTCGACGAGGGCCTCGACCTGCCGACGATCGACGCGGTGGTGATCCTCTCCAGCAGCCGGTCGCGCCGTCAGCTGGTGCAGCGCGTGAGCCCGGTCCTTCGTCCGAGTCAGGCGGACCGGTTGCCCCTGGTGGTCGTCGTCCATGCCCGCGGGACGGTCGACGCGGACGACGGGTTCCTCGCGGACCTCGTCGAGGTCGCCACCGAGGTCCGCACCTTCGACGGGGACGCAGCCGAGATCACCGACTGGTTCGTCGGCGCCTAGCGCGGCTGCCGGAGGTCGGCCCGCGCCAGGCGCCTGCGCAGACCCTCGCCGCCGATCCGTTCGATCTCGCCGCGAGGTCCGGCTACCACCAGCAGCACCCGCGCGCGCGAGAGTCCGGTGTAGAGCAGGGTGCGGGCGCGCTGCGCCTCACGGAACCCGTTCACGGCCAGGATCACGACCGTCCGCTCCAGCCCCTTGAACCCGAGCACGTGGCCGTAGAACACCTCGTCCCCCGCGAAGAACCCGTCCCAGTAGCCGGCGTGCCCGGCGCCGCTGACCAGCTCGACCTGGAGCGGGTGCCGCGAGCCGGTGGCGAGCAGTGCCACCTGGCCGGGCAGCCAGCCCTCCTCGAGCAGCGCGTCCACCGTGTCGTCGGCCACCTCGATCGCCCGCTCGTACGGGACGTCCAGCAGCCGCACCGGCGCGCCGTCCATGCCGCGCGGGCGGGTCACGTCGTCCCGGAGCGAGCCGCACAGCTGCGCGATCTGCTTGGTGGAGCGCAGGTTCTCGTCGAGCCGGACGGGCGGGGTGGCGATGGGCGCGACGCCGTCCCGGCCGAACACGCGCTGGGCCTCGTCGAGGAACACGAACAGCCCACCGTTGTCGGGGTCCCGCAGGCACCGGACCAGCGACGGCCACCACTGCTCGCCGAAGTCCTGCGCCTCGTCGACGACGACGGTGTCGAACAGCTCGGTCCTCGGCCGGCTGTCCGCCAGCTCGCCGAGCCGGGCCGGGAGGATGCGCTCGAAGAAGTTCACGTCGTCGTCGGCCCCCTGCTGCGCGCCCCAGGCGATGGGCAGGTCGTGGAACAGCCCGACGAACGCCGGTCGCTCCTTCGCCTTCCACGTCTGCGTGATCCGCTGGAGGTACCGCCCGAGGCCGCGGGAGTAGCAGAGCAGCGCGACCCGCTCGCCGGACGCGGCCCGTCGCCGGGCCTGTTCCAGCGCGAGCCAGGTCTTGCCGGTTCCCGCGCCGCCCACCACCTGGAGCCGGTTGAACCAGGTGAAGTGGTCGAGCATCCGGGCCTGGTCGCGCGTGAGGTGGTCCAGGTGGTCCTCGAACTGCGCGGCGTGGGCGAGAACCTCCACCTGGGACGGAAAGCTGCCGGCCAGGTACTCGACGAGCTCCTCCAGAGCCGGCTCGTCGAGCGGCAGGTGCCCGGCGCCGTGCCCGTCGATCGCGTGCTTCACCAGACCCGCCGCGCTCGCCACGTCGTTGCGGTCCATGAGCATGGTCCGGGGCAGCTCGGGGGCCGACCAGTCCTGGGCCACGTAGACGTGCGGGAGCGCGACGACGTGGGCGGCGCGCGCCCGGGCCGCGCCGAGGCCGTACCGCGACAGCAGCTCGTGCAGCACGTGCCGTGCGTCCTGCACCTGGTGCACGGGGTCGATCGGGTGCCGCCGCTCGCCCGAGCCCTGCCACCACGTCCCGCCCTCGCGCGTGACGTGCCCGCCCTTGACCTCGATGACCGCCAGCCCGACCCCCGGCCACGCGACGAGCAGGTCGATCTCGCGCTCCGTGGCCCCGTCCTGGAGGCCGACCCCCGCGAACAGCGCGACGTCGTCGGGCAGCTGGTCGCGCAGCGCCTCCCACACGGTGCGCTCGGCACCGACGTCGTCCCGGAACACCGGGTCCTCGGGATAGAGGCGGGGCATGGGACGTGTCTAGCGCACCCGGGACGACCCTGTCGGAGGCGCGGCCCGGTCAGGCACCCAGCGAGCAGGCGCGGCGGACCGACGTGGTCGAGGCGACGACTCCCTCGGTGACGGTCACCGAGCTGAGCGCCCCCGCGAACGGTGCTGCCCCCCCGAACCCCTGACCGAGCCGGAACGGTCCCGGCGACGGCGGCACCGCGGCCACCGTGACTGGCCCGGCGGTCACGGGGATCAGGTTCCCGGGTGCGTCGGCGGTGCCGATCTCGCAGACGTAGAGGGCGATCGTGCCCCCGGCCGCGTCGTAGGTCCCCGTGAGGTGGACCCACGAGCCGAGGTTCGCAGCCCCGGCCGACCGCGTGACCGACGTGTCGTCGCCGCTCGTCGCGAACGTCCAGCAGGCCGGCACGCCCTCCGCGCACCCGGTGGTGTCGTAGCCGAGCGTGAACCCGCTGGCGGCCGACCCGTCCTGGCTCACCGCGGCGCCGCTGCTGCCGAGCGCATCGAGGCGCACGAACGCCGAGACGGTGAAGGGCTGCGTCGTGTCGACGGCCGGGCCTGCGGCTGCGGCGCCGTCGGCGGGGCCGTCGAAGAGCAGTGCGCGATCCGTGGGGCGACCGGCGAGCTCGGCCAGCGGGCCGGCCGTCCAGGTCGTGGTCGGGGTGAGCGTCAGAGGCGCGCCGGTGCCGGTGGCGACGTCGCCGGCACCCTCGTCGAGCAGCCACTTGCCGCCGCCGGTCACGACCGCGGCGACGGTGAAGCGGTAGAGCCGGGTCGGGCTCACGTTGCCCGCCCGGTCGACGGCATGCACCTGCAGCGTCTGCGGTCCGGACGTCGTCGGCGTGTAGGAGATCGTCGGGGCTGTGGCAGGGACCTCACCGGACGCACTGCCGCTGAACACGTACTGGTAGGACACCACGTCGGTCGACTCGTCGCTCAGCATGAACGAGCCGCGCTGGCTGACGCCGCCGGACGCCACGTCCTCCGCGTAGACGGCCGGCTCGCCGACCACGGGCGTGATGGTCGGGAGGGCAGGGGGTGCGGTGTCGACCGTGAGCTGGCAGAGCTTCGGCAGCCCCCAGCGACCGCCGTCGTCCCGCCCGGTGACCAGCCAGGTGTACGTGCCGCCGTCCGTGAGCTTGCCCTCGGGAACCGTCACGGCGTGCTCCAGGCCCGATGCCTGCTGGCCGGTCGCGGGAGGCGCCCAGACCACGCGGCCGCGCGAGTCGACCACCAGGAACGTCGCGCGGACCGCCTGCCCGTCGGGGTCGGTCAGCGTCGCGCGCAGCGTCGGGGTGGTGCTCCGGACCCAGGGCCGTGCGGAACCGGCGGCGCACGCGGACTGCGGGTCCGAGATGCCCGCCGACGACACCACCGGGGCGCTGCCGCGCGAGGGCTTCGCCGCCGAGGCGCCGGCGGCCGGGAGGACGACGGCCAACGCCGACACCACGGCGACGGCACAGAGACGGACACGCGCTGCACGCACAGAAGCCCCCTAGAACGGTGCCCAGGACGGGTACCCCAGGCTGCGCTCGTAACGTAGTGGCACACCGGCCGGCGGCGTGGGCGTTTCGGGACACTCCTCGTCGGGGCCGCTCTGTCCGGGGCGCGCTCTACCCTCGGGCCATGTTCCTTCTCGACGACGGTGGCCTCGTGCTCAGCCCGAGCGACCTGGCCAACGCCGCAGCCTGCGAGTTCGCCGTGCTGAGGAATCTCGACGGCCGGCTCGGGCTGGTGGAGCCCGCCCCGATCGCTGCGGACGCGATGCTCGCGCGCGTCTCCGCGCTGGGCACCGCGCACGAGAACCGGGTGCTGCAGGAGTACCTGGCGTCGCGCGAGGTCGTCACGATCGCCCGCCCCCGGTACGACGAGGCCGGCGAGCGGGCCGCCCTGGAGCGCGTGCACGCGGCGACGCTGGCCGCCCTGGGCTCCGACGCCGGCGTGATCTACCAGGCGGGGTTCTTCGACGGCCGGTTCACGGGGTGGGCCGACTTCGTGGTGCGCGAGGAGGGCGGTTGGGCCGTGCTCGACACCAAGCTGGCCCGGAGCGTGAAGGTCACCGCCCTGCTCCAGCTGGCGGCCTACGCGGACCAGCTGATCGGTGCGGGCATCCCGGTCACCGACGAGGTGCACCTGATCCTCGGCGACCGGACGCGGTCGAGCCACCGCCTGGCGGACCTGTTGCCGCTGTACCGCGAGCGCCGCGCTCGGCTGGAGGACGTGCTCGACGAGCACCGCGCCGCGCTGACCCCGGTCACCTGGAACGACCCCCGCTACCGGGCGTGCGGCCGGTGCGACGTGTGCGCCGCGCAGATCGCCGCGCACCGCGACGTCCTCCTGGTCGCGGGGCTGCGGTCGACGCAGCGCGCGCGGCTGGCGGCGGTCGGGATCGGCACCGTCGACCAGCTCGCCGCGAGCACGGACGCGGTCCCGGGGATCGGCGGCGCGACGCTCACCAACCTGCGCCGGCAGGCGGCGCTCCAGGTGCGGCAGGAGACGTCCACCGAGCCGCTCGTCTTCGAGGTCATCGACCCGGGTGCGGTGCAGGACCTGCCCGCACCCGACCCCGGCGACATCTTCTTCGACTTCGAGGGCGACCCGCTGTGGACCGACGACACGGTCCCCGCCGACGCACCCGCCGACTGGGGGCTGGAGTACCTGTTCGGCGTGGTCGAGGCCGACAGGACGTTCCGGCCGTTCTGGGCGCACGACCGCGCGCAGGAGAAGGGGGCGTTCGTCGACTTCCTCGCGTACGTGGCCGAGCGCCGCGCCGCGCACCCCGGCATGCACGTCTACCACTACGCCCCCTACGAGCGGACGGCCCTGCTGCGGCTGGCGGGGCGCCACGGCGTGCGCGAAGACGTCGTGGACCAGCTGCTGCGCGACGGCGTGCTCGTCGACCTGTACGCGACCGTGCGCCGCGGTCTGCGGGTGGGCAGCAGCTCATACTCGCTGAAGAAGCTGGAACCCCTCTACATGGGCGACGAGACGCGCGAGAGCGAGGTGACGACGGCCACCGACTCGATCACCGAGTACGCCGAGGCGTGCCACCTGCGCGACGCGGGGAACGCAACCGGGTGGCAGGCGAAGCTCGACGAGATCGCCGAGTACAACCGGTACGACTGCGTCTCCACGCTCCGGCTGCGCGACTGGCTGCTGGCGCACGGCCCGGCCCCGACGGGATCCGCGGCGGGCGAGCTGACGGAACCCGCCGACGAGGACCCGCTGGTGGCGAACGTCTTGGCCACGTCGGAGGTGCTGGACGACCCGCGCGACCAGCAGGCGGTCCGGATGCTCGCCGCGGCGGTCGGATACCACTCACGCGAGACGAAGCCGTTCTGGTGGGCGCACTACGACCGGTTGCAGTCCGACCCCGCCGAGTGGCTGGATCCCCGCGGCACCCTGCTCGTCGACGGGACCCCGGAGGTCGTCGAGGGCTGGAGCATCGGACCAGGCAAGCGCACGTTCGCCCGGACGCTGCGGCTGACCGGGCAGCTGGAGCCGGGCAGCGACCTGCGCGCGGGCGGCACCGCGTTCGCGCTCTACGACCCCCCGCCGGCCTACGCGCAGACGTCGAGCACCGGTCACCGCGGCTGGACCGCGGGCGTCGAGATCCTGGAGGTGACGGTCCGGGGCGCGACCGACTCGGCCTCGGGCACGCGCGACGTCCTGCTGGTCAGCGACCGACTGCCCACCGGCGCGACCCCGGGACCGGACCTGCCCATGGCGCTGGCCCCGGCCGCCGGCCCGGGCGTGAAGTCCATCGTCGAGGCCATCCGCGCGCTGGTCGGGCGCGTGGCCGACGGGCTCCCCGACCTCCCGCCGCTGCCCGCGGTCGACCTCCTGCGCCGCCTCCCGCCGCGCACCCGGACCCTGCCGCTCCCCCGGCCCGACGACGTCAGCGGGACCACCGAGGCGATCATCGACGCCGTCCTCGACCTCGACGGCTCCTACCTGGCCGTGCAGGGGCCGCCCGGCACGGGCAAGACGTACACCGGTGGCCACGTCGTGGCGGCGCTCGCGGCCCAGGGCTGGAGGGTGGGGGTCGTCGCGCAGTCCCACGCCGTCGTCGAGAACATGCTGCACGCGGTCAACGCCGCCGGGCTGCCGGCGGAGCAGATCGGCAAGAAGGCGCAGGACCAGCACCCCGCCGGTGCGGTCTGGCAGTCGCTGCCGAAGGGCAAGGACGCCGCCGCGTTCCACGCCCGGCAGCCGGGCGGCTTCGTCATCGGCGGCACCAAGTGGGACTTCACCAGCCGGGACCGGGTCCCCGACGGCGGCTTCGACCTGCTGGTGATCGACGAGGCCGGTCAGTTCTCCCTGGCCGACACGATCGCGGTGTCCACCGCGGCCCGGAACCTGCTGCTGCTCGGCGACCCGCAGCAGCTCCCCCAGGTGACCCAGGGCCGGCACCCGGAGCCGGTGGACCGGTCGGCGCTCGGGTGGCTGGTCGACGGTCACGACACCCTGCCCGACGAGCTCGGGTACTTCCTGGCGCGCACGTGGCGGATGCACCCGGCGCTCTGCGCGGCCGTCTCGCGCCTCTCCTACGAGGACCGCCTGACCGCGGTCCCGCACACCGCCGACCGCTCGCTCGAGGGCGTCGCGCCTGGGCTGCGGACGGTCGTGGTGGACCACGTCGGCAACGCGGTGTCCTCGCCCGAGGAGGCTGCGGCCGTCGTGCACCAGGTCCGGGACCTGCTCGGCCGTACCTGGACCGACGGGACCAGCAGACCGCTGACCGGGCACGACATCCTCGTCGTCGCGCCCTACAACGCCCAGGTGTGGACCGTCGCCCGCGCCCTGAAGGACGCCGGGATCGCCGACGTCCGCGTGGGCACCGTCGACAAGTTCCAGGGCCAGGAGGCCGCCGTGGTGCTGGTCACCACCTGTGCGTCCTCGGCCGACGACGTGCCGCGCGGGATGGAGTTCCTGCTCAATCGCAACCGGCTCAGCGTCGCGGTATCCCGCGCGCAGTGGTGCGCGATCATCGTCCGCTCCCGCCGCCTGACCGACTACCTCCCCGCACGCCCGGAGCAGCTGGCGGAGCTGGGCGCGTTCATCGGCCTCTGCGCGACGACAACAACCTGAGTGGCGTTCTGACCGTCCGGAAGATCACTCAGGTTGTTGTCGCTCGCCGCGCACATCCCGGACGAACCGGGTAGAACCGATCCCCATGACGGTCGTCGGATTCCACAACTCGCACGAGCAGGTGCACCCCGCCGCGCTCCTGGCAGCCACCCAGCGCGCCGAGGAGGCCGGGTTCGACGCCGCCATGTGCTCGGACCACTGGGCGCCCTGGTCGGTCCGGCAGGGGCACTCGGGGTTCGCCTGGACGTGGCTCGGCGCCGCGCTGGCGACGACCGGGCTTCCGCTCGGGGTCGTGAACGCCCCCGGACAGCGGTACCACCCGGCGATCATCGCGCAGGCGGCCGCGACGCTCGCCGCGATGTTCCCGGGCCGGTTCTGGGTAGCGCTGGGCTCCGGCGAGAACGTCAACGAGCACATCACCGGCGGGCGCTGGCCGGCCAAGGCGGAGCGGGACGCGCGCCTCCGCGAGTGCGTCGCGATCATCCGGGCGCTGCTGGACGGCGAGGAGGTGACGCACGAGGGGCTGGTCACGGTGGACCGCGCGAAGCTCTGGACGCTCCCCGACGAGAAGCCGCTGCTCATCGGCCCGGCGGTCACCCCGGCCACGGCCCGCGCGCACGCCGCCTGGGCGGACGGCCTGGTCACGGTGAACCAGTCGCCGGAGATCCTCAAGCAGGTCGTGCAGGAGTACCGCGACGCCGGTGGGCGCGGCTCCCTGAACCTGCAGGTGCACGTGTCGTGGGCGCCGTCCGCGGAGACCGCACTGGCCGTGGCCCGGGACCAGATGGCCGGCCAGGTGTTCGGGCCGCCGGTGGCGTGGGACCTGGACACACCCGAGGCGTTCGACTCCCTCGGCACCCACGTCGGCGACGAGGCCCTGCGTCGCAGCGTCCTGGTGGACCACGACCCGGCGCGGCTGGCCGATCGCGTCAGCGAGCTCGTGGCCATCGGCTTCGACGCCGTCTACCTGCACCAGGTGGCGACGGACCCCGCACCGAGCGACGAGAAGCACGACGACGCCGCCGCCACGAGCACTCCGCGCAGCGCCACCCTGGACGCGTTCGTCGACATGGCCGCCGAGCACCTCCTCCCCCAGCTGAAGCAGGTGACCGCATGAGGATCCACGACACCGGCGACCTCTGGTGGAAGAACGCCGTCATCTACTGCCTGGACGTCGAGACGTTCATGGACTGGAACGACGACGGCGTCGGCGACCTGCCCGGTCTGGTCCAGCGCCTCGACCACCTGGCCGACCTGGGCGTCACGTGCCTGTGGCTCATGCCCTTCTACCCGACCGCCGACTACGACGACGGCTACGACATCGCCGACTTCTACGGCGTCGACCCCCGGCTCGGGCACGCCGGCGACCTGGTCGAGGTGATCCGCACCGCCAAGGACCGCGGGATCCGGGTGATCGTCGACCTCGTGGTGAACCACACCTCCGAGAAGCACCCCTGGTTCCAGAGCGCCAGGAAGAGCAAGGACAGCCCGTACCGCGACTTCTACGTGTGGCGCTCGGACAAGCCGCCGTCCACCAAGGACAAGGTCGTCTTCCCCGACAAGGAGACGGGCATCTGGACCAAGGACGACGCCACCGGCGAGTGGTACCGGCACACGTTCTACCACCAGCAGCCGGACCTGAACACGGCGAACCCGCAGGTCAGGGACGCGATCGCCAAGGTCATCGGCTACTGGGCGGAGCTCGGGCTCAGCGGGTTCCGCGTGGACGCCGTGCCCTTCTTCCTGGCCGACGCCGCCAAGACCCCGGGCGACACGGTGGAGGACAAGCACGACTTCCTCAAGGAGCTGCGCTCGTTCCTCACGCGCCGGGTGGGCGACGCGATCCTCATGGGCGAGGTGAACCTCCCGTACGCCGAGCAGAAGCAGTACTTCGGCGGGGACGGGGCCGACAGCGACCAGCTGACCCTGCAGTTCGACTTCATCGGCATGCAGAACCTGTACCTGGCGCTCGCCCGGCAGGACGCGCGGCCCATCGCCAAGGCGCTCGACGACCGGCCGGAGATCCCGCACGACGCCCAGTGGGCCACCTTCGTGCGCAACCACGACGAGCTCACCCTGGACAAGCTGTCGAAGGACGAGAAGCAGGAGGTGTTCGACGCCTTCGGCCCGGACCCGGACATGCAGCTCTACGACCGGGGACTGCGGCGGCGCCTCCCGACGATGCTCGGCGGCGACCCGCGCCGCATCCGGATGGTCTACTCCCTGCTCTTCTCCCTGCCCGGCACCCCGGTGCTGTTCTACGGCGAGGAGATCGGCATGGGCGAGAACCTGGCCGCCGAGGGCCGGATGGCGGTCCGCACACCGATGCAGTGGACGTCGGGCGAGAACGGCGGCTTCTCGCGCGCCCCGAAGCGCAAGCTGGCCGGGCCGGTGACCGAGGGTGGGTTCTCTCCCGAGCACGTCAACGTCGCCGACCAGCGCCGCGACCCCGACTCGCTGCTGAGCTTCGTCCAGCTGCTCATCCGGCGCTACCGCGAGTGCCCCGAGCTCGGCTGGACGACGCGTGCGGAGATCCTCGACCAGCCGCACCCGGCCGTGCTCGCGCACCGCAGCACCTGGGACGACGGGTCGCTGGTCGCGCTGCACAACCTGGGCGCGGAGCCGGCGATGGTCCCGCTGCGGTTCCCCGACTACGACGACACGGTCGCCCTGGTCGACCTGCTCCAGGACGGCTCGTGCACGATCGACGCCCGCGGGGCCACCGAGGTCGAGCTCGACGGCTACGGCTACCGCTGGCTGCGCGTGGTCCGCGAGGGCGACCGTCGCCTGATCTGAAGCGATTCGCGCCGCCCAGCCACCGGCCCGCTCAGCGGGCTCCCAGCAATCTCGCGTACCGTGCCGAGGTCCGCCGCCTCCCCGGGCGGGACCCGAACCGACGGAGGACCCTCGTGCGCCGCACGACCACCGCGCGCCGCGGCCTTGCCGCCGCAGCTCTTGCTCTGACCCTCGGCCTCTCGCTGGCCGCCTGCTCCGGCGACCCGGCTGACGACCCGTCGCCCTCCGCGACCTCGACGTCGGCCGGCGACCCCGCCGACGTCGCCGCGCTGGCCAAGGTCGAGGTCGAGGGCGAGCCCGGCAGCAAGCCGACCATCACGCTCCCGAGCACGCCGTTCGAGGTCACCGCCCTGGTGGCGCGCGTGGTCGACGAGGGCACCGGCGCCGAGATCCTCGACGGCCAGACGCTGTCGATCCACACGGCCGCCGTCGCCGGCGCCGACGGCAGCGACCTCGGTGACTCGTACGCGGGCGACCCGGAGAAGATCGCCGCCGACGACCAGATGCCCCCCGAGCTCCACGACGCCCTGGTCGGCCAGAAGGTCGGCGTCCGCATCCTGTTCGCCGCGCTGGCCCAGGACGGCACGACGAACGTCGTCGTCGGCGAGGTCGTCGACGCCCAGGACACCGTGCCCCCGCTGGAGCGCGCCGAGGGCGAGGCCGTGACGCCCCCCGCCGGTCTGCCCACCGTGACGCTCGACGCCGACGGCAAGCCGTCGATCACGCCGATCGCCGACCCGCCCCCGACGACGCTCGTCGTGCAGCCGCTGATCAAGGGCACCGGCGACGTGGTGACCGCGGACCAGACGCTGACCGTGAACTACACGGGCTGGCTCTGGGACGGCACCCAGTTCGACTCCTCCTGGGACTCGGGCGATCCCGCGTCCTTCGCGCTCAGCGGGGTCATCGCCGGCTGGACGCAGGGACTGGCCGGCCAGACGGTCGGCAGCCAGGTGCTCCTGATCATCCCGCCGGACCTCGGTTACGGCGACCAGGCCAGCGAGACGATCCCCGCCGGATCGACGCTGATCTTCGTCGTCGACATCCTCGGGGCCGTCTGAGCGACCGAACGGAGGACGAGCCCGGGACGCACCTCGCGTCCCGGGCTCGTCCCGTCCTAGGGTGGCTCAGGAGCAACCTCGAACCAGGAGTGAGCCATGGACCAGGCAATGACGCCGAGGATCCGGACGGTGGCGCTCGTGGGCGCCGCCGGGTCCGGCAAGACGACTCTCACGGAGTCGCTGCTGCACCGGGCCGGAGTGCTCACCCGAGCGGGCCGCGTCGAGGACGGCTCGACGGTGACCGACCACGAGCCGGAGGAGATCGCCCGCGGCATCTCCCTGGGCCTCGGCGTCGCCCCCTTTCCGTGGACCGCGACCGACGGCAACGCCTACGACGTGACCCTGCTCGACACGCCCGGTTCCGCGGACTTCGCGGGTGCGGTCGACGCCGCGCTGACCGCCGCCGACCTCGCCCTGGTCGTGGTCAGCGCGGTCGACGGGGTGCAGGCGGGCACCCACGCGGCGTGGCGGCTGGCGGCCGAGGCCGGGGTGCCGCGGATGGTCGTCGTGACCAAGGAGGACAAGGCGCGCGCCGACTTCCGGCACGTGCTTGCGGACCTGCGCGCGGCGTTCGGCGACGGGCTCGTCCCGCTCGAGCTACCGCTGGGTGAGGAGACGTCGTTCACCGGCGTCGCCGACGTGCTCAGCGAGCAGGGTCTGGCCTACGACCGGGAGGGCCGGCACCGCACGGAGGCCCTGCCGGCCGGGATCGCCGACGAGGAGCACCGCCTGCACGACGAGGTGACCGAGGAGATCGTCGCGCACGACGACGACCAGCTGGAGCGCTACCTGTCCGGCGAGGTGCCGACCCCGGCCGAGCTGGAGAGCACGCTGGCGCAGGAGGTCCGGACGGGCGAGGCGTTCCCGGTGCTGCTGGCGTCCGGCGTGACCGGGGTGGGCGTCGACCGGCTGGCGGACCTGCTGTGCGAGCTCGGGCCGTCGCCGACCGACCGGACCGCACGCGTGCAGGCGGGCAAGACCGTCGTCGAGGTCGCCGCCGACCCCGCCGGGCCCACCCTGCTGTACGCGTTCCGCACGCTCGCAGACCCGTTCGTCGGCCAGGTGACCATGTTCAAGGTGCTGTCCGGCACCGTGCGCAACGGCGACCGCCTGCTCAACACCGCCACCCGGACGGAGGAGCGCATCCCCGGGCTGTTCCGGCTGCGCGGCAAGGAGCACCTGCCGGTCGACGCCGTCCCGGCGGGGCAGATCGGTGCCGTCGCCAAGCTCACCGGGACCCCGTCGGGGAGCCTGCTGGCGGAACGCACCGGGCCGGGCGCGTCGATGACCGCCCGGCCTCCGCGCGTCCGGGACACCGTCTACGCGCTGGCGCTCGAGCCGGTGACGCAGTCCGACGACGACCGGCTCTCGGCCGCGCTGGCCCGCCTGACCGCCGAGGACCCGACCCTGAGCATCGACCGCACCGGCGAGAGCACCGTGCTGCGCGGGCTCGGTGACACGCACCTGGCGGTCGCCCTCGAACGACTGGCGCGCGTGTTCGGGGTGCACGTGAGCACGTCGCCGGTGCCGGTCGGGTACCGGGAGACGATCCGTCGGCCGGTCGAGGCCGAGGGCAAGGTGAAGAAGCAGTCGGGCGGGCACGGCCAGTTCGCGGTGGTGCAGCTGCGTGTGTCGCCGCTGCCGCACGGCTCCGGGTTCGAGTTCGTCGACGCCATCGTCGGCGGCGCGATCCCGCGCACCTACGTCCAGGCGGTGCACAAGGGCGTCATCGAGGCGATGGCCTCGGGCGGACCGCACGGATACCCCGTGGTGGACCTGCGCGTCGAGGTCTACGACGGCAAGTCGCACTCGGTGGACTCCTCGGACATGGCGTTCCGGACCGCCGCGGGCAACGGGGTGCGCGAGGCCCTGCACTCCGCCGGGACCACCGTGCTGGAGCCCATCAGCCGCGTGTCCGTCACGGTGCCGATCTCCGCGCAGGGCGACGTGATGAGCGACCTGTCCGCACGCCGGGGGCACATCAACGCGACCACGTCGCTCGACGACGGCCTGGTGCAGATCGACGCGTCGGTGCCGGAGGCCGAGCTGGGCCGGTACGTGCTGGACCTGCGCTCGCTCACGGGCGGCCGCGCCGAGCTGACCATGGCACCCGGCACGTTCGAGGTGTGCCCCGACCACCTGGTCCCCGCGTGACGGCTGAGCGGGAGCTGGGCGAGCTGACACGCTTGGTCCGGGAGTTCAGCACCGAGCGCGACTGGCAGCAGTTCCACGATCCGAAGTCGGTGATCCTCGCGCTCGTCGGGGAGGTCGGGGAGCTGGCGGAGCTGTTCCAGTGGGTGCCCGCCGAGCAGGCCGTCGCGCAGTTCTCGGACCCGGCGCGCCAGGCCCGCGCCGCGGAGGAGATGGCCGACGTCCTCGTCTACCTGGTGTGCCTGGCGGACGTGCTCGGCGTAGACCTCGGCGAGGCGGCGCGCGCCAAGCTGGCGGCCTCGCACGTGCGATTCGCCGCCGACCAGGTCCGCGGCGTCGCCCCCCACAAGCCGTAGCCTCGACACCATGGCCCGGTACTTCGACGTCCACCCCGAGAACCCCCAGCCGCGGTCGATCGCGCAGGTGGTGGACCTGCTGCGCAACGACGCGGTGATCGCCTACCCCACCGACTCCTGCTACGCGCTGGGCTCCCGGATCGACAACCACGACGGCGCCGACCGCATCCGCAAGATCCGGCACCTCGACGACCGGCACCACTTCACGCTGGTCTGCGCCGACTTCGCGCAGCTGGGCCAGCTGGTGCACCTGGACAACAGCGCGTTCCGCGCCATCAAGGCGGCGACCCCCGGCCCGTACACGTTCATCCTGCTGGCCACCCCCGAGGTGCCCCGGCGGCTGGCGCACGCGAAGAAGCGGTCCGTCGGCGTGCGCATCCCGAACCACCCGGTGGCCCAGGCGATCCTGCGCGAGCTCGGCGAGCCCCTCCTGTCCAGCACCCTGCTGATGCCCGGCCACGAGTGGCCGATGGTCGAGGGCTGGCAGATCAAGGAGGAGCTCGACCTGGTGCTGGACGCGGTGGTCGACGCCGGCGACTGCGGCACGGAGCCGACCACGGTGGTCGACTGGACGGAGGGCGCCCCGGAGGTGGTCCGGGTGGGCGCAGGCGACCCGGACCGGTTCTGACCTGCTCGCACGCCGAGTTCGGCAGTCTCCGTCGAGTTCGGCAGCTGCAACCACCGAAGTCGACGGGAACTCACGAACTCGAGGGGCGGTGCGATGGCGTACGTGGGGGTGGTGGGGCCGTCCGACGCGTCCCATGACGAGCTCGGTGCCGCCCGGGAGCTCGGGGTCGGGCTCGGTCGGCGCGGGCACGTCGTCGTGTGCGGCGGGCTCGGCGGGGTGATGGCTGCGGTCTCGCGCGGGGCCGCAGCCGCCGGCGGAACCGTCGTCGGCCTGCTGCCCGGGACCGACCGAGCCGACGCCAACCCCGACGTCACCGTCGCGATCCCCACCGGGCTCGGGGAGCTGCGCAACGCGCTGCTGGTCCGGTCCAGCAACGTCGTCGTGAGCGTCGGCGGGTCGTGGGGCACCCTCAGCGAGGTCGCGCTGGCGGTGCGCACCGGGGTGCCGGTGATCGCGATCGGCGGCTGGCGGATGACGACGGCCGACGGCCGCACCCCCGCCGACGAGCCCCATCGGGTGGCGACCGCCGACGCCGCGCTGGTCGTGCTGGACCGGCTGCTCGGGTGACCGGCGTACCGACCACACCGGACGACGTCGCGCGCGCCGCGGCGGCTGCCCCTGACCTGGCGGCGCTCGACGCGGTGGTCCCCACGTGCCGGGCGTGCCCGCGGCTGGTCGCGTGGCGGGAGCTGGTCGGCGTCGAGAAGCGGGCGGCCTTCCGCGACGAGGAGTACTGGGCGCGGCCGGTCCCGGGGTTCGGCGACCCGTCCGCCGGGGTGCTCGTCGTCGGCCTGGCTCCCGCGGCGCACGGCGCCAACCGCACCGGGCGCATGTTCACCGGCGACCGGTCGGGCGACTTCCTGTTCGCCGCGATGCACCGCACGGGGTTCGCCAGCCAGGCCACCTCGACCGCGCGCGACGACGGCCTCACCCTGACGGACGTCCGCGTGACCGCCCCGGTCCGGTGCGCCCCGCCCGCCAACGCCCCCACCCCGCAGGAGCGCCGGACGTGCGGCCCGTACCTCTCGCGCGAGCTGGAGCTGGTGCGGCCGCGGGTGGTCGTCGTGCTCGGGGCGTTCGGGTGGCAGGCGCTGCTCAGCACGCTCGCCGAGCAGAGCTGGGTGGTCCCCCGTCCGCGGCCACGGTTCGGGCACGGCGTCGAGGTCGCGCTCGCCGGACCGGGCGGCGCCTCCGTGGTGCTCCTCGGCTGCTTCCACGTCAGCCAGCAGAACACCTTCACCGGCCGGCTGACCCCGGACATGCTCGACGCAGTGCTCCTGCGCGCCCGAGCCCTGCTCTCCGGCGATCAGGCCAGCGACGAGTCGAGGGCAAGGCAGAGGTAGAACCCGGTGCCGTCGGCCAGGTTCAGGACCGAGTCGGTCTGCGCAGGGCAGTCCGTCCCCGCGCTGTCCAGCGTCACGAGCGTGCCGATGTACTCGTGAGCGGTCGAGCACCGCACCTGGAGCACCTGGAGGACGTCGCCCGTGGTCCCGCCGGTCCAGCACGAGCCGGCGACCGCGGGACCGAGCGGGGGCAGTGACGACGCGCGTGCGACCTGCACGACGCCGACGACGCCCAGCAGCGCGGCCAGCCCCGCCGAACCGATCACGAACGCCTTGGCTGGGGTGCTCCACGGGGTGCCGCCCTGGTCGACCATGGAGCGGTAGGACTTCCCGGCGCGCACGAACGCGACCGTGCCGCTGATCAGCCCGCCGGTCGCGATGTAGTGGCCGCCGCTGCTCGAGACCCCGAGCTCCATGGCGCGTGCCCGGAGGATCGCGATCACCCCTCCGACCACCAGGGCGAACATCCCGCCCAGCAGCGCCCAGGTCATCGTGCGACGGGCCGAGCGCACGGCTGCCTCGTCGACCAGGCGACCGACCGGGAGGACCGTCCCGTAGGGCGCGCCCGACTGGAGCGGCGCGGCGAACCCCGTCCCGTAGGGCGCTGCCGCCTGACGCGCGGAGGTGAAGCCCGCGCCGAACGTCGACATCGCCGGGGCCACGCTCCCGAAGCCGACGGGCTGGCCGTAGGCCGCATCCTGCCCGTACGGGTTCACCGCGGCCGGCATCGCCACGACGGGCGGGGGAGCGAGCGGACGCGTGGTCTCGCTCCAGCCGACGCCGTCGAACCACCGCTGCACGCCCGGCGTCACGCCGTCGTCGTACCAACCCGCTGGATGTCCGCTTCCTCCGGTCACGTCACACCTTCGGCAGATCGGGCGGAGAACTTGATGGGACTCTTTGTTCACTCGTCGAAGAAAGTGGCTAGGCTGCCGTCGTGATCACCGGAGATGACATCGGGTACGTGGCGGGCATGACCTGGGGCTGGACCGGGGTGCGGGGCACGTGGGGCGGCCCCGAGGCCGAGCGGTCCATGGACCTGATGGTCGAGCGCCTCGGCGTGACGTGGACGGCCATCACGCTCAGCGCCCTCCAGGACACCCCGCAGTCGACGCAGATCCAGTTCCGCGACCGGCCGACCGTCACCGACGACGAGGTCCGGTGGGCCATCCGGGCGGCCAAGGAGCGAGGGCTCAAGGTCTGCCTGAAGCCCGTCGTGAACGTCCGGAACGGGACGTGGCGCGCGCACATCAACTTCTTCGACATCGACGTCCCGCCGGAGCCGACGTGGTCGCAGTGGTTCGCCAGCTACACCGAGTTCATCGTCCACCACGCGCGGATCGCGGCCGAGGAGGGCGCCGAGATGTTCTGCGTCGGCTGCGAGATGGTGCAGTCGGACCGCCGCGAGGCGCAGTGGCGCGCCCTGGTCGCCGACGTCCGCGCGGTCTACCCCGGCCTGGTCACCTACAACTGCGACAAGTACCAGGAGGACCACGTCGGCTGGTGGGACGCGGTCGACGTGATCTCCTCGTCGGGCTACTACCCGGTGGACGACTGGGAGAACCAGCTGGACCGCATCGAGAAGGTGGTCGCCGCGCACGGCACGCCGTTCTTCTTCATGGAGGCCGGCTGCCCCAGCCGGGTCGGCTCCCCCGCGCTGCCCAACGACTGGGCCCTGCACGGGGCTCCGTCCGAGCAGGCGCAGGTCGACTGGTACCGGGCGGCCTTCTCGGCGTGCGCGCGCCGCGACTGGGTGCGCGGCTTCATGCTCTGGGACTGGCCGGCGCGGCTGTACGACGAGGCCGACGCGGCGACGGACGGCGACTACTGCATGTTCGGCAAGGCCGCCGAGGCCGTCGTCCACGCCGAGTACACCCGCGCGAGGTAGGTCAGCGGACGACGACCGACTTGGTCAGCTTGTCCGAGAACGTCTGCCGCTGCGTGTCCCACAGCGGCCACAGGTACCCGAGGTAGAGCACCAGGCCGTCGACGTAGTGGGCGACGTCGCGCACGAACGCCATCCAGACGCCCAGCGGCGCGCCGGTCCCATCCTTCTGCAGCGTGATCCCCAGAGCCTTCTTGCCCCACGACTGTCCCGTCCGACCGCCACGGACCCACCGGTTCCACACCCACAGGCCGAGCGTCACGGCCGCGCCGACGGCGAACGTGACCAGACCGGTCGCCGTGGGCTGGTCCGCGGACGCTCCGTACGCGTCGTAGCCCGACTCGGAGGTCACCGTCATGACCATCAGACCCAGCAGGTACGGCACCCAGGCGAGCGAGTCGAGCAGGTAGGCACCCACACGCTGGAGCCACGACGCATAGCTGGGCGTGTAGCCGAAGCCGCCCGCCGGGTAGCCGTACCCGTAGGCGGGGGCACCGAACGCGGGGGTCGCACCGTAGGCGGGCACCGCACCGAAGGCGGGAGCGCCGTACGCGGGCGCGGGGTACGCGGGCCCGGGGTACGCGGGCGCGCCGTAGACAGGCGGAGGCGTGCCATACGTCGGCTCGCCGTACGGCTGGGCGGGCTGGCCGTACGGGGACGGGGCCGCGTACGGGTCGGGGACGGGCTGACCGTAGGTCGGTGCGGGCGGGTTCCACCCGGTGCTCGGGGGCTGGAACGGGTCCTGGGTGCTCACGTCTCTCCTGTTCGATGCGACGACGACGCTGCTCCCCCATCGACACGCGGGCCGCACCGGTTGAGCACCGGGCGCGGTGACCTGCGCGGACTCCTGGTCAGTCGAGGGAGATCCGCAGGCCGACGCCCGCGGCCGACGTGGCGATCGTGACGTCGAACAGGAGGGCGGGGTCGGCGGCGACGCGGTGCAGGTGGCCGAACAGCTCGGTGGAGATGGCGCCGACCAGCGACGTGAACAGCGTCGGGGAACGGGTGGCCACCCGGGCCACCTCGACGGGCACGGTGGCGGGGTCGGCCCAGCCGGCGAACGCGTAGACCTCGGGCGTCATGCGTCCCGTGGGGTCGAACGCGGGGCCCGTCGGGTCGAGGACGCCCTCCTGGAACGCCTCAAGGAGCAGGCCGACGATGACGCCCCACAGCCTCAGCGCCGCGGGCACGGTGTCCTGCGGGGCCTGGTAGCCGCGCACCGGTGTGCCGTAGATCAGCTCGAACGAGTACGGCTGGTCCAGCGCCCACCGGCGCACGGCTCGGGCGACGGCCAGCCAGGTCTGCGCGGGGCCGCTGTGACGGGCGTCGGCGGCCGCGTCCTCGGCGACCTGCCCGACGGCGTCGTACGCCTCGATGATCAGCAGCGTCAGCAGGGCGTCGCGGGACGGCACGTACCGGTAGACCGCCGACGACGCCATGCCGAGGTCCCGCGCGACGGCCCGCAGGCTCAGCGCCGCGGAGCCCTCGCTCTCCAGATGGGCACGTGCGGCGGCGAGCAGCTCCGACATGAGCTCGGCCCGCGCACGGTCGCGTGCGCGCAAGGGGGCGGTCGTCGGCTCGGTCACCCCGTCAGTGTGCCAGAACTGCGAGCACTGCTCTTGTTCTCGCCGAGACATTGTGCGAGCATTGCTCACAACGCAGAGCACTGCTCTCATCTCGACCGAGGAGACCTCGCCATGAGCCGCCACGTCATCGTCGGCAAGGGTGCCGTGGGCACCACGCTGGCCCACCTGCTCGCCGACCAGGGGGCCGACGTCCTCGTGCTCAGCCGGTCCGGCGGTACCCCCTCCGGCCGGATCACGCACGCGACCGTCGACGCCACCGACGCCGACGCCCTCGCCGCGGCGGTGCGGGGAGCGGACGTCCTCTACAACTGCGCCTCGCCGGCCTATCACCGCTGGCCCACCGACTGGCCCCCGCTGTGGGCCTCCCTGCTCGACGCGGCGTCGCGCACCGGGGCGGTGCTCGTGACTGCCGGCAACCTGTACGGCTACGCCACCCACGGCGCCGTGATGACCGAGGACTCGCCGCTCGACAGCACCGACACCAAGGGAGCGGTGCGGGCGCAGATGTGGCGTGACGCCGAGGCCCGCCACCGCGCCGGCGACGTGCGGGTCACCGAGGTGCGCGGGGCGGACTACGTCGGTCCGCTCGCGGACTCCCAGGCGCTCGCCGGCCCGCGGTTCCTCGATCCCCTCCTGGCCGGCAAGGTGGTGCGCCCGGTCGTCGCCGTCGACCAGCCGCACAGCTGGAGCTACCTGCCCGACTTCGCCCGCGCGCTCGTCGCAGCCGGCGCGACCCCCGCCGCCTGGGGGCACGGGTGGCACGTCCCCACCGCGGAGCCGTTGACGCTCCGCGAGCTCGGAGAACGGTTCGCGGTCGGCGGCCCGGCACCGCGGATCCGCCCGATCCCGGCGGCCGTGGTGCGCGCCCTGGGCCTGGTGTCGCCGCTCCTGCGGGAGGTCGCCGCCGTCTCCGACCACTTCACGCAGCCTTACGTCATGGACACCGCGGCGTCGTCACGCATGCTGGGCTTCGTCGCGACGCCGTGGGACGACGCCATCGCCGAGACGCTCGGCCGGACCGTTGTCGGAGGTCGGGCGTAGCGTCGGGTGCCATGAAGTTCGGTGTCACCGCCACGTGCGGAACTGCTGCCCAGAACATCGAGATGGCGGTCGCCGCCGAGGACGCCGGCTGGGACGGCTTCTTCGCGTGGGACGGCATCGCCATCGGCCCCATGGACACGTTCGACCCGTGGACCCTGCTCGGCGCGGCCGCGGTGCGCACCAGTCGCGTCACGCTCGGCGCCATGGTCTTCTCGCTGCCGCGCCGCAAGCCGTGGGAGGTGGCCCGGCAGGCGCTCACCGTCGACCAGCTCTCCGGCGGCCGCCTCGTCCTCCCGGTCGGCCTCGGCGCCATCGACGACGCCGCGTACAGCCGGGTGTCCGGCGAGCACGTGGACGTCAAGGAGCGGGCGGCGCTGCTCGACGAGTCCCTGGCGATCCTGGACCAGGCCTGGACCGGCGAGAAGTTCAGCCACGAGGGCGCCTACTACCAGTTCACCGACTTCCAGTTCCAGCCGCGGCCGGTGCGCGGGACCATCCCCGTCTGGGTGATCGGCGCGTGGTTCGCCCCGAGGTCGATGCGCCGGGCGGCCGGTCGGGACGGGGTGATGCCGGTCCGCCGGGAGAACTCCTTCGACCCGCTGGTCCCCGACCAGCTCCGGGAGATCTCGGCCTGGGTGACCGAGCAGCGCGGCGGCGAGCCGTTCGAGCTGGTGGTCGAGGGCGTGCTGCCGACCGACCCCACCGAGGCGAACGACAAGATCGCCGCGCTGGAGGACGCCGGGGTCACCTGGTGGATCGACTCCAACTGGGACTTCGACAACGTCACCCCGGACGGCTTGCTCGAGCGGATCCGACGAGGCCCTGTGTGACGGCGACCATCGCCGACTGCGAGCGCGTCCAGCTCAGCTGGTTCCAGCTGCGCGCCCAGGTGCTCGGCGCCGAGACGTGGGAGGACGACGGACTCACCTGGGTGGACGCGAACCTCATGTTCCCGCAGGTCATCGACCCCGCCGCGCTCGCTCGCGGCATCGAACGCGCACGCGCACTGCATCGACGGACCGTAGGCGCGTGGCTCGGAAAGGATGTCGACCCCGCTCCGCTGGCCGCCGCCGGGTTCGAGGAGGGCTGGGAGCCGTGGTGGATGGCGGGTCCGGCGGACCTCGGCGGGATCCCGGCGGACGCCCGGGTGGAGCTCCAGGAGACGACCAGCGACTACCGCGGGATGCACGCCGGCTACGCGGCCGAGCTGGCGATGGCGCGCCTGCGGCCCGCGCGGGCCTGGTACGCCGCCGCCTACGACGAGGGCCGGTTCGCCGGCCGGGCGTGGTCGCACCAGGTCGATGACCTCGCGGGGGTGTTCGACGTCGACGTTTGGCAGCCGTTCCAGCGGCGCGGCCTGGGCTCCGGGCTGATGCAGGCGGTGTGCTCCGCGGCGGCCCGTTCCGGGGCGCGGACGGTGGTGCTCAACTCCACGCCGGCAGGGGTACGGCTCTACGAGAAGTGCGGTCTGGAACGCATCGGGACGGGCATCACGTGGTGGTTGCACCTGCCGATCGGCGCCGGAGGTCCGCTGGGTGCGTCACACTCTCTATAGAGACGAAGGAGCACCATGCTGACATGCCCGGTCTGTACGTCCGGAGAGCTCGAACTCGTCGAACGGTTGGCGGACGATCGCCGCATCATCCGATGCACCGCGTGCGCGCACCAGTGGACCCGTGGGGAGTCGAAGGCGCAGGCCGCCTTGCCGGCCTCGTCGGCCGACCTCCAGGCCCGTTTCCCGGACCGCTCGGCGGTGGACCCGGCCCGGCTGGAGCAGGTGGCGGCGCTCGCCAAGGCTGCCGCACCCACCGAGCCCGGGTTCGACTGGTCGCACTACCAGCAGGTCTTCAGCCGCGACGAGGTGGCCGACGCCGAGCCGCGCGACCTCCTGTCGTTCGTGAACGAGACCCCCGGCGCCACCAACGCGACGACCGCGTCGTTCAACCGGGCGTGGAAGACGATGGGCGAGCGTGAGGCGTCGGCCCGCACCCGCAACACCATCCGCTACCTGCTCTACGGGCCCGCGACGGTGCCGCTCCCCGACCGGCTCACGCGGCTGATCCTCGGCCAGGGCGGGCTCGGGATGACCGGCTTCAAGGAGCCGGCGCTGACCAGGCTGCTCGTCGCCATGTCGCCCGACGCCTACCTGCCGATCTCCACGTACGGCGGCGCGCGCGGCGGCAAGCGGGAGATCGCGCAGCGCGTCTACGGGCTGACGCTCCCCGAGGTGGCCAAGGAGCAGTTCACCCTCGGGCGGCTGATCCTGTGGAGCAACGACCTGCTGGTGGACCTGGTCGAGGACGAGTTCGACGACCTCACGCAGGCGGCCGCGTTCCTCACCAGCGTGAAGGTGCCCGTCCCCGCCTGATCACTCGTCGTGCGGCCGCGCCAGCTCGTCGCGCAGCTGCGCGACGACGTCCGGCCCCAGCTCGAACCCCTGCGAGCTGCCCGGGTTGATCACGATGCCGACGTCCGCAGGCATGCGCAGCAGCACCTCGCGGACCGGCATCGCCACGGCGTCACCACCGAGGCGGCCCTCGTCGCGGAACCGCTGCTCGGACGAGAACGCCACCAGGTGGTGCGCGCCGTCGCGGTGCACAATCGCCGGGATGAACCCCTCCAGGTGCTCCCCGACCGGTCCCCCGCTCGGCACGGCCAGCTTCTCGTAGGCGAACCGGGTCAGCAGCTTGGCGCCGTCGATCGTGCCGGGCGCCGCGGTGCGCAGGGCCTGGTCGAAGTCCTTCATCGTGGTGCTCCCTCGTCGTTGCGGGCGAGGGTCACGCTACCTGCGGATCAGCCGGTTGCGAGCCGGAACAGGCTGGGTGTGACCACCTCGAGGCGCAGCACCTCGAACCCCGTGTGGTGTCGCCGGCCGACGACGTGCCGCGCCCACGCGTGCTCCCGGCAGAGCTCCGGCGTCGACCAGACCTGCCCGTTCGGCCAGCCCGGCGTGTCCAGCCGCACCCCCATCACCTCGCCCATCACCAGCACCCAGCGGGTATCCGGGCCGTCCGGCGCCTCCCCGATCGGGTGCGCCACCGCCCACACGGTGCTGCCGGTCTCCGGCTGGTGGTCGTCGGTCGCGGAGTAGAGGCGGGGCACGTCCAGCGCGATGGCCATGGCACCCAGTGCACTCCGGCGACGTGGCCGCCAGGTGGCGTCCCGTCGACGGTTCGGCGACGACTCACTCCGCGGGCGGCGGCCCGCCGTGCGCGTCGACCTTGCGGGGAAGCACGAACACCAGCGCGAAGGCGACGACGGCCAGCGCGGCGCTCACCGCCATGGCGTGCGCGGCGCTGTCGGTGAACGCCTGCGCGATCTGCGCGGGGTCGTTGCTGGTGATGACGAGCGTGCCGAACAGGACGCTGCCGATGACGGCGATGCCGATGGCCGACCCGACGCGCTGCATCACCCCGATCACCCCGCTGGCCGCACCGGCCTCCGAGCGGTCGACGGTGGCGACGATGAACTGCGCGTTCGGCGCGATGAACAGCCCGCTGCCGATGCCCCCGATGAGCAGGGGCACCAGGAGCTGCCAGTGGGTGAGGTCGGCGGCGGTCACCTGGCGGAAGACCAGCCACACCCAGACCAGTCCGACCGCGACCATGGCGGTGCCGACGACGAGCACGGTGCGGCCCATCCGCTGCGACAGCCGGTTGCTCTGCGACGCCCCGATGATCGACCCGATCGCGAACGGCACGGCCACGAGCCCGGACTCCAGCGCGGTGTGCCCCAGCCCGGCCTGCCAGAGCAGCGAGATGGTGAAGAAGATCGACGTGAACGCCGCGAAGTAGACCAGCGCCAGGATCGTCCCGCCGGTGAACGCCGGGTGCGAGAACAGGTGCGGCGGCACCATCGGGTTGTCGTCCTCGATGTGCTTCTCCCAGAGCGCGAACGCCACGATCAGCAGCACGCCCACGGCCAGCGTCACGAACGTCCAGGTCGGCCAGCCCTTGTCCTGCCCTTCGATCAGCGGCACCAGCAGTGCGATCAGTCCCGCGGTGACCAGCGCCAGACCGACGAAGTCGTACCCCGGCTTCTGCTTGCCCTCCGCACCCGCCGGCAGGATCTTCGCGGCGGCGATCAGGGCGATGACACCGATCGGCAGGTTGACCCAGAACACGAGCCGCCAGCCGTTCTCGTCGCCGAACGCCTCGATGATCAACCCACCGAGGATCGGCCCCAACGCCGTCGACACCCCGATGACCGACCCCATGATCGCGAACGCCTTGCCGCGCACCTGCGGGGGGAACAGCAGCTGGATCATCGCCGTGACACCCGGCACGAAGATGCCCCCGGCGAGCCCCTGCACCGCCCGCGCGACGATCAGCTGAAGGCTGTCCTGCGCCAGCCCGCAGAACGCGCTCGCCACCGTGAAGAGCAGCAGCCCCGTGAAGAACACCCACTTGTGCCCGACCCGGTCACCGATCCGCCCCGCCGGGATCAGCGCGATGCCGAACGCGAGCGCGTAGCCGCTGATGATCCAGCTGAGCGTGGCCTCCGACGCATCCAGGCTGAGCCGGATGGTGGGGAGCGCCACGTTGACGATCGTCGTGTCCAGCAGGGCCATGAACATGCCGGCCATGAGGACGATGAGCGCGTTCCACGCGGAGCGCGGGACGGCAGGGGGCTGGTAGGCACGGGTGGTCGCCGCGTCGGTCATGGTCGGGTCCTCCGGTGGTGACGACGCGGCCCGTGCTCACGCCATCGCCCACCGTGCCCCGGCCGACTCATCCCCGCAAACTCAGCGGGCCGACGGGTGCATGGCGCTGCCGAGTGTCACCCGGAAGCTCAAGGTGCTTCCGGCAACTGTCGATGGCCCCGTCTGGAGGCGATCGTGGGCGAAGCTGGGTTCGGGGCCGAGGAACAGGCCGGAAGGCGCGCGCGACGCGTTGCCCAGCTGCGCGCCGAGCAGTCGAGGGGCGCGGCCGTCGACGCTGAAGTCCAGGCCAAGCTCGCACGAGCCCAACGTGATCAGCGTGCGTGGGCTGCGGGCGCCGAGGGCGAGCGACAGGTAGCCGCGGCGATCGAGTCCGTCGGCCGGTATGGCTGGACGTCTCTGCACGACCTCCATTGGCCGGGGCGTCCTCAGGCGAATCTCGACCACGTGGCTCTCGGGCCGGGCGGCGTCATCCTCGTCGACGCGAAGAACTGGTCGGGGAACGTCGTCGTGAGCGATGGCCGGCTGCGACAGAACGGGTACGACCGCACCAGCCAGGTCGAGTCGGTTGCACGCGCAACAGCGGATCTGGTGGCCGAGCTCGCTCCGCAGCACAGGTCGGCCGTTCGTGGCGTCGTGTGCCTGGCAGGTCAGGACGTCGAGCCCACTGAGCTCCCATGGGGCGTCGTGGTGGTTGGCCGAGCGCAGCTACCCGCCTACCTGGTGTCTCTCGCACCGAGACTCTCGCCCTACGACGTCGCGGACGCGGGGAGATTCCTGCTCTCGCACCTCGGAGGACCGGTCAGTCCCGGGGTCGTCCGGTCCGCACCTCGTCCTCGGCTCCAGAAGCGGGTGACCACGAAGCAGCGGTCCTCCGCGCCACGGTCACGGACGAGGCAGCGAGCAGCGTCGCGACGACATCCGTCGAAGAGATCGATCCTCGGCGAGGCGGCCCTGAAGCTGCTCCTCCTCGGCGGCGCGCTCATGATGCTCGTCAACATCCTGCCTCGCCTGATGGGCGGCTGAGCTCCGCGCGAGCCCGTCACGAAACCCCCCCGCAACACTCCGCACGTACGGTCCCCCCAGGACCAGGCATGGACGCAGGCGTCTCCCGCACGCGACCCTGTCGTCACCGGACGAGCGCGAGGAGCGGGAGATGTTCGAACGCGTCGACCCCTTCATCGGCACCGAGGCCACGGCCCTTCCGCCGCAGCAGGGCATCGCGGCGAGCTGGTGGTGGCCCAAGCCGCAGGTCGGCAACACGCACCCGGGCGCCACCTACCCGCTCGGCATGGTCAGCGCGTGCGCGTACAGCGGGGCGTACCCGACGGGCTACGGCCGCTACGACCTCGGCACCGAGGGCCTCCCCACGGAGATGCACGAGCGCCAGGTGGCCAGCGGGTTCACGCACTTCCAGCAGTCCGGCACGGGCGCCATCCGCAAGTACTACAACTACTTCCGCGTCACGCCGATGCTCCAGCCGCTGGACGACCTGGGTGACGTGTGGGAGATCGTCGACGAGGCCGCGGAGCCGGGCTACTACGCGGCGACGCTCGAGTCGGGCATCCGTGCGGAGATCACCGTCGGCCCCAAGTCGGCCGTGCACCGGTACACGTTCCCCGCGCACCGCGACGCGCGGCTGGTCATCGACTTCTCGCTCGGCGGCCTGACCATCCCGTACGGGCGGACCGTGCCGCTGCGGGCGCACCTGCACTCGATCAGCCCGGGCATCGCGCAGGGCGAGATCGTCGTCGAGGGTGCTCCGCTGGCCATCCACGTGGAGTGCGACGACCCGCGCTGGCGGCAGATGCTCTGGTACGACCGTCGGCTGATGCCGGGCGGCACGCGGCTCGACTTCGACCGGATCAGGCCCACGACCCTGCGGCCGTTCGGGCTCATGTGGGCGGGGCCGTCGGAGCCGGGTCAGGTGGTGGAGCTGCGGTTCGGGTTCTCGCTGCGGGGTGTCGACCAGGCCCGCGAGAATCTCGAGCGGGAGTGCGGCCCGGGTCCGTCCAGCTTTGCAACGAGGCGAGCGGCGACCGCGGCGGTGTGGCAGGAGGGCCTCAACAAGATCCGCGTGGACACCCCGTCGAAGGACAAGCAGACCGTTTTCTCGACGGCTCTCTACCACTCGCTGATCAAGCCCTGCCTGGCGCCCGACGAGTCCCCGTTCTGGCCGGCCGACGGCCCGTTCGCGTTCGACCTCGCGACCATGTGGGACATCTACCGGACGCAGCTGCCGCTGCTGACCACCCTGATGCCGGAGCGTGCTGTCGAGCTGGCGAACGCGCTGCTGTACATCTCCGAGGAGGAGGGGAACCTCCCGATCGGGTACCGGATGGCGCGTGGTGCCGACCAGTTCAGCCGCCAGGCGAGCGCGCTCGCGCACACGTTCCTGTCCGACCTGTGCCAGCTGGGCCTGCCGGGCATGGACTGGGACTGGGCGCTGGTGCACATGCACAACGACCTGCGCCGGACGTACGGCGAGGACTTCCTGCTGCGCGGCAAGGTGCACCCGATCAGCCACACGCTGGACCTGGCGTTCGGGTACTGGTGCACGTCGCAGATCGCGGCGCACGTGGGCGACCCGATGCTCGTCGAGCAGTTCACCCCGCTGGCCGCGCGCTGGGTCAACGCGTTCGACGAGGAGACCGGCCTGCTCCAGGACTCCACGTACTACGAGGGCGGCCGGTGGAACTACTCGTTCCGGCTGCTGCACGACATGGCGGCGCGCATCAAGCTCTCGGGTGGCGACGACGCCTTCGTCGCGCAGCTCGACCACTTCTTCGGGTTCGACGCCCCACCCGTGGTGCAGCCGGGACTTCGGCCTGATCTGGCGGAGATGGCCGCGGGGTACGCGCTCAACCGGTTCGAGGGCCTGAACAACGAGCCCGACATGGAGGCGCCCTGGTCCTACCACTACGCCGGCCGGCCCGACCGGACCGCGGAGGTGGTGCAGGCCATCGTGCAGAACCAGTTCGGCACCGGCCGCGGCGGGCTGCCCGGGAACGACGACTCCGGCGGCCTGAGCTCGTGGTTCGTCTGGGCGTCGCTGGGGCTCTTCCCGGTGGCCGGCCAGAACCTGTTCCTCATCAGCGCGCCCGCCTGGCGGGAGTCGAGCATCGAGGTCGGCGACCGCTTCCTCACCATCGAGACCTCAGGATTCACCGAACCGACACCCGGCGGCCCTGTCCAGTATGTACAGTCCGTGCACCTCGACGGTGAGCGGCTCGACCGCACCTGGCTGACCGGCACCGAGGTCCATCGAGGCGGCCGCCTCCATCTGGAGCTCGGTCCGACGCCCAGCGCCTGGGGCACCACGGTCCGGCCCCCGTCAGTCAGCACCACCCCACCGACCACCGCGCTGCGGCGCTGACCTTAGGAGCCGACGTGAACCCGAACCGCCGTCTCGTCATCGTCGTCCGCGCCGACCCGGTCATCTGCGGGCACTCGGGCGAGGCCCGCAACCTCGCGGAGGCCGCCCTCCAGCGGGGTTTCGACGACGTCCGCATCGTCACGTGGCCCATCGACCGGCTCCAGGCGACCGGCCTGCCGCTGAAGCCGCTCGACGGGGTGCTGCCGTACTCGCCGGGCATCACGGTCGAGCGCCCGGAGCCCGTCGGCGACTACAAGGTGCCCGACGGCCGCTGGCTCGCGGGAATCGTCGGCCGCCTGGTGGAGCTGTTCACCGACGGCGTCCCGACGGTCGCCATGTCCCTGTACCTGAGCCCGCACTCGCTCGCGGTGGCCGACGCCGTGCACGTCGCCCGCCGCACCGGCCTGCCCG
Source organism: Cellulomonas humilata (assembly GCF_013359775.1). Taxonomy (GTDB): domain Bacteria; phylum Actinomycetota; class Actinomycetes; order Actinomycetales; family Cellulomonadaceae; genus Cellulomonas; species Cellulomonas humilata. The sequence goes on along the minus strand of NZ_JABMCI010000060.1, from coordinate 90,409 downwards.
TGAACGTCACGACCGTGGCCGAGGCGGTCGGGTCCGACGTCACCAACGTGGTGCGCGCCTGCGTCGAGAACGACCAGTTCGGTGCCGCCGCGCACGTGCTGTCCAGCTACCTCGAGCACGACGTCTGCCTGGCGGTCAGCGACTACACGCGCGAGCTGATCATCGCCGAGGCCGCCGCGATCGACGCCAAGCACGGCACCACGTTCGCAGCCCAGTGCCGCGAGCGCGTGACGGTCTCCTACCCGGCCATCGACGTGGGCTCGTACCTGGACCTGGACCCGGCGGAGACCTCGCGCGTGCTCGACGCCCGTGGCCTGACAGCCGACGGCTACGTCCTGTTCCTGTCCCGGCTCGCGCACGCCAAGGGGGTAGACGACCTCATCGCCGGCTTCGCGGCCAGCCGCGCTGCCGACTCGCTCCGGCTGGTCATCGCGGGGAGCGGCCCCGACGCCGACCGGCTCCAGGAGCTCGCCGCGGCATCGAGCGCCGCCGACCGCATCGTGTTCTTCGACGACGTCGACGACGACGAGAAGGCCCACCTCATGGCCGCGTCCGCGTCGTACGTCCTGCCGAGCAAGCCACGCCCGGAGTTCGTCGAGACGTTCGGCATCGCCCTCGCCGAGAAGATGCTCGCCGGCGGCGGACCCGTCATCACCACGGACACCGGGGGCATCGGCGAGGCCGTCGGCGACACCGCGATCATCGTGCCGGTGGAGTCGCCGTCGTCCATCGCCTCCGCGCTGGACCGGGTCCTGACCATGTCCCCCGACGAGCGCGCCGGCTGGGAGACCCGAGCCCGCCTGCACGCGATGCAGTTCGACCGCGGTGCGGTGCTGGACGCGATCCTCGACCGCGTGGCCCGGGTGGAGCGCGTGGCGGCGGCGGTCGGCTAGTCCGCCGCGCGCTCGTCGGCAAGCGAACGTACGGTCGAGGCTCCGCCTGTCTCCGTCGTGAGGACCCCGCCCGATGGCGCCCACCGAGCCCCTGATCGTCGTCCTGCACGGTGCCCGCGGGGACCTCGCGAAGCGCATGGTGCTGCCCGCCCTGGCCACCCTCCAGCGCCGCGGTCTGCTGCCCGAGCGGTGGGCGCTGCTCGGCACCGGGCGGACGGCGATCACCTCAAAGGAGTTCGATGAGCTGCTGACGGGCGCGGTCGCGGAGTTCGGCGACGACGAGGCCGCCGAGGGAGTTCCGGAGCTCACCAGGCACACCGCGTACTGCGGGGACGTGAGCGAGGACGGCAACGCCGGGGAGCTGCCGGGTGAGCTGGAACGCCTGCGCGGGGTGCTCGGCGGCGACCCCACGCTCATCCACTACCTCGCGGTCCCGCCCTCGTCGTTCGCGCCGATCACGCGGGCGCTGGCCAAGGCCGGCCTCACCGACGGGGTCCGCGTGGTGTACGAGAAGCCGTACGGCACGTCGCTGGAGACGTTCCGGGACCTCGACGCCACCGTGCACGCGGCGTTCGACGAGGAGCAGGTGTTCCGGATCGACCACTTCCTGGGCAAGGAGGCGACGCAGAACCTGCACGTCCTGCGGTTCGCCAACGAGCTGTTCGGCGGCGTGTGGAACCGGCGGCACGTGGAGCAGGTGCAGATCGACGTGCCCGAGACGCTGGATGTCGCGCAGCGCGCGGAGTTCTACGACGCCACCGGCGCCGCGCTCGACATGCTGGTCACCCACCTGTTCCAGGTGGCCGCGGAGGTCGCGATGGAGCCGCCGCGTCGGCTCGACGCCGCCAACCTGGCCAAGGCGCGCGAGGACGTCATCGCGCACTTCCGCCCGCTGGACCCCGTGCACGACGTGGTGCTCGGGCAGTTCGAGGGCTACCGCGACATCGAGGGCGTGCCCGACGACTCCGCCACCGACACGTTCGTCGCCGCGCGCCTCTGGGTGGACACCGACCGGTGGAAGGACGTGCCGTTCCTGCTGCGGACCGGCAAGCGGATGGGCGGCTCGGCGCAGCAGGTGACGCTCGTGCTGCGGACGCCGGACGAGCTGTTCGGTTCCCCCGTCGGCCCCAACCGCGTGGTCGTCTCGCTGGCCGGCTCGGGTGAGCTGAAGGTGACGACGACCGTCAAGAAGCCCGGCGCGTTCCTCGAGCTCGGGACCGGGACGGCCAACCTGGAGCTGGCCGACGTCGAGCCCGGTTCGTCGTTGCCGCCGTACGCGGGGCTGCTGGAGGACGTGCTGGTCGGCGACCGCACCCTGTTCACGACTCCCGGCGGCCTGGAGTCGGCGTGGGTCGCGTTCGCTCCCCTGCTGGGCGCCGACCGTCCGACGCCCGAGCCGTACGCGATCGGGTCGTGGGGACCGGAGTCCGCCGACCGGTTGGCCGAGCCGCACGGCTGGGTGCTCGGCGACTGAGACGTGGGATGCAGCAGGCGTCCGCGTCCTCACGGGCCTCGTACGATGCGCGCGTGACCGCCCCCCGCCTGGAGCTCAGCTTCCTCACGTTCGTCCCGTACGACGACCCCGCCGACGCCGGGCAGTCCCTGCGCGACGCGATCGACCTGTTCCAGTACGCCGAGGAGCTCGGCTACGACATCGGCTGGGTCCGGGTCCGTCACCTGGAGCAGTTCCTCTCCTCGCCGTTCCCGCTGTTCGCGGCCATCGGCCAGGCGACCACGCGCATCCGGTTCGGCACCGCCGTCCTGCCGATGCGGTACGCCGACCCGATCGCGGTCGCGGAAGACGCCGCCACGGTCGACCTGCTGTCCGGCGGTCGGCTCGAGCTGGGGGTCGCCGGCGGGATCAAGCCGTCGGCCGCGCTGCTCGACGGTGTCTACGGAACCAGTGAGCTCTCGTTCGACGACGAGTCCCAGCACCGGATCGCCCGCCTGCGCGCGGCCCTGGCCGGGGAGCCCGTCGCAATCGCTCCGGAGGGTGGCTTCCCGATCGCGCCCCCCGGCACCCCGCTGACCGTCACGCCGCACAGCCCTGGCCTGGCCGATCGCGTCTGGTACGGCCCGGGATCGAAGGCGACCGCCGTGCGGACCGCCGAGCAGGGGATGGACCTGCTGGTCTCGACGCTCAACGGGGAGGACGACGGCCGGTCCTTCGAGGAGACGCAGCGCGACCAGATCCGCGCGTACAAGGAGACGTTCGACGTCCCCGGCCGCACCCCGCGCGCGGTCGCCGGCCGGATCGTCCTGCCGAGCGTCACGCCCGAGGACGACGAGCTGTTCGCCGAGTACATCGCCTGGTACGCCGGCCGCTTCGACGCCACGGGCCGCCCGCCCGCCGGAACCGGGTTCGGGGTGTTCAGCCCGACGCACCACGGGTCACCCGACCAGGTCGTCGCCAGCCTGCAGGCGGACGTCGCGCTCCAGGAGGCCACCGGGCTCGACATCGTCCTCCCGGCGAATGCCACGCACGCCATGAGCCGCCGCATCCTGGAGAACGTGGCGACGAGCATCGCGCCGCGGCTGGGGTGGACGCCGGCCTGACCCGTCCGCGCAGGTCAGAAGGGTGGGTCGCCCCAGCCGCGTGGTGGTGGTGGGAGTGCGGCGTGGTCAGCGGCGGTCGGCGTGCTGTGGACCCGGACGGGGTGGCGGGCGTAGGTCAGGCCGTGGCGGTCGGTCCAGGTGGAGATCCCGGTGGTGGCGTCGTGGGTGACCTGCCACCAGCTCTTGGTCTTGGCCTGGTGGTGGTGCTTGCACAGGGCGTGCAGGTTCGCCTCGCAGGTCTGCGGGTTCAGGACGGAGCCTGGTGAGCGGGCGTGGTCGTACGGGACGCGGTGGTCGATCTCGCACCGGTCGGCGGGCTTTCGACAGCCGGGGAACGTACACGTCACGTCCCGTGCGATGACTGTGCGCGTGAGGTCGGCACCGGGCCGGTAGGTGTCGGTGCCGACGGCGCAGACCTGCCCGGTCGGGTCGGTCAGGATGCGCCGCCAGGTGGCGTCCTGGGCGAGCTCGCGGGCGACCTGAGCCGGGATGGGCCCGTACGACTCGAGCACCGCAGGGTGCTCGTCCAGGCCCGCCAGGGTGCTGGCCGCGACGGTGACCTGCAGGGCGACCCGGCGCCCGTGCCGGGTGGGTAGCGGGGTCCCGTCGGGAGTGGTCCGCCGGTCCAGGATGCCCGTGAACACATCCGCGAACGCGTCGGCGCGGCGCTGGTCGATGCTGCGGTCGTCGCCGTCGACGCTGGCGTGCCCGGCCAAGGCATCGATCGCGGTGAACGCCGCCGTCGCGTCCGCCGCGGGCAGGTAGGCGATGAGCCGGGCCATCGCGTCCGGGGCCAGCTCCAGGAACACTCCACGCCGTTCCCGCTCCACCAGTCGGCGCTGCTCAGCGACCGCGGGGTTGGCAGCGAGCAAGGCGGCCCGCACGTGCCGGGTCAGCTGCGGCCCGGTCAGCTCCGCGGCGCGGTCCACCGCATCGCACACCACCGCGTCGACCTCGCACGCGGACAGAGCCGTCCCGGCCCGGTGGACCTCGGCCAAGATCACGTCGATCTTGCGGGCGTCCATCGCACCGGCCGCCCACGCATCGCCCAGCGCCGGGTGCTGGGCCGTGCCCCACGCCCGCAGAAGCAGGTCCTGCGCGGAGCGCCTGGTGCACACCAGCGCGCACGCGAGCTCATCGGGCACACGCGCGAGCGCGTCGACGGTCCGGGCTTCGATCTCGCGGATCACGGCCGCCTGAGCGGCCTGGGCCATGTTGACCACCTGCTGCCACGCGCTCACCGCGTTGACGAGCGTCACGTCCGCGGCGTCCGCGACCGACACCGCCTCGAGCCGACCGGCGAGCTCAGCAAGCGTCACACCGGAGATCGGGTAGGCGTTGAGCTCTGGCAGCATGTCCCAGGCCGGAGCGACACCAGGCGGGGCGTCGACAAGCGCCGTCATCTCCACCTCCAGTCGATCGCGTCGATTCGAACAAGTGTACGATCGACCACCGACACTCGGCGCGCCATGCTGGCCCACATGGCCCTCCTCACCAGCGCGATCACCTCGCTCGACGGCTACGTCGCCGACGCGGACGGGAGGTTCGACTGGGCCATGCCCCCGGCGGACCTGCACGAGTACATGAACGAGCTGAACCGCGACATCAGCACGCACCTGCTCGGCCGCCGCATGTACGAGGTGATGCAGTACTGGGAGACGGCGGGCCAGGACGCCGACGACTCGCCGATCGAGCGCGACTACGCGGAGGTGTGGCGGGCCGCCGAGAAGGTCGTGTACTCGCGCACCCTCGACGCGGTGACCACGCGCCGCACGCGGCTCGAGCGGTCGTTCGAGCCCGAGGCGGTGCGCGCGCTGGTGGCCGACGCCGACCGGGACGTCTCGGTGAGCGGTCCCGGTCTGGCGTCGGCGGCGTTCCGCGCAGGACTCGTCGACGAGGTCCTGCTCTTCGTGCACCCCGTGCTGGTCGGCAGTGGGACGCGGGCGCTGCCCAACGGCGTGCGCCTCGAGCTCGAGCTCGTCGACCAGCGGCAGTTCTCGGGCGGCGTGCAGCACACCCGGTACCGCGTCAGGCGCTGATCACATCACCGGTGCGGCCGTCACCTGGTCGGCCGGCGGGGCCTCGATCGTCACGGGACCGCCCCAGTTGCTGAGCGTCATCTCCATGTGCGAGCCCATCATGTCCATCACGAGCTTGCGGGGCAGCTTGTCGGCCCCGACCCAGTACGTGTAGGTGAGCTCCTTCGGCACCTCGACCCCCGCGGCGGCGGCGGACGCGAACTGCTCGGCCGAGACTCCGGCCATCTTGCTCGTGTCGACCACCACGTCGTACGGCTGCGCGCTGACGCCGTCGATCTGCTCGGGTGCGCCGGACTTCGTGACGCTGACCAGGGCCGGGAGGATCTCCGCGAAGCTGTCGGTCGCGGTGGCGCCGGTGGTCTGCGAGAGCGACGCCGCCAGGGGGTTGCTGGTGTCCGTCGGGTCCAGCTGCCAGAACAGCCCGCCGGTCAGCTCGCCCATGTTGATGTACATCTGACCGCCGACGATGCGCATCTCCATGGGTGCGGCCATCTGCGCGCTGCTCATGGTCATGGTCAGCTCGTTGCCGGCGTCGGTGACGCGCGCCTGGCCCTGGGCGGTCATGGAGGCGCCGCCGACGTCGGTGACCATCGTGGTGTCGTACGTCTTCGCAGCCAGCATCGCGGTGGCGATGTCGCCCAGGTTCTCCGTGGTGAGCTCGAAACCGGCGGGCTCGGCGACGGTCTCCTCCTGCTCGACCGACGCGCTCTCGGACGTGGTCGGTGCGGCCGCCGGGGCGGAACCTCCGCACGCGGCCAGCGACCAGGCGAGGACGGCGGCGGCCGGGACGGCGAGCAGATGACGGGACACGCGCACGGGGGAACTCCCAGGGTGGGGGGTGGTGGGGGAACGAGGGGAAACCCTTCCATATCGGCCGCGGACGTTCGGCCGGTCGCCGGGTGATCTGTGCACGATGCACGCCTGCGCCTCAGGCCCCGCACAGCAACGGCACAGGCGCGCTCGGCTGAATGGAACCCGTCCCACTAGGAGGGTTCCCATGACTCAGTACGCGCTCCTCGCGCTCGATCTCGTCGCCATCAGCGTCCTCGCGTTCGGCGTCTACTTCCCCCGGCACCGTCGGCGTGACCTCGTCGTCGCGTACCTCGGCGTCAACGTCGGCGTGCTGGCGGTGGCGGCCGCCCTGGCGAGCAGCGCGGTCGGTGCGGGCCTCGGGCTCGGGCTGTTCGGCGTGCTGTCGATCATCCGGCTGCGGTCCACGGAGCTGACCCAGCACGAGGTCGCCTACTACTTCTCCGCACTGGCGCTCGGTCTGCTCGGCGGGCTGGCGGTCACGCCGTCGGTGCTCAACGCCGCCCTCATGGTCCTGGTCGTCGTCGTGATGGCCGTGGTGGACCACCCGCGGATGCTCCGGCAGTACCGGCAGCAGACGATGATCCTGGACTCGGCGATCACCGACGAGACCGCGCTGGTCGCGCACCTGGAACGCCTGCTCGGCGCCACGGTGCACACGGCCATCGTGCAGCGCGTCGACCTCGTGAACGACACCACCTGCGTCGACGTCCGGTACGAGCTGAGCCCCGCGCGGACGCTGGTGTCGGCATGATCCTCGACACCCTGGACCCCATCGACCTCGTCGAGCTCACCGAGCGGGCGAGCCTCCAGACCCGGATGGACCGCAAGTACGTGGTCCCGGCCGACGCGGTCCCCGTGCTCCTGCGCGGCATCGAGCCCGGCGCACGCATCCTCCAGATCGGCGACGAGCGCGACTTCGCCTACGAGTCCGTGTACTTCGACACCCCCGACCTGACCAGCTACCTGGGCGCGGCGCACCGACGTCGGCGGCGGTTCAAGATCCGCACCCGCACGTACGTGGACTCCGAGCTCTGCTGGGTCGAGGTGAAGACCCGCGGTCCGCGCGGCAGCACCGTCAAGACGCGTCTGCCGTACGACCCCGACGACCGCGACACGCTGACCGACGAGGGTCGCCGGTTCGCCGACGACGTCCTCGACAGCGACGCGGCCTTCCAGAAGACCCTGGTCAGCACCTACCGGCGCACCACCCTCTACCTCCCCCGGACGGACAGCCGCACGACGATCGACACCGGCCTGGTGTGGACGTCGGCGCTCACGGGGGCGAGCCGCCGCCTGGACGACCGCGTGGTGATCGAGACCAAGACGGGCTCGACGCCCTCCTCCACCGACCGCCTCCTGTGGCGGCACGGCCACCGCCCTGTGCGCATCTCCAAGTACGGCACCGGCATGGCCGCCCTGCACACCGACCTCCCCCACCACCCGTGGCGCCGCGTCCTCGACCGGCACGTCACCCGTTAGGAGCACACCCTCATGCGACGCCTCACCCCGAAGTTCCTCGCCCCCGCCGCGCTGGTCGCGGTCCTCCTGGCCGGCTGCACGGCGACCGCCGACGCCGCGTCCACCACGGACGACACCGCGACCGTCACGACGACGACGGACGCGAACGTCACCGTCGAGCAGGCGATGGCCGCCAACACCGCGCCCGACGACGTCGACCTGGAGGCCTCGTCGGACGAGGTCGCGATCGATCTCGACACCCCGACCGCGACCGACGCCGTGACCGTCGACGGCAGCAGCATCACGATCACCGCGGCCGGCACGTACCGGCTGAGCGGCACCCTGGCCGACGGCTCGGTGGTCGTGAACACCACCGACGACGGCGTCGTCCACCTGATCCTCGACGACGCCTCCCTGACCAGCTCGACGACCTCGCCGCTCCAGGTGCTCGACGCCGACCAGGTGGTCGTCCACCTGGAGGGCGACAGCACCCTGTCCGACACCACCGCGTACGCGGACACCGACGAGGCCAGCGCGGCCCTGTACAGCAGCGCGGACCTCACGATCACCGGTGACGGCTCGCTGACCGTGGCCGGCAACGCGAACGACGGGATCGCCGCCAAGGACGGCCTCGTCATCGCGGGCGGCACGATCACGGTCGACGCGGTCGACGACGGCATCCGTGGCAAGGACTACCTCGTGGTCTCCGGCGGCACGCTGGACGTCACGGCGGGCGGCGACGGCCTGAAGTCCGACAACGACGAGGACGAGACCCTCGGCTACGTGGAGATCACCGGCGGCGACGTGACGGTCGCGGCGGGTGACGACGGCATCGCTGCGCAGACCGACGCGATCGTCGCGGACGGCACGCTGGCGATCGTCTCCGGCGGCGGCAGCGGGACCGCGGTCGTGGAGGACGCCTCCCCCAAGGGGATCTCCGGCACCGTATCCGTGGTGGTCGGCGGCGGGCAGCTGCTGATCGACGCGGCCGACGACGGCATCGGCTCCGACGGCGTCGTCAGCATCGCGGGCGGCTCGGTGACCATCGACGCGGGTGACGACGGCGTGCACGGCGACCAGGCGCTCCAGATCAGCGACGGCGCCGTCGACATCACGGGGTCGAACGAGGGCCTCGAGGCCGGCCTCATCACGATCGCCGGCGGCGACATCAGCGTCGTGGCCAGCGACGACGGCGTGAACGCCTCCGACCCGAGCGCCACGGGCGAGCAGGCCGCGGGCGGGACCGCCAGCGCCGACGTCGGCCTGACGATCACGGGCGGCACCATCGTCGTCGACTCCGACGGCGACGGCCTCGACGCCAACGGGTTCTTCACCATGACCGGCGGGACGGCCGTCGTCAGCGGACCGACGAACGACGGCAACGGCGCACTGGACGTGGACGGCACGTTCGACGTCTCCGGCGGCACGATCCTCGCGGCCGGCGCGTCGGGCATGGCCATGACCCCGGCAGCGACGAGCGCCCAGTCGTTCGTGGCCTTCACGTTCTCCTCGACGCAGGCCGCCGGCACGGTGGTCCACCTCCTCGACGCCGACGGGACCGAGATCGCCGCGTTCGAGTCGTCGAAGGACTTCTCGTCGCTGGTCTACGCGTCCGCGGACGTCGTCTCCGGCGAGACCTACTCGGCGGCGACCGGCGGCTCGGTCACGGGCGAGACCGTCGGCGGGCTGGCGGAGGCCGGCGACAGCAGCGGCTCGACCGTCGCCGCCACCGGCACGGCCGGCGAGGCGATCGCGGGGATGGGCGGCGGCATGGGCGGTGGCGGCGGCCAGGGCGGCCCGCCGGCCGACGGTCAGGGTCGGCCCGCACGCCCCTGACCTGGTCCTCTGAATCGGCCACCGGACGTCGCGTCCGCCCGTACCCTGGGCGGGCGCGACGACCCGCGCCGACGAGAGGGCCCACGTGCACCCCAGGGTTGACGACCATCGCCACCCACCCCGACCGCCCACCACCCGGCTCCGCACCCGGTCGGCCAACCGACCGGACGCCGGAGCCGGCACCCTCGAGTACATCGGCATCGTGGCGGCGGCCGCGCTCCTGGTCGTGGCGCTCGTCCTCGGACTCACCCGCTTCTCCCTCGGCGACAAGGTCACGGCGGCTCTGTGCGAGCTCACCTCGGGCCTCGGCCAGGGCGGCGAGTGCACGAGCGGGCCGGCGCGCGCCGCTGACGACTACGTCCCCCCGCCGCCCTGCGTCGTCTCGGGCAACGGCGGGGCGTGGCAGGGGTCGGCGGCGTTCGGTGTCCAGCTCGAGGGCGGCAAGACGTGGTTCGTCGAGTCGCTGGGCGACGGCCGGTACCGCCTCACGCGCACCGGGTCCCTCGGTGCGGGCGTCGAGGGCGGCCTCGGCTTCGACGCCTCGGCGGTCGTCAACGACAACCGGTACGGCGTGGCGATCGGGATCGGCGGCTCGGTGACCGACCAGCTCAAGTTCGGCGACGTCTACTACGCGTCGAGCGACGGCGAGGCGTGGGACATCCTGCACGCAGCCGACAGCGACGACGTGAAGGACGGCATGGTCGGCGACGACTGGTTCGGCCGCGACTTCGCGGACTGGGTCACGGGCGCGTCCGACCTGGAACAGCTCGATGCCGAGTCCACGTTCGTCAAGGTCGGCGTCAGCGCGTCCGGGGAGGCGTTCGCCACGCTCATCGACTGGGACGCCAGCGGCGTCGTCGAGGCGGGGACCTACGAGGGCCAGACGCAGTACAGCGACGGCCGCACGACCGACGTGTTCACGGCCAGCTCCAGCGGCGTCACGCGCGCGTCGGGGACCGTCGGCGACGAGTGGACCGAGTTCGCGGCCGCGGTCGCGTCGTACGGCGGCGCGGTCACCGTCGAGGTCGACCGTGACGCGGACGGCGTCGCGACGGCCATGCGCCTCGTCACCCTCGGCTCGGCCTACGCCGACACGTCGTCGACGAACGCCGGGGCGAACGACCCGCTGGACTACGTGGACTACAGCCAGACCACCTGGCAGGTCCCGCTCGGCACGACGGACCAGCGCGTCACCGCCGCGAAGCTCGCGCTCGGGCTGGGGATCGAGGTGCCCGGCGTCACGCAGGAGGTCGGCGCTCTGGACTTCAGCACCCTGAACTACGGCGAGACGTGGTCCGACTTCCAGGAGACCGCGAAGACCGACGGGTACACGTGGGTGCAGGACTACGCGATCGACGCCTCGACCAACGGCGGGAACCTCGACGTCGAGGCGCTGATCAAGGTCGGCATCTCCGGCGACTACACGTCGACCACCCGGCACGCCACGGGATACTCCTACTGGGATGGCGCCGACTTCGTCGAGCGCGCCGGCTGCCTGGAGCAGTGACACCGCACGAGAGAGGCAACACATGTTCTCCACCCGATGGGGTGCGCTCGTGGCCGCCGCCGCCGCGCTCGGCCTGAGCGCGTGCTCGGCCGACGCACCGGCAGCTGCACCGAGCATCGACCCGTCGTGGCAGCCGGTCGCGGTCGGTCCGGCGACCCTGCACGTCCCGGAGCAGTGGGAGCAGGCGGCCGGCGCCGACCTGTACCCGGGGTCGGACACGGACGAGACCGTGGCGCTCACGGCACCCGAGAACGACGAGCGTGTGCGCGCCGGGGTCCTGGTGACCGTGCAGACCGCGCCGACCCGCGACGCGACGGCGGAAGCCGCCGCGCTGGTGCTCGGCGAGAAGGCGACCACCGGCGCCGACGAGGTGGAGACCGGCGAGGGTGAGCTCGCCGGGGCGTCCTCCGTCGCCACCGTGACGTTCGTGAGCGACGTCCGGCGCAGCGACGGCACCACGGCCGAGCTCCGGTCGCGGTGGCTCGTGGCGGACCTCGAGTCCGGCGAGCAGATCGTCGTCAAGGCCATCGGCCCGCGCGACACGTTCGACGACACCCCGCTGGACGCGATCCTGTCGTCCGTCGAGATCACGTCGTGAGCGAGCTCGGCACCCTCGTCCGCGGGGTGGCCCGCGCGTCCGGGTTCCTCGCCCTGTTCGGCGTCGTGCTCTTCGCAGTCGTCGGACTGGTCATGCTCCGCAGCGCGAGCGCTCCCCCGAGCCCCACCCTGACCGCACCCGTCGTGGCCGGCGCGGCCGGACAGGCGGGCGAGCGGACCCTAGCGGTCTGGGGTGCGGACGTCACCGACCCCGACGCGGTCACCTGCACCTGGCTCACGCCCGAGCAGGTCCCCGCGACGCTCGACCTGGCGGACGAGCACCTCACGGCCGACGACTCCACGCTCGGGGTCGTGACGCTGGTCGGGACGATCTACGCGCCGACCACCCGGGACGTCACGTGCACCGGCGGCGGGATGACGTCGTTCGCGTTCGCCAACCACCAGAGCGGTCCCCCGTCGAGCGCCGTCGGCGTCGGGTTCCTCGTCGGTGCAGGGGTCGCGGCCCTGTGGGCCACGCTCATGCTCACGGTGACCCGTCCGCGCCGCGACGGGCACCTCGTCACGTGAGCGGTCGGCGCCCCTCGATCCACGCCTGCACGACCGTCGAGTCCTCGTCGCCCCACCCGGCAGCGGTCAGCTCGGAGAAGGTGTCGTGCAGCCGGTCCGCCAGGACGGTGCGCGTCCCCGTGATCTCGGCCTCCTCGCGATAGGCGGCGAGGTCCTTGATCCAGAACTTCGCCGCGCCGGAGACCGCGTAGTCCTTTCGCGCGTACCGGTCAGCCTTGTCCGCCAGGATCGTGGACGCCGCGTAGCCGCCCTGAAGCAGGTCGAGGAGCTGCGCGACGTCGAGCCCCGCCCGCTCGGCGACGACCGCGGCCTCGAGCGGACCCAGGTGCACCGGGCGCCCGGCCGCGGAGAGCACGGACACCGGCCGGTCGACCAGCTCGGGTGGGCCGCCGACCATGATCGACAGGGTCCCCGCGACCGCGCCCTGCTGGCCGCCGGAGACGGGCGCGTCGACCACCCGCACCGCGCCCGCACTGGCCGCCGAGAGCTCCGCGTCCAGGTCACGCACGTCCTGCGGGGAGACCGTCGAGCAGACCACGACGGTCAACCGCCCGACGGCCCCGGCGAGCAGCCCCTGCGCCACCTCACGCACCTGGGGCATGTCCCGCACCATGACGACCACGACGTCGCAGCGCGCCGCGACCTCGCCCGCACCGTCGGCCCACACGGCGCCGCGCTCCACCAGTCCCTGCGCCTTCGCGGCGGTCGTGGAGCAGACGACCAGCGCCGACCCCGAGCCCTGGAGCCCGTCCAGGATGTGTCCCGCCATCGGCAGGCCCATGATCCCCAGCCCGATGAACCCGACGTCCGGCATCTCCCGCACCTCTCCGTCGCGACCACCCTGGCTAACCCTGTTCATCAGAGTGCACCACATTGCGACGCTGTTCGCTCCTTTGAACTTCGGTCAGCCGGTTGATACGCTCGTGCCACCACCCGGCGACGCGGCTACGGCGCACGCCACAGCGACCCACGACTGGAGACCCGTCGATGAGCAGTTCCTTCTCCGACCTCCAGGTGCGCTGATGCGCCTGGCACGCATCGCGACGGACGCCGGTCCCGTGCCCGCGGTCGCCGACGGTGACGACTGGGCCGTCGTCGTCGACCTCTTCGCCCGGCCGCTCGTGCGGACCGGCGTGCGCGTCCCGCAGGACGGCGCCCGGCTGCTCGCGCCCGTCGAGCCGGCCGTCGTGCTGGGCATGGCGCACAACTCGGGACCCGCCGACCGCGGGGTGCCCCCGCAGGCCTTCATGAAGTCGGCACGCACCGTCGTCGGTCCGGGCGACCCGATCTGGCTCGACGAGCGAGCGGGCGCGGTCAAGGCGGAGGGCGAGCTGACCCTCGTCGTCCGCACCACCTGCCGTCACGTCACACCGGACCAGTTCGCCGACGTGGTGCTCGGCTGGACCATCGGCAACGACGTCACGGCCGTGGACCAGGTGCCCCTGGACTCGCTGTTCACGCAGGCGAAGAACGGCGACGGGTTCACGCCCGTCGGACCGTGGATCGAGACCGACCTGTCGACCCTCACCGACGTCCGCATCGAGGTGGACGTCGACGGCGCGCGGGTCGCCACGTCGTCGACCGCCGGGCTCGCCTGGGACCCGGTCGAGGCGTTCTGCTACGTGACCGCGCACGTCACCCTCGGGCCGGGCGACCTGCTCCTGACCGGGGCGCCCGCCACGTCGGCCATCGTCGTGGCCGGGTCGACGACCGCCATCACCCTCGACGGGCTCGGCACCCTGCGCAACGTCGTCGTGGCCGCCGACCGCACCGGGAAGGGAGCTCCATGAGCACCCCCTCGCATCGCCTCCGGGTGGTCGTCGCCACCCCGCTGACCGACGAGCACTGCGCGCTGCTCAGCCGGCTCGAGCCGCGGATCGACGTCGTGTGCGAGCAGGGGCTGCTCCCGCCCATGCGCTGGCCCGGCGACCACGAGGGCGACCCTGCCTTCCGTCGCTCCGCCGACGACCAGGCCCGGTTCGACGCCCTCGTCGACACGGCGGACGCGCTGTACGGGCTGCCGGACACCGACCCGGAGTCTCTGGCGCGGACCATCCGCGCCAACCCGGGGCTGCGCTGGGTGCACACCATGGCCGCCGGGGGTGGCGGTCAGGTCAAGGCCGCCGATCTCACGGCCGACGAGCTGGCACGCATCGCGTTCTCCACCTCCGCAGGTCCCCACAGCACCCCGCTCGCCGAGTTCGCCCTGTTCGTCGTGCTCGCTGGCGCCAAGTCGCTCCCGCGACTGCGGGCTCAGCAGGCCGCGCGCGAGTGGAGCGAACGGTGGGCCATGCAGCAGGTCAGCGAGATGACCGTGCTGGTCGTCGGCATGGGCAACATCGGGCGAGGCGTCGCCACCCTGTTCGCCGCCCTCGGCGCGCGGGTCATCGGGGTCAACCGCACCCCTCTCGAGCTCGGCCCGGCGGCGCAGGTCGTCCCGCCCGAGGAGCTGCTCGCCGTGGTCGGTCAGGCGGACGCGATCGTCAACACGCTGCCGGGCACCGCGAGCACCCACCACATGATCGGGCGGGACGTCTTCGCCGCGGTCAAGCCCGGGGTGATCGTGGCCAGCGTCGGCCGGGGCAACGTCATCGACCAGGGCGCGCTCGTCGAGGCGCTCCAGGACGGCCGGGTCGGGTTCGCCGGGCTCGACGTGTTCAGCACCGAGCCGCTGCCGCACGACGACCCGCTCTGGGCGATGGACAACGTGCTGGTCTCCCCGCACACCGCGGCGCTGAACGAGAACGAGGACCGGTTGATCGCCGAGCTGTTCGCCGCGAACGCCACCCGCCTGCTCGACGCCCAGCCGCTGGTCAACCGCGTGGACACCGTCCACTTCTACTGACCGGCCGCGCCCGCCGAGCCTACGATGACCGCAGCCCCGATCCCCTCGACCCACTCTCCAGGACGTGCACCGGTGCCACCGATCGAGGACGACGACAAGAGCCCAGCCCCTGCCGTCACCCGCGCGGCCGCGATCCTCACCCTGCTCGCCGAGCAGGGTCGACCGCTCGGGCTGACGGACATCGCGAGGACCCTCGGACTGGCGAAGTCCTCGACGCTCAACCTCTGCATCGCCCTCGAGCAGGCGCACCTGGTCTCCAAGAACGAGCTCGGGTACGCCCTCGGCCGCAAGACCGTGGAGCTCGGCGGCGCCTACGTGCGCGGCTTCGACCTGATCCGCGAGTTCTACCGCGTGTGCGCCGAGTCGGTCGTCCTGCAGCACGAGCTGCTCCAGATCGCGATGCTCGACGGCACGTCGGTGCTCTACCTCGCGCGCCACGAGGGTCGCGCGCCGCTGCGGCTGTCGGCGACGGTGGGTGACCGCTTCCCCGCGACCGTCACCGCGGTCGGCTCCGTGCTGCTCGCGGAGCTGGACCCGGCCGCCGTGCGCGACCGGTTCCAGGCGGCCGGGTCGCTGCCCGCGTGGACCGAGAACTCGGTGACGACGGTCGACGGCCTGCTGGCCAAGCTCGAGGCCACCCGCGAGCGCGGCTACGCCGTCGACGACGGGGAGACGAACGCCGGCGTGTACGGCCTGGCCGTCCTGCTCCCCCCGAAGCGTCCGGGGTCGGAACCGCTCGCGCTCGGCGCCTCGCTCATGAAGGCGTCGCTGAGCCCGGGACGCGAGGAGCTCATCGTCTCCGAGCTCCTCGCCGCCCGCGACCACCTGTCCAGCCCGGGCCTCATCCGTCCGTGAGCACGGCGCCCAGCACCACCGGCGTGCGCAGCGCCTCGGCCGGCACCTGACCCGGCTGGCCGACGCCGGTGGTGATCCGGCGCTTGAGGCTGACGTTGATGTACCAGCTCCACGCGTCGTGGCAGATCTCGTAGCACTCGTGCGCCGGCACCAGCCCGACGTGCGTGAACGTGAGGCGGGTACCGGAGTCGGTCGGGGTGATGTCGAACCGGATCCGCGTGCCCACCCACTCGGCCGTGTCCTCGACGAAGTTCAGCTCCGCCTCGAGGACCAGCCACTCGACGCGCTCCCCCGGCACCACCGCGGTCAGCCGCTGGACGGACCGGTGGATGGGCTCGTTGTGGAAGGTGAACTCGTCGCCCAGCTCGGCTGTCCCGCCCTCGATCGCGTCGACCCACCAGCCGCGCACGTCGGTGACGGCCGCGAACACCTCGGCGGGTGTCTGGTCGACCGTGTAGGTCGTCGTGAAGTCCTGGCTCATGGTCTGCTCCTCGCATCTGCAATGGTTTGGTTGCAGATCGACGATAAGCGCGGTCGCGTCGAATAGCAACCATCTGATTGCACATTGGTCCGACGAGCGCGATCGGGTGCGCGCGGCCACGATCGACACATGGCCGACGAGCGCGACGACGCCCACCGCGAGCCTCCGGGCACCCCGGAGGAGGTCGTCGACGCGGTCGGCGCCCTGACCGCCGCGTTCGAGGTGGTCGAGCACGCCCGCGGCATGCTCTACGCGTTCCACCGGCTCACGGGCCGCGCGGACAACGAGCTGGCCGAGGCCCTGGACCAGCTGGCGGACGCGGGGCACCAAGAGCTGGCCGACGAGCTCCGCGCCGAGCTCGTCGGCCGCAACGTGCTGCCGGGCCGGTGGACGTTCCAGGTGGTCGAGGAGTACGACGAGCAGTACTACCGGGTGTTCGAGGCGGCGGAGAAGCGCGTCCGCGACGAGCTCATGGCCGGTCGTCGGCACGTGTACGAGGCGCGGCTCAAGGAGGAGAACCGCACCCACGGCCGCCCGGGCCACGAGGCACGTCCGGACGCCTAGCGCCCCGTGACGTGCGCCTTGCCCGCCGCGAGGTCGAACAGCCGCGGCAGGATCGTGTCGCCGGCCACGCGGAGCCCGTCGTGCAGGTGCTCGTTGGTGATCCAGACGTCCAGGTGGCCGACGTCCGTGGCCAGCGCGAGGTCCAGGTCCACGTACGGGTCGTCGTAGTACTGCACGGACGCCACCGGCACCTCGTTCGACGCCAGCCGGTCCAGGTCGTAGAGCGCCGGCCACGACGTGCGCGCAGCGAGCTCGTCGGCGGCACCGCGGAACGGCCGCAGCACGGCGTGCTGGTCGTACATCCAGGGGAAGATCACCTCGCCCGTGAGCAGCAGCGGGCGGGCGTCGGCCGCGAACGGCGGGCACCGGTCGTGCTCGGCCTGCGCGGCCCAGCCCGGCTCGCGGTCGCCCTGGTGGTAGATGACCTCCTGGAGCACCGCGTACAGCGGGTTCGCGTCGAACCCGGTCCGGTCGGCGACCGCCGCGAGGAACCCGTGGGAGGGCGACCCGTCGGAGCCCAGCGCGGTGTCCAGCAGCCAGTGCACCTCGTCGACCCCGGTGCTCATGCCGAGCGGCATGCCCAGCTGCTGGAGGCGTTCCGGCGTGAACGGGTCGCCGTTGGGCAGGGCCACCCCGTCCAGACGGTCCGCGATCCGTCCCAGCAGCGGCACGTCCGCCGGGTGCAGCCGGGCGAGCTCGCGGTTGCGCGCCGCCTGACGTCGGTACGTGTGCGCGTACACCTCCTCGGCCGTGGCCGTCGCCGGCGGCAGCCCGCCGGTGACGAAGCACCGGGTCAGCGCGCCGGGGTGCCGCGACAGGTAGGTGAGCGTGACGAACCCGCCGTACGACTGCCCCAGGGTTGCCCACTGCCGACCCCCGTACACGGTCCGCCGCAGGTGCTCGGCGTCCTCGACGATCGCGTCCGCGCGGAAGCACGCGAGGTAGTCGGCGGCCCGAGCGGCGTCGTCGAACCCGCTGATCACGCGACCGTCCACGGGCGACGAGCGCCCGGTCCCCCGCTGGTCCAGCAGGATCACGCGGTACGTCTCCAGGGCCTTCGCGATCCAGCCGCCGCCCAACGGTCGCGGACCCTGACCGCCCGGTCCACCCTGGAGGAAGAGCAGCAGGGGCAGGTCGTCGGACGCCTGCTCGGGGTCCACCAGCTCGCGCGCGAACACCTCGAGGGACCCGAACCGATCCGGCGCGGACCAGTCGACGGGCACCTCCACCCGGTGCTCGCGCACGGTGAACCCCGTCATCGCATACTCGTGCGTCACACCGCCAGCCTAGGGTCGAGCACGATCCACCACCGGAGGAGATCCCCCTGAGCAGCACCGGCGTCGGATTCCGTTCCGACCGCGGCCCGATCCTGGTCGCCATCATGGTCACCACCGGCCTGGTCGCCATCGACGCCACCATCCTGGCCACCGCGGTGCCCACGATCGTCGCGGACCTCGGCGGCTTCACCAGCTTCCCGTGGCTGTTCTCCGTCTACCTGCTCACCCAGGCGGTGAGCGTCCCGATCTACTCCAAGCTGGCGGACACCATCGGCCGCAAGCCGGTCGTGCTCCTCGGCATCGGCCTGTTCCTGCTCGGCTCGATCCTCTGCGGGTTCGCGTGGAGCATGCCCGCGCTCATCGCCTTCCGCGCGATCCAGGGCCTCGGCGCCGGCGCCGTGCAGCCGATGGCCATCACCATCGCGGGGGACATCTACACGGTCGCCGAGCGCGCCAAGGCGCAGGGGTACATCGCGAGCGTCTGGGGCGTCTCGTCGGTGGTCGGGCCCACCCTCGGCGGGCTGTTCTCCGAGTTCCTCTCCTGGAACTGGATCTTCTTCGTCAACATCCCGCTGTGCCTGGCCGCGGCCTGGCTGCTGGTCCGCTACCT
Organism: Cellulomonas humilata; assembly: GCF_013359775.1. Taxonomy (GTDB): domain Bacteria; phylum Actinomycetota; class Actinomycetes; order Actinomycetales; family Cellulomonadaceae; genus Cellulomonas; species Cellulomonas humilata. Next base: position 71,550 of record NZ_JABMCI010000060.1, on the reverse strand, counting down.
CCACGAGACCGTCGAACGCACCAGCCACCGGATCGACTGGGCCGGCGGTGTGCTGCTCACCACCGGGATGAGCCTGCTGATCCTGGCGCTGCTCGAGGGCGGGAACGCGTGGGAGTGGCTCTCCGTGCCGAGCGTCGGGGCGTTCGTCGTCGGCAGCGTGCTGCTGGTCGCGTTCGTCCGCGTGGAGCTGCGCGCCGAGGAGCCCGTGCTGCCCTTGTGGGTGTTCTCGCGGCGGCTGCTGCGGGCGTCGGCGTTGGTGGGCGTGGGTGTCGGGATCATCCTCATCGGACTCACGTCGTACGTGCCGACGTTCCTGGAGGCGCTGCTCGACGTCTCGCCGCTGACGTCCGGCCTCACGCTCGCGGCGCTCACCATCGGCTGGCCGATCGCCGCGTCGCAGTCGGGGCGCCTGTTCCTGCGACTGGGCTTCCGCACCACCATGCTCATCGGTTCCGGCGTCGTGGTGCTGGGTACCGCCGGGCTCGCGGTCGCCTCGACCCACCCGTCGATCTGGGCCGTCGGCCTCGCGTGCTTCGTCTCGGGCATCGGGCTCGGGCTCGTCGCGTCCCCGAGCCTCATCGCCGCCCAGTCGAGCGTCGGCTGGGGCGACCGCGGGGTGGTCACGGGCGCCAACCTGTTCGCGCGGTCCATGGGCAGCGCGGTCGGCGTCGCGGCGCTCGGCGCCCTGGTCAACGCGCTCATGGGCGGCCAGACCCCCACGCAGAACCCGGAGCAGTTCGGCGACGCCGTCACCCTCGCGTTCGGCGCCGTGACCCTGGTCGCGCTGGCCACCGTCGCCGCCGCTGCCTCCATGCCCCGCACCACGGTCGAGCACGGCTCGGTGGGCGAGCCCGCGGCGGCGGGGTCAGACTGAGGCGTCTCCGAGAGAAGGGCACGTCCCATGGGTATCGAGGATCTGGTCGGCAAGGCGAAGGACGCCCTGAGCGGGCACGAGGAGCAGGCGAAGGACGCGCTCGACAAGGCCGGCGAGGCCGTCAAGTCGCGGACCAACGACACCCAGGACAGCCAGGTCGACAGCGTCGTCGAGAAGGCCAAGGAGTACCTGGACGAGCAGAAGAAGTAGCGGCGACGGCCCGGCGGGGAATGCTCGCCGGGCCTCCCCCGTTCCGACCGACATGCCCCTGACTGGTGAGTACCTCCCGAGCACGTCCGACTGGGCCCGCAAGCAGGCCGAGACCTTCGAGCGCACCGACGGCCAGCAGGCCAACACGTTGCAGGGCAAGCCCGTCATCGTGCTCACCTCGGTGGGCGCCGCCAGCGGCAAGCTGCGCAAGACCGCCCTCATGCGCGTGGAGCACGACGGCCGCTACGCGGTGGTCGCCTCGAAGGGCGGGACCCCCGAGAACCCCGCCTGGTACCGCAACCTGGTCGAGCACCCGCACGTCGAGCTCCAGGACGGCGCGGTGAAGAAGGACTACCTCGCGCGGGAGACCAGCGGCACCGAGCGCGACGAGTGGTGGGTGCGCGCCACCGCGGTCTGGCCCGCGTACGACAGCTACCAGGCGAAGACGGACCGGCTCATCCCGCTGTTCGTGCTGGAGCCGATCGCGTCCTAGAGCCTCGCGCCCGTGCGCGAGTCGAAGTGCGGGTTCGCAGCGATCGAGTGCCGGTACGAGTACGCGAAGTAGATGACGACGCCGGCCACCAACCAGGCGAGGAACCGCAACCAGGTCAGGGTGGTCAGGTTGACCATCAGCCACAGGCACGCCACCCCGGCGATGATCGGCAGCGCCGGCGACCAGGGCACCCGGAACCCGCGCTGGAGGTCCGGCCGCCGCTTGCGCAGGATCGGGATGCCGAAGCTGACCAGCACGAACGCGGAGAGCGTCCCGATGTTGATCATCTCCTCCAGCAGCTCCACCTCGGACAGCCCCGCGATGATCGCGACGACGATGCCGACCCCGATCTGCAGGCGGACCGGCGTGCCGTACTTGGCGGAGGTCCGCGAGGCCCCGCGGGGCAGCAGCCCGTCGCGGCTCATGGCGAACACGATCCGCGTGAGCCCCAGCAGGAGCACCATGAGCACCGACGTGAGGCCCACGAGGACCCCGACGGAGATGACGCGGCCCGCCCAGTCAGCACCGACCAGGACGAACGCCGTGGTCAGCGATGGGGTGTCCTCCGCCGCCAGCTCGGTGTAGGACACCATCCCCGTGACCACCACCGTCACCAGGATGTAGAGCACGGTGACGATCGCCAGGCCGCCGAGGATGCCGCGCGGGACCGTCCGCTGCGGGTCCTTGGTCTCCTCTGCGGTGGTCGCGACGACGTCGAACCCGATGAACGCGAAGAACACCAGCGCCGCCCCGGCCAGGATGCCGATCACGCCGTACGACGTGGGCTCGAGACCGAACAGGAACGCGAACACCGGCTGCTCGAGCGAGGTGCGCTCCGGGGCCGGCTGAGACGGCGGCACGAACGGCGAGTAGTTGGCCTTGTCCACGTAGAAGAAGCCGACGACGATGACGAAGATCGTGATCGCGACCTTGATGACGGTGAAGATGCTGTTCACGCGCGTGCTGAGCTTGGTGCCGAGGACCAGCAGCGTGGTGAAGACCCCGACGATGACCACCGGACCCCAGTCCACGTCGACCGGTCCGATCGCGATCGTCGTCGGCACCTCGAAGCCGAACAGCCCGAGGGCGTCCGCCAGGTACACGCCCCAGAACTTCGCGATGACGGCCGACCCCAGCAGCATCTCGAGGATGAGGTCCCACCCGATGATCCAGGCGACGAACTCGCCCATCGTCGCGTAGGAGAACGTGTAGGCGGAGCCGGCGACCGGCAGCGTCGAGGCGAACTCGGCGTAGCACATGATCGCCAGGCCGCACACGATCGAGGCGATGATGAAGGACACGATGACGGCCGGTCCGGCGTAGTTCGCCGCCGCGGTGGCGCCCACGGAGAAGATGCCCGCGCCGACGGCGACCGCGACACCCAGGACGATGAGGTCCCAGGTGGTCAGCGTCCGGCGCAGCGCCCGCTCGGGATCGAGCGACTCCTCCATGGAGTCCTCGGCCGACTTGCGTCGGAAGATGCTGGTGTCTGCGGCCATGTCCGATCACCCCCGGGGTTGAGCATGCCGGTTGGCACGCGGTTTCGTCTTGCTGGACGTCAACCGAGCAGCAGGTACCAGCCGCCGACGCCGATGAGGCCGCCCAGCAGCGGGGCCGCCACGGGCACCCAGGAGTACCCCCAGTCCGACGAGCCCTTGTGCTTCAGCGGCAGGAACGCGTGCACGAGGCGCGGCCCGAGGTCACGCGCGGGGTTGAGGGCCGGACCGGTCGGACCGCCGAGGCCGGCGACGAGTCCCCACACCAGGAACCCGAGCGCGAGGTGCGCGACGGCGGGCTCGGTCACGGTCAGCGGCGAGTTCACGATCGCCAGCGCGCAGGAGAAGAGCACCACGGAGCCGAGCAGCTCGGACAGGAACCCGTTCAGCCGCGAGTGGGCCGCGTTGACGGTCGAGAAGGTGGCGAGGATGTCGTCCGGGTCGGTCGTCAGGTCGTAGTACGGCTTGTGCGTCACGACGATGGCGATCTGGCCGGCCATCGCGCCCAGCAGCTGCGCCACGATGTACGGCGCCACCTCGCTCCACGGGAACAGCCCCCACGCCGCGAGGCCCAGCGTGAACGCGGGGTTGATGTGGTTGCCGCTGATCCCGCCGAACATGAGCGCCGGGATCATCACGCCGAACCCGTAGCCCATCGCGATCAGCGACCACCCGCCGCGGTATCCCTTGGAGCCCTTGAGGTGCACGTTCGCGACCGTGCCGTTGCCCAGGATGATGAGGATCGCGGTGCCGATGAACTCGCAGGCCAGCCGGACGGCCAGGCTGTACGACGGATCCATCGGCGCTCCACTGTTCGATCCGGCTCAGGCTGGGTCAGCCTGGCACAGCCGACCGCCGCCGCACGAACGCCGCGAGCGCGGCGCCCACCGCGTACGCGACGAGGTCGAGCGCGGCGAACGTCGTCCCCAGCACGTACCGCGCGGCAGGCACCGCGTCGACGACCGCGGCGGGGATCCCGGTGAGCTGCGCGAGCTCCACCAGCGCGCACCACCCGAACGCGACGGCAGCCACCGTCCACGGGCGGGCGCGCGGAGCGACCACGACGAGCAGGGCGTAGACGAGCGCCGCGTACAGGACGTCACCGGCCTTGTCGGCGAGCAGCCCGTCCGAGCGGGAGATCGCGAGCCCGACGACGACGAGCCCGACGGCCGCGAGCGCGGCGAGCATGCGCTGCCGCGGCCCCTCCTCGCGTGAAGGGTTCGTTCCCCTGAACGGTACGAAGTCTTCACGCGAGCGGTGGTCGGGCACGTGAGCGACCGTACGTGCCGGATCGCGGAGGTCCTGTCAGGCGTTCGTGCAGGTCCTGCGCTCGTACAGGTCGATCTTGAGCTCGATCGCGTCCAGGTGCGTGGCCACCTCGGGCAGCTGCTGCCGGACGCGGTCGCGGTGCGCCACCAGCAGCTGGAGCCGCTCGGCCTCGTTGCCGTCGCCGGCCCGGACCAGGTCGGCGTACTGGCGGACCTCCCGGATGGGCATGCCGGTCGAGCGCAGGCGCGTGACCATGCGGATCCAGCCGAGGTCGTCCTCGGAGTAGCGGCGGTGGCCCGAGGACGCCCGGTCGACCGCGTCGAGCAGCAGCCCGTCGCGCTCGTAGTAGCGCAGGGCGTGGGTGGTCAGGCCGGTGGCCTCGGCCGCCTCGGCGATGCTCAGGGTCACCCGGTCCGTCACGACGCTCATGGTTGATGGTGCGCCTTCGAGCGCACTCGAAGTCAACCGGGCCGCCCACAGCCCCGCGCGATCCCCAGGGGAGCGCACACGTGCCGCGTGCCACCTCGACCCTGGACGGGTGACCTCCTGGCAGCGCCCCGGCCCGTGGCTGGTCGGCCTCGTCGCGTGCGTCGCGATCGGTGCGGGAGCACCCGCCTGGTCCCAGGCCCGCGTCGCCGCCCGGTACGCGGTGACGGCCGACGACCTCGCGGCCGGACGCGTCGCGCTCGACGCGCTGCCGGTCCGCGGCCGGGCGCCGAGCACCGGGTACGCGCGCGAGCGGTTCGGGCAGGCGTGGGCCGACGTGGACCGCAACGGCTGCGACACCCGGAACGACATCCTCCGGCGCGACCTCACCGACACGGTCGTCGAGAACTGCGCGGTGCTCAGCGGCACGCTCGACGACCCCTACACGGGCGTGCCGGTCCCATTCGCGCGCGGACCCGACTCGGCCGCCGTCCAGATCGATCACGTCGTCGCGCTCTCCCACGCTTGGCAGACCGGTGCGCAGCAGTGGTCCGCGGTGGAGCGCGAGGCGTTCGCCAACGACCCCGCCAACCTGCTCGCCGTCGACGGCCCCGCCAACCAGGAGAAGGGTGCAGGCGACGCGGCCACCTGGCTGCCGCCCAACCGCGGGTACCGCTGCGTCTACGCGCTGCGGCAGGTGCGCGTGAAGGCGGCGTACGGGTTGTGGGTCACCGCGCCGGAGCGCGACGCGCTGGACCGGGAGCTGGGTCGGTGCGTCGTCGGCACCACGATCCATCGGGATTGACGATGGATTGCCTCCGGAGCACCGTGGCTGTCATGACCGCATCGAGCCCCGCCGACGACCCCGAGGCCTTCGCGCGCGCGTTCGAGGCGGCGTTCCAGCAGGCCTACCTGCGGTTCCACCGCCGCGACGGCAAGCGGTCGCAGATGTCCGGAGCGTCGCGGGCCGTGCTGCTGCACCTCGCGCACACGGGCCCGTTGACCGTCGGCGAGGCCGCCAAGCACCTCGACCGCGCGCAGTCCGTGGTCAGCGACATCGTCACCCAGCTCGAGGCCAAGGACCTGCTGGCACGCGAGCCCGATCCCGACGACCGGCGCCGCACGCTCGTCTGGCTGACGCCGGCCGGGTTCGACGCCCTGGACCGCGAGCGCCAGGTCCTGTCCACCGAGCTGGTCGCGCGCGCGGCAGCCACCCTGTCCGCCGAGGACCGTGCGGCCCTCGTCGGCACCCTGGAAGCACTCAACCAAGGAGCACGACCGTGACGACCCACGACCTGCACTGCGACAGCTGCGGCATGCCGATCGAGTCGGGGCAGTACTGCGCGTACTGCACCGACGCGGACGGGAACCTGCAGGCGTTCGACGAGCGCTTCGACCGGATGGTCAGCTGGCAGTCACGCCAGCACCCGTCGGCGCCGCGCGAGCAGCTGGAGAGCGAGACGCTGGCCTACATGGCGACGATGCCCGCGTGGAGGGACCACCCTCGCGTCGCCGGCCGCACGGCGTGACTCTCAGCCGGTGCCGGCGACCGGCGGGTGAGATCCGGTGACCGAGGCACGGACAGTGCGCGGATTGACGACCACTGCGGCTCGGGGCAGCGTCGGGGCCGTGACCGTCGTCGCGCCCCTCACCCCCGACCTGTGGCCGGCGCTCGAGGAGCTGCTGGACCACGGCGGTCCCGCCGCGCGGTGCTGGTGCATGGCGTGGCGCATCGGCCCCGAGTACCGGCGCCGGCCCGCCGAGCAGAACCGCGCCGACCTGCACGAGGTCGTGACCGCCGGCCCCCCGCCGGGCGTGCTGGCGTTCCGGGACGGCGTGGCGGTCGGCTGGTGCCAGATCACCCCGCGCGAGGCCGTCCCGGCGATCGACCGGCAGTGGCGGCTGCGCCGGGTCGACGAGGTGCCCGTCTGGGCGGTCACGTGCTTCTACGTCCGCAAGGGTCAGCGACGCGCCGGGGTGATGGCTGAGCTGGTCGCCGGGGCGGTCGACCTCGCGCGTACGGCCGGCGCACCCGCGGTCGAGGCCTACCCGCTCGACGGCGCGGTCTCCCCCAGCGCGACGAGCACCGGCTACGCGACGACGTTCGCCGCCGCGGGGTTCGTCGAGGTGGCGCGCCGCTCCCCCGAGCGCCCGGTCATGCGGCTCCTGTTCTAGAGCTGCAGCCCGATCAGCCAGACGGCACCGAGCGCCAGGGCGGCGAGGCACACGAGCAGCAGGATGCCCACCCAGAGCGCACCGGGCGTGTGCGTCAGCCGCCCCAGCATGCCCGCGTCCGAGGTGTCAGGCACCCCGCGCCGGCGCCCCCGTCGACGCTCCGACTGCATCTCCAGGACTGCGCGCGGCGCACCGAGCAGCAGGAACCAGGTCATCGCGTAGGCGGCGATGCTCTGCACGGTCGCCGACCCCCACACGGTGACCCCGACCAGCAGCGCACCGGTGACCAGCACCGCCCACAGGCCGTACCAGTTGCGGATCTGCACCAGCACGAGGACCAGCACCACCAGCAGGATCCAGAGCAGCGCGACCGCGTACCCGCGGGACAGGAGCCACGCCGCGCCGACGCCCAGCACGGCGGGGCCGAGGTACCCCGCGGCCACCGTGGCCACCATGCCCGGACCCCGCGGCTTGCCCACGGAGACGGTCAGGCCCGAGGTGTCGGAGTGCACCCGGATGCCGGACAGCCGTCGGCCGACGAGGACAGCGACGCCGGCGTGCGCGGCCTCGTGCACGATCGTCAGTCCGTGCCGGGCGACGTGCCACGCGGTCGGCAGGAGCAGGACGAGCAGCACCCCCGCCGCGGTGAGGAGCACCACGGTGCTCGGCGGCACGGGTTGAGGGGTCGTGATGTCCTGCCACGCGTCGCCGAGCCAGTCCACAGGGGTCCTTCGTCCGTCGTCGACCACCCGGGCGGGCAGGCAGGACGGACCCTACCGAGCGGGGGGCGCCTCGGCGGGCAGGACGACGTCCGTGCCGGTCGCGGTGACGCGGACACCGTCGGCGACCACCGTCGCGTCGGAGAGCACCAGGCCCTCGGGCAGCCCACTCACGGGGATCTCGATGTCGGTCAGGCGGGCGCCGATGGCGCGCGGCAGGTCGGCGACCGAGACCGTCAGCCCGGCGAACTGGACGTTGTCCACCGTCGCCAGCAACCGACCGTCCTCGACCCGGGGCACCAGGTCCGCCGCCAGCTCCAGGCCGAGCACCGTGCCCGTGGCGGTCAGGGTGCCGCCGTCGACCGCGACCGTGATGTCCAGCTGCGACCGGTCCGCGACGATCTGGTCGATCGACGCCGTCGGCAGCGTCGCGGAGATCGTCACCGTGCCCAGCGTGTACGGCTCGGACGTGCTCACGTCCTGCGCGTCGATCGTCACGTCCGTCGCGTCGATGCCCTCGAGCGTGACCCCGTCGACCGCGCCCGTGACGTCGTCCACCGAGCCGGCCAGCAGCTGCGTGAGGAACGGGAACCCGCCGATCTCGACCGTGGGGGTGCCGACGACCTCGAGGTTCTGCTCGATCGCCTCCGCCACCCGGCGCTCCGCGGTCGAGTGGGTCACCCGGTCGGCCACCAGCACCCCGCCGGCAAGCACGACGACCACCACGATCGCCCCGACCACACCGCGTCCGCTCACGCGCTCACGGTAGGGGCACGTGCGACCGCGCGCCCGGTCAGGACGGGAGCTGCTCGTCCGGGCACGTCGACAGCACGCGGACCATCGCGTCCTGCTCCGCCTGCGTCACCCACAGCCGGTACGCCTGCTTCACGCCGACCTGCCGCGCCACGTACGCGCACCGGAACGCCGTGTTCGGCGGCAACCAGGTCGCCGTGTCCCCGTCGCCCTTCTGCTGGTTCAGCGGACCGTCCACCGCCAACAGGTTCAGCGGGTCGTTGGCGAAGGCCTCGCGCGTGGCGGTGTCCCACTGCTGGGCGCCCTTCTGCCACGAGTCCGACAGGGCGACCACGTGATCGATCTGCACCGCAGCGGACGTCCCCTGCCCGCGCACGAACAGGATCGTCTCGCCCGAGTACGGGTCCTGGAGCGTGCCCGACGCGACGACGCACCCGTGGGTTGCGTCCTTGAGCACCTGGGCGTCGAGGTCACGGCGCAGGATGTCGTTGCGGGTGTCGCAGCCGTTGCGGTCGACGTCCTTCCACCTCTGGCCGTACAGCTCCCGGTCGTAGCCGGTCCTGGGTGCGCGACCCTTGACCGGCAGCAGGACCGCGGCCGCGAGGGCCGACCGCGCCTCCGGCGTGCGCGCGGACGTGGGCGTCGGAGCGGCCGCGGACGGCGACGGGTCCGTCGCGGTCGGGGCGCCATCCGGGCCCTGGCCCGCGAACAGCACGGCGAGCACCAGCGCGACCAGCAGCGTCGCGCTCGCACGGGTTCTCACCGCCGAAGTATCGGCGTCGCACGGCCCCGCCTCGACGCGACCCTCCGGAACCGATCCCACAGGGTGGACAGGCCGGGAAGATGATTGCGCCCCGCAACCTTGGGTCTGTCATGGCCCGGATCCCCGCGACGCGCATCAGTGTCGGCTTCGTCCTTCTGCTGTCGGCGCTCACCGCCATCGGCCCCCTCACCTTCGACACGTACCTCGCCGCGTTCCCCCAGATCGCCGACGACCTCGACGCGACCGCTGCGGCCGTCCAGCTGACGATCGCCGCCTCGCTGGCCGGCCTCGCCCTCGGGCAGCTGCTGTTCGGGTCTATCTCGGACGCGTTCGGTCGCCGCCGGCCCCTGCTCGGCGCGCTCGTGGTCTACGTGCTGACGTCCGTCGGCCTCGCCCTCGTGGAGAACATCACCGCGTTCACCGCGCTGCGGTTCGTGCAGGGGTTCACCGCCGCCGCCGGCATGGTCCTGTCGCTCGCGATCGTCCGCGACCGGTACGAGGGGCTCGCGGTGTCGAAGGTCATGGCGCGTCTCATGCTCGTCGTCGGCGTCGCCCCGATCCTGGCCCCCACCATCGGCGCCCAGCTGCTGCTGTTCGGGTCGTGGCGGCTGATCTTCGTGTTCCTCGCGTCCGCGGGCGCGCTCCTGCTGGTCACGGCGTGGTTCACGCTCCGCGAGTCGCTGCCGGCCGAGCTGCGCCGCACCGGGGGCACGGGGGCGGCGCTGCGCACGTACCGCGACCTGCTCACCGACCTGCCGTTCCTCGGGCTGGCGCTCATGTCCGCGTTCTACCTGTCGGCCATGTTCACCTACGTCGCGTCGTCGACGTTCGTGTTCCAGCAGGGCTACGGCCTCTCGCCGCAGGAGTTCGGCTGGGTGTTCGCCGCCGGTGCGGTCGCGATCACCGCCGGGTCGCAGATCAACGGTGCGCTCGTCGGCCGGTTCCGTCCGGAGCAGATCCTGTCCGGGGCCGTGGCCGCCGGCGTGGTGCTCAGCCTCTCGCTCTTCGCGACGACCCTCCTCGGTGCACCCTTCTGGCCGGTGACCGTCCTGCTCGTGCTCACCCTCGGCACCGCCGGCTTCGTCCTGCCGTCCGCGCCGGCCATCGCGCTCGCGTCGAACCCGCACCGCGCCGGGTCGGCAGCGGCGCTGCTCGGTGCCCTCCAGTTCGGGCTCGGCGCGCTCATCGCCCCGGTCACGAGCTTCGGCGGGGAGCCGACCGCGGTGACGATGGGCGCCGTGATGGCGGGCGTCATCCTCGTCGCGGCCGTCCTGCTGGTCGCCGTGCGCCGCTCCTGGTCCCGCGGGCCGGTCGCGGAGGCCGAGGACGTCGTGGCGTCCGCGGAGACCGCGGAGACCGCCGACGAGCTGGTCTCCGTCGCCAGCGCCGAGCGCGACCACGTGCCCGCGACGACGGCCCGCGCGTTCGCCGCCGCGCGGCCCCGCACCCCCGCGGACGAGCCCGATGTGGTGCCCTGCCCGGGCTGAGCCGTCGGCGTCACCGGATCGCAACCTCGCTCCGGCGCAAAGGTGTGGCGTAGGTCACAGTGACGACCTAGCCTGGCGGTACGCGCTCGATGAAGGACGCACGATGAGCTGGGTACTGCTGGCCGCGGTCTTCTTCCTTCCGGCGCTCGTCTTCGGGGCCATCTGGCAGCTGTTCCCGTCGCCCGACGAGCCGCCGCGATGGCGCACGTTCCTGGCCACCCGGCTGGAGCGGCTCGCCGCCCGGCTGCGTCCCCCGCGACCGCCCGTGTACGACCCGTTCATGACGCTGCGCGTGCAGGAGCGGCTCGGCGTCGTCGCGGACCACGTGCGCTCGCTCGAGCTGGATCCCCACACCTTCGCCCGCGCCGAGCGGATCATCGCGTCCCAGCTGGCCTACGACCAGCTGCTGCTGGAGGCGTGCCAGCTGGCGGGCGTCGAGGTCCAGCCGGCGGCCAAGGGCGACCCCGCCGAGCGGTTCCGCGAGGAGGTCGAGCTCGCGTCCCGCGGTTGGGCCTGGTGAGCTGCAGGTATCAGCCTGCGCGCACCATGAGCGTGCTCGGTCCCGCCGCGGTGGGTCGAATCTCGATGCGGTCGGCGATCGACTGCTTCAGCGCCTCGACGTGCGACACGACCCCGACCACCCGGCCCCCGGCGCGCAGGCGTCCGAGCTCGGCGAGCACCGTGTCGAGCGTGTGCGGGTCGAGCGAGCCGAAGCCCTCGTCGACGAACAGGGTGCCCAGGTCGATCCCACCGGCCTCCGCCGTGACGACGTCCGCCATGCCGAGCGCGAGGCACAGCGACACGTAGAACGTCTCGCCGCCGGACAGGGTGCGTGGGTCGCGGGGCTGCCCGGTGACGTGGTCCACGACGCGCATGGCCAGCCCGGTGTTCCGCGCGCGGACGTCCTCCTTCTCGTCGCTGCGGACCAGCTCGTACCGCCCGTCGGACATGAGCAGGAGCCGCTCGTTCGCGGCGGCGACCACGTCCTCGAACCGGCGCACGAGCACGAAGGTCGCCAGCGAGAGGCTGCGGGCGTTGTCGCCACCGCCACCGCCCGTCAGGTCGGCCAGCCGGGCCACCGGACCGGCAGCCTCGACCGCCCCTGCCAGCGCCACGGCGGCGGCGAGCACCTCGTCCGCGGCGGCGGTCGCGGCCGCGGCGCGCTCGGTGGCGACCCGGGCCTCACCCGCGGCCTCCTCGGCGCGCGTCCGGGCCAGCGTCTCGGCGGACCGCGTGCCGTCGAGGTCGACCGCCAGGTCCTCCGCCAGCTCCGCGACCGCCGGCTCGGCCAGTCCCACGGCCACCCGGTCCAGCGCGGACGCGTACGCGGTGACGATCCGGTCCAGCTCGGCGAGCACCTCGGCGTCGACCGTCGCGGAACGGGCGGCTCCGGCGGAGTCGAACCCGTGGTCGGCGAGCCCCTGCGTCAGCTCGTCGCGACGACGCTGCCACTCGTCCTGCGCCGCCTCCTCCTCCGCCAGGGCCTCGAGGACCTCGGCGGCCGCGGCCGACCGTCCCAGCAGCTCCGCGTGCCGCGCCGCGACGGTCGGGTGCTCTCCGCGACCGGCGACGACGCCCGCCTCGGACGCGTCGAGGTCCAGCACGGTCACCTCGAGCACCGACCGGTCCCCCGTCAGGCGCGCGACCGTCGCGGAGCGTTCGGTCTCCCGATCGTGTGTCTGCGCGTCGAACCCGTCGAGCGCCGGCGCGAGGCGGGCCACCGCGGCCTCGGCCGCCCTGGCCTCGTCGAGTGCGCCGCGCGCGACCGCCGTCCGCTGCCCGGCGTCGTCAGCCGTGACCTGCCCGACGCGGGAGCGCAGGGCGTCCACGCGCTCGGTGAGTCCGCTGCACCGCTCGGCCGCCTCGCGCAGACCGGCCTCGGCCCTCGCGCGGTCCGCCTCCGCGCGGTCGACCCGCTCGGCGGACACGTGGTCCGCATCGAGCACGGCCTTCGCGGGGTGCACCGCGGACCCGCACACGGGGCACGGGTCTCCGTCGTCGAGCCCCGCGGCGATCTCGCCCGCCAGGCCCGCGATGCGCGCGGCCCGCAGGTCGCGCTCACGGTCCAGCGCCGCCGTCGCGACCGTCGCGGCTGCCGCTCGCGCCTCGACCGCAGCCGCCAGGGAGGTCTCCGTCGCCACCAGCTCCCGGTGTGCGGCGACCAGCTCGGAGGCCGACGCGAGTGCCGCCTCGTGGTCCGCCCGCCGAGCCGCACGCGTGCGGGCCGCCTCCAGCTCGGTCAGCAGGGTGGTGCGCGCGGCCGGCCGCGCCCCGAGCCACACGTCGTCCGCGGTGATCGCCGCAACCAGGTCGTCGATCGCGTGGCGCGCGTCCCGGACCGTCCGGCGCCGAGCCTCCAGCCCCGCCTCGACGTCCACCAGCCGCGCGAGGGCGGCCGCCTCCTCGACGGCCACCCGGCCCGTGGCCTGCACGTGCGCGCGCAGCGCGGTGCCCGCGGGTGGGACCGCGATGTCCTCGGGTGCGGCGTCGAGCGCGGCCCGGAGCGCCTTGCGTGCTCCGTCCAGCGCGGTCTCCGCACGCTCGAGGCCGACCAGCAGCGGTCGCACGGCCTGTGCCGCGCGGGCGGCCGTCAGCCGCAGGACCGCCTCGGCGTTCGTGTCCGCGGCGGCGTCGAGAGCCGCGCGCTCTGTCCGCAGAGCGGAGCGGCGCGTCAGCAGCGCGTCCGTGGCCGTCACCTGGTCGAGCAGCGCCCGGGCGTGCCTGCGTGCCTCCTCGGCGGTGGTCGCCGCCGCGCGGGCGGTCTCCGCCAGCCTCAGCAGCCCGTCGGTCCGAGCGGCCACGACCGTCTGCACGCCGGCGACCAGACCCTCGGAGCGCAGCACCGCCGCGTCGATCGCGGCGCGGACCTCGGCCGCGTCCTCACTGGTCAGCCGGGCGGCGCCGACGAGCTGCGACGACGCGGAGGCGAGCTCCGCCCGGGCGGTCACGCAGGCCCGGTCGCCCTCCCGGCGCATCTCGGCCAGTCGCTGGGCCAGGCGGTCGTACACCTCGGTGCCGAAGATCTCCTGCAGCAGACCGCGCCGCTCCTCCGGCTTGGCCCGCAGGAAGTGCGCGAACTCGCCCTGCGGCAGCACGATCGTCTGCACGAACTGGGTACGGTCCAGACCGACCGCCTTCTGGATCTCGGTGCCGATCTCGTCGAGCCGGTTGCCCAGCGGGACCCCGAGGGTGTCGAGGGTGGACGGGTCGAGCTCGACCCCGGCCGGCAGCCGCCACGCCTTGACCGTCGCGTTGGCCGTCGTGGTGCCCGAGCCGCGTCGCTTGGCCCGCTGGTATGCCGGTGTGCGCCGCACGCGGTAGACCCCCGCGGGCACCTCGAACACCAGGTCGACCACGCTCTCGACGTCGTCGGCGGCGTAGGCCGAGCGGAGCCGCTCCTCCGACGCCTCGCTGGACGCGACCTTCCCGTAGAGGGCGAACACGATCGCGTCGATGAGCGTCGACTTGCCGGAGCCGGTCGGCCCCTCGAGCAGGAACAGGCCCGACTGCCCGAGCGCGTCGAAGTCGACGGTGTGCCGGCCGGCGAACGGGCCGATCGCCTGGACAGTGAGGGAGCGCAGGTGCATCAGGCGCTCCGCTCCATGGCGGCGACGTCCTCGTACGCGCGACGCAGCACCGCGGCCTCGGCCGGCGTCGGGCCACGACCGGTGACGTGGGTGAGGAAGTCGGCGGCCACGTCGAGCGGGTCGTGCGCCGCGGTGATGACGGCCGCACGTCCGGCCCCGACGGCCTCCGCCGCGCGGTGCTGCACGACGAGGGCGTGCGGGAACCGCTGCTTGACGCGTCGGTAGAGGTCGTCCGGCCGGTGCGCGTCCGTGACGGTCACCCGCGTCCAGGCGTCCGTGTGCGGCTCGCCCGCGGCGCCGAGCAGGTCCTCGAGCGTGCCGGTCACGTCCGCCAGCCGGCGAGGCACCGGCGCGTCGACCAGCGACGTGCGAACGGATCCTCCCGACAGGTCCACCAGCACGGACGACTTGGCGTGGTGCTGCTCCGAGAACGAGTAGGCCAGGGGCGAGCCGCTGTAGCGCAGGACGGTCCCGTCCACCCCCGACACCACCTGCGGCCCGTGCAGGTGGCCCAGGGCGACGTAGTCCGCACCGGCGAACACCCCGGCCGGCACCTGGTCCACGCCGCCGACGCGGATGTCCCGCTCGGACTCCGTCGGCGCCCCGCCGATCACGAACGCGTGCGCGGCCACCACGGACCGCGGCCGGGCAGGCCCGGAGCGCGTCGACAGATCGGCCCGGACCCTCCGCATCGCCGCCGACGCCACCGCCTCGTGCGACCGGGCCAGCGGCTCGGGGCCTTCGGCCAGCTCGACGCGTGCGAAGTCGGGGTCCAGGTACGGGATGCCGTAGACCAGCACGTCGCCGTCGTCGTCGGGAAGCACCACCGGCTCCGCCAGCCCGGCGACCCGGGTGCGCAGCCGGACGCGGTCCCGCATCAGCGCGGAGCCGAAGCCCAGCCGCGTGGCCGAGTCGTGGTTGCCGGACGTGACCACGACCGTGGTGAGCTCGGCCAGCCGGGCGAGCGTCTCGGACAGCAGCGTCACGGCCTCCACCGGCGGGATCGCCCGGTCGTACACGTCCCCCGCGACGACGACCGCGTCGACCTGCTCGGCGCGCACGACGTCGACCAGGTGTGCCAGGTACGCCGCCTGGTGGTCGAGCAGATCGACCCCGTGCAGCGTCCGGCCCAGGTGCCAGTCCGACGTGTGCAGCAACCGCATGCCGCGAACGTAGACCAGCCCACCGACACACCCGCCGACCCCGGCAGGAGTGTTGCGTCAGACGCGCGTCACAGGCTCCGCGGGCAGCTCTCCGGACAGTCCGACCATGTCCAGCACGTCCCGCAGCACGCGGTTCGGGTCCAGGAGCGTGACGGGGATCCCCGCCTCGGACGCCGCCAGGTGCAGCTGGAGCACGAACGCGATGCCGGACGAGTCGATGAACGTCGCCTGGGTGGAGTCGATGACGACCGGGTCGCCGGTCACGAGCGCGAGGCCCATGCAGGCACTGGCCTCGTCGCGCAGCGCCGCGTCGATCTCTCCGACGAGGACGATGACGGTCCGAGCTCCCTGCGCCTGGACCCGGATGGTGCCGGCCGCGGCCGCGTGCTCGATCAGGTCCATAGCTCCTCGGTTCATGCCCGACGCGGCACCGGAGCTCCTTTCCGGCGGGACGACGCTACCCGTCCTGCGGGATCGCGCCATCCGAGGGGAGAAACGGACACCGACCGCGGGCGGTTCCCGGTTAGCCTCGAGCGATGGCCCACCACGAGCTCCCGCCCAGCCACGCCGACCTGCTCGAGCGCCCGCTGTTCGCGCACCTCGCCACGGTCGCGCCCGACGGCTCGCCGCACAGCAGCGTCATGTGGTTCGTCTGGGACGGCGAGGTGCTCCGGTTCACGCACACGTCCACGCGGCAGAAGTTCAAGAACCTCCAGCACGAGCCCCGCGTCGCGATCTCGATCCACGACCCGGAGGACCCGTACCGCTCGCTCGAGGTCCGCGGCACCGTCGAGTCCACGGTCCAGGACGACGAGGTCGCCAGCTTCTACAAGTCGCTCCAGGCGCGGTACGGCCAGGCCTACGAGATCACCGACGCCGCCCGTCGCGTGATCTTGACGGTCCGGCCGACCACCTTCGTCACGAAGTAGCGGGCGGTTCGGGGTCGGTCACGTCCGCGACCGTCGCGTCGAGCGCGTGCACGAGCTCTGCCCCGTCGACGTTCGCCGCCACCCCGTGCGCCCCGCCCCCGATGGAGACGGTCCGGGTGGGCACCCGGGAGTCCGCGACGACGGGCCACGCGACCAGCGACCCGAACGGGGTGATCGTGCCGCGCTCGTAGCCGGTGACGTCCTTGGCGGTGGCCGCGTCCGGCATCGAGAGCCGGGACACGCCCAGCAGCGCGCGCAGCTTGGGCCACGAGATGGTCCGGTCGCCCGGGACGAGCACGAACAGGAAGTCGTCGTCGCCGCGTCGCACCACGATCGTCTTGACGATTCCGGCCGGATCGACGCCGCGCGCCTCGGCCGCCTCTGCCAGCGACCGGACCGGTCCGTGGCGGGTGACCTCGAACGCGACACCGGAGGTCTCCAGGCCCGCGAGCGCCCGGCGCTCCCCCTCGGTCGGTGCAGCGGCTGCGTCGCTCATGCGGTCACTGTAGGACGGCCGTGTCGGGCTGACCGGCCTGCGACATGCTGGGCGCCCCACGATGAGAGGTCGCGCATGACCGACGACATCCTCCTGCTCGCGAGCGCTGCCCTCGGCGGCCCAGTGTCTGACGCGAGGCCGCTCGACGGGTCCGAGCGGTCGGTCGTGCTCCGCGCGCACGTGCCGGGAGGGACCGTCGTCGTCAAGAAGTACCCGGACGGGACGTCCGCGGCGTTCGCCCGGGAGGCGGCGGGGTTGTCGGCGCTCGCCCACACGCCCGAGCTGCTGGCTCTCGACCGCGACCACGGTCTGCTGGTCATGAGCGACCTGGGCACGGGTCCCACGCTGGCCGAGCTCCTCCTGGGTGACGACCCCGAGGCTGCGTGGGAGGGCGCTCTGTCCTGGGTGGCTGCCCTCGCCGACGCCCTCGGCCGGTCCCGGGGTGCGACGTCGGTGTTCGTCGCCGCGCTGGGCGACCTGCCTGCCGACGAGCCGTCGGCCGCGGCTCGCGTCGGGGTGCGCAGGCTGCTCGACGACGTCCTCGGCCTGCCCGCCGACCGCGAGATCGACACCGAGATCGACGTGATCGCCACGCTCGACCACCGCGACCCCGCCTCGGACGTCGTCTCCCCCACCGACACGTGCCCCGACAACGCGGTCCGCACGCCCGACGGCTGGCGCTTTCTCGACCTCGAGGGCGCGACCGTGCACCACGTGGCCTACGACGCCGCCTACGCGGCGATGCCCTTCTCCACCTGCTGGTGCGTGTTCGACCCGCCGCCGGGCTTCACCGACCGCCTGCTCGACCGGTTCACCACCGCCCTCGCGCCCCACCTGCCCGACGTGGTCCGGGAGCCGGGGTGGACGCTGGCCGTCGACCGCGCCTGTGCTTCGTGGATCCTCGCCATGACGGGCTGGCTGATCGACGGGGCCGACGAGGACCGCCCCCGCGTGGGTCCGCCCGGTGTCCCGTCGCCGTCCTACCGGCAGCTGCTCACCACCCGCTGGCGCTGGGGCGCGGTCCGGCTCCGTTCCACGCTGCCCGCCGTGGCGGGCCTCCTGGCGGCCGCCGCGGCGTGGGCCGACGACGAGTGGGGGTCGTCCGCCGCACCCGTCGGGCCGTACCGCGCGTTCGCCCGCGACGAATGAACGAGCGGTCCGCGCCCTGCACCTGGGAGACTGGGCCGTCGTGAGCGCGCCGTCCCCCTCCCCCGCCGACCCGTCCGGGTCCGGTGGCGGGCGACCCCCGAGGCGCCGGGGCCGCGGGCGCCGCAGGCCGACGGCCGCCGAGCCGAAGGCCCAGCCCGCCGGCGCGGGTCGACGCTCCTCGGGTCGCGACGACCCCGCGCGCACCACCGCCCGCCGCGAGCGGGCCGCCACGATCCGGCGAGCCGTCGACCTCCCGCCGATCGTCTACCCCGAGCAGCTGCCCGTCAGTGCCCGTCGCGCCGAGATCAGCGACGCTCTCCGCGACCACCAGGTCGTCGTGGTGGCGGGCGAGACGGGCTCGGGCAAGACGACCCAGATCCCCAAGATCGCCCTCGAGCTCGGCCGCGGACGCGCCGGCCAGATCGGGCACACCCAGCCACGCCGGATCGCGGCCCGCAGCGTCGCGGAGCGGATCAACGAGGAGCTGGTCGGCGATGCGCCCCTGGGCGGCGTCGTCGGGTACCAGGTGCGGTTCACCGACGAGTCGAGCGAGTCGACGCTGGTCAAGGTGATGACCGACGGCATCCTGCTGGCCCAGATCCAGCGCGACCCGATGCTCTGGGCCTACGACACGCTCATCATCGACGAGGCCCACGAGCGGTCGCTCAACATCGACTTCATCCTCGGGTACCTCACGCGACTGCTCCCCCAGCGCCCGGACCTGAAGGTCGTCATCACGTCGGCGACGATCGACTCGGACCGGTTCGCCCGCCACTTCGCTGACGCGGACGGGGTCGCCGCTCCCGTCGTCGAGGTCACGGGTCGCACCTACCCCGTCGAGATCCGGTACCGCCCGCTGTCGCCCGACGTCGAGGAGGGCGCACCGGTCAGGAAGCGGGGCGCCGAGGACCGCGACCCGATGACGGCGATCTGCGAGGCGGTCGACGAGCTCTCCCTCGAAGGGCCCGGCGACATCCTCGTGTTCCTGTCGGGCGAGCGGGAGATCCGCGACGCCGAGGACGCCCTGCGCTCCTCGCTCGGCGCCCGCGTCAGCGACCCGCGCACCCCCGGCGCCGTCGAGCTGCTCCCCCTGTACAGCCGGCTGTCCGCCGCCGAGCAGCACCGCGTGTTCGAGCGCCACCAGAACCGCCGCGTGGTCCTGTCCACCAACGTGGCCGAGACGTCGCTGACCGTCCCCGGCATCCGGTACGTGATCGACCCCGGCACCGCCCGAATCTCCCGCTACTCCAAGGCGACGAAGGTCCAGCGGCTGCCCATCGAGCCCATCTCCCAGGCGTCGGCAAACCAGCGCTCCGGGCGTTGCGGGCGCGTCGCGGACGGCATCGCGATCCGGCTGTACTCGCAGGACGACTTCGACGCGCGACCGTTGTACACCGAGCCAGAGATCCTTCGTACATCACTGGCGTCGGTGATCCTCCAGATGATCGCCGTCGGGGTCGCCGCGACGCCCGAGGAGATCGGCGACTTCCCGTTCGTCGACCCGCCGGACACCCGCGCGGTGCGCGACGGCGTGCAGCTGCTGACCGAGCTCGGCGCCCTGGGGGACGGGCGGCTGACCGACGTCGGACGCGCCCTCGCCCAGCTGCCGATGGACCCGCGGCTGGCACGGATGATCGTCGAGGGCGGGCGGCGCGGGGTCGCGCGCGAGGTCATGATCATCGCCGCGGCGCTCTCGATCCAGGACCCGCGCGAGCGGCCCGTCGAGGAGCGCGAGAAGGCCGACCTCTCGCACTCCCGGTTCGCGGATCCGACGTCCGACCTGCTCACCTACCTCAACCTCTGGCAGTACCTGAAGGACCAGCAGCGGGACCTGTCGGGGTCGGCGTTCCGTCGGATGTGCCGGTCCGAGCACCTCAACTACCTGCGGATCCGCGAGTGGCAGGACGTGGTCACGCAGCTGCGCGAGCTGGCCAAGCCGCTGGGGATCGTGATGAACGCCCCGCGGCCCCCGTCCGAGGACGACGGCCTCCAGCTCGAGTGGGACGGCGACCGGATCCATGTCGCGATCCTGGCCGGGCTGCTGTCGCAGATCGGGATGCAGGAGGCGACCGAGGTCTCGACGCGGGGCAAGACGCCGGGGCGGCCGGACCGTCGGGGTCGCAACGAGTACCTCGGCGCCCGCGGAGCACGGTTCGCGATCTTCCCCGGGTCCGGCCTGGCCCGGAAGCCGCCCGCCTGGATCATGGCCGCCGAGCTCGTCGAGACGTCCCGCCTGTGGGGCCGCGACGTCGCCCGCATCCAGCCGGAGTGGGCCGAGGAGGTGGGCGCCCACCTGGTGAAGCGCACGTACTCCGAGCCTGCGTGGTCGACCCGGCAGGGGGCGGCGACCGCGTTCGAGAAGGTCCTGCTCTACGGCGTCCCGATCGTGAACCAGCGCCGGGTCCTGTTCGCCAAGGTCGACCCCGAGCACGCACGCGAGCTCTTCGTCCGGCACGCCCTGGTGCAGGGCGAGTGGACCACGCACCACGAGTTCTTCCACGAGAACAGGCGCCTGCTGGCCGAAGCCGAGGGCCTGGAGGCGCGGGCGCGCCGTCGGGACCTCGTGGTCGACGACGACACCCTCTTCGCGTTCTACGACGAGCGCGTCCCGGACGACGTGGTCTCCAGCCGGCACTTCGACCAGTGGTGGAAGACCGCGCGCCGCGAGCACCCCGACCTGCTGACGTTCACGCGCGAGCTCCTGGTGGGGGAGGCCGGCGCGATCGACGAGTCGGCGTTCCCGTCGCGCTGGCCGCAGGGCGACCTCCGCCTCCCGCTCACGTACCAGTTCGAGCCTGGTACAGAAGCCGATGGCGTGACTGTACATATCCCCCTCTCGACGCTCGCCCGCCTGACGCCCGACGGCTTCGGCTGGATGGTCCCCGGCCTGCGCGAGGAGCTGATCACCGCCACGATCCGCTCGCTGCCCAAGCCGGTCCGCGTCCAGCTGGTCCCGGCGCCCGACGTGGCGCGTGGCGTCGACGCCTGGATCACCGCGCACGCCGCCGACTGGGAGGACACCGTCCGCGCGGGCGACGCCGCTCCGTCGTTCCGCGAGGTGTTCCAGCGTGCGGTCCGGGAGCTGCGGGACGTCGACGTGCCCGACGACGCCTTCGACGACGACCGCCTGCCAGCGCACCTGCGGATGACGTTCCGGGTGGTCGGCGACCGCGGGGGAGTGGTGGACGAGGGCAAGGACCTGCTGGTCCTCCAGCGCCGCCTGGCCGACCGGACGCAGAAGGCGGTCGACGACGCCGTGCGCACCGCCGTGCGCGCGGCGATGGAGGAGGCCCGCAAGGCAGCTCCCCCGGCGACTTCCGTCGAGACACCGGCACCTGCTCCGGCGATCGACGTCGAGCGCACCGGGCTGACCACCTGGCCCGCCGACCTGCCCGAGCTCCCCGAGGTCGTCGAGGTCGGCCGCGTCCGCGCGTTCCCGTCGCTGGTCGAGGAAGGCCAGTCCGTCGCCGTCCGCGCGCTCGCCGACGAGTCCGCCCGCCCCGAGGCCTCGCGCCGCGGGCTGCGCAGGCTGCTCCTGCTCGACGTCGGCCTGACGCAGGGCCGGATCACCACCCGCTGGACGGGAACGCAGGCCCTGACGCTCGCCGCGAGCCCGTACCCGAGCACGGAGGCCCTGGTCAGAGACGTACAGCTGGCCGCGATCGAGAGCCTGCTGACCGAACCGGCGTCGAGCATCCGCACCGCGCAGGCCTACCGGGCGCTGCGCACGACGACGCGGGACCGCCTCGAGGACACGGTGTTCGCCGTGGTCACCGACCTGGTCGCGGTGCTGACCGCCTGGCGCGAGCTGGACGCCGAGATCCGCACTCGGTCCAGCCTCGCCCTGCTGGCCACGGCCCAGGACGTCCGCGCGCAGGCCGCCCGGCTGGTGCACGACGGGTTCGTTAGCGAGGTCGGCGCCGCGCAGCTCCCGCACCTGACGCGATACCTCCGGGCCGCCCGGCACCGGCTGGTCAAGGCGGCCGACAACCCGCAGCGCGACGCCGACCTGGCGTGGCAGGTGCGGGATGTCGAGGACCTCTACGCCGCCGTCGTCGCCAAGCGGCCGCAGGACGCCGGGCTCCGCGACGTGCGCTGGATGCTGGAGGAGCTCCGGGTCAGCCTGTTCGCCCAGCAGCTGGGCACCCCGGGCCCCGTGTCGACCACCCGCATCAAGAAGGCGCTCGCCGCCTACTGACCCCGTCGGAACAGCACGGCCGCTGCCAGCCGCGCGACCACGAAGATCCCCAGGCACCACACCACGGCCGCGAGCGCCGAGTCCCCCGCGCCGGCGCCGAGCAGCAGCCCGCGGAGCGTGTCGGTGATCGGGGTGATCGGGTTGTAGGTCGCGATGGCCTCCAGCACCGACGGCATCGACTCCGGCGGCACGAACGCGCTGGACACGTACGGCAGGAACAGGATCGCGAACGTGAACCCGCTGGCCGCCTCCGGCCCGGACGCGACGACCCCGATGGCGACGGCCACCCACGTGAGCGCCAGGACGAACAGCCCGATGAGGCCGATCGCGGCCACCCACTCCCACGCGGTCGCCGACGCGTCGAACCCGATGAGGAAAGCGATGCCGATCACCAGGGCGGTCGAGACCGCGTTGCGCGCCATGCTGGCGACGACGTGCCCGGTGAGCACCCCGGTGGAGCGGATGGGCAGGGACCGGAACCGGTCGATGATGCCGCCGGTCATGTCGCTGGCGACGTCCACGGCCGTCGTCGACGAGCCGTAGCCCGCGGTGAGCAGGACGATCCCGGGGACCACCCAGTTCACGTAGTCGCCCCCGGTCTGGATGGCGCCGCCGAACACGTAGACGAACAGGAGCAGCAGGATCACCGGGAGCATCACCGCCATGAGGACGGTGTCGAGCTGGCGCAGCGACCGACGGATGCACCGACCGATCAGCGCGGTCGTGTCGTGCGTGGTCCAGCCGAGGGCCGGAGGTGCAGGGGTGAGCGTGGTCATCAGGACTCCCGGGAGGCGACGAGGACGGGGGACTCGGCCGGGCGGCCGGTCAGGGTGAGGAAGACGTCGTCGAGCGTGGGGGAGCGGACCTCCCAGTGCTCGACGTCGATCCCGCGGCGCTCGACGTCGGCGAGGATCCGCCGCACGTCCGCCACCGAGCCGTCGGTCAGCAGACGCTCCTCCGTGCCGTCCTTGCGCCGCAGCTCCACGTGCGCCGAGCCGACCGCCCGCTTGAGCTCGCGCGCCGTGCCGTCCGCGATGACGCGCCCGTGGTCGATGACGGCCACGCGATCCGCCAGCTGGTCGGCCTCCTCCAGGTACTGCGTGGTGAGCAGCACCGTCGTGCCCTCCGCGACCACGGACCGGATGACGTCCCACAGGTCGTTGCGGCTGCGCGGGTCCAGCCCGGTGGTCGGCTCGTCGAGGAACACCACCTGCGGCCGGGACAGCAGGCCCACCGCGAGGTCGAGGCGCCGCCGCATCCCGCCGGAGTACGTCTTGACCACACGCTTGCCTGCGTCGGTGAGGTCGAACAGCTCGAGCAGCTCGGCGCTGCGGGTGCGCACCTCGGCGCGCCCCAGGTGCGCGAGCCTCGCCATGAGGTGCAGGTTCTCGGTGCCCGTCAGCAGGTCGTCTACCGCCGCGAACTGCCCGGTCAGGCTGATCGCCGCCCGGACCTCGGCAGGCTGGCGCACGACGTCCTTGCCGGCGACGTGCGCCGTGCCGCCGTCGGGCCGCAGCAGGGTGGACAGGATGCGCACGGTGGTGGTCTTGCCCGCGCCGTTGGGGCCGAGCAGGGCGAGCACCTCCCCCTTGCCGACGTCGAGGTCGACGCCGTCGAGCACGGTCAGGTCGCCGTAGGACTTGCGCAGCCCCCGGGCGACCACGACAGGAGCAGTCATCGCACTCTCGCTTTCTGTGTATGTCGTAAACTGTGTGTGTACTTCATACACACTTGTAGGATCACGGGTCAAGGAGGTGTCGTGGACGACGACGAAGCACGGGAGGCCGAGGAGGCCCGCCGCGAGGCCGAGCTCCTGCGACGCGACCGGGAGAAGGCCGAGCGCGCGGAGGCCAAGGAGGCCGAGCGCCTGCGGCGCGACCTCGAGAAGGCCGACCAGGCCGCCCGCAAGGACGTCGAGCGCCGCGAGCGCGACCGGCAGAAGGCCGAGCAGGACGCCGCCAAGGAGCGGGACCGGCGCCGCAAGGAGCAGGAGAAGGCCGCTCAGCAGGCCGTCCGGGAAGCTGCCCGGCAGCTGCGCGAGGCGGAGAAGGCGCAGCGCGCCGCCGCGTTGGCGCAGCAGCAGGCCGCGCGCGAGGCGGAGAAGGCCCGTCGCCACGCCGTGCGGGTGGCGGGGTCCGAGGGCGTCCCCGTGGACCTGCCCCCGGGGATCGCCGTCCTCTGGCGCACCCCTCCGGCGGGCCGGCCCGGGCCGCGACCGAGCCTCACGCTGGAGCAGATCGCCGACGCCGGCATCGCCCTCGCGGACGCCGAGGGGCTCGAGTCCGTCTCGATGGCGCGGCTCGCCGAGTCGCTGGGGTTCACCACCATGTCGCTCTACCGGTACGTGTCGTCCAAGGACGAGGTGCTCAGCCTCATGTCCGACCGGGCGACGGGCCGTCCCCCCGTCGTCGGGGCCGAGGTGGGCGGCTGGCGCGACCGGCTCGAGCTCGTGCTGGCGGTCCAGCAGCCGATCCTGCGCGCGCACCCCTGGCTGGCGCGGACGTCCACGGTCCTGCACGCGGTCGGGCCCGGACGGCTCGCCTGGATGGAGGCGATGCTCTCCGCGCTCGACGGCACACCGCTCGCGGAGCACCAGAAGGTCGGCGCCATCGGCCTGCTCGCCTCGCACGGCCTCGACCAGCTGCGGATCGGCGAGGAGCTGAGCGGTGCCGGACGCACCGCCGCGGTCGGCACCACCGCCGAGGGTGCTCCGGCGCCGGACCTGGGCGAGCTCATCTCGATGCTCGCCTCCGCCGACGAGCATCCCGCGCTGCTCCGGGCGGCCGGCCAGGGCGCGTTCTCCTCCCCGGAGGACGCTCCCCAGGACGACGACGGGCTCGACTTCGGCACCGTGCTGATCCTCGACGGCATCGAGCGGCTCATCGCCCAGGCCTCCTGAGCCGCCCACAGCCCCGGCGCGGCACAGGGCTCGGCCGTGGTGTCGGCGGCGCGGGGCAGACTCGACGCATGACCTCGCTCGACGCCCCGATCTCCGGCCGCTGCTTCGGCGACGGCACCCCGCTGTACGAGCAGTACCACGACGAGGAGTGGGGCAAGCCCGTCCACGACGAGCACGCCCTCTACGAACGGCTCGCCCTGGAGGGCTTCCAGTCGGGCCTCGCCTGGATCACGATCCTGCGCAAGAGGCCCGCGTTCCGCACGGCGTTCGCGGACTTCGACCCGGAGGTGGTCGCGGAGTTCGGTGACGACGACGTGGCCCGCCTGATGGCCGACGCCGGCATCGTGCGCAACCGCGCCAAGATCGAGGCGACGATCGCCAACGGCCGCGCCCTGCGTGAGCTGCACGCTGCGGGCCGCTCGCTCGACCAGGTCCTGTGGTCGCACGCGCCCGACCGGACCGGGTACCAGCGCCCCACCGGCTGGGCGGGCGTGCCCGCGCAGACGCCGGAGAGCCGCGCGCTGGCCAAGGAGCTGAAGACGCTCGGGTTCCGGTTCATCGGCCCGGTCACCGCCTACGCGGCGATGCAGGCGTGCGGTGTCGTCGACGACCACCTCGCCACCTGCCCGTCGGCGGCAGGCTCCGTCGGTACCGGGACGCCTCCCGGGTGAGATTTGCTCCTGGCGGGTGATCGTGCGACCCGCCCTCTCGGCACCGCGCGTGTCGCGCACTACAGTGCCGCCATGACGGAGATGCCCGACCCCGACGTTCGGCGTGACGCCGAGCGCGCGGCGGCCGAGGCGCTGACGGACAACGTCGTCCCCGATGCAGAGATCCTCGAGGCCGTGCAGGTCGGGCTGCTGTCCGTCCCCGCGGGCTCGCCGAACTCCTGGTTCGACGTCCCGTCCCAGCGCAGCCGCGTGCGCTCCACCCACCTCGCCCCGCGCCGACCACACTGACGCCTTCGGGCACCTGCATGACCTGCGGACGCCCGCGTCTCACAGGTCGAGCACGGTTGCCCAGCATGTGATCTGCGGACTACCATCGCGCCTACCATCCAGAGCGGCCGAGAGACCTGGCTCGACGACGCCGCAGCAACCCCCCTCCTCGCGAGGGTGTGGGTGCTTCCGCCAGGGGCGATGGAGTGAGTCATGTTCCTACAGGTCAGGTGTCCCCACACCGCTCCGGCGGCGACCCCGCCGGTCGCGCCATGAGCGCCGCCGTGGCCGAGCCGCGCACCCCCGGCCTGCATGCCGCGACCGCGCGCCGGGCGCAGACCGCGAACGACCGACCGACCATCTCGTTCGAGCTCTTCCCGCCCCGGAACCCCGATGCGGCGCCGCGCCTGTGGTCCACCATCCGGGCCCTGGAGTCGGTGCACCCGGACTTCGTCTCCGTCACGTACGGCGCCTCGGGCAAGACCCGGGTCACCACCCGCGCGCTGGTCCGCCGGCTGCTGCGGGAGACGACGCTCAACCCCATCGCCCACCTGACCTGCGTGGGGACCTCGCGCGAGGAGATCACCACGATCGTGGGGGAGTTCCTCGACGAGGGCCTGCGCTCGTTCCTCGCGCTGCGGGGAGACCCACCCACGGACCAGAGCGACTGGGCGGCCCACCCGGAGGGCCTGCAGACGGCGGGCGAGCTGGTCGAGCTGCTGCGCGACATCGAGGCCCAGCGCTGCCTGGACAGCCCGTCGCAGGCGGTGCGGGCGCGGGTGCGCCCCTTGTCGGTCGCGGTCGCGGCATTCCCGCGCGGCAACCACGCCACCGGCGGCACCCGCGCGCAGGACGTCGCGTCGTTGCTGGCCAAGCAGCAGGCGGGCGCCGACTTCGCGATCACCCAGGTGTTCTTCGACGCGGACGACTATCTCGGTATCGTCGCGGAGGCCCGTGAGGCCGGCGTGACCATCCCGATCATCCCCGGCATCATCCCCACCACCGACCCGGCCCGGCTGCTGCGCGTGCAGGAGCTGACCGGCGTCCCGGTGCCGTCCGACCTGATCGACCTGCTCGGCTCCGCCGACGACGAGCTCGACCGTCATCGCCGGGGCATCCGGGCCAGCGTCGACCTGGTCAACGGCGTCCTGGACGGCGGCGCACCCGGCGTCCACCTCTACACGTTCAACCAGCACCACGCCGCACTTGACCTGCTCGAGGGTGCACACCTCGACGGCGGAGCTCGGACAGCTCCCGACCTGGCCAGCTGGCCGCAGGACACGGCACCCCGCCCGACCCCGAGGGACTGAGATAAAGATGAGCAGCACACCCCCGCTGAGCCCGCACTTCCCCGCCAGCTCCGTGCTCGGCTACCCCCGCATCGGCCCGCGCCGCGAGCTGAAGAAGGCCCTCGAGGCGTTCTGGGCCGGCCGCACGACGGCCGACGAGGTCGAGGCCACCGCCGCCGAGCTGCGTCGCCGCACCCGCACGCGCCTGGCCGAGCTCGGCCTGGCCACCGACGTGCCGGCCATCCCGAGCGCGTTCTCGTTCTACGACCACGTGCTCGACGCCACGGCGGTCGTCGGTGCCGTGCCGGCCCGCTTCGCGGACGTCGTGGGCGCCGACGGCACGCTCGACCTGGCCGGGTACTCCACCGTGGCCCGCGGTCGCGGCGACGACCTGCCGCTCGAGATGACCAAGTGGTTCGACACCAACTACCACTACCTGGTCCCCGAGATCGGCCCGGAGACCACCTTCCGGTACGCCAGCACGCGCCCGGTGCGCGAGTTCACCGAGGCCCTCGCGGACGGTGTCCTCACGCGTCCGGTCATCGTCGGCCCCGTCACCTACCTCGCGCTGGCCAAGGCCACCGAGGACGCCCCCGAGGGCTTCGCCCCGATCGACCGCCTGGCGGACCTGCTGCCGGTCTACGCCGAGCTGCTCACGGACCTCGCCGCAGCGGGTGCCACCTGGGTCCAGCTGGAGGAGCCCGCGCTGGTCTCCGACTCGGTCGCCGTCCCGGCCGAGCAGCTGCTCGCGGCCGTGATCGAGGCGTACCGCGCGCTGGCCACCGAGCTCACCCGCCCGCAGCGCCCGGCCATCCTGGTCGCGGCGCCCTACGGCGACCTCGGCGCGGCCTTCCCGGTGCTCGCCGCCACGGACGTCGACGCGATCGGCATCGACCTGGTCCGCGGCCACGCGCCCGCCGAGTCCGTGCCGGGCCTGTCCACCAAGACGCTGGTGGCCGGCGTGATCGACGGCCACAACATCTGGCGGGCGGACCTGGACGCCAAGCTGGCCGTCCTCGAGCAGCTGGAGGGCCTCGGCGCCGCCGCGGTCACCGTCGGCACCTCGACGTCCCTGTTCCACGTGCCGCACACGCTCACGGACGAGCCGAACCTCGACGAGACGCTGAAGACCTGGCTCGCGTTCGCCGACGAGAAGGTCGTCGAGGTCGTCACGCTGGCCGAGGGCCTGACCGAGGGCCGCGAGGCCATCCACGAGCAGCTGCTCGCCGCCACCGATGCGGTGAACTCCCGCCGCACGGCGCCCGGCGTCGTGAACCCCGAGGTCCGCGACCGCGTCGCCGATCTCGACGAGAACGCGTTCGGCCGCGGCTCGTTCGACGAGCGCAAGATCGCGCAGGCCGCCCGCCTGAACCTCCCCCCGCTGCCGACGACGTCCATCGGCTCGTTCCCGCAGACCACCGAGATCCGCACCGCGCGCGCCGCGTTCGGCAAGGGCGAGCTGACGGAGGCGCAGTACGACGAGGAGATGAAGGCGGAGATCCGCCGGGTCGTCGAGCTCCAGGAGAAGATCGGCTTCGACGTGCTGGTGCACGGCGAGCCCGAGCGCAACGACATGGTGCAGTACTTCGCGGAGAACCTGGACGGGTTCGCTGTGACGCAGAACGGCTGGGTCCAGTCGTACGGCTCGCGCTGCACGCGTCCGTCGATCCTGTGGGGCGACGTCTCGCGGCCGAAGCCGATCACCGTCGAGTGGTCGTCGTACACGCAGTCGCTCACCGAGAAGCCCGTCAAGGGCATGCTCACCGGCCCGGTCACCATCCTGGCCTGGTCCTTCGTGCGCGACGACCAGCCGCTGGGCGACACCGCCAACCAGGTGGGCCTGGCCCTGCGCGACGAGATCGCCGACCTCGAGGCCGCCGGCATCGCGATCATCCAGGTGGACGAGCCCGCCCTGCGCGAGCTCCTGCCGCTGCGCGTGGAGGACCACGCCGCGTACCTCGACTGGTCGGTGCGCTCGTTCCGGCTGGCCACGGCCGGCGTCCGGCCCGACACGCAGATCCACACGCACCTGTGCTACTCGGAGTTCGGCGAGATCATCGGCGCCATCGACGGCCTGGACGCCGACGTGACGTCGATCGAGGCGGCCCGCTCGAAGATGGAGATCCTCGGCGACATCTCGGCGGCCGGCTACCCGCGGGGGATCGGACCGGGCGTCTACGACATCCACTCGCCGCGCGTCCCCAGCCAGGCCGAGGTCGAGGAGCTGCTCACCGAGGCGGTCAAGGCCATCGCGGTCGACCAGCTCTGGGTCAACCCGGACTGCGGCCTGAAGACCCGCCGCTACGAGGAGGTCGCCCCGTCACTGGAGCACATCCTCGCCGCGACGCGGACGGTGCGCGCCACCCTCTGATCCACCCGACGGCCCCGGACATCAGCAGGTGTCCGGGGCCGTCGTGCGTCCTAGGGTCGGTCCGGTGACGATCTTCGACTCCGTCCCGCTGGACGAGCTGCGCCGACGGACGAGCGTGAAGTGGCGGCACTACCCGCCGGACGTCCTGCCGCTGTTCGTCGCGGAGATGGACGTGCCGCAGCCGGAGCCGGTGATCCGGGCGGTGTCCGACGCCCTGCGCGCGGGGGACACCGGGTACGACGAGGGCGGCCCCCTCGCCGAGGCGTTCGCCGGGTTCGCCGCGGAGCGCTACGGCTGGGACGTGGACGTGCCGGCCACCCGGACGGTGCCCGACGTCATGCTCGGGATCGTCGAGCTGCTGGGGCTGCTCACCGACCCCGGCGACGCCGTCGTCATCAACCCGCCGGTCTACCCGCCGTTCCGCGGCTTCGTCGAGCACGCCGGTCGCCGGGTGGTCACGGCACCGCTGCGCCCTGACGGGCGGCTGGACCTTGAGGTCCTCGGGGAGGCGTTCACGCAGGCGCGCTCGGACGGGCGTCGCGCGGCGTACCTGCTGTGCCACCCGCACAACCCGACGGGCACCCTGCACACGGCGGCGGAGCTGCGGGCCGTCGGCGAGCTCGCCGCGCAGCACGGCGTGCGGGTGGTCGCCGACGAGATCCACGCGCCCCTGATCCCCACCGCCGCGGACGGCTCGGCACCGCACTTCGTGCCGGCGACGACCCAGATCCCCGACGCGATCGCCCTGCACTCCGCGTCCAAGGCGTTCAACCTCGCCGGCCTACGGGCCGCCCTGGCGATACCGGGTCCCGCGGCGGCGCACGACCTGGCCCGCCTCCCGGAGCTGGTCGGTCACGGCGTGATGCACCTCGGCGCCGTCGCGCAGGCCGCGGCCCTCCGCGACTGCGGCCCGTGGCTGGACGACGTGCTGCGCGGGCTCGGCGACAACCAGCGCCTGCTCGCCGCGCTGCTGGCCGACGCGATCCCCGACGCGGTCTGGGCCGTGCCCGAGGCCACCTACTTCGCGTGGATCGACCTGCGCGCCGCGCCCGCCGTCCGCGCCGGCGCCGACCCCGCCCGGCTCGCCCTGCGCCGCGGGCGGGTGGCCCTCAACCAGGGCACCACGTTCGGCGTCGAGGGCACCGGATTCGTCCGGCTGAACCTGGCCGCCTCGACCGCGACCCTCACCGAGGCTGTCAGCCGAACGGCTCTTGCCCTGGCGAACTGAAACCGATTCGTGACCAACCGCCACCCACCCGGGCTCATTACCCCCCGGGCAACTGCCGATCACTCCCACAGCAGGGCCGTACAACGACGTAATGGGAGATCGACATGGTGAAGTGCGACGAGTGCAACTCCGCCGTGCAGGTGTGCGAGCGGTGTGATGGCGCCGGTCGCAAGCGCTGGTCCGGTGAGTGCAGCTACTGCCGTGGCACCGGCCAGACGTGCATGGCGAACGCCAACCACCGCTGGTGAGCTGACCAGCGCACCCGCCACCGGAGGAGGCAGGGCACGACCGGTCTCAGCCGAGCCGGACCGTCAGGCTCGCCAGCCTGTCGACGATGCGCACGTCCGCGTCGAGCCACGGCACGTCGTGCCACTGGTGCGCCGCGAGCCACCGCAGCTCGTCGTGCTCGACGAGCGGCTCCGGCGTGCCCTCGACCACCTCGGCGAACCAGATGCGCATCACGTACTCGTCCGAGAGACGCCACAGCCCGTCGTCGGGGCCGACGAGCTCGTCGCCGAGGCCGATCCGCACACCGAGCTCCTCGCGGATCTCCCGGTGCAGCGCGTCCTCGGGTGACTCGTCGCCGTCCACCTTGCCGCCGGGGAACTCCCAGCGGCCCGCCAGCCGCGCCGGCACAGCCCGGCGCGCGGCCAACAGCTCACGAGGGTCGTCGAGGTCGTCCACGATCGCAGCGGCCACGACGAGCACGGGTGAGGTCATGCGGTGAGTCTGCCAGTCCCGCGTGACGCGGGGTCGGCTGCCGTGGGACGGCCAGGTGGCTCGAGCCGTCCGATCACGGTCAGCGGATGCCGTGCGCGACGGCCCAGGCGACGGCCTCGGCGCGCGTCGAGGCGCCGATCTTGCGGTACACGCTGCGGACCTGCGACTTCACGGTGTTCCGCGTCACGAAGAGGCGTGTTGCGATCTCCTCCAGGGTGACGTCCTCGGCGAGCTCCGCCAGCACGACACGCTCGCGGCGCGTGAGGGCGTCGTTCACGACACTGACGGACCTGCTCGTCTCCAACATGCTCATGATGTCCTCCGGTGTGCTGCGTGGATCCGGGGGGTCCGGCTCACGCTCTGGGCTGCGTACCGGATGAGAGAGGACTGGTCGTGAGCCATGACGCCACTTCCAGCAATCTCGTCATGCGCGGGTTCCCCCCCGCCATGCGCCCGATCGCGCTTGCCACCCACAATGAACGTCGACTGCTGCGTCAGATACGCCGAACGCGTGAGCATCCGCGGGTTTTCACCCGGACGGCTGACGCGCGAGTGAGCGCGTGTGACATCTGTGTAACGGTGGTGATTCGTCCTGGGTTCAGCCCGCGTTCTGAGCTGTGTACTCCGTGGCAGTCAGCAGCGGCCCGGTCGATGAGACGTCGACCTTCAGCAGCCACCCCTGTCCGTAGGGGTCCGAGTTGACGACCGACGGGTCGTCGACGGCGGCCTGGTTCACCTCGACGACCGTGCCCGAGACCGGCGAGTAGAGCTCCGAGACCGACTTGGTGGACTCGATCTCGCCGACGACCGCGCCGGCGGTGATCTCCTCACCCACGGCGGGGAGCTCGAGATAGACGATGTCACCGAGCGCGTCCGCAGCGATCCCGGTGATGCCGACGGTCGCCGGGGCGCCGTCATCCAGCCATTCGTGCTCGACCGTGTAGTGCAGGTGGGTGGGCAGCTCCGCTGTCATGTGCCTGGCTCCTGTCGACTTCTCTAGGGCTTGGTCTACCGGGGTCGGCGGTAGAAGGGAAGAGCGACCACCCTGACGGGTTCGCGGCGCCCGCGCACGTCCACCGCGAGCTCCGTGCCCGGGGCACTCACCTCGGGGCTGACGTAGGCCATCGCCACGGGGTGGCCGAGGGTCGGCGAGGGCGCTCCGGAGGTGACGGTACCGATCGCCGGGGCGTCGTCGGCGGTCGAGAGCACCACCGGATAGCCGTGCCGGGCAGCCCGGCGGCCGAGGCCCTCGAGCCCGACCAGCACACGCGCGGGCTCCGACTGTCCGCGGGCCTCGAGGGCGGCGCGGCCGACGAACGGCAGCGGGTTGCCGTCGGCGTCGACCTTGTCGAGCTTGACCACGCGGCCGAGGCCGGCGTCGTGGGGGGTGGTCGTCCGGTCGAGCTCGTTGCCGTACAGCGGCATGCCGGCCTCGAGGCGGAGGCTGTCGCGCGCGGACAGGCCGGCGGGGACCAGTCCGAACGGCTCGCCGGCCGCCAGGAACGCCTGCCACAGGGCGGGGGCGAGCCCGGCCGCGAGGAAGAACTCGAAGCCGTCCTCACCGGTGTACCCGGTGCGCGCGACCAGGACCGGCTCGCCCTGGAACGTCATCGGCATGGCCGCGTAGTACTTCAGCGTCTCGGCGTCGTGCCCGGCCTCGGCCAGGCCCGCAGTCGCGCGCAGGATCTCCAGCGCGCGCGGGCCCTGCACGGCGATGAGGGCGGTCTGCGGGGAGCGGTCCTCGACGGTCACGTCGAAGCCCGCGGTGCGCTCGGCGAACGCGGCCAGCACGGTCTCGTGGTTGGACGCGTTGGCGACGACCAGGAACGTGTCCTCGGTGTCCCGGTAGACGATGAGGTCGTCGACGACGCCCCCGTCCTCCGCGCAGATCATGGTGTAGCGGGCGCCCAGCAGCCTGAGCGTGGAGAGGTTGCCGACGAGGGCGTAGTCGAGGAACCGGCCGGCGTCCGGACCCGTCACGCCGATCTCGCCCATGTGCGACAGGTCGAACAGACCGGCCGCGGTGCGGACCGCGGTGTGCTCGGCGATGTCGCTGGTGTACCGCAGGGGCATCTGCCAGCCGGCGAAGCTGGTGAGGGCGGCGCCGAGGGCGACGTGCTCGGCGTGCAGGGGGCTCAGGGTGTCCATGCTCTCGTCCCTCACGCTGTTCCTTCGGAGTAAGCCTCGATGGGCGGGCAGGAGCACACCAGGTTCCGGTCGCCGTGCGCACCGTCGATCCGGCGGACCGGCGGCCAGTACTTGCCCTCGCGGAGCGCGGCCACGGGGAACGCGGCGAGCTCACGGTCGTACGCGTGGTCCCAGCTGTTCGCGCTGAGAGCGGCAGCCGTGTGCGGGGCGTTGCGCAGCGGGGAGTCGGCGAGGGGCCACCGACCGGCCTCGATGGCGTCGATCTCGCCGCGGATGGAGACCAGAGCGTCGACGAACCGGTCCAGCTCGGCCAGGTCCTCGCTCTCGGTGGGCTCCACCATGAGCGTGCCGGCCACCGGGAAG
Source organism: Cellulomonas humilata (assembly GCF_013359775.1). Lineage (GTDB taxonomy): Bacteria > Actinomycetota > Actinomycetes > Actinomycetales > Cellulomonadaceae > Cellulomonas > Cellulomonas humilata. The sequence continues at coordinate 37,407 of NZ_JABMCI010000060.1, read as the reverse complement.
GACAGGGTCGGGGCGTGGAAGCCGTAGTCCATCAGGCGCTTGGCCACGTCCTCGGCGGTCACCCCCGTGTCCTTGGTGATGTCCCGCAGGTCGAGGATGCACTCGTGCGCGACGAGCCCGTTGGGGCCGGTGTAGAGCACGGGGAAGTGGCCCGACAGCCGTGTGGCCAGGTAGTTCGCCGCCAGGACGGCCGTCTCGGTGGCCGTCTTGAGGCCGTCGGGACCCATGAGCGCGACGTAGGCCCACGAGATCGGCAGGATGCCGGCCGATCCCCAGGGGGCGGCGCTGACCGGGGCGACGGTGTTCGTCGTGGCCGACGCGGGCGTCGGGTCGCCCGGCAGGAACGGGGCCAGGTGGGCCGCGACCGCGACCGGACCGACGCCGGGTCCGCCGCCGCCGTGCGGGATGCAGAACGTCTTGTGCAGGTTGAGGTGGCTGACGTCGCCACCGAGCTCGCCCGGACGGGCCAGGCCGACGAGCGCGTTGAGGTTGGCGCCGTCGATGTAGACCTGACCGCCGGCCCCGTGCACGAGGTCGCAGACCGTGCGGACACCCTCCTCGTAGACGCCGTGCGTCGAGGGGTAGGTGATCATGATCGCCGCGACCTTCGGGCCGTGCTGCTCCAGCTTGGCGCGCAGGTCGTCCAGGTCGATCGAGCCGTCGTCGGCCGTCGCGACGACGACCACGCGCATGCCCGCGAGCGCCGCCGACGCCGCGTTGGTGCCGTGCGCGGACGCGGGGATCAGGCAGACGTCGCGCTGGTCGCCGCGGGACGCGTGGTACCCGTGGATGGCCAGCAGCCCGGCGAGCTCGCCCTGGCTGCCCGCGTTCGGCTGCACGGAGACGGCCGCGTACCCGGTGATCTCGGCCAGCCAGTCCTGCAGCTCCGTGACCAGCTCCGCGTAGCCCTCGGTCTGGTCGGTGGGGGCGTAGGGGTGGATGGTCGCGAACTCCGGCCAGGAGATGGGCTCCATCTCCGCCGTGGCGTTGAGCTTCATGGTGCAGGAGCCCAGCGGGATCATCGTGCGGTCCAGGGCCAGGTCCTTGTCCGAGAGCCGGCGCAGGTAGCGCAGCATCGCGGTCTCGGAGCGGTGCAGGTGGAAGACGGGGTGCGTCAGGTAGGCGCTGGTGCGGGCGGTCCAGGCGGGCAGCTCGGCAGCGGCGACGCCGTAGTGGGAGAACCCGAACGACGCGCCCTCCTGGTCGACGTCCACGGTCGTCGCGCGGGCCTCGACGAACGCCATCAGCACAGCCGACACGTCATCGGCGCTGGTCTTCTCGTCGCATGCGATCTGGACATGGTCGGCGTCCGGCGCCCACAGGTTGACACCGTGCCGTGCACCGGCTGCGACCACGTCGTGCGCCAGCCCGGGGACGACTGTGCGGACCGTGTCAAAGACGACGTCGTGCTCGATCTCGACGCCGTGCTCGGCGAGCAGCGCCGCGATCGCTCCCGCGCGCCCGCGGACGCGCTCGGCGATCGCCCGCAGCCCGTCGGGACCGTGGTAGACCGCGTACATCGACGCGACGATCGCCAGCAGCGCCTGCGCGGTGCAGATGTTGCTCGTCGCCTTCTCGCGGCGGATGTGCTGCTCACGCGTCTGCAGGGCGAGCCGGTAGGCGCGGGCGCCGTCGGCATCGATCGAGACGCCCACGAGCCGGCCGGGCAGCATGCGCTCGAGGCCGTTCCGCACGGCCATGAACGCGGCGTGCGGTCCGCCGCCGAACAGCGGGACGCCGAAGCGCTGGGCCGAGCCGACGGACACGTCGGCGCCGAGCTCACCCGGGGAGGTCAGCAGGGTGAGCGCGAGCAGGTCCGCCGCCACGGTGACCAGGCCGCCGCGCGCCTTGGTGTCCTCGATGACCGGGCGGAGGTCGCGCACGCGGCCCGACGCGCCGACCTGCTGGACGACGACGCCGATGAGGTCGCCCTCGATCTCGGGCAGCCCGTCGGTGAGGTCCGCGACGACGACCGGCAGGCCGATGGCCTCCGCGCGGCCGAGCGTGACGGCGAGCGACTGGCCGAACAGGTCGGCGTCGAGCACCACCGTGCCGGCCTTGCCGCGGGCCGCGCGCCACATGAGCGCGACCGCCTCGGCGACGGCGGTGGCCTCGTCGAGCAGCGACGCGTTGGCCAGGTCCAGGCCGGTGAGGTCGGTGACCATGGTCTGGAAGTTGAGCAGCGCCTCGAGCCGGCCCTGGGAGATCTCCGGCTGGTACGGGGTGTACGCGGTGTACCAGGCGGGCGACTCGAGCACGTTGCGGCGGATGACCGCGGGCGTGATGGTGTCGGAGTAGCCCTGGCCGATCATCTGCGTCATCACGCGGTTCTTGCCGGCGATCGTGCGCAGCGCGGCGAGGACCTCCTCCTCGGAGCGCGCGGCGGGCAGGTCCAGCGGGCGGTCCGTGCGGATGCTCGCGGGGACGGCGGCGTCGACCAGCTCGTCGAGCGAGTGGTAGCCGACGACCGAGAGCATGTGCGCCGTCTCGCCGCCTCGCGGGCCGATGTGGCGGTCGGCGAAGACCTCGGCGGCGGGGGTGTGCTCCACGCTGGTGAACGGGACGGCGTCGGACCTGGTGTCCAGGTGGACGGCGAGGGCGCCGTTCACGACGGCGTCGTGCAACTGGCTCAGATCGGTCACGGGCTGCTCCGCAAGGTCGTCCGGACGTGCCGGGACGGTGGGTGGGCTCCCCGCTCTGTCACCTGCACGTGCGTACGCACGTGCAAACCTGAGAGTTTTGCCGGTCCGCCTGTCGGGGCGCGCCGGCTTGCACCGTCGGTGGGACCTCGTCGGATGACCGAGTGGGTCCGCTTTCCAGAGTTGCCTCGCCGTGGCGGTACAGGGGCCTGAGAGATTCCCGGGGAGGGTTGCTCCTTCGGCGCCCCGCACGATGCGCGTTCGATCTGCGGGAGCTCTCCCGCCGCGGTTCGAGCAGCGTGTGAAGTTGTGTGGCCAGCGTACCGGGCGATGTCCAGGGGGCAGGCCGACCGTCCACGGGACAGGCCGCGTGCGTAGATTGGCCCGGTGCAGACGCCCCCACGCCCCGCGACGGTGATCGTGGTGTCGGACCGGTCCGCCGCGGGCGTCCGGCCCGACACCTCCGGTCCCGCCGCCGCGTCCCGGCTGCTCGGCGCCGGCTTCCGCCCGGTCCACGTGACCGTGGTGCCCGACGGGGCCGCGTCGGTCGAGGGCGCGCTCCGCACCGCGCTCGCCGGCGGAGCGCGGCTGGTCCTCACGTCGGGCGGGACGGGCGTCGGCCCGCGGGACCGCACCCCCGAGGGCACCCGCGCCGTGATCGACCGTGAGCTGCCGGGCATCGCCGAGCTGCTGCGCCGCGACGGCGCGTGGACCGTGCCGACCGCCGTCCTCTCCCGCGGGGTCGCGGGCGTGACCGACGGGGGTTCGCTCGTGGTCAACCTGCCCGGCTCGCCCGGCGGGGTCACCGAGGGTCTCGACGTGCTCCTCCCGCTCGTCGACCACGTGCTCGACCAGCTGGCCGGGGGTGACCACTCGTGATCGCCCGGGTACTCGATCAGCCCCTCGACCTGCAGTTTCACGTGGAACATGTGAGCGATCCGCGCGCCGGGGCCGTGGCGACGTTCGTGGGGCTGGTGCGGGATCACGACCCGTCGGTCGAGGGCCGCGTGGTCGGTCTGGACTACACCGCCCACCCGACCGCCGAGGCCGTGCTGCAGGAGATCGTGCAACGCGCCGTGACGGCGGACGTGCTCGGCATCGCCGTCAGCCACCGGGTCGGGCACCTGGCGGTCGGGGAGGCCGCGATCGTGGCGGCGGTCTCGACCGCGCACCGGGCCGAGGCGTTCGAGGTGTGCCGCGCGCTCGTCGAGACCGTCAAGGCCGAGCTGCCGGTGTGGAAGCGTGAGGTGCTCGAGGACGGGTCGCACGTGTGGGTGGGGATGACATGACCGAGCAGCTGGTGGACCGGTTCGGGCGCGTGCACCGCGACCTGCGCATCTCGCTGACCGACCGCTGCTCGCTGCGCTGCACCTACTGCATGCCGGCGGAGGGCGTCCCGTGGCTCGCGCGCTCCACCATGCTGAGCACCGAGGAGATCGTGCACGTCGCACGCGTCGGGGTCTCGCTGGGCATCACGGAGATCCGGCTGACCGGCGGGGAGCCGCTGCTGCGCGTGGACATCGTCGACGTCGTCCGTCGGCTGACCGCCCTGACCGGCCCGTCCGGCAGCCCCGAGGTGTCCCTGACGACCAACGCGCTCCGCCTGCCCGGTCTGGCCTCCGACCTCAAGGACGCCGGGCTGTCCCGCGTGAACATCAGCCTGGACACGCTGGACCGCGCGAAGTTCCTGGAGCTGACACGCCGCGACAAGCTGGTGGAGACGCTCGCCGGGATCGCCGCCGCCGACGCCGCCGGGCTGCACCCCGTGAAGATCAACGCGGTCGCCATGCGCGGGGTGAACGACGACGAGGTGGTGGCGCTGACGCGGTTCGCCGTGGAGCGCGGCTACCAGATGCGGTTCATCGAGCAGATGCCGCTCGACGCCGGCCACACGTGGGACCGCGCGGAGATGGTGACGCAGGCGGAGATCCTGGCGCGGCTGCGGGCGGAGTTCGCGCTCGAGGAGGTCCCCGGCCGCGGCGCCGCGCCCGCGGAGCTCTGGACCGTCGACGGCGGACCCGGCACCGTCGGGGTCATCGCGTCGGTCACCGCACCCTTCTGCGGCGCCTGCGACCGGCTGCGGCTCACCGCCGACGGTCAGCTGAGGGCGTGCCTGTTCTCGCAGACGGAGACGAACGTGCGGGACCTGCTGCGCGGCGAGTCGGCCGAGCCGGACGCCGCCGCGCTCGGGATCGGACCCGGTCAGGCCGTGCGGATCGGTGCGGACGCCCCTGCCCGGCCCGCTCCCGCGGCCGCCGATGTCGACACGGCCCTGGCGGACGCGTACCGCCGCTGCCTCGCGGGCAAGAAGGCCGGTCACGACATCGACGACCCGTCCTTCCTGCAGCCGGACCGCCCGATGAGCGCGATCGGCGGCTGACAGGCTCGAGCGCCGTCGCGGCTCGCGTCTACGCGTTCGCGTGAAGACTTCGTTGCGCCTGGGGGAACGAAGTCCTCACGCGAACACCCCTAGCCGCCTTCGCGTCGCGGCGCTCGGTCGCTGCCGGCGGCGGCACGTCGCCGCAGTCAGCCGCCGGCGAACGGGGGCAGCACATCCAGCGTCGCGCCGACGGGGACCGGGTCGTCGGCCTCGACCCGCGTGCCGTCCGCCAGCAGCGCGCACCGGCCCAGCACCCGGTCCAGAGCGGCCCCGTGCAGGCCCACCATCGCGGCCCTGACCTGCGCGGCGGTCCCCGCGGGCAGCTGCTCGGTGTCCAGTCCGGCGGCCTCCGCGGCGGCGGCGAAGTAGCGGACGGTGATCACTGCTCGGCGGTCCAGGCGGCTGCCTCGGCCTCGATCCGGGCGAGGATCGGCGCCGGGTCGGCTCCCACGGCCGCGAGGCCCGCGATGAACATCGTGATCGGGACGGCCGGCCGGGCCACCTGGTGGGCCACGTCGGCGGCGACGCCCAGCAGCCGGTCGGTGTCCACGAGGGTGGGGTCGACGCCCAGCGCGGCGGTCAGGCTCTCGATCCAGGCGGGCAGGTCGGCGCCGGGCGCGCGGCGGGGGTCGTCGGTCATGGCTCGATCCTGTCACTGAGCGACGCGTCGAGGCGTTGCACTTCTGCCCAGGTGTCGGCGTCGGCGGTCGCACCGTCCGCATCGGGGACGTCGACGAGGCGCAGGCCTCCGACGAGCCGGTGCATCGCGGCCCCGTGCGCGCTGGGGAGCGCGTCGAGCGCGGACTCCAGGGCGACCCGCCGGTACACGGCCACGAGGTGCTGCGGCCGGCCTTCGGCACCGAGCATGCGGGCGCCGTCGGCGTCGGCCACCGCGGCCAGGAGCGCGGGCAGCACCCGTCCTGCGCCGGGCACGTCGCACGCGAGGACGACGACCAGCTCGGGACCGTCGTCGGGCAGGTGCGCGAGGCCGGCAGCCACCCCCGCGACCGGGCCACCGTCCGGGGGATCCTCGAGCACGGTCACGGTCCCGGCCCGCGTGACCTGCGGCGGACCGACGACGACGACATGGACGGCGCCGGTGACGGCCGCGAGCGCGTGGTCGAGCAGGGCGACCCCGCCGACCTCGACCTCGGGCTTGCTGGCGCCCCCGAGCCGGCGGGCCCGACCGCCGGCCAGCACGATCGCGTCGAACGTCGGCGGGCCCGTCAGCCCGTGGCCGGCGTAGGTCACGCCTCGCGCCGCCAGTCGCCCGAGCGTCCGCCCGACTTCGCCTCCAGCTGCACGTCGGCGATGCGGACGGACTTGTCGAGGCCCTTGACCATGTCGACCACCGCGAGCGCTGCCACGGACACCGCGGTGAGCGCCTCCATCTCGACGCCCGTGCGGTCGGCCGTGCGGACGGTGGCGATGATCGAGACGCCCTCGTCGGTGATCTCGAGGTCGACCACCACGCCGTGCACGCCGATGACGTGCGCCAGCGGCAGGAGCTCGGGGGTGCGCTTGGCGGCGGCGATGCCGGCGATCCGGGCGACCGCGAGCACGTCCCCCTTCGGCACCGCGCCGTCGCGCAACGCCGCGACCACGGAGGGCCCGCACTGCACCCGGCCGCTGGCGGTGGCCGCACGGACGGTCGGCTGCTTGGCGGTGACGTCGACCATCCGGGCGTGCCCGGCCGCGTCGAGGTGCGTGAACTGCTCGGTCATGGGCTCACCTTCAGGACGGTGACGCGGTCGCCGGCGGCGACCTGGTCGATCTCGGCGGGGATGACGGCGAGCCCCTCGGCCAGCGCCAGGCGGGCGACCAGGTGCGAGCCGGAGCCGCGCGCGGTCGCGCGCACCACGCGGTCGGGACCCACCCAGCGCACGGGCATGAGCTGCGCGCGGCCGGGCGGCGTGGTCCAGCCCTCGTCGGCCACCGCGGACATCGACGGACGCTCGACGTCGGCGAGCCCGCGCATGCGCAGGATCGCGGGGCGCACGAACATCTCGAACGACGCGAACGAGCTGACCGGGTTGCCGGGCAGCGTGTAGATCGGGGTGCCGCCGGGGAGCCGTCCCAGGCCCTGCGGCTTGCCGGGCTGCACGGCGACCGCGAGGAACTCGACCCCGGGGTCGTCGGCCAGCGCGGCCTTGACCACGTCGTACGCGCCGACGCTCACCCCACCGGACGTGACGATCGCGTCGACCGTGCCGTCGAGGTCCGCGAGCACCGACCGCAGGGCGTCGACGTCGTCGGGCACCGGGCCGATCCGCACGGGCGTGCCACCGGCGTCCCGGACCGCGGACGCGAGCAGCCAGGAGTTCGAGTCGGGGAGCTGGCCGCGGCGCAGCGGCGTGCCCGGGGGGACCAGCTCGTCGCCGGTGGAGACGACCGCGACGCGCGGGCGCCGGTGCACCCGCACGGTCGCGCGGCCGAGCGAGGCGACCGCGGCGATGGCGGCCGGTCCAAGCAGGGTGCCCGCCGCGACCACCACGTCACCGGGCACGGCGTCCTCACCGGCCCGCCGGACGTGCACGCCTGCGGCCGGGGCTTCGCGCACCAGGACGGTGCCGGTGCCGGCATCGGTCAGCTCGACGGGCACGATCGTGTCCGCACCCGCGGGGACCGGGGCACCCGTCATGATCCGCGCCGCGGTGCCGGGTCCGACCACGGGCTCGTCCGCCGAGCCGGCCGGCAGGTCCGCCACCACGCGCAGGGTCGTCGGCAGGTCCACCACGTCGGCCTGCCGGACCGCGTAACCGTCCATCGCGGAGTTGTCCCACCGGGGCAGCGGCTCGTCGGTGCGCAGGTCGTCGGCGACCACGAGGCCGTCCGCGTCGTCGAGGAGCACCTCGACGACCGGCAGGGGCGACGCCAGCGCGAGGGCGGCCCCGCGGTGCTCGGTGAGGGAGCGCACGGTCAGCGCGCGTCCATCCACGCGAGGATCCCGCCGTCGACGTTGGACGCGTCGAAGCCGGCACCGCGCAGGATCTTCGCCGCCGTCAGGGAGCGGGCGCCCACCTGGCAGTGCACGACGATCTCCCGGTCGCGCGGCAGGTCGGCCAGCGCGGTGCCGTCGAACACCGTGCCCAGCGGCACCAGCACCGCGCCGGGGATCGACGCCTGGGCGTGCTCCGCGGGCTCGCGGACGTCGATGAGCAGGAAGTCGTCGGTGCCGGCCTCGCGGGCGGCGAGCCGCCGGACCAGCTCGGGGGCGGTGACGACGGGGACGTCGGACATGGCGGGCTCCTCGGATCTCGGGCGGGCGGTGGGGCGGGCGGCCAGCGGGACCTCGGTCCACCGGCCACGCAGGGCGTCGACGACGAGCACGCGACCCAGCAGGGTCTCGCCCGTGCCCGTGACCAGCTTGACCACCTCGGTCGCCATGATCGAGCCGACCTGCCCGCAGAGCGCGCCGAGCACGCCGGCCTCCGCGCAGGACGGGACCTCGTCGGGCGCGGGCGGCGAGGGGAACAGGTCGCGCAGCTCCACCCCGTGGCGGCCCCAGAACACGGTGGTCTGCGCGTCGAACCGCAGCACCGAGCCCCACACCTCCGGCAGTCCCAGCCGCACGCACGCGTCGTTGACCAGGTAGCGGGTGGGGAAGTTGTCGGTCCCGTCGACGACGACGTCGTAGTCGCGCAGGATCTCGTCGACGTTCTCGCTGGTCAGCCTCACGCGCTGGACGTTCACGCGGATGTCCGGGTCGAGGGCCGCCACGGCGTCGCGCGCGCTGTCGACCTTCGGCCGGCCGACGTCCACCGACCGGTGGATGACCTGGCGCTGGAGGTTGCTGACGTCCACCACGTCGTCGTCCACGATCCCGATCGTCCCGACGCCGGCCGCCGCGAGGTACTGCAGCACCGGGGCACCCAGGCCACCGGCACCGACGACGAGCACCCGCGCGTTGCGCAGCCGGCGCTGACCGTCGACCCCGATCTCGGCGAGCAGGAGGTGCCGGGAACCGCGCTCGGTCTGCGCGGGGGTCAGGGGCGGTCCCGGCGGGACCAGGGCAGGCAGAGGCACAAGTGCCAACCTACGTCGCGGCGGGCGGCTGGATGACCGTCGCCTCGGACCGGGCACCCGCCGCGCGCGCCGCGGCCACGACCGCCTCGACGTCCACCAGCGGCCCCTCGACCAGCACCGGCTGACCCTGCAGCGACGAACCCGACCAGCTCACCGCCGCGTGCCTGGGCGGGCGGAAGTCGACGTCGCGGGGCAGGTGGACGACCGCCGCCGCGCGGACGCCGAGGTCCTCGGCCCGGCGCACCAGCACGCTGCGCACGGCGTCCAGCCGCTCGACGCTGCGCACCAGCACGCGCTGACGGCGCTCGCTGGTCCGGAACGTCACCACGACCAGGCCGTCGTCCCCCGCGACGTCCCCGGTGGCCAGCGACTCGAAGTTCACGCCGCGCGTGGCGAACACCCCGGCGAGCGCGGCGATGGTGCCGGTCCGGTGGTCCGCCCGCACGAACGCCACCCAGCGGTCGTCGTTGTCGGAGATCATGCGCCGCCTCCCAGCCACGGCGCGTTCGCCGCGTCGATCCGGTCTGCCACGGCGGTCAGCCGGCGGACCTCGTCGGGCGCCGGCTCGTCCAGGAGCACCCTCGACCAGCCCTCCTGCCCGACGACCACCGGGACGCCCAGCACCCCGGTGCGGTCCAGCACCTCGCCCGCGAGCGCCACCTGCCCCGCGACCACGATGTCGCGCCCGTCCAGGATGGTGTCGACCAGGTCGATCGTCGCGCTCGCGGTGCCGGCCGCGGTCTTGGCGCCGCTCTGGTGGGTCATCCACGGGCGCGCGACCACCCGCAGGTCCGGCGGCCAGCTGTCGATGAGCGCGAACGCCTCGCTCATGTCCCGCAGGCCCGCGAGCTGCTCCTTGGCCGACGCGATCTCGGCGCCGAACCCGTCCAGCGACCGCCCGCCGCGCAGCCGGTCCACCGCCCGTCGGCGCTCGTCCACGTCGAGACCGCTGATCCGCACGGACGACCACAGGGGCACCAGGTCGTCCCCGTGCTGCCCGGCGACGAACCCGGCCACGCGGTGGCGTCGGACCCCGAGCGACACCGCGATCTCCCGCCGGAACCGCAGGGTGTCCAGCCACGCGCCCATCCCGATCACGCGGTGCCGCTTGAGGGCGGAGGCCATCACCGCGACCCCGAGCTCGACCGGGTTGGAGACCACGACGACGACCTCCTGCCCCGAGCCGTACCGGGCGAGGGCGTCCGCGTAGGCCGTGAACGCGGCGAGGTTCTGCTCCGCGAGCTGCCCCCGGGTCATCGGCGCACCCGCCGACGCCGGTGCGGTCGCGCCCGCGGCGACCACGACGACGTCCGCGACCACGTCCGCCGGGTCCAGGGCCACGTCCAGCAGGGGTGCGTGCTCGTCGTACGCGTCGATCAGGTCCGCGCGGAGCCCGTGCACCGCGCGTCCGGAGGCGCCGTCGAGCCGGCCGACCAGCTGGAGGCGCGACGTCGTCGGCAGGATCCGCCGCTCCACCAGCTGCGTGCAGATCTGCCGTCCCACATCGCCCGTCGCGCCGAGCACCGCCACGTCCATGGCCGCGACTGTAGGCGGCGCGTGTTACGGCAGGGTTCGCTGCCAGGCGACGATCCGGTCCACGGCCTGGCGCACCACGTCCACCGAGGACGCGAACGACAGCCGCACCCAGCGGTGCCCGTCGACCGGGTCGAAGTCGGTGCCCGGCGTCAGCGCGACGCCGGCCTCGTCGAGCAGCCGCGCGCACCACGTGATCGAGTCCAGGCCGCTCGCGGAGATGTCGCCGTACAGGTAGAACGCGCCGTCGGCCGGGGCGATCCGCGCCCAGCCCAGCTCCGGCAGCCGGTCGAGCAGATGTGCCCGTGCTGCGGCGTAGCGCTCGACGTTCTCGCGGGCGGCCGCGTACCCGGCGGGGCTGAACGCGGCGATCCCGGCGTGCTGGGCCAGGGCCGGCGGGCAGAGGGCGACGTTGCCGGCCAGCGCGTCCACGGCGGTGACCAGGTCGTCCGGGAGCACCAGCCAGCCGAGCCGCCAGCCGGTCATCGCCCAGTACTTGGAGAACGAGTTCACGACGACGGCGCCGCGGTCCAGGTACCGGGCGGCGGTCGCGGTCGCCTCGGAGCCGTAGGTGATCCCGTGGTAGATCTCGTCGCTGATCAGCCGCACACCGTTCCCCGCGCACCAGTCGGCGATCGCGGCGAGCTCGTCGGGGTCGATCATCGTGCCGGTGGGATTCGCCGGGCTGGCGATCACCAGCCCCTCGAGCGGACCGTCCAGGGCCTCGAGCTGCGCGACGGTCGGCTGGTACCGGGTCTCCGGCCCGCACGGGACCACCACGACCTCGCACCCGAGGGCCGCGAGGATGTTGGCGTACGCGGGGTAGCCGGGGACCGCGAGCGCCACCCGGTCGCCGACGTCGAACGCCGCGAGGAACGCCAGCACGAAGCCACCCGACGAGCCGGTGGTCACGGCGATCTGGCGCGAGGCGAGCGCCACGCCGTACGTGTCGAGGTAGTGCTGCGCGATCGCCGCGCGCAGGGCCGGGGCGCCCAGTGACTCGGTGTACCCGAGGTCGCCCGAGGTCAGCAGGTCGATCGCGCGCTGCCGCACGACGTCCGACGCCCCCGTGGACGGCTCGCCCGCGCACAGGTTCAGCACGTCCTCGCCGGCGACCCGGCGCGCGTTCGCGGCGGCCAGGATCTCCATCACGGCGAACGGGGGGACGTGGGCGCGGGCGGCAACCTTCATGGGGTCATCGTGACGCACGGGCCCGGCATCGGCGCCGGACCCGTGCACCCGACGGTCAGCTGTTGTCGACGGTGTCCGCTCCTGCGGCGTCGGACTTGATCCGGTCGATCGCGTTCTGGGCCGACGCCTTCGCCGAGTAGCCCTCACTGGCTGCGAGGACGTTGCCGTTGGTGGCGACGATCCGGAACCGGAACTCGCCGCCCTTGTCCCTGTAGATCTCGAACTTCACGCCATCCTCCGAGGGTTTCTTCCGCGGTGCCGCCGGCGTGCGTCGACGGTCCTGCCAGTCTGTCGCGCAGGACGGATCACCGCGCGGTCTAGCCTTCGTGACGTGATCGTGGACTGCGCGCTCTACTCCGCTGGACGCCGCCGGCACCGCATCGACGACCTGCGCCTGGCCCTGCAGGAGGCCGAGGCGGAGGACGGGTTCGTGTGGATCGGCCTGGTCGAGCCCACCGCCGAGGAGTTCGACCAGCTCGCCGAGGGCTTCGAGCTCCCGCAGCTGGCCATCGACGACGCCATCCGGGCCCACCAGCGGCCCAAGCTCGAGCAGTACGGCGGGGTCACGTTCGCGGTGGTCAAGCCCGTGCACTACGTCGACCACGTCGAGGTGGTCGAGGTCAGTGAGCTCGCGATCTTCCTGGGCGACCGGTTCGTCATCGTCGTCCGGCACGGCGACACGACGATCCCGGCGCAGGTGCGGGCGGCACTGGAGGCCGACCCCGAGATGCTTCAGCACGGACCGCCCGCGGTGCTGCACGGGATCCTGGACAAGGCCGTCGACCAGTACCTCGACGTCACCGCGTCGATCGACGAGGACCTCGACCAGATCGAGGACCAGGTGTTCGGTGACGACCCCGGCAACGACCACGCCGAGCGGATCTACAAGCTCAAGCGCGAGGTGCAGCAGTTCCGCCGTGCGGTCGTCCCCCTGGTGCAGCCCCTGACCCGGCTGGCCGAGCAGCAGGTGCCGTGCATCCCCGCCTACTCGCGGCCGTACTTCCGGGACGTCCAGGACCACGCGCTGCGCGCCGCGGAGCTCATCGAGGCGGCCGACGCCCTGCTCACCGGCGTCCTGCAGGCCGACCTCGCGCAGGTGACCGTCGAGCAGAACCGCGTGACGGTCCAGCAGAACTCCGACATGCGCAAGATCTCCGCGTGGGCGGCGATCGCCCTGGTGCCCACCGCGATCGCCGGCCTGTACGGGATGAACTTCGACTACCTGCCGGCCTCGGACTGGGCGCTCGGATTCTGGATCGTGCTGGCCGGCATCGGCGTCGTCTGCGTCGGCCTGCACCGGGCCTTCCGACGCAACCGCTGGCTCTAGCCGGGCAGCGACGCCTCGATCAGCTCGACGATCTCGGGGGCGTCCGGCACGGTCTGCGGGCGGAACCGGTGCACCGACCCGTCCGGCGTGACGACGAACTTCTCGAAGTTCCACGTGACCCGGCCGGCCTTGCCCGACGCGTCCGGTGCCTTGGTCAGCTCGGCGTACAGCGGGTGCTGGTGCCGGCCGTTGACCTTGACCTTCTCGAACATCGGGAACGTCACGCCCCAGGTGGCCGAGCAGTACTCCGCGATGGCCTTCTCGGATCCGAGCTCCTGGAGGAACTGGTTGCTGGGGAAGCCCAGCACCGTGAACCCGCGGTCGCCGTAGGTCTTCTGGAGCTTCTCGAGCGTCTCGTACTGCGGGGCCAGACCGCACCGGGAGGCCACGTTGACCACCAGCTTGACCTTGTCCGCGTACGCGCCGAACGTCGTGGGCTCACCCTTGAGCGTGGTCAGGGGGATCTCGTCGAGGGACATGCCTCGGTCAACCGTTCTTCGCGGGTCGCGCATTCCCCAGCTCGGTACGGACGTGGTCGACGATCCCGTCGGCCGCCGCCTCGATCTGGGCGAGGCAGTCCTCGAAGTCCTGGGCGCCGCCGTACCAGGGGTCGGCGACGTCCAGGTCCCCGGTCGCGGCCGGGTCGAACGAGCGGAAGAGCACCGGCTCGACGTCCAGCCGTCGCAGCGCGCGGGCGTGCGCGTCCGTCATCGCGAGCACCAGGTCGCGCTCGTCGCCCGCCCTGACCTGGCGGGCCCGGTGCCCGTCGCCCGTCGGGTAGCCGCCCGCCTGGAGGACGGCCCGCGCGCGGCGGTCGACCGGGTTGCCGTGCTCCTCGTCGCTGATGCCCGTGGAGTCGACGACCACCCGGTCGGCCAGGCCTGCGTCGGCGAACCGTTCGCGCAGGACCACCTCCGCCATCGGGGAGCGGCAGATGTTGCCGGTGCAGACGACCATGACGGAGTACGGGGTGGGCATCCCGTCATGATCGCTGCTCGACGTCACCTGTGCGCCCGGAACACCTTCGCCGCCGGGCCGAGCCGAAGGAGCACGGTCTCGCCGGTCGCGTCCTTGAGCCCGTCGTTGTCGGTGATCGCGTAGACCTGCCCGTCGCTGCCGATGGTCAGGCCCTCGACCTTCTCCTGCGTCCAGCCGTTGGTCGCCCGCAGGTCCGGGACCAGGTCGCGGACCAGCGTCTTGGTGAGCGTGCCGACCGTGCCCGGTGCGGGGTCCCTGGCCGGGATCTGCACCGTGTAGACGGCCTTCACCTTGGCGTCCGGGCCGTTGAGCTTGTCGCGCTCGACGACCGCGAGGGTGTCCCGGTCCACGACTGTGATCTCCGACAGGCCGATCCAGTCGCCGGCCGTCGTCGTCGTGCCCAGCGGGTAGGCGAACCACGCCCAGGTGCCGATACGCACGTCGTAGCGGCCGATGCGCGCGGCTCCGGCGAGGCCGCCGGGATCGGTGGTCAGCCCGCGCTGGAGCGCGACCCACACGTGCTCGCCGCGGGAGTCCTCCGTCGCGGCGACGCCCTCGATGCCCCACTTGCTCAGCCCCGCCGAGACGTCCGCGGGCAGCGGCACCGTCTGCTGGATCGCGCCGTTCGCGTCGGTGCGGACCAGCGCGTTCGCGGCGCCCGTCGCCCCCTCGGAACCCAGCCAGAACCCGCCCCGCCGGCGCGCCGAGACGCCCTCGATGTCCAGCGACGCCGCCGTGCCCCCCTGCGTCACGACGACGTCGCGGTCGATCACCGCCGGCGTCCGCGACACGTCGAGGCGGAGCAGGTGTGCCGTGGAGTAGGCCGCGTCCGACGCGGTCCACAGGTGCTTCTTGTCGGTCGGGTCGGCGCTCAGCGCGCCGAGCGCGCCCCAGCCGATCGGGTTGCCCGCGGCGTCGTCGGCGGAGACCACGCTCGGGAACTGCGGCGTGCCCGCCGTCCTGGCGTAGGCCTTGCCGCGGCCGAACACGCTCACCGACGACCGGACCAGCACCGAGGCGTCGTCGGTCTCGCTCGACACCAGCAGCAGGTCCCGCGACGGGACCGGCAGGATCCCCTCCGGCCCGTTGGTGGTCGCCAGCACCTGGACGAACCGCGGGTGCGCGGCATCGTCGACGTCGTACACGGCGACGAAGTTCGACCGCTCGGAGCCGACGAACGCGTACCGCTTCCCGCCGAGCGTCGCGACGGCCAGCCCTTCGATCTCGACGCCCTTCTTCCCGGCGCGCGACTCGGAGTGCAGCCCGGTCCGGACGGCGAGCCGTTCGAGCTCAGCTCCGGCGTCCCAGACAACCGTCCCGGAGGTGTCGAAGACCGTCCACCCGCGGGTGCCGCCCTTCCAGTCGCCTTCGTTGGCGGTGGCCAGGTGGGTCGCGTCGAGCCAGGCGACGGCGTCGGGCTCCCGCGGCGTGAGCGGGATCGACCCGGTCTGGTGGATGACCCCGTCCTGCGCGGTGTCGATGCCCGTCACCGCGACGCTGCCCGCGCTGAACACCCGCGAGATGGTCCCGGCCGCGATGTCGACCAGGGCGACGCCGTTGTTCTCCTGCAGGGTCACCGCGACCGTGGTCCCCGTGGGGTCGATCGCGACGTACTCCGGCTCGGGGTCCTGCGGGGTGTCGAGCCCGGCGAGCGCCTCCGCGGTGAACGGCACGGCACGGGTCGTCCAGGTCGCCGGGTCGGTGCCGGGCAGGTCCACGAGCTGCAGGAACCCGCCGGGCAGCTGGGGCAGATCGCCCTTCTTCCCACCGGCCGGCGCGACGTCCTCGTCGCGCTGGTTCTCGATCGCGATCGCCGCGTGCGTCTTGTCGGGCGTGAGCGCGATCGAGTCGGGCTGGCCGCCGAGGTCGATCGTCCGCACCAGAGCGTGCGTGGCCAGGTCGACCACCGCGAGCAGTCCGGACGGGTTCGTGAAGCTCTCCGACGTGTCGACGACCACCAGCACGTAGCCGCCGACCACGGCCACCGACGTCGGCTCCGCGTGGTCGCCGACCCCGAGGTCCGCCGCCAGGTCGAGCGTGCCCAGGCCCCGGGGCTTCGCCGGGTCCGTGATGTCGACGAAGCCGATCCGGCCGGCGAGCGCGTCGGTGTGGATGAACGTCCGGCCGTCCTCGCTGACCGCGGAGATCTCCGCGACCGTCGGGTCCGCGGCCGGCGTGCCCGCCGGGCGGTTCAGGTAGACGGGGTACGTGGCGAGGCGGTGGAACACGGCCTGGGGGGACGGCTTGGGGTGCGCCGTCGCGGCGGTCGCTCCCAGGCCGGCGCAGAGCACGGCGGTGCAGGTCAGCGCGGCAAGGGTGCGGCGGGCGTGCGGCATCGAGGTCCCCTTCGATCGGTGTGCACCGAGGGTGACCAGGACGGATGTCCGAATTGCGGCGGGCCGGTGAACGGCGGTGGGCGGCGACGTGACGTTTGCCACGGAGGGAATCACGGCTCGCCGTCACCGGGTTGTCGGGAGCATGCGAGCCATCACCTACTCCCGCTACGGCGGGTCCGACGTCCTCGAGCTCACCGAGCAGCCCACCCCGAAGGTCGGGCCCGACAGCGTGCTCGTCCGCGTGCGCGCCGCCTCGGTCAACCCCGTCGACTGGAAGGTCCGGGCCGGGTACCTCGACGCGATCATGGACGTGACGTTCCCCGCGGTCCCCGGCTGGGACGTGGCCGGCGTGGTCGAGCGCGTCGGTCTGGACACCCCCGAGTACCAGGTCGGCGACGAGGTCTACGGGTACGTGCGCCGCGACTGGGTGCAGGGCGGCACGTTCGCGGAGTACGTCGCCGCGCCCGTGCGCACCCTCGCGCGCAAGCCGGTCTCCCTGACGTTCGAGGAGGCGGCGGCCGTGCCGCTGGCCGGCCTGACCGCGTTCCAGGCGATCCGACGAGCCGGCGTCCGCGACGGTCAGACCGTCCTCGTGCACGCCGCCGCGGGCGGGGTCGGCGCGTTCGCCGTGCAGATCGCCCACTCCCTGGGCGCCCGGGTGATCGGCACCGCGTCGCCTCGCAACCACGAGTACCTGCGCGGCCTCGGCGCGGAGCCGGTGGAGTACGGCGACGGGCTGGCCGACCGCGTCCGCGCGCTGGTGCCCGACGGCATCGACGTCGTGCTCGACTTCGGCGGCGACGACCTCGTCGGGACGTCGAACGCCCTGCTGGCCGACGGCGGCACGGTCGCGTCGATCGTCGACGCCGCCGCGCGCGACGAGCTGGGCGGGCAGTACGTCTGGGTCCGGCCGAGCACCTCCGATCTCGACGCTCTCACCGCGCTCATCGACGCCGGCACCGTCAAGGTCGACGTCGCCGAGGTCTTCGAGCTGGCCGACGCCGCCGCGGCCCACGAGGCCAGCCAGACCGGTCACGTGCGCGGCAAGGTCGTCGTCCGCGTCGACTGACCCTGTGTCGAGCGGCCCGCATCCTGTCCAGGATGCGGGCCGTTCGTGCTTGGCAGACGCGTACTAGTCGAGATATATTCTGTTCCGAGCATTCGAACTGGAGCAGGAGGAGCCATGGCGCCGCGCAGCCGCAACAACCCGCTGGCTCTCGCCGTGCTCGCGCTCCTGTGGGAACGCCCGATGCACCCGTACGAGATGTCGATGACCCTGCGCGAGCGGCGCAAGGACGAGTCGGTGCGCCTGAACTTCGGGTCCCTGTACTCCGTGGTCGACTCGCTGGTGAAGCACGGGCTGATCGAGGCCGCGTCGACCGAGCGGGAGGGCAACCGACCGACCCGCACGGTGTACCGGATCACCGACGCCGGCGCGACGGAGGCCATCGACTGGCTGACCGATCTGGTGCGCACCCCGGCCAAGGAGTTCCCGCAGTTCGAGGCAGCCCTGTCGTTCCTGCCGCTGCTGGGTCCCGACGACGTGGTCCGGCTGCTGCGGCTGCGGCAGACGTCGCTCGAGCGGCAGATCACGAGCCTCGAGGGCGGGCTGGCCGACGCGCGCGCGATGGGCCTGCCGGCGATCTTCTCGCTCGAGAGCGAGTACGAGGTCGCGATCGTCCGCGCCGAGCTCGGGTTCGTCGCCGCGCTCGCGACGAGCATCGCGGACGGATCGTTCGAGGGCGTCGCTCTGTGGCGTGACCTGCACCGACGCGCCAGCACGCACGGCCGGCTGGACCCCGACGAGCTTGCGGAGGCGCTCGCGCCGTATCTGAGCCCCCCGCAATGAAGAAGGTCGGCCCAGGTGCTGGAACACCCGGGCCGACCACCACGAACCGACCGGGACCCGTGAGGGCACCTGTGCGATCCGCCGCACGAATCAGCATAGGTGGCAGCTCGGTCGGACCACCCGCCGTCCCGACCGGAAGGAACGGACGGCACGACCGAAGGCGGCACCATGCCCGCAGCACCCGTGGTCGAAGCGCTCGACCTCGTCAAGACCTACCCCGGCGGCCGCGGCCGACCGGACGTCCGGGCCCTCGACGGCCTCACGCTCAGCATCCCCGGCGGCACCGTGCACGGGCTGCTCGGCCCCAACGGCGCCGGCAAGTCCACCACGACGAGGGTGCTCACCACCCTCGCGCGAGCCACCTCCGGGGTCGCCCGCGTGGGCGGTCGTGACGTCGTCCGCGACGCCGACGCCGTCCGCCGGAGCATCGGCTACGTCTCGCAGGGGACCGGCGCCGACCCGCTGCTCAGCCCGCGCGAGAACCTCGTGATGGCCGCGCGGTTCCGCGGGCTGTCCCGCGCCGCGTCGTCGGATCGGGCAGCCGCACTGGTGGACCGCTTCGGGTTGGCCGAGGCCGCCGACCGCGGCGCCGGGAAGCTCTCCGGGGGCACCCGCCGCAAGCTCGACGTGGCGCTCGGCCTCGTGGGCACCCCGCAGGTCCTGTTCCTCGACGAGCCCACCACCGGGCTCGATCCCGAGGCGCGCGCCGCGATGTGGGCGGAGATCCGACGACTGGCCGGGGAGGACGCCCTGACCGTCGTGCTCACTACCCACTACCTGGAGGAGGCGGACCGACTGGCCGACGGGATCACCATCGTCGACCGGGGCCGGGTGGTCGCGTTCGGTTCCCCGGACGCGCTGAAGGCCACGCTCGAAGGGGACACGCTCACGGTCGACCTGGTCGAGCCGACCCCCGACCTCGTGCGGTCGGCGGTCGCGTCGATCACCGCGCTGCGCGACGTCGTCGTGCACGTCGAGGGACCGACCGGCCGGCTCGTCGCACGGACCGCCGACGGACCGGCAGTCGTCGGCCCCGTCATCGCCGCCCTCCAGGCGGCCGGCGTGCGGCACGGAGCCGTCGCCGTCTCCCGTCCCTCCCTCGACGACGTCTACCTGCGGCACGCCGGCCGCTCGTGGACGTCGGCCGACGTCGCCTCTAGGGAGGTCGCCCGATGAGCACGCTCACCGTTACTCGTCCCGTCACCACGCCGACCCGCGCGTCCTGGTTGACGCAGACCGCCGAGGTCACCCGCCGCTGGACCGTCGACGCGATCCGCCAACCCTGGGGCCTCGGCGTCGCGATCATCCAGCCGGTGATCTGGCTGGTCCTGTTCGGGAACGTGTTCTCGTCGGTCGCCACCGTGCCGGGATTCGGGGCCGTGGACTACATGACGTTCCTGGTGCCGGGCATCCTCATGATGACCGTCCTGTACTCGGGCGCCTGGGCAGGGACGGGGTTCATCGACGACATCCGCTCCGGCGTCATGGACCGGATGCTCACGTCCCCGGTCTCGCGGTCGTCGCTCGTGGCCGGCCAGCTGGTGCAGCAGCTGCTCGTCTGCGTGGTGCAGGGGCTCTGCGTTCTGGGGATCGGCGCGCTGGCCGGCGCGCAGTACTCCGGAGGTGTCGGGGGCATGGCCCTCGCGATCGGGGCGTCGCTCCTGCTCGCCGCGGCGTTCTGCTCGCTGTCGGCCGCGGTCGCCCTGCTGGCCCGCGACCAGACCGCGCTCATCGGCATCTCGACGATCATCGTGCTGCCGGCAACGTTCATCTCGACCGCCCTCATGCCCGCCGCGCTGCTGCCGGACTGGGTGCAGACGGCCGCCCGCTACAACCCGCTGACCTGGGCGACCGAGATCGCGCGCACGGCGATGTCCCCGTCGGTGGACTGGTCGGTGGTGGCCACCCGGGGCGCACTGCTCGCGGCACTGGCGGCCCTGGTCGCGTGGTGGTCGGTGGCAGCGATGCGCACGTACCAGCGCTCGCTGTAGAACCCGCAACGTCCGCACTCGATGGGGTTCAGACCCGCTCGAGTGCGGACGTTGCTGGTCCCTGGCTGGGACGTCCGCACTCCGTCGGGTTCGGGCCTTCTCGAGTGCGGACGTTGCGGTCAGTGGGAGGTGGTGCGGCCGAAGTGGAAGCGGGCCGTCGCCGGGCTGCTCGGCCAGCGGCTGGTGACCACCTTGCCGCGCGTGTAGAAGCGCACCGACTCCGGGCCGTAGATGTGGCTCTCGCCGAACAGCGAGTTCTTCCACCCGCCGAACGAGTGCCACCCGACCGGCACGGGGATCGGCACGTTGATCCCGATCATACCGACGTTCACCGCACGCTGGAACGTGCGGGCCGCGTCGCCGGAGGACGTGAACAGCGCGGTGCCGTTGCCGTACGGGTTGGCGTTGACCAGGGCGATCGCCTCGGTGAGGTCTGCCGCCCGGATCACCACGAGCACCGGCCCGAAGATCTCCTCGACGTACGCCCGCATGTCCGTGGAGACGCCGTCGAGGACCGTGGGGCCGACGAAGAACCCGTTCTCGTGACCGGCCACCGTGTGCCCGCGACCGTCGACCACCGCGGACGCCCCGTTGGCGACCGCGTCGGTGACGATCTCCTCGATCCGCAGCTGGGACGCCTTGGTGATCACCGGGCCCATGTCGGAGTCGGGGTCGTTGCCGGGTGCGACCCGGACCTTCTCGGCCCCGGCCCGCAGCCGCTCGAGCAGCGCGTCGGCCACCTCGTCCACGACGACCGCCACCGAGATCGCCATGCACCGCTCGCCGGCGGCGCCGAACGCCGCACCGGTCAGGTGTGTGGCCGCGAGGTCCAGGTCGGCGTCGGCCAGCACGACCGCGTGGTTCTTGGCCCCGCCGAGCGCCTGCACCCGCTTGCCGTGCGCGGTGGCCGTGGCGTGCACGTGCTGCGCGATCGGCGTCGAGCCGACGAACGACACCGCCGCGATGTCCGGGTGCGTGAGCAGCGCGTCGACGGCCACCCGGTCGCCCTGCACCACCGAGAAGACGCCGTCCGGCAGCCCGGCGGCCTTCCACATCTTCGCCAGGAACAGCGACGCCGACGGGTCGCGCTCGGACGGCTTGAGGACGAACGCGTTGCCCGTGGCGATGGCCATCGGCGACATCCACAGCGGCACCATGGCCGGGAAGTTGAACGGCGTGATGCCGGCGACCACGCCCAGCGGCTCCCGGAACGAGAACACGTCGACACCCGTGGCCGCCTGGTCGGTGTACTCGCCCTTGAGCAGCTGCGGCATGCCGCAGGCGTACTCGATGACCTCGAGCCCGCGGGCGATCTCCCCGTGGGAGTCGGCCAGCACCTTGCCGTGCTCCGCGGTGATGATCGCGGCCAGCTCGTCGGTGTGCTGCACGATCTGCTCGCGCAGCGCGAACAGCACGGCGGCCCGCTTGGCGACCGGCTCCTGCGACCAGCTCTGCGCCGCGACGACCGCCGCCGCGACCGCCGCGTCGACGTCCGCCTGCTCCGCCAGGAGCACCCGGCCCGACACCTCCCCGGTCGCGGGGTCGTACACGTCCTGGGTGCGGGACCCCTCGGGGGTGGTCACCTGACCCCCGACGACGTGACCGATGAGCGGAGCAGTTTCGACGAGCGCGGACATCAGAGGCCCTCTTTCGTGCGGATCCGCCGGCGTTGCCGGATCGAGCCAATCTAAGTCCGCCGTCAAGAACAGGGAACGCCCGCCGGTCTGCGCCGGGCGAGAACAACCGTGGGGGCGTTCTGGTGGGTCAGAACGCCCCCAGGGTTGTTCTGGATCGATTCACCGGCCGGAGGGTGGACCGGCCTGTGGCGCGGCCTCGGACGTCGCGGTGCGGTCAGTCGCGGGCCGTGAGGACGAGCGGGCCGTCCGGGGTGATCGCGATCGTGTGCTCCGCGTGGGCGGCCAGGGAGCCGTCGCCGGTGCGGATGGTCCAGCCGTCGTCGTCGATCGTGTACTCGTCGCCGCCGGCCATGAACCACGGCTCGATGGCGATGACCAGGCCGGCCTTCAGCTTCTGGCCCGTGCCGGGGCGCCCGAGGTTGGGCACGTGCGGGTCCTCGTGCATGGTCCGCCCGACGCCGTGGCCCCCGAAGTCGGCGTTGATCCCGTACCCGCCCGCACGACCGATGGTGCCGATGGCCGACGAGATGTCGCCCATCCGCGCACCCGCGCGTGCGGCCTTGATCCCCGCGTCGAGGGCCTTCTCGGTGGTCTCGATCAGCTTCTGGACCGTCGGGTCCTGCGTGCCGACCTGGAACGTCAGCGCGGAGTCGGCCACCCAGCCCTGCACCTGCGCGGCGAAGTCGATGCTCAGCACGTCGCCGTCGGCCAGCACGTAGTCGGACGGCAGGCCGTGCAGGGCGGCGTCGTTGACGGAGGTGCACAGCACGCCCGGGTACGGCATCGCGCCGAACGACGGGTGGTAGCCCAGGTAGACCGAGTGGGCGCCGGCGGCGTCGATCATCTGGTGCGCGTGGGTGTCCAGCTGCTTGAGGGTCATCCCCTCGCGGGCGACGTCACGCAACGAGGACAGCACGCCGGCGACGAACTTCCCGGCGGGACGCATCTGATCGATCTGGGAGGGGTTCTTGAGAGCCACGCCTCCAGCCTGCCACGAGATGGGCAGGCAACAGCCCGTGGGCCAGGCCTCCGAAGAGACCCTGCCGCGAAGGACGAGGTCGCGGCTCCCACGGGCTGCGGTGACTGCCATGGATTCGCTCGCCGGTCCGGGTGGGCCTGCGGGCGGATCGTCTGTGCAATCCGTCCGAGTACTTTCGGGCGACTAGCGGACAGTCACCTCACGCGTCCTGGAATAGAACATGTCCTGGACCACCTCCTTCCCGTGTGCGACGACCGTACGTCCGGATTCCGCCGCCGCCAAGGGGTTTTCCGAGTGGCGAACACGGGAACACGTCGGGACGCTGGGACGCGTGATCTCCGCGCTGCACGTGCTGCTGGCCAGCTCCGACCCCGCCGCCGACCGCGCGTTCCTGCGGGACGTGCTCGGCTGGGCGTCGGTCGAGGACGCGTCCTCGGGCGACGGGTGGCTGATCTTCGCCCTCCCGCCCGCGGAGCTCGGCGTGCACCCCGGCGACAGTGCCGACGGGGCGACGCTGCACCTCATGTGCGACGACCTCGACCGGACGCTCGCTGACCTGGCGGCGAAGGGTGTCCGACCGCTCGGCCACCCGCAGACCGAGGACTGGGGCGTCGTCACCCGGATCCCGCTGCCCAGCGGCGGGTCGCTCGGGCTGTACGAGCCGCGGCACCCGTCGCCGCTCACGATCTTCGGCGGACCGGCCGTCCGGGAGCCGGTCACGCGGCACGCGGGCCTGGAGCTCTCCCTCTCGACGACCGTGCTGGAGGCGCGCGACGCCAACGCGCTCGGGGACTTCTACCGACGCCTGCTGGGCTGGCGCGTCATCGGCGAGGAGCCCGGCTGGGTGCTGCTCCGACCGCCCGCGGGCGGGACCGGCGTCGCGTTCAGCTCCGACCCGCTCTACGAGACCCCGGTCTGGCCGGCGACCACGGACCACCAGCAGATGATGGAGCACCTGGACGTCTGGGTGAACGACCTGACCCGCGGCGTCGAGCACGCGCTCGCGCAGGGAGCGAGCCTGGCGGGCTTCCAGCCGCAGGAGGACGTCCGCGTCATGCTCGACCCGGCGGGCCACCCGTTCTGCCTCTTCGAGAGCTGACGGGCCGCCGGCCTGGGTCAAGAACACCCGGTCCGCTGCCGATGTCGTCAGCAGCCTCGATGTGCCGACGACTGGAGCCGACGTGACCACGCCCACCACCGGGAACCCTCCTGCGGGCTGGTACACGGACCCGGGCGACCCGGCGGGGCAGCGCTGGTTCGACGGCACCAGCTGGACCACCCACGTGCAGGCTCCGCCGGCCGCCGCACCCGTCCCGGTGCCCGCGCCCGCGCCGGTCGTCTCGCAGTACGGCCAGGGGTTCGAGCCGTCGACCCCCGACGCGATCTCGCCCGAGTACCGGTTCGGCCAGGCCGACGCCTCGTCCCGGTTCGGGTACCCCGCCGCGGCCACGTCCCGGTTCGACTACCCCGCTGCCTCCTCCTCTCCTGCCGAGGCCAGCTCGCGCTTCGGGTACAGCGCCCCGGCGGTCGGCGGCGGCTGGATCCAGCCGGTCGAGAGCCACTACCTGATCAACCCGTCGTCCGACCTGGGCGACGGCAAGAACACCCCGGCACGGGTCGCGCTGCTGGTCTCGATCCTGGCGGTGCTCGGCGTGCCGATCGCCGCGGTCGCCGGGATCATCCTGTCGATCGTCGGGCTCAAGCGCGCCCGGACGCTCGAGGCGGCCGGGTGGGAGCCCAAGGGCCGGGGCCGGGCGCGGTGGGCGCTGGCCCTGTCGATCCTCGGTGCGGTGATCAGTGCGTTCCTCGTGGCCAACGTCGTGCGGCTCGCGATGACCGAGGCGACCGTGGATGTGGTCGGCTACGACGCCCAGGCGTTCGAGACCGAGATCGCCGCCGGGATCTCCGCGCAGACCGGCATCGCCACGACGGTGCAGTGCCCCGACCAGCTGGTCACCGGCGCCGCGACGACGTTCCAGTGCGTCGCGGTCGACCCCGCAGGCGTGCCGACGACCGTGACCGTGCAGACCGACGCCACCGGCGCCTGGACCTGGCAGCTCGGCTGACGCGCTAGCGGGTCGACCGGGTCCGGAGCCACTCCGCGAAGGTCTGCTGCCCGACCGCGTGCTCCGGAGCGAGGTGTGCTCCGCTCCGGAACGCGCGCAGGGGTCCCGGGAACGGCACGGTGCACACCGGACGTCGCCGGCCGGTCGCCGCGAGGTACGTGCGCATGAGCTCGGTGGTGCTGAGCACCTGCGGACCGCCCAGGTCGTCCGCGCGGCCGGACGGGCCGGCGTCGACCAGCTCCGCCAGCCGCGCGGCGACCTCGCGCACGGCGACGGGCTGGTCGTCCATGCCCGCCGGGGCGAGCGCGACGGGTCCGCGCGACAGGTAGTCCAGCAGGGTGGCGACGAAGTCGTGGAACTGCGTCGCGCGCAGGATCGTCCACGGGACGTCGCCGTCCTCGACGATCTCCTCGACCCTGTGCTTGGCCTTGTAGTAGGCGAACGGCACCCGGTCGACGCCGACGATAGAGACGTAGACCAGGTGCGGGACGTGAGCCGCGCGGGCCGCGAGCAGCAGCTGCACGGCGGCGTCGAGGTCGTCGTCGGGCTTGCGCGGGTCGCTGGCGCAGTGCACCACGGCCGTCACCCCGTCGAGCGCCGGGCGCAGACCGACCCCGGTGAGCAGGTCACCGACCACCCACTCGACCGCGGCGGGGGCGGCCGGCGAGCGGTCGCGCCGGCTGAGCACCCGCACGGGCCGGCCGGCGTCGAGGAGCGTGTGCACGAGGGCACGGCCCAGGGTCCCGGTGCCGCCGGTCACCAGCACGGGGCGTTCGTCGTCAGCCATGCCCTGGATCCTCGCCGATGACGCCCGCCGAATGCGAGACCCGGGGGACGTGCGACGCGGCCCGGGTCGTCGTTGACCCGGGCCGCATCGCGGTCGCTCCTCAGCCGCGGTCGACCAGGAACTGCGTGTACGCCGGCACCGTGAGGAACGTCGGGAAGTCCTCCGCCAGGGCGACCTGCCGGAACAGGTCGGCCGCGTCGTCGTACCGGTCCCCGTCCCACCGCGGCAGCTCGGCCAGCACGTCGGCCAGCACCTGCTCGACCCGCGCGGCGTCGATACGTGTGCCCTCGGCGGTGACGACCTCCTGGTGCACCCACTGCCACACCTGCGACCGCGAGATCTCGGCCGTGGCGGCGTCCTCCATGAGGTGGTCGATGGCGACCGCGCCCATGCCCCGCAGCCACGCCTCGAGGTAACGGACGCCCACCGACACGTTGCCGCGCAGCCCGCCGTCGGTGACGGCACCGGGCTCGCCGCCGCCGGCCGACGGGATGTCCAGCAGGTCCGCGGCGGTCACGTGCACGTCCTCGCGGAGCCGGTGCCGCTGGTCGATGCGGTCGCCGAGCGCCTCGTCGAACACCTCCCGCGCGACCGGGACGAGGTCCGGGTGAGCCACCCAGGTGCCGTCGTACCCCTGCCCGGCCTCCCGCTGCTTGTCCGCCCTGACCTGCGCCAGCGCCTTGTCGGTGACCTCCGGGTCGCGGCGGTCGGGGATGAAGGCGCTCATGCCGCCGATGGCCTGCGCGCCCCGCTTGTGGCAGGTGGCGACGAGCAGCTCGGTGTACGCCTTCATGAACGGGACCGTCATCGTCACGCTGCCGCGGTCCGGCAGGACGAAGCGCGGTCCGCGAGCGCGGAAGTTCTTGATGACGCTGAAGATGTAGTCCCAGCGGCCGGCGTTCAGACCCGCGCAGTGGTCGCGCAGCTCGTAGAGGATCTCCTCCATCTCGAACGCGGCCGTGATGGTCTCGATGAGCACCGTCGCGCGGATGGTGCCGTACCGCAGGCCCAGGTACGTCTCGGTGAACCGGAAGACCTCGTCCCAGAGGCGCGCCTCCAGGTGGCCCTCCAGCTTGGGCAGGTAGAGGTACGGACCGCGTCCCGAGTCGATGAGCGCCTGCGCGTTGTGGAACAGGTACAGGCCGGCGTCGACCAGGCTCGCGGAGGCCGCACACGTCTGACCCGCGCGGTCCGTGAAGTCCAGGTGCTTCTCGGTCAGGTGCCAGCCGCGGGGACGGAACACGATCGTCGGGGTCCCCGCACCGACCGTGTACTCCTTGCCCTCGGGCGACGTGAAGTCGATCTGCCCGCGGATGGCGTCGAACAGCGAGTGCTGGCCGCCGATGACGTTGGTCCACGTGGGGCTGGTGGCGTCCTCCATGTCCGCCAGCCACACCTTGGCGCCGCTGTTCAACGCGTTGATCGTCATCTTGCGGTCGGTGGGGCCGGTGATCTCGACGCGCCGGTCCTCCAGGCCCGGACCCGGACCGGCCACGCGCCAGCTCGGGTCCGCCCGGATGCCCGCCGTCAGGGGCAGGAAGTCGGGGTCGGCACCGTTGGAGAACCGCGTCCGGCGGTGCTGGCGGCCCAGCAGCAGGTCGTGCCGGCGGCTGGAGAAGCGCAGGTGCAGGTCGGTGAGGAAGTCGATCGCCTCGGTGGTGAGGATCTCGGTCGTGCCGGGCAGGGACGGCCCGGTCTGCGACAGATGAGGGCGGATGAGCGGCGGGGGGATGGTGATGGTCATGGCTGTGCTCCTGGTGCTGGGGGCCACGAGTTCGGCAGTTCCGGTCGAGTTCGGTTGCTACAGCTGCCGAACTCGACGCGAACTACCGAACTCGCGGCCTGGGGAAGGGAGGTCAGTGGGTGAACTGGGCCGTCTCCGTGCTGCCCGCTAGCGCGAGGGTGGCGCTCTCCGGGCTGATCGCGGTGGCGACGCGGTCGAAGTAGCCGGTGCCGACCTCGCGCTGGTGACGCGTGGCGGTGTAGCCGTCGGACTCGGAGGCGATCTCGGCCTCCTGGAGCTCGACGTACGCGCTCATGCCGCGCTCGGCGTAGCCGCGGGCGAGGTCGAACATCGAGTGGTTGAGGGCGTGGAAGCCGGCCAGGGTGATGAACTGGAACACGTACCCGTGGCCGGCCAGCTCCCGCTGGAACCGCGCGATCTGCAGGTCGTCCAGCTGCGAGCGCCAGTGGAACGACGGCGAGCAGTTGTACGCCAGGAGCTTGCCGGGGAACCGGTCGTGGATCCGCTCGGCGAACTCGATCGCGGCCGCGACGTCCGGCGTCGACGTCTCCACCCAGATGAGGTCGGAGTGCGGCGCGTACGCCTCCGCGCGAGCGACGACGGGGTCCAGTCCGGGGCGCACCCGGTAATAGCCCTCGGCGGTCCGCTCCCCGGTGAGGAACGGCTCGTCGCGGCTGTCGATGTCCGAGGTCAGCAGGTCGGCGCCGAGGGCGTCGGTGCGCGCGACGATGACCGTCGGCACCCCGGCGACGTCGGCCGCGAGCCGCGCGGCGGACAGGGTCCGCACGTGCTGCGACGTCGGAACCAGGACCTTGCCGCCCAGGTGGCCGCACTTCTTCTCGGCCGCCAGCTGGTCCTCCCAGTGCACGCCGGCCGCTCCCGCCTGGATCATCGAGTGCATGAGCTCGTAGGCGTTCAGCGGCCCACCGAACCCGGCCTCGGCGTCGGCGACGATCGGCGCCAGCCACTCACGGCTGCGTCGACCGGTCTCGGCGAACTCGATCTGGTCGGCGCGCAGGAGCGCGTTGTTGATCCGGCGGACCACCGCGGGCACCGAGTTGACCGGGTACAGGGACTGGTCGGGGTACGTCTGGCCCGAGAGGTTGGCGTCGGCCGCCACCTGCCAGCCGGACAGGTAGATGGCCTCGAGCCCGGCGCGGACCTGCTGCACGGCCTGGTTCCCGGTGAGCGCACCCAGCGCCGGCAGCAGCGTGCGGGAGTGCAGGAGCTGCCAGAGCCGCTCGGCGCCGCGGCGGGCGAGCGTGCTCTCCTCGCGGACCGACCCCCGCAGGGCGACGACGTCCTCGGCGGTGTGGGTGCGGCGGATGCCGGCCCACCGCGCGTCGAGGTCCCAGCTCGCCGCGAGCTCGGCCGCGGTCTCGGTCTGGTCGCCGTGCCTGTACGTGCTCATCGTGATCCTCCGTCATTGGCGGTTCTTCTCGGCCCTTCGGCCTGACCTCGACTTTCCTCGCTGTTCCACAGTTCTTCCCCGGCAAAGTCCGCAGAAGATCGGCGTTCCTTCTCCTGGACAGAAGCGCAGACGCCGGGCGATGGTGGAGGCATGACAACGACGGCCAACGGCGGCCTCGACACGCTGGTGCTGGGACGACGGATCCGGCACCTGCGCACGGGCCGGAACATGACGCTCGACGACCTGGGCACGGCGATCGGCCGGGCACCCTCGCAGGTCTCCATGCTGGAGAACGGTCACCGCGAGCCCAAGCTCTCGCTGCTGGCGCAGGTGGCGGAGGCGCTCGACGTCCCGCTGTCGGAGCTGCTGCGCACCGAGCCGCCCACCCGGCGTGCGGCGCTGGAGGTCGAGCTGGAGCGCGCGCAGCGGGGACCCCTCTTCGCCTCCCTCGGCGTCTCACCGGTGAAGGTCAGTCGCTCGCTGCCGGCCGACGCCCTCGAGGCCCTGGTCCGCCTCCAGGCGGAGATCCAGCGCCTGCTCACCGAGAACGCGGCCACCCCGGAGGAGGCCCGCCGGGCCAACGCCGAGCTGCGGATCCGCATGCGCGCGCAGGACAACTACTTCCCGGAGCTCGAGGACCACGCCCGCCGCCTGCTCACGGCGATCGACCACCCGGGCGGTCCGCTGAGCCAGCGCGCGACCGCGGACATCGCCGCGCACCTGGGCTTCGGCCTCCACTACGTGCCCGACCTGCCGCACTCCACGCGCTCGGTCACCGACCTGGCCAACGGCCGCATCTACCTGCCCCAGGGCAACCCCGGCACCAGCGACGCCCGCTCACCGCTCCTGCAGGCCATCGCCAGCCACGTGCTCGGCCACGCGGAGCCCAAGGACTACGGCGACTTCCTGCGCCAGCGCGTCGAGGCCAACTACCTGGCCGCCGCGCTGATGCTCCCGGAGGACGGCGCGGTGCCGTTCCTCCAGGAGGCGAAGGCCGAGCGGCGGCTGTCGGTGGAGGACCTGCGCGACGCCTTCGCGGTGCCCTACGAGACCGCCGCGCACCGGTTCACCAATCTGGCGACGCGCCACCTGGGCATCCCCGTGCACTTCATGAAGGTCCACGAGGGCGGCACCCTGCACAAGGCGTACGAGAACGACGGCGTGAAGTTCCCGGCCGACCCGCTGGGCGCCATCGAGGGCCAGCCCGTGTGCCGGCAGTGGACCGCGCGCGTGGTGTTCACGCTGCCCGACCGGTTCTCGCCGTACTATCAGTACACCGACACGTCGTCCGGCACGTACTGGTGCACCAGCCGCGTGCAGCCGTCGTCGCAGGGCGCGTTCTCCGTGTCGGTCGGGGTGCCGTTCGCGCACGTGCGCTGGTTCCGCGGGCGGGAGACCACCGAGCGCGCGGCGTCCAAGTGCCCGGACCCGATGTGCTGCCGCCAGCCCCCGACGGACCTCCAGGAGCGCTGGGCCGACAAGTCCTGGCCGAGCGCCCGCCCGCACGCGTCCCTGCTGGCCGCGCTGCCGGTGGGGGTGTTCCCGGGGGTGGACACGACGGAGGTCTACCGGTTCCTGGACCGGCACGCGCCGACGGCCTGAGCTACGCGACGGCGACCGGCGGCCGGCGGGTCGCCACCAGGCACACCACCAGCAACGTCGCCAGGACGGTGACGTTGGTGACCGCGTACGCCCCGACGCCCCCCAGCTGACCGACGAGCCCCAGCGCGACGGGCTGGAGGACGGCCGCCGGCACGACGAGGCGCAGTGCTCGGCGGTGCTGGTCGCGCGCCTGGACCGCGGAGACGAGCACGGTGGTCAGCGCCACGCACAGTCCGGCCGCCGCGGTGGCGGGCAGCAGCACCCGGACCTGGTCGACGTGCGACCCGGCGGCGAGGGTCAGCAGCGCGGTCGGAGCCACGCACATCACGACGGCGACAGGGACCGCGA
Organism: Cellulomonas humilata; assembly: GCF_013359775.1. Lineage (GTDB taxonomy): Bacteria > Actinomycetota > Actinomycetes > Actinomycetales > Cellulomonadaceae > Cellulomonas > Cellulomonas humilata. The sequence goes on along the minus strand of NZ_JABMCI010000060.1, from coordinate 6,583 downwards.
GCACGAGCAGCAGGCGCACCGACCGGCGCACCAGCCCGGCGACCTCGTCGGGGGCGGCGGCCGCGATCTGCGGGTAGAAGGCGAGCGCGACCGAGGCCGCGACGAACAGCGGCACGCGGCCGAGCAGGGCGGCGACCTGGTACGCGGCGGCGTCGTCGACCGCGAAGCCCGCGCTCGCCGCGAGCACGGTGTCGACGGACCCGAGCGCAGCCAGGGCCACCTGGACGGAGCCGAGCAGCAGGGCCAGTCGCGTCAGGTCACCGAGGCCGCCCAGGCGGAGCGGGCGAACCCCGCGGCACAGCACGCACCCGGCGACGAACAGCGCCGCGGACCCCACCGCGAAGCCGGTCACCGGCGCGAGCGGGTCGGCGGCGACCGCCAGCAGCAGCCACGCGGACAGGCCGATCCGGACCGCCGTCTCCAGCAGCCGCAGCCCCGCGATCGTGCCCAGCCGGCCCCGTCCTTGCAGGACGCCGAGGGGGGCGACGACGACCGAGAGCGTGAACGCCGCGACCGCCGAGGCGGCTGCCAGGGCCGCGCCGGACGTCGCGACGACGATCGCGAAGGTCAACGCGGCGAACACCGCACCCTGCACCGCCGAGGCGACCAGGCCGAAGCCCGCGCCCTGGCCCGGGTCGCGTCCCGTCGCGACGTGCCGCGCGACAGCCCACGGGATCGCCGCCATCGCCCCGGACCCGAGGACCAGCAGGAGGGACTGGACCGAGGCGTACGCGACGTAGTCGCCGGCCGACAGGACGTGCACGAGCACGAGGGCGAACGCGTAGTTGGCCCCCGCGACGACCAGGCTCGTCGCGGACAGCAGGACCGCGCCCCGATCGGCCGTCGGTGGCGCCTGCGTCGTGGTCATCGGCCGAGCACCTCGTCGTACACCGCGGCCTGGGCTGCGGCGGCGTTGTCCCAGGTCAGGTGCTGCACGTGCCGCACGCCCTGCGCGCCGAGCCGCTCTCGGAGCGGGCGGTCGGTGGCCAGCTCACCGAGCGCCGCCGCGAAGGCGGGGACGTCGAACGCCGGCACCCGACGGCCCGTCCCGTCCGTCACCAGCGTGCGCAGGCAGTCGATGTCGAACGCGACGACCGGCGTCCCGACGGCCAACGACTCGGCGGCGACCATCCCGAACGTCTCGTACCGCGACGGCATGGCGACGAACGCGGCGTCCGCGAGCCAGGCGAACCGTTCCTCGTGGGCGATCGCGCCGACGAACCGCACCGACCCGGTCACCCCGAGCGCTGCCGCCCGGTCCTGCAGGCGCCGGCCGTCGGGTCCGATGCCGCCGAGGTGCAGCTCGACCCCGGGAGGCACGGCACCGGACGTCGTCGCGCGCGCCCAGGCCTCCAGCAGCAGGCCGAGGCCCTTCTGGGCGTCCTCGAGCCGGCCCAGGTACTTCACGTGCCGTCGCGCCCCGGTCTGCGGGGTCGTGAACGCGGCAGGCGGGAGCCCGTTGGGCACGACGTCGACCTGCGCGCCGGGGCTGAGCGTCCGCAGCCGGTCGCCCAGGTCGTCGGACACGGCGACCAGCCGCCGGTGCGCCCGGACGCCGGACCGCTCGATCCCCGCCAGCGGGAGGTGGTACTGCCGGCCCTTCTCCTCCGCGAACAGCCACTGCACCACCCCGACGACCGGGCGGGACGTCGCCCGCGGCAGGCCCCAGGTGGAGATCGGCGCCCCGAAGTCCTCGACCACGAGGTCAGGACGGTGCTTCCGCACGGTCCAGGGCTGGGCCAGGAAGTACGACGGGACGGCCAGCAGGTACGTGTCGGCCGCCCCCGCGTGGGTGTACCGGACGCCCTCGGCCTCGTACGGGGTGCAGCCGGGGAACCGGGCGCTGACCACCGTGATGTCGTACCGGTCGGCGAGGCGCGAGTTGATCTCGTGGGTACGCACGGCGCCACCCCCGGCGCCGGGCTTGCGGGGGTCCTCGAACCCGAGGTGCAGCACCCGTGGGCGGCTCACGGCTGCACGTCCCACAGCTCGAGCGTGTTCTCCCGGCCGACGACCGTGTGCACGAGCGTGCCGTGGTCGCGCAGGTCGTCGACGAAGCCCTGGTCCGCGACGCCGTACCCCTGCGCGACGAGCACGGGCGAGAGGAGCACGTAGTCGGTGTCGCCGAGCGCGACGGTCGTCGGGTCCGAGGAGAGCCGGTACCCGTGCAGGAGGAACTGGGCGCTGTCCTCCGTCACCAGGATCGTCGACCCCTCCGGCACGTGGTCCTGCGCCCACGCGAACATCTGCAGGTACACGTCGTCGCGCTGCGTGTGGACGACCACCCACGACGCCACCTGCCCGAGCAGCACCACCGCCACCACCGGGACCGCCACGGCAAGTCGGGCCCGGTCGAGGACGACGGCCAGCGCGACGACGGACGGAGCGAGCGCGATGTAGAACATCTGCTCCTCGAGCGAGCCGAGCACGACGGCGTACGTCACGTAGGCCCAGGACGCCGTCGCCCACGCGGCTACCACCACCTGGAGCGCCTGGCGGGCGTCGAGCGGGCCCGGTCGACGTGCCCGGAGCGCGAGGATGCACAGCGTCAGGGCGCACAGGCCACCCGCGACGAGGACGACGTAGGTGATCCCGACCTCCGCCACGTTCGGCAGCACCCGGTCCCAGAGCGAGACCTCGGCGTCGGGCGCGTTGAACCCGGTCGCCTGGTCGACGCCGAGCAGACGCTGCAGCCCAGTGAGGCGCATCGCCCACCAGAGCTCCGGACCGGCCCACGCGGCCATCGCCCCGTTCACCAGCACGTACCCGCCGACGGAGCCCGCCGTCGCGACGAGCAGCCGGCGCCGGACCACCCCCGACGTCGCGATCGCCACCAGGAGCAGCGTGGCGACGGCGACCATGCCGAACGTCTCCTTGGTCCCCAGGCACAGCCCGCCCGCGACCGCCGTCGCCGCCACCCACCGCCGACCGCGCCCGCGGGCGACCTGCACCGCGGCGGCGACCATCGCGACCACCGCCAGCTGCGCGAACGCCTCGAGCATGAGGCGGGTGTCGAACCGGATCGCGAACGGGTCGAGCGCGAGCAGCAGCCCCGCGACGACCGCGGCGCGGCGCAGACCGGAGGAGCGCAGCACGGCGACGACGACAGCGACCACACCGACCCCGGCGAGCGCGACGAACGGGCGCAACGCCACGATGAGGGCCGCCCGGTCCGGGGCCGCCACCAGGTCGGCGGGCAGCATGAGCAGCAGGAACGCCAGCGGCGGGTGCAGGACGAACGGCAGCCCGTGCAGCAGAGGGCCGTGCACCAGGCCCGTCGACGCCGCGATCTCGGCGTAGGTCGCCTCGTCGAGGAACAGGTCGTGGGTGGTCGCGATGCCGATCAGCCGTGCCGCGCCGGCCAGCGCGGCGAGCGCCACGACGGCGAGGACGGCCCGGCGGTCCCGCGACCTCCCGACGACCTCCCCCCGCGGCCGGACCAGCTCAGACGTGGTCACGGGCAGCCGGTCGCAGCCGGAGCAGGTCGGCGGTGCGGGCGACCTCGAGCGTCACACCGGCCGCTGCCGGCTCCACCCCCCACCGGCTGAGCGCCACGTGGGCGGCGTCGAGGTCCGCCCCTCGGAGCAGGACGGTGACGTGGGCGTCGTCGACCTGCCAGCTGTCCGTCTGACGGAGCAGGACCTGCCAGTCGTCGGGCATGAGCTCGACGGGGACGGTGGCCGCGACGGCGGCGTCCGAGAGGTGGCGCTGGTCCTTGCGACCACGCGCGAGTCTGAGCTCCTCGGCGTGCAGCGCGACCTCGACGCGGCCGGTCATCGTGGCCCACGTGAAGTTCCCGGCCCATTCGCGGGCGTCGGCGGCGTAGCGCTCGGCGCGGTGGGGCGAACCGAGCTCGGTGAGACGGTCGGCGATCTCCGCCGAGAGGTTCGCGTCGTCCTCGACGAGCCATCCCGTGGTCGCGTCGACGATCGAGTCGCGCAGGCCGGGACGGCGGTACGCGAGCACGGGGACGCCGAGCGCGTTCGCCTCGACGACGGACAGACCCCACCCCTCGCCCGCCGACGCGTTGACCGACATCCACGCCGCAGCGAGCACCTGGTCGCGGCCGGCGTCGTCGAGGTCGTCCCGGAAGTCGACCTGCCCGGCGATCCCGAGCGACTCCGCCAGCGCGATGAGCCGAGCACGCTCGGGGCCGCGGCCCACGACCACCAGCCGAGCGTCACGGTGGGCGGCGAGCACCCCGGGGAAGGCGCTGACGACGAGATCGGTGCGCTTGTGCGGGACCAGACGTCCGACGCACACCACGGAGGGGTACTCGGTCCGCGGCACGTCCACGGGCGTCACGGACCACCCGGGGGGCGCCACCCAGATGTCGCCGCGCAGCCGGAGCTGGCGGCGGGCCCCCGTCCGGGTCGACGGGGACACCGCCACGATCGCGCGCCGGCCGTAGACGCGTCGGCTGACGGGTCCCTCGAGCCACCGGCCGAACGCCGCGACCGGCCGCGGGAAGTAGGCGGAGAACTGCTCCTGGTGGATGTGGTGCAGCAGCATCACGACGGGAGTCCGACGACGCACGGCGAGCGGCGTGAAGAAGGGGATGCCGTTCTGGGAGTCGAGGACACCGCCGACGGACCGGCGGTGCCACAGGAGCCACCAGAGGGCGACGGCGTAGACCGTGAACCGTCCGCCGCCACGGACGATGCGGTACCCGTCGCGCTGCTCGTGGCGAGGCCGGCCCGCGACGGCCGCGCACAGCAGGACGACGTCGAACCCTTGCGCGGCGAAGCGTGCGGCGAGCTCCTGGCAGACGACCTCGGCCCCGCCGGCCTCGGGGTGGTCCAGGTCGCGCCAGTTGGTGATGACCAGTGTCCTGCGCGGCTCGGTCGTCGGTTCGCTCACGCCGGCGCGACCTCGCTGCGCAGGACGCGTCGCACCCGCGAGAGCTCCCGGAACGCGGTCAGGCCGTCCCGCACGGGCGAGAACGTCGAGCCGGGGCTGTCGGTCCAGGAGACGGGAAGCTCCATGACCCGCAGGCCGGCGTCCCGGGCGCGGGCCAGGAGCTCGACGTCGAACGCGAAGCCGTCGATCTGCGACGCCGCGAACACCGGCTTGATCGCCTCGGTCCGGAACATCTTCAGACCGCACTGCGTGTCGCTCACCTGGCCGACGATCCGCGAGGCGGCGAGGTTGAACGCCCGAGAGCCCGCGCGGCGCAGCGGCGCCTGCGGCACCAGGTAGACGCCGCCCAGCGCGCGGCGCGACCCGATCACGGCGTCCCACCCGTGCTTCAGGAGCATGAGGCCGGTGATCAGCGCCTGCGGCGGCGTCGACTGGTCGGCGTCGAGGTAGGCGACGAACGGTGCGTCTGCTCGGCGGATGCCGGCGCGCACCGCAGCACCCTTGCCCTGTGCGCGGCAGTTCACCACCTCGATCGGGATGAGGTGGCTCCCCCTCGACCGGACCACCTGGTCGACCGTGTCGTCGACGGACGCGTTGTCGACCACGAGGACCCGGGCGCGCGTGCCGGTGCGGCTCAGGGTCCCGCACAGCGCGTCGAGGGTGGCGCCGATCCGGGCTGCCTCGTTGTACGCCGGCACGATGATGTCGAGCTCGGGGACCGGCGTCGACGTCGTGCGGACGGTCGCCTCCGCGGTGTGGGCGTGGTCCTGCACGGAGTCGTCGGGCACGGGTCCTCCTGTGGTCGGTACGACCGCTCTTCGTCGAGTCGCCGCACAGTGAGTGAGGGCCGGTGGCCCGTGGGGAGCACGGTAGGTGGGGGATTCGGACACCGGTAAGGGGCTGGCGACAGGTCCACTCGGTGGAGTGGACAGTTGTCCAGGAGCGTGACTCCAGTGACATGGGTGCAGCCCCCTGACCCGCTCGCCGACCGGCCGCGGTTCGGGCGCCGAGCGGTCCCACTTGGGTCGCCGCCGGTCCCACCCGGGTTGCCCGGGCCGGTGACCCGGACGCGATGCGGGCCACGGGGGCCCGGCAAGTTCACCCCCTCGCGTTGTCGCGTTTGTGGGGGTGCTCGTCCCACAGGTCGAGATCGTTGTCGACGTCTGCGGTTAACGTGCTTGGCATGACCCCGCGCACCGAGCGCTATCGCGTCGCACCCTGGACCGGTGCCGTCGCCGCGCAGCTGCGTGCGGAGCGCGCCGCCGCGGGACTGACGCAAGAGGGCCTCGCCGCCCGCGCCGGCGTCCCGCGCACCACGTACAAGCGGATGGAAGCGGGCGAGCGGGCGATCTCCTTCGCCCAGGTCGCCCTCGTCCTGGCCGCCCTCCCGGCCCTGGAGATGTCCGAGTTCGTGCTCCGCGCCGAGCGCAGGCTCGCGACCCCCGACGCCGAGTAGCGCGGGCGGTCAGCGGGCGCAGGCGATCCCGTCGCCGTCGCGGTCGAGCTTGCTGCTGTAGCCCGGCTGGCCCGCGTGCAGCGGTGCGGCACCCGCGGCCCGGACGTCGGCGCAGCTCTTGTAGACGACCGTGCTGCCCGACGACGCCGGCGGTGCCGCCGCGGGCGCAGGTGCGCTGGTCGGCGCGGTCGCGGCCGCGCTCGTCGGCGCCTTCGTCGTGGTCTTCGTCGCGGCCGCCGCCGCGGCGACCCGTGCCGCCTCCGCCTC
>NZ_JABMCI010000059.1 GCF_013359775.1 Cellulomonas humilata | reverse complement strand
GGCGTGCTCGCGGCGGCGGCGACCGGCGCGATGACCGCGGTCGCGTCGTCGCGCCCGGCGGTCGGTGAGCCGGGCGTGCTCGGCGCAGCGGCGGCCGGTCCAGCCGTCGTCGCGACCGCTTCCGGGCGCGCGTCCTCCGTGGCCGCGTCAGCAGGACGGTCGCCGGGCGTGACCTCGGCACCGGACGCCACCTCGACGTCGGTGTCGTCCCCGTCGCCGGCCTCAGGCTCGGGCTCGGGCTCGGGCTCGACCCCGACCTCGGGCTCGACCTCGGCCTCGGGCGCGTCAGAGTCCGCAGCATCCTGCTCGGGGACGTCGGCAGTCGCGCCGAGCGGCTCGTTCGTCCCGTCGACGGCGTCCGCCTCGGGCACACGCTCGTCGGTGTCTCCGGAGACGTCCGCGGTCTGGCTGGCCGGCGCCTCGTCGTCGGCACCGTCCTGCGTGGCGTCGGGAGCGTCGCCGCCGCCACCGTCGACAGGCGCGACCACGGTCGGGTCGACCGCGCTGGAGCCGGTGCCGGCCGGCTCGTCCACGGTGCTCGCGCGCTCGTCCGACCCGACGGCCGCGGACGCGTCCGCGTCCTCGGGATCGGTGGAGGAGCTCTCGACGGCAGCCGGCACGTCGATGTCGGCGACCCCGGGGTCCACCTCGGCCTCGTCGGCACCCGCGTCCGGCGCGTCGATGGTCTCGTCCGAGTCGGCGTCGGGCTGGCCGACATCGTCGCCGCCCTCAGGCGCGTCGGCCGCGGGTGCGTCGGCGACCGCCTCGGCGGCGAGCACGCCACCGTCGGTCTCGTCTCCTACTGCCCGATCGTCGGCGATCGGCTCGGCGACGGACTCAGCGCCGTCGGGCTCGCCATCGACTCCCGCGTCGTCGGCGATCGGCTCGGTGGGCTCGGCGACGTCGACCGCGGCATCGTCGGCGACCGGCGGATCACCGGCGGCCTCGTCGATGGCCACCTCGTCCTCGACCGGCGGGTCCGCGACGACCTCGTCGGACGCCGTCCCGTCGCCACTGGCCTCGTCGGCGGCCACCTCGTCGGACGCCGACTCGTCGCCGCCGGCGTCGTCGTCGACCACATCGTCGGCGACCGGCAGATCCACGGCAACCTCGTCAGCGGCGGACTCGTCACCAGCGGTGTCATCGGCCGCGCTCGCGTCCGCGGCGGACTCGTCACCCGCGGCCTCGTCGGCCGCGACCCCGTCAGCCGTCGGCTCGTCCCTCGCGGTCTCGTCGGTGGCCGCGCTCCCGGTGACCGCGTCGTCCGCGGTGGCCGCGCTCTCGGCGACCGCGTCGTCCGCGGCGGGCTCGCTCTCGTCGGCAGGGCTGCTCGGCTCGGCGACGGGCGTCGGCGCACCCGCACCGCCCCACACGGGCCAGACCGGATCGGACGACGGACGGCTCGCACCGGTCGGGGCAGGCGTCTGCGGCCCGTCCTCGCTGCGCTGTCCGGGCTCGTCGCGGTCGGTGCCGTTGCTCATCCTGCTCCCCTGCTGCTCCACACGCGCACAACGCGTCCGCGCGGAGTCTACGTGCCCGGCCTGAGCCGCACGTCCGCGCCGCGACCTGCGACGGCGTTCTCACCCGGCTGCGCGCCGTGGACCTCGCACACCTCCGGGACGGACCCTCAGCGGACCGGGCGCAGCCGTCCGCGCAGGTGCACCAGCCCGCCGGCGTCGGCCGACCCCTGCTCCGCGGCAAGCACGGATCCGACGACGACGTCGTGGTCGCCGGCACGGTGCACCGACTCGGTACGGCAGTCGAACCACGCCGCCGCCCCGTCGACCCACACGGCGTCCGAGACGGGCGCCGGCCGGTGCGGGACACGCGCCAGCTGGTCGATCGCCGGGCGGCCCGGGGAGGCGAGCCAGTCGGCGGTGTGCCCCTGGTCGTCCGCCAGGACGCTCACCGACCAGGTGTCCACGTCGTCGAGCGCGTCCCGGAACCGGGCGTCGGTGTGGACGCAGAACAGGAGCATCGGCGGATCGAGCGAGACCGAGGTGATCGCGCTGGCGGTCATCGCGTGCAGCGTGCCGCGCCACCGCAGGGTGATGACGGCGACGCCGGCGGGCAGCCGCCCGACCGCCGCGCGGAACTCGTCGGGTCCCACCGCCTCGCTCACGGTGCCGCGTCCGGCCCGTCGGCGTCGGCCGAGACCGGGTGCGGCCGCGGGGCTCGTGGCCGGTCGTCGAAGAGCCTGCCCGGCAGGACGCCCGCCACGATGGTGACGACGATCGACCCCAGCACCCACACCCAGCCGATCCCTTGGTCGTCAGGCACCAGGACGTCCCCGCCGGGACCGCTCTGGGACAGGACCTGGACGGACACGACGAGGCCCACCGCGTAGCCGGCGAGCGCGACGAGGCCGGCCCAGGCGCGCGCGGTCACGGCGGCGACGAAGGCCAGCGCGAGGCACACGACGACACCCCAGGGCTCGATGCTGCGGTGCATCACGGTGCCCAGGGTGCCGACGACGGCACCGAGCAGGAGGGCCGCGACGACCGTGCCGGTCGCGCCGGCGGAGAGGCGTTGCACGCGCGTCAGGCTACCGGGCGCACGCCGACGGGCCAGACGACCTGCGCACCCGAGCCGCCCGTCCCCCGCCGGTAGGTCTCGGTCGGCAGCACCGGCGCCAGGATGCGGTTGCTCAGGGCGTAGCGGGCCACCAGGGCGTCGTCGCCGTCGACGGCCCGCACCGCCTGCACCTGTGTGGCGTGGGAGCGCAGGGCGTCCAGGACACGGTCGCGGACGGGGAGCACCGCGACCTCCACGTCGATCTCGTCGTCCGGCACGGCCACCGACGGCAGCTCCGCGGCCGGGTCGGGGAGCTCGAGGTCGTCGCGCGCGGGCCCGAGGGCGCGCAGGCCGCGGCGCAGAGCGTCGCGCCCCTGCACCACCCACAGGACGACGGGCACGGCGTACCCCGGCGAGGCGTCGTCGGACCGGGCGCCCGCGAGCTCGACGGCCAGCCGGGTCACCTCGTGGGTGCGCACGTGGTCGGGGTGCCCGTAGCCGCCACCGGGCTCGTAGGTGACGACGACGTCCGGGCGACGCGCGCGGATCACCCGGGCGAGCAGCTCGGCGGCGTCCTCGAGGCTCACGCCGACGAACGCACCGGGCGGGATCTCGTCGGGACGACCGGCGCGACCGGCGCCGACCCACGCCATGCCCGAGTCCTCGAAGCGCTGGCCCGCGGACCCGGGCACCGTGTCCAGGTAGACCCGGTCGCGGACGCCGAGGGCCGCCAGGGCGGCGTCCAGCTCCTGGTCCCGGTGCTCGGCGAGCGCCGGCCCGTCCCCCTCGAGGTGGGCCAGCCGCTCGCCGATGACCTCGCCACGCTCGCCGCGCGTGCACGTCACCACGGTGACCGGACGACCCGCCGCCGCCCACGTGGCCAGCATCGCGCCGGTGGTCAGCGACTCGTCGTCGGGGTGCGCGTGCACCGCCAGCAGACCACCGGGCGTGCGGGTCATGCAGCGATCAGGAGCGCTTGGAGCGGGCCGTGATGCGCGCGCGCTCGGACTGGTCGAGCACCACCTTGCGGATGCGCACGATGTCCGGCGTCACCTCGACGCACTCGTCCTCGCGGGCGAACTCCAGGGACTCCTCCAGCGTGAGCTTGCGCGGCGGGATGATGTTCTCGAAGTTGTCCGCCGCCGCGGAGCGCATGTTGGTGAGCTTCTTCTCCTTGGTGATGTTGACGTCCATGTCCTCGTTGCGCGAGTTCTCGCCGACGATCTGGCCCTCGTAGACCTCCTGCGTGGCCTCGACGAAGAACGAGCCGCGGTCCTGGAGGTTGATCATGGCGAACGGCGTCACGGCACCGGGGCGGTCGGCGACGAGCGAGCCGTTGACGCGGGTGTCGATCGGACCGGCCCACGCCTCGTAGCCGTCGGCGATGGACGACGCGATGCCGGTGCCGCGGGTGTCCGTGAGGAACCGCGTGCGGAAGCCGATGAGGCCACGCGCCGGCACCAGGAACTCCATCCGGACCCAGCCGGTGCCGTGGTTCGACATGGTCTCCATGCGGCCCTTGCGCTGCGCGAGCAGCTGGGTCACGGCGCCGAGGTACTCCTCGGGGACGTCGATCGTCATGCGCTCGACCGGCTCGTGCACGTGGCCGTCGACCTTCTTGGTGACCACCTGGGGCTTGCCGACCGTGAGCTCGAAGCCCTCGCGACGCATCTGCTCGACCAGGATGGCGAGCGCGAGCTCCCCACGGCCCTGGACCTCCCAGGCGTCCGGACGCTCGGTGGGCAGGACGCGGAGCGAGACGTTGCCGACGAGCTCCTTGTCGAGGCGGTCCTTGACCTGGCGGGCCGTGACCTTGCGGCCCTTGCCGCCGCGGCCGGCCAGCGGCGAGGTGTTGATGCCGATGGTCATGGAGATCGCGGGGTCGTCGACCGTGATCAGCGGCAGCGGCCGCGGGTCGTCGGGGTCGGTCAGCGTCTCGCCGATGGTGATGTTCTCGATGCCGGCGACGGCGACGATGTCGCCGGGGCCCGCGGAGTCCGTGCTGACGCGCTCGAGCGCCTTGGTCTCCAGCAGCTCCGTGATCTTGACGTTCTGCATGGTGCCGTCCGAGCGGGCCCACGCGACGGTCTGACCCTTGCGGATCGTGCCGTTGAACACCCGCAGCAGCGCGAGACGGCCGAGGAACGGCGACGCGTCGAGGTTGGTGACGTGCGCCTGGAGCGGCGCGCCCTCGGTGTAGGTGGGCGCGGGGATCCGCTCGAGGATGGTCTTGAACAGCGGCTCGAGGTTCTCCGAGTCCGGCAGGCCACCGTCGGCGGGCTGGTTCAGCGACGCGCGGCCGGCCTTGGCGGCGGCGAACACGACGGGCACGTCGAGGATCGCGTCGAGGTCCAGGTCCGGGACGTCCTCGTGCAGGTCGGACGCCAGACCCAGCAGCAGGTCGGTGGCCTCGTGGACGACGTCGGTGATCCGTGCGTCGGGACGGTCGGTCTTGTTGACGACCAGGATCACCGGGAGCTTGGCGACGAGCGCCTTGCGGAGCACGAAGCGCGTCTGCGGGAGCGGGCCCTCGGACGCGTCGACCAGCAGGACGACGCCGTCGACCATGGACAGGCCGCGCTCGACCTCACCGCCGAAGTCGGCGTGCCCGGGGGTGTCGATGACGTTGATGGTGATGCCGCCGGGCTCGCCGATCTCCGCCGCCGCGGGACCCGTGTACCGGATCGCCGTGTTCTTGGCGAGGATCGTGATGCCCTTCTCGCGCTCCAGGTCGCCGGAGTCCATCGCGCGCTCGTCCACGTGGGCGTGGCTGCCGAACGAGCCGGACTGCCACAGCATCGCGTCGACCAGCGTCGTCTTGCCGTGGTCGACGTGCGCGACGATGGCGACGTTGCGCAGGTCGTTGCGCACGCTCGTGCCGGCAGACGACGTGTGCGCTGCCGGCGCAGTCGTGGGCTCAGACATGGGGGAACTCATCTCAGAAGGTGGGGAGCGCGCCGGGTCGTCGGCCGCGCCGATCGATTCTACCCGTACACCCGTCCGGCCGCGTCAGAAGGTGACCGGACGCACGTCAGCCCGCCGTGCGCGCCCAGGACCACCAGTCCGTGAGGTCCGCCCGGCCGAGCGCCAGCGGCTCCACGTCAGGTGCGGCGGGCGTGCCGCCCGCGGTGGCAGCCGCAGATCCCCGGGTGGCGACGACGACCGGCTGCCGGACCAGCGAGAGCACCGCCCCGCCGGCGTCCAGGCTCGTCGCGACACCGGCGAGCTGGTCGTCGACCACCGCGGGGTCGAGGGTCTGCGCCAGGGTGGTGGTCGCTGCGTCCGTCGCGGGGTCGGTCCAGCCGGTGACGTTCGTCGCGCCGCCGGTCCCCCACCGCGCGACCACCGAGTCGATCGGCAGGTCCGCCTGCGGCACCGGCACCAGGGCGGCGTCCCATGCGGTGGGTGCGTCCGCGAGGTCCGGGCCCAGCCCGACCGCCGGGGTGTACGGCTCCACCTCGAAGCCGGCCTGGGCCGCCGACTCGGTGAGCTCCGCGAGCATCGCGGCGCGGAGCGGGTCGGCGGTGTTGGTGAGCACCCGCACCTCCACCGGCTCGGTCACGCCCGCCTCGTCCAGCAGGGATCGGGCCTCGGCGAGGTCGGCCGCGTCGACCGAGTCCGTCGCGACCCCGGCGTCCGGCCCGACGGAGGGGAGCAGGGCGTCCGCGACGGCGGCGTCCGGCCACAGCGGGGCGACGATCTCCGCGACGATCGCGTCCCTGTCCACGGTGAGCAGGAAGGCGCGGCGCACGGTCGACGCCACCGCGGCGTCTCCCCCGTAGGTCGCCGGATCGAACGCGCCCGCACCGGCGGTCTGGAGCTGGAGCTGGAGCGTGCTGTCGCCACCCGTGCGCACCTGCGCGCCGGCCACCTCGGCCAGCGCCTCGAGCACGTCGGTCGTGTCCGCCGGCGTCGCCACGTCGACCGACCCGGCGGACAGCGCCTCGACCTCCGCCAGCGGGTCCAGGTCGCTGCGGATGACCACGCGCTCGTACCGCGCCACGCCGTCGCCCGCGTACTCCTCGTTGCGGACCAGCTCGACGCGCTCCCCCGGCACGATCACGTCGACCGCGTAGGGCCCGGTCGAGACGGCCTGGTCGACGTGCTGCGCGAGCGCGTCGGCGTCGAAGTCCGAGCGCCAGGTCTTCGAGATCGAGCTCAGCGCGGCCTTGTCCTCCTGCGCGATCGCCGTGGACACCGCCGCAGCAGCCGCCGCCGGGTCCTCGACCCCGAGCGCCGTCTGGCCGACCACGTGCGCCGGGAGGTTGACGTCGAGCGCCACCTGCCAGTCCGCCACCGGGGTCGCGTAGGTCAGGGTGAGCGCCGCGCCGTCCACGGTGGGGAGCTGCTGCGCCTGCACGAGCGCGGGCGACGCGGCCGCGAACGCCACGCCGGCGTCCAGCTCGTCGTTGTTGACCACGCCGCCCTGGGCGTCGAGCTCGGGCGTCACGTCGTCGAGCTGACCGCTGCGCGCCGCCCACTCCAGGAGCAGGTCGGCCGGGGTCACGGCGGTGCCGTCGGACCACGTCGCCGCGGGGTCGATCGTGTACTTCACGGTCAAGGGCGCGTCGCTGACCTTCTCGACCGTGCCGAAGCTCTCGTCGACGACCGCGACGCCGTCCTCGTCGAGCGAGACGAACCCCGCCTGGACCAGCGAGCGCACCAGCGTGCTCCCCGGTGCGCGCCCGTCGGCGGTGCCCGCGTTGAGCGACGTGAACGGCATGGCGACGGCCACGACGACCGTGTCGGGTCGGTCGGGCGCGGGAGCCTCAGCCGTGCAACCGGTGACCGTCAGCAACGCGACGAACGCCGCCACCCCGCTCAGTGACTCCTTGAACACCGTGAACCTCCCGCAGACCGACGTCGTCGAGGCAGCCGAACGCACCCCGTCGCCGAGGTATCGGTCGTTTCCACCAGAAGATCAACCATGCCGGACACATCTGTCCGAACCGGCAGAAGCGCGACGGACTCGCCGGGGCGCGTCACGGGCACGAGCACCCGCGCCGCAGGTCAGAAGCCGCGGCCGGTGATCCGCTCGTTGTCGACGTCGGTGATGTCGTGCGCGTCGATGTTCCCCGCGTCGTGCGCCTTCACCAGCTCCTCGCGCTCCAGCTCGTCGCGCTGCGCCTCCAGGAGCGCGTCGCGCGCCTCCCGTCGGGCCTGCTGCGCGGCGGGGTCCGGCACCGGCACCGCGGCGAGCAGTCGCTGCGTGTACGGGTCGCGCGGGTGGTTGACCACCTGAGCGGTCTCCCCCACCTCGACCAGCTTGCCGTTGTGCATGACCGCGATCCGGTCGGAGAGCATCTCGACGACGGCGAGGTCGTGGCTGATGAAGAGGCACGCGAATCCGTGCTCGCGCTGCAGGTCCTGGAACAGGGCGAGCACGGTCGCCTGGACGGAGACGTCCAGGGCGGAGGTCGGCTCGTCGGCGACGAGGAGCTTCGGCTCGAGCGCCAGGGAGCGGGCGATGCCGACGCGCTGCCGCTGGCCGCCCGACAGCTCGTGCGGGTACCGGTTGCGCATGGCGCGCGGCAGCTCGACCTGGTCGAGCAGCCGCTCGACGGCCCGCGACATCTCGGCACCACGCAGGCTCCGGTGCAGCAGCAGCGGCTCCGCGATCGACTCCCCGATGGGCAGTCGCGGGTTGAGTGACGAGCCCGGGTCCTGGAAGACGATGCCGACCTGCGTGCGCAGCGGCTTCAGGTCCTTGACCGACGCGCCGACCATGTCCTGGCCGACGATCCGCAGCGCGCCCCCGGTCACGGGCAGCAGCCCCACCACGGCGCGGCCGATCGTCGTCTTGCCCGAGCCGGACTCACCGACCAGACCGACGACCTCGCCGGCGCGGATGGTGAGGTCCACGCCGTCGACCGCGCGGAACGCGGGCGTGCGACGACGGCCGGGGTACTCGATGACCATCTGCTCGGCCTGGAGCACCACCGTGCGGGTGTCGTCCTCCACCGGCGCCCGGTCGGCGACCGGGGTCGCCGTCGTCCCGGAGGTCTCGGCATCCAGCGCCTCGGCGCTGCGCCCGAGGTGCGGCACCGCGTCGAGCAGCTTGATCGTGTACGGGTGCTGCGGGGCGGCGAAGAGCTCGCGCGCCACGCCCTGCTCCACGACCTTGCCGTCCTTCATCACGATCATGGAGTCGGCCATGTCGGCCACGACCCCCATGTCGTGGGTGATCAGGACGATGCCCGAGTCGATGCGCGAGCGCAGGTCGCGCATGAGCTTGAGGATCTCGGCCTGCACCGTCACGTCGAGCGCCGTCGTCGGCTCGTCGGCGATCAGCAGCTTCGGGTCGCACGCCAGCGCCTGGGCGATCATCGCGCGCTGCCGCTGGCCACCGGACAGCTGGTGGGGGTACGCGTCGATCCGGGTCTCGGGGTTCGGGATCTCCACCAGGCGCAGCAGCTCGAGCGCGCGGGCGCGGGCGTCCGCGGGTCCCATCTCGAAGTGGGTGCGCAGCGTCTCGACGATCTGGAAGCCGATCGTGAACACGGGGTTCAGCGCGGTCATCGGCTCCTGGAAGATCATCGCGATCTCCTTGCCGCGGATCCGGCGCAGCTTGTACGCCGGCATGCCGATCAGCTCGCGGTCGCCGATCTTCGCGGAGCCGCGGGCCCGGCCGTTCGGGGGCAGCAGGCCCATGAGCGCCATCGACGACTGCGTCTTGCCGGAACCCGACTCGCCGACGATCGCGAGGACCTCGCCGGGGCGCACGTCGTAGCTGATGCCGGCCGCAGCGGGGTACCAGGTGCCGTCCACGTAGAAGTCGACGCCGAGGTCGCGCACCTGCAGCACGGGCGTGCGGGTGTCGGTGGGCGGCGGGGCGTCGGAGATGTCGATGGCCACGGGTCAGGATCCTTCCTGCGCACGGCGGGTGCGCCCGGTCAGGGCGGTCACCACCTGCGGTTCTGCGAGCATGGGCATGTGCGTCCCACTCTGGAGTTCTCGTCGGGCTACGGCCGCGTTCTCACGATCGCCGCGGGCGTGGTCGGCCTGGTCGCCGTGGTGGCGGTCGCCGTGCAGGACGGTCTGGGCGAGGTGGTCCGCGCCCTGCCGCCGACCGGCGCGATCGTGCTGCTGGTGTGGGTGCTGTTCTGGCGTCCGGCGGTCGTCGTCAGCGACGGCGGCGTCCTGGTGCGCAACCCGCTGCGGAGCACGCACGTGCCCTGGCCCACCTACCTCGGCCTGACGGTGCAGTGGTCCCTGGTCGTGCACACCACCGACGGCGACGTGACCGCGTGGGCGGCACCGCGCTCGAGCGGCACGGCGGCACGGATGCGCCGCTCGCACGACGACGAGGTCGTCGCGACGCCCACCAAGGACGGCCGCCTGCCCGCCACCGCCGAGGACGTCGCGGCTGCCATCGGCGACCGTCACCGCGCCCTGGTGGACGCGGGCTACCTGCGCGACGCCGAGCAGGCCCGCGAGGCTGCGGGCATCCGACCCGAGCGTCACTGGCACGTCGCGACGATCGCCGCGCTCGTGCTGCTCGTCGGCGCGGCGGTGGCCGTGCTGGTCACCGCCTGAGCCGCACACGCCCGCGTGCACGGTCACAGCCCGGCCAGCTTGCCCGAGCTGGGCGGGAGCGTCGTCGTCAGGGCGCGCTGCGCCGAGGCGTCCGCCTCCATGGCCTTCGCCATCTTGCGCTCGGACGGGATGCGCTTCTGGCGCGGGTCGAACGCGTCGCGCAGACCGTCGCCGATGAAGTTGACGCTCAGCGCGATGACGACGATGAACAGCCCGGGCCACCAGAACAGCCACGGCCGCGTCGAGAACGCCTGCTGGTACGTCTGGATCATCTGGCCGAGTGAGATCTCCGGCGCCGTGATGCCGAACCCGAGGTAGGACAGCGCGGTCTCCAGCAGGATCGCGGAGCTCATCAGCAGCGTGGCGCTGACGATGATCGTGCCGATCGCGTTGGGCAGGATGTGCTTGAAGATGATGCGGCGGCTGCTGGCGCCGGCCACGCGGGCCGCGTCGACGAACTCGCGCTCGCGCAGCGCCAGAAACTCCCCGCGCACCAGCCGCGACAACGTGGTCCAGAGGATCAGGCCGAGCGACACGGCGAAGACGATCCCGCTGATGCCGCCGGAGAGCTTGCCGATGACGGCACCGATGACGATGGTCGGGACGGTGATCACCAGGTCGGTGAACCGCATGAGCGCCGTGTCCCTCTTGCCGCGGTAGTACCCGGCGACCGAGCCGATGAGCACACCGATCACGGTGGCGACGATGCCGATCACGAACATCACCATCAGCGACGTCTGGGTGCCGTGCATGACGCGGGCGAAGATGTCCCGCCCGAGCTCGTCCTGGCCGAACGGGTGGTCGCCCAGCGCCGGGGGCGAGAGCGTCATCGTCGGAGCGCCGCCCGCGTTGGTCATGGGGTTGCCGGTCTCGTACCCGGTCCACATCCACCAGCCCGAGACCGGCCCGACGCCGACCGACGTGACAGCGAGCAGGATGGTCCCGATCAGGACGGTCAGACCGGCGAGGGCACCCTTGTGGCGAAAGAACCGGCGTCGGACGATCTGCCCCTGGGACAGTCCGGCGACCTCCTGCAGCTCGATCGCGTTCTCGACGTTGTCGCCCGCGGTCGGGGTCTCGGGGTTCGTGGAGGTGCTCATGCGTCCAACCGGATTCTCGGGTCGATCGACGCGTAGATGACGTCCGCGACGATGTTGGCGATGATGGCGAGCGAGGCGGTGATCAGCAGGTAGCCCATCACGGGCTCGATCTCCGAGTCACCGAGGGAGCGCACGAACAGCTGCCCCATGCCGGGCCTCGCGAAGACGGCCTCGGTGATCACCGCGCCGCCGATGAGCGTGATGATGTCGATCGGCACGATCGTCGCCAGCGGGATGAGCGTGTTGCGGAAGCCGTGCCGCACGACCACGGTCCGCTCCGGGAGGCCCTTGGCCCGCGCGGTGCGGATGTAGTCCTGGCTCATCACCTCGAGCATGCTCGACCGCGAGTACCGCGTGTACGCGGCGAACGCGATGAGCACCAGCGTGACCGTCGGCAGGAGCAGGTGGGTGAAGGCGTCGAGGACGCCGACCCAGTAGTTGCCGCCCAGGTTCGGGGTGCGGTCACCGAAGGTTGGGATCGGCCGTCCACTGAGTGCGCGGAAGTACGGCGGCCAGACCTGCATGACCTGGTCGATGTAGATCAGTCCGCCCATGATGAACGCCACCGCGGCTCCCGACCGGGCGGAGATCCCCCAGTCGGGCCCGCCGTACAGGCGGCCGATGAGGAACCCGACGCCGACGGCGACGACGGCGAACACCAGGATGATCAGGTTGGTGACGTCGATCGAGTCGAACACGACCTGCATCGGCAGGTACAGGACCAGGCCCACGGCCACGGTCGTCAGCGCGGTGTAGAGCGCGCGACGGTTGTGCAGGCCGGCGAAGATCGCCGAGATGGCCAGCGCGGAGCCCGCGCCGAGGATCAGCAGCAGGATCGGGCCGATCTGCGGCCGCTCCCACCACCCGGAGAGCTGGAGATAGGCGAACATCGCGAACGTCGCCGCGGCGGAGATCCCGAACACCTGCCAGCGTCGCGCGGCGCGTCCGCCGACGGCGAGCGACCAGACCAGGCCCGCGACAAGCGATATGCCGAGGATCACCGACCAGGCGATGACGGGGTCCTGCAGGAAGTCGTTGAACCCGATGGCGGCCCACTGCTTGAGCAGGACCGCGACCCAGAACGAGGGCAGCGAGTAGAGCAGGAACGACAGGAAGATGATCGCGTAGTCGAACCCGCTGTACTGCCGCAGGGCGCTGACGATCCCGACGGAGACGCCGAGGACGAGCGACAGGATGGTCGCGGCGGTGACCAGCTGGAGGGTCGAGCCGATCGCGTGCGTGAGCAGGTCCCGCACGGGCTGCATCGAACGCCACGCGATACCGAAGTCGCCCGTGAGCACGTTCCCGAACCACTGGAAGAACCGGATCACCACGTTGGTGTCCAGATTCAGCATCTCGACGCGCTCGGCCATGAGCTGCTGCTTGTTCGGCGCAGTGCTCTCGCGGAGGTCGGAGAGTGGGTCGATGGCGGCGTTCACCAGCACGAACATGAGGAAGAGGGCCACGACGAGCGTGGCCAGACCCGCCAGCAGGCGGCGGATGAGGAAAGAAAGCACGGGTGGGCTACCTCGCTGGGATCGGGCACCGCAGGTCGGGGGGATCGTATCCCCCGTGCGCCTGTGGTCCGGAGTCGGACTGCCTCAGGCACGCCACCAGGGCGCCGAAAACTCGAGGTTCCCGGCGCCCTGGAGCGCGTGTGACCGGGTGGTTCCTCCGCCGGGCTCAACGCCCGGCGGAGGAACCGTGGATCACTCGGACGCAGCCTCGCCCGCAGTCCACTCCCAGAAGCCGTAGAAGATCGTCGGCGCGATCGTCAGCTTCGAGACGTTGCCGATCTTCTCCGGGTTCCAGGCGGTGACGCCGGGGAACTGGAAGATCGTCACACCGAACGCGTCCTTGACGAGCTCCGCCTCGACGTCGCTCAGGATGCGCTCCTGGTCGGCCTGCTCCGTGGCGACCTGGAGCTCGTCGAAGAGCCCGTCCACCGTGGCGTTGGAGTAGCCGTAGAAGTTGTTGCCACCACCGGTGCGGTAGTTGGCGTCAGACTCCGTGACGGCCGTCGAGGTCGACTGCCAGCCGAAGAGCGCCGCGTCGTAGAAGCTCGTGGCGTTCGAGAGGTCCGTGCCCCAGTCCGTCTGGACCGTGTACGGCACCACGTCGAAGCCGGCCTGGGCGGCCGACGCCTTGATGAGCTCGTACTCGTTCTGACGACGCGTGTTCGCGGGGTCGAAGAGCAGACGGACGGTGACGGCGGGGACGCCGGCCTCGGCGAGCAGCGCCGTGGCGCCGGGGATGTCCGTCGTGTCGAACGCCGCACCCTGGCCGTTGGCCTCGGCGATGGCGTCGTACATCGGCGAACCCGGGACCTGGGTGAACGAGTTGCGGATCTCCGCGGTCTCGTCGAGGGGCTTGACCAGGTTGTCGATGATCTGCTGACGCGGGATCGTCTTGAGGAACGCCTCGCGGACCTTGTGGGCCTTCTCGGCGTCGCCACCGTAGGTCGCCGCGTCGAACGGGCCACCGTTGGTGAACTGCAGGTCGACGTGCTCGTACGTGCCCTCGGGGCCCGACTCGACCTCGAGGCCCTCGATCGCCTCGACGGCGGTCTTGACGTCGGCCGTGGCCTGCGGGTTGATGAGGTCGACCTCACCGTTCTGCAGCGCCTGGACCTGGCCCATCGGGTCACCGTTGTAGCGGACCGTGACCTTGTTGAAGACGGCCTTGTGGTCGCCCTCGTAGTCCGGGTTCGCGGTCAGGGTGATGAACTGCTCCTGCTCGAACTCGCTGATCTTGTACGCGCCGCTGGTGACGAGAAGGTCCTCGTCCGACGGCATCGAGGCGAAGTTCCAGTCGGTGCTCCAGGACTTGGCGATCGGCGAGAGGTCCGCGACGTCGCCCCCCTCGATGGCGGCGACGAGCGCGTCGGTCGCCTCCTCGGCGTCCTCGATGCCCAGGGCGCGCTGCGCGACGACGTGCGCCGGCAGGTTCACGGCGATGGCCGTCTCCCAGTCCGCGAACGGCTTGGTGTAGGTCATCGTGATCGACTTGCCGTCGATCTCCGGCGTCTCCTCGATGAGGGCGACGGCGGGCGACGAGGCGTCGAAGTAGACACCGGCGTCGAGCGCGTCCTGGTTCGTGATCTCGCCCGTCTCCGGGTCGGTCTCGGCCTCGACGTTGTTGAACTTGCCGCTCTGCGCGGCCCACTCCAGGAGGAGGTCGGCCGGGCCGGCCGGGGTTCCGTCGGACCACTTCGCGGTGTCCGCGAACGTGTACTTGATCTGCAGCGGGTCGTCGGAGACCTTCTCGTAGCTGCCGAACGACTCGTCGGCGACCAGGTTGAGGTCGGCGTCGTAGTAGTTGAAGCCCGAGTTCAGCATGTACAGGATGACGTTGTTCGCCGTCGCGTTGCCGGTGATGCTCGTGCCGTTGGCCGAGTAGAACGGCTGGTTCCAGGCGATGTTGATCGACGTCTCGGTGTTGATGCCGGCGTCGTCGGTCTCGTCGTCGGTGCCGCCGCCCGAGCTGGAGCAGGCCGCGAGTGCGAGCACGCTCGTCGCGGCGACCGCCGCGAACGCGGCCTTGCGTGTGATCCTCAATTTTCCTCCCGGGAAGGGTGGTGGGCTCTGGTCCGGAGCCGGTGTACCGGCCCGCACTCGGTCCAGAGGTCCGCCAGGGTGTGGCGACACGTTAGTCACGCGGATAGTGGACATACCGGACACATCACAGTGTGCAACCCGATTGTTACGCGATCGATACTGAGCGGTACGTCTCAGCATATGGGATCGCATCCAGATTGCACCTAAAGTTTCCGGCTCGTTACGCGCGGCACGCCCACGACGACACCATCAGACAGCATCGGGGCGGATCGTGCTATGGGAGGTCAGAGCCGCTGTCGGCGGCGGGCTCCGCCGTGGACCAGACTCCTCGCATGCCGCTCGCCGCCATCGTCCGTCGCCTGGGTCGCTCACGCTGGTTCGCTCACGCCGGGAGGGCCACGTCGGGGCTTGACCGCCGCCTGCAGAAGGCGAGCCAGGGCCGGTTCAGCACCCTGGGCAGGCCGACGATCCCGCAGCTGATCCTGACCACGACGGGACGCCGGTCGGGCCAGCCCCGCGAGGCGGTCCTCGTCTACGCCGCCGACGGCGACGGGTGGGTGCTCATCGGGTCCAACTGGGGTCAGCAGCACCACCCGGCCTGGTCCGGCAACCTGCTCGCGGACCCGCGGGCGACAGTCACGATCGCGGGCGTGACCACGCCGGTCGTCGCGACCCTGGCCGACGACGACGAGCGCGCCCGGCTGCTGCCCGCGCTCCTCGCGGTCTGGCCCGCGTACGAGACCTACGCCGCCCGCTCCGGCCGCGAGCTGCGGGTGTTCCGCCTGGCACCCGCGTGACCGCCCCGCTCATCCTGCCGACGCTGGTCGGCGACGCCGTGGGGCTCCGCGCCTTCACGACCGCCGACCTGCCGACGATCCGGGAGGCGACCACCGACCCACTCGTCCCGCTGATCACGTCGGTCCCTGCGCACGGCGACGACGACGCCTGCCTGGCCTTCCTCGCGCGGCAGTCCGACCGGATGGCCACCGGCGCGGGGTTCGTGCGCGAGGGGCTGCTGCGGTCGCGGGAGACGGTCGGCGACGCGCGCCGGGACGTGGATATGTACGCCCTCGTCGTCGGTCAGGACTGACGCGAGCGCTGCCGGTACGCGCGGGCCTTCATCACGTCGCCGCACTCGGTCATCGAGCACCAGCGGCCGGACCGGTTGCGCGAGCCGTCGTAGTAGACCCACTGGCAGTCGGGGTTCGCGCAGGCCTTGAGGCGCACCCACTCCTGACCCCCGTGCTGAGCCTCGCCGTCACCGGCTCGCGACGAACACCAGCTCGCGTCCGGGCCGGTCAGGCGCCTCGCGGACGTCGACCACCGTGAAGCCGGCCGCGGCCAGCGACCGCTCGACGGTCTCGCGGCCGCGGAACCGGAGCGTGGAGTCGGACGTGAGGACCGCCCCGTCGGACGCGAAGACGTAGAACGCGCG
Source organism: Cellulomonas humilata (assembly GCF_013359775.1). Taxonomy (GTDB): domain Bacteria; phylum Actinomycetota; class Actinomycetes; order Actinomycetales; family Cellulomonadaceae; genus Cellulomonas; species Cellulomonas humilata. Next base: position 51,045 of record NZ_JABMCI010000059.1, on the reverse strand, counting down.
GAACGTCACCAGGTCGCCGACCACCTCGGTGACGTCGACCCACGTCTCCACCCGTCCGACCCCCTCGACGTCGGTCGACTCGTACGTGGCGTCGCGGGTCCACTCCCGCCACGCCTCGCGCTCGGGGACGCGGGTCTCGAACACCAGGTGACCGCCCGGGCGCAGAGCGTCGCGGACGCCCGTCAGGGTCGCCGCCCAGTCCTGGTCGGTCACGAACACCTGCGCGACGTTCCCGGTCATCGTCGCCAGGTCGACCTGCAGCGGCGGCAACGTCGTGGCGTCACCCTCCAGCCACCGGACGTCGTCGGCCCCGGGCTTGGCGCGGGCGACGTCCAGCGACGCCACGGCCGGGTCGACGCCGACGACCTCGATCCCGCGCCCGGCGAGCAGCAGCGCGAACGTCCCGGTGCCGCAGCCGACGTCGAGCACGCTGCGGGCGCCGAGCTCGTCGACGATCGCGGCGTACACGTCGAGGTCCCCGCGGCCCGACTCGAGCGGGTCGTACAGCTGCGCGAGGCGGGGGACCTCGAATCCGTCGTCTGCCATGCGACGGACGCTAGGTGCGCGGCCCTCGGCGGTCATGTTGTTTGTCGTCGGGCCGGTGCCAGACTTCAGCACGTGAGCTCCGTCGGTCGCACGGTCCAGTCCCGGGTCTATCGCGCGGGTGTGTACGGTCGCCGGCCCGTCGTGCCGGTCGAGCCCGCGGCGCTCGAGGCGGCGGCGCGACGCCGGATGTCCGAGGTCGCCTGGGCGTACGTCGCCGGCAGCGCCGGGCGGCAGCGGACCGCGCAGGCGAACCTCGACGCGTTCGACCGGCACCGGATCGTGCCCCGCATGCTCGTCGACGTCGAGGAGCGGGACACGTCGGTCGCGCTGTTCGGCCGACGGCTGCCCGCTCCCCTGCTGTTCGCACCGATCGGGGTGCTCGAGCTCGCGCACCCGGATGCCGACCACGCGGTCGCGCGGGCGGCACGGGCGCTGGGTCTGCCGATGGTGATCTCGTCCCAGGCCTCCGTCCCGATGGAGGACGTCGCCCGCACGCTCGGCGACGCACCGCGCTGGTTCCAGCTCTACTGGAGCAAGGACGACGACGTCGTCGACTCCTTCGTGGACCGGGCGGAGGCGATCGGGAGCGAGGCGATCGTCGTCACGCTCGACACGCACGTGCTCGGCTGGCGCACCCGGGACCTCGATCTGGCGTACCTGCCGTTCGCGCGCGGCGAGGGCATCGCCCAGTACACGAGCGACCCGGCCTTCCGCCGCCTGGTCGAGGCACGCGCCGCCGCACCACGCCCGGCCGACGAGCCGTCGCCTCGCCCGACGCCGGCCGCCGTCCGCGCCCTGCACTCGATGGCCCGCCACTACCCCGGTCGCCTGCGCGACAACCTCCGCTCACCACTGCCCCGAGCCGCGGTCGAGACGTTCCTCGATGTCTTCTCGCGCTCGTCGCTCACCTGGGACGACCTGGCCCGGCTGCGTGGGCGGACATCGCTCCCGATCGTCCTGAAGGGCATCCAGCGCCTGGACGACGCCGCGCGCGCGCTCGACCACGGGGTCGACGGGATCGTCGTGTCCAACCACGGCGGGCGCCAGGTCGACGGTGCGATCGCGTCGCTCGACGCCCTCCCGGCCGTGGTGGAGGTGGTCGACGGGCGCATCCCCGTGCTCTTCGACAGCGGGATCAGGAGCGGCGCCGACGTGGTGACCGCACTCGCGCTCGGCGCCCGGGCCGTCCTGGTCGGTCGACCCTGGGTCTACGGCGTGGCCCTCGCCGGGGCCGACGGCGCCCGGGCCGTGATGCAGCACCTGTGGGCGGAGCTCGACCTGACCATGGCGCTGTCGGGGGTGCGGTCGGTCGACGAGATCGGACCCGACCTGCTGGCCCCGGGTCCGCGGTGATGGGGCGACCGACGCTGTTCCTGACCGTGGGGCTGCCGGGCACGGGGAAGACGACCGAGGCACGGCGGATCGAGGCGGAGCGGGGCGCGCTCCGGCTCACCAAGGACGAGTGGGTGAAGGCTCTCTACGGGCTCGCGAACCCGCCGGAGGCCTCGGACGTGATCGAGGGCCGGCTCGTCGAGATCGCCCTACGCGGCCTGGAGCTCGGCATCGACGTCGTCCTCGACTTCGGTCTGTGGGCACGGGACGAGCGTTCGGCTCTCCGCCATGCGGCAGCGGCACGGGGCGCGGCGGTGGAGCTGCGCTACCTCGAGCTGACGCCGGCCGAGCAGAGGCGACGCCTCGACCGGAGGCACGCCGAGGAGCCGCACACGACGTGGCACATGTCGGACCAGGAGCTGGCCACCTGGGCCGCCGCGATCGGCATCCCCACGCCGGGGGAGGTCGATGGCAGCGAGCCTCTCGATGCCCCACCCGCGGGGTTCGCGACGTGGGACGAGTGGCGCAGGCACCGATGGCCCCCGGCGGTGACCTGACCTGTGGTCCGTGGCCCGGATGCCGCCTCGTTCGAGGGTGATGTGGCGCGCCGGGGCGTGGGAGTAACGTTCGCCTCGCGCCGCGATGTCGATGTCGATGTTCGGGTGGAGGACGGGATGGCCAAGAGACTGCCTCCCCCGGGGCCGGTGCCCGCGGGGCAGCACCCCGGCTGCGACACGTCGGGGATGATCCTCGTCCACCGGATCTTCCGCTGGCTGTACCGGGAGCTCCCCCAGCTGGTGCGCGAGGTCGGGCCCGGCGACACCGCACGCTCGGCGGTCGTGGGCCGCTACGCCCACCTCGACTTCTTCGCCCTGCACATGCACCACGAGACCGAGGACATGGTGCTGTGGGACAGGCTGGTCGCGCGCGAGCCCGGCTGCACCCTGCACGTCGGTCAGATGCGGGCGCAGCACGCCGAGGTCGCCGTGCGGCTCGCGCGGATCGAACCGCAGCTGGAGCCCTGGGTCGCCAGTGCAGATCCCGAGCTCCGCGACGCCTTCGCCACCGACATCGAGGGTCTGCGCGACCTGCTGTCGGCGCACCTCGGGCAGGAGGAGGACGACATCCTCCCTGTCGCCGGGGCGGTGATGTCCCAGCAGGAGTGGGACTTCATGGAGGAGCACACGCGCGCCACCCTCATGGCGCACCGCAAGGAGCTCGGGAAGGACGTCCTGTCGCTCCAGGTCGGCCTGCTGATCGCGAGCGTCCCCGAGGCCGAGCGGGAGGACTGGGTCCGCGCCAACGTGCCCGCCCCGATCCGGCTCCTGTACCTCCTCCTGATGAAGCGGAGGTACGACAACGCGATGAGGGAGCTCTACCCGGACCGTCCCGTGCCCGCGATGGTGTGACGCGGCATGTGGCGACGCGTGACGCTCGACGTCCACCTCGATCACCCGCCGTCGCGCGTCTACCCGTACCTCGCCGATCCTGCTCGGTGGCCCGAGTTCGCGCCCGCGGTCGACTCCCGCCGCCCGCTGGACAGCGGTCCGCTCCAGGTGGGGAACCGGTGGGCCGGGGTCGACCGCATCGGGCCGTTCCGGATCCGGTTCACCGACATCCTCGAGGTCGTCGAGCCCGACCGCCGGGTCGTGTGGCACTCGACGTCCCCGTGGAACTCCCGCGTCGAGTACGCGCTCACGCCCGACGCCGGGGGCACGCGCATCTCTGCCGACTACGGCGGCGACGTCGCCGACTGGCTGCGGCTGGTGGCGCTCCTGCCGACGTTCGTGCTGGCGCGGATCCTGCTGCGCGACTTCACCGGCCTCCGCCGGGTGCTCGAGGCGGAGGACCGGGCGCGCACTCCTGGGGCGTGACGTCGCGCGACCCGGCGCGGACCATCCGGATGGCGCGCAAGCCTTCGTCGACCGTGCTCGCTCCGTCCGCGACGAAGCCGTGCTTGACGTAGAACGCCTGGGCGCGGGGGTTCGGATCGGCGACCCACAGCACCGCCGACTCGGTCTCGGGGACGACCCAGCGCAGGAGCGCGGTGCCCGCACCCGAGCCGTGGTCGGCCGCGTAGACGTACAGGACGTAGAGCTGGGTCTGCCAGTGCGCACCGGCGTCCTGGGCCGGGCCTGACATGGCGACACCGATCACCCGCCCGCCGCGCTCGGCCACGGCGACCCGGTTCTCGCGGTAGCGCTCGTCGGTCAGGGCCGCGGTCCAGAAACCCACCCGGGCCGCGACGAACCCGGGGTCGTCGAGGACGTCGTCGGCCATGAGCCCGCGGTAGGTCTCCTGCCACGACCGCACGATGACGTGCGCCATCGCCGTCACGTCCTCGACCTGAGCTCGACGCACGACGACAGGGCCGGGCACAGTCACCTCGCCAGCCGGCGTGTCCTGGTCCGCGGGTCCCTCCACCGATGCACCTCGGACCCGCCAGTCGTCACCGGTCATGACGCCGCACCCTGCCAGACGGGCTGCTCGACCCGTCAGAACCTCATGCCGTCGAGATGGTCGAAGCCCTCCTGGGCCGCCTCGAAGGGGTCGAACGTCGGGTCGCCGAACCGCGGGTCGTGCTCGACGACGTAGTACTTCGTGCTGCCACCCGCCGCTCGGAAGATCGACGGGAAGTCGATGATGCCCTGGCCGACGATCTCGATCCGACCAGGGAACGGACCGGCTGCCATGTCCTTCACGTGGAACAGCTTGATCCGGTTGCCGTACCGCTCGATGACGTCGATCGGGTTCCCGATGCCCCCGCCGTTGGTCGCCCAGTAGAGGTCGAGCTGGAACACGACGTTCTTCGGGTGCGTGTTCGCCATGAGGATGTCGAACACCGTCCGGCCACCGAACACCGTCTCGAACTCGATGTCGTGGTTGTGCACCATCAGCGTCTGGCCGTGCCGACGGGCGACGGCGCCGAGCCCGTCGAGGTACTCCGCGTACGCGATCCACTCGGCTTCGGTGGTGTAGACCGGTGGGAAGATCGGGGTCGACCCGGAGCCGAAGTACGTGATCCCCAGCGTCCGGTTGTCCCGCAGGATCTGGCCGATGTCGGCCGGGTTCTGCGGCGTCCCGACATCGACGTGCCGCGCCGACGCCTTGAGTCGGTACGTGTCGAGCATGGCGCGGTACTGCTCCGCGGTCAGCCCGCTCAGCGTGAACGGCTCGACGTTCCGGTACCCCATGGCCTTGAGGCGGCTGAGCACCTCCTCCGTCCGGGCGATCGTGGCGCCGTCGGTGCCGAAGCCGATGTACTCGGCGAACGTCCAGAGCTGGACCGAGATCTTGCTCGTCGGCACCCCTCTGCCGTGCCGGTCCGGCGGCGCAGCGGACGCGCTGCCGACGCCGGCGACGACGAGGCCGAGAACGACCAGCGTCGCGACGACCACGCCGCGCAGCGTCCGGGCCCATGATCGATACAAGGCTTCCATCGGTGCCTCCCCAGGGCACGACCGGGCCTCGTTGCCCGGTACGAGTTCGACCTCTCTGCACGGTAGCCCGCACCGAACGGGAAAGCACCTGGCGAGCAAACTACGGGGTCAGACGTGGGCCGGAGCTCCGCTGCCCTCGGTGCGGCGGTCGTCCGCCCCGCGACCTACGCGCTGAACCACGTCGGCAGGACGCCGCGCCGCTCGAGCTCGAAGATCGCGAGCTGCCGGCGCTGGTGCAGGTTGATCGAGTACACGAACGTCTTGTCCAGGGCCTCGGCCTGGAACGAGCGGGCCGACTCGGCTCGGGCCTGGAGCTTGGCCTTGTCGGCGTCCACCTGCGCCTGCATCTCCTGGAAGGCGTCGCTGCCCGGCCACTGGTTCGCGAGGCCCGCGAGACCCTCCGTGACGGACTCGAACAGGGCGGCGTGCTTCTGGGCCTCCGAGATGGACGTCACGGGCCCGCCGATGCGCTCGATCTCCTCTCGTACCCGCTCCGAGAGCGTGTCGATCAACGGCAGGAGCGCCAGGAGCGCACTCGTGTCGAGCGTTGCGTACAGACGTTCCACACTGGCGAGATCCTCGGCCTGGGTCATGTCTGCGAGCCTACGGCGCCCACGACGGGGCAGGCCGGGTCGGTGCGGCGGCACAGGGAAGTCACCCACCCGAACCGGGGCGCACCGGGACAGCCGTCCGAAGGTTCACCCGCTCGGCGCGCAGCCGTGCCCGACGGCGTCAGACGTTGAAGCGGAACTCCACCACGTCGCCGTCGGCCATCACGTAGTCCTTGCCCTCGATCCGGGCCTTGCCGGCGGCGCGCGCGGCGGCGACGGACCCGGCGGCGACGAGGTCGTCGAACGAGATGACCTCCGCCTTGATGAAGCCCTTCTGGAAGTCGGTGTGGATCACGCCGGCGGCCTGCGGGGCGGTCCAGCCCTGGTGGATGGTCCAGGCGCGCGACTCCTTGGGGCCGGCCGTCAGGTACGACTGGAGGCCGAGCGTGTGGAAGCCGACGCGGGCCAGCTGGTCCAGGCCGGCCTCTTCCTGACCGTTGTCGGCGAGCATCTCGCGGGCCTCGTCCGGCTCCAGCTCGACCAGCTCGGACTCGAACTTGGCGTCGAGGAAGATGGCATCGGCGGGGGCCACCAGGGCGCGGAGCTCGTCCTGCATCGCGGTGTCGGCCAGGCCGGCGTCGTCGGTGTTGAAGACGTAGATGAACGGCTTGCTCGTCATGAGCTGGAGCTCGTCGAGGTGCTCGATCTTCTTGCCGCGCTGGGACAGGGTCTGACCGGTCTCGAGGATCGCCTGCGCCTCCTGGGCCGCGGCGAGCAGACCGGCGTCCGCCTTCTTGGCGCGAACCTCCTTCTCGAGGCGCGGGATCGCCTTCTCGAGCGTCTGGAGGTCGGCGAGGATCAGCTCGGTGGCGATGATCTCGATGTCGTCCTTGGGGTTCACGTCACCCGAGACGTGCACGACGTCCGGGTCGGCGAACACGCGCGTCACCTGGCAGATGGCGTCGGCCTCGCGGATGTTGGCCAGGAACTTGTTGCCCAGGCCCTCCCCCTCGCTGGCGCCCTTGACGATGCCGGCGATGTCCACGAACGACACGGTCGCCGGGAGGATCCGCTCGGAGCCGAACACCTCCGCGAGCTTCTCCAGCCGCGGGTCGGGCAGCGGGACGACGCCGACGTTGGGCTCGATCGTCGCGAACGGGTAGTTCGCCGCGAGGACCTGCGCGCGGGTCAGCGCGTTGAAGAGGGTGGACTTGCCGACGTTGGGCAGGCCGACGATGCCGATGGTGAGTGCCACAGGGGGGAAGTCTACGGGGGCCCCTCGTCAGGCGAACGCCACGATCTTGCGCAGCAGGTCCGGTCCGGTGCGGTCCAGGGCACGACCGCCGATCCGCACCCCGATCGCGAGCAGCACCGACCCGAGCAGGATCCCCACGACGAGGGTGACCCAGCCGAGCGTCGCCGACCCGCCCCGGACGGCCAGCACCGCCAGCACGATCTCCGGCAGGCTCAGCGCCATCACGGCGAGCCAGCCGGCGAACTGGGAGAGCACGGTCGCCATCGACGCGCCCTGCTTGGTCTGGAACGGGTTCTCGCCCGGCAGCTGGACGGGGTAGACGACGAGCGCGGACAGCACGCTGGACCCGCCGAGCGCCGTGAGCAGCACGCCGAACGAGAGGCCGAGCAGGGCAGGGATGACCTCCGGCTGGCCGGCCAGCAGAGCGGAGCCGATCGTCAGGACGACGACCGCCGGCACCGCGATGGTGCCTGCGGCGATGACCCGGCCGAGCCGGTCCGTGGTGCCGTGCAGCGGCGCGGCCACGTGCGTCCAGAAGGCGGTGCCGTCGTACGCGACGTCGGCCGAGATGCCCCAGCCCATCAGGTACCCCGCGATCGGGCCGATCAGCAGGACCAGGCCGCCGTCCGGGCTGACGACGTAGAACACGATCGCGAGGACCGGGACGATCGCGACGGCGAGGGCGTACCGGGGGTCCCGCGCCCAGTAGGTGAGGCAGCGCGCGGTGACGGCACCGAGCGGGGTGGCGGGGAGGCGGTCGAACCAGCCGAGGCCGTGACCCCGGGTGGAGACCTTCTCGTGGGCAGGGTTCACGAGAGCGTGTGCGAAGGCCCGGTCCCACACGACGACCACCACGAGCAGCGTCGCGACCGCGATCCCGAACCGTGCCGCCGCCGTCGCCCACTGGCCGTCGGCGACGTCGCCGGGAACCGCCCAGGCCGCACCGAGCGGGGTCCAGGACAGCACCTCGGCGATCTGCTCGAGGGTCCGCGCGGTGATCGCCGAGCTGTCGGACAACCTCCCGAGGATCGGTCCGACGACGATGAACGGGAGCACGGCCAGTGCGGCCGCCACCTCACGGAACCGCCGGCTCGCCACCAGCGTGGAGGCCGCCGAGGTGGTCGCCCGCGCGCCGATGACGCAGGTGGCCAGCCCGATGACCGAGCACACGATGCCGACGACGAGGGCCACCGGGGTCCGCCACCACACCCCCGCCAACGCGAGCGCCGAGCCGGCGCTCACCACGCCGGGGATGCCGATCAGCCCGGTGAGCGCCAGCCCGGTCAGGAGCGAGCGCCGTGGGATGCCGAACGTGACGAACCGCGCCGGGTCGACGGTCGAGTCGATCCCGAACGCGACGAGCGGCACCACCCACCAGCCCAGCACGAGCACCGAGCCGACGAGCACGACGACGAGCCCGCGGATGTCGGGCTCCTGCACGCTGAGCACACCCATCGAGCCGACGACCAGCACCAGGGCCCCCAGGCCGTAGATCGCCCCGACGACGAGGCCGACCACCTGCCACGGGCTGCGCCGCAGACCGTTGCGCAGCAGGGTCAGCTTCAGGCGGACGAGGTGCGCAACCACGCGAGACCCTCCCCGCTCACCCGTCCACCGACCAGGTCGACGAACCGGTCCTCGAGGCTGCTGTCACCGCGCACCTCGTCGACCGTGCCGGCCGCCAGGACGTGCCCGGCGGCGATCACGGCGACGTGGTCGCACATCCGCTGCACGAGGTCCATGACGTGCGACGACACGATCACGGTGCCGCCGGTGCGGACGTAGGAGGCGAGGATGTCCCGGATGTTGGCGGCGGACACGGGGTCGACGGCCTCGAACGGCTCGTCCAGCACCAGCAGCCGCGGTGCGTGCACCAGCGCGCACGCCAGCGCGACCTTCTTGGTCATGCCCGCGGAGTACTCGACCACCAGCTTGTTGGCATCGTTGGTCAGGTCGAACGCGGCGAGCAGGTCGGTCGCCCGCGCGGCGACCGTCTCCCTGTCGAGGCCCTGGAGCAGGCCCGCATACGTGATCAGCTGCTCGCCGGTGAGCCGGTCGAACAGGCGGACCCCGTCGGGCAGCACCCCGAGCATGCCCTTGACCTCGACCGGCGACGCCCACAGGTCCTGCCCGTGCACCAGCACCGTGCCGAAGTCCGGCTGGAGCAGCCCGGTCGCCATCGACAGCGTGGTCGTCTTGCCGGCGCCGTTGGGGCCGACGAGGCCGTAGAACGATCCGGCGGGCACGACGAGGTCGATCCCGGCGACGGCGATCTTGTCCCCGAACTTGCGCCACAGTCCGCGCAGCTCGAGGGCGGGTACGTTCGACATCGCCCCACCGTAGTGGCGCCGGAGCCTCGCCTCCTCCCCCTTCCGGCGGATGTCAGTGGGTGCTGTCAACCTGCAGTCATGGACACTGGACTGCTGCTCGGACTCGCGATCGGTGCCGTCGTCGGCGTGCTCGTCGGCTGGACGTTCGCGTCGGCCCGGCTGCGGGCGGCCGACATCGAGGCCGCCCGGGCGCGGGCGACGCTCGAGGCCGAGCGGCGGTCCGCCGCCGACTCCGGCCGGCTGGCCGACCAGTTCCGGTCGTTGGCCGCCGACGCGCTGGCGACGAGCAGCGACCAGTTCCTCGCGCTCGCGCACCAGCGGTTCGCCGCGGACCACCAGACGCAGGTCGGGGAGCTGGCCCAGCGGGAGCAGGCCGTCCGGGCGATGGTGGAGCCGTTGTCCCGCACGCTCGACCAGGTGCGCGTGGAGCTGTCGACGGCCGAGCAGGCGCGGGCCGCGGGTCACGCAGCGCTCGGGGAGCAGGTGCGCGCGATGCACCAGGCGTCCGAGCACCTGCGGGGAGAGACCGCGCAGCTGGTCACCGCCCTGCGGTCGTCGCAGGTGCGGGGCAAGTGGGGCGAGCTCCAGCTCAAGCGGGTGGTCGAGGCGGCGGGGATGCTCGCGCACGTCGACTTCGTGGAGCAGGACCAGGTGCGCACCGACGACGGTCTGCTCCGGCCGGACATGGTGATCAAGCTGGCCGGAGGCAAGAACGTGGTGGTCGACGCCAAGGTCGCGTTCCTCGGGTTCCTCGACGCCGCGCAGGCCACTGACGAGCGCGTCCGCGCCGAGCGCCTGGCCGCGCACGCGCGGCACGTCCGGGCACACGTCGACGACCTGTCGGGCAAGCGCTACTGGGACCAGTTCGCCCCGGCGCCGGAGTTCGTCGTGATGTTCGTGCCGGCGGAGTCCTTCCTGCACGCGGCCGCCGAGCAGGACCCGCTGCTGATCGAGTACGCGTTCGAGCGCAACGTGGTGATCGCGACGCCGACGACGCTGCTCGCCCTGCTGCGGACCGTGTCGTACGCGTGGCGTCAGGACGCGCTGGCCAGCAACGCGCAGGCGGTGCTGTCGCTCGGCAAGGAGCTGCACGGGCGGCTGGCGACCATGGGATCGCACCTGGCCAAGCTGGGCCGGGCCATCGACTCGGCGGCCGGCGCGTACAACCAGACCGTGTCCTCCCTCGAGACCCGCGTGCTGGTCAGCGCGCGACGGTTCGCGGACCTGCACGTGGTCGACGCGGACCTGCCGACGCCGGACCCTGTGAACCCGCAGCTGTCGGCGGTCAGCGCGCCCGAGCTCGTGGCGTCCGCGGAGGAGCAGATCGTGATGTTCGACGGCCGCGCGGACCGGGACGAGCGCGCGTTGCGCGCGGAGGCTGCGCTGCGGACCCCGGACGCGACGGGCGCGTCGACGGCCTGACGGGCGGTCAGGCGGGCTGGACGTCCAGCGAACGGCGGCCGTCGCGGCGCGGGGTGACGGGCGCCTTGCCGGCGGCCTTGAGGTCGGCGCGCAGCTCGCGGGGCAGCGAGAACATGAGGTCCTCGGTGGCCGTGCGGACCTCCTCGACCTCGCCGAAGCCGTGCTCGGCGAGCAGCGACAGGACGTCGCGCACCAGGATCTCGGGGACCGAGGCGCCGGACGTGACGCCCACGGTGGTGACCCCGTCGAGCCAGGCGAGGTCGATCTCGGACGCCTTGTCCACGCGGTAGGAGGTGCGCGCGCCGGCATCGAGGGCCACCTCGACCAGCCGGACGGAGTTCGACGAGTTCGCGGAACCGACGGTGATGACCAGGTCGCACTCGGGCGCCAGCTTCTTCACCGCGACCTGCCGGTTCTGGGTGGCGTAGCAGATGTCGTCGCTCGGCGGGTCCTGCAGGTTCGGGAACCGCTCGCGCAGGCGGCGGACGGTGTCCATGGTCTCGTCGACCGAGAGCGTCGTCTGCGAGATCCAGATGAGCCTGTCGGGGTCGCGGACCACCACGTCGGCGACGGCGTCGGGCGAGTTCACCACCTGGATGTGCTCGGGGGCCTCCCCGTAGGTGCCCTCGACCTCCTCGTGACCCTCGTGGCCGATCAGCAGGATGTCGTAGTCCTCGGACGCGAACCGCACGGCCTCCTTGTGCACCTTGGTGACCAGGGGGCAGGTCGCGTCGATCGTCTGCAGGTTCCGCGCGGCCGCCTGCGCGTGCACCGCCGGGGAGACCCCGTGCGCCGAGAACACCACGCGGGCACCCTCGGGGACCTCGTCGGTCTCGTCCACGAACACCGCGCCGCGGGCGGCGAGCGTCTCGACGACGTACTTGTTGTGCACGATCTCCTTGCGCACGTACACCGGGGCGCCGTAGTGCTCGAGCGCCTTCTCGACGGCGATGACCGCGCGGTCCACGCCGGCGCAGTAGCCGCGGGGGGCGGCCAGCAGGACGCGCTTGCGGGTGGCTGTCGGCCCGTCGGGCGTGCCGAGAGCGGAGACGGTCGGGAGGGTCACGGTCCGAGTCTAGATCGGCAGGTCGCGACGGCCCCTGCCAGGAGGCGCCCTGCGGGTGTGACCTGCACCCGACCCGCACGGCGTCGACACACGCCGGCCGCGGGAGACCCGATCCGGCCTGTCGGTGCGATGAGGCAGGCTGGGCGCGTGAGCACCGGCCCCCTGATCACCCCGGCGACGGCCGGCCCGCCCCCGCTGCGCGCCGCGGACACCACCCCCGACCGCCCGTGGCCCGTCCGGCACCTGGCGCCGAAGATCGCCGACTACATCGCGAAGATGCCGCCCGTGTGGGTGGAGGGGCAGGTGCTCAACCTCAAGAAGTGGAACACCCTCTACTTCCTCACGCTCCGTGACACGGACCTCGACATGTCCCTGTCGGTCACAGCGCCGGCCTCCACCATCGACAGGCTGGCCGACAAGCTCGCCGACGGTGCGCACCTCGTGGTGCACGCCCGGCCGCAGTTCCACGCCAAGAAGGGCACGCTGACGTTCGCGGCCGACGACGTCCGGCTGGTCGGTCTGGGCGAGCTGCTGGCCCGGATCGAGCACCTCAAGGGGATCCTCGGGGCCGAGGGGCTGTTCGAGCCGTCGCGCAAGCGCGCGCTGCCGTTCCTGCCCGCGGTGGTGGGGCTGATCGTCGCGCAGCAGGGGGACGCCGAGCACGACGTGGTGTCCAACGCCCGCGCCCGCTGGTCGGCGGTGCAGTTCGAGATCCGCCGCGTGACGGTGCAGGGCCCGCGGGCCGTCCCTGAGGTCAGCGCGGCCATCGCGGAGCTCGACCGGGACCCGCGTGTCGACGTGATCGTGGTCGCGCGCGGCGGCGGCTCGTTCGAGGACCTGCTGCCGTTCAGCAACGAGTCGCTGGTGCGCGTGGCGGCGGCCTGCCGGACCCCGCTGGTCAGCGCGATCGGGCACCACCTGGACACGCCGCTGCTGGACCTCGTCGCGGACTTCCGCGCGTCGACCCCCACCGACGCCGCCAAGCGTGTGGTGCCGGACGTGAGCGAGGAGCGAGCGCGCGTGACGCAGGCCCGGCTCCGCGCCCGCGCCGCGCTGACCATGCGACTGACCCGCGAGCAGACCGGCCTCGACCACTGGCGCAGCCGGCCGGTGCTGGTCAACCCGACCACGCTGGTCGACGTCCACGAGCACCGTGTCGTCGCCCTGCGGGAGAGCGCCCGACGGTCGCTGCACACCGCCCTCGTGCACGGCCGGGCCGAGGTGGCCGGGCTCGCCGCCCAGGTGCGCGCTCTGTCTCCGGCCGCGACGCTCGACCGGGGGTACGCGGTCGTCCGGCGGGCCGACGGACACGTGGTCCGGGACCCGGCCGAGGTGGCCGACGGCGACGCCCTGCGCATCCGGGTGGCCCGCGGCGAGCTCGCCGCCCAGGTCACCGAGCCCTGACCCGCGTGCGTGCGGACGGACCCCGGGGTGCGATGAGCGATCGGCGGCGGCAGGCGAGCGTTCTCATCCTGGTGGTCACTCTCGTCGCGATGATGGCCGCGGGGCTCGTGCTCGCGCTCGACTGGCTCGTCGCGCGCCCTCACCGGCCGAACGGATCGCCGACGGTGTGGGCACATCCTGGTTGACTGTCCCCGTGCCGAAGCCGTCCCAGTCCCCACCGTCCGACCCGAACGCCGACGTGGCCACCCTCGGCTACGAAGAGGCCCGCGACGAGCTGGTGGCGGTGGTCGCCCGGCTCGAGGCCGGTGCCGCGACCCTCGAGGAGTCGCTGACGCTCTGGGAGCGCGGCGAGGCCCTCGCCAAGCGCTGCCAGGAGTGGCTCGACGGGGCGCGTGAGCGACTGAGTGCGGTGCGCGACACCGCCGTGCCCCCCACCGACGAGGAGTCCTGATGACCACGCCCTCCGTCGAGCGCGCACTCGTCCTCGGTGAGGCGCTGATCGACGTCGTCACGCGTCCCGACGGCAGCCGGGCCCAGCACCCCGGCGGCAGCCCCGCCAACGTGGCCCTCGGGCTCGGGCGTCTCGGCCGGCGCGTGGACCTGCTCACCTGGCTCGGGCACGACACCGACGGCGAGCTCGTCCGGCGGCACCTGCGCGGCTCGGGGGTGAACGTCCTGCAGGGCAACCGCTCGGCCCTGCGCACGCCTGTGGCGACCGCCCACATCGGCGAGACCGGCGCGGCGACCTACGAGTTCGACCTCGAGTGGGACCTGCCCGAGACGTGGGACGAGGACCCGGGAGACCCGGTGGTCGTCCACACCGGCTCGATCGCGACAGTGCTGCAGCCGGGCGGGACCGCGGTCGCGAAGATCGTGGCGCGACGCCGCTCCACGTCGACCATCACCTACGACCCGAACCTGCGCCCGGTGCTCATGGGCTCCCCCGCGCACGCGCTGCCCGTGGTCGACGCGCTGGTCCGGCTGGCCGACGTGGTCAAGGTCAGCGACGAGGACCTCGCCTGGCTGCACCCCGGCGTCGCACCCGCCGAGATCGCGGAGCAGTGGAGCCGGTCCGGGCCGTCGCTCGTCGTCGTGACGCACGGCGGTGAAGGCGCGTTCGCGAGCACGTCGGCCGGCGCGCGGATCTCGGTCGAGGCCCCGAAGGTGCAGGTGGCGGACACGGTCGGCGCCGGCGACTCGTTCATGGGCGGCCTGATCGACGGGCTGTGGTCGGCGGGGCTGCTCGGTGCGGGTCGTCGTCAGGCGCTCGCCGACGTGGACGCGGCCACCGTCCAGGCGGTGCTGGAGCGGTGCGCACGGATCGCGGCCATCACGGTCTCGCGGGCAGGGGCCAACCCGCCGCGGCTCGCCGAGCTGGCCTGACCGGGTCGGTCAGGCGCGGGCCTTCTCCCGCGCCTGCGCCCGCTCGAGCGACGCCTTCCGGTCGGCCTCGTTCTCCCGGTCGAGCGCCTCGGCGGCCGTGCCGTTCCAGGTGAGGTTCTCGCCGCTCTCGGGGTCGAACACCATCATCCGGGCCGGGTCGAACCACAGGTCCGCGTCGACGCCGTCCCGGATCTTGGTCTCCGACGGGAGGGCGACGATCAGCTGGGTGCGCAGTCCCTCGCCGTCCAGGTCGCGGTCGAGCTCCTCGAGCGTCGTCGCCACGTCCGGGTTCGTGTCGAACGGGATGTAGGCGTAGAGCTCGGAGCCGAGCCACTCGGTGACGTCCACGGGCGCGCTGAAGGTGACACCGGCGCCCTTCTTGGCGTCCTCGACGAGCGCGGCATCCTCGAAGTGCTCGGGGCGGATGCCGACGATGACGATCTCCTTGCCCTGCAGCTTGGGGGCGAGCTCCGCGGAGATCGGGACCTCGGCGAACGGCAGCGTCATCGTCGACCCGCTGATCTCCCCCGGCAGGAAGTTCATCGGCGGCGACCCGATGAAGCCGGCGACGAACAGGTTGACCGGCTGCTCGTACAGCCCACGCGGGCTGGCCACCTGCTGGAGCTCCCCCTTGCGCAGGACGGCGACGCGGTCGCCCAAGGTCATGGCCTCCGTCTGGTCGTGGGTGACGTAGACCGTGGTCGTGCCGAGGCGCCGCTGCATGCGCGCGATCTCGGTGCGCATCTGCCCGCGGAGCTTGGCGTCGAGGTTGGACAGGGGCTCGTCGAAGAGGAAGGCCTCCGCCTCGCGGACGATCGCGCGGCCCATCGCGACCCGCTGCCGCTGACCGCCGGACAGGTTGGCGGGCTTGCGGTCGAGGTGGTCCTGCAGCTCGAGCGTCTTGGCGGCGAACTCGACCTTCTCCTTGATCTGCGCGTCGGTGAACTGGCCCTTCTGCAGGCGCAGCGGGAACGCGATGTTCTCGAAGACGGTCAGGTGCGGGTAGAGCGCGTAGTTCTGGAACACCATCGCCAGGTGCCGGTCGCGGGGGGCCTTGTCGTTGACCCTCTTGCCGCCGATGTGCAGGTCGCCCGCCGTGATGTCCTCGAGGCCCACGATCATCCGCAGCAGCGTCGACTTCCCGCAGCCGGACGGCCCGACGAGGATGACGAACTCGCCGTCGGCGATGTCCAGGCTGACGCCCTTCACGGCGAGGAAGCCGTCGCCGTACTGCTTGACGATGTCCTTGAGAGTGATGGCGGCCATCGGATCTCCTTCGTGGTCAGCCCTTGACGGCGCCCTGGGTCAGGCCGGACACGATCTGGCGTTGGAAGAGCAGGACGAGGATGACCACCGGGATGGTCACGATGATGGCGGCGGCAGAGATCGACCCCGTCGGCTCCTCGAACTGCGAGGCGCCGGTGAAGAACGCCAGCGCCGCCGGGACGGGACGGGCCCGGTCGGTCGACGTGAGCGAGATGCCGTACACGAAGTCGTTCCACGCGATGAAGAACGCGATGAGCGCGGTGGTGAACACCCCCGGCGCTGCGAGCGGCACGATCGCCTTGCGGAACGCCTGCCACGTGGTCGCCCCGTCCACCTGCGCGGCCTGCTCGAGCTCCCAGGGGATCTGCCGGAAGAACGCGGCGAGGGTCCAGATGGAGATCGGGAGGGTCAGCGACAGGTACGGGATGATCAGGCCGAGCCAGGTGTCGTACAGGCCGATGTTCCGCCACAGGTTGAACAGCGGCGTGACGATCGAGATGACCGGGAAGATCGAGACGCCCAGCGCAGTGAGCAGGACCATCCGCTTGCCCGGGAAGTCGAGCCGCGCGATCGCGTAGGCGGCGAGCGTGGCGAGCACGACGGCGATGGCCGTGGCGATCAGCGAGATGCCGATCGAGTTGCGCAGCGAGGACAAAAACAGGGTCTGCGCGGACCCGCCCGGAGCGAGGATCTCCTCGTAGTTCACGGTCGTCCAGGTCTTCGGCCAGAACAGCCCGAGGTTGAGCTGGCTCGGCAGCTTGAACGACGTCGCGAAGATCGACACGATCGGGAAGAGGGCGTACGCGAGGACGAAGATCGTGATGAGGGCCCAGGCGATCTTGGCCCTGGTCGACAGCTGCTTCATCAGCCGGCCCCCCTCGCGCCGCCGGCCAGATCGACCTTGAACAGCTTGACCGCGATCCAGCAGATCAGGATCACGCACAGGAAGAGCAGCACGGAGATCGCCGACCCGAGGCCGATCTCCAGCCGTCCGATCGATGTCCGGTAGGCGAGCAGCGAGAGCACCTCGGTGCCGTTGGCCCCGTTGGTCATGATGAACACGTTGTCGAAGATGCGGAACGCGTCGAGCGCACGGAACAGGACCGCCACCATGATCGCGGCCTTCATGTTCGGCAGGACCACCCGCGTGAGGCGCTGCCACCACGTCGCGCCGTCGACCTCGGCGGCCTCCTCCAGCTCGGTCGGCACCTGCGAGAGGCCGGCGAGCAGGAGGAGCGAGATGAACGGCGTGGTCTTCCATATCTCCGACATGATGATGACGAAGAGGCTGGTGCCCTGCTGGGCGAACCAGTTGAGGTCCGTGCTGATCCCGGGCACCCAGGCGAACCAGTGGTTGACGTACCCCGAGTTGATGTCGAACGCGTAGAACCACGCGAAGGCCGAGACCACGGTGATGATCCCGTACGGCACCAGGATGGCCGTGCGGAGCAGGCCGCGGAGCTGCGTGATGGCGCGGTGCATGACGAGCGCGAGCGCGAACCCGAGGAGCAGCTCGATCACCACCGTCACCACCGTGATGAAGACGGTGACACCGAGCGCCTGCCAGAAGAGCGGATCGGTGAGCACGACGGCGTAGTTGTTCAGGCCGGTGAAGCTCCTGTCGTCCGGCGCGGTGAGCCGGAAGTTGAAGAGCGAGTCGTAGAAGGCCTGCAGGATCGGGTACAGCGTGACGGCGAGCATGACGACGAACGCGGGCCCCGCGAGCAGCCAGCCGAGACGGGCCTCGGACTTCGCCCGATCGCTGCGGCCGGCCTTCGCTGCGGCGTCGCGCAGATCCGGTCTCTTGTCGGCGACCGTGGTCATAGCAGCTGCTCCCCTCGAAGCACAGCGGTGATCAGGTCCGTCGACTCTGTCGGCGTCGTCGCCGGGTCGACTGCGCTCGGCGGGTGCCAGGTCTGCTGCAGGCCGGTGGACACCTCGTTGTAGTACGGCGTCTGCGGCCGCGGGACGGCGAGCTCGAGGGACTCCCGGATGACGTCCGCCATCGGGAACGCCTCGGTGACCGCAGGGTCGTCGTAGGCCTCGGTGTTGGACGGCGGGTTGCCGTTCGTCGCGAAGTACTGCGCCTGGTGCTCGGGGGTGACGATGCACTCCGCCGCCTTGTAGGACAGGTCGACGTAGTTGCTGAAGGCCCCGATCCCCAGGTTGATCCCGCCGTACGGGGGTGCGCTCGGCTGCCCCTCGGTCACCTGCGGGTACAGCGCCCAGCCGATGTCGTCGAGCAGCGCCTGCTCGAACGTGCCGTCCTCGACGCCCGCCTTCGTGGCGGACCAGACGAACGGCCAGTTGACCATGAACGAGCCCTTGTCGCCCTGGAAGATGGACAGCGACGCGCCCTCGTCCTCCGTCGGCAGGGCGGGACCGCCGAGGTTCTCCTTGCCGATGGTGCCGATGATCGTCGCGGCGGCCTCGCCGGCCGGGCTCTCCAGCCCGAGCGTCAGCTCGTCCGCCGGAGCCTCGGGGTTCTCGAGGATCGAGCCCCCGGCAGACGCGACGAGGGCGTTGATCCACACCGTGAGCGACTCGGCCTTCGTGCCCTGGACGGCGAGGTACTTGTCCTGTTCCTGCGACGCGGTCATGATCTGGTCCCACGTCACCGGTGCCTTGGCCGGGTCGAGCCCCGACGCCGCGGCGACCGACTTGCGGTACCAGAGCAGCTGGGTGTTCGCCCAGAACGGGACCGAGACGAGCTCGTCGTCCCACGTGGCCCCGGCCAGGGCGCCCGCGACGACGTTCTCCGTCACCCGCTGCGCGACGTCGTCGGGCACGGGCGCCAGGAACCCAGGTTCGGCCATCTCGGGGACGAACGGCGGGTCCAGGCTCATGATGTCGATCGACGAGTCCTTGGCGGCGAGGCGTCGGGCCAGCTGCTCGCGCTGGGCGCTGGCGTCGCGCGGCAGGACCGACGTCTCGATCACGTACTCGCCGTTCGCGGCTTCCGTGCACTGCTTGGCGATCTCCGCCTGGCCGCCGTCGTCCGGGTTGATGTACCAGGTGAGCACGGGGGCTCCGGACCCGGATCCTGCACACGCGGCCAGCGGGACCGCCACCGCCAGCCCGGTGACGAGGGCCAGAGCCCGTCTGCGTCGTCCCACGGAACACCCCCTCAGGCGGAGACCTCGGCGTCTCACCCCCTTGGCTACACCCAACGGGTGAAGACGCGCCACCGGAACGGGTCGCCCGACTGCTGGAACGCAGCCTGCGGACCGCCCGCGGACCTGCGAGCATGACGCCGTGCCACGACCCAAGACGCCCGCCGAGGCCCTGTCCGCGCTGCGCGAAGGGAACGAGCGGTTCGTCCGCGGCGAGATGCTCCACCCGTCCCAGGGGGTCGGTCACCGCTCCGAGCTGAGCGTCGCGCAGTACCCGTTCGCGGTGATCTTCGGCTGCTCGGACTCCCGGGTCGCGGCCGAGATCATCTTCGACCAGGGCCTCGGAGACGTGTTCGTCGTGCGGACCGCGGGCCACGTCCTGGACACCACCGTGATCGGCTCGATCGAGTACGGCGTGGACGTGCTCGGCGCCTCGCTGGTCGTCGTCCTGGGGCACGACAGCTGCGGGGCGGTCGCGGCCGCGACGACGGCGCTGACCACGGGCGAGCTGCCGACGGGCTTCGTCCGCGCCATCGTCGACCGGGTCATCCCGAGCATCGTCAACCTGGCCGGCGGGGGTCTGGGCGCCCTGGACTCGCTCGACCCGGCCGTCCTGGGGCACGAGCACGTGCGGCACACCGTGCAGATGCTCCAGGGGTACTCGCGGTCGCTCGCGGAGTCCGTGACGGAGGGGCGCGTGGCGATCGTCGGGCTCGAGTACACGCTGGTGGACGGGACCGTGCACCTGACGGAGTCGCTGGGCGACGTCGGGGTGTAGACGTGCGGCAGGATGGCCCGCATGACTTCTGAGTTCCGGATCGAGCACGACACGATGGGCGAGGTGCGCGTCCCCGTCGACGCCCTCTACCGCGCGCAGACGCAGCGCGCCGTGGAGAACTTCCCCATCTCCGGCAGCCGGCTCGAGCGCAGCCACATCGAGGCGCTGGCCCGCATCAAGAAGGCGGCGGCCCGCGCGAACGCCGAGCTGGGGGTGCTCGAGCAGGACATCGCCGACGCCATCGTCGCGGCGGCCGACGACGTCGCGAGCGGCGCGCACGACGGCGACTTCCCGATCGACGTCTACCAGACCGGCTCGGGCACCAGCTCGAACATGAACACCAACGAGGTGCTGGCCACGCTGGCCACACGGCGGCTCGGCCGCGACGTGCACCCGAACGACCACGTCAACGCCTCGCAGTCGTCCAACGACGTGTTCCCCACGTCCGTGCACGTCGCCGCGACCGCGGGCGTGGTCCGCGACCTGATCCCCGCGCTGGCCCACCTGGCCGAGGCGCTGGAAGCCAAGGGCGTGGAGTGGGCGCAGGTGGTCAAGTCCGGCCGCACCCACCTCATGGACGCGACCCCCGTGACGCTCGGGCAGGAGTTCGGCGGGTACGCGGCCGCGATCCGGTACGGGATCGAGCGGCTCGAGTCCGCACTCCCCCGCGCGGCCGAGGTCCCCCTGGGCGGCACCGCGGTCGGCACCGGCATCAACACCCCCGCCGGCTTCCCGCAGCGCGTGATCGAGCTGCTGCGCGAGGACACGGGCCTGCCACTGACCGAGGCACGGGACCACTTCGAGGCGCAGAGCTCCCGCGACGGGCTCGTCGAGCTGTCCGGTGCGCTGCGCACCATCGCGGTCAGCCTCACCAAGATCTGCAACGACCTGCGCTGGATGGGCTCCGGCCCGAACACCGGCCTGGGGGAGATCGCGATCCCCGACCTGCAGCCGGGCTCGTCGATCATGCCCGGCAAGGTGAACCCGGTCATCCCGGAGGCCGTGCTCATGGTCGCCGCGCGGGTCGTCGGCAACGACGCCACGGTCGCGTGGGCCGGCGCGAGCGGGTCGTTCGAGCTCAACGTGCAGATCCCCGTGATCGCCGCCGGCGTGCTGGAGTCGGTCCGGCTGCTGGCCAACGCCTCGCGGCTGCTCGCCGACAAGACGGTGGTCGGCCTGGTCGCCAACGTCGAGCGCGCCCGTGCCCTGGCCGAGTCGTCGCCGTCGATCGTCACACCGCTCAACCGCGTGATCGGGTACGAGGCCGCCGCGAAGATCGCCAAGCACGCCGTCAAGCACGGGATCACCGTGCGCGCCGCGGTGATCGACCTGGGCTTCGTCGAGCGCGGCGAGGTCACCGAGGAGCAGCTGGACAGCGCGCTCGACGTGCTGAGCATGACGCGCCCGCCCCAGCGCTGAGCCCCGTGCGGTGACGTGGCCTGCTCGGGCCACGTCACCGTTCGGTCACGGTCTGCGGAATCGCTCCCACACCCACGGCCTGCTCGTTTACGCTCTCTGGACCGCGCGCACCTGACCGGTACAGGAGCGCGTCCGCGGTCGGACGACGAGGTCACGAGGGGGTCGGATGGGCTGGAGCCTGCGCGTGCTGCGCCACCGCGCCGCCGCCCAGCGGACCCTTCTGGCCACCGTCCTCGCCGTCGCACTCGTCGGCGCGAGCCTGCTCGGCACGTTCGCGCTGCTGCTGTTCTCCAGCGAGAACCGCGCCATGGACGCCGCCCTGACTCGTGCCCCGGCCGCAGCCACCGACATCGATGTCGAGCTCAGCCTCGACCGCGGCAGCCCGCTCGGCGCCACCGAGGCCGGTCAGGCCTACCTCGACGACCTCCTGGGCGACATCCCGTCGACGCGTGCGCAGTGGCTCACCTCGCCGCTGTACCGGCTGCTGTCCGAGGGCGACACGGTCGGCACCCCCATGGCCTACCTGGCCGTCAACCCGGAGATCCCGGACCACGCCACGCTGGCGGCGGGTGCGTGGCCCACCGCGGTGGCGGACGAGAGCCGCGTCGAGGTCGCCGTGCCCAAGGTCGCCGCCGACCGGTACGGCTGGACGGTCGGTACCGAGCTGCCGCTGCGGAACCTCACCACGTACGAGCAGAGCACGGTCGCGGTCGTCGTGGGCATCCACGAGCTGGGCAAGCCGCGCAGCCTCTGGACCCGTGACCTCCTGCAGGGCGCCCAGCACGACCCCCGGTACCCGGTGCCCGGCTCCTTCGGCTTCATCGCCACCGACGCGTGGGGGCCGTTCGTCGTCGCACCCGAGTCGCTCACCGCCACGGGGTCGGTCGCGACGGCCAGGATGGTCGCGTCCCCGCAGCTCGCGGACAGCCCGCCCGGCGCGGTCGAGGCCGTGCGCGAGCGGCTCGACGACGCCCAGGCCACGCTGGTCGCCGACACCGAGTTCGACGTGGTCACCGCCCAGTTCCGCTCGCGTCTGGCCGCCACGATCGACGTGGCGCAGGGCAACCTCGCGGTGACCCGGGTCAGCCTCGTCATCGTCGGGCTCATGCTCGTCGTGCTCGCGGTCACCGTCCTCCTGCTGGCGGCGCGCCTGCTCGCCGACCGCCGCGCCCCGGAACAGACCCTCATGTCCTCCCGTGGGGCGTCCGGCCGTCAGCTCCTGGGGCTCGCGGCGCTCGAGGCGGCGGGCGTCGCGCTGGTGACCACGCTCGTGTCGCCGTGGCTCGCCGTCCTGCTGTTCCAGGCGATCACCTCCGTCGGTCTCCTTGCGGAGGCGGGACTGCACCACGACCCGGGCCGCCCCGCGTCGCTGTGGATCACCTGCGTCGTCTCGTCCTTCGTGCTCGCCGGCGTGCTGCTCGGACCGCTGCTGCGGCGGCGCGGGAGCGTCGTCGACGCCGAGCAGCAGCTCGTCCGCCAGGACCGCCGGGGCGGGCTCGCCCGGTCCGGGGCCGACCTCGCGCTCGTGGTGCTCGCGGCTCTCGCCGTGTGGCAGCTGCGGGCCTACCGGTCGCCCGTCGTCGAGGCGGGCTCAGGACGGATCGACCCCGTCCTCGTGGCAGCGCCCGCCCTGCTGCTGCTCGCCGGCGCCGTCCTGGCCCTGCGGCTGCTGCCCCTGGTCGCGCACGCGGGCGAGCGGCTGGCCACCCGCAGCCGGTCTCTCATCGCCCCGCTCGCCGCGTGGGAGGTCGGTCGACGACCCGGCCGGGCAGCGGGCGCGGTCCTGCTGCTCACGCTGGCACTGGCGGTCGGCTCGTTCTCGCAGTCCTTCCTCGACACGTGGCGGACCTCGCAGGGCGACCAGGTGGACCTCGCCATGGGGACCGACGTGCGGCTGGACCGCGTGGACGGCTCGGGGATCGCGCAGGCGAGGACGGTCGACGCCCTGGCCGACGTGCAAGCGCTCAGCCCGGTGACGTTCCGCTCGGTCACCCTGGGACACCCCGCAGACGCCCCCGGCGAGAGCCGCGGCCACTCGGTCGACCTCCTCGCCATCGACACCACCCAGGCGGCCGAGCTGCTGCGCGGTCGGATCTCGCCGCCCTGGGAGACGATCACCGAACCCCTGCGACCGACGGAGCCGGCGACCGGCATCCCGCTCCCGGGTGCACCCACCGGCCTCCTGCTCGACGTCGAGACCTCCCTGTCCCCCGCCGTGAGCGGGGTCCTGCTGGTCAGCGTCGTGGTCGAGGACCCGCTCGGGACTCGGACGCCGGTGGAGCTGGAGCCGCTCCCGCTGGTCGGCGTCACGGACGACGTCGCCGTCACGCTGCCGGCGACCTCTCGGGGCCTGCAGCTGGTGGGGGTCGTGGCGCAGATCCTCACCGACCCGGAGGAGGACCCCGCGGCTCTGTTCGGGCAGGGCCTGGCCGACGTGCGGCTGGACGTGAGCCTGCGGGAGCTGCGCGTCGTCGAGCGATCCGCCGGCGCCACCGAGGACACCGTGACCCCGGTCGCGATCACCGCTGCCCCGTGGACCGTCCAGGGCGCCTTGCAGGAGAACAACAACCGACCCCTGATGTCGGTCCGCACCGGCGGCGACGTCCTGCTGGTCAGCGGCGGGATCGACCCGCTCGAGGTGCTCTTCGGGCGATCCGGGTTCGCGGCGGCGACGTTTGCCGCCCCCGGGCCGATCCCCGTGGTCGTGACGGACACCCTGGTGGCCGCGCTCGGCGTGGCGGAGGGCGACGAGCTCGAGCTCGACCTGGACGGCGTACGCGTGCCGGTGGTCGTCGAGCGGGAGGTCGCCTACCTGCCCGGTCTGCCCAAGGGCGCGGCCGTCCTGGTCGACCGGGACCTGCTCACGCGTGCGTCCCTGCTCGGCTCGTCGACGAGCCCGCTGCTGGACGAGTGGTGGCTCCAGGTCCCCGACTCGAGCGCGCCCGGCCTCGTCGAGCACGTCCGGCACGAGGACCTCGGTGTCGCGGTCGACCGGGTCACGGCACGCGAGGTCGCCATCGACGGGCCGCTACGCGTCGGCGTCCAGGCCGCGCTGTGGATCGTGACCATCGCCGCGGTGGCCCTCGCGGTCGCGGGCTTCGCCATGAGTGCGACCGTGGCGGTACGCACCCGTCGCCTCGAGCTGGCCCGCTTGCAGGCCCTCGGGGCCGCGCGTTCCGGCCTGGTCCGGTCCGTGCTGGTCGAGCACGGGATCCTCGGCGTGCTGGGCCTGCTCGCGGGACTCGCCCTCGGTGCCGTGCTGGGCCAGGTGGTCGCGCCGCTGGTCACCGTGTCCGCCGAGGGGGGCCGGCCCGTCCCGGCGGTGGTCGTGCAGTGGCCGTGGCCCACGCAGGCGACTCTCGTCGTCGTCCTCGTCGTGCTGGTCGGCGGCGCCGTCGCGCTCACCACCAGCTCGCTGCTGCGCCGGGCGTCGGGCGAGCTCCTGCGGCTGGGGGACGAGCGATGACGATCACGACGCTGCGC
Source organism: Cellulomonas humilata (assembly GCF_013359775.1). GTDB lineage: Bacteria > Actinomycetota > Actinomycetes > Actinomycetales > Cellulomonadaceae > Cellulomonas > Cellulomonas humilata. Next base: position 26,257 of record NZ_JABMCI010000059.1, on the reverse strand, counting down.
GCACGGACCGCCCAGGGCTGGCACTCGACCACGGCGGGTGCTGCTCTGGTCGCGCGCCGACGCAGCCGGCAGGACGCCGGCCTGCTGGTCCTGGCGGCCGCCGTGCTCGCGGTCACGGTGTTCATCGCGCTCGCGGTCCCCCGGATCGTGCTGCGGACCGCCGACGCCGGTGTGCAGCAAGCCGTCCGCGACGCAGGACCGGCGGCCGACGTCGTCACCGTGCTGGGCAGCGGGCCCGGACTCGCCTCCGTCGACTCCACCGGTCGGCCCGCGCGGATCGACAACGCGGCGACCCTGGTGGCGAACGCGGCGACGAGCATGCGGAAGTCGCTCCCAGCACCCCTCGCCGCCGTGACCGGGCCTGTGGTGACGGCGGTCCAGAGCTCCCCGCTCACCGCGCGGCTGGCCGACGGCTTCGTGGCCACCCGGATCGTGCACCTCGGCACCCCGACCACTCCCGACCCCCTCGTCCGGTGGGTGACGGGGGTCGAGCCGCGCATGACCCCCGAGCACCCGGTCGGATCGCCGAACCCGCGCCTGGTCGAGGTCGGGATGTCGGCCACCGCCGCGGACCGGCTCGGGATCACCGTCGGCGCACGGCTGCCGCTCACCGGCCCCACCCGCGGCGAGGCCGTGGCCGTCGTGACCGGCCTGTACGAGGCGGTCGACCCCGCGTCGCCCGTGTGGTCCACCTTCGCCGACCTGCTGGACCTCCAGCCGCCGCCCGCGGTGGCCGACGTCGCCGGCCGCGCTGGTCTCCTCACGTCGGACGCCTCCCTGCCCGACGCGATGCTGGCGATGCAGTCCACGAAGTCGATCACCACGGCCTTCCGGTTCCCCGCCGACCCGGCGGACCTGCGCGCCACCGACACGCGGACGGTCGCCCGGGCGGTCACGCAGCTCATCGCGATGCCGGGTCCGTTGACCGGGTCGGACGGGCGGACGCCCTCGGTCGACAGCGACCTCGACACCGTGCTGCAGGCCGCCGACGCCCGCCTGCTCGCGGGCACGGCGCAGACGTCGGTGCTCCTCGTGGGCCTCGGAGCGGTGGGAGCGCTGACGCTCGTCCTCGCCGCGCGGCTGCTGGTGGTCCGGCGCGAGACGTTCCTGCTCGCCGAGCGCGCCCGCGGTGCGTCCGTCGCGTCGGTTGGCCTGCGCGGGCTGGTGGAGAGCGTGCCGATCGTCGCCCTCGCCACGGCCGCCGGTGCGACGGGCGCCTGGCTGGTCGCGCCCGACCCCCGAGGGACCTGGGTGGTGGCCGCGGCGATCGTGCTGGTCGCCGCGACCGCCCCTGCGATCGCCGCCGCCGTGGTGGTGGCCGGCGCCTGGACGGGACGTCGGCTGCCCGCCAACCGGGCGGACCGCGAGCGCGTGCTCGGCCGTCGTCGCGCGCGCCGTCTGACCGCCGAGCTCGCGCTCGTGGCGGTCGCCGCGGCGGCGCTGGTGTCGGCGCGAGGGCGCGGGCTCGTGCAGACCGCCACGGGCAGCGTCGACCTGCTGCTCGCCGCCACCCCCGTCCTCCTCGCTGGCGCCGCGACGGTGCTCCTGGCGCGCGCGCTCCCACCACTGCTGCGCGGCCTGTCCGGCCTCGCCGCCCGGCAGCGCTCGCTGGTGCCCGTGGTCGCGACCGCCCGCGCCGGGCACACCGCGGGCACGCGCGTCCCCCTCCTCACCCTGACGATCGCCATCGCCCTCGTGGTCTTCTGCGGTACCACCGCCGTCACGGTCACCGCGGGGCAGGGCGTCGCCGCGGACATCGTGGTCGGGGCGCAGGTCCGCATCGACGGGAAGCTCGACCCCGCGGTGGTGGACGTGCTGCGCGACGCACCCGGTGTCACGGCCGTCGCCGGCGCCGCCGTGCTGAGCGAGCGGACGTTCGGGCGGTCGAGCGGGGTCAAGGCGCGGGTGCTGCTCGTCGACTCCGTCCCCCTGGCGCAGATCCTCGTCGCCCACGACCGTACGGTGGACCCCGGCCTGGCGGCGCTCGGGTCGGCGGGCGGCGGCGGGGTCCCGGCACTCATCTCGCCGGCGCTCCAGCGGACGTCCGAGCTCATCGCACCGGCCCTCATGGGCGCGACCGAGTTCGTCGACCTCGACGTCGTCGGCACCGCGGAGAACCCTCCGGTCCTGCCGACCAGCGCGTCGACCCTGTCCGTTGCCACGGGCGTGGTGGTGGTCGACCGAGCAGTGTTCGTCGAGGCCTCCGGCGACGAGCTGCCGGCGACGACGACCTGGGTGGACGGTCCCGGTGCCGTGGCCGCCGTGCGGGACGCAGGAGTGGCCGGCTCCCCGGGGATCACCGTGACCGAGCGCGACGAGTGGCTGAGCACCTGGCGGGCGTCCCCGCTCAACGCTGGCCTGCTCGCCCTCCTCGTCGCGACGGGTCTGGTCCTGGCCGGCTACGCGGCCCTCGGGCTGGTGCTCACCGTCGTGGCGACCAGCCGCGAGCGCGGCCGCACGCTGTCCGCGCTCCGGACGCTCGGGCTCGACGCCCGGACCGCGCGCGCGATGACGTTCGGCGAGCTGGCCCCGCTGGCGCTCGCCGCGGTCCTGGCGGGGACGGCGATCGGGATCGCGGTCCCCTGGGTGCTCACCGGCTCGCTCGGGCTCGACCTGCTCACGGGTGACCCCGCGGCGACATCGCTGCAGGTCACCTGGGTCCCGATCCTGGGAGCGACCGTCGCGGTGCTGGGCGCGCTCGCCGTCGCGGTCGGCGTGGAGTCCGCGGTCCGGCGGCGGGACCGGCTGGGCGAGGTGCTCCGGGTGGGCGAGCGATGAACGTGACAGACACCGGCACGATGCGCAGGAGGCCTTGATGAACGCGGTGCAGACGATCGAGGAGCCGACCCTCGGCGCGCTCGAGGCACGTGCCCGTCAGCGCACGGGTGACTTCGGGGAGCACGCGCTCATCGTGTGCGACTCCCTGGTCCGCATCTACCAGTCCGAGGGCGTCGAGGTGCAGGCGCTGCAGGGCCTCGACCTGCTCGTCGAGGACGGCGAGCTGGTGGCGATCGTCGGTGCCTCCGGCTCGGGGAAGTCGACCCTGCTGTCGGTGCTGTCCGGGCTGGACGTCCCTACCGCCGGCAAGGTGCGGGTGGGTCCGTGGGACCTCATGTCCATGTCGAGCGCACAACGGGTGGAGTACCGGCGGTCGATGGTCGGGTTCGTCTGGCAGCAGACCGCCCGCAACGTGGTGCCGTACCTGAGCGGGACGGAGAACGTCGCGTTCCCGATGGCGCTCGCCGGAGTGCGCCGCAAGGAGCGTGACCGGCGGGCCACCGAGCTGCTGGAGGTCCTCGGGGTCGGCTACTGCGCGGACCGTCGGCCCGGTCAGATGTCCGGCGGCGAGCAGCAGCGTGTCGCCATCGCGGTCGCCCTGGCCAACTCCCCGCAGGTCCTGTTCGCCGACGAGCCCACCGGGGAGCTGGACTCCGCGACCTCGCACGACGTCCTGGAGGGCCTACGGACGGTCAACCGCGAGCTGGGCACCACCGTCGTGGTCGTCACGCACGATCCCGGGGTGAGCGAGCACGTCCAGCGGACCGTGTCCATCCGCGACGGGCGCACCAGCTCGGAGGTCGTGCGGCGCACCCACACGCGCGACGACGGCACTGAGCACGTCGTCGCCGAGGAGCTGGCCGTGCTCGACCGGGCGGGCCGGGTGCAGCTGCCGCGGGAGTACCGCGAGGCCCTGAACCTCGTCGGGCGCGTGCGGCTGGCGCTCGAGGAGTCGCACGTGTCGCTCTGGCCGGACAGGCCCGCGCCGACGGCGCCCAGGCCGGGCGGCCGCCACTCGGCGACACACACGCAGGCGACTCCCGCCGAGCAGGAGGCCGACCGATGACCGCACCCACCACGACGGCGACGACCGCACCCGCCGGCACGGACGCGGTCGTCCGGGTCGAGCACGTCAGCCGCACCTACGGCACGGGCTCGGCGGCCGTGCACGCGCTCCAGGACGTCTCGTTCACCATCGCGCCGGGCGAGCTGGTCGCGCTCGTCGGGCGCTCTGGGTCGGGCAAGACCACGCTGCTCAACGTGATCGGCGGCCTCGACCGTCCGGACGGCGGCCGCGTGATCGTCGACGGGCGCGAGGTCTCGACGCTCGACGAGCGGGGCCTGGTCGAGCTGCGGCGCGACGTCGTCTCGTTCGTGTTCCAGACCTTCGGACTCGTCCCCGTGCTGTCCGCCGCGGAGAACGTGGGCGTACCGCTGCGCCTGCGCAAGCTGCCCACCAAGGACCGCGAGGCCCGCGTGCAGCTCCTCCTCGACCTGGTCGGCCTCGGCCCGCACGCGCTGCAGCGGCCCGGCGAGCTGTCCGGTGGGCAGCAGCAGCGCGTCGCCATCGCCCGCTCGCTGGCCAACTCCCCCCGCCTGCTGGTGGCCGACGAGCCCACCGGTCAGCTGGACACCGAGACCGGGACGGCCGTCATGGCCCTCATCCGCGCCGTGGTCGAGGCCGAGGGGATGACCGCGATCGTGTCCACGCACGACCCGCTCATGGTCTCGCTGGCCGACCGCGTGCTGCACATCGCCGACGGGAGGCTCGTCCAGGGCTGACGCGGGTCACTCCGGGCGCAGGACCAGGCGACCGACGGGGTTCAGCCACGACGTCCGGGCGAGCCGCCGCTCGCGCACGACGGAGGTGCCGGTGCCGAGCGACGCGGTCACGGACTCCTCCTGCGGGAGCGCCCACCGCACGTCGTAGACCCACGCCTGCCCGCCGGGTCGCAGCACCCGTCGGACCTCCCGCAGGCCGGCGTCCACGTCGGCCCAGTGGTGCTGGCTGAGGGTGGACACGACGAGGTCGAAGGTGGCGTCGGGCCAGGGCAGCTCCGCGACGTCGGCGACCGCGAAGGTCACGCCGGGCGTCGCTCTCTGCTGCGCCCAGGCGATCATCTCGGGCGAGACGTCGATCGCGTCGACCTGGAGCCCGGGAGCGGACTCGGCGATGCGGCGTGGCATCGTCCCGGGTCCGGTGCCGACGTCGAGCACGCGCGCTCCGCCGGGGAGCCGCAGGGCAGCGACGTCGCGGGCGACGCGACGGTAGAGCCGGCCCGCCAGGCGACCGGAGACGCGCTCGTACCGCCCCGGGTCGTTCATCGGCCCCATGCCGTGCCCGTGCGGGGTCAGGCGGCCGTGCAGACGACCACGCCCGTGCTGGTGGTCGTGCTGGTGGTGGTCGGTGTCGGTCATGGAGCTTCTCCCCTACAGTTGTGCGTCACAACTCTTACGACGACAGTAGGCGCAACAGTTGTACAACACAACCTTTCCCGACGACGACCTGAGCCGGTTCTTCCAGCAGCTCGCGCGTACGAGCGGCCTGCTCGAGTCGGTCCAGACGCCGCACGAGCACGCCGGCGTGCGGCTGTCGATGTCCGAGACGTTCGCGCTCGGCGAGCTCGCCGCCGCCGGGCCCCTGTCGCAGCAGGAGCTCGCCGACCGGCTGGGCCTGGAGAAGAGCACGGTCAGCCGGCTCGCCGCCGGGATGGAGGGGCGCGGATGGCTGCGGCGCGAGCGCCAGGCCGACAACCGTCGCCTGTACCGCCTGGAGCTCACCGCGGAGGGCAGCGACGTCGCGGCGCGCGTGGGCGCGGAGCTCCGGGAGCACCACGGCCGGCTGCTCGCCGGGCTGACTGAGCAGGAACGGCACGCGCTCCGCGTCGGGCTCGGCGCGCTGGTCCGGGAGCTGGACGCGGCACACCGGCACAGCTGAACGCCCGGGCCCCTCCGCGTGGCGGGGAGCCCGGGCGTCCGGAGGCCGATCAGACCTCGATGCCCTCCAGCAGCTCCGTGACGAGGGCCGCGACGGGCGACCGCTCGGAGCGCGTGAGCGTGATGTGCGCGAACAGCGGGTGCCCCTTGAGCGCCTCGATCACCGCGGCGACGCCGTCGTGGCGCCCGACGCGCAGGTTGTCGCGCTGGGCCACGTCGTGCGTGAGGACCACGCGCGAGCTCTGCCCGATGCGCGAGAGCACCGTCAGCAGGACGTTGCGCTCGAGCGACTGCGCCTCGTCGACGATCACGAACGCGTCGTGCAGGGAGCGTCCGCGGATGTGGGTGAGGGGCAGGACCTCGAGGATGTCGCGGTCCATGATCTCCTCGACGACCTCCTTGGACACCAGCGCGCCCAGGGTGTCGAACACGGCCTGCGCCCAGGGGTTCATCTTCTCGTCGGCGCTCCCCGGCAGGTAGCCGAGGTCCTGGCCGCCCACCGCGTACAGCGGTCGGAACACCATGACCTTGCGGTGCTGCCGGCGCTCCAGGACGGCCTCGAGGCCCGCGCAAAGCGCCAGAGCCGACTTGCCCGTGCCGGCGCGTCCGCCGAGCGAGACGATCCCGATCTCCTCGTCGAGCAGCAGGTCGATCGCGATCCGCTGCTCCGCGCTGCGGCCGTGCAGCCCGAACACGTCCTGGTCGCCGCGCACCAGCTGCACGTGCTTGTCTGCCGTCACGCGGCCGAGCGCCGAGCCGCGGGGGCTGTGCAGGACGACGCCGGTGTGGCAGAGCATGTCGTTGGGGGTCTGGTTCCCGCTGGCGCTCATCGGGGTGAACCCCGTCGCGATCTCGGCCAGCGGCACCGTCTCGTGCTCCCAGAGGTTCGCCATCTGCTGCTCGGCCAGGTCGAGGGCATCCATGCCGGTCCAGCCGGAGTCGACGGCCAGCTCGGCCCGGTACTCCTCCGCGCACAGCCCCACGGCCGACGCCTTGACCCGCATCGGCAGGTCCTTGGAGACGACGACGACGTCCTTGCCCTCGGCCGCGAGGTTGGCCGCGACGGCGAGGATCCGGGTGTCGTTGTCGCCCAGCCGGAAGCCGGCCGGCAGCACGGTGGGGTCGGTGTGGTTGAGCTCGACGCGCAGGGTGCCGCCGTCGTCACCGAGGGGGATCGGGATGTCGAGCCGGCCGTGCTCGATGCGCAGGTCGTCGAGCATCCGCAGGGCGGCCCGGGCGAAGTAGCCGAGCTCGGCGTGGTGCCGCTTGGCCTCGAGCTCCGTGATGACGACGACGGGGAGGACCACGTCGTGCTCCGCGAACCGCAGGATCGCCCGCGGGTCTGAGAGGAGCACCGAGGTGTCGAGCACGTGGGTCTTTCGAGACTGACCCAGCTCATCGGTCTCGACCGACTGGGGGTCGTGCTGCGCCTTGCTGACCACGGCAGGCTCCCTCCGGCGCTAGGTGCGCCGAGACGAGCACCGGACACCGGCGTCCTGCCAGAGCAGGACCACGCACCGACGTACGGCGACGGGACGGGGGCGGTCGGCCCCTCCAGGAACAGAGGGCCGGATCCGACCCTCCTCCCGGAGCGGATGCTCCATGGGCTGGCCTCCCGGGGACAACGGTCGCTGTCCTCTACGGCGGAACGTACGCCCGGGGCAGGACCCGTCCAGCACGACACGCGCAGATGTCACATGACGTTCACACAGCCGCCGGGTGAACCCTCAGCGACCGCCGCGACGCTCCCGGGCGGCGTAGGCGCGGACCGCCCGCAGGAAGTCCACACGGCGGAAGTCGGGCCAGTAGGCCTCGCAGAAGTAGAACTCCGAGTGCGCGCTCTGCCAGAGCAGGAAGCCACCGAGGCGCTGCTCCCCCGACGTCCGGATGACCAGCTCGGGGTCCGGCTGCCCCTTGGTGTACAGGTGCTCGGCGATGTGCTCGACGTCGAACGCCTCCGCCAGCTCGTCGAGGCTGGAGCCCGCATCGGCGTGCTGCCGCAGGAACGACTTCACGGCGTCGGCGATCTCACGCCGCCCGCCGTACCCGACGGCGATGTTGACGTGCAGGCCGACCACGCCGGCGGTGGCGTCCTGGGCCGAGACCAGGGCCTTGACCGTGTGGTCGGGCAGCAGGTCGAGCGCGCCGACCGCCTGGATGCGCCAGCGGCCCGTGGCGGCGAGCGTGCCGACCGCGTCCTCGATGATGCCGAGCAGCTGCTCGAGCTCGTCGGCGCCGCGGGAGAGGTTGTCCGTGGAGAGCATCCACAGCGTGACCACCTCGACGCCGATGTCCTCGCTCCACTGGAGCAGGTCCGCGATCTTGTCGGCGCCCGCCTGGTGCCCGTGCCGCGTCGACTCGCCCACGCTGCGCGCCCAGCGCCGGTTGCCGTCGAGGATGACCCCGACGTGGCGCGGCAGCCCGTCCTTCGGGAGCGACGCGGCGAGCTGGCGTTCGTACAGCCCGTAGAGCGGGCGGGGCAGACGCACGCGCACTCCTTCGTTCAGCCGACGGGAACCCGCTCACCGTACTCGCCGGGCGTGCCCCGCGGGCCCGGTCGTCCGCCCCGGGCCGGAGGTGCTCGCGCCGCGCGCGCGGTACGTTCGGCACGGTGCCGGCACGGGTTCGACACTCCTACCTACGGTGTCGTAACCTACGGGATCGTAGGTTCCCCGCTGACGAAGAGAGTCCGTTCCATGAGCTCCACCCCCGCGTCCGCTCCGGGACAGCAGCCGGGAACGGCCCTGGGCGGTCACGACGAGCCGGACGGCCTCGTCGAGCGAGTCGAGCGGGTCACTGAGAGCATCAAGCCGCACCTGCGGGGCTGGATCCACGCGGGCGTCACGCCGTTCGTGATCGTCGCGTCGATCGTGCTCGTCGTGCTCTCCCCGACACCGACGGCGAAGTGGTCCACCGCGGTGTTCGGGCTCACCGCCATCATGCTGTTCGGCACCAGCGCGATCTACCACCGCGGGCACTGGTCTCCCCGGACATCCGCCGTGCTGCGCCGGCTGGACCACACCAACATCTTCCTCATCATCGCGGGCACGTACACGCCGCTGTCAGTGCTCCTGCTGCCCGCGGACACCGCCCGCACGCTGCTCATCGTCGTGTGGACCGGCGCCCTGATCGGCACGCTGGCGCGGATCTTCTGGCTCAACGCTCCCCGGTGGGTCTACGTGCCCGTGTACGTGGCGCTCGGCTGGGTGGCGGTCTGGTTCTTCCCGTCGTTCTACCGCTCCGGAGGGCTGGCCATCCTGGTGCTCATCGCCGGCGGCGGGCTCGCGTACACGCTCGGTGCGATCGTCTACGGCACCAAGCGTCCCAACCCGAGCCCGCGCTGGTTCGGGTTCCACGAGATCTTCCACGTGCTCACCGTGGTCGGGTACGGGTGCCACTACGTCGCGGTGTCGATCGCGTCGTACGGCTCCGCCTGAGCCTCAGGCGACGGGCACGACCGTGTACCGGCGGTTGGCCAGCGACGGGTTCTGCTCGCGGACGCGCAGCAGCGCCGCGCCGTCCAGGTCCACCGTCCGCACCTGGGGCTGCTCGTCCATCTCCAGGCCGACGACGCCGTCGGGCGCGACGACCAGCGACCGCCCGGTGACGCCCTTGCCGGCCTGCCCGACGGCGACCACCGCGGCGGTGTTCTCGATCGCGCGGGCGATCGCCAGCGTCCGCCAGTGCATCGCCTTGAGCTCCCCGGACGCCCAGGCGGCGGGCACGACGAGCACCTGCGCGCCGGCGTCGACCAGCCGGCGGGCCGACTCGGGGAACCGCAGGTCGTAGCAGGTGAGCACCCCGAAGGTCAGGCCGCCGATGTCGAGCACGAGCGGCGGCGCGTCCACGGGTCCGGGCACCAGCCGGTCCGACTCCTTGTGGCCGAACGCGTCGTACAGGTGCACCTTGCGGTAGACCCCCACCAGCGCGCCGGTGCCGTCGACGGCCACGACCGCGTTCACCGCACGGGCGTCGCCGCCGTCGCCCGGCAGCGTCGTGCCCGCCAGCACCGCCACGCCGGTCGCCCGGGCGCGGTCGCGCAGCATGGTCACGAACGGTCCGTCCAGCGGCTCCGCGTGCTCCGCGCCGACGCCGCGCGGGTCGAAGCCGGACGCGTACTCCGGGAGCACCAGCACGTCCGCACGGGTGCGCGCCGCGGTGCGGAACGCGTCCTCGACCACCTGCCGGTTGGCCGTGTGGTCGTCGCTGACCTGGAGCTGCGCCACCGTCACGCGCACCGACGGGCGCTGCGGCGGTTGGGGTGCGGTGCTCATCGAGCAGGGCTTCCCGGTTCGTCGTCGGGGTGCACGTCCTTGGGCGCGACCTCGACGTCCGCGTCGACCTCGAGGTCGGGCCCGGCCGCGCCGGCGTCGACCACGCCGAGGTCGGCGTGCGGACCGGTCGACCGGTCGTCCTCGTCGTCGTCGAGCCCGAGCGCCTTCGCCCGTCGGTCGACGATGCGCAGCTGCTTGGTCAGCGACAGGAACAGGAACACCACCGCGATCGCGAGCGCGAACGTGAACACGAAGCCGAGGAACCCCGGCGACCCGACCGGCGTCCCGTCGATGGTCACGTCCGACGGCGACGGGCTCGGCGCGGCAGCGAGCAGGGCGACGATCATGAGCGCAGCCCGGCGAACAGGTCGTCCTCCGGGAGCGTGACGGGCACGCGCGAGCCGGCCAGCTCGTACTCCTCGGTGGGCCACTGGGCGATCTCGAGCTCGCGCGGGACCGCGAAGAAGAAGCCGTCGGGGTCGATCTGCGTGGCGTGCGCCCGCAGCGCGTCGTCACGCTGGCCGAAGTACGCCGAGCACTCGATGCGCGTGGTCACCTCACGCTCGGGCACCTCGCGCGCCTGCCGGGAGTCGAGCCAGTCACCGAACGGGGACTCGCGGCCGGCGGCGACGATCGCGTCGTGCACGGCCCGCATGCGCGCGAGCGAGAAGCCGTGGTTGTAGTAGAGCTTCGACGGCGTCCACGGCTGGCCCAGCCCGACGTAGCGGTCCGGGCTGCCTGCCGCCTCGAACGCCTCCATCGATACCCGGTGGCACATGATGTGGTCGGGGTGCGGGTAGCCGCCCGACGGGTCGTACGTGGTGATGACGTGCGGCCGGAACTCGCGCACCAGCTCGACCAGCGGGGCCGACGCCTCCTCCAGCGGGACCAGCGCGAAGCACCCCTCCGGCAGCGGAGGCAGCGGGTCCCCCTCGGGCAGACCGGAGTCGACGAAGCCCAGCCAGCGGTGCTGCACTCCGAGCGCGGCCGCGGCGGCCGCCATCTCGTGGCGCCGGTACTCCCGCATGCCGTCCAGGCCGCCCTCGACCGGCGGGTGCTGCGGGTTGAGCACGTCGCCGCGCTCACCACCCGTGCACGAGACCACCAGGACGTCGACGCCCTCGGCCACGTACTTCGCCATGGTCGCGGCACCCTTGCTCGACTCGTCGTCGGGGTGGGCGTGCACCGCCATCAGGCGCAGCCGCTCTCCGGTCACCTCGGGCCTCCCGTCGGTCGCCCGCCGATGGCCCGCCGGGACCGCGGAGTCGCGGTCCGCTCGGCACGGGCGGGTGGTGGGACGAGAGACAATGATCGCCTACCCGGCGCCGTCGTCGCGCCACCGAGCGTGCGCCCGCGCGCCTGCACGAGGAGCCCCGTGACCGAGTCGCCCGCCACCCGCCCACCGGCCGGGCGCTACGGCCCCGAGCCCACAGAACGGTCCGTGCGGCGCGGGCGCGCGGGGCTGGTCGCCGCCGGCGTCGTCGGTGTGGCGCTGGTGGTCTGGATCGGTCTCAACCTGGCCGGTCAGCCGGTGTCCTGGAAGGACGTCGGGTTCCACGTGGAGGACTCGCGCACCATCGAGGTGACGTTCGAGGTGACCAAGCCCAAGGAGTCGACGGTGACGTGCACGGTCACCGCGCTGTCGGAGTCGTACGCCCAGGTCGGCGTCCGCATCGTCGAGGTCGGACCGGCCGACTCGGCGACCCGCCGCGTCACCGCCACCGTGCAGACGACCGAGCTGGCGGTGAGCGGGACCGTGGAACCGTGCGAGCTCGTCGAGGAGCCCTCCGCCCCGTGACGACGCCGTTCTGCGGCTGAACGTCGGTCTGCGCCTGCCCGTCCTTGCTATCCTGTTCGTTTCACCGCCGCCCCGGTCCGGCGCCACCATGGCGTCCAGAACGAGCGGGGAGCGGCGGGAGCACCCCTCAGTACCCGATCACCGGACGCGTCCCTCGATGCGTCCGCCCGCTCGGACTGCCGTGCGCTGCACCCCCCGGAGCAGCGCAGACCGGCACGTCCGGCACACGTCAGGAAAGGAGCGATCGTGACCGATACGACTGCGGCCACATGGTTGACCCAGGAGGCCTACGACCGCCTCACGGCCGAGCTCGCGCACCTCGAGGGCGAGGGCAGCGCCGAGGTCATCGAGCGCATCGCCGCAGCCCGCGACGAGGGTGACCTCAAGGAGAACGGCGGCTACCACGCCGCGCGTGAGGAGCAGGCGAAGCAGGCTGCTCGCATCCGAGAGCTCAAGGAGAAGCTGCGCAACGTCCAGATCGGGACCCCGCCGGACGACGGCGTCGTCGAGCCGGGCATGGTGGTCACGGCCCTGGTGGCCGGCGACGAGATGGTCTTCCTCCTCGGCTCGCGCGAGATCGCCGGGACCTCCGACATCGAGGTCTTCTCGCCCACGTCCCCGCTCGGTGCGGCCATCAACGGCTGCAAGATCGGCGACTCGACGACGTATAAGGCGCCGAACGGTCGGGAGATCCCGGTCGAGATCACGGACGCGAAGCCCTTCGCGGGCTGACCGCACCCCCCGCACCACCGGCGAGGCGCCACCCAGCGGGGTGGCGCCTCGTTCCGCGTTCAGCCGTCGGTGAGCCGGTAGCCCGCCGCGCGCAGGTGCTGGAGGACGTACTCGCAGTGGTCGGGGCCCTTGGTCTCCACCTGCACCACGATCGCGACCTCGTCCAGCTGGAGGTCCCCGACCGTCCGCGCGTGCGAGACGTGCATGACGTTCCCGCCCGTGTCCGCCAGCGCCCGCAGCAGGTCCGCGAGCGCGCCGGGGGTGTCGTCGATCCGCACCTGGAGCTGGAGGAACCGGCCCGCCGAGGCGAGCCCGTGCCGGACCACGCGCATGAGCACCAGCGGGTCGATGTTGCCCCCGGACAGGATCGCGACCACGGGACCCGTGATCGGTCCGACGCCCGCCATCAGGGCCGCGGCGGCAGCGGCGCCCGAGGGCTCGACCAGCATCTTGGCGCGTTCGGCGACCAGCAGCAGCGCCCGCGAGAGGTCCTCCTCGGAGACGCACTGCACCTCGACGTGGTGGGACGCGAGGATCCCGAACGGCACGGTGCCCGGCGTCCCGACCGCGATGCCGTCGGCCATGGTGCGCAGCTCCGGCGCGGGGATCGGGTGACCCGCGGCGAGCGACGCGGGGTACGCGGCGGCGCGGGCAGCCTGCACCCCGATCACCCGCACGTCCGGCCGCAGCTCCGCCAGGGCAGCGACCACCCCGGCCGCCAGCCCACCGCCCCCGACCGGCACGATCACGGTCGCCACGTCGGGCACCTGCTCGACGATCTCGAGCGCGATGGTCCCCTGCCCGGCGACGACGTCCTCGTGGTCGAACGGGTGGATGAGGACCGCGCCGGTGCGGTCGGCGAACTCGCGCGCGTGCACCAGGGCCTCGTCCACGGACGCGCCGACCAGCTCCACCCGGGCGCCGTAGTCCCGCGTCGCCGCGATCTTGGGCAGCGCGGCGTCGGCCGGCATGAACACCACGGCTGTGAGGCCGAGCATCCGGGCGGCGAGCGCCACGCCCTGCGCGTGGTTGCCGGCACTGGCCGCGACGACGCCGCGCGCCTGCTCCTCGGGCGACAGCCTGGCCATCCGCACGTACGCGCCGCGGAGCTTGAACGACCCCGCCCGCTGGAGGTTCTCGCACTTGAGCCACACCTCCGCGCCGCACACCTGCGAGAGGGCACGGCTCAGCTGCACCGGCGTGCGGTCCGCGACTCCCTCCAACAGCGTCGCGGCGGCCCGGACGTCGGCCAGACCGGTCATCGGGCGTCCGACGGTGTCGGCCCGCCGGGCTCGCCGGCGTCGTCGGCCTCGGTGCCCGCCACCGGGGCGGGCGGGTCGTCGTCGGCACGGTCCGCGGCCTCCGCCTGCGTGGCGACGCGCTCGGACGTCGCCTCGGCCACCTGCGCGATGGACCGGTCCAGCACCGGGTGCCCTCGACCCCGGACGGGCACGTGGTCGGCGGTGCCCAGCTGCGGGAACTTGTCGTGTCCGTGCAGGTACAGGAGCACCGTGTTCAGGGTCGCCGCGATCGGCACCGCGAACAGCGCGCCCACGATCCCGGCGACGAACGACCCGGCCGCCACCGACAGCAGGACCGCGACCGGGTGGAGCGAGACGGCGTGGCCCATGAGGAACGGCTGGAGCACGTGCCCCTCGAGCTGCTGCACCAGCACCACGACGGCGAGCATCCAGATGGCCGACGCCGGCCCGTTCGACACGAGCGCCACGAGGATCGCGACCGAGCCGGTGACGACGGCGCCCACGATCGGGATGAACGACCCCAGGAACACCAGCACGGCCAGCGGGAGCGCGAGCGGCACCTGGAGGATCGCCGCGCCGAGCCCGATGCCGAGCGCGTCGACGGCGGCGACCAGGATCTGCGTCCGCGTGTAGGCACCGAGCGTGACGATCCCGCGCCGACCGGCCTGGTGGACGTGCTCGCGGGACCCGCGCGGCAGCAGCCCGACGACCCACGCCCAGATGGTGCGGCCGTCGAGCAGGAAGAAGAACGTGCAGAACAGGGCGATGAGCGAGCCGGCGGCGACGTGCGCGACGGTGGTCGTCGCGTGCAGCGCCCCGGAGACCAGCTCGGAGCTGCCGCCGCTGAGCGAGGCCTGCAGCCTGTCCATCCAGCCGGAGATGTCGGTGGTGGTCAGCTGGAGCGGGCCCTCGGCCAACCAGGTGGTCAGCTTGTCGATGCCCTGCGCCGCCTGGTCCCACAGCTCCCCGAAGCCCTTGACGATCGAGCGCCCCGCGAGCGTGAGCAGACCGGCCACCACGGCGATCAGGGCCACCAGCCCGACCCCCACGGCCGCGGCCCGGGGCAGGCGTGCCGTCCGCTGGACCCAGCCGACGAACGGCGTGAGGAGCACGGTGAGCAGCAGCGCGACCGCGATGGGGACGACGACGACCTTGAGCTCGCTCAGGAGCCACAGCAGCACCGCGAGCGCGGCGCCGATGAGCAGCAGCCGCCAGGACCAGGCGGCGGCGTTGCGGACCGACGACGGGACCGCCTGGTCGCCGACGGGCTTCGCGGTCTCGACCGGGGCGCTCACGCGTCGCGCCCGGCGGCCAGCGCGGCGTCGAGGTCCGCGAGCAGGTCCGCGACGTCCTCGATGCCGACCGACAGGCGCACGAGGTCGTCGGGCACCTCGAGCGCGGTGCCCGCCACCGACCCGTGGGTCATCTTGTGCGGGTGCTCGACCAGCGACTCGACGCCGCCGAGCGACTCCGCGAGCGTGAACACGTGGGTGGCGCCGCAGAACGCCAGCGCCGACGACTCGCTGCCGGTGCGGAACGAGACCATGCCACCGAACCCGCTCATCTGGCGCGCGGCCACCTCGTGCCCGGGGTGGCTGTCCAAGCCGGGGTAGATCACGGACGTGACGGCGTCGTGCCCCGCCAGGAACTCCGCGACCGCGCGCGCGTTGCTCTCGTGCCGGTCCATCCGCACGGCGAGCGTCTTGAGCCCGCGCAGGGTCAGCCAGGCGTCGAACGGCCCCGCCACCGCGCCCGACGCGTTCTGGTGGAACCGCACGGCGTCGGCCAGGCTCGTCGTCCCCGTCGGACCGTCGAGCCCCACCGGGAGCTGGGCACCGTCCGCGACGACGAGCGCCCCACCGACGACGTCGGAGTGCCCGCCGATGTACTTGGTGGTCGAGTGCACGACGACGTCCGCACCGAGCGCGAGCGGCTGCTGGAGGTACGGCGTCGCGAAGGTGTTGTCGACGACCAGCAGCGCGCCGGCCGCGCGGGCGTGGGCCGCGAGCACGGCGATGTCGGCGATGCCCAGCAGCGGGTTGGTCGGCGTCTCCACCCAGACCACCTTCGTGCGGCCCGGCTGGATCGCGGCGAGCACCGCGTCGGGGTCGGACAGGTCGACCGGCGTGTGCTCGATGCCCCACGGCCCGAAGACGCGCGCGATCAGGCGGTACGTGCCGCCGTACGCGTCGTTGGGGACGACGACGTGGTCACCCGGGCGCAGGGTCGCGCGCAGCAGCGTGTCCTCCGCCGCGAGGCCCGACGAGAACGCGAAGCCCGCCGCTCCCCCCTCGGCCGCGGCCAGCGCCGACTCGAGCGCCGTGCGTGTGGGGTTGGCCGAGCGCGAGTACTCGTACCCGCCGCGCAGCCCGCCGACGCCGTCCTGCTTGTACGTCGAGGTCGCGTAGATGGGCGGGACGACCGCCCCGGTGGTGGGGTCCGGGTCCTGACCTGCATGGATGGCGCGGGTCGAGAAGCCTGCGGAGGCCCAGTCGTCGTCGTGGGGGGTCGCGTGGTTCGTCACGGGTCAAGGCTAGGCGCTCGCGACGGAACCGCCCCGCTGGGGGCTCAGGGGTGCGCCGTTGGTGCGCTCATGGTCATGCGATCGTGCGCTCTCGGTCTGGTATTGGTTCGGTCAAGAGATTCCCACGCTCCTGGGAACACGGACCGGGTGCGCACCGTTGCAGATCCCGGGAGGACCCAGGTGACCAACCGGGCTCCCGGAGAGGATCACGACCATGAACTGGCTGTTTGGATCTGCCCTCAAGACCACGATGGTGGCCCCCGAGAAGGCGCTCGCCGGACGCGACCGCTACCCCTACTCCCTCCCGACGACCCACACCGTCCTCGGCACCCCCCTGCAGGGGCCGTGGCCCGACGGCACCGAGGTCCTCTACGTCGCGATGGGCTGTTTCTGGGGCGCCGAGCGCACCTTCTGGACGATCCCCGGCGTGGTGACCACCGCGGTCGGCTACCAGGGTGGGTTCACGCCCTTCCCCACCTACGAGGAGACGTGCACCGCGCTGACCGGGCACACCGAGATGGTGCTGGTCGCGTACGACCCGTCGGTCGTCTCGGCTGAGGACCTGCTGCGCACCTTCTGGGAGTCCCACAACCCGACGCAGGGGTACCGGCAAGGCAACGACGTCGGCACCCAGTACCGGTCCGCGATCTACACCACCACGCCCGAGCAGGAGCTTGCTGCGCGCACGACGCGCGACGCGTACCAGCCGCGGCTGACGCGGTCCGGCTTCGGGGAGATCACCACGGAGATCCGGTCGGCCGACGACGCCGGCACGTTCTACTACGCCGAGGGCTACCACCAGCAGTACCTCGACAAGAACCCGAACGGCTACTGCGGCCTGGGTGGCACGGGCGTCTCCTGCCCGCGTCCGACGGGCGCCTGACCTCGACGCGTCCCGCTCGCCGGCTCCGGTCGCGGGCGGGACGCACCCGTCGGCGGATGTACGGGTGGGTGGCCGACGTGCCCCCGCTGTCGGCCACCCACCCGCCATGGGGCCGGCCAGGTCCCCGTCGTCCCGGCCGGCCACCCTCGGCGTCGTCCTTGGCGGACCGGCTGGGTCGCTCTCCCTGCCGGTCCGCGGCGAACGTATCGACGCCCGGCGCGACACGTCTACGACTGTCCACCTGGTGCTGGACCCTGGTCCACCTGCACCTATGTCCAGGTATGTCCGCCCGGGTCAGCCTTCCGAGTGCCCCAGCGGCTTGTCCGGCGCCACCAGGTCCCGCACCAGCCGCTTCAGCTCGGGCAGGTCCGGGAACCCACCCCGCTCCGCCCGGTCCCACACCAGCGCGCCGTCCACCTCAACCTGGAACACGCCACCGGTCGCCGGTCGCAGCGCCACCTCCCCCAGCTCCCGGTGGAACGTGGTCAGCAGCTCCTGCTGGTACCAGGCGGCCCGCAGGAGCCAGCGGCACTGCGTGCAGTAGGTGATGGCGATGCGCGGGAGGTCCATCGCGCAAGTGTCGCCCAGTGCGGGGTGACCAGACAGACTGACGGTCCACACCCTGGAGGCCGACCGTGCACGACGCAGCTCCCGCCGTCGACATCCCGCGGCTGACCCGCCACACGGCCGGCCGCGTCCTCGCCGCGGTCCTCGTCTGCGGCGCGGCCGTCCTGCTGTTCGCTGTCCACGTCCGCCCGCTCGGCTACCTGCCGCTGGTGCTGGGCGTCGCGCTCGGGCTGGTCGTCGACAAGCGCCTCGGCAAGGACCTCGCGCTCATCGCCCTCGGCCAGGTGATCATCAGCACGATCTCGCTGAAGGCCGACCTGTCGAACGTGGGCATGCTCAAGTTCACGGTGGCGCTGGGCCTGGCCGTCGTCGTCCCGACGCTCATCTCCAGCAGGGTCTTCCACGACGACAAGATCCACTTCCCGGTACGCACGGGCCGCCGCTGGGACCGCTGGCAAGCGCTCTACCTGGTGGCTGTCGCGATCGCCGCCTACCTGATCCTGCCCGCGTACTTCCTCGGCTCAGGCGTGTGGCGGAACTGGCCGGACCTCGACGGGGCCGGCGACATCGCGCGGCTGTTCGTCGGGGTCAACGCGGTGGGCATCTGGGACGAGCTGTTCTTCATCTGCGTGGTGCTCGCCCTGCTGCGCCCGCACTTCCCGTTCTGGCTGGCCAACCTGCTCCAGGCGACGGTGTTCGTGTCGTTCCTGTGGGAGCTGGGCTACCGCGAGTGGGGTCCGCTGCTGACCATCCCGTTCGCGCTGATCCAGGGCTGGATCTTCCGCCGGACCGCGTCGCTGAGCTACGTCGTCGCCGTGCACCTGCTGTTCGACCTCATCGTCTTCCTGGTCCTCGTGCACGCGCACGACCCCAGCCTGTTCGACATCTTCCTCACGGGCGGGTCGTAGGTTGGACCGGTGACACTGACCAACTGGGCCGGCAACTACACGTACCGCGCGCCGGTCGTGCACCACCCGAGCACCGTGCCCGAGCTGCAGGAGCTGGTCGCGGGATCGCCGAGGATCCGGGCCCTGGGCACCCGACACTGCTTCAACGACCTCGCCGACGACCCCGCCGCCCTCGTCGTCCTGGACGGCCTCGAGGCTGCCCCGGAGATCGACGCGGACGCGCGGACCGTGACGGTCACCGCCGGCACGCGGTACGGCACGCTCGCGCAGCACCTGCACCCCGCCGGCTGGGCCGTGCACAACCTCGCCTCGCTGCCGCACATCTCCGTGGCGGGCGCGGTCGCCACGGCCACGCACGGGTCGGGCGACCGGAGTCAGAACCTCGCCGCTGCGGTCGCCGCGCTCGAGATCGTCGGCCCCGACGGGGCGATCAGGACGGTCCGCCGCGGCGACGCCGACTTCGCCGGCTCGGTCGTCGCGCTGGGGGCCCTGGGCGTCGCCGCCCGCGTCACCCTCGACATCGAGCCCACCTTCGACGTCGCCCAGGAGGTCCACCTCGACCTGCCGTGGACCGCCGCGCTGGAGCACCTCGACGAGCTGACCAGCAGCGCGGACTCCGTGAGCCTCTTCACCGACTGGACCGGCGACACGATCGCTCAGGTCTGGCGCAAGACGCGCGTCACGCCCGACTACCGGCTGCGCACCGAGCTCTTCGGTGCGACGCCCGCCGACGGCCCCCGCCACCCGCTGCCCGGCATCGACCCCGTGAACTGCACCGCGCAGCTGGGCGAGCCCGGCCCGTGGCACGACCGCCTGCCGCACTTCCGGATGGACTTCACGCCGAGCAACGGCGACGAGCTCCAGTCGGAGTTCCTCGTCCCGCGCGCCCACGCGGTCGCGGCGCTGGAGGCGATCCGCTCGCTGGCCGACCGGATCGCGCCGCTGCTCCAGGTCACCGAGGTCCGCACGATCGCCGGCGACGACCTCTGGCTGTCGACGGCCGAGGGCGGCGACCGCGTGGGCCTGCACTTCACGTGGCTGCCCCGGCAGCCGGAGGTCGAGGCCCTGCTGCCGACGATCGAGGCCGCGCTGGCTCCGTTCGACGCGCGCCCGCACTGGGGCAAGCTCTTCGCCGACGAGGGCCGGGACCTCGCGCGCCTCTACCCGCGCTGGGACGACTTCCGGTCACTCGTCGCGCGCACGGACCCCGAGGGTGTCTTCCGCAACGACTTCCTGGACCGGCACGTCCTCTAGGACTCGCAACGTCCGAGGATGTGCGCGCTATGGCGCTCGCTTCCTCGGACGCTGCACAGGTCACGACCGCCAGCGGTTCACCTTCGCGACGAGGTCCGCGTCCCCCACCCTCCCGGTCGGCGAGAGCGTCACGACGGCGTCAGGTCGGAGCCGCGGATCGGTCGCGTACCGCTCGGCCAACGCATCCTCGGCGCCGGCCGAACCTGCGTCCGCGGCCACCAGCAGCTCCGCGACCTCGTCGGCCAACCGGTCCAGCTCGTCCGCGGGCGTCGGCGTCTCGGGCAGCGTGTCCCCCCACACGTCCCAGAGCAGCAGCTCGTCGCGCTCGCGGTGCGCCAGCTCGGTGACCACGTAGCCGCGCACGAACTCCGGACCGCACAGGAACGGCAGCGAGGGGTCGACCCCGTAGCTCGACACGTCGAGGCCGCCGCGGCGGTGCGCCAGCCAGACCTCCGCCGCGGTCTCGAAGGGCGCTCCCAACCCCGTCGCCATGTCGTGCGAGTCGAACCCGAACCAGTTCTCGGCCATGTCGAGCTCGGGGTCGAACCGCACCCAGCGCGACCCGTCCCAGTACTCGCCGACCACGTGGTCGTGGTGGAACCCGGGGCGGAAGTAGCCCGAGAACCCGACCCGGCTGCGCGCCGGGATCCCGTGCTCGCGCAGCACCGCGACGGCCACCAGGGTGTGGTCGCGGCAGCACCCGGCGAGCTGCTGGGCGGGCTCCCGAGCGCTGGTGAGGGGGCCGGCGGACCGCCGCTGCGACTCGTCGAGCAGGGCGGAGAGCCAGCGCAGGTCGATGTCCGCGTCCTGCCCCGGCCCCAGCTGGTCCGCGCCGCCCCGGTAGTGGATGACCACCGAGCAGGCGGCCGCGTGCAGCGACCCAGGGTCGGTGGCCACGGCGGCGAGCAGGGGCGCGTGCGGGCCGGGGTCGGAGAACCGGCTGTGGGTGGCGTAGTCGGCGAGCTCAGGCATGAGGCCAGCCTGGAGCCTGCCCCAGGGGCAGGGTCAAGAGACCGGCCGGGCGACGTGCACGACGACGCCCTCGTCGGACCACGGCACGGGGTAGATCTCGCGCTCGGGGCCGCCCTGTGCGCGACCGCCGGACGCGAACCAGGTCTCCAGCGCGACGTACGCACCGATGATCTCGGGGTACCGGCAGTCGGCGGCGGTCACGGGGACGTAGGCCAGCGTCTGCGCGGGCTCCTGCCGCAGCGTGACGGCGCCGGCGGGCGCGATCGCCCCCTCGTACGGCACGCACGTCTCGATGGGCCCGTCACCGTCGAAGCCCACGGCTCCGTGGAACAGCACCCAGAACTCCGCCGTGTACGCGGCCCCGCCCGCGTCGAGGAACGCCCGCAGCTCGAGGACGTCCGACGTCAGCGACGCGACCAGGTCCTCCTGGAGCACGGGGTGCCGTACCGACGCCACCGTCCGCGCACCGACCTCCTCGACCACGACGTCGTCCACCCCGAACCGACCCGTCCGCGGTGGCCCGTCCGGTTCCCCGAGGACGTGCAGGACCAGGTCCAGCTCGGGCCCGCGCTCGGTGAGCTCCCGCTGCCGCCCGTCCCACCAGGACCGGATCGCGGCCGCCTGCCCGGCGCTCGTCGCGAGCACGTCAGCGATCGTGCCGAGCGGCATCTCGAGCCGCCGCAGCAGCGAGATCGTGTGCGCCCTGCCCAGCTGGTCGAGGTCGTAGTAGCGGTACCCGCTGCCCGGGTCCACGCGGACCGGCTCGAGGAGCCCGCGGGCGTCGTACAGCCGCAGGGCCTTGAGCGAGAGCCCGGTCCGCCGCGCGAACTCCCCGATCGTCACCTCGCCGTCGGCCACGGCCCGAGGATAGCGACGGCCCCCTCCCCAGGAGGCAGAGGGGGCCGTCGCGGAACGTCAGTTGCTGGTGCCGACGATGTCGACGACGAAGACCAGCGTGTCCCCGCCCTTGATCCCGGCCTGCGGCGCGCCGCGGTCGCCGTAGCCCAGGTGCGACGGGATCGACAGCAGCACGCGCGAGCCGACCTGCTGGCCGACGAGGCCCTCGTCCCAGCCGCCGATGACCGCGCCGACGCCGATCGGGAAGCTGATCGAGGAGCCGCGGTCGTACGAGTTGTCGAACACACCGCCCTGCCAGGACTGGCCGAGGTAGTGCACCTCGAGGTCGTCGCCGGCCTCGACGAGGGCGCCGTCGCCGCGGGACAGGACCACGACCTCGAGCTCTGCGGACGGCGAGGCGTCGGGGAAGGTCAGCGTCGGCTTCTGGCCGTAGGAACCGGAGACCTCGGGCAGCGCTGCGGACATGGGGGTACTCCTTCAGTGGATGACAGTGCGCGCCCATCTTGCCAACCTCGACCGACAGTCGCCGAACCGAGGGGTTGACCGCGTTGGCTAATGGCATTAGCTTTTTCTCCATGACGACCCTCCAGCACCTCCAGCGCCCCGAGGGGCGAATCGCCTACACGGTCGACGGACCCGCCACGGGACCGCTGGTCGTGCTCGTCCCCGGCATGGGGGACCTCCGGAGCACGTGGCGCGAGCTCGTCGGTCCGCTGGCGGACGCGGGCCACCGCGTGGCCGTCCTGGACCTGCGCGGCCACGGCGACTCCGACACCACCTTCTCGACGCACGGCGACGTGGTGACCGGTCAGGACACCCTCGCGCTCGTCGAGCACCTCGGTGGTCCGGCCGTCCTCGTCGGCAACTCCATGGGCGCCGGCGCGGTGGCCTGGGTGGCGGCCGAGCGTCCCGACCTCGTCGCCGGGCTGGTGCTCACGGGCCCGTTCCTGCGCGACCGCCCGATGCCGGCGATCGCGGTCGCCACGATGCACGGCCTCGAGCGGCTGCTGTTCTCCCGCCCGTGGGGGGCCGCCGTGTGGGCCTCGTACTACCGCGGCTACCTCAACCGCGGGATCAAGGCCCCGTGGCTCGACGAGCACGTCGCCGACGTGCGCGCCGCGATGACGGACCCCGCCCACCTGCGCTCCTTCCGGCACCTGTCCGTCCAGCTCACCCACGCGCCGGTCGAGGCGCGCGTGGCGGAGATCGTCGCGCCGGCCGTCGCCTTCGTCGGCGCGATCGACCCCGACTTCGCCGACCCCGCGGCGGAGGCGGACTGGCTGCGCAGCGTGCTCGACGGGGAGGTCGTCGTGATCCCGGACGTCGCGCACTACCCGCAGATCCAGGCCCCCGAGGTCGTCGTCCCGCGCACGCTCGCGTTCCTCGCCGACCTTCCCCGGGACGCCGCCGGGCGGTTCCAGGTGGGCGCGGACGCCCGTGCCTAGGGCAGGCCTCGACCGTGCCGTCGTCGTCGACCTGGCCCTCGGGGTCGTCGACGACGGCGGCCCCACGGGCTTCGCCGACCTGACGCTCGCGGCCGTGGCCGCCCGGGCGGGCGTCGCGGTGCCGAGCCTCTACAAGCACGTCGCGGGCCTGCCCGCCCTGCGCCGGGAGGTCGCGCTCGTCTGCGTCGAGGACTTCGTCGCGACGCTCGGAGCCGTCCGCGCCCAGCACACCGGCGCCGACCTGCTCCCCGCCATGGCCCACGCCACCCGGGACCTCGCCCGGCGCTCCCCCGGGCGCTACCAGGCGGTCCAGGGCACCTCATGGGTCCGCGACCCCGACGCGGTCCTCGTCCAGCAGGCGGGCGCCCGGGCGGTGACGGAGCTGTCCACGGCCGTCGCCGCCCTCGGCGTGCCCGACGACCGCCGGATCGACGCCGTCCGCGCGTTCCGCGCCGCGGTGCACGGCTTCGTCGTCCTCGAGCTCGAGGGCGGCTTCGGCATGCCCGACGACGTCGACCAGAGCTTCGACTTCCTCGTCGCGGGCCTCGTCGGCGGCCTGGAACGGCTGACGGTCAGCTAGCGCCCACCGGGACGGCGTCCTGCGCCACGACCGCACGCAACCAGCGCAGCTGACGGTCGAGCTGGAACGCCTGGCCGCCCTCGTGCTGGTTGTAGGCGTAGACCTCGATGTCGGTCTGCGGCCGGCTCCCCGTCAGCCCCGCGTAGTGGTTGTACGCGGCGAACACCGTCGACGGCGGGCACGTCTGGTCCCGCAGGGCCACCGAGAACAGGGCCGGTGCCGACGCGCGCCGGGCGAAGTGCACCCCGTCCAGGTAGGACATGGTCCGCAGCACGGTGGCCTCCTGGTCGCGGTGGACCGCGAGATACTGGACCAGCTCGCCGTAGGGGAACGCGTCCGTGATCGCCAGCGCCCGCGGGTAGTGGCACAGGAACGGCACGTCCGGCATGACGGCGACGAGCCCGTCGGCCAGCCCGCCCACCGCCAGCGCGAGCCCGCCACCCTGGCTGATGCCCGCCACCGCCACGCGTGACGCGTCGACCCCGGGCAGCGCCCGCACCGCGTCGACCGCCCGCACGCCGTCCGTGATGAGCCGCCGGTAGTAGTGCTCGTGCGAGTCCAGGACCCCGCGGGTCATCACCCCCGGCGACGCCGGCCCGGATCCCGCGGGGTCGGGCGTGTGACCGCCGTTGCCCCAGGTCGACCCCTGCCCCCGCGTGTCCATCACCAGGTGCACGTACCCGGCGGCAGCCCAGGCGAGCCGCTCGTGCGCGAACCCCCGCCCGCCGCCGTACCCGATGAGCTCGACCACCGCGGGCAGGTCCTCGACGACTCCGGCCGGCCGGGTCACCCAGGCCTTGATGGGGTGCCCGCCGAACCCGGCGAAGGTGACGTCGAACGCCTCGATCACCGTCAACCCTGTGTCCACCGGCACCACGGTCAGGTCGAGGTCGTAGGTCCGCGCCTCGGCGAGCGTCGACCCCCAGAACTCGTCGAAGTCCTGGGGCTCGTCCAGCTCGGGCAGGTAGCGCTCGAGCTCGGGCAGGGGCAGGTCGAACAGGGCCATCGTGCTCCTTCGCAACGGTTCTTCTCACAGGCGGCCGGACAACCGCTGCGCGCGAGAACCTACCGCGCGAGGAAGCCCAGCAGGTCGTGCCGCGTGAGCACCCCGACGGGCGACCCGTCGTCGACCACCATGAGCGCGTCCGCCTTCTGGAGCGCCGACCGCGCGGACTCCACCGACTCCCCCGAGCCGATCAGCGGCAGCGGCGCAGACATGTGCCGGTCCACCCGGTCCGACAGCTCCGCGTCGCCGGAGAACACCGCGTCGAGCAGCTCCCGCTCGCTCACCGCGCCGGCCACCTCGCCGATCTTCACGGGCGGCTCGGCGCCGACCACGGGCATCTGCGAGACGCCGTACTCGTGCAGGATCTCGATGGCGTCGCGCACGGTCTCGTTCGGGTGCGTGTGCACCAGGTCGGGCAGCTGGCCGTTCTTGGTGCGCAGCACGTCCGCCACGGTGGCGCCCTCGTCGGCCGCCAGGAAGCCGTACGACCGCATCCACTTGTCGTTGAAGATCTTGGACAGGTACCCGCGCCCGCTGTCCGGCAGCAGCACCACCATCACCGCCGCGGCCGCCGCGTCGGGGTCCTCCTCCTGGAGCCGCCGGGCGTACCGGAGCGTCGCCTCGACCGCCATGCCGCAGGAGCCACCGACCAGCAGCCCCTCCTCGCGCGCCAGCCGGCGCGTCATGGAGAACGAGTCCGCGTCGGAGACGGCGATGATCTCGTCCGGCACGCTCGGGTCGTACGCGGTGGGCCAGAAGTCCTCGCCGACGCCCTCCACCAGGTACGGCCGCCCGTCGCCGCCGGAGTACACCGAGCCTGCGGGGTCGGCGCCGATGACCACGACCCGCCCCTCGGAGACGTCGTGCAGGTACCGCCCGGTGCCGGTGATGGTGCCACCGGTGCCGACGCCCGCGACCAGGTGCGTCACGCGCCCGTCGGTGTCCGCCCAGATCTCCGGGCCGGTCGTCTCGTAGTGGCTGGCGGGGCCGTTCGGGTTGGCGTACTGGTTCGGCTTCCAGCCGCCCGGGATCTCCTTCGCCAGGCGGTCCGACACCGAGTAGTAGGAGTTCGGGTGGTCGGGGGCCACGGCGGTCGGGGTCACGATGACCTCCGCGCCATAGGCCCGCAGCACGTCGCGCTTGTCCTGGCTGACCTTGTCGGGGCAGACGAACACGCAGCGGTAGCCCTTGCGCTGGGCGACCAGGGCCAGGCCGACGCCGGTGTTGCCGCTGGTCGGCTCGACGATCGTGCCGCCCGGCTTGAGCTCTCCGCTCGCCTCCGCGGCCTCGATCATCTTCAGCGCGATCCGGTCCTTCACGGACCCGCCAGGGTTCATGTACTCGACCTTGGCCAGGATCGTCGCCGTCAGGCCGGCGGTCACGGACGTGAGCTGGACGAGCGGGGTGCCGCCGACGAGCTCCGAGATGTGCTTCGCGTACTTCACTGTCCTGCGCTCCCATGGGTGGCGGGTGTCGGGC
>NZ_JABMCI010000058.1 GCF_013359775.1 Cellulomonas humilata | reverse complement strand
GGGCTGCCGAGGAAGAACCCGGTGTGAGGCGGCTGGTTGTAGGCCGTGTTCTGCCACGCGATCGCCACGCGGTACGTCTGGTCGTGCAGCAGGGTCCAGACGCGGGTGGTGGTCGGCGTCGGGGTGGCGTAGATCCGCAGCCCGGACTCGTCGGACCTGGCCCAGATCACTTCTTCGCGCCAGTCGCCGAACAGGTCTCCCGAGAGCACCGGGGTGGACTTGGTGCCGTTGTTCGACCGCACCCCGGAGCCGGTGAGCAGCCGCGTGTCGCCACCGGTGCCGTACTTGTCGATGTGCGTCCCGTCCAGCAGCTCGCGCGACGTGTCCGCGTCCCAGTACGCCAGGAAGTTGGCCGACGAGGGCTTGCGGCCGATGGTCTGGCCGGAGGTGTTGCGCAGCTGCGAATCGGACGACGACCACGACTCGGCGCCCGCGCTGCCGGACCAGATGTCGTCGGACACGCCGCGGCCGTTGTCGCCGGCCGCCGGGGTGCTCCACAGGATCTGGCCGGTGCGGGCGTCGGCCATCCAGCTGTCGGGCTGGCTCGCGCTCTCGGTGACCTTGTAGTACTCGAGCCCGGGCCGGCTCGGGATCAGGTCGCCGACGTGGCCGGCGTCCCCGTGCCCGGTGCGGTTGTTCCACAGGCCCGCGCCGTTGTCGTCGATGGCGGCGGCGCCGTAGAGGATCTCCTGCTTGCCGTCCTGGTCCACGTCGGCGACAGAGAGCGAGTGGTTGCCCTGGCCGGCGTACGTGCTGTTGCCGGAGGTGGAGCTGTTCGAGTCGAACGTCCAGCGCCGGGTCAGCTGGCCGTTGCGGTAGTCCCACGCGACGACGACGGCGCGCGTGTAGTACCCGCGGGCCATGATGATCGACGGCCGCTGACCGTCGAGGTACGCGGTGCCGGCGAGGAACCGGTCGACGCGGTTGCCGTAGCTGTCCCCCCAGCTGGAGACCGTGGCGCGGGGCGGGACGTAGCTCGTCGTCGCCGCGATCGCACCGGTCTGACCGGTGAACACGGTGAAGTACTCGGGTCCGGTCAGCACGTAGCCGGCACTGTTCCGGTAGTCGGCGCTGGCGTCGCCGATCACCTGGCCGGTGCCGGAGCGGGTGCCGTCCGCGGTCTTCATCGCGACCTCGGCCTTGCCGTCACCGTCGTAGTCGTAGACCTGGAACTGCGTGTAGTGCGCACCGGCGCGGATGTTGCGGCCCAGGTCGATCCGCCACAGCCGCGTGCCGTTCAGCTCGTACGCGTCGACGAAGACGTTGCCGGTGACGCCGGACTGCGAGTTGTCCTTGGCGTTGGTGGGGTCCCACTTGAGGACGATCTCCAGCTGTCCGTCGCCGTCGAGGTCGCCGACGCTGCCGTCGTTGGCCACGTGGTCGGCGCTGGGCCGCTGGATCGGGACGTCGAGGTAGCCGTTGCCGAACGTCAGCGACGTGCCCGACGCCGCCTGCTCGATGCCGTTGACCACCGCGCGGACCGTGTAGGTGGCGCTCGCGGCCGCGCCCGCGTCGAGGTAGTTGGTGGAGTCCGTGATCGGTCCGGCGATCTTGGTGCCGCCGCGGTAGACGGTGAAGCCGGTGCTCGCGGCCTCCGTGCCGAGCAGCCGCCACTGGACGAGGTTGCCGCTCCCGGAGCGCACGCTGATCAGCCCGCGGTCCAGCTTCTCCGCCTGCCAGGCCCCGGCCGGCGGCGCGGTGGGCGTGGCGGTGGGCGTGGGAGTGGCGGTCGGGGTGGCCGTCGTCGTGGGCGTCGCGGTCGGCGTGCTGGTCGGCGTCGTGGTGCCACCCGTGCAGGTGGTGCCGTTGAGCGCGAAGGACGTGGGCACGGGGTTGCTCCCCGACCAGGTGCCGTTGAAGCCGAACGACGCGCTCGCGCCGGTGGCGACGGTCGCGTTGTACGAGACGTTCTTCGCGGTCACCTGCGCGCCGCTCTGCGTCGTCGTCGCGTTCCACGACTGTGTGACCGTCTGCCCGGCACCGTAGGACCACGTGAGCGTCCACCCGTTGACCGCGTCGCCGAGGTTGGTGATCTTCACGTCCGCACCGAACCCGGTGGACCACTGGTTGGTGACCGTGTAGTCGACGCGGCAGCCGACGGCCGCGGCCGCGGGCTGCGCGGCGGCGACCCCGACCCCGACGGCGAGCGTCGCCGCCATCAGCCACGGGACGGTCCTGCGGGGGTGGGACATGGTGGACCTCCTGCGGCGCTGACGGCCGACGACGACGTCGGTCGGGCTCGGGTGAACCCCGGGCGACGCTAGGGGGAGCCCACGGTCGGGCACCACGGGTGAAACATTTCAGCGGACAACGCTTGCCGACGCCGTCAGGGCTCCACGAGGTACGTGCCGTGACCCTCGACGACGAGTCCGTCCGCGAAGACCAGCACCTCGTCCACCACGCCGCCGGCCTGGTTGCGGTAGGTGATCACCAGCGCGGTGACCCCCGCGTACACGCGTTCCACGGTGAGGTGCAGGTCCGGCAGGAGGCGCAGCCCCTCGGTCCAGTAGCGCCGCAGCGCCTCCTTGCCGCGCAGCACGCCGCCGCTGTCGGGCACGAGGCGCGCCGCGAGGGGAGAGGTGAACACCACGTCGTCGTGAAAGTGGGCCAGGACGGCGTCGAGGTCGTGGGCGTTCCAGGCGGAGACCCACGCGGCGCTGAACTCGGACGGGTCGGGCACGCTCATCCGGGCAGTGTGGCACCTGGTGCGTCGGCGGACGAGGTGGTCGCCGCCCAGCTGGCCAGCACCTTGAGGGCGTCGGCCGTGGGGCTGTCGGGCTCCGCCGTGTAGACCAGCATCGTCAGGCCGGTGTCCGCGGGCAGCTGGAGCGTGTCGTACATGAGCTCGAGCCGGCCCACCACGGGGTGGTTGATGAGCTTGGTCCCGCCGCGGTGCAGGTGCACGTTGTGCGCGGCCCAGCGGGTGCGGAAGTCCTCGCTGCGGGTGGACAGCTCGCCGACGAGGTCGCTCAGCGACCGGTCGTACGGGTGCCGCCCGGCCTCGGCGCGCAGCACCCCGACGGTGTCGTTCGCCGCCCGCTCCCAGTCGACCCAGAAGTCCTTCGCCCGAGGGTCCAGGAAGGCGAACCGGGCGTGGTTGGCCGGGCGGACCGGGTCGCGGTAGAGCTCCGAGTACAGAGCCCGGCCGAGCGGGTTGGTGGCCAGGATGTCGAGCCGGTCGTTGCGGACCACCGCCGGGGCGCCGGTCATCGCGTCGAGCATGGCGCGGACGCTCGGGCGCACCTCGGTCGGGCCCGGGCGCCGTCGCGCGCGCGACGGGCGGGCTCCGGCCGTGCGGGCCAGGTCGTGCAGGTGGATGCGCTCCGCCTCGTCGAGCTGGAGGGCGTTGCACAGCGCGTCCAGCACGCTCTCCGACACCCCGCCGAGGTTCCCGCGCTCGAGCCGCGTGTAGTAGTCGACGCTCACCCCGGCCAGCATCGCGACCTCCTCGCGGCGCAGCCCCGCCACCCTGCGATTGGTGCCGTACGAGGGGAGCCCGGCCTGCTGGGGCGTGATCCTGGCGCGCCTGGAGGCCAGGAAGTCCCGGATCTCGTCGCGGTTGTCCATGCCACCGACCGTACGGTGCCCCGCAGGACCGAGGGAGTCCCTGCGGGTACCCGGGTCAGTCGACCGCCGCCCTCCACCACAGGAGCGCAGCTACGGACTCACCCACCCCGACCGCGAAGAACGCCCACTGCACGGGCGACGTCCAGCCGATCAGCGGCAGCTGCGCGAGCACCCAGCCGGTCAGCACCACGCCCGCGCCGACGCCCACCTCGGGCGCGCGCGCATGGCGACGCAGCCCGAGGGTCAGGGCGACCGCCTGCGGCAGCCCGACGCACAGGCCCAGGGCCAGGGCGGGGACCGCCGGGCCGTCGACGAAGGAGAGCCGGGACACGAGCGGGTCGAACTGCCCCGAGAGGAATCCCTGGACGCCCGCGACCGCCCCGACGACGGTGAGGCCGTCGAGCGCGAGGGCGACGGTCCGCGCCCGCGGCGGGGCGACCAGCGCGCGGGCGCGGGTGCCCGTCATCGCACCAGGTGGATCGCGTGCACCTCGAGGTCGTCGAGGTCCTCGGAGGTCGCCTGGAGCAGTCGGTCGGCCAGCTGGCGCAGGGCGCGCGCGGCGGCGAGCTCGGTGCCGACCTCGGGCACGTCGAGGTCGTAGGAGCTGAACTGCGCGCGGCCCCAGCCGTCCAGGGTCGAGCCGGTGGGCGTCGTCAGCACGGCGTGCGCACCGGTGACCACGCCGTGGGTGGTGTCGTCGTCGGCGAAGAGGTAGATCGCCACGTTCCAGGTCTCGTTCACGACTGGGCTCCTTCGCCGTCGGTGCTGCGCCCCGTTGGTGGCGGTCTGCCCCACATCGGCAGCTGCTTCGAGCGTGCGCTGCCGTGGCGCCGACGGACCAGGGCCCAAGGTCCTACGCCGCGCCCGCCCCGGATTCGCCCGGTCCCGGCGTGCGGCTGCCGTCCAGCACGCCTAGGGTCTGGCCACATGCTGGAACACGTCGACGGGTCGCGGCCGGACCCGGTGGACGCGCCGGAGCCCGTGGTGCTCGGCGACCGCTACCGGCTGGACGCGGTCCTGGGCCGCGGCGGGATGGCGACCGTGCACCGGGCGCGGGACCTCCTGCTGGACCGTGACGTCGCCGTCAAGGTGTTCCCCCCGGTCCACGAGGACACCGACGACCTGCTGCGGAACCGCGCCGAGATCCGTGTGCTGGCCACGCTCAGCCACCCGGGCCTCGTCACGCTGCACGACGCCGGCACCGTGCACCACGAGGACGGGTCGCAGCAGGTCTACCTCGTGATGGAGCTGGTGGACGGGCCGACGCTGGGCGAGCGGCTGCGGGAGGGTGCTCTCGGGGTCGCGCTGACCGCGACCATCGGCAGGGACGTGGCCGAGGCGCTCGCGGTGGTGCACGCGCGAGAGATCATCCACCGCGACATCAAGCCCGCCAACATCCTGCTGACCGACCGCAGCGGCGGACCGACCGCCAAGCTCGCCGACTTCGGGATCGCTCGGCTGGCGGGTGCCACCCGGCTCACGATGACGGGCATGACGCTGGGGACCATGAGCTACCTGAGCCCGGAGCAGGCCACCGGGAGCGCGCTCGGACCGCCCACCGACGTCTACGGGCTCGGTCTCGTCCTGCTCGAGTGCGCGACCGGGAAGGCCGCCTTCACCGGGACGGCCGCGGAGGTGGCTGCCGCCCGGCTGACCATGTCCCCGACGGTCCCGGACCAGCTCGACCCCCGCCTGGGCGACCTGCTGGCACGGATGACGCGGATGGCGCCGGAGGACCGTCCCACCGCGCAGGAGGTGGCGGACGACCTGGCCGCGATCCTGGCCTCCCCGGCGGACGAGACGCTCCTGCTGCCCGTCGCCGCTGCCGGCGCGGGCGACACCGAACAGCTCGCGGCGACGCGTGCCGTCCCCCGGGTGGAACCGCCGCCCGCGGACGTGCCTGGGGGAGGTCGGTGGGCTCGCCTGCGGTCCCCGCGGGCGCTGGTCGTGGGTGCCGCGGTGCTCCTGGTGGGCGGCGTGCTCCTCGTCGCGCAGCTGGTGACGGGCGACGGCGCGCAGCAGACCCCTCCCGCCTACCCGACGGTCCAGGGCACGCTCGGCGAGTCGCTGACGCGGCTGCAAGAGAGCGTGGAGCCGTGAGGCGCCCTGTCGGCTGGGCGGCCGTCGTCCTGGCCACGGCGCTCGTGTGCGGGTCGTGCGCGGGCAGCACCGAGCTGGAGACTGACCGCGCACAGGCGCTCCAGGAGAGCGTGCTCACCGTCACGGCGGCGGCGGCGGAGGGCCGCTGGGTGGACGCGCAGTCCCTGCTCACCGACACCCGGGCTGCGCTCGACGCCGGCAAGGACGCGGGTGAGGTGTCGACGGAGCGGTACGACGAGATCGTCGCCGCCCTCGACCGTGTCGCCGCCGACCTCGCCGCGGAGCAGGCCGCGGCCGACGCTGCGGCGCAGGCTGCGGCTGAGCAGGCTGCGGCTGAGCCGGTCACGCCCGAGCCGGCCGCGCCCGAGGTCGTGGCCCCGAAGGACAAGGGCAAGAAGCCCGGCAAGGGGAACGGTGACAAGTAGCGGATCTCAGGGTGGGCCTCCGGGCGATCACCGATGCGCCCGGTGCCGTGTCGGCGGCATGCTGGGGGAGTTCGGCCGCTAGGGCCGGCACGAGAGGAGCAGCACCATGGGCACCATCCACGACGGCATGGCTCGACAGGGCCTGGTCCGGCCGGTCGACGGCCGTGTGCTGGGTGGGGTGTGCGCCGGCCTGGGCCGACGGTTCGGCATCGCCCCGTTCCACGCGCGGCTGCTGTTCGTGCTCATCCTGTTCGTCCTGCCCGGCAGCCAGCTCATCGTCTACCCGCTGCTGTGGATCCTCATGCCCACCGAGCGCTGGGTCCCCGCGCCGTCCGGCACACCGGGCACGCCGGGCACGCCGGCCTGACGGCCGCCTACGGGGGCCCGCCCCCGGACCGGACGACCCGCCGGGACAGTTCCGCGCGGTTGCGCAGGCCGAGCTTGCGGTAGGTCCGGGTCAGGTGCGCCTCGACCGTCGACTCGCTGACGAACATCCGGGCCGCGATCTCCCGGTTGCGCAGACCGTCCGCGACGAGCGTCGCGATCTCGCTCTCGGTCGGGGTCAGGTCGTCGTCGGACCCGCCGCGGGCTCGGTCCAGGAGCTCGCGGACCACGGTGTCCCACCCGCGCACGCCCGCGCCGACGACCGTGGCGAGGCACCGGTCACCGATCTCCCGCACCGGTGGGCGTCGGCCGGCCCGCAGCCCCGCGGCCATCGCGAACGATCCTGTCCGCGCGGCGTCGAGGCCGTAGCCGAGTCCCACGAGCCGGTGGTACGCGCCGGCGAGCGTGCCGAACGCGTCCGGCTCGTCGCGCAGGAGCAGCAGCTGGCCGGTCGCGGCCAGCAGCTGCGCGTCCGCCCACGGGGACGCCAGGGCGGCGCACTGCACCTGCAACCGGTCCCGCAGGTGCGCCACCTGCTCGGTGGCCCCGGTCAGGCTGGCCAGCTGGATCGCCTGCGGCAGGACCGGCACCACGCCCGGGTGCGCACATCCCATCGCGTCGAGCTCCCGCAGCGCGCTGAGCAGCTCGTCGAGGCCCGCCTGCCAGTCGCGGCCGGCCGCCGCGGCGACCCCGCGGACGTGGGCCGCCATCGCGCGCCTCGGCTGCTCCCCGACGCGGGCGGCCCAGGAGTCCAGCCGGTCGGCGTGCGCGTGGGCCGCGTCCGCGTCCCCCCGGAGGCCCGCCAGCAGCCCGGCCGGGTAGGCCAGCCACGCCAGGGCGCGCTCGTCGCCGCAGTCGTCGGCCGCCTCCGTGCCCTCGACGACGTGCGTGGCCGCGGCATCCAGCCGGCCCGCCGCGAGCGCCACCTGGGCCAGGTCGCAGAGCCGGTAGGACCGCTGGAACTCGGCCCCGTTGCTGATCGCGCTGCGATGCATGTGGTCGAGGCCGGCGCGGGCCTGCTCGAGTCGACCGTCCCACAGCTGCTGGCGGCCCTGGAGCACCCGCGGCCAGAGGGCGAGCTGGGACTGCACGACCTCGGACCCGCAGTCCACGGCCTCCTCGATCAGCCCGTCCGTCCGTCGCCCGAGCATCAGTGACGCGGTGGACACCGCGGACGCGGCCTGCGCGACGAGGACCGCGTCGTCGCGCGCGCGCCCGATCGCGAGGGCAGCTTCCGCGTAGCGCAGCCCCTCGTCGAGCCGGCCGAGGTGGATCGCGAGCAGCCACCCGAGGAGCCCCAGCACACGGCCCCGCAGGCACTCGTGCGCGGTCGAGCCGTCGTCAGGCACCTCCTCCAGGGCGGTCCGCAGCACGGTCTCCGCGTCGGTGAAGTCGAGCACGACCCGTCCGGTCACCACCGCCGCACGCAGGGGACCGGGGTCGAGGCGCTCCAGGAGCGAGTCGGCGAGCCGCAGGGCCGTCGGGAGGTCGCCGGCTGTGGCGCACTGCATCATCCGCGCGAGGGTCCTGCGGACGGAGGCGTCGGCGTCGTCGGGCGGGGTGAGCCGGATGCTGTCACCGAGCAGGTCGGCCGCCAGCCGCGGTGCACCCCGCCGGGCGATCCGCAGCGCGGCCGCCTCGATCTCGTCCGCGGCGGCGGCATCGGGACCGTCCGCGGCCCGGGCGAGGTGCACCGCCCGGGAGTCGGGGTCGTCGACGACCTGCGCCAGCGCGGCGTGCAGACCGCGGCGGTCCAGCGCGTGCATCCCGCCGAGCACCGCGGTCGCGATCAGCGGGTGCGAGAACCGCAGGACGAAGTCGTGCTCCAGCGTGACCACCTCGGCGTCGAGCCCTGGGCGGACCGCGGCGTCGACGGTGGTCGTCCCAGCCGCCGCCGCGAGGACTCGCAGCGGGGTCGGACCGGCGACGGCGAGCAGCCGGACCAGCCCGAGGGTGGCGGGTGGGAGCCCGGCGACGCGGTGGGCGAGTGCCGCGAGAGCGGATCCCGGGGGAGGGGCGCCGGTGCCGTGGCGGTGGGCGCGTGCCAGCTCGAGCGCGAAGAAGGGGTTCCCGTGCGCCAGGTCGCCCAGCTGGGTGGCAACCGGGGTGCCGAGGCCGGGCGTGACCGTGGTGAGGAGGCGCCGCAGACTGGCGGGTTCGAGGCCGACGACGCCCAGCAGCTCCACGCCGTCGTCGAGCCCCGGGGTGGGGATGGCCAGCTCCTCCGGGCTCCAGGTCCGCGCGGTCGCCAGCAGGGCGACGGGGTCGTCGCCGAGCCGGCGCAGGGCGAAGCGCAGGGTGCGCCGGGTGATGTCGTCGAGCCACGGCAGGTCGTCGACGGCGAGCACGACCGGCCGGTCGGCGGCGAGGGCGCGCAGCTGGTCCAGCACCCATCGCGAGCGCTCGACCACGGGCAGGTCCTGCGCCAGGTCCGCGCACGCCGGGTGCCGGGCGAACAGGTCCCGCAGGCCCTGCGCGGGGTTGTCGCGGTCGTCCTCGCTCGGCCTGGCCACGAGCACGTGCGCCTGCGCGGCCCGGCAGCGCTCGACCCCGTAGCCCCACAGGGTCGTCTTGCCGATCCCGGCCTCACCCACCAGCACGAGCGAGTGCCCCGGCGTGCCGATCTCGTGGGCGAACGCGTCGAGGCGGCGGCGCTCGGCCCCCCGTCCGACGATCCCGGCAGGGGTGGACACGGGCGGACCGCGATGCTGCGACGTCCCTGACAGTGCGACCACGAGGATCAGGAACCGTGGCGTTCCCGGGTGATACCGGGCCGGTCCCGTCAGACGGTGCTCGACCGCGTGAGGTGGCGCGGCCGGCGCGGTGCGGGGACGTCGCCGAGGCTGGGGGCCGGGAGCGCCTTGACCAGCTCTCCGACGAGGGCACGCCAGCACCGGTCGGCCTGCCGCAGCTGCGAGGCCACCAGCTCGGGCGCGACGTGGCCCACAGACCCGAGGCCGTCCGCGGCGTCGAGCGCGTCCAGGCCGCGGTCGATCGCCTGGGCCGAGGTGCGGTAGTTCGCCGTGTCCCGGGCAGTCGGCGGCGTGAGCACCTCGAGGGCGGCCGCCGCGTCGTCGAACATCGAGCGCACCAGCGCCACGGCGTGCGGTCGGTCGCCCATGGACAGCCGATCGGCGGAGTCCGCGACGGCCGAGACGATCGTCGAGTGCGCGAGGCGGTCGATCGTGGCGGTCAGGGTGCCGGGCACGATCTGGATCTGGAGCAGCAGCACGACCGTCCGGCCCAGCAGGGTCTCCGAGCGCACCCGCTGGATCCGTCGGCGCTCCGCGGCCTGGCGGGCGTCGTCCTCGGCCCGCAGCTCGTCGGCCGCGGCCTCGCGCTCGCGTCGCTCGGCCGCCTGCCGCGCCTCGGTCGCCCGGCGCGAGACCAGCTCCGTGGCCACGCGCACGTGGTGCTCGGAGTCGGCCTGGGCGCGGTGCACGAGCTCGACGGCGCACGGGTTGACCGGGCTCGCGTACCCCGTGTCGGTGTACCCGAACAGAGCCAGGCGATGTTCCTCGGCCCAGAGCACGGCGGTCTTGGTGAAGCCGGAGCGCGAGTAGAAGACGGCGACGAACGAGCCCGCGGCGGCGCGCAGGTCCTCGAGGTCCTGCCGACCCACGGGGCTCCGGCGGTGCTCGACGCGGGCGGCGAAGTCGATGCCCACGAGGTCGAGCTCGATGGCCGACCCGGGACCGGTGACGCGGACGTCGGTGCGTGCGAGGACGGTCCGGGCGTGCCGCTCGGCGAACCGCTCGGCGTCGCGCCACTGCGGGTCCTTGCCCGTCGCGCTCACGTCCACCTTCTTCCCTGCTGGCCACACGTCCCTCGACGGTAGTGACCCGCCCTCGGCCCCGACTCGCCCGTCCGGGTGACCGCGCGACGCAACTCCCGACAGGCCGGGACGAACCCACCGGGTGAACTCGCGCGCGCCGGTGGCAGGCTGGGGCACATGACGGCACGGTGGCCCGAGTTCGCACCCGCACTCGACCGCGCGACCCACCACGCCCGCGAGTGGCTGACGTCCCTGGCCGACCGACCCGTGCACCCGAGGGTCGACGCCGATGCTCTCGCGCCGGTGCTCGGCGGCCCGCTGCCGGAGGGTCCCACCGCCCCGGAGGCGGTCGTCGACGAGCTCGCCGCCGGCATCGAGCCCGGCCTCATGGGCATGCCGTCGGGCCGCTTCTTCGGCTGGGTCATCGGTGGCACCCTGCCGGCCGCGCTCGCCGCCGACTGGCTGACCAGCGCGTGGGACCAGAACACCGCGATGCGGCACGCCACCCCGGGTGTCGTGGCGGTGGAGGAGGCCGCGGGCGCGTGGGCGCTGGACCTGCTCGGGCTGCCCGCCGGGGCCGACGTCGGGTTCGTCACGGGCGCGACGATGGCCAACTTCACCGGGCTGGCCGCCGCGCGCCAGCGCGTGCTCACCGACGCGGGCTGGGACGTTGAGCGGGACGGCCTGTCGGGCGGTCCGCGGGTCCGTGTGCTCGTCGGGGAGGAGCGGCACGGGACCGTCGACCTGGCGCTGCGCTACCTGGGGCTGGGGACGCCGACCGCCGTGTCCGCGGACGGCCAGGGCCGGCTGGTCGTCGACTCCCTCGCGCGGGCTCTGGCCGAGGGCGACGGCCCGACGATCGTCTGCCTCCAGGCCGGCAACCTGCACTCGGGCGCGTTCGACCCGATGGCCGACGCCATCGAGGTGGCTCACGCGCACGGCGCCTGGGTGCACGTGGACGGGGCGTTCGGGCTGTGGGCGGCGGCCTCCCCGCGCCTGCGTGGTCTGCTGGCGGGCCACGAGCGGGCGGACTCGTGGGCCACCGACGCCCACAAGACCCTCAACGTGCCGTACGACTGCGGCCTCGCGATCGTCGCGGACCCGGAACCACTGCGCCGCACCTTCGGCATGCACGCCGAGTACTTCGCGACGTTCCAGGGCGCGGGTGACCCGATGGAGCGGGTGCCCGAGCTGTCGCGCCGCGCCCGTGGCGTCCCGGTGTGGGCGGCGCTGCGGTCGCTGGGCCGGTCCGGCGTCGAGGACCTCGTCGACGGCCTCGCGTCCACCGCCCGGGCGATCGCGGACGGGATCGCCGCGATCGAGGGTGCCGAGATCGTCAACGACGTCGTGTTCACGCAGGTCAGCGTCGCGTTCGGCTCGGACGAGCGCACGCGGGAGGTGACGGCGCGACTCCTCGCCGACGGCGTGACGTGGATGTCCGGCTCGCGCTGGCAGGGCCGCGACGTGCTGCGCGTCTCCGTGAGCAACTGGTCCACGGATGCCGAGGACGTGGCTCGCTCGATCGACGCGGTCCGCCGCGCCGCCGCCGGCTAGCTCCCGGACATCACCACGCGCCAGGGGCGCACCGTCACGGCGAGCACGCCGTCCACGACCGCCTGGTCGTCGTGCGCCGCCAGCCGCTGGGCCTCCTCCGCCGACTCCACCTCGAGGATCGTCATCCCCGCCCCCTCCGTGTCGAGGAACGGGCCGGCGAGCACCAGCTGGCCCGCACCTCTGCGCCGCCGGAGGAAGTCGTAGTGCCCGGCGATGCCCGCCTGCTCACCGACGGTCTGGCCGTCGGGGACGGCCGGACCGCGCACGTGGAGCAGCACGAACATCGCCATGCTCAGCGCGGCTCGTGCTCGTCGGGCAGGACGGAGGGGACGGGGGTCACGAGGACGGGCGCCGGCGCGCCGAGGGGGGCCGGCGTGCGGCGGCGACGAGTCCACCGGACGGCGGCCACGACGAGCGCGGCGACCGCACCGCCGAAGGCGAGCCAGGGGAGGAGCACACCCACGACGATAGCCACCCCGGCGGCAACGGCCACCAGGGCGTCCCAGCCGGTGGCCAGCCCGTCGAGGAACGACTGCGGACCGGTGGCCGGCTCCACGGGCGCGACCGGAGCAAGCTCGGGTCCGTACAGCGCGACGTGGATCGTGGACAGGCGCACCTTTTCGGCCAGGCGGGCGCGCTCGGACTGGAGCTGCTCGAGGTTGGACTGCCGCTCGGTCAGCGCGTTCTCGGCCGCGATGAGCTGCTCGTTGGTGGTCGCCCGCGTGAGCAGGTCCTCCATCCGCGCCACGGAGAGCTGGAGGGCGCGGATGCGGGCGTCCAGGTCCTGCGCGGTGCCGGTGACGTCCTCGCTGGTGAGGTTCAGCTGGTCGATGGTGCCGAGCGTGCGCAGGCCGTCGACCGCCTCGCTCACCTCGTCGGCGGGCAGGCGGATGGTCAGCTCCGCGGTGCCGACGTCGTCCTTCGTCGCGGCGTGCTCCGACCTGTCGTCGACGCGACCGCCGGCGCCCTCGGCCAGGGCGACCACCGCGTCCGCGGCCTCCCGCGGGTCCGTGACCGTCATGCGGACGTCGCCGGTCTGGATCACCTGCCGGTCGGCGTCGGACGTGCTCGCGGCCTGCTCGACGCTCCCGTCCGCCGGAGCCTCGGCGGCGTCGGGGCGCACCTCGCCGCCGAGCGCCCCCGACGCGGCCTCGTCGGTGCTGCTCATCCCGCTGTCCGAGCCGGCGCTGCACGCGCCGAGCAGGGCGGTCAGGGCGATCACGCCGGCGACCACCAGGCGGGTCGAGCGGGTGCGGACCTTCGGTGCGAGGTGGCTCGTCGTCGTCGTCATGCGGCGAACGTAGGGGGAACAGGGATGGCCAGGGGGGCGTGTGACGCAATCGTGACTGCACCGGCGCGTGCCGGGCGCAATCGTGACCGTGCCGTCACCGGAACGCGTTCCTGCTGCTCAGAGTGCGTACGCGGTGGCCGCCCACAGGTGCGCGGAGGCGTAGGCGCGCCACGGGCGCCAGGACTCGGCCGCGCGCGCCACCGCCGCCGCGTCGGGGACGTCGAGCGCCCGGCGCAGCACCAGGTCGCCGACCGGCATCGCGTCGCGGTCCCCCAGCACCCGCAGCGCCAGGTAGTCGGCCGTCCACGGGCCGATGCCGGGCAGCGCGAGCAGGCGTGGCCGGACGTCCTCGGCACCCGGGGCCAGGGTGAGTCCGTCTGCGCACGCCTGCGCGAGCGCGTGCAGCGTCCGCGCTCGGGAGTGGGTGACCCGCACGGCCGCCTGGAGCTCCACCGGGTCCACCGCGGCGAGCTCCGCCGGCGAGGGGTAGACGGTCAGCCCACCCGGGCCGGGGTGCCCGTAGGCGGCGGCGAGCCGACCCCCGAACGTGCGGGCGGCCGCGAGCGAGACCTGCTGGCCGAGCACGGTCGTGGCGGCGGCCTCGAACCCGTCGGGATGGCCCAGGATCCGCAGGCCCGGCCGGGAGCGGACCAAGGGGCCGATCAACAGGTCGTCACCGAGCGCCGCGTGCACGACGGCGAGGTCGTCGGCGAGCCCGAACCAGCGGTCGGCGAGCTCGCGGAGCTCGGCCGGCGACCCCGCGCTGGCGCTGACGTCGATCCGGTCGGGACCCAGGGTGACCTCGACGAGAGCGAGGGTCCCGCCGAGCCGGACGGCGCGCCGGACGGTGCAGCCCTCGACGGTCTCGACGCCCGGCACCGCGTGGGCGACGAGCGAGGCCAGGGCGGGCGTGGGGTCGAACGGGCGTCGGACGACGAGAGTCGGGCTCATGATCTCCTCGGTCGTGTCGAATCCATACGACCTCCAGCTGGACGCCTTTACCAATACAAGATCGACACATGGAAAGGATGCGGTACGAGCGTGGTAGTGCTAGAACTGTTCTAGTCGATCGCGCCGGAACCGGGGCGACCGGCTGCTAGCAGGATCAGCAGGGCCGCGTTGCCGAGGGTCACGGCGAGAGCCGGGCCGCCCGTCAGGGTTCAGGGAGTGCGCCAAGCCTCGTGCCGGCGAGACGCCTCTCCGTGGCGCCCCGTCCCCCAGAAGCGGGGACGGGGCGCACCTACGTCGGTTCACCGCCCACACCGGCAACTGCCTACGCTGAGGGACGTGCTCCCTCTCCTGCTCCCCGGCGCCACCGACGAGACCGTGGCCGACGACGTCCAGGGTGTCGTCGTCCCGACCCTCTCGATCCTGGCCGCCGTCGTGGTCGCCTACCTCGCGGCGACGCTCCTGTCCGTGCTGGTCCGCCGCGTCGCGCGCACGTCCGCCGTCGCGGCGGACCTCTCCCGACGCTCACGCCGGCCCATGCGGGCGGTCCTGCTGGTCGTCGCCGTCTGGATCGCGCTGCGGCTGAGCACCGACCCCTCGGACTGGACCCGGACCGTCGAGCACGTGCTGCTCATCGCGCTGATCATCACCGTGGCCTGGCTCGTCGGGAGCTTCGCGTTCGTGCTCGAGGACGCCGCCCTGCAGCGGTACCGGATCGACGTCGCCGACAACCGGCACGCCCGCCGCGTCCGCACGCAGGTCCAGGTACTCCGCAGGATCACGGTCGCGATCCTGGTGATCTGCGCGATCGCCGCGATCCTGCTGACGTTCCCGTCGGCCCGCACGCTCGGCGCCAGCCTGCTCGCGTCAGCCGGACTCATCTCGATCGTCGCCGGCCTCGCCGCGCAGAGCTCGCTGGCCAACGTGTTCGCCGGCCTGCAGCTCGCGTTCACCGACGCCATCCGCGTGGACGACGTGGTGGTGGTCAGCGACCAGTGGGGGCGGATCGAGGAGATCACGCTCACCTACGTGGTCGTGCACGTCTGGGACGACCGCCGCCTGATCCTGCCGTCCACCTACTTCACGACGACCCCGTTCGAGAACTGGACCCGCCGCGCCGCCGACCTGCTGGGCACCGTCGAGCTGGACGTGGACTGGGAGGTCCCCGTCGAGGCGATGCGCACCGAGCTCACGCGGCTGCTCCAGGACACCGACCTGTGGGACCGCCGCGTCGGGATCCTCCAGGTCACCGACGCGGTCGGCGGGCTGGTCCGCGTCCGGGCGCTGGCCAGCGCGGTCGACGCCCCCACCCTGTTCGACCTGCGCTGCTACGTCCGCGAGGGGCTGGTCGGGTGGCTCCAGCACGAGGCGCCGCAGAGCCTGCCCAAGACCCGCTGGGAGGGCACCGCGCCCGCTCCCACCTCTGGCCGCCGAGCCCGACCGGAGACCGCCCCGACACCGACACCGACGCTGCCGGTGCCCGGTGGGTGGTCGGCCGACGACACCCAGACCATCACCACCGGCGGCCAGGACGCGCGGCTGTTCACGGGCAGCATCGACGCCCTGGAGCGGTCGCGACACTTCTCCGGGCCCGGTCAGGACGTCATCGACGAGCGGGAGCAGGCCGCGGGGGACGCCGAGGGTCGGCAGCCCTGAGCCCGATCCGGCCCGTGACCACCGCGGTGCTGGTCGACGACCTCGTGCGGCGGGTCGTCGAGCACGACGGCAGGGTCCGTGTGCTCGTCGACGGGGCACCCCCGACCCGGCCGTCCGACCTGGCTGACGCGCTCGTCGCACCCCTGCGTGCGGCCGGTCGCGCCGTCGTGCGGGTGCACGCCGAGGAGTTCCTCCGGCCCGCCTCCGTCCGGTTCGAGCACGGCCGTCACGATGCCGACTCCCTGGAGGACCGGCTCGACGTCGGCGCGCTCGGCCGTGAGGTGCTCGACCCGTTCGCCGCGTCCGGGCGGTACCTGCCGACGCTCTGGGACGTCCGGACCGACCGCGCGACCCGCGCCGGCTACGAGCAGGCTCCCGATCGGGCCGTCCTGGTGCTCGACGGCAGCCTGCTGCTCGGGCGTTGGCTCGATGCCGAGCTCACCGTCCACCTCACGGTCCGGCGCGCCACCCTGGAGCGGCGGGTCGCGGCCGACGACCGGTGGACCCTGCCCGCGTTCGCGCGGTACGACGAGGAGACGGAGCCGATGCAGGTGGCCGACGTGGTGGTGCATGTCGACGACCCCCGGCGTCCCGCGATCGAAGAACGCGCGCTCTGACTCCTCGTCCTTGGGGCTGTGGGCGGCTCGGTGGGTGTGTCTGTGGATATGTTTGTGCAGGTCAGAGCCTTGCCGGGCGTGTCCGGTTCGCGTAGGATCGTACACATGTTCGAGACGACGGTTGCGGTGGTGGAGGTGGCGGCGCGGGTGCGCGACGCCACGTCCTCCCTGGCTGTCGTGGCTCGGGACTCGCGGGCGTGGACGGGTGCGGACCGGGCGTCGGTGCTGGCGGTGGTGCGGGCCTCGGAGGCGGCGTTGGCCGAGGCGCGGGCGCACCTGCTGGTCGCGGACCGGGACGCGGGGGACAGTTTGCGGCCGGGGGACCGGTCGTTCGAGGCGGCCCACGCCCGGGTGACCCGGTCCGGTCTGGGTGAGGCGTCCCGGGTGGTGCGGCAGGCCGACGCCCTGGTCTCGATGGGCACGGTCGCGGCCGGGGTG
>NZ_JABMCI010000057.1 GCF_013359775.1 Cellulomonas humilata | reverse complement strand
GACGAGCACGGCGGTCCTGCCCGACTGCGCGAGCGCGTCACGCGTGGCGGACAGATCGCCGAGCGGGACACCCTCGGCGGACATCAGGCGCTGGTTGCCGACGAGCACCCGGTGACCGTTCACCGTGGCGCCGGCGCCGTGACCGGGGACGTTCCGGAAGTCGTCGGCGGTGAGCACCGCGGCACCGAGGTGTACGGCATGCTCGACGACGGCGCGTGCCAGTGGGTGCTCCGACTCGCGTTCTACGGCGGCCGCCAGCGCGAGGACCTCCAGCTCGGGAAGGTGGTCGACGATCAGGTCCGTGACCTCGGGCTCGCCCTTGGTCAGGGTGCCGGTCTTGTCCATCACGACGGTGTCGATGCGTGCCGAGGTCTCCAGTGCGGTCGCGTTCTTGAACAGGACGCCGCGGCGGGCGCCCAGGCCGGTGCCGACCATGATGGCGGTCGGGGTGGCAAGGCCGAGGGCGTCGGGGCAGGTGATCACGACCACGGTGATGGCGAACAGCATCGCGGTGGGCACGCTGGCCCCGGCGAGGGTCCAGGCGAGGAAGGTAACGGTCCCGCCGACGAGGGCGACGAGCACGAGCCAGAACGCTGCGCGGTCGGCGAGCCGTTGGCCGGGCGCCTTGGAGTTCTGCGCCTCCTGGACCATGGCGACGATCTGGGCCAGGGCGGTGTCCGAGCCGACCTTGGCGGCCCGCACGCGGAGGGCCCCGGTGGTGTTGATCGACGCACCGATCACCTGCGACCCGGGAGCCTTCGGCACCGGCAGGCTCTCTCCGGTAACCATCGACTCGTCGACCTCGGACTCCCCCACCTCGACGACCGCGTCCACGGGGACCTTCGCTCCGGGCCGCACGAGGACCAGGTCTCCGACGACCACGTCAGCCGTGGGGACCTCGACCTCGGATCCGTCGCGCAGCACGACGGCTGTGTCGGGAGCGAGCTCGAGCAGTGTCCGGACGGCGTCGTTCGCGCCGCCCCGGGCTCGCATCTCGACCCAGTGGCCCAGCAGGACGAAGGTCGTCAGGACCGTGGCGGCCTCGTAGAAGACCTCACCGCCGCCGGTCAGGGTGATCCACAGGCTGTACAGCCACCCGGTGCCCACACCGACGGCGACCAGCACCATCATGTCCAGCGTCCGCGCCCGCAGCGCCCGGTAGGCGCCGTCGAAGAAGATCCACGCGGAGTAGAAGATCACCGGCAGCGAGAGCAGCAGGCTGAACACGTCGTCGCGCAGGCCGAACGGGGTGCCGGCCGAGAACCCGATGAGCTCGCGACCGATCGGCGACCACAGCAGGATCGGGATCGACAGCAGCAGCGCGACCAGGAAGCGGTTGCGCATGTCGCGGACCATGTCCGCCATCGAGCCGCCACCGTGGTGACCGCCGTGGCCCATCGCGTCCTGAGCCGACATCGGCGCGGGCGCACCGTGGCCTCCGTGGTGCTCGTGCGCGGGCCCGTCGTCGTGGGACGGCGCCGCGTGATCAGCGCTGGACGCGGGCGTCCTACTGGCCGGGTCGTCCATCGGCTCGCAGATGTGCTGCGGGACGGAGCGCCCCTCGCAGTGGTAGCCGCACTCGGTGACCCAGCCGACGAGCTGGGCCAGGGAGGTCTGGTCGGCGTCGTAGGTAACGTTCGCGGTCTGGGCCAGCGCGTTGGCCTCCACATTCAGGACGCCGGGGCGCCGGGCTAACGCGCGTTCCACGATCGGCTCGGAGGTCGCCCAGTGCAGGCCCCCCACTTCCAGGACTGTCGTCTCGACCTTCATGACCGCTCCCGCATCTCTCGTCGGCTCGCCTGCTTTTGCATACCCCTATGGGGTATCTGCTACCAGTCATAACGCGGGCGCCTGCAGTAATCGTCCCAGCGGACCGTAAAGATC
This sequence comes from Cellulomonas humilata, assembly GCF_013359775.1. GTDB lineage: Bacteria > Actinomycetota > Actinomycetes > Actinomycetales > Cellulomonadaceae > Cellulomonas > Cellulomonas humilata. The sequence goes on along the minus strand of NZ_JABMCI010000057.1, from coordinate 38,988 downwards.
TGATGAAGTCGGCGTCCGTCAGGCGACAGGTTCGTGCTCACCGCCAACCTGTTCCGCAGACGGCGGCTCCGGTCACCCTGCCAACTCGTACCGGCCCCACCCTGACGGCTTGATCTGGCCACATCTGCCCGCGTCCAGCCACGGGCTCGCGAATGCCGTGAAGATCTAGGAGACGGCGCAGCACAGATTGGGACTGCGGCGAATCGCTCGGCGGGCGCCGTCACTCCGTGCTGGTCGGTACTTGCTACTCACGTTCACGCGCAGCAGCTCGTCGGCATGTCACTGCGGAACAGCCCGGCGCAGATCCGCACCGCCTCGCTCATCGTCAGGTACGGGGCCCAGGTATCGGCGAGGTCGTCGACGGTCAGGCCGTACTTGATCGCGTAGGTCGCGGCGAGCATGACATCGCCAGCGCCGTCGAGCGCGGCGTGGACCCCGAGGACTTTGCGGGTGGTGGCGTCGATGACGAGCTTCAGGGCGCCGCGGGTGTCGCGGTTGGCCAGTGCCCTGGGGATGTCCTTGGCGTCGAGGACGCGCACGTCGCAGACGTGCCCGGCGGTCAGTGCCTGCTGCTCTGTGAGTCCCGCGGACGCGAGTTGCGGGGTTGTGAACGTGACCGCGGGCAGGCCGAGGTAGTTCACGACGGTGGGCTGGCCGAGGGCTCCGGCGGCGGCCGCGTGCCCGGTCTGGGCAGCGACGTAGACGTACTGGGGGGCACCGGTGACGTCGCCGGCGGCGAAGATTCGCGGGTTGCTCGTGCGCTGGTGCTCGTCGACGGTGACGAAACCGCGGTCGTCGGTCTGGACCCCGGCCGCGTCAAGCCCGAGGCTGGCGGTGTTCGGGCACCGGCCGGTCGCCACGAGCAGCCGCTGACCGGTCACCTCCGCGCCTCGCTCGGTCCGGACCACCACGGCGCCGCTGGCGGTCGATTCGACCTCGACCGCGCGTTCCTCCACGACGGTGATGCCGTCGTCCGCGAAGACGGCCCGCAGCACATCGGCGACCTCGGGCTCTGCATATGGGGCGAGCCGGCCGACCAGGGTGACAGCGACACCGAGGTGCGACCAGAGCTGGGCCTGCTCCAGCCCGACGTACCCGCCGCCGAGGATCACCATCGAGGATGGCAAGTCCTGCAGCTCCATCGCGGTAGTGCTCGTCAGCGGGTCGACCGCGCCCATGCCCGGCAGGTCCGGGATGCGCGCCGCCGAGCCCGTCGCCACGACGTACGCCCAGGCGAAAACCCGCTCACCGTCGACCTCCAGGGTCTGCGTGTCGACGAATTGAGCGTGTCCGTAGCAGACCGGGAAGCCGTGCGCGTCGGCCACGTCGGCGTACTTCGCCTGACGGAGCCGGTCGATCAACTCCTGCTTCTGGGTCATCAATGCTGCGAGGTCCACACCCCCGGCGTCGGTCGGGACGCTCGGGAAAGGGTTCGCCAGCGCCCGGTGCCGGTGTCCGGCGGCCGCGAGCAGGTTTTTGCTCGGGACACATCCCACGTTCAGGCACGTACCGCCCAGCGCTGTGTGCTCGACCAGCAGGACCGACTTCCCACGCGACCTGGCCTCGATCCCAGCTGCCATCGCCGCGCCCCCGCTGCCGATGACGACCAGGTCCCACGTCTCGTCGATGCTCATCGACGGACCGTAGACGTTCCACCGCACGGCAATGTCAAGCCGTAGCCTTAAGCATGCGGATCGGGGAGCTGGCGGGGCAGGCAGGTATGACGACGAAGACCCTGAGGTTCTACGAGCAAGCGCAGGTACTGCCGCGGCCGGCCCGGACGGCATCGGGATACCGCGACTACGACGAGACCGCGCTCGTCCGGCTTCGCTTCGTCCGCGCCGCGCAGGCAGCCGGGCTGAGCCTGGCCGAGATCCGGACCGTCATCACTGTCCGCGAAAGTCAAGGACCGCCGTGCGGGCACGTCACCGCACTGCTCGACCGGCACGCTGCCGCACTCGACGAGCGCATCACGGAACTCCAGGCCACCCGCGCCGAGGTCCGCCGGCTCCGCGACCGAGCCGCCACGCTGAATCCCGCGACCTGCCGCGAAGACGGCGTCTGCGACGTCATCACGACCGACTGACTGTCAGCGGAGGGACGCCCGCCGCCAGGCCCACACCGCACACCGCCGGCAGATGAACACCCCCGGCACCGACCCCAGCTCGGCCAGACGGCGCCTCTGCTGCCCGCAGCATCCACAGATCGGATGAGGTCGGGATTCGTCCCGGGCAGTCGTCACGCGCACGTCGTCGCGCCTCCTCGCTTGCCCGTGTCCACAACAGCCTGCAGTCCGTCAGGTTGCCACGGTTCATCGTCGCGGACATCACCGTGCTGGCGGCGTGAGCTGCCGGCTATGGCTGGCCGGGCCTTGATTGGCAACGATGCCCTGGAGTCTTGGCTGGTGAAGCAAGATCAATCCGTCACCGTGGGGCCCGATCCCCTGGCCTAGCCACACCGTGCACTCTCACAGTTGCTCGGCCACCTCCAGCTGGTGATCGCCGGCGCACGTGTGGGCCTCCGGTGCGGGTGCCGTGGCGTGGTCGCGCTCCGCGGACTCAGTGCGACAGCACTGGTCGGCCGTGCCGTTCTCCTTGCAGCAACCGGTCATCGTCACTTCTCCGTTGTCTCATGGGTGGGGTCTGGCCTGGGCTGGTGGGCTGCCTAGAGCCGGCTGGTGGCCTCGTCGAGCAGCTCCTTGGGCTCGAGCCACATGGAGGGGTAGTTCCCGTACCACTGCTGGACGCCGTCGGCGTCGATGAGGACGAACCCGTGGCCTGGAAGGCCCTCGTGCATGCCGGTGCCGAGGGTTCCGTAGGCCTTCGAGATCTTGCCGTCGTCCAGCAGGAACGGGGTGGCCACGCCGAGCCGGTCGCGATCGGCGTTGATCTGCTCGGCGGTGTTCATGACGATCGGCAGCACGGTGATGCCGGCCGCCGCGAAGCCGGGCTCCTTCTCGATCTCAGCCATCTGCTGCAGGCACGCATCGCACCCAGCACCCTCGTTGAAGTACAGGATCACGGGTTCACCGAGGAATGATGAGAGGGAGACCGTCTGCCCGTCCGAGGTCGGGAGGGTGAACCCAGGAGCTTGGCGCGTCTCCGCCGAGACGACCGGGCGGGAGCTGAGCAACGCCACAGTGACCAGCGTCGCGACGACCAGGAAGCCTGCGGCCCACGCGGCCAGGCCGAAGCGTCGACGGCGGCGCTTGGTTCGGGCCTCGATCTGCCTGAGCTCCTCGAGCCTCTGCTGGTGCTCGGCCTGGCGACGGCTGGCGGTTCCGGAGGTCATCGCGCTGTTCCTTGCTGTGTAGGCGTGGTGGTGGGCGTGGAGTGACAGGACGGGACTCCGGCGTCGTTCGCCGCATCGCCCAACGACGGGTGCCCGTCGACGGGCTCAGGTGGCACCTGGGACGTGGCGCCGTCGGGCGCTCGGCCGGCTCGGCGACGACGTTCGGAGAGCATCGCCACGACGAACAGGCCGGCGAGGGCCAACAGCCCGGCCCCCAGGATGGGTTCCGGGACCGGGCTGACGAACCGCTGCACCGCCAGGAAGACCTCGGTGAGCGTGCTCGCGGCCGTGTCCTGGGCCTGCGTGCCGCCGGTCATGTTCGCGTCGCCGGCCAGGGCGATGATGAACACGCCCATCACGACGAAGCCGACGGCCACCGCGATGTTCAGCGTGTTGGTCACGATGACGCGGCCGGCGATGCGGATGCGCACCAGCCTGGCGCGCAGGAGCTTGCGCTCCCCCAGCCTCGCCTTGTCCCAGATCAGCGCCATCACGAAGAGCGGGAAGACCATGCCGAACACATAGGCCAGTCCCAGCGTCAGCCCGCCGATGGCGGAGCCGGACAGCGCGGACAGGGTCATGACACCGGCGAGGACGGGAGCGCAGCAGCTGGAGGCCACGCCGGAGAAGACACCGAGCGCGAAGAAGCTGGCCGAGTCGCCGCGGCTGGTGTCCGGGGCCCGCAGGAAGCTGGGCAGCGACCACATCTTCCCCGACAGCGCGAGCACAGCCAGGGCGATCATGAGCAGCCCGCCCGCCCAGTACAGCGGGCCGTGGTATCTCGCGATCGCACCGGAGAGCAGGCTCATCCCGAGCGTGATCGGCACCAGCACCAGTGCGAGGCCCGCGGCGAAGATGAAGGTCAGCGGCAGCAGGCGCCACCGGCGGTTCTTGATCGCTCCGGCCAGGTAGCTGGGTGCCAGGAACACGATGCAGCACGGCGCGAACAGCGCGACACCGCCGGCGAAGAACGCGGCCAGGATGCTCCCCGTGGTCAAGAGCTCGGCGCCCACCTCATGCCCCCGCGGATGAGTTGTGCTGGGAGGTACGCCGCTCGAGCAGCTTGGCCAGCTTCTTGCGCGGCAGCCGCCCGGCGCTGAAGTACGCGCCGTCGACTAGCACGAGCGGGTTCATCGCGGGACGGTGGACAGCCACCAGCGACGCCCCCTCCGCGGACTCCAGCTCGACGACCCGCACCTCGAGGGGCAGCGTCCGGGACAGCTCGGTGAGCGCCTTGGCGGCGTCGTCACAGAGGTGGCACGCCTCGGCGTGGACGACGACTACCGGTACCGGTGGCGTCGATGTCTGGTCGTTCACGGAGTCTCCAACGGGTGATGGGCTGCGGTGCTGGCTCCACGGTCTCTGACTCGTGCTGTGCTGCCGTCGCGGTTTCATGAGCGTTTGATGAAGACGTCGAGCCGGGCTAGGTGGTCCCGCGAGACGGCCGACGGCTCCGTCCACAATGGGCTCCATGGCCCAGCAGATGCCGTCCCCCCGACGCGCCCTAGTGATTGACGACGAGAAGGCCTTGGCCGCGCTCGTCGCCGGCTACCTCGAACGGGACGGCTTCGAGGTGCACCTCGCCCACGACGGCCCCGAGGGCCTCACCGCTGCCCGCTCGGTCGATCCGGACGTCGTGGTGCTCGACCTGGGACTTCCCGGGATGGACGGCGTGGAGGTCTGCCGCCAGCTGCGCACGTTCTCCGACTGCTACGTGGTGATGCTCACCGCACGCAGCGAGGAGATCGACACCTTGATCGGCCTGTCGGTCGGCGCCGATGACTACATGACCAAGCCGTTCAGCCCGCGCGAGCTACAGGCACGCATCGCCGCTCTGCTCCGCAGACCGCGACGCGCCGCCGACGGCCCCACAGCAGCGAGCGAGCCGCTGCGCATCGGCGCCCTCTCGATCGACCTGCCCGGCCGCGAGGTCCTCCTGGACGGCGACCCCGTGCCGCTCACTCGGACAGAGTTCAATGTGCTGGCCGCGCTTGCCGGCAGCCCGCACATCGTCTTCAGCCGACGCGTCCTGATCGAGGCCGTGTGGGGCGACAACTGGGTCGGTGACGAGCACCTGGTCGACGTCCACGTGCTGCACGTGCGGCAGAAGCTCGGCGACACGGCCGACGCGCAGCGCTACGTCCGCACCGTCCGGGGTGTCGGCTACCGCATCGGAACCGGCGGATGAGGTCGCCTAGATGGGGGCTCGCCGGCAGGCTCCTGGCGGCCATGACCCTCGTCGTCCTGGCCGGTGGCGTCACCGCGTGGATCGTCGCTGGGGCGGTCGGACCCGTGGTCTTCCACCGGCACATGGTCGAGGCGGGCGTCGAGGCAGAACCCATGGCCGTGCTGCACGCCGAAGAGGCCTTCCAGTCAGCCAGCGCACTGGCCCTGGCCATCGCCCTCGCAGCATCCGTGGTCGCATCGCTCGCCGTGAGCGTGTTCCTGACCCGGCGCATCGCGGCCTCCCTCGGCACCCTGTCCGCGGCAGCGACCCGTATCGCGGCGGGACATCTCGACTCCCGCGTTGCCCGCCCGTCGCTCGGTGTCGAGTTCGACCAGCTCGCCGACGCCTTCAACGACATGGCGCGCCAGCTCGAGGACAGCGACGCCCTCCGGAAACGGCTGCTCGCCGACGTCGCACACGAGGTCCGCACCCCCGTCGCGGTCATCGGCGCCTACCTGGAGGGGATCGAGGACGGAGTGGCCACGATGACGCCGCAGACCGTGAGGGTGCTGCGCGACCAGGGCGCTCGACTGGCGCGCCTCGCCGCCGACCTCGCGGCAGTGACGAAGGCGGAGCAGGGGGCACGCAACCTTGTTCTCGCAAGAACCTCCGCGGACGCACTCCTGACCACGGCGTTCGACGCCGCGAGAAGCCGATACGCCACCGCCGGCGTCGAACTCACCCTTGATGTCCAGCCCGGGCTGCCTCCTCTCGCGGTCGACGCCGACCGGATGAGCCAGGTGCTGGGCAACCTGCTCGACAACGCCCTACGACACACACCCCTCGGCGGATCCGTGCGCCTCGGCGCGCACCTGACCGAGACGGGTCTCGTCCGGCTCGCGGTCGCCGACACCGGGGAGGGCATCGACCCCAGCCAGCTCAGCCTCGTGTTCGAACGCTTCTACCGGGTGGACACGGCACGCGACCGGGATCGCGGCGGTTCGGGGATCGGTCTCGCGATCGTTCGCGCGATCGTGGTCGCGCACGGCGGGACGGTCGCGGCTCACAGCGCGGGCCTGGGTCACGGATCGTCATTCGACATCGACCTGCCGCCGGCAGCTTCCTGATCGCTGCCTGACGACATCCCCGTAGGCGCAGCCCGACACGCCGAACCCGATCTGGTGTCAGCCGCGCAGACGCCCGTGCGGGTACCGCGGGCCGAAGGTCTTGTGCTCCGGTGTCCTGTTCTCGCGTGCGCCGCTCTCCCGATCCTCAGGGCCATGCTGGTGTTCCTCCGCACGCATCGTGAAGAGCATCACGATCAACATCACCGGGCAGACCAGCACGAACGCCCAGAGGAGCGCCTCCGTCACGCTCACACCGAACAGGAGGAGTCCCACCAGGGCCGCGGCCCCAGCGATGACCATGTACCTCGTGTGACCCTTCATCAGAACCCCTCTTTTCCTGCCAGCGCTGCCACGTCGAGCTCGCCTCTGAGAGACCTGTAGGTCTCCGGCGAGATCTCCCCCGACGCAAGTCGGCTCTCAAGGATCGCCCGAGGATCGCTGGCGACCTGTGCGGGGAACAGGCGGCTCACTGACCACACCGCGAGCCCGACGACGACCAACCAGAACGCGACCATCGACACCCAGCCAGCCGCACCCATCTGCGCGCACCACGGAACCATGGCGATCTCCTGCCGTTCGATCGGGCGCCGCTCGGCGCCTTGTGCCCACTCTCGCCAGCCGTCATCAAGAACCGAGCGGCAATCGATGAAGAGGTGCTGAAGATCGCAAGGGCAGCACCGCTGGGGCCTCGCATAGTTCATTGCCGGCTGTATGGTTCAGCGCATGCTGACGACTGAAGCACGACTCGGCGTCATGAATCGCTTGGGACGCGAGATGGCTGACCCAGCCGGGCACGAGTATTGACGGCGCTGCTGTCGGGGCCGGCCTATCCGGCCGATCTTGCAGATGCCCTGCACCTGACCCGTTCCAACGTGTCGAACCACCTCACGTGTCTGCGCGGATGCGGCCCCGTGGTCGTGCAGTCAAGGGGCGTCGGACTCTCTACGCGATCTCAGACCTGCACCTGGTCAGAGCCCTGACGTTGCTCGTGGACGCCGTTCTGGCGGTCGACGACGGCGACGACTGCGGTGACGCCGCGTGCGACGTGCCAGGGTGCTGTGCCGACTGCGGGCTGACACCGACGCCACGAGGGCAGGCCGGCGGGCGGAGTGAATGACGTCGCTCAGCCTTGCCGTGACGAGCATCGGTGACACCTTCGCGGCGGCCGCCTTCTCTGGACCCACACTTCTCGCGCTTCTGGTCGCCGCGGTGGCAGAAATCGCCTCCTTCGCCTCGCCATGCGTCCTTCCCCTGGTGCCTGGATATCTCGGGTTTCTTGGAGGCCTGACGGCCCAGTCGGTGCCCGGGACGTGCCTCGACGCCGACGATCGAGCTGACCAGACCGCTGGGCGCCGCCGTCTGGTGCTGGGCGTAGCGCTCTTCGTTGCAGGGTTCGCCGCCGTGTTCATCGCCTTCGGCGTCCTCGCCGGTTCGCTTGGCTCAGTGCTGCTGCGCTGGCAAGACCCCCTCGCGCGGGTGCTTGGGGGCCTCGTCATCGTGATGGGCGTCGCCTTCCTCGGTGGCGTCCCGTTCCTGCAACGTGAAGCTCGACTTCACCATCGTCCGCGGGCCACGCTCTGGGGCGCGCCAGTCCTCGGTATCACGTTCGGCCTCGGCTGGACGCCCTGCATCGGACCGACTCTGGCGGCAGTCATGGCTCTGTCACTCGAGACCGGCTCGGCCTCTCGGGGCGCGCTGCTTTCGGGTGCCTACGCGGTCGGGCTCGGCCTGCCGTTCGTGCTCGTCGCTGTCAGCGTCCACCGCAGCAGCCGCTTGCTCGCCTGGATCCGGCGGCGCCGCCTTGCTATCGCCCGCACCGGAGGCGCTGTGCTCGTCCTCGTCGGGCTCGCACTGGTCACCGGTCTTTGGGGTGAGTGGACGCAGTCGCTGCAGGGCCTCGTCGCCTCCTTCCAACCCGCTGTCTAGCCCGCGCTCTCTGCTCGCCGGACTATGGAACTCCTGCACCAAGGCCTCCAAGGAGGGTTCGTCACGGTCATCTAGGCCTGCGCTCCTGGGCGCCTGTCGAGCGACTGCAGGTAGGCGTTGTAGGCATCGAGCTCTGCGTTCCCGTGCAGGTCGACAATCCGGTCGGCCAACTGCGCGCGGCGTGCGTCGTCCCGTTGCCATCGGGCGAAGATGATCAACAGGACGACCAACGACGGCAGCTCACCGTAGGACCACGCGAGCCCACCGGCGACGCCCTGGTCGGCCACGAGATCGACGCCCCATGCGGCAGGCGGATGGGTGAAAGCGCCTATCAGGGGACGTGTTGCCATCATGACGATCACACCGAAGAAGGCGTGCAGCGGCATCTCCACGATCATGTCGGCGGCGCGGCCCGCGTGACCCTGCGCGCGTGGCAGCGGGTCTGTGGAGAGCACGGGCGCGGTGAACAGCACACCCGCTACGAGAAAGGTCACCTCGAGGGCTACGTGCCCACCCCAGCCGGCCAGGGCCCAAGCAGCGAAGTCGCTCAGGTATAGCCCGTAGAAGCTAAGCAGGAACAGCGGGATCGTGAAGCCCGGATGCAGCGCAACTCGTGCCGGTCGTGATCTCAGTCCTCGTCGTGCCGCTATCAGGACCACCCGTCCGACGCGTCCGTGGGGCGTGGCTCGCAGCAACAGCGTCCCTGGACGGCCAAGCACCAGTAGCGGGGGAATCGCCATCATGTCAGGTCACGTTGACCTTCGACGCGACCGCGATGGCGCTCGGCACGGAGCTCGTGATCACCAATCCTGCCGGGGCCGTCGTGAGCACGGAGCCGGCCCAGCTGATCGACGCGAACGTGACGCAGCCGCTGAGTGGTGATCTTCCTGCCGGGCTCTACACGGTGCAGTGGCGGGTGACCTCGGAGGACGCCCATCCCATCGAGGGCAGCTTCACGTTCACCGCTGCAAGCCCGCCGACACCGGATCCTGGCGCCGCAGAGACACCGTCCGTCGCGGAGTCGACACCGAACACTTCAGAGAGCAGCCTCGCGCCGCCTGCGCCGATCCCGGCCACAACCAGCGACCTAGCCGTGGCGGACGCGCGAAGCACAGGCGGCGCCATCAGCGCCGGCCCGCTCTTCGCGATCAGCGGAGGCCTATTACTTGTCGGGATCGTCACCGCGGTCCTTCTCTGGCGGCGGCGCCCGCCGTCGCCTCCTGCGGACTAACCCCTCGGGACTGCGGTGGCCGGGCTCGACCCTGCCGCAGGAGATGTCGCATGGCCCGGGTCAAGGACTGGGCAGCGGGCCCCCGCGCTCAGCGAGCATGTCCCGCAACACCGTCAGCTCCGCGCTCTGGGAGTCGACGATCGCCTGTGCCAACCGTCGGACATCGTCATCGGCTGCCATCGCGACCGCTGCCTGCGCCATCTCAACGCCACCCTCGTGATGCGGAATCATCAGCTGGAGGTAGAGCCGATCCGCCTCAGAGCCGGTCGCCGCACTCAGTCTGGCCAGGTCCTCGGCACCAGCCATGCCCGGCATCGGGAGGTCACCTGACGGCGTCTGTGTTGACCCGTGCTCCATACCGGCCATGTCGTCACCGCCGGTGGACATCCAGGCCATCGGGGCGCTCGACGATGTCTGCGGCAGATCCCATTGCGTCAACCAGCCATGCATCTGACCGGCTTGCTGCTGCTGGGTGAGCATGATGTCGCGTGCGAGTGTGCGAACGTCGGGATCCTCTGACGTCTCGAGTACCGACATGGACATCTGCACGGCCTGGCCGTGGTGGGTCTGCATGTCTCGGGAGAACCCGGCGTCCACCGAGTCTGCGGCGGGCGCCGCGGCGGCTGCGCCCCCGAGGCTGATGCCGATCCACAGCGCCAGGGCGGCTGCCGCGACAACGATGAGCAGGAACATCGCGACGAGCGGGCCGGGTCGGACCCGCCGGTCGTCGTCGTCCATCTCGCTCACGCGGGGGTTCCGGTTCCCCCGGTGCACGGCGCTCCGGGCTCGGGCGTCTGCTCGCCCTGCTGGTACTTCGCAAGGAACTGCTCGAGCCGCGGGTCAGCTGCCTCGTCGAGGGACAGCTGGACGCCCCAGGCGCTGGCAACGATCGGTGCGGCCTGCCCCTCGAACGGGCTGAGCAGCATGTAGGGGTTGCGCTGCGCCAGCGACTTGAGGGTTTCGACCTGGTCCTCGGGTGTGGCGTCGGTGTAGGTGATCCACACGGCGCCGTGTTCGAGGGAGTGCACGGACTCCTCGTTGACCAGGACGTCCTCGTAGACGCCGCAGTTGGTCCAGACGCCGGCGTGGTTGCCGCCGACCGGTGGGGACTGCTCGTAGGCGACCGGTTCGGCGACGTGATCACGGCCGAGGTCGGGGAACTCCTCGACCCCGTCGAGCGGCACCGCGGCTTCGACCTCAGCCTCGAGCGCGGCCCTGCGCTCACTCTCGACGGCGACCGCGGTGGTGCCGATCAGTCCGAGGAGCACGACCGCGACGGTGCCGAAGATGAGCATGCTGCGGCGGCGTTCCTTGCGCGCTTGCTCGGCTCGCACCAAGGCGAGCTTCTCTGCGCGTTCCTTCTCGGCCTGCTTCCGAGTGCTCACGTCGCTCCTCGCGTCCGGGTGTGCATCGAGTGGGTGTGCATCGAGTGGGTGTGCATTGTGCCCTACGAGCTTGTGGGCGTCGGGCCGATCTGAGCGTCGGCGATGACGTCCTCGACGATCGTGCGCAGCGTGGATCCCTCTGCTAAACCAACGATGCGGGCGGCGACCCGGCCCTGCCGATCGAGTACCACGGTCGTCGGGACCGCTTGGACCGGGACAACGGTGGCGAGCTCGGCGATGGCGGTGCCGTCGGTGTCGTCGATCGAGGGGTAGGGCACGGAGAACTCGCGTTGGAACGCCTGAGCTGTGCCCTTGGCGTCGGTGCGGTTGATGCCCAGGACGCGCACGCCCTGGTCCTCGTAGTCGTTGGCCAACGAGACCAGGTCCGGGGCTTCTTTGCGGCACGGGGGGCAGGCGGCGTACCAGGTGTTCAGCACGATGACGTCACCGAGCCAGGCCGAGGTGTCGATGGCCTGACCTTCGTAGTCGGTGCCAACCAGGGTCACGGCCTCACCGCGGTCGGTGACCGGCCAGGTCTGGGTCGTGCCGTCACCGGACAGGTAGCCCTGGTCGGCGACGTCGGCCGGCTGACCGCTGGTCTTGGTGGTCTCGGCGGCGCATCCGCCGGCCAGAGCGATCAAGAGGGCGGCCACGGCGGCCGCGCGGGTGGTGGCGCGTCGCCGGCTGGTCGCGGCTGTGGGGCGATCGGGGTGCGTGCTCATCGTGGGTCCTATCCGGGTGAGTGCTGCCGCTCAGCGGCCGAGCAGAGGCCTCGGGTTCACGGTCGACCCGTTCACGTAGACCTCGAAGTGCAGGTGGCAGGCACCGGACAGGCCGGTGTTGCCCGAGTAGCCGATGAGCTGGCCCTTGGCCACGCCCTGCCCGGCGCTGACCACTGATCGGGTCAGGTGGTTGGAGCTGCTCATCAGCGAGTTTCCCTCGACGGTGCCGTAGTCGAGCATGACCTGGTTGCCGAAGCCGTTGCGCCACTGCGACCACAGCACCGTCGCGTCACGCGGCGCGTACAGGGGGGTGTTGCACCCGGTGCGCAGATCGATTCCGGCGTGCAGGCGCACGTAGCCCAGGATCGGGTGCAACCGCATCCCGTACTCCGATGTGACGTACATCGGGTTGATCGACGTCGGGTTGCCAAACACCGCGCCGGACACCGAACCGGACGGAGCCTCGACTGGTGGCGGCTTTTGCCCGGCTGCCTCCGCGGCGGCACGCGCAGCCGCCTCAGCGGCCTCACGGGCGGCGCGTTGCTCGGCGATGATCGCGGCGAGCTCGCGCTCGATCGCGGCGCGCTGGGCGTCGATCTCGGCCTGTTCGGCCTCCGCCTGGGCCTTCAGGGCCGTGATCGTGTTCTGTCGTGCGGTCTGGTCGGCGATCAGCCGCACGATCTCGTCCTCGCGCGCCTGGGCGACGCGCCGTGCCTCGTCGGCCGTGGCGACCTTGGCTTCCGCCTCCTGCTTGAGCTCAGCCACGCGGTCGGTGACTGCGCCGAGACGCGCCTCGCTGTTGCGGTTGGTGGCCTCGACTCGGCGCAGGTCATCCAGGACGCGGGCCTGGCTGCGGAGAGCTGCGTCGACGAGTCGCGCGTTGTCCAGGAAGTCGCTGGCGTCCTCCGCATCCAGCATCACGTCCAGCGCCGAGACCCCGGGTGCGCCGCGGTAGGCCTCTCGAGCCATGGCTCCCATGGCGGCGCGCAGCTCATCGGCATCGGCACGGTCTGCAGCGATGGTCGCGGTCAGGCTGCTGCGCTGCTCGGTCGCGTCCTGCAACCGGTTGGCGACGATGATCGCCTCACGCTGCGCCGCCTCCAAGGTGGCACGTGCGGCTTCGAGCTCGGCCTGCGCGGCGGGCAGCCGGGACTGCGTGGCCTGCAGGTCGAGCACGGCTTGGCCGAGCTGGACGCTGAGGCCCTCGATCGAGGCGCGCAGCTCTTCGGCGCGACGGTCTGCCGCGCTGCTGCGGCGCTCGGCCTCGGCCCGGCGATCGTCGATCGGCTCGGCATGACCTGCCCCGCCGCCGGTGCCAGCCACCATGAGCACAGCGCAGAACAACGCAGCCACCGTCCGGCGCCGCCTCTGGCCGGTTCGGATCCGGCCAGAGGTCGTGGGGCTCGCGCCCTGAGGAGTGACGTGACGCAGCATGTCCGAAGTGGCCGGGATGGGGGACAGGGAAGATGGCGCGGCCAGCGGCAGGTTATGCAGCGTGCGCAGCGTGGGTCGCTTCGGACACGCGACCGCTTCCTGTGAACCGAGCGGCTCGCCTGAGCGCAGTGCGCGCGGTTCAGGCATGGCTGGGATGCTCGTGGCTGCGATGACTGACCGGTTCGACCTGGAACGTGGAGTGCTCGACAAGCACATCGAAGTGGGTCGCGACGCACTCCTGGAGCTGGTCCAGGATCCGGCCCGCGTGACCGTCGTTGAAGCAGCCCTCGTCGACCACCACGTGCGCGCTCAGGACGGGTAGTCCCGTCGCGATGAGGGACGCGTGCAGGTCGTGGACCTCCCGGACGTGCTCCACCTCGAGGAGGTGAGTGCGGACCGCGTCCAGGTCGAGTCCCGGTGGGGTGGCCTCCAGCAGCACCCTGATCGTCTCGCTCAGCAGCTTCAGAGCCCGCGGCACGATCAACGCCCCGATGAGCAGACCGGCCACGGCATCAGCCTGCAGCCACCCGGTCGTCGCAATCACGATGGCCGCCGCGATGACGGCCACGGAACCCAGCGCGTCATTGAGCACCTCAAGGAAGGCCGCTCGCAGGTTGAAGTTCGCGGAGCGCTTCGAGGACAGCACCAGCAGGGACGCAATGTTGCCGACCAGCCCGATCACCCCGAAGATGACCAGCTCACCGGCCGGGATCTCGGGCGGATCGAACAGACGCTGCACGCCCTCGACCAGGACGTAGATGCCCACTGCGAGGAGGACGGCCGACTGGGCCAGCGCGGCAAGGACCTCCGCCCGCCGGTAGCCCCAGGTGCGTTGCGGGGAGGCTGGACGCAGCGTCAGCGAGGCGGCGAACAGTGCCAGGAGCAGGCCGCCGGCGTCGGTGAGCATATGAGCCGTATCGACGAGCAGCGCCAGGCTGCCAGTGACGACGGCGCCGATCGCTTGAGCGACCAGGATTGACGCGGTGATGGCGAAGGCGACCGCGAGGCGCTTGCGGTGATCCTCTGCGCCGGCGGGAGCGTGGTCGTGATCGTGGCCCATCAGAGCGTGTCCTTCGAAGATTGCGAGTGGGTTGCGGTGTGCACAGTGCCGCTGGGTCGCGCCCGGCCCACGCCGGGAAAGAACCGGCCGACCCGACGGGTGTAGTCCAAGTACTCCACGCCGTGAGTGCGCGCCAGGTACGGCTCTTCGACGACCCGAACCTGCAGCTCGATCGCGGCGATCAGGCACACCAGGGCTGCGGCGCTGACAGCGGTGGGCACCAGCAGCGTCAGCCCCAGGAGCGCGGTCGCCATCGCGGTGAAGATGGGGTTTCGGACAACGGCGAACATGCTGGTCGTGACCAGGCCGGTGACTTCGGTCCGGTCGACGCCGATCCGCCACGAGGAACCCATCCCGGACTGGGCGAGCAGCACCGCGAGGAAGCCGACGATCGCCACGATCGCCCCCACCCAGCCCAGGGCGCCGCCGGCGCCCGCAGGCGCCGTGACAAGGCCGGCTACCGCGAGGGCCGGGCCTGCCGCGGCGAGCAGCAGCGCAGCGACGAACAGGATGCCCCCCCACCACTCGGCCGAGCCCCGAGTCCCGGAGACTCCCTTATAGCCGCTGTGCCCCGTGCGCCGCATGTGCAACCAGGTGCGAAGCCCGAAGGTGCACGCAACGCCCACTGCGTAGAGGCCCAGGGCGAGACGGGCGGCTGTGTCAGTCGTCATCGTCGTCGCCCTCGACCAGCTCGCCCTCCCAGGCCTCCCTGCCCTCGTGGATGGCGAAGGCGGCGATGATGAACGCGGCGACGGGGTCGAGCCAGGCGGCACCGGTGAGCTGGAAGAGCGCGACGCCGGCCAAGGTCGAGACGCTCAGCCAGACACAGATCCTGGTCTCGGCGGCATCCGCGAGGATCAGGTTGTCCCCGAGGCGGACCCCCACCGCCCGCTTCATTGCCGCCAGCACCGGCATCACGATGATCGAGGTCGCCAGCAGCACGATCACCGGAGTAGACGTCTCCGGCCTCTCCCCGCCGACCAGGCTCCGGATGCCTTCGAAGGTCACGTAGGCCGCCAGCAGGAAGAACGTCGCTGCGACTGCCTTCAGGGTCAGGCGCTCCTTGCGCTCGTCCGCCTCGCCGTGACGCAGACGGCTCGCAAGCCGGATCCCGACCAGGACCGCCGCGATGGACTCGATGCCTGAGTCGATGCCGAAGCCGACGACCGAGACCAGCCCTGCCATCAGCCCCAGGGTGATCGCGATTGCCCCCTCGGCTACGTTGTAGACGACGGTGAACTGGGCCAGCCGCAACCCGCGTCGGGTGAGCCGCTCGACCTCCAGGCCCGTGAGCTGTGCAGGCTGGCTCATGCCGGCACAGCCGTCGCGGACAAGGTGCCCGTGCCGGCCACACCGAACGTGGGGCACAAAGTGACGGCATCCCCAGTCAGATCCAGCAGCCGCTCCGCCGCGGCAAACACGTCCATCAACGCCTCGGGGTGCGTCAGGCTGAACACCGAAGCGCGCCCCTGTGCTCGCGAGCTGACCAACCCACAGTCACGCAGGCACACCAGGTGCTTCGAGACCGTCGACTGCGCCAAGCCGAGGTGCTCGACGAGGTCCACCACCCGGTGCTCACCGAGTGCCAGGTGCTGCAAGATGACCAGCCGCGACGGATCACTGAACCCGTGGAAGAGGCAAGCAGCTGCCGACAGCCCCTCCTGCGCACGCGTGGAGGGAGGGCGGCTCGCACTGGCGTTCGGCATCGTCATGTGGCGATGCTATCGCCGCTGGCCGATTCGCGATAGTACCTAGGGAGGCCAGAGGAGCTACTGCGTGCGGGAAGCTGGTGACGTGCTCCACCCCTGCTTCGGCTCACCCATTCGCGATGGCACCACGACTCTTGTGGGAGGGCTTGACAGCCCCCGCGGCCGCTTGGTGACCCTCGTGCGTGTGCGTCAGGTCAGGAATCGCTCGGCCCAACTGAGAACTGGTGCAATAACACGACGCTCGTGCCAGCCCTGCTGCACCACGAACGCGCGGGCGAGCCGGACCGTGGCCCGCCCGCGTCCAGCGATCGAAGGTCGACGACGGTCGGCGGCCTCGGTCGCTCGGCGGTTCAGGTACCTCGCACAACCCGCACAGACCGCGACCTCCGGGTGCGCGCCAAGGTGCGACAGCGCGTCCTGCGAGTAGCCGCAGCACCAGCACAGAGCGTCGAGCGGCGACTGGGCGATGCAGTCACGACAGCACCTCGACCAGCTGGTCCACGGAGGGCAACCCTTCCAGTCCGTCGCGCGTCGAGTAGAGCCGGCAGCTGAGCGCGGCCGGCGCGGTCGGGTGCCCGAAGGGGTCGACGCCGTCGAGAAGGATCGTCGGCGACCCGGTGAAGCTGAGACGCGCTGCGTCGTCCTCGGTCTCCACTCGCTCGAGGGCAATCGCGACGCCCCCGTGGCCGGTGCCGTCCAGCGCCGCCCGCAGTCGTTGCTCTGCCAGCCGCCAGTTCGGGCATCCGTCAAAGTAGCGAAGCAGCGCGTCCATCAGGCCATCGTCGCACCGACGTTCAAGAGCCTCCACTGTCGGGCAAGACCACTCCGCACATAGACCGGACTCACTGAGTGAGCCCGCTCGGTCAAAGTCCCACGGTCAGCCGCGGTCAATCTGTCTTGCATCTCGACACCGGGACGGACTATTAGGGTGAGGCCATCGACACGTTTGCCTGGTTGGGAGACGCCATAGTGCTGAACACCTGGTACGCGGCATGCCCCCCGAGCCGCAAGGAAGCACCGGACCTGGCCTCGTTGGCGAATGACTACGTGGACAAGAGAGTGCGTGTCCTGGGGATCAACCGGACCGACGCGCAGGGCACGGCACAGGCCTTCGAACGTGAGTTCTCGGTGCCCTAACCGGCGATCGAGGACACCGATCGCGCCGCGATCGCCGCCCAGCTGGCCGCCGGCGTCCCGGTCCAAGCCGTGCCGACGACCGTGGTGCTCGATCGGCAGGGCCGAGTCGCGGCACGCATCGTCGGCCTGGCAGAAGGATCGACCTTGCGCACGATCGTCGATGACGTACTTGCTGGCGTCGAAGTTACGCAGGCGCCCACAAGCTCGTAGGGCACAATGCACCCCCAATCGATCGACCCCTGACGCGAGGAGCGACGTGAGCAGTCGGAAGCAGGCGGAACAGGAGCGCGCCGCGAAACTCGCCCTTGTGCGAGCCGAGCAGCGACGCAAGGAACGACGTCGCGACATGCTGATCTTCGGAACCGTGGCGCTCGTGATCGTCGGCCTGATCGGCACCACCGCCGTCATGCTCAGCCGCGAGAGTGATCGCAAGGCCGCGATCGAGGCCGCGGCGGATCAGCCGATCGACGGTGTCGAAGAGTTCGCCGACCTCGGACGTGACCACGTCGCCGAGCCCGTCAACTACGAGCAAACTCCACCGGTCGGCGGCAACCACGCTGGCGTCTGGACCAACTGCGGCGTGTACGAGGACGCCCTGGTGAATGAGGAATCGGTGCACTCCCTCGAGCACGGTGCGGTCTGGATCACGTACACCGATGCCGCACCACAGGACCAGGTCGAGGCTCTCAGGACGCTGGCGCAGCGCAACCCCTACGTGCTCCTCAGCCCGTTCGACGGACAGTCCACGCCGATCGTCGCCAGCGCCTGGGGCGTGCAGCTGCCCCTCGATGATGCGGCAGACCCTCGCCTCGAGCAGTTCCTCGCGAAGTACCAGCAGGGCGAGCAGACGCCCGAACCGGGCGCGCCGTGCACCGGGGGGACCGGAGCTCCCGCGTGACCGAGACGCACGACGCCGCTCGGCGCGTCCGACCCGGACCGCTGGTCGCGATGTCTCTGCTCATGCTCGTCGCATAAGCCGCCCGGGCTCTGTGGATCGGCTTGAGCCTCGGTGGGGCAAGTGCCGCGACGCCAGACGCGGACTCGGTGGACGCCGGCTTCTCGCGTGACATGCAGACCCGCCATGGCCAGGCCGTTCAGATGAAGCAATGGGATCTGCCGCAGACGTCGTCGGGGCCTCATGGCCTGGATGTCCGCCAGCGGCACCGGGATGACCGGCATGGACCACGCCTCGACGCTCGCGCCGTCCGGTGATCTCCAGATGCCCGGAATGGCCAATGCCCAGGACGTGGCCCTGAGTGCAGCGACCGGGACGGAGGCTGACCTCCTCTACCTCCAGTTCATGATTTCGCATCACGAGGGCGTCGTGGAGATGGCAGAGGCCGCAGTCGCTGCGGCCACTGATGATGATGTCCGACTCCTCGCACGGGCGATCGTCGAGTCCCAGAGCGCGGAGCTGGCTGTGCTGCGCGACATGCTCGCGGAGCGGGGCGGCCCGCTGAGGGGCCTCCAACCGCGGATCGATGGATCAACGCGGGAGCAGCTTCGCGATTGGCTCGGGCGCCACATGTCCGGACCGCCTCATCACGGGCCGTCTCGCTGCTCGTCGACACCGCCACATGTTCACTGACACCGGCGGACTCCTGCATGGGTCGGTTCCTTTCGACTCGCGGCGAGCCCGGCAAAGACCAAGACGACCCCGATGACATCCACAAGAATCCCCGGCCACTCCCCCAGCCAGTCCGCCGGGGTGATCGACGTTCGTAGTGGCAGCTCTGCAACCATCTGCTCGGCTGTGAAGAGACTCGTCGAGACCAGAACATCACCGTCGGGGGCGATCAGGGCGCTGACACCTACCGTGGAGACCTGCGCAACGGCCCGCCCGTGCTCGACCGCGCGGAACCGCGACATTGCCAGCTGCTGTGTCGACTCCGGCGTCAGGCCGAAGGAAGCGTTGTTCGTTGGGATCACGATGAGCTCGCCGCCCCCGAGGACGCCCTCCCGGATCAGGTCGTCGTACGCCACCTCGAAGCAGATGGCGGTGGTGATCGGCACTTGACGCCCGAGACGCTCAATGCCCACTTCCACCAGGGCAGCGCGGGTCCCGGCCACCATGTCGGTCGTGATCCGGTCCACGACGGGAGCCACCTGCCGGAAGAGTTCCCGGTACGGGACGAACTCACCGAACGGCACCGGCCGCTGCTTCGTGTACTCCACGCCTGGGTCGGCCCCCGCCCCCGGCTTCCACAGGATGTAGTTGTTGTACCGGAGACCTGGCAGGAATCGTTGGGTGCCCAGAAGGATCGGGGCGTCAACGGCGCGTGCGGCGGCGTCGACGGTCGCAGCCACAGCCTCGTCAGTGCGGGGATCGATGTCCGAGGCGGACTCCGGCCACAGCACCAGGTCGAGCTCACTCGGGTCCACCTGCTCGAGCAGGGCGCGCGTACCATCAGCGTGGTTCGCGGCGACCTCCCGCGCCTGGGACATCGCCTCAGCCCCCTGTGACGGCACATTCCCCTGCACGGCGCCGACCCAGAGGGTGCCGGACTCCGCAACCGTGCTTAGCGGTACGAGCCCCGGCAGGAGCACGGCCGCGAGGGCGGCGCCCAGACGCAGGCCCGCCTCACCGACGCGCCGCGTCCACAGCCTCAGCACAACGACGGCCAGCACGGCGCCGGTTGCGACGACCGCGCCGCTCACCAGCGGCTCGCCACCCACCGCAGCAAGGCGCAGGAGCGGGGAGCCCGTCTGGGAGAAGGCAAGGCTCCCCCACGGGAAGCCGCCGAAGGGCCATCGGCCCCGGAGTTGCTCGACGGCAATCCACAGGACAGTCACCGCCACGACCTGCCGCCAGTCGCGCTCGCGCACCCAGGCGCCCCGCCGGACCCAGACCCACGCGGCGCCGAACACCCCGAGGTAGAACGCCTGGAACAGGGAGAGCGCCACCCACCCGATCGGCTGCCCGACCGCCTCGTTCGCCCACCACACATGCGGCAGGAAGAAGCCGAGCCCGTAGAGCAAACCCACGACGAAGCCCCACCACGCCGAGTCCCGACGCAGGGCGAGGAAGAACAGGGCGATCCCTACGAAGGCCATCGGCCACCAGGACCGACCGGGGAACGCCGCCTCGGTCAACGGTCCCGCTGCGACCGCGAGGAGCGCGGACCATGCCCGGGGTGCCTGCCCGACCGTGCGCGGCATTGGGACGGCGCGCGGCGGGGCTATTGCCCGGCCGACCGACGCAGTCGCGGACGCCGTCATGAGACGTAGCAGAGCAGGGTCATCATCATTCCCAGCTCAGCGCTGGTAGATGTTGTGCCAGTGGATCGCCCACTGCTCGGGATTCTCGGCCTGCAGGTCGACCAAAGCGTCTCCATCGGCAGCACGATGACGGTGTCGATCGTCGACTCGTAGCGAATCACCAGCTCAAGCTGGGCGCCGACGTGCGGATGGAACCAGTACGTCCCGGGTCCGAGACCGCTGGGCGTACTCGAGCGCCCCGCTGGGGGGTACCGCGTCCTGGGTGAGACCCGGCACGCCGTCCATGTCGTTGCTCACTGCCAGGGCGTGCCAGTGCACCGTCGTCTCCGCGGGGAGGCTGTTCGTGACGCGCACGCCCAGCTCGTCACCGGCGCCGAGCCGGATCCCCTTGCCTGGTATGACGCCGTCGTGCGCCCAGGTTCGCACGATCCTCCCGGCGAGGTCGACGTCTGTCGGCGCGGCGCGAAGGTCACGCCGGAGAATCCTGCCGCCGGCCCGCGGACCTCCTTCGGCCAGGATGACGGCCACGGCACCCGGACCGACGGTTTGCGGGCCACCTAGGACCCGGGTACCTGCGAACCTGCCGCCCCCGACGACCGCGACGCCCACCGCGCTCAGTTGGCGGAAGTGGCGGCGGCTCATGCCGGCGGCGGAAGTTGAAGACATCAAGAAGCACCTACTCATGTTCATCGAACGGACGGACGCGACCCCATTCATTGTCGTGGGACGTGGCGAGCGATCTTGGCGCCCGCCGATCAACCTTCGGTGAAGGTTCCCGCTGCGGAGCCTCGCGCCCGGTCCTCCGGGCCACGCCGAGGACGCAGTCCGATCCGACGAACGTCCTCCATCGTTGACCGACCTCAAGGCCGTGAAGGGGAGTTCCGCAAAGACTTGACCAACGGCGAACCGATCGTGCTCGGGTGGCCGAACAACCGGCGGTGCGTAGGTTGTCCTGTTCCCCGCGTCGCTGTGATGCACCCACCCTCCCTGCCGAACATGAGCTGCCGCCGCGCCGAGGTCTTCGCCGCCCTCAGGCGCGAGCCGTTGGTTTGACGAACGGCCCGGCCATGACCCACCAGTCCACGCCCCTCCAGGCGGTCAACTCGTCCGGTACTTCGACACCTGGCTCGGCGAGGTCAGTGGCACATTTCTCCGGACTCAGACACCTCACCGAGAGGTCCGCAGGTCAAGAACTCCCTCTGCGAAGCCACCGCTGACCGATCCTCTCAACGCCGGCGCGGCGAGCCGCGCATACCCGGTGTCGAAGTGGAGCCGCAGCGCGCGCCCGCTCAGGCCCGACCTCTGCACTGTAGGCACCCGTCCCCGTTCCAACTAGCGCCCCAGCGGCGGGCCCGAAGCGGACATCGGCGGGCCGCACGGCTGAAGTGGAGCGCACCGCCCGCAGCAGAGGACTCGATGCGCCATTGAGGGCCGGGCCCAGCGCACGTCCTCGGGCCCAACGACAGGGTGGGGGGTGACTTTCATCGAACGTTGATCACACGCCAGCCGGACCAGAGGGCATAAGGGCCCAGCGTGGTCGTCGGGCGCCCCGTCGCGTCATCGGCCGACGGCACCGCCGCCGGATTCAGGAGGGAGACTCACGTGCTACCGGTGCTGTTCTCGATCGGCAGCTTTCAAGTGCAGAGCTACGGCGTCAGCAAAGCCGTCGCCGCGATCGTCGCGATCTGGCTTCTCGGCCGGGCTTTCGCCCGCCTCGGACTCCCCAAGGATTCCGCCACCTCGCTGGTGCTGTGGGCCACCATCTGGGGATTCGTCGGCGCCAAGGCCTACTACGTCTTGGAGCACCTGTCCGATTTCAGCCTGCACCACCTGGGCGGCATGGGCTTCACCTGGTACGGCGGTCTGATCGGCGGTGTGATCTCAGCGCTCGTGGTCATCCGGCGCCATAGCCTGCCCGCGGCCGAGGTGGCCGGTGCCGCGGCAGCGCCGCTCGCCCTCGCCTACGGCATCGGTCGGATCGGCTGCTTCCTGTCCGGAGACGGCACCTACGGCACACCCACCACGCTGCCCTGGGGCGTCGCCTTCCCGGACGGCGTCGTTCCGTCGACGGTCCCGGTGCATCCGACGCAGCTGTACGAGACCCTCGCCGCCGTGCTGATCGCCGTGATCCTCTGGCGCCTCGAGCACCGCCTGGCACCGATCGGGGTCTTTGGGGCCTACCTCGTGCTCTCCGGCATGTCCCGGTTCCTTGTGGAGTTCCTGCGCATCAACACCCCGGTGCTCGGCGGGCTGACACAACCGCAGCTTTGGGCGTTGATCGGCATCGCGGTCGGTGGTGTGGCGATCGTCCGAGCCGGCCGGCGCACTACGCAGGGTCGGCCGGGCGTGATCGCGCCCGCCGGTGCGCCGCACCCGGACGGCACCTTGGTCTCGCCGTGACCCCACCGCCGGTGCGCCCGCTCGGGGCATCCCAGCGAATCGAGATCCTCGCCGGATTCGCAGCAACACGGGTGGGCGAATGACGCTCACGCGCCGTATGCGGCATCCTGAGCCGTCGCGTTCTCTCGGGGTCTCGGAGTGGTGAAGACCACGTCCTGACCGTCCACCATCGTCCTGGTCCGCCCGCCCACCCGCACTCGCACACGCTGGTTGGTTACCCGCGGGTCGGCCGCCACTGCAACAGAGTCGCGGTCCAGCCGAACCTGCAAGCGCTGCCCGCGGTGCACCAGACCGAACCGCGCCGAGACAAGCCCGTCGGGCAGACGCGGGTTAAGGACGACCATGTCACCCACCGTGCGATAGCCGGCGAAGACACGCGTGACGATGTCTAGAGTGCTAGCCATCGCACCGAGATGGATGCCCTCGCTGGTCGTCCCACCCTGGGTGTCGTCCAGGTCCGCGGCGAGGGCGTCCCGGAACGTCTGCCAGGAGCGTCGCGGGTCCACGCGTGCCAGCACCGAGGCGTGCACGACGCGACTCAGCGTGGACCCGTGCGCAGTGCGAGCCAGGTAGTACTCGACTGTCCTCGTGAGCGCATCGGGCGTGATGCCGTAGCCGAGGCTGCCGATCGTCTCGACAAGGACCTCGGGGCCCAGCAGGTAGACGAGCATGAGGACGTCCGCTTGCTTGGCAAGCTTGTACCGGTTGGTGGAGTCTTCCTCGGCTTCCAGGATGAGGTCCAGACGTCCGATGTTCCCGTACCTGGCCCGGTAGGAAGGCCAGTCCAGTTCCTTCAGCTCCGCGTAGTCGGCGAACTGGCTGATCACTCCGTCGTCGTGGAATGGCACGGCCAGTCGCCTCGCCAGGTGGTCCCAGTCATCGGCTTCTGTCGGCTGGATCCGCAGGCGTTCGTGCAGCTCGTCCCAGTCGTGGCGCTGTGTGAGCTCGAGGGCCTCGACGGCCCGGCGCAGCACCCACGCGGCAAGCACGTTGGTGTAGGCGTTGTCGCGCAGGCCGCCGCCGGGAGCATCGGGGTAGCCGTCGTGGTACTCGTCCGGGCCCATGACACCGTCGATGTGGAAGCGGTCCTCCACGGCGTCGTAGGTGGCCAAGGACGTGAAGAGTCTGGCCACCTCGATGATCAGGTCGGCACCGCGATGCACGAGCCAGGCGACGTCCCCGGTGACCTCGAAGTACCGCCAGGCGCTGTAGGCGATCGCCAGCCCCACGTGCCGCTGGCGGCTGGAGTTGTCCGGCATCCAGCGCTCGGATCTGCGATTGAACAGCATGCTGGGCGTCTCCTCACGGCCGTCGCTACCGCTCTGCCAGGGAAACATCGCTCCACGGAGACCTTCGTGCGCAGCGCCGTCGCGGGCGGCGTCCAGCCGCCGGAACCGGTAGTCCAGCAAGGAGCGCGTGAGCCAGGGCTGTCGAGCGGTCAGCACGGGTAGGACGAAGAGCTCGTCCCAGAACACGTGCCCGCGGTAGCCCTCTCCGTGCAGCCCCCGCGCGGGCACGCCCGCATCCAGCTCGGCGCTATGAGCCGACACCGACTGGAGAACGTGGAACACGTGCAGATTGAGGACGAGCTGGGTCTGCCGATCAGCGTCCAGCGCAATGCCATAGCGGCTCCAGAGCCGTGCCCAGCTGGCGATGTGGTCGGGGAGCAACCCCGCGAACCCGTCCGGTGCCCGCAGCAGCTCCTCTATGGCGGCGAGCCGGGGCGAGGCAATGGCCCGATCCTTGGTGGTGAAGATCGAGACGGTCTTGTCGATGGTGACCGGTTGACCGTCGTGCAGGGTCACTTCCAGCAGGAGGTCCCCACGGTCCCGATCGTGCTCCAGGACGGGATCCCGGTTGGGTTCGGCACCGGTGACCGTGGTGCGTGCCGCGGTGGCGATCCGCACGTGGCTCTGGGTCGTCTCAACCTCGACCAGCATGGTGGCCTCGCCGGCCTCCTGAACCGTCACCGTCCGCAAGTGCCGGTCGGCGAGCTCGCGGTACTCGGCGACGTTGTCGTTGCGTACGCCGGCGTCGATACCCGAGCGCACTCTGATAGGTCCGTCCCACCCCTCGGCTACCAGAGTCGTCTCAAGACCGCAGAGGTGCGGCCGCGCCATCGACGCGAGACGTCGCTGGGAAAGGCGTAGCCGTCTGCCGGCTTGGTCTGTCAGCACGGCGGTCCGCGTCAACACTCCCCGCCGCAGGTCCAGCTCTCTGCGCTCCGCGGTGATGGTCAGGGCACCCGCCGACCACCAGCCCTCGGTGCCGATGCCCACGTCGAAGACGAGCCAGTTGGGGGCGTTGACGAGCGACTCGTCCTCCATCTGCCTGTCGTGCACCATCGTCGTCAATCGGTTGTACACCCCGGCCAGATACGTCCCTGGGTAGTGGACACCATCGCTCGCTCGCTCGGGAGCGACGCCGCGGGTGCCGAGGTAGCCGTTGCCCAGCGCGGTCAACGCCTCGCGATGCCCCTCGTGCGCCGGGTCGAAGCCCTCGTAGACGAGAACCCACGGGTCCGCTCTCAACGACCCGAGGTCCAGCTGCGCGACGTCGGAGACGACGACGTCCGCACCGGCAGCCTCCAGCGAATCGCGCTGGCCACCGCGGTCGACCCCCACGACCATGCCGAACCCACCGCGCCGTGCCGCGGCTACGCCCGCCGCAGCGTCCTCGACCACGGCGGCGCGAGCCGGCTGTACCCGGAGCTCGTTCGCGGCCTGGAGAAACATGGCCGGATCCGGCTTGCCTGGTAGTCCAAGGTCCTGGGCTCGCTCGCCGTCCACGACGACGTCGAACACCCCGTCGAGGCCGGCCGCGGTCACGATTGCCGCAGCATTTCGGCTCGCTGTGACGAGGGCGAGCCGGACGCCACCCGCGCGAAGCCTGCCGAGCAGCTCGGAGGTGCCCGGGTAGGCCTTGACGCCCGTGCCCGCGAGCAGGCCTAGGTAGATCGAGTTCTTGCGCCCGGCCAGACCGTGCACGGTCCAGGACCCGGCAGGGTCGTCGGGCGAGCCTAGGGGGATCTCGATCCCCCGGGCAGCGAGGAAGTTGCGCACCCCGTCCTCCCGCGCGCGCCCGTCGACGTACCGGCGGTAGTCGGCGGTCGCGTCGAACGGTTGATGGGAGGCACCGCCCGGGACTCGGGCGTCGGCCAGCACATCGGCGAACAGCTGTCGCCACGCGGCGGCGTGGAGGGTGGCGGTGTCGGTGACGACGCCGTCCAGGTCGAAGATCACCGCTTCCTGGGGCGGTGTGGCACCGGCGGGTGCCGGAGTGGACGAACGCATCTTCGATGGCGGATATCTCATGGCTTCACCGGGCGTGAGGGGTGCACCGACGCGGACTCGTCGGTGTCCGGTGGCGGCGCCCATGCTTGACGCGTAGGGCGCACCGACAGGTAGAGGGCTACCAAGACGACCAGAAGGCCCGCAGCGGTCCAGCCCTGCGGCCGTTCGCCAAGGACGGCCGCCGCGAGCACGATGCCGAAGACGGGCGTCAGGAATGTCCAAGCGGTGAGGGCGTCCATACGGACGCGGCGCGCCTCGGTGAACCACGCGACAGTCGTCGCCGCAGTGCCCACGAAGGCGAGGAAGGCAAGCGACAGAGAAAAGCGCGGGGTCCAAGCTATGGCGGGGGCGCCTTCGATCGCGCCAGCGAGGCCGGCCAGAGCGACGCCGCCGATCACCAGGTGCCATCCGGTCGCGACAATGATGTCGAGACCTCCAAGTCGTCGTGCAAGAAGGGTCCCGCCGGTGACAGCGGCCGCGGCCAGCAGCGAAAGCGCCGCACCGCTACCACCGCCCCCGGGCAACGCCACTGCGAGCAGGCCAGCAAAGCCGACCACCATTGCGGTCGTGGTCCGGGCGGAGAGCGTCTCGCCGTACAGCCACCACGCGGGCAGGAGGATCAGCAGGGGCTGGGCGTTGGCGAGTACCGCGGCCGTGCCGGTGGCTAGTCCCGCGGCGCCAGCGAACATGGCCCCGAACGCAAGTGTCACGTTCACGAGACCCAGGATCGTGAGGCGCCGCCACTCCCCTGGCCCAACGGGGAACGGCCGCCGTTGTATCGCACCGAGCGCGAGCAGCCCTCCTCCGGCGACGAGCGCACGTAGGGCCGCGAACCACAGGACGGGGGCATCTCGCAGCCCCCACTGAATGGCGATGAAGCATGAGCCCAGCGCGGCGGTGATCCACAACATCCGTGCCGGACTGGGTGATCGCCGCACCCCGGATATGGGGTCCGCCGGGCCGCTGCGTCTGGCTGCCATGTGCGGGCCGATCAGCGGTCGCCGTCTGGGCCCGGCGAAGGAGGGCGCACAGACGGTGCGTCCGGGTCGAAGGGGACGACGGCCGGCTGCAACTGGGCGAGCGCCTCGACCGTGAGCAGGTCAGCTCGGCGCACCGGCGTCGTCGGCATGATCGCCGCGGAGGAGGCGAGATCCAGGCCAGCCACGGCCAGCCTGGTGGTCCTCGGGTTCGCCATGATCGATGGTCCTCTCGTGAGGTGTTGGCATCTCGTCGCGTGCTCTGGAGCACCTCGAGCGCGCGCTCGGACGCGTCCGTGACGCGCAGCCAGGCCGTACCACTTCCGGTCCGTTCGCGGCGGTCCGTCTTCGTCTCGCGTCCGTCGGGCAGGCCGCGCGCGCACGGCGGGCGGCCTCCCCGACGGGTCAGCTGGTGACGAACTCAGCCGGGTTGGCCTCGAAGCTCTTCGCGCAGTGCGAGGAGCAGAAGTAGTACGTCACTCCGTCGTGCTCGAGGCTGGCGGCTGTGGCTGGGTCGACGCTCATCCCGCACACCGGGTCGACAACCTTCTGTGTCTTGCCAAACATGGGTTCCTCCTTCTCGTGGTGGTTCTGTTCCTCTTCGTAGCGTCCGATCTCCACCACGGGTTCCGTGGAACGGACTCGGACGACTTCTGGGATCGCCTGCGGCGTGAATCGGCGAAGGCGGTTGGCGTTCGCCACCACCGAAAGCGAAGACAGTGCCATGGCCGCCGCCGCGAGCATGGGACTGAGCGTGATGCCGAAGAAGGGATACAGCGCCCCGGCGGCGATCGGGATCCCGAGCCCGTTGTAGACGAACGCGAAAGCGAGGTTCTGGCGGATGTTGCGCATCGTGGCTCGCGACAGGTCCACTGCGGTGACCAGCCCAGACAGCGCCCCGGAGATCAGGGTGATGTCCGAGGACTCGATCGCGACGTCCGTGCCCGTGCCGATGGCCGAGCCGACGTCGGCCTGTGCGAGCGCGGGGGCGTCGTTGATGCCATCACCCACCATGCCGACGATGTGCCCGTCGGCCTGCAGCCGCTTGACCTCGGCGGCCTTGTGCTCGGGCATGACTTCGGCGACGACTCGGGTGATGCCCACCTGACGCGCGATCGCGGCGGCGGTGTCCCGGTTGTCCCCCGTCATCATGACCACCTCGATGCGCCTGGCCTGCAGGGCAGCGACGGCGGCCGCCGAGCCGGGCTTGAGCGTGTCTGCCACGGCGACGACACCCGCTGCGCGCCCTTCGACGGCCACCAGCATCGGGGTCTTGCCGTCGCCGGCGAGGCGGGCCACGTCGGCCACGAGGGGTGCAGCGTCGATCCCTGCCGTGGCCAGCAGCCGAACGTTTCCGACGAGGACCTCACGTCCACCGACGTAGGCGCGCACACCCTGGCCGGTCACGGAGTCGAATGCCTCCGCGACCGCAAGGTCGAGACCTCGCTCCTTGGCGCCTGCAACGATCGCCGTGGCCAGCGGGTGCTCGGAGGAATGCTCCACGGCGGCCACCAGGGCGAGGATCTCGTCCGCGTCGAAACCCGGGCACGGCAGGACGTCCGTCAGGGCCGGGGCGCCCTTGGTGATCGTGCCGGTCTTGTCCAGCACGACGGTGTCCAGCTTGTGCGCGGTCTCCAAGGCCTCCGCCGAGCGGATCAAGATCCCATGGGTGGCGCCCTTGCCCGTGCCGACGGTGATCGACATCGGGGTGGCCAGACCGAGCGCGCAGGGGCACGCGATGATGAGCACCGAGACGGCCGCAACCAGCCCGAGGACGAACGCGGGCGGTGGGCCCACAAGTGCCCACGCGGCGAACGTCCAGATCGCGATCACCATCACCGCGGGCACGAAGTAGCCCGATACCTGATCCACCAGCCGCTGGATCGGCGCCTTGGACCCCTGCGCCTCGCGGACGAGCCGGATGATCTGCGCCAGCACAGTGTCCGCGCCGACCTTGGTCGCCACGTAGCGGAACGAGCCGGTCTGGTTGATCGTCGCTCCGACGACCATGTCGCCGATGCTCTTCGTCACGGCCATGGGCTCGCCGGTGATCATCGACTCGTCGACCGACGACCTGCCGTCGAGAACCTCGCCGTCGACAGGGAGCTTCTCACCAGGACGGACGACGACGACGTCGCCCATCCGCACGTCCTCGACGGAGACTTCCATCTCGACGTGCTCGCGCACGATCCGCGCTGTCCGCGGTTGCAGCCCGATCAAGGCCCGGATCGCCTCCCCGGTGCCCGCCTTGGCCTTGGTCTCCAGCAACCGACCCAGCAGAATCAGCGTGATGATGACCCCGACAGCCTCGTAGTACACCTCCTGGGCGATCGTCGGCAGAAGGCTCGGCAGGGTGGTCACGATGAGGCTGTAGCCGTAGGCCGCCATGGTGCCCAACGTGATCAGCGAGTTCATGTCGGCACTGCGATGGGACAGCGCCAACCAGCCGGTCTTGTGGATCGGCCACCCCGTGTAGAACATCACCGGTGTGATCAGCGCCAGCTGGGCCCAGCGGTTCATCAGCAGGTCGGGAACCCACCGCGCACCGAACAGCTCTGTCGCCATGACGGCAAAAAGAACCGGAGCGCTTGCCACCGCCCCAACGAGAACCCGCTTCTTCAGGTCGGCGATCTCCGCCGCCCGGTCCTGGGCCTCCGCATCGTCCACACCGTGGGCGCCTTCGTTCGCTCCGGAATCTCTGGCCGGCGCGCGGACGACGATGCTGCCTCCCGCCGTCCCCGTGCCGCAGGTGAACTCGTACCAGCCTCTCGAGAGCGGCGGGATCTCGACCACGGTGACTCCGTGCTCCGCGAGTGGCACATCAATGCCGAGGTCGGCGAGCGTGAACCGCTCGTGCCGGGCCGAATCGTCGGCCGGCTCGAGCCGCAGTTGGACCGCCACGCCCGGCTCGACCAGCACGACGGTTGGGTTGGCGACATCCTCGAGGAGAACGTCGGCGACCTGCAGACCGCCCTCCCGCGAGGTCGTCACCTCGCGGGCCGCCGGCCCGGCGGCCGCGGAAGCCGCGGGAGCTCGCCCCGCCGAGTCCACCGCACCACCACCGCCAGCCACGACGCGCAGACGACCACGAACCATATTCATGCCGCACGCGAACTCGTAGTCGCCAGGTACGGCCGGCATCAGGTCGACAGCGGTGGTCCGATTCGCGGGCAAGCTCGCGTTGACCTTGAAGTCTGGGAACACGACGCGTGAGGTGCAGTCACCACTCTCCTGGCGGTCGAACAGGAGCCGGACTGGCGTGCCGGCGGTGACCTCGACCAGGTCCGGGTTGTAGCCGCCCTTCACCGTCACGGTCACGACCTGCACCCCTCCCTCCAGCTGGGCCTGCTGGGTCTTTCTCGGCGCGAAGAAGAACCACGCCACTACCGCGGTGAACAGCCCGCCAAGGGCCAGGACCCCCACATCCGTCCCGTTCACAAAGCCCACCTTCATTCATCTCGTAGCCACGCATCGACGTCGCACTACTCGTCAGGTATATACCCCCCACGGGTATATGTGGAGGCCGCGGCGATGAAGATCTGACCAAGGATCGTCGGGGCGCCTCGCGGGAGCGAGTGCCGGACGACGAGCGTTGGGCCCTGCCCGGTGCCGTCGGTCTTCCGGATATCGGTGCAGTACGCCGGCACTCCAGGTTTGGCGTCCAGGCGGTTTCTTCAGCGGTTCTTGACAGGGCCTCAGCCGTACGTGGGCACTGCACGCAGGACGCTGCAAGCAGCCGGTCCTCCCGTCGAGCTGTCGCGCGATCGGGTGGACGAAGGCAGACCGTGGACCTAGGGATCGAAGGAGTCGATGACCATGAACCACAGCGGGCTCGGGCATGTGAAGTGGATGGCGCTGATCGCGGCGGGGCTGTTCGGCGTCCTCCTGCTCTTCGGAAACTCAGCCGGTGAGGCGCTGCGCTACGCCATCCTCCTCGCGTGCCCGTTGATGATGGTCGGGATGATGTTCGGCGGACACTCCGGGCATTCCGGGCACGGCAAGGGGCGAGGCGACGAGGCGAGCGCAGCTCCGCGGGCCGACAAGGACGAGCCCGTGAGCCACCACCACACCTCATAGCACGCCCTTCGCGGCTCGGTGAAGTCGGCTGCTCCGCCTCACCTGCCGGAGTCGACCGCCCGCGTGGCCATACCCCATGGGGGTATGATGAGTGTCTGTCAGCACCACACACATGAAGAGGAGCACGCCATGAGCACGACCAACTACGCGGTCACGGGGATGACCTGCGGCCACTGCGTCTCGTCGGTCACCGCCGAGATCACCAAGCTCCCCGGCGTGCAGCGCGTCGACGTCGCCCTGGTGCACGACGGCACATCCCGCGTCGTCGTCAGCAGCGACGCAGATCTCGCTCTGGACGACGTCCGCGCGGCCGTGGACGAGGCGGGATACGAGCTCGTCGGCGAATCGGCGTGAACGATGCGGGACGGCTCGCAGGATTCGGGCTCGTTCTCGCGGCGGCCCTCGGCGTCGGAGTCGGCGTCGGGGCCGCCATCGGGCCGATCGACATCAACCCGGCACCGTCCTCGGTAGACCAGCCCGATGACATGCCGGCCGACCACGAGTGACCACCAGAACGGAGGCCGGGTGACCCAGGCCATTGAGCTCGAGATCGGCGGGATGACCTGCTCGTCCTGCGCCGCACGGATCGAGAAGCGGCTCAACCGCATGCCTGGCGTCGAGGCGAGCGTCAATTACGCGACCGAGAAGGCCACGCTGACGCTGCCCGAAGGCACCACGATCGACGAGGCCGTCGCTGTCGTCGAGGCGACGGGTTACAGCGCCCGCCCTCGTGAGACCAACCGATCCGAGCCGGCTGCTGGTCCGGACGCCGAGGTCCGAGACGAGACGGCGGCCCTACGGCACCGGCTCACGCTCTCGGCCGTCCTCACCGCGCCCGTGCTGATCCTCTCGATGGTCGAGCCGCTGCAGTTCGACAACTGGCAGTGGCTGTCTCTGACCCTCGCCGCACCCGTCGTCGTCTGGGGAGCGTGGCCGTTCCACCGCGCTGCCTGGGCGAACGCCCGGCACGCGGCGGCGACCATGGACACCCTCATCAGTGTCGGCGTCCTGGCAGCCTTCGGGTGGTCCCTGTACGCGCTGTTCCTCGGGGCGGCCGGCAGGCCGGGAATGCGCATGGCGTTCGACATCGTGCCGGACCGCGGTGGCGGAGGCCACGAGATCTACCTCGAGGTCGCGGCAGCCGTCACGGTCTTCATCCTCCTCGGGCGCTACTTCGAGGCAGGCGCCAAGAAGCGCTCGGGCGCGGCACTTCGCGCGCTCATGGAGCTCGGGGCCAAGGACGTCGGAGTCGTGCGCGGCGGGACCGAGGTGCGGATAGCCGTGGCTGACCTGATCGTCGGTGACATCTTCGTCGTTCGGCCCGGGGAGAAGGTCGCGACCGACGGCATGGTCGTCGAGGGTGCGTCGGCCGTCGACGCGTCGATGCTGACCGGCGAGCCGGTTCCGGTAGAGGTCGGACCGGGTGACACCGTCGTGGGCGCCACAGTGAACGCCGGTGGCCGGCTCCTCGTCCGCGCGACTCGGGTCGGAGCCGACACCCAACTCGCCCAGATGGCTCGCCTGGTGGAGGAGGCGCAGACCGGAAAGGCGCCGGTGCAACGTCTCGCGGACAGGATCTCTGCGGTGTTCGTGCCGATCGTGATCGGCCTTGCGGTCGCCACGCTCGGGTTCTGGCTCGGGGCAGGGGCTGGGGCCGAGGCGGCGTTCACCGCCGCCGTGGCTGTGCTCATCATCGCCTGCCCCTGCGCGCTCGGCCTGGCCACGCCCACCGCTCTCATGGTGGGTACTGGCCGGGGCGCCCAGCTGGGCATCCTGATCAAGGGACCCGAGGTGCTGGAGTCCACGCGCCAGGTCGACACGGTCGTCCTGGACAAGACGGGAACCGTGACGAGCGGGCAGATGCAGCTCGTCGAGGTACGACCCGCCGGCACCTCCACGCGCGACGAGGTGCTGCGCATCGCCGGGGCGCTCGAGGACGCTTCCGAGCACCCGATCGCGCGGGCAATCACAGCTGGGGCGCGAAGCGAACTGAGCATCCTGCCTACCGTGGAACAGTTCGCGAACACCCAAGGTCTGGGCGTCTCCGGGGTCGTCGACGGGCATGCTGTCGCTGCAGGGCGGGTGTCGTGGATGGCGAAGCAGTGGGGCCTCCACCTCGACCCCGAGCTGGGAACGATTCTCGAGGCAGCTGAGTCGGCCGGGCGCACCGTTGTGGCCGTCGGATGGGACGGCGCACTTCGCGGTCTACTCATCGTGTCCGACACGCTCAAGCCGACGTCCCGTCAGGCGGTCGCCGAGCTCAAGGCGCTCGGCCTGCGACCGGTTCTGCTGACCGGTGACAACTACCGGGCGGCCAGGGCGATCGGCGCCGAGGTCGGGATCGACGAGGTCGTCGCCGAAGTTCTGCCGGAGGACAAGGTCCGCGTAGTGCGCGAGATGCAGGAGAGCGGACGGGTCGTCGCGATGGTGGGCGACGGGGTGAATGACGCCGCAGCCCTCGCTCAGTCGGACCTGGGTATCGCGATGGGCACCGGAACGGACGTCGCCATCGAGGCGAGCGACCTGACGCTCGTTCGGGGTGATCTTCGGGCGGCGGTCGACGCCGTGCGTCTGTCGCGTAGGACGCTGTCCACGATCAAGGGCAACCTCTTCTGGGCGTTCGCGTACAACGTGGCCGCGATCCCCCTCGCCATCTCCGGGTTGCTCAACCCGCTGATCGCGGGGGCGGCCATGGCGTTCTCGTCAGTCTTCGTAGTCACCAACAGCTTGCGCCTACGGAACTTCCAGGCTGTCTCGCTCGAGGAGAACCCCCGGGCCACCAGCACCGTGCCCCAGCGGGTCGCGGCGGTCCCGGTGCGCTGACGGTCACGCTCCCGCCCAGTCTGGAACGTCGCGCGCCGGCATGCGCCTGTCCGACGGGAGCATGGCCCGGCGCACCCGACTGATGCCCCTCTCTGAGACTCAGTTGTCCGAGGGCGACTCGTGGTGGCCCGCGTGCTCCGTTGGCGAGACGTTCTGCGGGGGCGAATCGACGCCGCTCAGGCGAGGGCCGACGACGAACGTCGACAGTGCGAACATCCCTGCGAACAGCGCGAGTGCCAGGGCGGGCGCCCACCAGCTCGAGAATCGCTTGTGGAGCCGGATCAGGAATGGCACGGACAACGCCAGCCCAAGCGCGCCGAATACGAGCGTGCCCCCCGCACCTGCCACCAGCGCCGTGCCCACCAGCGGACCGACGTGGTGCAGGATGTGCGGCGCCACGCCAGAGACGGCACCGAGGGCGCCGTTGAGCGCTGTCCAAAGAGTGCGCACACCGGAGGGTTGATCTGTCGCTGAAGCGCTCGGTACGACGAGCGGCTGTTCCTTCACGGAGTCCATAGCCTCAGCATTCGCGAGGCGAGCAGGTGTCTCGTGGAGGAACGATCAACGCTCCATGAAGGTTGTCGGGCGGCGGCACGTGCACACCCAAGGTCAGCCCAGCCGACGGGCGATCTCATCTCGGTGATCCCCGGTCGACGGATCCGACGAATCTGCGGTGCCGCGGATCGCACCGGACCTTGACGAGATCTTCATCGCCCCGGCCGCATCCGCTCGCTCGTCGGAGTGCTAGCGTGACTCGCATACCCCCTGGGGGTATGGAAGGAGTCACGGTCATGGACGCTTTGTCGCAGTTGACCGGATCCGGAGGTGTCGTTCTCGCCGCGCACGGCATCGACAAGGCGTACAGGCGCGGCTCGTGGCCCGCGCGGCGAGCCGTCCCCGTCCTCGCGGGCGTCAACTTCTCCATGCACAAGGGAGAAGTCGTGGGTCTCGTCGGTGAGAACGGATCGGGCAAGTCCACGCTGATGAAGATCCTCGTGGGCGCCCTCGCTCCTGACGCCGGCGAGGTCGAGCGCGCGACGCGGCTCGGCTACTGCCCGCAGGTTCCTCAGCTCTACGAGCGGCTGACGTGCGACGAGCACTTTGAGCTCTTCGGCCATGCCTACGGGATCGCCGGCCGGGTGGAACGTGAGTCACGAGCCTCGATCTACGCGGCGCTCGGCTTTGAGCGATACGCACGAGCGCGCGTGAGTCAGCTCTCTGGAGGCACGACCGCCAAGCTCAACCTGGGTCTCGCGCTGCTCGCCGACCCCGAGGTCCTCCTGCTCGACGAGCCTTACGCCGGCTTCGACTGGGATACGTACCTACGCTTCTGGGACCTCGTCGCAGATCGCAGGATCGCCGGGCGAAGCGTCCTCATCATCAGTCACTTCGTCGCCGACGAGGAGCGTTTCGACCGCATCCTGGACCTGCGCGATGGACGGGCGGTGCCACGATGATCCCTGCACTCGTCCGCGGGTTCCTTGCCGACTACGCACGCAACAGGACGAACCTGCTGGTGCTCGTCCTCGTGCCTGTGGCCTTCGTCGTCGCCGCGGCTCCTGCGCTCGCCGACGCGGCTCGGCTCTTGGGTGGGCAGGGCGGCGCGCCCGCCATCGAGGCGGTGACCGCGGGATGGGCCTCGGCCTTCATCTCCGCACTCGCCATGTACTTCCAGGTATCGGCCGGCAGGGACACCGACCGTCGCCTCGTGCTCGCCGGGCTGCCCGGTCGCCGACTCGCACAGGCACGCGTCCTGTGCGGCCTGATCATCGCGTCGCTCGCGTCCGCGGCCGCGCTGCTGGCACTCGTCGCAACCTCAGGCCTGGAGGACCCGGGCCGCGTGGTCGCGGGGACCGTGATGTTCTCAGTGATCTATCTCGGCATCGGTGCGGCGGTCGGGTCCCGGGTGCGCAACCCGGTGAACGGCACGGTGCTGATCCTGTTCATCTGGATCCTGGACGTCTTCTTCGGTCCGACGCTGAGCGGGTCGACGCAACCGATCTCCCGTGCGCTACCGACGCACTTCGTGTCCTTGTGGATGGTCGGCGTCCCGTCCGGGCACGAGGGCCGGCTAGGGGATCTCGGGTGGGCACTCGCGTGGACCGCCGCATCCGCGACGGTCGCGCTCGTGGTTATTCGGCCACCGGGCCGGGCGGCCGCGCGGCGAACGCTCGCCGCCGGCTCCCGGCCGGACCAGCTGCGCGCAGCGCTCGGCACCGGCCTGCGGGAGTGGCGTCGCAACCCGGTGCTGTGGGTGCTTCTCGCGGTCGTGCCGGCGGTGTTCGTCCTGCTCGCCGACGCGATCACACCCTCCGGCTCGACGCCAGTCGTCCTCAACGAGGGCGGCACGCTCGTGACCCGGGCGATGGACCCCGCGCACATGCACGCAGGCACGATGGCACCGATCGCCGTGGCGTCCCTGGCCACCCTGGCGGGACTGTTCCTCGCACTGGACGCCCGCTCCGGCGATCAGCGGCTGACCCTTGCCGGCATGCGTTCCAGCACTCTGGCGAGTGCTCGGCTCACGGTGGTCTCGATGGCGGCGACCCTGGCCACGGTGGCCTCGCTCGCCGTGACGGCGCTGGTCTTCGATGCGCACCAGTGGGTGCTCTACGGCATGGCGAACCTCCTGGTGGCATTGACCTACGCCTTCCTCGGAGTGATCATCGGGCCCGTTCTGGGCCGGGTGAGCGGCGTCTTCGTCGCGTTCCTGCTGCCTTTCATGGACCTGGGCATTGCTCAGAGCCCGATGCTCCGAGGTGCGCCCCCGGGGTGGGCGGAGGTCCTGCCTGGCTACGGCGGGATCCGAGTCCTGACCGACGCCGCGCTCACGTCGACATTCGACGAGGCCGGATACCTCGTGCTGGGTCTTGGCTGGCTCGCCGTACTGGCGGCGGGAGCCTGGACCGCGCTACGGCGCAGCTCGGCCGTGGTGAAACCACGGACCCGGCGCACAGCCCGCGGCTCAGCCCCCACCGCCCAAGCTCACGCTCACGGCTGACGGCGGCTGACAGCAACCATTTCCTCTCGGGGAACGACCTTGATGCGCTCGCGGCCTTGCGCCGCTCCGAGCGACTGCTCGTAGGCGTCGAGAAGCTGCCAGCCGGACCATTCGATGGGGTCGATGCCGCGTTCGATGAGCAGTGCCGTGACTGCCCGGGGGTCAGGGTGCTCGGGTCGCTGCAGGCGGTCGACGTCCGAGACGAGGTGCTTGATGGTCTCGGACGCATCGGACTTCGTGTGCCCGATGAGACCGACCGGTCCGCGCTTGATCCAGCCGGTCGCGTACACGCCCGGCAGGTGCTCGCCGTCGACGTCGACCACGCGGCCCTCGCGGTTGGGGATCACGCCGGCGACGTCGTCGAAGGGGATGTCCGCCAGCGGCGAGCCGAAGTAGCCGACCGCGCGGTAGACGGCCTGGACGGGCCAGTCGTGCAGCTCGCCGGTGCCGGACACGTTGCCGTCCCCGTTCAGGGCGGTGCGCTCGGTGCGCAGCGCGATGACCTTGCCGTCTTCGCCGAGGACCTCGACCGGCTTGTGCAGGAAGTGCAAGTGGATGCGCCGGCTCGACGTGTGCTCCTCGACCTCCAGGAGCGTCCAGTCCGTCAGGGTCTTGACCACCTGCTTGGTCTGGTTCGACGAGTGGATGGCGGCCATCGAGCCCTCGTCGAAGTCGAAGTCCTCGGGGTAGACGATGACGTCGACGTCCGGCACGTGACCGAGCTCGCGCAGCTCCAGGGGCGAGAACTTGACCTGTGCGGGGCCGCGCCGGGCGAACACGTGCACGTCCGTGACGGGCGACGCCTTCAGCTGGTCGTAGACGTTCGCGGGAATCTCTGTGGGCAGCAGGTCGTCGGCGTGCTTGGCCAGGATGCGAGCCACGTCGAGGGCGACGTTGCCCGCGCCGAGGACGGCGACGTGCTGGGCGTTCAGCGGCCACGTGCGCGGGACGTCCGGGTGCCCGTCGTACCAGGACACGAAGTCCGCGGCGCCGTAGGAGCCGTCGAGGTCGATGCCCGGCACCGGCAGGCTCGCGTCGCGGATGGACCCGGTGGAGAAGATGACGGCGTCGTAGAACCGGCGCAGGTCGTCCAGGGTCACGTCCGTGCCGTAGTCGACGTTCGCAAGCAGGCGGATGTCGCCGCGGTCGAGGATCTTGTGCAGGGCGACGATGATCTGCTTGATCCGCGGGTGGTCGGGCGCGACGCCGTAGCGCACCAGGCCGAACGGCGCGGGCAGCCGCTCGAAGAGGTCGATGCTGACGTCAAGGCCGGCCTTGGACAGGATGTCGGCGGCGTAGATGCCGGCCGGGCCGGCGCCGACGATGGCGACTCGGAGCGCCGTGGGTGTGGATGGGTCCGTGGTCGTCTCGTGTGCCGTCGAGCGGGGCGCAGGCATGGGTCGGCCTCCTGGGGTCGCGGTGAGAGGGTGATGATCGGGAAGGCGGTGCCCACTGCTCACATGCGGTGGGCCATGGGGAGCAGGAACATCCACACGTTGATCGCACCGAGCAGCGCGATGATCACGACGTAGGGCGTCAGCGTGGAGCGCCTGCGGGCGGCGGTGCGGTATCGGCGGTAGGAGATCCGCTTTGCGGTGTAGATCGAGCCGGCGATCCCGAGGGCCAGGAGCGCGAACTGCAGCACCTGGATGGTGCCCGTGCTCATCAGTGCCGGGTCACCGCTGACGCCGGCACCGAACAGGTTGGCGACCGTGTAGTAGACCGAGCCGCCCTCGGCGAGCAGGTGGAACAGGTTGTGCGCGAGGTGCGCGGCGACGTCCAGGGGGATGAGCGCGTACCCGAAGCGAGCGAAGTTCATCTTGGTGTCTTCGAGGTTGCGGCCCGCCGCGATGCGAGATGCGAGGGCGAGCAGGCCCACGGGCACCGACACGGCGACGGCGAACGCCACGGTGAAGATGACGGCGTAGCTGGTGATCCCGGTGAGCGCCTCGATCTGGGCGAGGACGCTGTTCCAGACCTCGAGCATGGTGATGTTCTGGATCAGGACG
>NZ_JABMCI010000056.1 GCF_013359775.1 Cellulomonas humilata | reverse complement strand
GGAGGCGGCGACGGGGTCGGGGGAGATCGCGGTGAACATCGGCGGGGTCGCCTCGTCGGCGGCGTCGTCCTCGGAGGTGCTCGGTCAGATGGGTCAGGCCGTGGGCGAGCTCGCCCGCCTGTCCACCGACCTGCGCACCCGCGTCTCGGCGTTCACGTTCTGATGGGCGCGCGGACGATGCGCACGGCGGCCGTGCTGGTGGCCGTCGGCCTCCTCGCCGCGGGCTGCGCGGGACCGGGCAGCGCGGACGACGACACGCAGCTGGTCGGCGTCGCGATGCCGACCACCGTGCAGGAGCGCTGGATCGGTGACGGCGAGAACCTGGAGGCGCAGTTCACGTCGCTCGGCTACGACGTCGACCTCGAGTACGCCGACGACGACGTCGACACCCAGATCGCGCAGATCACCGCGATGATCGACGCCGGGGCGGACGCGCTGGTGGTCGGTGCCGTCGACGGCAGCAAGCTCCGCGCCGTGCTGTCCCAGGCGGCGACGGCCGGGATCGCGATCCTGTCCTACGACCGGCTCATCCGGGACAGCCCCGACGTCGGCTACTACGCCTCGTTCGACAACTGGAGCGTCGGCGTCCTGCAGGCGAACGCCCTGCTCACCGGCCTCGGCGCGATCGACGCGTCGGGTGCCCGGACGTCCGCCCCCGGTCCGTGGGCGGTGGAGATCTTCGCCGGCTCGCCGGACGACAACAACGCCACGGTGTTCTACCAGGGCGCCATGTCGGTGCTCCAGCCGTACCTCGACTCCGGCGTGCTGGTCGTGCCCTCGGGCCAGACCGACTTCGCCGTCGTGGGGACGCCCGGCTGGAAGGGCGAGACCGCGGCGGCGCGCCTCCAGACGCTGACCGGTCCGTACCTGGCCGGCCTGCACCTGGACGGGATCCTCGCCCCCAACGACGGCATCGCGATCGCCCTCCTGGACGCGGCCCGCTCGGGCCTCGGCTACGGCGGGGACGGGCCGGCGCTGCCGGTGGTCCCAGGTCAGGACGCCGAGCTGGCGTCGGTGCGCTCGATCGTCGCGGGCGAGCAGTACTCGACCGTGTACAAGGACACGCAGCAGCTGGCCGAGGTGGCCGTGCAGATGGTGCGCGACCTGCTGGCCGGCGACGAGCCCGAGGTGAACGACACCACCTCGTACGACAACGGCGTGCGGGTGGTCCCGTCCTACCTGCTGGCCCCGCAGCTGGTCACGCTCGACAACTACCGCGAGGTCCTCGTGGACGGCGGCTACTACGCGCAGGACGAGCTGGGCACCCCGCCCGCTGGAGGATCGAAGTGACGACGACCCGCACGCGCGCCCGCTGGTTCTGGGACCGGCCCATCGGCGCCAAGATCGCGACGGCCCTGGTGGTGCTGGGCACCATGTTCGGGCTGGTCGGCGGCGCCGGCGCGGTCGCGCTCTACCGGGCGGGCGAGCACCTCCAGGACATGTCCGCGCTGACCGGCCGGCTCCAGTCGGCGATGGCGGAGCTGCGCACGGCGCAGGCCCGCAGCCACCTGCTGGTGCACCGCGCGGTCGAGGCGCCGGACCCCGCGGTCCGCACCCAGCTGCTGACGTCGGCGGCCTGGGTGGACGGCGACGTCGCCCGGCAGATCGCCGTGATCGAGGAGTTCCCGCAGGCCGAGACCGCGCAGTGGGCCGACTTCGTCGAGCGCTGGGCGGCCTGGGTCGCCTACCGGGACGCCACGCTCCTGCCGTTCGTGCAGGCCGGCGACCAGGCGGGCCTCGCCGCGGCGATCCGGGCCAGCGCGGCCGCGGACCCCGACGCCGCCGGCCGGCCCCTCGCGCTGGCGCAGGGCCAGGTGGACGCGCAGGTCGACGAGATCCTCGTCGCCGGCCAGGCCGAGGTGGACCAGACGATCGTGGTGCTCGCCGTCGCGTTCGTGCTCGGTGCCCTGCTGTCCGGGGCGCTCGCCACGGCGGTCACCCGCCGGATCACCCGCGCCGTCCGGGGCGTGCAGGCCTCGCTCGACGCCATGGCGGACGGCGACCTGACCGTGGCCTCCCCGGTGGAGTCGGGCGACGAGACCGGTCGGATGGCTGCGTCGCTCACCCGTGCCCAGACGTCCCTGCGGGCCACGCTCGCGGGGGTCGTGGAGACCGCGGCCGGTGTCGCAGCCTCCGCCGAGCAGCTCACGCAGTCCAACGGCCGTGTGGCCGGCGCGGCGCAGGAGACCAGCGCGCAGGCCGGGGTGGTCGCCGCGGCGGCCGAGCAGGTCAGCCGCAACGTCCAGGCGGTCGCGGCGGGCGCCGAGCAGATGGGCGCCTCCATCCGGGAGATCGCGCAGAACGCCACGGAGGCCGCCAAGGTGGCGCACAAGGCGACCGGCGTGGCCGAGGCCACCAACCAGCAGGTCGCCCGGCTCGGGGAGTCCAGCCAGCAGATCGGCAACGTGGTCAAGACCATCACCAGCATCGCGGCGCAGACCAACCTCCTGGCGCTCAACGCCACCATCGAGGCCGCGCGCGCCGGTGAGGCCGGCAAGGGGTTCGCGGTCGTCGCGGGGGAGGTCAAGGAGCTCGCGTCGGAGACGGCCCGCGCCACCGAGGACATCGCGCGCCGGGTCGAGGCCATCCAGCAGGAGACCGCCGGGGCGGTGTCCGCGATCGCGGAGATCAGCGCCATCGTCACGTCCATCAACGACTTCCAGCTGACCATCGCGTCCGCGGTCGAGGAGCAGACGGCGACGACGAACGAGATGTCACGGGGCGTGGCGGAGGCCGCGACCGGCTCGGGGGAGATCGCCGTGAACATCACGGGGGTGGCCGCCGCGGCCCAGAGCAGCAGCGATGTGCTCGACGAGGTCGGCGGGCAGGTCGACGAGCTCGCGATCCTGTCGCACCGCCTGCGCGACCGGGTGTCCGCCTTCACCTTCTGACCCGCTCACAACCCCTCCGCCCGCGCCGATAGGCAGCACGACACCGGATTCCCGGTGACCGACCCAGGAGGAACCGTGACGAGGATCCGCGTGCTGGTGGTCGACGACTCGGTCGTCGTCCGCCGACTCGTCACCGACGCGTTGTCGAGGGACCCGGAGATCGAGGTCGTCGGGGTCGCGGCCAACGGGAAGCTGGCCCAGGCGAAGGTGGCCCAGCTGGCGCCCGACCTGGTGACGATGGACATCGAGATGCCGGAGATGGACGGCATCGAGGCGGTCCGCGCGCTGCGCCGCTCCGGGTACCGGATGCCGATCGTCATGTTCTCCACGCTCACCGAGCGGGGCGCGTCCGCCACCCTGGACGCCCTCGTCGCGGGCGCCCAGGACTACGTGACCAAGCCGGCCAACGTCGGCAGCGTCCAGGAGTCGCTCGCGCAGGTCGCGCACAACCTGATCCCGAAGATCAAGGCGCTGGTCGGGCCCGCCCGCAGCCGGGGCCCGCTCGGCACGACGGCCGCGACGCCCTCGCGGCTCGCGGCCCTGCCGACGCCCGCACGGACGCGCGTCACGGTCCGACCGGAACCGGGTCCGCACCCCGTCCGCGCGGTCGTCGTCGGCTCGTCGACCGGCGGCCCGGAGGCGCTGTCCAAGCTGGTCGCCGCCCTGACGGTCCCGCCGTCGGTCCCGGTGCTCGTGGTCCAGCACATGCCCCCGGTGTTCACCCGCCAGCTGGCCGCCCGGCTCGACCGGCTCGGCCCCGCGCGCGTGGTGGAGGCCGAGGACGGCACCGAGCTGCGTCCGGGCACCGTGCACGTCGCCCCCGGCGACCGCCACCTCGAGCTGCACCGCCGCGGCGACACCGTGCGGACCGTGCTCACCGACGGACCGCCCGTGAACTTCTGCCGCCCGTCGGTCGACGTCCTGTTCCGCTCCGCAGTGCGGGTGCTCGGCGGCGACCTGCTCGCGGTCGTGCTCACGGGCATGGGCGCCGACGGCCGCACCGGCTGCGAGGACGTGGTCGGTGCCGGCGGCACGGTGCTCGTGCAGGACGAGGCCACGAGCGTGGTGTGGGGGATGCCCGGCGCGGTCGCGACCGCGGGCTTCGCCCACCGCATCCTCCCGCTGCCGGAGGTGGCGCCCGCCATCGAACGGGTGCTCGCGGAGGCCCACGCCGGCGAGAGGAGCACCCGATGGGCCTGAGCCCGGAGTCGTTCTCCTTCGTCGCCGACCTGGTGCGGCGGCGCAGCGCCATCCAGCTGGCGCCCGGCAAGGAGTACCTCGTGGAGAGCCGGCTGCTGCCGCTGGCGCGCGAGGAGGGCATCGTCGACGTCGACGCCTACGTGATGCGCGTCCGCGGCGGGGGCCGGGAGGCCGACCTCGTCCGCGTGGTCGAGGCGCTGACCACCAACGAGACGTCCTGGTTCCGCGACTCCACCCCGTTCGGGGCGCTGCGCTCCACGGTCGTGCCGGCGGTGGTCGCCACCCGCGGGCCGGCCACGCGCCTGCGGGTGTGGTCCGCCGCGTGCTCCACCGGCCAGGAGCCGTACTCGATCGCGATGACGCTGGCCGACTGCCTGCCGTCGAGCGCCTCGTTCGACATCCTCGCGACGGACCTGTCGGAGCAGGTGCTCACCCGCGCGCGGGCGGGCCACTACAGCCAGCTCGAGGTCAACCGTGGCCTGCCGGCGCCGATGCTCGTGCGGCACTTCGCGCGAGCGGGTGCCGGGTGGGAGGTCGCCCCGCAGCTCCGCACGCACGTGACGTTCCGCCCGCACAACCTGCTCGACGCGCCCCCCGCCGGTGGTCCGTTCGACGTGGTGTTCCTGCGCAACGTGCT
Source organism: Cellulomonas humilata (assembly GCF_013359775.1). Taxonomy (GTDB): domain Bacteria; phylum Actinomycetota; class Actinomycetes; order Actinomycetales; family Cellulomonadaceae; genus Cellulomonas; species Cellulomonas humilata. The sequence goes on along the minus strand of NZ_JABMCI010000056.1, from coordinate 177,274 downwards.
CATCTACTTCGACCTGCCCACCAAGCGCGCGATCCTGCGCCGGCTGCGCCAGGTGCTGCGCCCGGACGGCGCCCTGCTGCTAGGTGCCGCCGAGACCACCATCGGGGTCGACGACGACTGGGTGCGCATGCCGGCCGGCGTCGGCTCGATCTACCGTCCCGTCCGCCCGGTGCCCGGCGCACCCGCCATCCCGCAGCCCCGGACCGCGACGTGGTCCGCCCCCACGCCCGCCGTCCCCGCCCCTGTGCTGACCCGAGGAGCACCACGATGAGAGCGCTCGTGATCGACGACTCGCGCACGATGCGACGCATCGTGTCCGGGGCCCTGCATCCCCTCGGCTTCGAGACGTACGAGGCCGAGCACGGCCGCGCGGCGCTCGACCTGCTCGAGGACGGTCTCCAGGTCGAGCTCGCCTGCATCGACTGGAACATGCCCGTGATGGACGGGCTCACGTTCGTCTCCGAGGTCCGCGCCAACCCGGCCTGGCGCAGCATCACGCTGATGATGGTGACCACCGAGAGCGAGCAGGGCCAGATCGTGCGCGCGCTCGCCGCGGGCGCCCACGAGTACCTGATCAAACCGTTCACCCCCGACGCCATCCGCGGGAAGCTCGACCTGCTCGGGCTCGTCGCGGTCGAGGAGCACGCATGAGCACCGTCGTCGAGCACGACCAGGTCCTCGCCATCGCGCAGGAGGTCTTCGCCGCCATGGTCGACGGCGACGAGGGCCTGCTCCAGCCGTGGCCCGGCGAGCTGCCGGTGATCGAGGACGCCGTGGTCGCGTGGGTGGACCTGCACGGCCCGTGGCCCGGCCGCGCGGAGCTGAGGACGTCCGGCGCGACGGCGAACGACCTCACGCGCGCCCTCCTGAGCCTGCCCGACGGCGAGGTGGTCACGTCGCTCGACCTGGTCGACGCGTTCGGCGAGGTGGCCAACGTCGTCGGCGGCAACGTGAAGTCGCTCCTGCCGCTCCAGGGCAGCCTCGGCCTGCCGCAGGTGGCCCCCAGCGCCCCGGCCGTGCCCGGCGCCCGGCTCGTGCAGGAGCTCCCGCTGTCCTGGCGCGGCCGCCCGTTGGTCGTCGCCGTGTGGGCGTTCGCCCAGCCCGCTCTCCCGGAAGGAACCCGCCTCTCATGATCCGAGTCCTCGTCACCGACGACAGCCGCGTGATGCGGCAGATCGTCATCCGCACCCTGCGTCAGGCCGGCTACGACTGGGACGTCCGCGAGGCGGCCGACGGCGCCGAGGCGCTGGAGGCCATCCGGGCCGACGAGCCCGACGTCGTCCTGTCGGACTGGAACATGCCGAACCTGAACGGCATCGACCTGCTGCGCAGCCTGCGCGCCGAGGGGTTCGCGACGCCGTTCGGCTTCGTCACCTCCGAGGGGTCGCCGGAGATGCGCGCGCAGGCGGAGGCCGCCGGCGCCCTGTTCCTCATCGCCAAGCCGTTCACGCCCGAGGCGTTCCGCGAGGTCATCGACCCGGTGCTGGCATGAGCGCGCAGACGCCGCTCCCGTCCGCGAAGGACGTCCGCGAGCTGGTCGAGGGGCTCATCGGCCGCGACGTCCAGGTGACCACCGGCGGCGCGATGCTCGACCCCAAGGACGGCGACGGCACCCTGGTGGGCGTCTTCGTGGACAACCGGCACGCCCTGTCCGCGATCGTCCTGCTGGACCTGCCGCTCGCGGCGTACGTCGGCGCGGCGCTCGGCCTGGTGCCGGTGCGGGTGGCGGCCGACGCCGTCACCGAGGGTGTCCTGCCGCCCGCCCTGTCGGAGAACGCCGGCGAGGTGCTCAACGTGATGGCGTCCCTGTTCAACACCGAGGGAGCGCCCCACGTCCGCCTCGACGTGCTCTACGAGCCCCGTCACCCGGTGCCGGCCGACGTCGCCACGTGGGTGCTCGCGTACGTGCGCCGCACCGACCTGGACGTCGAGGTGGCCGGCTACGGAGCGGGCAGGTTCTCCCTCCTGGTCCTGTGAGCACCGGTCCCGGACTGTCCGTTCTGTCCGGAAGCCGATAACGTCCCTCGGGTGCATCCCTTCACGCCGGTCCCGCGTGAGCGCTGGCACCGCCGCGACCTGCGGCAACGCTCGACGAGTGCCCACCGCTGGCCTCGCAGGTCGGCGCTGGTCCTGCTGAGCACGCTCGCGCTGGTGACCACGCCCATCGCCCTGACCTCGGCCCCGGACCCTGGGGTGCCGGGCGACTTCGCGGCACTCGTGACGATGCGGGACGACGACGCGGCCGCCCGCTCGGGCGCCCGGGCGCCGGTCAGCACGGAGCCGACGACGACCGCGCCGACCACACCACCACCGGCTGCGACGTCGCCGTCTGCCCCGGCCCAGCCCGCGGCGACGGCCGACCCCGCGCAGACCGCCGAACCCGCGGCCCCGGCCGCGCCCGCCGCGCCGGCTGCGCCTCCTGCCCCCACCGTGAGCGACGAGATCGTCACCCGCACCAATGCCGAGCGCACCAAGGCCGGCCTGGCGCCCCTGGCCGTCTCGGCGTGCGGGACGCAGCAGGCCGAGACGCGCACCGCCCTGCTCGTGGCCGAGGACCGTTTCGAGCACGACCCGCTGGAGCCCGTCCTCGAGGCGTGCGCCGCGCGTGCGGTGGGGGAGAACCTGGCCCTCGGCTACCCGACGCCGCTGGCGGTCGTCGCGGGCTGGATGGGGTCTGAGGGGCACCGCGCGAACATCCTCAACCCCACGTACACCCAGATCGGCGTGGCCTGTACGGCGAGTCCGAAGGGTCAGCTCTGCGCGCAGGTGTTCCTGGGCTGAGTTCGCAACATCCGGGTCACACAGTTCTGCCACACTGCGCGCATGTCTTCGACCCCCTCCACGCAGACAGAGCGTCCTGCGCCCCCGACGAACCCCGTCGACCGCTACTTCAAGATCACCGAGCGCGGCTCGACCATCGGTACCGAGATCCGTGGTGGTCTCGTCACCTTCTTCACGATGTGCTACATCATCGTGCTCAACCCGTTGATCATCGGCACGGTCCAGTCCGGGGACGGTCAGTTCCTCGGCGGCGGCGACGTGCCCAACCTCGCAGCCGTCGCGGCCACCACCGCGCTGGTCGCCGGCGTGATGTCGATCCTCATGGGGGTCGTCGCCAACTTCCCCCTGGCGCTCGCGGCCGGTCTCGGCCTGAACGCCGTCGTCGCCTACTCCATCGCCTCGCTGCCGGGCATGTCCTGGCAGGACGCGATGGGCCTGGTGGTCCTCGAGGGCCTGATCATCCTGGTCCTGGTGCTCACCGGTTTCCGCGAGGCCGTGTTCCGCGCGGTCCCGCTCGAGCTCAAGACCGCCATCAGCGTCGGCATCGGCCTGTTCATCGCCTTCATCGGCCTGGTCGACGCCGGCTTCGTGCGGATCCCCGCCAGCATGGCGGTGCCCGTGGAGCTCGGCATCGGCGGCTCGCTGGGCAGCTGGCCGCTGCTCGTGTTCGTGTTCGGGCTGCTGCTCGCCATCATCCTCATGGTCCGCAAGGTGCGCGGCGCCATCCTCATCGCGATCGTCTCGGCGAGCGTGCTCGCGTTCGTCATCGAGCTGATCGGCAACATCGGGAGCAAGACCGACGAGACCGGTGCCGTGGTGAACCCGGCCGGCTGGTCGCTCGGGGTCCCGACCTGGCCCGCGGGCGGCATCATCGCGGCGCCCGACTTCTCGCTGGTCGGCCAGTTCTCGCTGTTCGGCTCCATCGAGTCCATCGGCCTGGTCGCGGTCATCCTGCTGGTGTTCTCGCTGCTGCTGGCCGACTTCTTCGACACGATGGGCACCATGGTCGCCGTCGGTGGCGAGGCCGGTCTGCTGGACAAGGACGGCAACCCGCCCAAGACCAAGCAGATCCTCATCGTCGACTCGATCGCCGCGGCGGCCGGTGGTGCGGGCAGCGTCTCGTCCAACACCAGCTACATCGAGTCCGCGTCCGGCGTCGGCGACGGTGCTCGGACCGGGCTCGCGGCGGTCGTCACCGGCATCGCGTTCCTGCTGGCCACGTTCCTGGCGCCCCTGGTGTCGCTGGTCCCGTTCGAGGCGGCCACCCCGGCGCTCGTCGTCGTCGGCTTCCTCATGGTCACCCAGATCGCCGGCATCAACTGGCGCAACTGGGAGGTCGCCATCCCGGCGTTCCTCACGATCATCATCATGCCGTTCTCGTACTCGATCACCGCGGGCATCGGCGCGGGCATCATCACGTTCGTCGTGATCAAGCTGGCCGTCGGCAAGGTGCGGGAGATCCACCCGTTCATGTGGCTGGCGTCGGCGATGTTCGTCGCCTACTTCCTCATCGGCCCGATCAAGTCCGCGCTCGGCATCTGACCGCGCACGCACCGGAGGCCGGGTCCGTCACGGACCCGGCCTCCGGCATGCGAGCTCAGCGGCGGACGGCCGCGACGATCGTCTCGACGGCGGGGAGCAGCTGACCGAACGACTTCCGGTAGACCGCCTCGTCGCCGCTGTAGGGGTCGATCACGTCGTCGTCGGCCGGGCGGTGCGCGGACAGCCCGCGGCGCGTGGCCGCGACCGGCACGAGCGCCCGGAGACGGTCCGCGGTGGTCGCGTTGGCGCCGGGGAGGGTGGCGGGGTCGATGTCGCCGACGAGCCGCGCCAGCTCGCGCAGCGTGAATGTGCGCCGGACCGCGGCGGGGACCAGCTCGACGATCGCCGACCGGTGCCGCCGAGTCAGCGCCAGCACCAGGTCGGCCTGCTGCACCATGCCCGGGGTCAGCTGGCGCGCCGCGAAGCCGTCGGGGGACACCCCCTGCGAGGCGACCAGGGCGGCCATCTCGTCGGGCATCGGCCAGCCGACCATCGCCCCGGTGCCGGCGGACCCCACCTCGATCGCCGGTGCCAGGCCGCCGCCGTCACGCCCCTGGTACGCCGCCCCGAGGCCGGCGGCGAGCAGTCGCTCGACGGCCGGCGACCGGCAGATGTTGCCCGTGCAGACCACGAGGACGCGCAGGGGCTCGGCGGGGTCACGGGGGGTCATGGCCACTATCTTGCGGTCCCGGGACGCACATCCGGGCATCGAGTGACCCGATCGGCGCAGAGTTTCCACCCACCCGCACAGGGGGACTCAGGACGCGCCGGTACGATTCCGACCGCGGTCGCCCTGCCGGGCGACGTTCCGGCCAGGGGGAGAGATACGTCGTGACGCACCCTGGGTGGGGATCCGACTGGAACGGTCAGCCGGTCCCGGAGGCGCCGCAGCACCCGGAGACGGTCCGCCGCCGACGCACCAGCTACGTCCGCGCGCGCCGCCGCCGCACGGTCCGCCTCGTGCTCGTCGGCTGCGGCCTCGCGCTGCTGGTCGTCGTCGGCCTGGGCGTCTGGCTGGCCACCGACGCGCTGCGCGCCGCCGACGCCCTCGAGGCCGCCCGCGCCGACGTGAAGGACCTGCAGGCGCAGGTCACGGCAGGTGACTCGGCCGCCGCCGACCGGACCCTGGTCCAGCTCCAGGCGCACTCCTCGACGGCCGCCCGGTCCACCCAGGGACCCGCGTGGACCCTGGCGGGCGTCCTGCCGTGGGTCGGACCGAACGTCCGGGCCGTGCACACCGTGGCCGACGCGGTCGACGACCTCGCGCAGAACGCCCTGCCGTCCCTCATGCAGGCCACGACCCTCGTCGACCCCGCGGCGCTGGCACCCGTCGACGGGCGGGTGGACCTGCGCCCCCTCCAGGACGCCGCGCCCGCCATCGTCGCGGCCGACGACTCCGTGCAGCTCACCGCCCAGCGGCTCGAGGACCTCGACACGTCCTCGCTGCTGGCCCTCGTCGCCGAACCCGTCGAGACCCTGCGCGATCAGGTGGCCGACGTCGCCGTGACCACCGCCACCGCCGCCCGCGCCGCGCTGCTGGTGCCCGCGATGATGGGCGCCGAGGGGCCGCGCAACTACCTGGTACTGGTCCAGAACAACGCGGAGCAGCGCGCCACCGGCGGCATTCCCGGCTCGGTGCTGCTCCTGCACGCCGACGCCGGTGCGGTCACCGTGGTCGAAGAACGGGCGGGGGGCTCGCTCAGCGGGCTGGCGGAGCCTGCCCTGCCCCTCACGGACGCCGAGAACGCCCTGTTCGGCCCCCTGCTGGGCACCGACATGCGCGACGTCACCTTCACACCCGACTTCCCCCGCACCGGTGCGCTGGCCAAGGCCATCTGGGAGCAGAAGGTGGGCGGGTCCATCGACGGCGTCCTGTCCATGGACCCCGTCGCGCTCGGCCTAGTCCTCAAGGCGACAGGCCCCGTGACGCTCTCCGACGGCAGCTCCCTGGGAGGTGACGACGCCGCGCAGACCCTGCTCAACCAGGTCTACCTGGACATCGAGGACCCCCAGGAGCAGGACGCGTTCTTCTCCGACACGTCCCGCTCGGTGTTCGCCGCGGTCGTCGGCGGGCAGGGCGACGCTCCTGGCGTGATGGACGCGCTGGCCGAGGCAGCCCGGCAGGGCCGGCTCATGGTGTGGTCCGCCGACGAGGACGAGCAGGCGCGCCTGGCGCCGACCGTCCTCGGCGGTGCGCTCCGTGGGGCCGATGGCGACTCGGCTGTGATCGGCGTCTACCTGAACGACGGGACACAGGCGAAGCTCGGCTACTACCTGGATCTGACCGTTGACGCGGAGGCGACGGAGTGCCGGCCGGACGGGTCCCAGATCGTGCACGCGATGGTGACGCTGGCGTACAACGCGCCAGCCGACGCGGCCGAGCTGCCCACCTACCTGGTGGGCTTCGACGACATTGTGCCCGTCGGTGAAATTCGGACAAATGTGTTGATATATGCGCCCGACGGGGGCGGTATCGAAACGGTTCGGGTGAAACCTGATCCGCAGGGGTTGAACGCCCAGGTGCACGAGAATCTAGGAGTAGGGGCTCGGACATTTACGCTCAAACCGGGCGAGAGTGGGACGCTGGACATGCAGATCGTGACCGGCAAGAAACAAGCCGGAAACGTGCATATCCGATCCACTCCTACTGCCCGGCAAAAGGGTGACGTGGTCCTGGGTTCCGCATGTGAGAAGTAGCAGGTACGGTTGCCCCTAGTCACATCTCGCCACTCCTGTAACACGACCGTCCGGGGGGACACCCAAATGAAGATTCGTCGCACCGCTCTGGTCGCAGTTGCTGCCGTGGCACTCGCGCTCGTCCCGTCTGCCGCCTTCTCGTACGGCGCCAGTGACTACACCAACAAGGGCACGGTGTCCGACACCACGCCCGCCGCCGGTGAGAGCTTCACCGTCACGGTCGTCGGCCCTGCCGGAGCCTCAGTGACGCTGACCATCACGAGCAACCCGGCCTCCATCCCCGACTCGGCGATCACGATCGCCGGGACGAAGTCGCTCGCCAAGGTCACGAATGCCTCCGGTGTCGCGGTCTTCACGGTGACGCTGAGCCAGGCTGGCACCTACACCCTCGTCGCCACCGACACCGCCTCGGGCGCCGTCCTCAGCACCCAGACCGTGTCCGTCGCGGCCGCCGCGGGTGCCGCGGGCAGCCTGAGCTCGACCGGCTCGAACGCGCTGCCGATCGCCCTCGGCGCCGGTGCGCTGGTGCTCGTCGGCGCTGGCGGCGTCGTCGTCGCCCGTCGTCGTCAGGCTGGCGCCGCGGCCTGAATGGCCTAGCACCTCACCGAGAGCCCCGCACCTGATGGTGCGGGGCTCTCGTGCGTCCAGGGCGTGTCAGCGGCAGACGCTTCTCGCGGTCGGTGCCGAAGTCGAGCCCGCCACGCAGTTCCTGATGTCGGCGACGGCGGGGGTGCGGCGCTCTGGCCGGCAGCGCTAGCGTCCAGACCGCGCCGATCCGAGAACGCGTCGATCGCACCCGGCCGATCGACCGGCCTCTGCGTGCGCTCGCGCCAGAAGGCCACAACGACGTTGGCCCCGGCCCAGGCGATGGCGTGATGCCACGAGCAGCTCCCCATCGGGAGACGACGACGGCCCCGGACCGTGAGGTCCGAGGCCGTCGTCGAAGACGTGGTGCGGTCAGGTGCCCGGGCGCTGGTGCTGCGCCGGAGCGCTCTGCGCCTGCTGGCGCCGGAAGTCCCTGAGCTGTGTCTCACTCAAGGAGTCGCCCGGCCACAGTGTGGTCGGCCCCGAGATTGCCTCCGTCGGTTCGGTGACCTTCGGGATCCGGCCCGTCATCGGGTTCTTGCGCTTCTTTCGGCTCGTCCGCCCGGAGTCGGCGGCCGTCGCCGGCGTCGGGGTGTAGTCGTAGTAGGCGTACTGCTCGCCCTGCTTGCGCCGCTGCCGATTCACCACGATCCCCAGGATCCGAGCACCGACGGTCTCCAGGTTGCCCACGGACTCGGCCAGCTGGCTGCGGTGGAGCTTGTCCGCTCCCACGACCAGGAGAGCGCCGCCAGTCAGCTTGGCAAGGATCGCGGCGTCCGTCACCGGCAGCAGGGGAGCGGTGTCCACGATCACGACGTCGTACTGCTGGGTCAGCTTGTCCAGCAAGTTCGCCATGGCGAGCGAACCGAGCAGCTCGCTGGGATTCGGCGGCACCTGGCCGGCCGGGAGGACATGCAGGAAGCCGTTCCCCCAGGGCTGGATGACGTCCTCGACGCTGGCGCGGCCGATGAGCACAGTGGTCAAGCCGACGCTGCCCTCGAGGCCCATGTACTTGGCAACCGAGGGGCGGCGCAGGTCCGCATCGATGAGAGCGACGCGCGTGCCTGCGTCCGCCAGGGTGATCGCCACGTTGATCGATGTCGTGGACTTGCCCTCGCCGGGCAGCGACGACGTGATGACGATCGACTGCGGGCGGTCGGCGATGTCGAGGAACTGCAAGTTGGTGCGCAGGCGACGGAAGGCCTCGGAGCGCTGGCTGTGCGGGCTGCTCTGCACGATGAGGGGGTGCTGAGGGGCGTCCTCGTCGTTCGGGATGATGCCGATGACGGAGGTGTCGGTGACGCGGGCGACGTCGGCGTCGGAGCGGACGCGGGTGTCGAGGATGGCACGGAGGATGGCCACGCCGATTCCCAGAGCAAGACCGAGGAAGAGACCGAGCGCGATGTTGAGCTTGAGGTTGGGGGAGGCGGGCGCGAGAGGCGCAGTCGCGTCCCGCACCAGCGAGATCTTCACGGCGGAGGTTGTGCCGTCCTCGGGTGCCTCGAGCTCTCTGATGACGTCCTTGAACTCTTCGGCGATGGCGTCGGCGAGGGCGGCAGCGATGGCGGGGTTCTCGTCCGTGACAGTGACGTTGATGAGCGATGTGTTGACGGGCGACTCGGCGGCTACCCGCTCTGCAAGCGTCTCGGCGCGCTCATCGAGTCCCAGGTCGTCGATGACTGGGCTCAGAACGAGCGGGCTGGTGACCAGCTGTGTGTACGTCGTGACCTGCTGCCGACTGTAGTTGGCACCCTGGAGAAGGTCGCTGTTCGTGGCGTCACCCTGCACGGACACGAACAGCTGCGTCGTGGCCTGGTACATCGGCGTGGCCGCGAGGGACGCGGCGATCGCCGCACCCACGCTGAGCACAGCGATTGCGAGTATGGACAGCCAGCGCTTGCGCAGAATGACCAAATAGTCTTGTAGCTCCACGGACTCTCTCCCGCTCCCCTGCGCACGACGTGTGGCGCGGGCCCGATTCTCTCATGCGATCCCCGTCGCCATCTCTGCCGGAGGATCTTCCGGGTGACGTTGCCGGGCGTGAGCGAAATGTCGCGTTCGCGCCAATGCTAGCGACAATATGCCGGGGTACGATTGCCACTCATTTGGCTGACCTGAGACCAGATGGCCGACGATCGCGGGGGCGTGGCATGACTGATCAGGAGACCACGCATCAGCGCGCGTCGATAATCCCGTCCCAGAGGGGCCGAGTCGCGCCTCAGCCGATTGCTGCAGGCTCTGGCACTTGGTGGCGAAACTACTCGAGGCGGGTTGCGGTTACTGATGCGCTCGCCGTCCTTGCAGCCGTTGCCGTCGCCTACTTGGTGAGGTTCGACATCTCCGGCTTGGCCACCGTTTCGGGCGAGTTTGCGCCCACGTATCTCGCTGTGTCGATCACGCTCGCGGGTGCCTGGCTCGCAGCGCTCGCCCTCGGGCGTACCCGTGATCGGCGAGTAGTTGGCTCCGGCACCGCGGAGTACTCCCAGGTGTTCACCGCCACCTGGCGGCTCTTCGCCACCGTGGCCGTCATCGCCTTCCTGTTCCGCATGGAGATCGGGCGCGGCTATCTGGGATTCGCAGCGCCGGTCGGCCTCGTACTGATCCTCCTGAGCCGGCTCGGCTGGAGGCGCTGGCTCCATCGGCGTCGGAGGCGCGGCGACATGCAGTCGAGCGTCTTGGTGATCGGCCATCGCGACAAGGCGGCACGGCTGATCGGGGAACTGCACCACAACCCGCTCGCGGGGTATGCGGTGGTCGGCGTGTGCGTCCCCACCGGCGAGGTGAGCGCGGGCGAGATGGTCGGCGGGGTGCCCGTGCTCGGGTCGATGAACCACGCAGCAGCGATCGCAGAGTCGATCGGCGCGTCCGCCGTCGCGGTGACGGGTGCGGACACGATCACCTCCGAGACAGTCCGCCAGCTCGGCTGGGATCTGGAGGGCAAGGGCATCGACCTCGCCCTCACGATGACACTGCTCGACGTGGCTGGGCCGCGCGTGATCATGCAGCCGGTCAACGGCCTCCCGTTGATGTACGTGGACGAGCCTCGCTTCACCGGTGGTCGATACGTGGCGAAGTCGATGTTCGATTGGGTGGCTGCGGTTGTCATCACCGTGACGCTCTCGCCGCTGCTCTTGGTTCTGGCGGCGCTCGTCGGTCTCACCAGCGCTGGACCCGTGTTCTATACGCAGGAGCGGATCGGCAAGGACGGCCGGCGATTCAAGATGATCAAGTTCCGATCGATGGTCACGGACGCGCACTCCCGGCTCGGCGAGGTCCTCGCGCTCGAGGGGGTCGATGACATCCGGATGTTCTACAAGCCCAAGAACGACCCGCGAGTCACCAAGGTGGGGCGCCTGATCCGTCGGTACTCGCTCGACGAGCTTCCTCAGCTCCTGAACGTGCTTCGCGGCGAGATGAGTCTCGTCGGGCCACGACCTCAGGTGGACGCCGAAGTCGCCCACTACGACCGCGCGGCGCATCGCCGACTCCTCGTGAAGCCAGGGCTCACCGGCTTGTGGCAGATCTCCGGGCGCTCGGATCTGTCGCCGGAGGCAGGGATCCGTATGGACGTCAGCTACGTCGAGAACTGGACGCTGTTCGGCGATGCACTGATCATCGCGAAGACAGCCAAGGCCATGGTGTCCGCTGCAGGAGCCTATTGATGGCGGCTGATGTACACGGCGGAGTCGCGAGTGACGAGCGCGACGTTCGGATCATTCGTCGGGCGCTCGTCATCTCGCCCTCGTTCTTCGGCTACGAGCACGCGATCGCGGACGCGATCCGAGACGCCGGGATCGAGACGTACTTCCTGGACGAGAGACCTTCCAATAGCCCACTTGCACGAGCCCTGCTACGCGCGGCCCCGGGCGTCACGCGGCCATGGGCCGCCACGTACTTCCGTCAGGCGCGCAGTCGGCTTGAGTCTCTCGATCTCGACTTCATCCTCGTCATCAAGGGAGAGTCGACTCCTCGGTCCTTCCTCGAGGACCTGCGCCGCGATCACCCCCGCGCGGTGGTGACGTACTACGCCTACGACTCCTTGGTCGAGTCGGCCGGATACGCGAACCTCGAGGGCCTCGTCGACGTTCCTCTCTCGTTCGATCGACAGGACGTTGCTCAGAGCGACTCCTTGGGGTACCTGCCCCTCTTCTACACGAGCGAGTTCTCTCCTCAGGCACCGGAGGCTGCGCGCTCGCACGAAGTCGCCTTCATCGGGACGGTGAACCCGGAGCGATACGCAGTCGCCCGAGCGCTCTCGATCGAGTTCCCGAGTTCCTTCGTTCATCTCTACGCGCCTGCGCGCTGGTACGTGCCGATGCAAAAGGTGCGGTCCGCGCGCTTCCGCTCGATCGACACCCGCCATGTGTCGACGGCGAAACTGCCACGCAGCGCCGTCGCTGAGGCGTTCCGCCAGTCGCGGGTCGTGGTCGATCAGCAGAAGGCAGGACAGGGCGGCCTCACCATGAGGACCTTCGAAGCGATCGCCTCAGGAGCCGCGCTGGTCACGTCGAACTCCAGCATCCTCGCCGAGCAGTTCTACGACTCGGACCGGATCGCGGTCGTCCCACACGACGATCCAGCAGCGACAACAGAAGCCGTGCGGGCGATGCTTGCATCCGGTGCGGCCGCAACTCCTCCTGCATCCTTCTCGGCGTACTCGATCCACTCGTGGGTGACTGACATCCTGAGTCTGGTGACTGCCAGTCCTGCGCGCACTTCGCACACACGTGGTCCCGGGGGTCGTCAACGGTGAAGGTCGTGTTCGACGTGATGGGCGCGCCAGACCAGTCGGGCGGGATGAACCTGTACGCGGTCGAGGTCGTCCGTGCATGGCATGAGGTCGCCGGCGGTGACCAGCTGATCGTGATTGGCGGGACGTGGGCTACCGCAGCGTTCCGCGACCTCGACACCGTCAGAGTTCGAACAGCACCCGACCGAGGCATCGTGGGTCGGAGCTTGACTCAGCTGTTCGGGACCGCACTGGTGTACTGGCTGTCGCGCTCCGATGTCGTGATCTCAGCAAGTCCGATCGTCACCCCGCTCGTACCTCGTTCCGCGCGCATGTGCGTCGTCCACGACTGGCGACACGTCAAGAACCCGCAGGAGTTCTCCCGGGCTCAGCGCCTCTACCGTCAGCTGTGGAGTGCATCCGTCCGGTGGGCCGGCTGCGTCGCAGTGATCTCTCGCAAGACTGGCGCAGAGACGCAAGCAATCAACCCAGGCGCACGTCCGGTCGTGGTCGAGAACGGCCGTGACCATCCGCGACGCTGGGGAGCGGTCGGTCGAACCGGGGGTCCACCGGCGCTGGTGACCTTCGGGCACCACCCGAACAAGCGGCCGGAGATGGTGATCGATGCGCTCTCGGACTCCGCTGAGCTCCGTCACGCCGACGCGACCCTGACAGTTCTGGGCGCCCGCGGCGACTACGCGACTGCTCTTCGTGGGCGTGCGGAAGCGGCGGGCATCGGCGATGCCGTGAAGCTGCCCGGGTTTGTGGAACCGGCAACCTACGAAGCGACGATCGCGGGAGCCGACGTGGTCGTTCTGGCGTCGAGCGATGAGGGCTTCGGTCTTCCTGTTGCCGAGGCTCAGTTCTTCGGGGTGCCCGTCGTGGTCGCTTCGGACAGTGGCCTCGACGACATCCACCGTGGACTGATCGTCTCGGCTCCGGATCCGGAGAGGCTGAGCTCCGCGCTCGAGCTCGCCGTGGGGCAAGGCGTGCAGCCGGGTGCACGAGACATCCGAACGTGGGCGCAGACCGCGCGTGAGCTGCGCGTGCTGGCTGCGCGGCTTCTCGATCGTGCGGCACGAGACGAAGCCGAGGCAGTGTCATGATCGCGACCACCACAGCGGCGCAGCCACGGCCCCGACTCCGAGCCAGCCAGGGGCGGACAGCCGCCGGTTCTGTCCGAGCTCGACGCCCGGCCTCTGACTCCACGAGAGAGAACGCGTGATGACATGAGGATCTCGCTCGCAGCGCTCCTACCGGCCTCGCAGGCGAAGAACTGGATCCTGCGAAAGCTCGGGCACGACGTCGCGCCCTCGGCTCACATATCCCCGATCTTCGTCGTCGGCAGGACCCGGTTGATCGTCGGAAGTGACGCTCGGATCGGCGCGCTCAATGCCTTTCGGAACGTCGTGTCGGTCAAGCTCGGGGACGGTGCAGAGCTCGGGCAGCTCAACTGGGTGTCGGCCGCCCCGTTCCTGCTGGATGCGTCGGGCAGTGCCTCGGCTGGACACCTGGAGCTCGGGGAGCATGCGTCGCTGACGAACCGGCACTACGTCGACGTGTCCGGCGGGGTTCGGCTGGAGCGCTTTGCCATCGTCGCTGGTGTGAGGTCTGTCTTGATGACCCACGGCATCGACGTCGCGGACGGCGTCCTCGACACCGCACCGATCGTCGTGGGGGAGTATGCGATGGTCGGCGGCTGCGTCAACATGGTTCTCGGCTCGACGGTGCCGCCGCGATCCGTCGTTGCAATGGGTGCCGTGGTGGTGAGAGGGCTGACCGAAGAGGGTCATCTGTACGCGGGGGTCCCCGCAGTGTCGAAGCGTCGGGTCGACATGGGCCAGTTCGGCTCTAGGAAGACCGGGAAGATCATGCCTCGTGACGCATGAATTGACCACGCGGCAGCCGCGGGAGGGCTTCCGATCGAGTGGCCGGGGGGCGGCCGGCTGGTCCCGTCAGATGAAGATCGCAGCGGGCGTGGCGGCCTCGCTGGCCGCTATCTGGCTCTTGGGCGTCGGAGTCGTCGCGACGACCACGGCGCTATCCGGAACAGTGACTTCTCCTGGCGCTAACGCCATCCGCGGTGCCGCTCTGTGCATCGGTCTGTTGGGTATGTCGTGCGCCGGATACATCGCGTGGCCGAGCCGTTGGAACATCCCCGCCCACACGCAGCTCGCATTCGCGCTCATCGCTTACGTCCTGCCCATCGCTGGCCTGGGTCGGCTTGAGCAGATGTCGCCGGCAGTGCTCAACCTGTATGCGTCATTGGCTCTGGCGGGCTTCGCGCTCACGGTCGTCGGTGTGATCTGCGGCAGGATCTTCGCCAATGCAGTCAGTCGCTCGCGACACCGTTCGGGTTTCGCTAAGACCCGAAGGTTTCTCGCGTCCTGGCCCATCGATCAGGTGGGTGAAGCCGCCGCGTTGCGGCGGCTCCGGATCGTGGCGGGCGGATCGCTGCTCGCGCTGCTTGGGTGCTTCGCGGTCATGGGATTCGTTCCCGCACTCGCGGCGGACCCGTTCCAGGCAAAGTTCTTCCGCGGCATCTATGCCGCCGCGTACGCCCCCGTCGCGCCGATCTATCGAACCGCGACAACTGCGATCGCGCTCCTGCTCCCGGTGATCATGATGGTCGCCATCAAGCGCAGGATGATCCGGGACTGGGTCGTGCTGATCGGGTGCGTCGGCGTCATGCTGCTGTCTCTTCAGCGGGCTCCCGCGGTGACCGGCATCGTGATGTGTCTAGGGGTACTCCTCGCGATCAGGCGAATCTCGATGGTCGTCTACATCGCCATTCTCGTAGGCGTCAACGCCCTGGGCAGCGCCGTCTACTTCGTGCTGGGCGCTCTGGGTCTCTCCTCGTACTCGTTCGTATCGGCGGGAGGAGGGAGCCTCGCGCAGCAGGTCGCGGCCGGCGCCCCCGACGTCGCGGACCAGGCAACTTTCCTACGTGCATGGCTCGCGAACCCTGAGTACACGTTCGGCAAGACGTTCTTCGGGGGGCTCGTTCCGGGAAACTTCGAGTGGAACCCTTCCGTCTGGTCACTGTCGGTCGTCAATCCCGGCCAGAACGTCTCCGCGATCGTTTCCGGTGGTCTGCGCCTCCCCGCTCCGATATGGGGCTATGTCTCGTTCGACTGGGCGGGTGTGATCGCGGTCTGCCTGCTCAGCGGATTCTTCGTCGGACTGATCGCGGCAGTGGCGAGTCAGGTGATACCACTGCAGACGCCGATCGGCACGGCTTGGGCCCTGGTGGTCTATCTCTGCCTCGAGGACCTCCTCGTGTACTTCTACCGGCTCAGCTACTTGTCGGTCCTGCAACTGGTTGTTCTGGTTCTCATTGTCGGTGGTGTCTCCAAACTGCGGATCGAACGGACCCGGGAGCGACAACGCGGCTTTGAGAACTGGGGCCTGCACGGTGGCTAAGGAGCAGGCGCGCGCAGCCAGACTCGTAGCACTTGCCCTGCCGACTGCGGCAACCGTCTCCCTCAGGTTGAGCCAGTTTCTCGTCCTGGTGGTGCTGGGCCAGATTCCTTCGTCTCCGGTGCGGAATGTGCTGGTCGCAGCCGTCGGGACGCTTTCAGCGTTTACGATCGTGACCGAGTCCGGTGCCGCAAACTACATACTCTCCCGCCGACAGGGGCATCTTGGGAGGGGGGACTACCGCACTGCACTAGCCTTCCAGGCTCTCCTGGGACTGCTGGGTGCGGCCGCAGCAGTCACCCTGTCGCTCACGCGATCGGGTGGGATAGTTCCTGTGCACTACTGGCTCGTGCTCGTCGCCGTCGCTGTCAGCCAGGTTCTCGACAGCCTGCTCCGCGCCGCCAGGGCACCTCTGCTGCTCGGTTCACGCGACGCTGCATATGCTCTCCCTGAGTTCCTCCTTGCAGTCGGCAAGATCTCCACTATCGGTGTGGCTTTCGCGACCGCCCAGCTTGGGACGCTCTTCGCGCTTCCCGTGATCTCGCTGGTGATCGCGTCATGGACCATTCGATCGGTCCGACGCGACTTGCTCCCGGAGCGTGCCCGTGTCGGCCACGTGGCGCGCGAGATCATCCCCTTCGGGCTCACAGGATCGGTGAGTTCGATGTACTCGCAACTTCCAGTGATCGTGTCTGCCGCGGTACTTCCCGTGTCGGTGACAGCGATGCTGACCGTGGCGTGCCGGGTGATCCAACCGCTGGAGATACTTCCAGGCACCGCGAGCCTCCAGCTGCTCCCTCGCGTTCGGAGACTGAAGCGTCGACTGTCGCAGTGGTGGCTTGCCTTTTTGTTGACCGGGGCGTTGTTGGCGACAGGCGCACTGATCGCCGCCCCGTACATTGAAAAGCTGTTCGGCCTCAGCTCTTGGAACAGTCTTGTGTATCTTCTTGTCGCAATCGCGCTTGTCCCGAAGGCGGGGAACTACTTCCTTGCCGCGGGCGCGATGGGCTATGGCGGTATTCGGTGGCGTCTGCTGGCAACCTGCACAGTCGCGGGATTCTCCATCGCGTCATGTCTACTTCTGGTAGGCCGATTCGGCGCAGAAGGACTCGCGACGACGATGGTGGTCAGCGAGATCCTGCTCGCGGTCGGCCTCGGTATCGTACTTATCAAGCTCAAGCGAAATTCAGAAGGAACCGATTCATGAAGCTGGTGGTTCTGTCCGCTGATCGGACTCTCGCGTCGGGGTACGCAGCAAACCTCGGTGACTCGTTCTTGACGGATGCCTTGGTCCAGGCGCTCTCGGAGGAGGGTGCCACGGTCGAGGCCGTGGACTTCGGGGGTCGTCGACGAGAGGGCTACGGTGCCCGCCGATCGGTCTCGGGATTCTCCGGGCTTGCCCGGACCATCGGCTCAGCCGACGCCGTCGTGATCGGCGGCGGAACGCTGTTGCAGGACGACGTGGGTGGTCGCGTCGGCGGACTCCCGAGGCTGATGGCCGTCACTTCGCTCTTGGGTTGGCTTCTCCGGACCCCTGTCGTGTTCTTCGGTGTCGGGTGCGACCCCGTCCACCGCCGCGTCCCGCGGAGCCTCTTGCGCGCCGCGTTGTGGCGACGCCGTGTGTGGGCTCGCGATGAGCAGTCGATGCAGCGGTGCTCGGGACTCGGCGTAGCCGCAGCCTCGCTGTCGCTCGGATCTGACGTGAGCTTGTTGCTGGCGGACGAGATCGCGGCAATGAGGGGCGGCGATGGACCGAATCATGGCGTCGTCGCTCTGGCGAAGGCCGACAGCGAGGGGCTTACGCACCCCGCGGTGCTCGAGGCCGTGGCGCGCTGGGGCTCGCTCGTCTTCGTCCAGATGTTCCAGGATGAGTCCGTCGGGGACGCGTCGACGCTCTCCCGCCCTGCGCGGAACGGGTTTGCCCGTGTCACGGACGGTCTCTCCTGGCGTGAGGCCGCAGCTGTGGTCGCCGGTGCGGACGTCGTGATCGCGTCTCGCATGCACGCGCTGTACTTGGCACTCATGGCGGGCACGCCCGCGATCCCGGTCGGCGACCTCGCCAAGGTTCGTTCTTTTGCCCGTGAGTTCGGGCTCTCAGAGCCGATGGAGGCAGCGGATGCCATGAAGAGTGATCCGCGGGTCGGTGACAGCGCAGCCTTGGACGTTGCCGTTGCCCGGGCTTGCACCGCCCTGCGCGAGCTGATGGATGTGTTGCGCTCGAGCGTCCGATCGTGAAGCCGATCGTCGGTCGGCGCCGGACGCACCAATCGATGGGGTGCGGGCAGCACCAACTGTTCAGCATGTTGTCGACGTCTTGGGGAGATCAGTGATCATGGCTACACCTATCGAGTCGGGAAGACGGCGGGGCACTGTTCTCGTCAGTGGGGGCGCCGGCTTCATCGGAACTGCCATCGCTCCGGCTCTGGCGAACGAGTTTGGACGCGTGATCGCGGTGGACAACCTCCACCCCCAGGTCCACCCCACGGCTCAGCGTCCGACCAGTCTGGACGCACGAGTAGAGCTGCACGTCGGAGACGTGACGGATCCATCCGTCTGGGATGCGGTGCTCTCCGAAGTGCGTCCCGACGTAGTCGTACACCTTGCGGCAGAGACGGGCACGAGTCAGTCCCTGGCCGAGGCGTCCAGGCACGCGCAGGTCAACGTGGTCGGCACCACTCAGATGCTCGACGGCCTGCTGAGGCACGACGCCTTGCCCGCGCGAGTCGTCCTTTCCAGCAGCAGGGCCGTGTACGGCGAGGGGGCGTGGACGCGCCCCGACGGTTCGCTCTTCTATCCGGGACAGCGCACCAGCGCGATTCTCGCGGCGGCGCAGTGGGACTTTCCTGGCGCCGAACCGGTCGCCATGGCCGCCGAGCGGGTGTCGCCGGCGCCCGTCAGTGTCTACGGCGCAACCAAGCTGGCCCAGGAGCACGTGCTGACGTCGTGGGCGCAGTCTGTCGGCGTCGAGCCGGTGGTACTGCGCCTGCAGAATGTCTATGGACCAGGTCAGTCGCTGATCAACCCCTACACGGGCATCATGTCGTTGTTCTGCCGCGTCGCGAAGGCCGGTCGGTCGATACCGCTGTATGAAGACGGGGCTGTGCGACGGGACTTCGTTCTCATTGACGACGTCGCTCGGGCTGTTGTTGCTGGGGTGCTGACAGAGTCGCCGGGGTCGGTTCCGATCGACATCGGATCGGGCGAGGACCAGACGATCGCACGCGCCGCTGCTCTCATCGCGGACTACTACGGCGCTCCTGAGCCCCACGTGACGGGTCAGTTCCGGCAGGGCGATGTCAGACACGCGTGGGCGGACGTCTCGCACGCGGCCGATGTTCTCGCGTGGGAGCCGGAGTTCGGGCTTGAAGCGGGCGTGGCGCGGCTCGCGGCGTGGATCGACTCCCAGCCCGGCGTGGGCCTCTGAGTTCTGCGGCCGACCCGGGGCGGCTTGCCGAAATGAAGGCGGCGACGGTTCGCGGCTCCACGAGGCGACGTCGGGACGAGTGGGACGGGTTCCTAGTTCGTGCGCGGCGAGTTGGCCCGAGGCGATCCTGCGTCCCCGAGCGAACGCTCTGGCGGTGCGTCTTCCTGCACCGGCGGACCGGACCGGGACCGGCTCGTGAGACGCGACCCGATCGAGGCGAATGCACTGTAGACCCAGTCAAACCCCAGGTACCACGCCGACCTCGGTCGCCGTTCGACGACGCGATGAATGACCCATGCGACCGCGACGACCGCGGCAATGATGCCTATGTAAGCGGCCGCACGGCTCGCCGGCCGGGCAAAGTGCGTGAGTGCGATGTAGCCGATGTGCGCGTGGATCAGGTACAGCGGGTACGTCAGGGCTCCCAGTGCGACAGCAGCCGGCAGTCGGACGTCGCGGACGGCGGGAATGGCGAGGAGCAGCAAGGAACCGAAGATCAGCAGCATCGACGCAGCGACGAATGCCTGGTTGAACGACGTTTCGAGCTCCCGGGCAAGGTCCTGAATGTGCCGCGTCGCTGTCACGGCAGATGCCACGTACGCCGCGACCAGACCCACTGTCCGCCAGGCGGTCCAGCCGTCGCGCTGGACCTCAGCAATGATCGCGCCGGCGGCGAATAGTGCGAAATAGCCACCAAGAAGTGGCGTCGAGTCGGGGACGTGGAGCACGAGGACACCCGCAGCGTTCGCAAGGGCCCAAAGCGGTAAGAGCCGGGCGAAGAGGTCCAAGCGGCGCGCAAGGAGAAACGAGAACACGACGAGGTAGAAGAAGATCTCGAGCTGGAGCGTCCAATAGACGCCGTCAACCGGTGCAGCGCCGAACACTCTGGGCACCATGGTGAGGTTGGCCAGGACCTGCACCGGCGACACCGTCAGGTGGGACCTCGCCCCCCAAAATATGGTGACGACGGTTGTCAGAGCGACCGCCGCCCAGAACGCCGGATACAGGCGTACCGCACGGCCGACCGCAAATTCGCGAGCGGACTTTCCATGTGCGGACTGGAAGATGATGAAGCCGCTTATGAGGAAGAACCAGTTCACACCGAGATGTCCGTACTTCGCGACGTCCGCGAACCGTGTCGGCTCCTGGAGAGACGCGATCTTCCCGTTCAGAATCCCGTTGAAGAAGTAGTGGAAGGCCAGTACCGACAGTGCCGCCGCGAGCCGCATGTAGTCGAGTGCATGAAGTCGGCCGGGTGCGCTGGCCTTGGTGCCGAGCTCCGTCACGAGCGTTCTCCGTCAGTTTGCCGGGCGGATCGGAACATGCCGCGTCGGAAGAGTCTGGTGCAGCAGCAACTATCGCATCGACCGGCGCTTCGGTTCATCGATGGGGCGATAACAACCGATATGGCCGGACTTTGCGCCGCTAGCCAGGCGAGGAGAGCGTGGGAATGTCGTCGCGATCCGGGCGTTGGCGTGCCGTGTGCCAACGGGCGGCACCGGCGCGAATCCCTACACCTAGCCAGGTTCCGAGCGTGTTGGCGACGATGTCACGCGGATCGGAGACTCGCGTCGGCAGGAGGAGCTGGGCACACTCGATGCCGAGGGACGTCACAGCGCCGATCGCGATGACGAGCAGGGCTGGACGTGTTGGCAAGAGGCCCCTGACGAACACCCCGAACGGCACGAACATCACTACGTTGGCCGCGAACTCGACACCGTCGTAGCTAACCCCCACTCCGTGGGCGTTCAACCAGGTGACCGTGGCCCGCACGATACCGAGGGTCTCGTCGGGCGCCGGCGCGGGTCCGAGGGTGATGGCGGCGACGGCGAGGAGGTACGCGATGAACAGCGCGAACACCGCCCGCCGCCCCCGAGGTATCACCCGCATCGGGCCAGGTTATGTGACGATTCGGACGATATAGTCGGCGCTTCCCGATACCACTTGGAGTGATATCTCGTGCGTCTCTCAGTCATCGGTTGCGGGTACCTCGGAGCCGTTCACGCCGCCAGCATGGCGCAGCTCGGGCACGAGGTCATCGGCATCGACGTCGATCTTAAGAAGGTCGACGCCCTACGCGCGGGCCGTGCTCCGTTCTACGAGCCCGGGCTGCCGGAGCTCCTGACCGAGGTTGGCGCGACCGGTCGGCTGACATTCAGCACCGACATCGCCGATGCTGCTGGTGCGGACGTCCACTTCATCTGCGTGGGTACGCCGCAGGTGCACGGGGAGTTCCGCGCCGACCTGACCTTCGTGAACGCGGCGGTGGAGGCGTTGGTGCCGCACCTTCGCCCTGGCGATGTCGTCGCGGGGAAGTCGACCGTACCCGTGGGGACCGCGGAGGCGATCGCGGAGGCGATCTCGGCGACCGGTGCCGTGCTCGTGTGGAACCCCGAGTTCCTTCGGGAGGGGTTCGCGGTCGAGGACACGCTGCACCCGGACCGCCTCGTCTACGGCCTGCCGACCGACGACGACGGTGAGCCCACGGCCGAGGGGAGCAAGGCTCGGTCGGTGCTCGACGAGGTCTACGCCACCCCGCTCTCGGAGGACACCCCGCTGGTCGTCACCGACTACGCGACGGCGCAGCTGGTGAAGGTCGCAGCGAACTCGTTCCTGGCCACCAAGATCTCGTTCATCAACGCCATGGCCGAGCTCTGCGAGTCGACAGGTGCGGACGTCACGCGGCTCGCGGACGCGATCGGGTACGACGCGCGCATCGGTCGTCGCTTCCTGAATGCGGGGCTCGGTTTCGGCGGTGGGTGCCTGCCCAAGGACATCCGCGCGTTCATGGCCCGCGCGGGCGAGCTGGGCGTCAGCGACGCGCTCTCGTTCCTGCGCGAGGTCGACTCCATCAACATGCGTCGCCGGGTCCGGATGGTCGACCTGGCGCGCGAGGTGTGCCACGGGTCGATCGTCGGCAAGCGGATCGCGGTGCTCGGCGCTGCGTTCAAGCCCGACTCCGACGACGTGCGGGACTCGCCGGCCCTCTCGGTCGCCGCGCAGATGCAGCTCCAGGGCGCCCACGTCACCGTGACCGACCCGCAAGCGGTCGCCAACGCGCGGGCCAAGTGGCCGGACCTGCACTTCGCCGACACCGCCCTGGAGGCCGCGAAGGACGCCGATGTCGTGCTGCTCGCCACCGAGTGGACCGAGTACTGCGAGATCGAACCTGACGCGCTCGCGGCGGTCGTGGCGCACCGCCGGATCCTCGACGGCCGCAACGTGCTGAAGCCCGCTCACTGGCGGGCCGCCGGCTGGACCTACCGAGCGCTGGGGCGTCCCTGATCGCGCAGCGCCGGAGCCACCTGGGCTGGTGGCTGGTGGGTCTCGGTGTGATCCTCGCCGGGGTCGCGATCTACCTCGTCGCGCGGCCGTCCTCGACCGGGCTTCAGCCGTGGTCGGCCGACGGTGCAGACCCGGCGGCGTACGCGGCCGAGCTGGTGGCGGAGACGAACGCGGTCAGGGCGGACGAAGGTCTGGCGCTGCTGGACGTCTCAGACTGCGCAACGGACGAGGCGGCCGAGCGCGCCACGGCGCTCGACGGCGATCTGCCGCTCGAGCACGCGTCGCTCACGCCGGTGCTCGAGGCGTGCGCGCCGGCGACGACGGCCGCCGAGAACCTGGTGCGAGCCGCCGCGACGCCGCACGACGTGGTCGACGCCTGGCTCGACTCCGCGGGGCATCGCGCCAACCTGCTCGATCCGGACGTCCAGGAGGTCGGCATCGGCTGCCTGCTCGACGGCGACGAGATGCTCTGCTCGCAGGTGTTTCTCGGCGCATAGCCGCCGCTACTCGAACAGGAACGCCCCCAGCTCGTCGGCCAGGTCCAGGCTGGCGACGGTGGTCAGGTGGTGCTCGTCGCGGTAGAGCAGGATGTTCCCCTCGATCGCGCCGCACGTCTCGGCGTCGCACAGGTAGTCGACGGCGGGGAAGTAGAGGGCGCCGTGCTCGGCGGCCACGGCGGCCTCGTCGGCCAGGCGTTCGGGTTCGATCACGTGGTCGCGGTCGTCGGCGCAGGCGGCGGCGTCGGCCAGGTGCAAGGACAGGCAGGTGGGGATGGACCCGTCGAAGTTGGGTGTGGTGCCGATGATCGCGGCGGTGCTCGTGGCGGGGAGGGCGTCGAGGGTGGCGGCCAGGCCGTCGCGCCACTCGGCCTCGGCGGTCGCGGGGTCCCGCCAGTACTGGCGGCCGGAGGTGCTGAGCAGGACCAGCTCGGGCGGGTTCTCGGCCAGGTGGGCGAGCACCAGTTGGCGGAACTGCGCGCACTGCGCGTCGTAGTCGGAGGTCTGCACCACGTCTGCCGACGGGCACCCGGACTTGGCGTACAGGTCCACGCGGAAGCCTTGCTCGGTGCCGAGGGCGTCGAGGGCTGGCAGCCACTGGGTGGCGTGGGAGTCGCCGAACAGGGCGACCACGCGGTCGGAGGTGAGGTCGCCGTAGGGGCAGTCGCGCAGCGCGGACGCGGCGTACTCGAGCTGGCAGCTGTCGGCGTACGCGGCGGGGATGTCGGCGTCGACCCCGCGCAGGGACGGGGTCAGGTTGGCGGGGACGTCGTCGGCGAACGCGGGCGGGGCGGTCAGGCCGGTGCTGGCGGCGTCGCGAGAGGTGGCCAGCGGCTTGCTGGCGGACCACTGGCCCATGCCCACGGCGAGCACGACGAGGGCCACGGAGCCGGCCAGCCCGGCGAGCAGGGTGGTGCGGGCGGGGCGGCGGGTGAGGGCGCCCAGGTGGCGCATGGGGTCCTCGACGTACCGGTAGGTCAGCGCGGCCAGGGGTACCGACGCCGCGGCGAGGGCCAGGCTCGCCCACAGGGGGACCTTGTTGGCCAGGCGGGACTCGACGATGACCAGCAGCGGCCAGTGCCACAGGTAGGTGGAGTAGGACAGCCGGCCCAGGTACTGGAACGGGCGGGACCGCAGCACGGTGCCGGGCAGCGCGCCGGTACCCTGGGCGCCGCCCAGGATGGCCAGCGCGGTGCCGAGCACGGGGACGGCGGCGGCGAGGCCGGGGAAGGCGGTGCTCTCGTCGTAGAGCACGGCCGAGGCGAGCACCAGCAGCAGGCCGACGCCGACGACGACGGGGGAGCCGGTGAACCGTCGGCCGACCACCTGGGGCAGCAGCAGGGCGACCAGGCCGCCGACGCCGAGCTCCCAGGCGCGGGTGGGCAGGGAGAAGAACGCCCAGGTGGGCGCGATCGTCATGACCACCAGGTTGAGCGCGAACGAGCCGGCCACCACCACGGCCAGCGCCGCGACCAGCCGGCTGCGGGACCGCTTGACCAGCAGGGTGACCACGAGCAGCAGCAGGGGCCACAGCAGGTAGAACTGCTCCTCGACCCCGAGCGACCAGTAGTGCTGCATGGGGGAGGGGGCGGTCTCGGCCAGGTAGTCGGTGCCCTGCCGGGCGAACCACATGTTCGGCACGTACAGCGCGGTGGCGATCGCGTCCTTGACCACCTCGGGCATCCGCAGCGGGGGCATGACCAGGGCCGCGGCCACGGTCGAGACGGCCAGCACGACGAAGGACGCGGGCAGGATGCGGCGCATGCGGCGGGCGTAGAACTGCGCGAACCCGATCCGGCCGGTGCGGGTCAGCTCGGCGGCCAGGTGGTTGGTGATCAGGAACCCGGAGATGACGAAGAAGACGTCGACGCCGACGTACCCGCCGCCCAGCCCTGGCACGCGTGCGTGGTAGAGCACGACGAGGGCCACGGCGATCGCCCGCAGGCCCTCGATGTCCGGTCGGAACGGAGCCCGACGGACCGTCTCGGTGGCCGCGGGCGCGCTCGCGACGTCCACGCGTGCTCGTTGCACCCGACCTCCCCGTTGTCGGTGCCCACGCTAAGGCGCGAGTCGCGGTGGGTGATATGTCCCGATGTGGAGTTCACCCGCGCGGCGGGAGCGAGTGTCGTTACGCAAGGTAATGAGTTAGAGTAAGGATCATGCACTCAGCCTCCGCCCTCGCCGGTGAGCTCCGGATCGCCGTCGGCCGGGCGTCCCGGCGCATCCGGGCCGAGCGCGGCGAGGCCGGCCTGACCGACCCGCAGTTCACCGTGCTCGCGTGGCTGACCAAGGACGGCCCCCTGACGCCGGGGCAGCTGGCCGAGCGTGAGCGCATCCAGCCTCCGTCGATGACCCGCACGGTCAACGGCCTGGTGGAGCTGGGCCTGGTCGCCAAGTCGGAGCACCCGACGGACGGCCGGCAGGTCGTCGTCACCCTCACGGGCGCGGGCGTCGCCGAGGTCAACGAGACCCGCCGACGCCGCGACGCGTGGCTGGCGGAGCGCCTCAGCAAGATGACCAAGGACGAGCGCGCGCTGCTCGCCGACGCCGCCGAGCTGCTGCGGAGGATCGCCGCGTCATGAGTCCCACGTTCTCCTCGCTGAAGTTCCGGAACTACCGGCTGTGGTTCGCCGGGGCGCTGGTGGCGAACGTCGGCACCTGGATGCAGCGCGTCGCCCAGGACTGGCTGGTCCTCACGCAGCTCACCGACGAGTCCGGTGTGGCGGTCGGCATCACCACCGCGCTCCAGTTCGCGCCCGTGCTCCTGCTCTCCCCGTACGCGGGCCTGCTGGCGGACCGGGTGGACCGCCGCAAGCTGCTCATGGCGACGCAGGTGGGCCAGGGGGTGCTCGCCGCCGGACTGGGCGTCCTGGTGCTCAGCGGGCACGCGCAGCTGTGGCACGTGTACCTGTTCGCCCTGATGCTCGGGTGCGTCACCGCCATCGACGGCCCCGTGCGGCAGACGTTCGTCGCGGAGCTCGTGCCGGCGTCGAAGCTGGCCAACGCGGTGGGCCTGAACAGCGCGTCGTTCAACGCCGCACGGTTGATCGGTCCGGGCGTCGCCGGCCTGCTCATCGCGGCCGTCGGCACCGGCTGGGTGTTCCTCATCAACGCGGTGACGTTCTTCGCGACGATCCTCGCGCTCACCCGCATGCGCACGTCCGAGCTGAGCCCGATGCCGACCGCGGTGCGCGCCAAGGGGCAGCTGCGCGAGGGCATCGCCTACGTGCGCGGCCGCAGCGACATCCTGGTGATCATGGTGGTCGTCGGCGTCGTGTCCACGTTCGGCCTGAACTTCCAGCTGACCAGCGCCATGATGGCGCGCACCGAGTTCGGCCGCGGCGCGCAGGAGTACGGGATCCTCGGGTCCGTGCTGGCCATCGGGTCGCTGACCGGGGCGCTGCTGGCCGCCCGGCGGGAACGGCCGCGGGTCCGGCTGGTCATCGGCGCCGCCTTCGGGTTCGGCATCGCCACCGGCGTCATGGCCCTGATGCCCACGTACCTGTCGTTCGTGATCGCGTGCATCCCCGTCGGGCTGGCGTCGCTGACCATGATGACGGCCGCCAACGCGACCATCCAGCTGAGCACCGACCCCGCTGTACGCGGGCGCGTCATGGCCCTGTACATGATGGTGTTCCTGGGCGCGACGCCCATCGGGTCGCCCATCGTCGGCTGGATCGGTGAGACGTACGGACCGCGCTGGGCCATCGGCATCGGCTCGATCTCCGCGCTGCTCGTCGCCACCGGCGCCGCGCTGTGGGCATGGAAGAAGTGGGACGTCACCGTCCGCTACCACGTGCGCACCCGGCCCCACCTCGAGGTGCTCTACCCGACCCTGCCCGCCCGCCGCGCGGAGACCGCCGCCCGGCTCGGAGCCCAGGAGGCCGCGGACCGCCAGACGGCTGCATGAGGGTGAATAGCGCCCCCAAGCGTGTCGGGTGCTATGTCCCACATGTGACGATCGTCCGGTGAGCGCAACCGTGGACGGCCCGATCGCGCCGCAGACGCGCCCCGAGGACGAGCCGGACCCGGAGCCTGACCCCGGTCGTCCGCGCAGTCGCCGCCGCCGCATCGCGGGTCGCGTCGTCACGGCCGTCTTCGTCGTCCTGGCCGTGCTGGTGGTCGCCGCCTGCTGGCTGACCTACCGCGGCCTCCAGGCGTCCGAGGCGCTCTTCTCGGCCAAGTCCGTGTTCACCGACCTCAAGACCCAGCTCGACGAGGGCAGCACCGGCCAGATCGAGGCGAAGCTCCCGCAGGTGCAGGAGGACCTCGCCACGGCACGCCGGGCCACCAGCGACCCGGTGTGGCGGGTCGCGGAGGTCGTGCCCGGGCTCGGCCCCAACCTCGCCGCGCTGCGCGTGGTCTCGGCCTCGCTGGAGGACGTCACCCGCGACTCCCTGCCGGCGGTCGTGCGGCTCAACGACGTCCTCGAGGCGCCGAACGTGCGGGGTGCCGACGGACGCGTGGACCTGGCGCCCTTCGTCGCGGCTGGGCCGGAGGTCATCGCCGCGGCCGAGAGTGCGCGGACGGCGCAGGCCGCGGTGGCTGACATCGACGTCGACCGGCTGGTCGGTCCGCTGGCCGGCCCGGTCGGCCAGCTCAAGCACGGGCTGGACCAGGTGACCGGAGCGCTGGAGGCGGGCGCGCAGGTGGCGACGCTGCTGCCGCCGATGCTCGGCGCTGACGGCCCCCGCACCTACCTCCTGGTCTCCCTGAACTCCGCCGAGCTGCGCAGCGCGGGCGGCATCGTCGGCGCCTTCGCGGTGCTGCACGCCGAGGACGGCGCGGTGACGCTCACCGACCAGCGCTCCACCATCGACCTCCAGGGCATCGACGAGTCGATCCTGCCGCTGTCCCCCGAGGAGCTGGTGGTCGACACCGACCGGCTGGGCCGGTGGGTGCAGGACGCCGTGATCACCCCCGACTTCCCGCGGAGCGCGCAGCTGCTCTCCGCCCGCTGGGAGCGGGACATGGGCCAGCGCGTGGACGGGGTCATCGCCGCCGACCCGGTGGGCGCCCGGTACGTGCTCAAGGCCACCGGCCCGGTGATCGAGCCGGGCGGGACCAAGATCGACGCCGCGGACGTGCTCGAGGTCCTGCTGCGCGACTCCTACCGCACGATCCCGGACCCCAGGGACGCGGACGCGTTCTACGCGGGCGTGGCGGCCTCGATCTTCATGGCCGTCGGCTCCGGGCAGGGCGACCCGCAGGGGCTGGTCAGCGCGCTGGCGCGGGCAGGCACCGAGGGCCGCATCCGGATCTGGTCGGCGCATCCCGAGGAGCAGGAGACGCTGGCGGAGACGACGGTTGGTGCGGCGTTCCTCACCGGCGACTTCCCCGATGCGGTCGGTGTGTTCCTCAACGACGGCTCGGCCGGCAAGCTCGACTACTACCTGACCACCACGCTGACGGTCGAGGACCTCCAGTGCAGCGGCGACGAGCCGACGGCGACCGTCCGCCTCGATCTGGACTATCAGCCGCCCGCGGACGTCGCCTCCCTGCCGGAGTACGTGACCGGCACGGCGCAGACCGGGCTGCCGGTCGGGGTGCTGTCGACCAACGTCACGGTCTACGCGCCCGTCGGTGCGCCCCTGCAGGCCCTCGGCCTGGACGACGGCTACGTCTCCGGCACCACCGCCACCGTGGCCGGCCGCGACGTCCAGGTGGTCACCTCGACCCTTGTCCCGGGCGCCACGGAGACCTACCGCGTCACGGTCCCGGTGCGCGACGGGGTGGTGTCGGCCTGGACCACCCCCACGCTGACCAGCCCGGGCTTCGTCTCCGCCGCCTGCTGAACGGGTGAATCGGACAGATCGGACGAAATCACCCGTCTGAGCAGGCCAGGATCGGCCTCCGCCGAGCAACAATGTGTACGAAATGTCCGAATCCCAGACGGGGGCGAATCCCATCATGGCCACTTTCATCCGCGGCGCGTTCGTCGCGCTCTTCGCGGTCCTCATCGGCCTTGGTGGCGCGCTGCCCTCCAATGCCGTTGACGACCCGTCGCCCAAGCCCACCATCGAGGAGCCGGTGTACGGCTGCATCGACCCGGTGGACGAGTACGGCGTCGAGCGCCAGTGCCAGCTCAAGATCAACATCGTCACGCCGGTGTGCGACAACGACGTCCCGAAGCTTCGTTACAAGGTCACTCCCACCGGCACGCCGAGCACCAAGGTCACCATCACGTGGGACAACCCGAGCGGCGCTGACGTCGTGTACCCCGACCTCCCGCTCGAGGGCACGGTCAACTGGCCGGGCGCGGTCGAGGGTCCTGACGGCAAGGGGATCGACTGGCCGGGCTGGACGGAGCTGCCCGACGGCTCGTGGGTCGAGGGTGACGCGTACGACTGGGTCCGCCCGAACGTGAAGGTTCTCTTCCAGGTGAACCCCGAGGCCACCGTGACCGTGAGCTACCCGCCGTCCAGCCCGGTGTGCATCACCGACCCGCCGGACGACGAGGTGCTCGCGGACAACCCGAAGACGGTCGTTCTGTCCGCCACGGGTACTGACGCCGGCCCGCTCGTCCTCGCGGGTGCCGGACTCGTCGTCGTCGGTGCTCTGGTCGTCGCAGGGGTGGCGATCGCCCGCCGCCGCCGTCCGACCTACTGAGCAGCCGTTCCGGCGACAGGCGCCCGTCCCCCGTGCTGACCACGGGGGGCGGGCGTCCGTCATGTCCGGGGCGGTCAGAGCAGCTGGTCCACCACGTGGTCGACGCAGGCCGTGAGGGCCAGCACGTCGTCCGGGTCGACCGCGGGGTACATCGCGACGCGCAGCTGGTTGCGGCCCAGCTTGCGGTAGGGCTCGACGTCGACGACCCCGTGGTCACGCAGCACGCGCGCGACCGTCGGCGCCTCGATCTCGGCGTCCAGGTCGATGGTGCCGACGACGTTCGAGCGCAGCTCCGGGTCGGTGACGAACGGGGTCGCCCAGTCGCGCGAGTCGGCCCAGCCGTACAGGTGGCCGGCCGACGTCGCGGTGCGCTGGGCGGCCCACGCCAGGCCACCGTTCCCGAGGATCCAGTCGAGCTGCTCGGCCAGGAGCACGAGGGTCGCGATGGCCGGGGTGTTGAGGGTCTGGTCCAACCTCGAGTTGGTCACGGCCGCGGTGAGCGACAGGGACTCGGGGACCCAGCGGCCGCTCGACTCGATCCGGGCGGCCCGCTCGATGGCCGCGGGGGAGGCGACGGCGAGCCAGAGCCCCCCGTCGGAGGCGAACGACTTCTGCGGCGCGAAGTAGTAGACGTCGGTCTGGGCGACGTCGACCGCGAGGCCGCCCGCGCCCGACGTGCCGTCGACGACCACGAGCGCGCCCTGCGCGTGCGACCCGGTGACCCGGCGCACCGGGGCGGCGACGCCGGTCGACGTCTCGTTGTGCGGCCAGGCGTAGGTGTCGACGCCGTCCGCGAAGGCCGGGACCGCCACGCCACCGGGCGCCGCGCTGGTGACCAGCGGCTCCCCGACGAACGGGGCACGCGCCGCGGCTGCCGCGAACTTGGCGCCGAACTCGCCGAACGCGCCGAGGGCCGCACGGTCCTCGATCAGGCAGAGCGTGGCCAGGTCCCAGAACAGGGTGGAGCCGCCGTTGCCCAGCACGACCTCGTAGCCCTCGGGCAGGTCGAACAGTGCGGCGAGCCCGGCGCGTACGCGTCCGACGAGCGCCCGGACGGGGGCCTGCCGGTGGGAGGTGCCCAGCAGCTCCGCGGCGGGCCCGGCCAGCGCGTCCACCTGGGCTCGTCGGACCTTGGAGGGGCCGGAGCCGAAGCGGCCGTCCGCGGGCAGCAGGTGCGCGGGGATGGTGATCTCGTGAGCGTCGGGCACGTCGCCGAGGATAGGCGCTCGTGGACCCGGACCCCGACTGTCTGCCCGACCAACTAAGATGTGCACAGCGCGGCCGACCAGCCCACGGTGCCTTTCCCCGTGGGGGCCGCGCCACGATGCCGCGACGCAGGAGGCCATGCAGTGAGCGACCTGATCGACACGACGGAGATGTACCTCAAGACGGTCTACGAGCTCACCGAGGAAGGCATCACCCCGCTGCGCGCCCGCATCGCGGAGCGCCTGGGCCACTCCGGTCCCACCGTCTCGCAGACCGTGGCCCGCATGGAACGCGACGGGCTCGTCGTCGTCACGGGGGACCGCCACCTCGAGCTGACGGAGCTGGGCATGAGCAAGGCGGTCCGCGTCATGCGCAAGCACCGGCTGGCAGAGCGGCTGCTCACGGACGTCATCGGCCTGGAGTGGCCGTACGTGCACGAGGAGGCCTGCCGCTGGGAGCACGTGATGAGCGAGCGGGTGGAGAAGCGACTGGCCTCGCTGCTCGACCACCCGCACTTCGACCCGTACGGCAACCCGATCCCGGGCCTCGGGGAGATCGGCGAGGAGACCACGCGGGTGGCCTTCCTCGACGGCGTCACGTCGCTGGTGGCCTACCGCGGCGACGTGGGTGCCGACGGCGTCGAGCGGGCGGTCGTGGCGCGCATCGCGGAGCCGCTCCAGGTGGACGTCGAACTGCTCTCGCGGCTGTCGGAGGCCGGCGTGCTGCCGCACCAGGAGATCGTCATCGAGCGGTCCCTCGGCGTCGTGACCGTGTCCACGCCCGGCTCATCGAGCCTCCTGGACCTGCCGGACGAGGTCGCCCGGCACATCTTCGTCGGCGCTCTCTGAGCCGTCCGAGAGCCGCTCGCAAGGCCCGTCTGGGAGGCCCCTGGACGCCCCCTGGGGACGGCACCGTGATCTTTCACCGAACCCTCAGGGGCGCCTCGTGTGCGCGCTCCCACGCCTCTGATCGGCGTCTTTGCAGGTCACCCGGGGGATTGGACCACGCGTCCAGGACGCCCGTCCGACAAGAGCAGAGATTCCCGTGATCGGAACGTGACAATCGCTGCGGACGTCCTGTACGTTCGACCTGCTTCTCCAGAACCCTCCTCCGGAGAAGCCCTCGAGCGGAACGCCTAACCCTGCCGCCGCCACGAGGTCCGCACTGACCGCCGGCAGGGGCGGGGGACCCAATTGCGGGCACCGGAAGTTCGGTGTCCTTGGGGTGAAGCCGGAGATCCGATCTTGATCGGGGACACGGCCGGGTGTTCTCCCACCCGAACCCGACAGCTGACCTCGTAGGCATCAGGAGAGGCAACGCGTGACCGTGAGCACCACTCGCGCCCGCCATCGTGCGGCGCGCCGTCCATCGACGCCCTTGACCGAGTTTGCTGCAGCCGCCTCGGACCAGATGGGCACCGTCGGACGCCGTACCGCCGTCGTCGCCGCATCGTCGGGCCTCGTCGTCTCGATGCTCGGCTCGCCGGCCAGCGCCGCTGCCGGCGGTGAAGCAGGCGCACTCCCCGCGGTCGACACCGCAGCGCTGACGGCCTCGGCCCGCGCCGTGCTGAACACCGCCCCCGTCGTGACCGCTCCGGTCGATGCCGCCTGGACGTTCGACGTCCCGGTCGTCACCGCCGAGACGCCGCCGCCCCCGCCGCCCGTCAAGGTGAAGGCCGCCGCCTCGCGCAGCACCACGCGCGCCGCCGCAGCCACCACCACGGCCGCCGTCGCCAGCGCCCCGGCCCCGTCGTCGGTCTCCGGCAACGCGGTGCTCGAGATCGCGGCCCGCTACGTCGGCACCCCGTACCTGTCCGGTGGGACCACGCCGGAGGGCTTCGACTGCTCCGGCTTCACCAGCTACGTCTTCGCGCAGCTGGGCATCTCGCTCCCGCGCACCTCGACGGGGCAGAAGGCCGCGGGCACCATCGTCTCGCGTGCGGACGCCCTGCCCGGTGACCTCATCTGGAGCCCCGGTCACATCTCGATCTACGCCGGTGGCAACGAGCAGATCGACTCGCCCCGCCCGGGCAAGACGGTCCAGTTCCGCAGCATCTGGCAGAGCTCGCCCGTCTTCATCCGGATCGGCTGACCCCAGCCGCCCCCTCACGACGAGGCCCCGACGACATCGACGTCGTCGGGGCCTCGTCGTTTTCCTGCCGACCTCCGGCCCGACCGGCGCGTACTCTGACCATGCACCACGCTGTTGCTTCGCTTCGCCGGGCCGGCAGCCAGCCGGTTCGACCCCCGAGGTCGGGAGAACGCCGTGCTCATGAATGCGTCGAAGCTGTCCACCGAGGCCGTCGGTGGGGCAGCCACTGAGGTCGGCTCACCAGGGCTGATCGCGTCCGGAGCACGCACCCTGCTGCTCAACGCCAGCATGGAACCCTTGTGCATCGTGAGCCTGCGGCGTGCCGTCGTGCTCGTGATGACCGGCAAGGCGACCGTGCTCGAGACCGACGGTCGCCTGCTGCACTCCGAGCATGTGTCCGTCCCCCTACCGGTCGTCCTGTGCCTGACGCGCTACGTGCACGTCCCCGTCCGCCGCCCCGTGCCCCCCACCCGTCGCACGGTGCTCCAGCGCGACAACCACCGCTGCGCCTACTGCGGCGGGGGAGCGGACACCGT
The DNA here is from genome assembly GCF_013359775.1 of Cellulomonas humilata. Lineage (GTDB taxonomy): Bacteria > Actinomycetota > Actinomycetes > Actinomycetales > Cellulomonadaceae > Cellulomonas > Cellulomonas humilata. Next base: position 143,872 of record NZ_JABMCI010000056.1, on the reverse strand, counting down.
CGACCACGTGAACCCGCGCTCGCGCGGCGGTCGGCACGAGTGGACCAACGTCGTGGCGGCCTGTGTGCGGTGCAACCACCGCAAGGCCGACCGGCTGCTGCACGAGATCGGCTGGGAGCTCGCGTTCGTGCCGCGGGCGCCGCGATGGTCGGTGGCGTTCGGCACCACCTCGGTCCGGTCCGAGCCGCTGTGGTCGCAGTACGTCGTCGCCTGACCCTCGTCTTCGTCAAGAATCCACCAACGTATGGCATCATTCCGGCTACTGCCGGGTGCATCCGTGCACCGCGGGAGGACACTGGGACGAGCGCACGGTGGGCTCGGCACAAGCACGGAGGCTCCGGATGACGCGTGACGATGTGGTCCTCGTCGGGGTGGACGGGTCGGCTGCGAGCCTGCACGCGCTCGACTGGGCCGCCGCACAGGCCAAGACCCACGGCTGGGGCATCCGGCTCATCTGCAGCTACTCCCTCCCGTCGTTCACGGCGGCCTCGCTCGACGGCGGCTATGCCGCGCTCGACGACACGGCAATCCAGGAGGGCGCCAAGGCGGTGCTCGCGGAAGCCACGCAGCGGGTGGCGTCGATGGGCGTCCCGGTGACCGCCAAGGTCCTCACGGGCGACGCCGCGGGCGTGCTGGTCGACCTCTCGCACCAGGTCCGGCTCGCCGTCGTCGGCACGCGCGGGCGCGGCGGGTTCGCGGACCGGCTGCTCGGCACCGTCTCGTCGGCCCTGCCGGCGCACGCGTACTGCCCGACGGTCGTCGTCCCGCTGCGGGAGGCGGGCAAGACGCTGCCCGACGACGCCCCCATCCCGGCCCCTCGACCCGTCAAGCGCATCGTCGTGGGCGTCGACGGCTCGCCCCAGGCCGAGCACGCGCTGCGGTACGCCATCGGGGAGGCCGAGGCGTGGGGTGCCGAGCTGACCGCCGTCGCGGGCGTGCCCGTGGGGTCGATGACGGGTGTGCTGGCATGGCTGCCGGCCACGGTGGACCACGAGCAGGTGCTGCGGGACGTCACCGAGGGCCTGCACGTGGTGGTCGACCGCGCACTGGCCGACCACCCCGGCGTGACGGTCCGGCGGATCGCGCTGGACGGCACCGGCGCAGAGCTGCTCACCGAGTTCTCGGTGGCCACGGACCTGATCGTCGTCGGCTCCCGCGGGCGCGGCGGGTTCGCGGGGCTGCTGCTGGGTTCCACCAGCCAGGCCGTGCTGCACCACTCCGACTGCCCCGTCATGGTGGTCACCAACCGGTGCGCCACCGCGGAGGCCATCGCCGGCTGACTAGCCCTCGGGCGCCGGCGGCACGTCCGGTCGGCGCACCAGCGCCGAGAGCACCACGGTCGAGCGCGTGCGCGCCACGAACGGCTCCGCGGCGAGCCTCTCCACCACCCGCTCCAGGTGCCGCATGTCCCGCGCGCGCACCTGGACCATCAGGTCGACGTCCCCCGTCACGGTGCTCGCAGCGACCACCTCGGGGTAGTGCTCGACGGCCGAGCGCATGGTCGCCGGGCTGGTGGAGCCCTGGCAGAACAGCTCGACGAAGGCCTCGGTCTGCCAGCCCATGGCCGCCGGGTCCAGTCGGACCGTGAACCCGCGGATCACCCCCCGCTCGCGCAGCCGGTCCACCCGTCGCTTCACGGCCGGCGCGGACAGGGACACGTGCTCTCCCACCTGCGCGAACGTCGCCCGGGCGTCGAGTGCGAGCACCCGCAGGATCGCGGTGTCGAGCGCGTCCAGGCCGGAGTCGTCGGTCACGTTCACATCATCGCCGTTCCCGGTCCGATTGGTGAAACCCCCGGAAAAATGGCACTCTGCGACACGTACTAGTCCAAACGGGTGATTTACCAAAAGGGGCATCTGGCCTCAAGGCGGACGCTCCGCGTGCCGAGATGAGTGGAAGCCCCACTCGCGGAACACCTGCAAAGGAACGCCCGAAGGAGAAGACGTGGCCAAGGACACGAAGAAGCTGCTCGACGTCGTGCCGAGCCAGCGACCGTCGGTCATCAGTGCACCCGTCCCGGTGGTCGACGTCCCTACCCAGGTCGATGTCCCTACCCAGGTCGATGTTCCCCACCAGAGGACCGCGCCGTCCCCGCTCGTCGAGGAGACCGCCGCGCGCATCGTCGCGGTCAGACGATCCGTGTGGGTCGGCCTCGCCGCCGGTGTCGCGCTCGCCGTGGCCGCCGGCGGTGGCGTGTACGCCGCCGACCAGAAGGCACAGGCCACCCAGGCCCGGGCACTCGAGGCCGGCCTCCGGGTGGACCAGTCCGTGCAGGCCGCGGCCCGTGACGCCGTCGTGGCGCGCCAGACCGACGCGGTCGTCGCCCAGACCGCGTACGTGACCAGCCGCGCCGCCGCGACGACCGGCGCCCAGGCGACCGTCGACCACGCGAACGCCACGCTCGCCGCCGTGCCGAACGCGGGCGACGCCCCGCGCGCCGCCCTCGTGAGCGCCACCGGCGCGGTGGGCACCGCGATCGCCGCTCCCCATGTCAGCCTCACGTCCCTGCGTTCGCTGGTCGCCGGGGTCGCCGCACCCGAGAAGGCCGCCGTCGACGCGCAGGCCGCGTGGCAGGCCGCCGAGAACGCCCGCATCGCCGCCGAGCAGGCCGCCGCGGCCGCCGCTGCGCAGGCGGCTGCCGCAGCCCGGTCCGCCAAGGCGCCCACCCGGTCGGCGGCCCGTGCCACGGCTCCCCGGGTCGCCGCCGGCGCGGCTCCCGTGGCACCGTCGGCGAGCATCCCCAGCGGCGGCAAGGTGTGCAGCGGCTCCGGGGGCTCCGGCGCCGGTGAGTCCAGCGTGTCGGCCATCGGCTCGGCGATCAACGCCTACCGCGCGTCCCTCGGGCTCTCGCAGCTGTCGGTCTCCCGCAGCGGCAGCCTGGTCAGCCACTCGATCACCATGGCCAACGCAGGCGGCATCTGGCACTCCGGTGGCGACAACATCGTGGCCTGCGTGAGCAACGGCTCCGCGTCCTCGATGGTCTCCGCCTGGTCGCGGTCCTCCGGTCACGACGCCCAGATGCGCCGCACCGACGTGTCGAGCATGTCGGTCGGCGGCGCGGGCCTGAACGGCTGGCTCTTCGGCGCGGTCCGCTTCAGCTGACCCTCACCACAACGTCCGCACTCGAGAGGGCTCCAGCCCCCACGAGAGCGGACGTCGTGCGTGGTGAGCACCGTGCGTCCGCACTCCGGCGGGTTCCAGCCCCCACGTGTGCGGACGTTTGGGTGGTCAGCGGAGGGCGTCGGTCAGGCGGTCCGTGGCCAGGTGCAGGTCTTCGGTGCTGATGGTCAGCGGGGGAGCCAGGCGGATGGTGCTGCCGTGGGTGTCCTTGGCCAGCACGCCGCGGGCCAGCAGGCGCTCGCACAGCTGACGCCCGGTGCCGCGGCCCTCGGCCACGTCCAGCCCCGCCCAGAGCCCCACGCGTCGCGACGAGGCCAGCAGGCCGGCGTCGACGAGCGCGTCCAGGCGGGCGCCCCACTCGATGCCGAGCGTCGTGGCGCGCGCCTGGAGCTCCCCGGTCTCCAGCAGGCCGACGACCGCGAGGCCGACCGCGCACGCCAGCGGGTTGCCGCCGAACGTGGACCCGTGGGTGCCGGCGGTGAGCACGCCGAGCACGTCCGCGCGTCCGACGACCGCAGACACGGGGAGCACCCCGCCGCCGAGCGCCTTGCCCAGGGTGACCAGGTCGGGCTTCACGCCCCAGAGCTCGGACGCGAGCGTGGTGCCTGTGCGGCCGAGCCCGGACTGGATCTCGTCGGCGATGAAGAGCACGTCGTGCTCGGAGCAGAGCGCCCGGACGCCGGGCAGGTAGTCGACCGGCGGGACGACGACGCCCTGCTCGCCCTGGATCGGCTCCAGGAGGACGGCGACGGTGGTCTCGTCGATCGCGTCGCGCAGCGCCTCGACCGAGCCGTACGGGACCACCCGGAACCCGGGCGTGTACGGGCCGAAGCCGCGGCGCGCGTCGGGGTCGGTGGAGAACGACACGATCGTCGTCGTGCGGCCGTGGAAGTTGCCGTCGGCCACGAGGATCGTCGCGCGGTCGGCGGGCACGCCCTTGACGTCGTAGCCCCACTTGCGGGCGGCCTTGATGGCGGTCTCGACGGCCTCGGCACCCGTGTTCATCGGCAGCACCATCGGCGGGCCGGCGACCAGGGGACCGATCAGGGCGGCCAGCCGCGCGGCGAACGGCTCGAGCAGCTCGTGGTCGAACGCGCGGGACGTGAGCGTCAGCTTGTCGATCTGCGCGTGCGCCGCGGCCGTGAGCACGGGGTGCCGGTGGCCGAAGTTCAGCGCCGAGTACCCGGACAGCAGGTCCAGGTAGTGCCGGCCGGCGTCGTCGGTGACCCAGGAGCCCAGGCCGTCGACCAGGGTGACCGGGAGCGGGTGGTAGTTGGGGGCCAGGACCGACGCCGGGGCCACCTCCACGAGAGTCATCGCCCGGAACCGGAGGCGGGCCGGATCTCGAGCGTGCAGCACTTGGCGCCGCCGCCGCCCTTGAGCAGCTCGCTGGTGTCCACGGGGATCGGGTTGTAGCCGCGCTCGGCGATCGCCGCAGCCAGGTCCACCGCACCGGGGGCGACGACCACGTTGTAGCCGTCGGACACCGCGTTCAGGCCGAGGGCGACCGCATCGCGCTCCGTGGCCTCGATGGCGTCCGGGAACAGCTGCTGGAGCACCGACCGCGAGCCGGCCGAGAACGCCGGCGGGAAGTAGGCGATCTGCGGGTCGGCCGGGTCGCTCGACAGCACGGCCAGCGCGGTGTCGAGGTGGTAGTAGTGCGGGCTGACCAGGTCGAGCGAGATGACCGGGCGGCCGAACAGCTCCTGGAGCTCGGCGTGCGCGGACCGCTCGGTGCGGAAGCCCGTGCCGGCCAGGACCAGGTCGCCGACGACCAGCAGGTCGCCCTCGCCCTCGTTGGTCTCGGCGGCGGTGTGCGTGACGTAGCCGCGGTCGGCGAACCACTTCTGGTACGCGGGACCCTCGGGCTGGCGCTCGGCGTAGCGGAACCTGGCGGAGTACACGACGCCGTCCAGCACGGTGGCGCCGTTGGCCGCGTAGACCATGTCCGGCAGGCCGGGGATCGGGTCGATCGTCTCGACGGTGTGGCCGAGGTCGAGGTACGTGTCGCGCAGGGTGCGCCACTGACGGACCGCGAGGTCGGCGTCGGTGAACCGGGTCTTGTCCATCCACGGGTTGATCTCGTAGGACACCGTGTAGTGGACGGGCTCGCACATCAGGTAGCGGCGATCGGTACGTCCGGGGGCGGTCGGGGTCATGAAGGCTCCTCGTGGCGTGTCGTTCCCACGAGGGTACGAGTCGGTACGGCCCGGGCCGTTCATCTCGGATTGCGCGCTGGGGCACGATCTGTTGCGCAGATCCGGCTACGAGTTGCGATCTGTTGCGCGGACCTCGTTCCGGGCGCGCATCAGTGCGTACCGGACCATCACGCCGAGGAACGGTCGGAGCAATGCGCCGGTGAGTCGCCGGGAGAGCGGCCCGGCCAGGTACACCTCCTCGCTCCAGAACACCCGGCTCGACGACGGCCCGGCGGGCACCACCACGATGCTCGCGTGGCCCTTGAGCACGCGTCCGACCTTGGTATACGTGGCGATGCCGGGCTCGTCGCCGGCCGGCGGCTCGTACGTGTCGATCGTCATCACGTCCGTCAGGCCGGGGAACCCGCGCTTCGCCAGGGGGCCGGACACGGCCGTGACGGTCGACCCGTCCACGGTGACCCGGGTCAGCGGGATCCACCGTTCGTGGTTGCGCAGGTCGGTGACGAGGTCCCACGCAGTCGCGGCGTCGACCGGGAAGGAACGGACCACGGCGTCGATCGGGATGCTCGTCACCTGGCCATCGTCCGCGCGGGTAACGTCGCTGTCCATGGAGACGAGGCTTCTAGGACGTACGGGTCGGTCGGTCGCAGTGGTGGGGCTGGGTTGCTGGCAGCTCGGTGCGGACTGGGGATCGGTCACCGAAGAGGCCGCGCTGTCGGTGCTCGAGGCGGCCGTCGACTCCGGCGTCACGTTCCTCGACACCGCCGACGTCTACGGCGACGGGCGCTCCGAGAAGCTCATCGGCACGTTCCTGCGCTCCCGCGGCCCGGACCACGGCATCACGGTGGCGACGAAGATGGGCCGCCGCGCCGACCCGCACACCGCAGAGGCCTACACGCTGTCGTGGTTCCGCGCCTGGACCGACCGCTCGCGCGAGAACCTCGGCGTCGACACCCTCGACCTGGTGCAGCTGCACTGCCCGCCCACCGAGGTGTTCCGCCGCGAGTCCACCTACGACGCCCTCGACGTGCTGGTCGACGAGGGCCGGATCGCGTCCTACGGCGTCTCCGTCGAGACAGTCGACGAGGCCCTCGAGGCGATCGTCCGGCCGCACGTGGCCACCGTGCAGATCATCCTCAACGTGTTCCGCCGCAAGCCGCTCGAGCAGGTGCTCCCGCTGGCAGCGAAGGAGGGCGTCGGGATCATCGCTCGCGTTCCCCTGGCGTCGGGCCTGCTGTCCGGCAAGTACGACGAGGACACGCAGTTCGCGGCCGACGACCACCGGTCGTACAACCGCGGCGGCGACGCGTTCGACGTCGGCGAGACGTTCGCCGGGGTGCCGTTCGAGGTCGGCGTCGCGGCCGCCCGCGAGGTCGCGTCGCTGACGCCTTCCGGCTGGACCACCGCCCAGCTGGCCCTGCGCTGGATCATCGACCAGCCGGGTGTGTCCGTCGTGATCCCCGGTGCGCGCTCAGCCGCCCAGGCGGTCGGGAACGCCGCGGCCGCGTCGCTGTCACCCGTCGACGAGGAGACCCTCGGCGGGCTGCGGGGGATCTACGACGGCCGGATCCGCCAGCACGTGCACGCGCGCTGGTAGGACCTACTTCTTCGAGCCGATCCGCTTGAACCTGCCCGTCACGCGCTTGGGCTCGGCGGGCAGGATCATCGGTGTGTCGTTCGGGCCCGCGATCTCGATGACCTTCGGGAACGTCAGCGGCGGCGGGCCGAACGCGGTGCGCGCCCCCTCGATCACGTTCTTGCCCAGCGCCCGAGCACCCGCGACACCCACCACCAGGCCGATGCCGAACGGGATCAGCCGCCCGATCGCGAGCCCGGTCTGCTTGGTCAGCTGCGTGCGCACCAGCCGGCGAGTCATCGTCGTGTTCACCTTGCGGACCGTCGCCATCGGCATCCGGGTCAGCAGCGCCCGCGCCACGCTCACGGTGGTCAGCTCTGCGCCGTCGGTGACGATCTTGCCGCCGGAGTCCCCGAGGATCGTGGTGAGCAGCAGCGCGCGACGCCGGTCGTGGTCCTCGACCTCGATGCCGTGCACGCTGGCCACCGCGAGCGCGAACGCGGCCGACGCCGCGAAGAACGTCGCCACGTCGCTGGCCGTGAGCGCCAGCGCGACGCCCGTGCCGACCGCCGGAGCCGCCGCGGTCGCACCGACCGCGCCGCCCGTGCTCTGCACGACCAGCAGGTACTCCTTCTCCAGGAGCCGCACCAGCTGCTCGGGCGTCGCGCCCGGGTTCTTGCGGCGCAGCGAGTCGACGTGCGCGTGGATCGTGGCGGACGGGATGGTGACGGCCTTGGCCAGCGCGGCCTCGACGAGGGCCGGCATCAGCGCTCCCCGGTGACCGTCAGCTGCACCGTGGCGCCGGCGTCGAGCGTGCGGCCGACCGTGCAGTGCGAGTCGATGGCCCGGTGCACCAGGTTGATGAGGCGCTCCCGCGTGGCCGCGTCCAGCGCGCTGAGGTCGACGACCAGTTCCTCCGCGATCGCGGGGTACCGGTCCTCCTCGGTGTCGCTCATGCCCGAGGCCTTGATGGTCACGTCGACGTCGTCGCCCAGGTAGTGGCTCAGCTTGGCGTCCGCCGCCAGCCCGCTGCACCCGGCCAGCGCGATCTTCAGCAGCTCACCCGGGCTGAACACGTTCTCGACGCCCACGCTGCCGATCAGCACCTCCGCGCCGCGCGAGTTGCGTCCCGTGTAGAGGCGCTTGCCCGTGCGCTCGACCCACAGCTCGGTGTCGCCCGCGTTCTTGGTGATGTCGGGCGCCTGCTTCTGCTCCGTCGTCATCCCGCGATCCTGCCACGCGGGACCGACTGTCTCGCGTCGAGCGCTAGACCGCTCCGGCCGCTGCCTCCGCTGCCTTCTTCGCCCGCGCGGGGGAGTCCCAGTTCCGGAACGTCTCGCGCACCCAGAAGACCAGGAACAGCCCGACCTCCCACCACTCGGCGATGGCCACGTGGTACCCGCGGAACAGCCAGTACGCCACGGCGAGGACCACGATCCCGCCGAGTGTCATACCCACCGCGATCGCCTTGTACAGCGGCTGGTCCGTCAGGTCGTCCTCGCCCGCCGCCTTCGGCCACCCGTTGCACGCCACCGCGACCGACATGCTGATGATCAGCAGGAACGTCGCGGCGTAGTGGATCCAGGCGAACTCCTCGCCCTCCCAGATGCGGTAGACCACCAGCCCGACGAAGAGGACCGCGAACGGCCACGACAGCCGGTAGAGAGCCTTCGCACGCACGGGCTTGCTGCCGATGGCGTCGCCGGGCCAGTTGCCCGTCATCTTCTCGGCGATGACCAGCACCAGAGCGGCGACGAGCACCGAGCTGGTGGACACCCGGATGCCGTTGACCATCTCCTCGCGGATGGCCGGGTCCTCGATGCCCCGCAGGGTGTCGTCCAGGTCGGTGGGCACGAACGCCACGAACAGCGCGTAGAACCCCGCCAGGTTCAGCGCGAAGTCCTCCAGCGTCCGCCCGCGGTACGCCACCAGGCACACCGCGATCCCCACCAGCGCCGCGACGAACACGTCCCGCAGCGGCCCCAGGTAGTTGGCGCTGATCGACCCCTCGAACTTGCCGAAGAACACGAGCCCGAAGATCGAGCCGATCAGCAGGAACGCGGCCAGCGCGACGAGGATCATCCTCAGGTGCCGGTACGTCTCCCTGGCGACATCTGACTCACGCAGCGCAGCCATCGCGGTCCCCCTCCGCTGGGCATGTCCCTGTGGCGATCGTCCCGCGGTCGGTGTGCGCGGGTCTATGGGTGTTTGGGGTGATTCTCGGCGGCCGACGCCTCTGGGCAGTCCTGGCTGCGGGGTACGGTGCCGGGTGCGAACGACGCGATCGGCAGGGGCTCCACGGACCGCCGGCCTCGTGTTCACCGCCGCGGTCGTCGTGTACTTCGCGGCCGTCGTGCACCGGACGGCCCTCGGGGTGGCGGGCGTCGACGCCATCGACCGGTTCGGCCTGTCCGCAACCATGCTGGCGCTCTTCTCGGTGGTCCAGCTCACCGCGTACGCGAGCATGCAGCTCCCCGCCGGGCAGCTGCTCGACCGGTTCGGCGCCCGGTCCGTGCTCGTCGTCGGCTCGCTGGTGATGGCCGCGGGACAGCTGCTGCTCGCGCTCTCCGACCAGGTCGGGTGGGCGCTCGTGGCCCGCGTGCTCATCGGTGCCGGCGACGCCCCGATCTTCATCGGCGCGTGCCGGCTGGTCGCCGAGTGGTTCCCCCCACGCCGCATCCCGGTGATGGTCCAAACCACGGGGCTGATCGGTCAGGCGGGTCAGCTGGCGTCGGCGATCCCCGTGGCCTGGCTGCTGCACTCCCAGGGCTGGACGGTCGCGTTCGCGACGCTGGCGGGCCTCGGGGTCGTGGCAGCCTCCGTCGCGTTCGTCGGCATCCGCTCCGCCCCGTCGTCCGCCTCGCACGTACCCGAGCGCTTCCTGTCCGCCGTCCGCTCGGCCGCACGCCCGCACGGCACCCGGTTGGGCTTCTGGAGCCACTTCCTGTGCCCGTTCTCCGCCAATGTGGTGGCGTTGCTGTGGGGCGTGCCGTTCTTCGTCACCGCCCAGAACCGCACGCCCGGCGAAGCCAGCCTCCTGCTCATCGTCCTCACCCTGTCCGCCATGGTGACCGGACCGCTGGCCGGGCAGTTCACCGCCCGACACCCGCTGCGCCGCACCTGGGCGGTGCTCGCGACCGCCGGCGCCACGTTCGTGGCCTGGTCCGTCCTGCTGGCGTTCGACACCCCGCGACCGCTGTGGCAGCTGCTGGTGTTCGTCGTCGTCCTCGGCGCCGGCGCTCCGATCTCGCTGGTCGGCGTGGACTTCGCGCGGACCTCCACGCCCCAGGAACGCCTCGGCGCCGCGACGGGGTTCGTCAACATGGGCGGGTTCACCTCGACGATCCTCGGCGTGCTCGCCGTCGGGCTGGTGCTCCAGCTGGTCTCGCCCCCCGGCGCCTCTATCTACACGCTCGATGCCTACCGAGTCGCGTTCGCGGTGCTGCTCCTGCCGTGGCTCGTCGGCCTCGCGGGCGTCCTGCACCACCGGCGCCGCACCCGCACCGAGCTCGCCGCCGAAGGGGTGCAGCTGCGGCCCGTCCGCGACGTGCTCCGGTGGCGCCGGCCTTCGGTCGTTCGCCCGCGCGTTCGGTAGGCTCTGCGGCGTTCCCCGTGGATCGCGCGCCTGTAGCTCAGGGGATAGAGCACCGCTCTCCTAAAGCGGGTGTCGGCAGTTCGAATCTGCCCAGGCGCACAGTGTGTTGTTGCAGGTCAGCGCGATCTTGGGTGCGACTGATGTGGTGGCCGCGACCGCAATGTCCGGTTCGTGGTCAGCATGTGGTCAGCAGCATGGTCCCGTCCCGCGCCGATTCGGTCGACGGAGCGGCTGCGCAGCGCCGCTAGCCTTCGCCCATGCGTGGACGCGAGAACGGGATCCGTGGGGCGTCTTCATGAAGCTGGAGTTTCCTGACCGGCGTGAGGACGTGCTCGCGGCTTTGGAATGCCTGGCAGGGGAGCCTCCCCACCTGTCTGGCACTGACGTCGATCCGCGCTGGCCAGATGTCAGGAACGCGATCCACTGGCTGATTGATGACACCTGGTGGGATACCACGGACCCGAGCGAATCGATCGGCGGGACTCTGTGCGACGAGCGTGAGGCGGCGGCCGTAAGTCGCGTGGTCGAGGCAGTGCTCGCCGTCGCACGTCGTCGGCAACCCGACGACGTGGATAGCCTGTGGTTCGGCGACACCAGTTGGCCGCTAGTTCGCACGAGCGCGGGCGAAGCGCTCGACGTGCTCCGGACCGGCGACCGCACGTAGTCGCCGCAGCTTCGAGCGCGTCGTGCCCCACCATCTGGCGCTGAGTTCATGGGCACCGATGATTGGGGCCTCACGTCGAGGAGTGCCCGGACCCGACTCACCGTCGACCGGCGGCGGCTCGGGGAACATCGGCATCCGCTCCATCGCCACCCACGGCGCCTCGGAGAACAGATGCCCATACAGGTCCATCGTCATCGTTGCGGTCGCGTGTCCGAGGATCATCTGGACCACCTTCACGTCGGCGTCGGCCGCGATGAGCAGCGAGTCGGCGGTTGTGGTGCACGGGCTGGCTCCGGCGCTACGCATCAGCCGGCCGACGACTCAGCCGCACTGCCAGGTGAAGGTTGCCTGTGTCAGGTCGCCCGCGTTCAGGTCCTCGGGCCGAGCGAGCCAGTACAAGATCCCTGCGTCACCCCACATGACATCAAGGTCGTCGTCGCTGTCGACCTGGAACAACGGCCGCCACCGAGCAGCTTCGACTGCAGCCTCCGCGGGGTCGATGGCCTTGACGTCGCCCCCGAGGACACCCCATGCGGCCTCCATCTCGACGGGCGCCTGGATGTTGTTCGCGTAGCCGCCAATCTGATGCTGGACCCCATGGTGGCGTCCCGAGATCTCTTCGGTGAACGCGTCTGCGCACACAGGGTGTTCGATCCATTCCTTGTAGTCCACGTCAGTCGCCTCGAACGCTGCCCGCAAGTCGGGGTGCTCGAAGTTGGGGAACGTCACCACCTCCTGGCCAGCGAATGGGATCTGCGGCAGAACCTGTAGCTCCTCGGGAGCCTGGCGGGGATGCGATGGCGTGCCGGCCGGCACGTGGATCATGCGAGCGCCTACAAGGGACGCGGGCTCGAAGTACCCGACTGTCTCGGCGAAGTTGTTGTAGCTGCCGTCGAAGTAGAAGAACAGCAGCCGGCCGTCCGCCGGGAGCGTGATGTCGAGGGGGAACTGAGCGACGACGGCAAGGTCGAGCTCGCCGATGAAGGTCAGCGGGCCGACGCCCTCCCACGAGGGCCACTGGTGGCTCGCCGGGAGGTTCGGGGTGCCACCAAGGAGCGCGACCGGTGCCTCGCTCGAGCGCGCTGGGACCAGTCGGATCGCCGGCCGGGCGAGCGCGAGCCACCGCTGAGCGACGTCGGGTGCCAGGTGCTCAGCAGCGATCCGCGTCACGATGTCGCGATCGGACTCAGGTGCAGCAACGGAAGGACGTCGACGGCGAAGGTTCCACACGCTGCAGACCGTATCGGTCGGAACCCACGGCGCAGGGCCGGATCGCGTCACAGCGTCGAGTGGCCATCAGCATTCGAGCGCCGCTCCTTCGCGAACACCAACCATGGCGCGAGGGCAGCGCGAAGGAGCCTCGACCGCTTGCTAGTCGACGCCGGGTACAGGTGGAGGTGGGGACTCCGGGAACATCGGCATCCGCTCCATCGCCACCCACGGTGCCTCGGAGAACAGGTGGCCGTACAGGTCCATCGTCATCGTCGCGGTGGCGTGGCCGAGGATCATCTGGACCGCCTTCACGTCGGCGCCGGCGGCGATGAGGAGCGAGGCGGCGGTGTGGCGGAGGTCGTGGATCGTCGTGCCGGCCAGGCCGACCGACTGTGTGGTCTCGGTCCAGCGGGAGCGGACTCGGAAGTTGGTGTTGGTCCAGATCGCTCCCGTCGGGCTGGGAAACAGGTACGAGCCGGACGGCGCGCTGTCGATCCGGTCCCGGACGTAGGTCTCGAGTGTCGGCGGGACCGGCACGGTGCGGGTTTGGTGTGTCTTCGTCGGGCCGAAGACCGCTCCACTGGTCCGCTTCGACTGCGGGGCTGCGCGGTGGATCCGGACCCCGAGGCCGTGCGGTGTCTGGACGACGTCGTCGACCCGCAGCGCGCACATCTCCGAGAACCTGCAGCCGGCCAAGCCGAGGAAGAGCACGACTGGCCGGCAGTTCGGCGGCATGGCGTCCGCGAGCTTGCCGAGTTGCTCCGCGCGTAGCCAGTGCGGCTCGCGCTTCGTCGTGCCCTTGGGGAGCGGGATCGAGCGGGCGACGTTGACCGAGATCCGCCGGTCGCGGACGGCGTAGTCGAGGACGAGTCGGATGACGGACAGGACGCGTCGACGGGTGGCCGTCGCCAGCCCGCGGACCGTCATTGACGTGAGGACGCGCTCGACGTCCGTCGCGGAGATCACGGCGATCGGCAAGCGACCGAGCAGAGGGATGACGTAGGAGTCGAGCAGGAACTGCGTCGTCTCCTGGCTGCGGACCGCGAGGTGCTGCCGCGAGCCCTGCCACTCCTCGGCGAGCGTCCCGAACGACACCCGACCGCGCGTCGGGTCGATCCAGGTGCCGCTCTGGAGCTTGACCAGCTGGTCGGCCTCCCAGCGCTTGGCGTCGGTCTTCCGTTGGAACGACTTCTCGGCGATGACCCGGTGCTCGAAGAAGACCTTCGCGCGCCAGGTCACCGTGCCCAAGGGCAGTGTTCGCCGAGTGACGGACATCAGCGACGGCGCGGCTGCGCGGGCTCCCGATCGACCCACGAGGCCGGGATGAGGATGACGGTCCCGAGCCGGCGGCAGGGGATCTGCTCGGTCTCGGCGAGGTGGTAGAGCGTCCGCACCGGCACCCCGAGGACGGCTGCCGCGTCCTTGACGCGGTAGTACTGCCGAGCAGCGGTGACGGCGGTCTGCGTGGTCGTCGACATGGTCGTTCTCCTTCGGTGGGTTGGGGTGCTCACCACCGCTCCAGTACCGATCCATCGAGGACCGGGCTGGGCGAGGGCGTCAAGGGGCGCGGCGTCATCTGTGGACGCAGCGGCGGGATGACGGGCTGTGGGCGGGTCGCCGGGAGCGGCGGCTGTGGCGCGTCGGGGTGGTGGGTGGCCCAGGTCTCGGTGGCGGAGGCCTCGGCATGCGTCGTGGCGAGGATCCGGTCGAGGACCTCGCGGGCGGTCGCGGCCTCGCCCGACGGGAGGCAGTCGGGGTCGGGGCGGTCGGTGGCGACGTAGAGCCGGTTGAGGTGGCGGCCGCGGCTGACGGCGACGTAGAGGTCTTCGCGGCCCATTCCGGCAGTGATGACGGTGTGGGTCTCGCCGACGGTCATGCCTTGGCTGCGGGCGGTAGTGGTGGCGTAGCCGAGCTCGACCGACTCGGCGACGTAGGCCGCCGGCAGTCGCAGAGTGCCGCTAGCCGGATCTCCGACCGGCCGGACGCGCAGGCCGCCGCCCGGCAGGACGTCGGTGATCTGCCAGAGGACGCCGTTGCGGACGAACCCGTCGTTGGTGCGCAGGCGCCTGTTGTTGCGGCGGGTCACGATGCGGTCGCCGACGCCGCCGGTCAGTCCGTCGCTCAGGGTGATGCCAGTGGTGCGAACAGTGCCGGTGCGGATGCGTTCGGCGCGGGCGCGGGCGTTGAGCTCGTTGACGGTGCGCCGGTCGGCGGCCGCGAGCAGGACGGTCCGGCCCTGCGCTTCGGCATCGGTTGCCGCAGAGAGCGCGTCGTCGAGCATGTCGTCGTGCGTGCCGTGGCTGACCCGGCCGTGCTGGATGTAGGCGTCCAGGGCGGCAGCGTCACCGTGGCGGAGGTCGAGGGTGGCGCGCGCTTCCCACGGGTGGCTGAAACGCCAAAGGGTGCGCAGCTCGGCGGTGGGTCCGCGGCGGGCGAGCATCCCGAACGCCCCGCCGGCGTCGACCGCGCCACGTTGCAGGTGGTCCCCGACCAGCAGCACCTTCGCGTCCGCCGCGGCGGCCTGGTCGACGAGGGCGGCCAGGGTACGGGTATCGGCCATGGAGGCTTCGTCGACGACAACCAGGTCCCCTCGGCGGAACCGCCACTGGTCTTGGGTCGCGACGAGGGCACCTCGCCGCTGGTTCGCGTCGTTGCGGTCCCAGTAGGTCGCGTCGGGGTCGCCCAGGGCGGCCCTCGCCTGCTGGTAGGCGAGGGCTCGTCGGGCGGCGGCGTCGCCGATGGACTCGTAGATCCACTTGGCGGCGGTCTCGCAGCGCGCACCCAGGGCCTCGGACAGGGTCGCGGCCGCGCTGGCGGACGGTGCCAGTCCTACGACGTCGCCGCGCATCCGCCGCCACCCGTCGGCGAGGGCGGACAGGGTGGTCGTCTTGCCGGACCCGGCCGGTCCGACGAGCACGTCCAACGATCGTGTCGAGAGCAGCACGGCCTTGGCGGCGTCGCGTTGGTCGTCGGACAGCTCGGCCAGGTGGCGGTCCGCGATGCGCTCGGCGAGCGGGTGGATCCCCAGCGGGATGTCGGTCTCGGCGGCGTCCAGGAGAGTGCGCTCGGCCTGGAGGAGCTCAAGAGAGGTGAACGTCTCTTCCCCGACCCGGCGGTGCGTCTGCTCGGGGTTGTCGTCGAGGCGCACGCAGGCGTCGCCGGCCGCAGCGACGAGGCCGTTGGTCAGTGCGAGCCGGTCCTCCGCGGAGGCCATGCGCAGCGCGAGAGAGGAGCGCAGGGCGGCCGCGCCGAGGTTCCACGTCGACCAGACCGAGCGACGGGTCGAGACGTCCTCGAGGACCTGCGCCACGATCGCGGCGCGGACCTCCTGGCCCACGTCGGTTGCATGCAGCGGGCGGCCATAACCTCCGGTTAAGGCACGTGCTGCCAGGTCGGCCGGCTCGAGCCCGGTCAGCGCGCGGGCTCGGTTGGCCCAGTCCGCGAGCAGGTCGCACAGCGCTCGGACGACCTTCGGCGGTCGGGTCTCGCGGGTCAGGTGCTGGCGAGCCCGGGTCGTCTCCGTGCGAGACGGCGCTCGTCCGCGTCGCTCGGCGAACTCCTCGGTCCAGCGCTGCTGCGCGCAGTGGATCTGCTCGGAACGGGTGGAGAAGTCGGCCAGCAGGTCCTCGCCGACACCGTCGAGCTCGAAGGCCGGGTTGCGGCGCTCGCCGCGGTCGCGTGGAGACCAGGTGGTGCCGAGTCGCCGGGTGACCTCGTCGGCGAGCAAGGCGTCATACAGCTCGGAGACCGTCACTGTCGCGGCGTGCAGGGTCCGGCCGTCCAGCGACCGCCACACGCCGTCTGGGCCTTGGACCTTGTTGGCGATCACGACGTGCGTGTGGAGGTTCGGGTCACCGGCGCGGGAGTCCCAGTGGTCGAACGCGGCCGCGATCATGCCGCGCGTCTTGACCTGCCGGCAGCCGGCTGCGCCGACCCTCGTCCGGATGACGGAGTGCTCGACGAACTCCAACGCAGAAGCCAGCGCGGCTCGGTGGGCGTCGTAGAGCGTCGCGCGCGTCGAATCGTCGGCCAGCCCCCAGACCACCGAGACCGACTTGGGCGCGGTGAAGGTCAGGTCGTAGCCGGCCACCGCGTGCCGGCCCTCGCCTGGCGCAGTCGCCCGGTACGGCCTTCCTACCGGTGCGCCCGTCACAGGGTCGCAGCCGTCGCGGAAGAGGTGCGTCATCGCCAGCTCGGCGACGACGCTCCTGGGTTCAAAGTCGCCGGCTCCAAGCGACTCGAGCCCGCGTCCGAGCCAGCGACCCGCGGGGTTGCCGGTCTGCTCGTAGTAGGCCGTGAGCGAGTCGGCCGGCGACAGGCCGGCATCACCGGCGGCAACGTGCCTGGTCAGGTAGGTGTATCCATCGCCGACCGTCAGCTTGTGCATCGACATCACCACGGCGCCACCTCCTCACGCGGCTCGAGCAGCGGTTGCTCCTGGTGATAGGTGCGCCGGGATGTGCGTAAGACGCGACGTCCACCTAGCGATAGGAGCTGGAGTGGTGCGCACACATCGCGTTGCGTGCCCCTCCCGGGAGCAGGTGTGCGCGGGCGACCGCAAGACGCGCGATCTCGGCTCAGGAATGGATCCGGTCAAGATCTCTGGCCCCACCGCGCGGCATGAGTAGGGCCCCCAGCCGCTCGGGGCTGGTGCTCGGAGAGCGAGTCCCTGCCAGACAGGGCGGCGTCGCCAGCGGCCACCTGTCCTGGTCAGGTACGCGTATCCGTCATCGGGCAGGATGTGGCAGGTGGATCACCTCGTCGACCTGGACGTCCTTGCTAGCAGATTGAGGCCGGTCGTCAGCGAGTGGCGCAGCCGATCAGGCATCGACGTGGGACCGCTGACCTGGCGGGACGAGCTCGCATCTTGGCCACAGCCGATCCTCACCGACCGATCGAGCATCGAGGTGCCGGAGTCAGTGGGCCTGCGAGTGCGACGAGGTCAAGTAGACGAGCTCGAGGTCTGCGTCTGGACTGGCGGCTGGGCTGACGTTGGCTATGTGCGCGACGACCAGGTCGTAGATCGGAGCCCCCACTTCCAGGACGTTGACGGTGCGCTGGCAGTGGTAGTTGAGAACGTCGAGGACTTCCTGGCACGCGATCATGCCGGCGTCAGCCGCGAACCTGGGCCACGGAACTGGTGGATCCGGCTGACGAAGCGGTCAGAGCGCCGCAGCGGGTAGCGGTCCGACCACACCACCATCGATCACAGCCTCGACTCTTCTTGCACCTCGTCGGTGACCGGGCTCCACGGACGCGATACCAGGCACTACGGCACGACGCTGCGAGGCCGTCCGATGCACGACCTTCTCTCCTGGGGAGGCATAGGGGAGAGGCCTGAGCCGGGAGCGACCCGGGCTATCTCCGCCCCTTCCTCGCTCTGCGACTCTTGTTGCCCCGGGTGTTTCGGCGTCCGGAGCCTGCGCGGGACTTCGGCGGCGAGGGAGGCGCCCATCCTTGCATCGCCTCGATGGGCTTCAGCTCGGAAAGGCGTGCTTCGAGTCGGGGTTCGAGAGGTCCTTCATGGCCGTCGTAGTAGACGCCGGCGAGTACCTTCGTGGCTTGGTCGAATGCGAGAATTACCCCGCGCCGCAAGCCGAGCTGATGCTTCTTAGTCCGAAGGTAGTCGCGCATGTCCGCTTCAAAGTCGCGCGCGTCCCGACCGATCGGTCGGGTAGCCCACACTAGAAGCCATGCGTTTTCCCGATTGGTGCCAAGGGGAATAGTAACGGTCCGTTCGCGACCATCGCTTCGGGGATTCTCCAGCAGTTGCCGTGGGATACGCGCCAACTTGCTCTGGAACTCCGACGAGCCAGATAGAAGCATCGCGCCAATGCTCAGCCTGCCGTACTGCTTGTCGGAGTAGATCGCGTCAATCAACGAGGTCAGCGGACTAGGCGTCATCTTTGGCTTTGGGGCGAAGATGGAAGGTCCTGCGCTCGTTTCCTCTTTAGGCTGCTTGCCAGAAAGACCGTCACGATTTGCGCTTTGATCTGCCGATCCGCTCACCGAGTAGTGCCAGTTATCGAGCTCATCCGTCCGACTTGTAATCAGCGCCGGCACCTGACCGCGACGCCGTCGCCGCTCGGCCGTCGTTGGGGGCGGGAGGAACGGAAGCACCTTTCGTGCCTCGTCTGGATCCGGCTCGACGTAGAGACCAGCTTCGAAGAAATACAGGAACAGATCAAGCTCGTCGGGCGCGGTGTAGTAAACAGTTGCTTCCGGGTCGCGACGCCGTTGAAGGTACAACAAGAACTCTGCTGGGCGGCCTATGAGATCAGTGATCAAGTCGAGATCATGAATGGACACCGTCCAAGGAATGTGTCCGCTGTCAAGAAACTGCGCCTTCACCAATTCTGCCGTTGCTGTTGAGATATACGGTAGGTCGTCAAGGCTAACCGCGATTGTATGGATCTCTCTAATGTGCGAGAGGTCGAGCCATCCTTCGCCATGTATCCGCAAGCCACGGTCGCGTTCTATGCAGTCCTGAAGCCTACCCGCCTGTTCGGCGGCCCTGGTCACGATGCCCACGAGATCCTTGCGGAGGCGCTTGGAGTTTCCTGCACGCGAACTAGCGGCCATTGCGACGGCCTTATCCTCGACTATGATCGCGACATCATCCTGGATGACTAGATGGTCGCCCTCGACCCGCTTCGTGTACTTCCCCGGAACCGACGAGGCAGCCTCCGCGTCGTCCGCGGGAACGAAGTATTGAAAGCCATCGCGGTAAATCGCGTCCGGTAGTGCACGCGCCAAAGCGTCGTGTGTGCGGCGTTCTAGGAGCCTGCCGCGGTTCGACTGGAAGACTTCCCAGACAGCCGTGCTCTTGAGCGCCGACTCGAGAGACTCCCGCACCGCCGTGGGAACGAGGCCATTGTGTATAAGGAGGAAGCGTCCGTTTGGTGCGGCGATAACGGGTCGTATTCGTAGGGGACTGCTGCCTTCGGTGAACCGTTCGACGGCGATTCTCGGCTGTAATCCGTCGGGCTGGAAGGAGAAATGCTTCATGACGGCAACGACAGTTTCTTCCGAGATGCCGACCCGAGCCCCGATGTCACCTGCCGATACGGTCGCCATTTCGACCGTCGGCTCCCAAGCAGAAAGCCAATCCTCCCGAAGCCGAGCTACAGTTTTGGGATCCGGTCGCCCACCCGAGCTGGCTCGATACTCTTTCTCCATTTTGTCAAACATTGTATGCATGCGGCGATTGAGGCTCTCTACTTGCAGAGAGTGGCACGCCTCGAGTGTGGCAATCGCCTGGGTGGCATTGAAACCGAGAGACTCTACAAGGGTCGTCACGACGCTCGGTTCGTCGAAGAGCTCCCGCAGCGATTCTTCGACAGCATCCGGATACGACGAGTTGCGAACCCATAACTCCGCGCTCTGGACCATTGCTGCGATGCGCGCGAATCCGTCTTGAGGGTCAATACTCACCATGCTACGGATTTGGCTGAGATGAAGGAGCTTTTGGAGGAATGGTAATGCATTCTGAACCTGGTCGGTTAGCGGCTGCCCGGTGGCTGTGTCATTCGCGCGTGGCGCCCGCTCGGCCCGAGCCCAGGCTGGGCGGGGACCGGCCGACGCGTCATCTCGGGGGTCGTCGTCGAGCTCACCAGACGTTAGTGCGACAAGTGCGAGGAGCTCGGCCAGCGCTGGAGCCGCTTCAACGTCCGAGGGCGTCGACGCCCCGGGGAAGGACCATGGAAGGCAGGCGACCCTCGCGACTTCGATGAGCCTGATTGGGTCCGCTCCAGCCAGTCGCTCCGCGACTTCACTCGTAGTCTCGTCGAGCGCCTTCTCCAGTGCGTCAACCGGATCCGGCGCGTCCAGGAACGCAGCCGCTGCCTCGAACATGTCGTTCATAGACCGCATGACTGTCGCCGCATGGCGGTCGGGAGTTCCGGTCCGGCGTCCCTGCCGGCCCGGCCGTGTTCCTCGCTTGCTCTGATGCTTCTTGGCGGTCACGGGCCAATGAGATCACAGGCCCTCACAGCCTCCGCATGTCCTAGGGCCACCTCTACGCCAACCTTTCCCCGGGGTCTGAGAGCCCGAGCTCGTCGTGCGTGAGTAGTACCGTGCGCTGCGTGACCGATGGCGAAGCGCGACGGACACCCGAGCTGACCATCGACGAGGTGCTGCTCAAGGCAGTGCGGTCGAAGTACCTCGAATCCGGCGACTTCAACGGCCTGTTCATCGACAGACGCACCGCCGAGATCGTCCGCGACAGCGCTGCCAATCTGGTTCGTGACGGGCGTCTGCAGGTGGTGTCCGACGAAGACTTCCCCAATCCGCACATTCGGCCGTGGGCGTCCCGACGGACGCGCGAGCAACAAGTCGGCTCGCTTGAGGCGCTCTCCGACGGGTTCGGGGTATGCCTGTACCCGACGGAGCTCGGCATGAAGGGCGTTCGTCTTCCGAGGCGGTTCGTTGGTCGGCCCTATGAGACTGCCCTCGCCCGCGGACGTGGCGCGCTTGAACTCGCGTACTTCGACTTTGGGGTTCTCGAGCCGTACCGCAATGATCCGCGGTACAGCTTTGGATTCGACGACTTTGGTGCCGACATGGGAGTCAGCGACGAGGTCTACTTCGACAGCACGGAGCCCGAGCGCGACAAAGTCAGTCTCAGCCACATCGGGTTCGCCTACGACCTCAGTGCGTATGACAGGAATGATCCTACGTCGCCGGTGATTCGCCGCGTCGCAGCGTTCTATCGAGACCTGGCCCAGCTCACGGCTGAGCATCAGCAACGGTGGAAGACCTACCAAGTGCCGGACGACGGCCTTGAGCCGCACCCGGTGTGGTTTGGGATGCAGATGGGGCACTGGCCCGACGGGAGTGGGCCGTTCCATCGGATGGTCGCCGAGATGGAGAACATCAACTACCTCTGGGAGAACGCGTTCGGAACGGCCCTGTTCATGTCGACGACGCCTGAACACTGAGCCGTAATCGACGGGTGAATCTTGAGCACCCCGGGAGTACGGCTTGGGGTGTGATCACTGTGGAGAACTGGGCCGAGATTCGTCGGCTGCATCGGTCGGAGGCCATCTCGCAGGCGGGGATCGCCAGGCGGTTGGGGATCTCGCGGAACACGGTGGCCAAGGCGTTGGCCTCGCATCGTCCGCCGAAGTACGAGCGGACGCCGGCGGGCTCGAGCGTGGATGCGGTGGAGCCCGCCATCCGGCTGCTGCTGGCGGAGTTCCCGACGATGCCGGCCACGGTGCTCGCCGAGCGGATCGGGTGGGATCGGTCGTTGACGGTCTTGAAGGACCGGGTCCGCCAGCTGCGCCCGTTGTTCGTCCCGCCGGATCCGGCCGATCGGGTCGAGTACGACCCGGGGCAGGTCGCGCAGTGTGATCTGTGGTTCCCACCGGTGGCGATCCCGGTCGGCGCCGGCCAGGAACGGATCTTGCCCGTGCTCGCGATGACCTGCGGATACTCTCGGGTCACCGACGCGCTGATGATCCCCTCGCGCAAGGCCGGGGACATCCTGGCCGGGATGTGGGAGGCGACCACCAGCTGGGGCGCCTGCCCGCGGACGCTGGTCTGGGACCGGGAGTCCGCGATCGGCGGGACGGGCAAGCTGACCGCCGAGGCCGCCGGGTTCGCCGGGACGCTCGGGGTCCGGATCAAGCTCGCCCCAGCCAGGGATCCGGAGTTCAAGGGCCTGGTCGAGCGGCGCAACGGGTTCTTCGAGACCTCGTTCCTGCCCGGGCGCACGTTCACCTCCCCGTTCGACTTCAACACCCAGCTCACCCAGTGGTTGGCGCAGCGGGCCAACACCCGCCACCTGCGCTCGATCGGCGCCCGACCGGTCGACCGGTGGGCGGTCGACAAGGCCGCGATGGTCACGCTGCCGCCGGTCGCCCCGGCCGTCGGGCTGACGAACCGGGTCCGCCTGGCCCGCGACTATTACGTGCGGATCGGGTCGTGCGACTACTCGGTGGACCCGCGGGCGATCGGCCGGTTCGTCGACGTCCTCGCGACACCCGCCCGGGTCGTGGCCACCTGCGCCGGGCAGGTCGTGGCCGACCACGACCGGTGCTGGGCTCACGCGGCCACGATCACCGACCCTGCCCACCGCGAGACCGCCCGGCTGCTGCGCGCGGACCTGGCCCAGCGCCGCCGCACCCAGGCCACCCGGTCCCACCTCGACGGGCACGTCGTCGCGATCCGGGCGCTGCCGGACTACGACGCCCTGTTCGGCGTCGACTTCGACCCAGGCCCACCACGAACCGGGCCGATGACCAAGGAGCACAGATGACCACCACGACCAGGACCGCCAAGAGCGACGCACCACGACCCGACCAGCTGGGGTCCAAGCTCGCCTACCTGACCCGGGTCCTGAAGACCCCCACGATCGGTCGGACCTGGGCCGACCTGGCCGACCTGGCCCGCTCGGAGAACTGGTCGCATGAGGAGTATCTGGCCGCGGTCCTGGAACGTCAGGTCGCCGACCGGGAGTCCGCCGGGTCGATCATGCGGATCCGCACCGCGCACTTCCCGGCGGTCAAAACCCTGGAGGACTTCAACCTCGAGCACCTGCCCTCACTCAGGAAGGACTTGCTCGCGCACCTGGCCACCGTCACGTTCGTGCCCAAGGCCGAGAACGTGGTCCTGCTTGGCCCGCCCGGGATCGGCAAGACCCACCTGGCCATCGGCCTGGGCATCAAGACCGCCCAGGCCGGCTACTCCGTGCTGTTCGACACCGCCACCAACTGGATCGCCCGCCTCGCAGCCGCGCACCACGGCGGGGCACTGGAGGCCGAGCTGAAGAAGATCCGCCGCTACCGGCTGATCATCATCGACGAGGTCGGCTACATCCCCTTCGACCACGACGCCGCGAACCTGTTCTTCCAGCTCGTCGCCTCCCGCTACGAACAAGGCTCGATCATGGTCACCTCGAACCTGCCCTTCGGCCGATGGGGCGAGGTCTTCGGCGACGAAGTCGTCGCCGCCGCAATGATCGAC
Source organism: Cellulomonas humilata (assembly GCF_013359775.1). Classification (GTDB taxonomy): domain Bacteria; phylum Actinomycetota; class Actinomycetes; order Actinomycetales; family Cellulomonadaceae; genus Cellulomonas; species Cellulomonas humilata. The sequence goes on along the minus strand of NZ_JABMCI010000056.1, from coordinate 120,578 downwards.
CGACTCGTCCACCACGCCGAAGTCCTGACCCTGGCCGGCGAGTCCTACCGCACCCGCGCCCGCCGCGAACTACTCGCCAAAGACCGCGACAACTGACTCGACCTGTCCTATTTCGGCTGGGGGTGCGACAGCTCGCACCGGACGGCGCAGCGCACGGGCGCGCGGCGGGGAGCCGCCCGCCCTTGTCTGACTGCTGGCAGGCTGTGTCCGTGACCACGGGTTTGGAGCTGTTGGAGTCGGCGAGGACGATGCTGGCCGCCGCTGACGCACGGCCCCATTGGCCCGTTTCGGACGACTTCCCCGACGAGGTCGTGCGTGCGGCCTTGGCGGCTGCGCTGCTGTCGAGCTTCGCCCCTTCGGATGCACCCCTGATCGCGGAGCTAACCCGTCGAGAGACCGCGGCCGTGGAGGACTCGGGGGACGGATGCGGCGACGTGCTCCTTGCGTGCTGTTGGCTGCTCTTCATGGTCGGCCGGGCCGAGGACAGCGCTTTGGTCTGGCGTGCGAAGAGCATCAACTTCGATACCCACTGCTACATCGACTCCGTGTTCCTTGCCCCCCAGGGGGTTGCCGCGACGGCCGAGTTCGCGCGTTCAGCGGGTCTTCAGGACCTGCTCGCGTGGGTCAACGGCGAGTGGAACGGCGACATGGAGTCAACTGCGCAGCAGTGGCGGTCGGGATCGTTCTTCGCCGACGTCCCGTCGGCGACCGCGCCGGTGGAAGTGCTTGCGGCGTGGCTGCGTCAGTGACTCCGCCGGTCAGGCAGGTACGTGCGTCCTTCGACGCCGAGTCGATCACCGTCTACCAAGCCTTCAGCCACGAGATCGCCGAGGCGGCCCTCTCGGCCGGCAGGTTCGTCGCCCCCTTCAGCCTCAGCCGGATGACGTGGGTCAAGCCGTCCTTTCTGTGGATGATGTACCGGTCGGGCTGGGCGTCCAAGCCCGGTCAGGAACGGGTTCTTGCAGTCCGGATGAGTCGAGCGGGGTTCGAGGAGGCCCTGAGCGAATCGTGCCTGAGTCACTTCGAGCCGACGCTGCACGCCGATCACGACACCTGGCGAGAACAGCTCGGGGACTGCCCGACGCGCGTCCAGTGGGACCCGGAACGCACGCTCGACGGTCAACCCCAAGCGCACCGCTCACTCCAGCTGGGGCTGTCCGGGTCGGCCGTCGCTCGCTACGTCACCGAGTGGACCCGCGGTATCGAGGACATCACCGGAACCCTTGAACGCCGCCGCCGCGGCCTGGACCCCCTGCCAGACGAACGCCCCTATCCGCTGCCTGCCACCGTCGCACAGAAGATCGCAGCGACCACGTAGCGGCCGCCCAGACCGGCCAGTCGTCCGCCCGTCGGCATGACCGCACAGATCGCAGAGCGGCCATGACACCCCAATCGCACACGGCCGACCTGCTCAGTTTTCAGCCGTCGATACCTGCTCAGGATTCAGCCGTCGTTGACAGTTCAGGACGACCAGTCGGCCTCGAGAGTTGGGATGGCTGCTTCGGCCGTCTCAGCGCGACTGGGACGAGTTCGTTCACCAGCTCGACAAATTGCTTTCGGAGAACATGGACGGCAAGGCGCTGTCTTCCGCAGGAGCTCCGAAGCAGAACGCTGCCGCGGAAAGCCTCGGGACTTTGGGCCGTATGCAGGCTCTCATGGTGACGAAGCGAGTCCGGCCGGATGCCGCAAGGGCGGTGATGGAGCCGATGCGGAACATCCGAGCAGCACGACAGGGGCCGGCGCATGCACTTAGGGCCAACGTCACCGACCGTACTTACATCCACAGACAGGTTGCCCTGCTCGAAGACGTGAATGAGTGGCTGTCGAGCATCCGTGGCTGGTTGTCCACCCATCCAGAGAACCGCGACCTTGACCTGCCGCACAGCGACGAGTCGCTCGGCAAGTGGTACCGGATGTAGGAGTGGTGAGGACCGTTGGCCTCTTGCTCGGCGTGCGACCTCCCCGCGCTAGTCCGTCGCCGCACTCTTTCGTGGTCAGCGTGTGGTCAGCAGAAGTCGTGGAACGTCGGCGCTCCTAGAACTACCAGCATGTATTTTCCCAGTTCAGGGCTTCGAACGTTCCGATGAATCGAACTCCTAAAGCGGGTGTCGACTCGGGGACGTACCCGACTGTGGTGCGCCTTCACCCGGCACTTCCTACCGCTCAACTCGCCCAGCGTGCCCGGCGGGACGCCCACCGGTGATTCGGGCGACGGCGGCCGCCGACACGGGACGCGGACCCCGCTCGGCAGCGCCCGGATTGGGGTCCAACGGCCCGGGTAGCGGCCGCCGCGCGTTCCTAGCCTGGAGGTGAGGGGCCGACCGATCTGGGTCGGTGGGAGGTGCGTCGTGACTGTCCGCACGCCGATGACACTCTCCGCCGTCGAGGCGGGGGCGGGCCTGCGTGCGGCCCTCAGCAGGCCGCCGGCTGAGGTGGTCGACCAGATGGTCGCTTCCGGCATGCGCGGCCGCGGTGGTGCAGGTTTCCCGACGGGCCTGAAGTGGCGTCTCGCTGCGGAGGCGGATGCGCCCGACGGTCGTCGCTACGTCGTCTGCAATGCCGACGAGGGCGAGCCGGGGACGTTCAAGGACCGCGTTCTGCTGGCGAAGCATGCCGACCTGGTGCTCGAGGGCATGACGATCGCCGGCTACGCGATCGGTGCGCGTGAGGGTCTGCTGTATCTGCGCGCGGAGTACGTCTACCTGCGCGACTCGCTGCTGGACAGCCTGCGGGAGCGCCGGGAGCAGGGGCTGCTCGGCCGCGAGGTGGCGCCGGGCTTCGACTTCGACATCCGCGTGCACATGGGCGCCGGTGCCTACGTGTGCGGGGAGGAGAGCGCGCTGCTGGAGAGCCTCGAGGGTCGGCGCGGCGAGCCTCGTGACCGCCCGCCGTACCCGGTGGTGCGGGGGCTGCACGGTGCGCCGACCGTGGTGAACAACGTCGAGACCTTCGCCTGGGCGACCGCGGTGCTTGCGCGGGGGCCCGAGTGGTTCGCGTCGATCGGCACCCATCGGTCGACCGGGCCGAAGCTGCTGAGCGTGTCCGGTGACGTCGCGCGTCCGGGTGTGTACGAGTTCCCCCTCGGGGTGCCGATCGCCGAGGTGCTGCGCGCCGCCGGGGGCACCGACGCGAAGGCGGTCGTCGTGGGGGGTGCCGCGGGGAGCTGCGTGCCCGCCAGCGAGTTCGGGCGGACGGTGAGCTACGAGGACGTGGCCACGGGTGGCGCGTTCATCGTCCTCGGGCCGGACCGTGACCTGATCGATGTGGCGGAGAACGTGGCCGAGTTCTTTGCCGACGAGTCCTGCGGGCAGTGCGCGCCGTGCCGGCTCGGGACCGTGGCCCTGCTCGATGGCGTGCGCCGGCTGCGTGCGGGCAACTGCACCCCCGACGACGTCGCGCGTCTGCGCCGTCTGGGCGCGACCATGCGGCTGACCTCGAAGTGCGGGCTGGGCCAGTCGAGCCCGAACGTGTTCCTGTCGCTCCTCGAGCACTTCCCCGCCGACATGCGGGTCCCCGTCGGAACAGGGGGTGAGTGAGATGACCACGCAGGTCGCCGTCGACATCGACGGACGCCGGGTCACGATCCCGGCCGGCACGACGGCCCTGGACGCGGCCGACGCCGCGGGCGTCCGGATCCCGACGCTCTGCCACCACCCCGACCTGCGCGACGTCGGCTCGTGCCGGCTGTGCATGGTCGAGGTCGAGGGACAGGCGGGACTCCAGGCCGCGTGCACCTACCCCGTCACGGCCGACCTCCGGCTGCGGACCGACAGCCCACGGGTCGTCGACGCGCGGCGGGGCGTGCTCGAGCTGCTGATGGGGGAGCACCCGGACCGGTGCCCGGAGTGCGTGCGGACGGGGGAGTGCGAGCTGCAGGCGCTCGCCACGGAGTACGGCGTCGGGCCTGCCCCCGCGCGGGTCTCCCGACCGCTCCAGCTCGTCGACCTGCTGGGACCCGCCGTGACCGTGGACCTCGACGCGTGCATCGGCTGCCTCCGGTGCGTCCGGACGTGCGCCGAGCTTCAGGACCTCGGGATCCTGGGCGTCGTCGGACGCGGCTCGTCCACCGCCGTCTCCACGTACCTCGGTCTCCCGCTCGCCGAGGTGAGCTGCATCGCGTGCGGCCAGTGCATCAACCGCTGCCCGACGGGAGCGCTGCGCCCGGTCGACCGGACGGCGGAGCTGTTCGCCGCACTGGCGGACCCCACCAAGCACGTCGTCATCCAGACGGCACCGGCGCCCCGGGCGGCGATCGGGGAGGAGTTCGGGTTCGAGCCCGGCACCCCGCTGACCTGGCAGCTCAACACCGCGCTGCGACGCCTCGGGTTCGACAGGGTCTTCGACACCAGCTTCGCCGCGGACCTGACCGTCATCGAGGAGGGGGCCGAGCTGCTGGTGCGGCTCTACGAGAACCTGGTGCTCGGCTCCTCGACGCACCCGCTCCCGCTCCTCACCTCGTGCAGTCCCGGCTGGGTGACGGACCTCGAGCACCGCGACCCGGACCACCTGGCCCACCTGTCCTCGTGCCGGAGCCCGCAGCAGATGTTCGGCTCGCTGATCAAGACCTGGTACGCCCAGCAGGAGGGGCGCGACCCGGCCGACATCGTGTCCGTCTCCCTCATGCCGTGCACGGCGAAGAAGTTCGAGGCCACACGCCCCGAGCTCACGCACGACGGCCGACCGGACGTCGACATGGCGCTCACGACGCGGGAGCTGGCCGCGATGATGCGCGCGCGCGGCATCGGCCTGGCGGACGTGCCGGCCAGTGACTTCGACGACCCGTTCGGCACCGCCAGCGGCTCGGGCGTGATCTTCGGGGTGACCGGTGGCGTCATGGAGTCCGCGCTGCGCACCGTCATCGAGCTGGTCACCGGGCGCCCGGCGGAGGACTACTTCTCGCACGCCGACATCACGCCGGTGCGGGGGTTCGAGGGGGTCCGGTCGATCGAGGTGACCCTGGACAGGGTGGGGCCGGTGCCGCCGATCCTGGCCCACCTGCTGCCGAACCTCGAGTGGCTGCGCGGGACCACGCTGCGGTGCGCCGTCGCGCACGGCACTGCCAACGCCCACGCGGTGATGGAGGACCTCCGTGCGGGCGGGCGCTTCTCCACGTACCACTTCATCGAGGTCATGGCCTGCCCCGGCGGGTGCCTGGGTGGTGGCGGGCAGCCGGTGCCGACGAGCGCGACGGTGCGGGCCGCCCGCGCACGGTCGATCTACGCGGAGGACGCCCGGTACGGGCAGACCGGCCGCGCGCGCAAGAGCCACGAGAACCCGGCGGTCCTGCGCCTCTACCGCGACCTGCTGACCGACGGTCCGGGCGGGCCGACGAGCCACCGTCTGCTGCACACCACGTACACCGGGCGCGGGACCTACGTCGGGGCGACGAGGTGATCGGGATGCTGACGCCACCGGTCGCGGACCTGGCACTCGTCGCGGACCTCGACGCGCTGCTGGCCGAGCACGGCGCCGACCGCAGCGCGCTCCTGCCGGTGCTCGCCGGGCTCCGGCGTCGGCACGGCGAGATCAGCGACGCGGCCATGCAGCTCGTCGCCGCCCGCCTCGGGATTCCGCCCGTCGAGGTGCTCGGGGTAGTCACCTTCTACTCGTTCCTCCGGGGCGGTTCCGCGCGGCACGTGGTGCGCGTGTGCCGCACCCTCGCGTGCGAGCTTGCCGGCGCGCCGGACGTGTGGGCCCGGTTGGAGCGCGAGGTGGGCGCGCCCGCCGGTGAGGCCACCTCGGACGGAGCCGTCGTCGTGGAGCGGGTGCACTGCATCGGCCGGTGCGACCATGCGCCCGCACTGCTCGTCGACGACCGCGCGCTCGACGACGTCACCCCGGCCGACGCGGCCGCGCTCGTGGCGAGCCTGCGTGGCGAAGCGCGGCCGACATGACCTCGGGCCTCGCCGCGGCCCTCCTGGCGGCGATCTTCTACGGCGTCACGCCGGTGTGCGCCCGTCGCGCCATCCGGTTGGTCGGGTACGTCCGCGCGAACGCCGGCAGGCTGGCCGTCGCGACGGCGGTGATGGCGGTGCCCGCGTTCGCGCTCGGGAGGGCGTCGGCCGACCGGTCCGCCATGTTCGCGGTCGCCGGGGTGGTCGGGTTCGGCCTCGGCGGGCTGGGCGTCTTCCGCGCGCTGTCCCTGGTCGGGGCGCCGCTCACCTCCCTGGTGGTCGAGACGACCGCGGCGGTCGCTGCCGGGGTCCTCGCCTGGGTGTGGTTCGCGGACGCCCTGACCCCGGCCGAGGTGGTCTGCGGCCTGGTGATCCTCGGCGGGGTCGTCCTCGGGCTCCTCCCGTACGTCCGCGGTGCGGGCCGCGCACCCCGGGCAACGCTCGGCGTGGCGCTCGCGGGCGCGGCCGGCGTCGCGCAGGCGGTGGCCGCGGTGATCAGCCGGGAGTCGCTGCTCGCGCTCCAGAAGGCGTCGCCGGGCACCCCGGTGACGGGCCGGTTCGACGTGGTGAGCTCGGCCGCGTTCGACCGTCTGGTCGGTGGCCTCGTCGTCGCCCTGGTGGCCCTGGCCGTGGCGGGCCGGGTGTCCGCGAGGCGCGACACCCCACGACCGGCGGACCTCGGGCCGCTCGGCAACGTGCTCCCGGACCGCGCGGCGTTCTGGATCACCGCGAACGCGCTCCTCGGACCGGTCCTCGGCGTGACGTCGATGGTGTGGGCGCTCCAGACCCTTCAGCCGGGCATCGCCCAGGCCGTCGCGGCGACCGCGCCGCTCGTCGCCATCCCGTTCGCGCGCTGGCTCGAGGGCTACCGGCCTCCTCGCGGCTACTACGCGGGTGCGGTGGTGGCCGTCGCGGGGCTCGTCGCGCTCGCCCTGGTGAACCTGGGGTGAGACATCTGCGCCAGCATCTGACCCCGGCACGTACTCGGCGGTAGGCTCCCAGTGCTCCGGCGATCACGCCGGACCATGACCGTGCCGCGCGGTGTTCACGAGGATGCCCGGCGGCGTGTCACCGTCGGCGTCGGTGCCGGACCGCGTGCCCCGCACGCGGGGATGCTGCGCGGTGACCGATCCGAGCGCCCCGGCCCGAGCCTGTGGCCCGGCGCTCGTTGCACGACGCTCGGCGCCGCAGTCGCGGTGCGCGATGCTGGCGAAGGAGGAGACGTGGCTCGACCAGGCCAACGCGGGTCCGGTCGCGCGCGCACGGATCCCGGTGCTCAGCGCCGCCGCGCCCCGCGTCCCACCGAGCAAGGCATGATCCCGGTGCTCGCCGAGGTGGCCCGCGAGGTCGACCGCGCGGTGCAGCGACCGCCGACGCGCCCGGTGGTGCGCACGAAGTTCCAGGTGGTGGCGCTGCTGGTGCGCGAGGAGCGCGCCAAGGTCAGGGCCGACGCCGACCTGACGGCGTCGCGGCGGGTCGAGCAGCTGAAGCGGCTGGACGGGGTGGCGACGATGCTGGCCAAGATCGCCGCCCGGGACACCTCGCTGCTCGCACTGCTGGCCGAGGATGCCAAGGTGTCCGACGCGGCGCACGCCTACAAGGCCACCCTGATGCGCGAAGGAGGGCTGGAGCCGCCGGAGGCGCCCGCGCCCGTCGCGCCGGCCGCGCCCGCGCCCGGCGTCGAGAACCGCGTGGTCCCGAGGTCGGTCATCTCGCGCCAGCTGTCGAACCCGTTCCTCGCCCCGGACTTCGAGGCGGCGGCCGCCCGGACCGCTCCGCGGACCCACCGACTGGCCGGCTGGGAGCTGCTCGAGCCTCTCTTCCGGTCCTTCGAGGTCGCCGCCACCGGCGCGCCCGCCTGCATGGAGCTGCCCGAGCCTCGCCCCGTGTCCGTCCCCGCGGGCCGGGCGCTGATGCCGCACCAGGCCCAGGTGGTCACCGCGGCGGCCGGCGGTCATCGCACCTTCCTGCTCGCCGACGAGCCGGGCCTCGGCAAGACCGCGCAGGCGCTGCTGGCGGCCCAGGCGGCTGACGCCTACCCGCTGCTGGTCGTCGTGCCCAACGTGGTGAAGACCAACTGGGCGCACGAGGTCGGCATGTGGACGCCGTTCCGCCGGTCGACGGTGGTCCATGGCGACGGCGACCGGATGGACGGGTTCGCGGACGTGGTGATCGTCAACTACGAGCTGCTGGACCGGCACGCCGGCTGGCTCGGCGACCACGGGTTCCGCGGGATGGTCGTCGACGAGGCGCACTTCATCAAGAACAAGACCTCCCAGCGCTCGAAGCACGTCCTCGCGATCGCCGACCGGATCCGTGCCCGCACTGCGCGGCCGCTGATGATGGCCCTCACCGGCACGCCGCTGATCAACGACATCGAGGACTTCCGGGCCATCTGGCAGTTCCTCGGCTGGATCGACGACGCCAAGCCGCTCGGCGCGCTGGTGACCTCCCTCGAGGAGTCCGGGCTCACCCCGGCCGACCGGGGGTTCTCCGCCGCCGCGCGGGCCAGCGTCATCGACATGGGCATCGTGCGGCGTCGCAAGATCGACGTGGTCGCCGACATCCCCGCCCGCCGGGTGGCGGACCTGCCGGTCGAGCTCGACGGAGCGGCCGGCCGTTCGATCCGCGCTGCCGAGGCTGCTCTGGCGAAGCGGCTGGTCGAGCGCTACCGGGCCGCCGTGGAGTGGCACACCAGCGGCGGCGCCGTGGTGGAGGGCATCGACGACCAGCTGGTGCGCCGGGTCGCGGCCGCCGAGCTCAAGGAGTCGAGCTCGCAGGCCGGTGGCGAGAACGTGTTCACGATGGTCCGTCGGATCGGCCAGGCCAAGGCCGGGCTGGCCGCCGACTACGCCGCGCAGCTGGTCCGCAACGTCGGCAAGGTGGTGTTCTTCGCGAAGCACGTCGACGTGATGGACCAGGCCGAGCAGACCTTCGCCGACCGCGGCATCAAGTACGCGTCGATCCGCGGCGATCAGACGACGAGGACGCGCAACAAGAACATCGCCGCGTTCACCGACGACCCTGAGGTGCAGATCGTCGTGTGCTCCCTGATGGCCGCCGGCGTGGGGCTCAACCTCCAGGTCGCGTCCAACCTGGTGCTGGCCGAGCTGTCCTGGACCGCCGCCGAGCAGACCCAGGCCATCGACCGGATCCACCGGATCGGCCAGGACGAGCCCGTCACGGCGTGGCGGATCATCGCCGCGCAGACCATCGACGCCAAGATCGCCGAGCTGATCGACAGCAAGGCGGGGCTGGCCGCTCGCGCCTTGGACGGCGCGCTCGACGAGAACGGCGCCTCCACGGACGTGCAGCTCGAGGCGCTGGTCGGGCTGCTGACCGACGCGCTCACCGCCGACGGCGTGGTCTGAGGGGCCAGGTCCGACCGTGGGCTGACTGACGGTCCGGCCGTCGGGGGACGCGCCGGCCCACGTCGCGCGGTGACGCTGGGGCGGTGACCGATCAGCGCACTCCCGCCCTCCGCCGTGCGGCCACCGTGGCGTTCGTCGCGTACCTGGTCGTGCTGGCCGGTGCGGCGTTCCTGCCCCTGCCGTCCATGCAGCTCGAGCGCGGCACCGGCCCGTCCTACGACCTCGCGCTGCGGCGACCCGACCTGCTCGGCGGGTGGGAGGTCCAGCGCAACGTCCTCATGACGATCCCGTTCGGCATCCTGCTGCCTCTGGTGGTGCGGTGGCGGTACGAGGTGCTCGTCCTCGCGTGCGTCGGCGTGACGCTCGTGATCGAGACCGTGCAGCTGCTGGTGTCGGCGTCGGTCGGGTGGGCGTGGCGCGCGTTCGACGTGAACGACCTGCTGCTCAACACGGTCGGAGGGCTGCTCGGTCTGGCGTTCACCGCAGCGGTGCTGGCGGCCGTCCGCCGCCCGCCGCTGCCGCCCGTCCGACGGCTCGTGCCCGGCGCGATGGCCGCGGCGCTGGTCGTGTGGGCGGTCGTCGCGACGCTGACCCCGCCTCCCACGCGCCCGGTCGTGTACGCGTGCGACGAGCCGCCGGCCGGGACGATCACCGAGCTGCCCGGCGGCGCGAGCGCGTACGCCGGCCGCGACGGGTCGGTGTGCCTGCGGGCCGACGACGGCACGGCGTCGCTGCCGTACGACGCCGGACCGGGGCCCGCGTTCACCTTCGAGCGGTCCGACGGGACGTGGGAGGTCGGCACCGCGCAGGCGGGTGACGTGCTGACGGCGGGCGTCGGCGGTCCGGTCGTGGAGCTGCATGCCGTTGACGGGTCCGACGTCCTCGTCTGGGCCGCGCGTCGCTAGCCGGACGACGATGCGGGCATGGGCGCCCTGGTCCGGCGATGGCTCGCTCCTCGATTGGGCCGGTCTGACTCTCGCGACCGATCGGGGGGCCCGTGAAGCTGCTGCCCCATCCCGGTCACCGGAGCGTGAGAGCGAACCGCCGCACCCGCTCCGCCATCGCGCGCGGCACCTCGGCGACGGTGAAGTGGCCGCCCTCGGGCAGCCGCTCGAACACCCGCAGGTCGCGGTAGAACCGCCGCGCCACCGACTCCGGGTTGTCGTGCTCGTGCCGTTGCACGAAGACGGCGGCCGGCACCTCGACCGCGGAGATCTCGGCGTCCGCCCCGTCGAAGTAGGTCGTGAACGACGAGGCGATGGTCTGCGTCGCCCAGTACAGCGTCGCCTCGGTGAGGATGCGCTCGCGCGAGATGCGCCGCTCCACCCCGGCGGGGTCGCCGGCCGGGGTGTCGCTCCACTCGACGAGCTTCTCGGTGATCCACGCGAGCAGTCCGGCGGGGGAGTCGTTCAGCCCGGCCGCGAGGGTGTCGGGTCGGGTGCCTTGCACGTGCGCGTAGCCCGCCTGGTGGTACCAGCCGGCCGCCATGCGGTCGTAGAAGGCGCGCTCGGTGGGGTCGCTCGTCGACTCCCGCTCGGCCTGGGACAGGAAGTGCGCATGCGTGACGACGATCCCGGCGACCGCCTCGGGGTGCGTCGAGGCGATCAGGTCGCTGACGTTCGCGGTGAAGTCCTCGCCGTAGGTGAGGTAGCCGGAGTAGCCGAGGACGTCGGTCATGAGCGTGTGCATGAGCGCGGCGAGGCGCTGCTCGGTGGGCGGCTCGTCGAGCGGCGGGGAGAACGCGAAGCCGGGCATGCTCACGACGACCACGTCGAGGTCCGGCAGCAGCTCGGCGAAGTCCAGCTGGAGCGCGAAGGTGTGGGGCCAGCCGTGCATCACCAGGAGCGCCGGGGCGTCCGGGGTCGTCGACCGCCGGTGGGCGAAGTGCAGCGTGCTGCCGTCGACGTCGGCGAGGAACTGCGGGTGCTGGTTCAGCCAGACCTCGCGGCTGCGCCAGTCGAAGGTCAGCCACGACGCGACGAGCTCCCTCAGGTATGCCGCGCTCATGCCCGATGCGGGCCGACGGGGGGAGTCGTCGAGGAAGCGCGTGCGCGCCAGGCGGCCACGCAGGTCGTCGAGGACCGGCTGCGGGATGTCGACGGCGAACGGTCGGACGGTCATGCGCACACGCTAGGAGGCACCTCCGACACGCGGCCGCGGGTCGGACGAGAGATCCGACCCGGACGGTGACCAAGGTCCACCCCAGCGGCCCGACGCCGAGGCCAGGCTGGTCCCGTGATCACCGTGCAGGGCGCCGGCGCCCTCGAGAAGATCCGCACCGACCGGCTGACGGTCCGCCGCTTCACCGCGGCCGACGGCGATGCGCTCCACGGCTACCTGTCGCAACCGGAGGCAGTCCGCTTCGAGCCCTACGGCGTCCAGACCCGCCTGCAGTGCCACGAGCTCGCGCTCGACCGCGAGGGCGACGAGGCGTTCTGGGCCGTGTGCCGTGCCGGTGACGAGCGGCTCATCGGCAACCTGTACCTGCACCGCGACGACCCCCGCACGTACACCCTGGGCTACGTCTTCGACCCCGCGCAGTGGGGTCAGGGCTACGCGACCGAGGCGGCCACCGCGCTGCTGGACGTCTGCTTCCGCAGCTGGGGTGCGCACCGCGTGATCGCGCGATGCAGCCCCGAGAACACCCGTTCGTGGCGGCTGCTCGAGCGGCTCGGGATGCGACGGGAAGAGCTACCGCAGCTGCACGACGCCTACCAGTACGCCGTGCTCGAGGACGAGTGGTCGGCCGGTTCAGTCGACCGGCGCGTCAGACGAGGGCTTGCCGGCGGACCATCTCGTTGATCCAGATCGGCGCGTACGGGGACGTGCACCCGGGCGGCGTCGGGTAGTCCTCGAGCACCCCGAGCCGTTCCCCGATCGCGAGCGCGCGGGCGCGGTGCTCCGGGTGGTGGATCCCGATCCCGGCCAGGCACTCGTTCATCGCCCACTGGAGCCGGTCGGGAGCGTCCTTCATCTGCGCCTCGATGAGGTCCAGGAGTCCGGGCAGGTCCAGGCCGTCGGGCGACTTCGCCACACGGTCGCTGGTCAGCGCCCAGCCCGCGCTCGCCACCACCGGGTCCGGGTCGGCGAACCATGCGGTGCGCAGCTCCTCGACGTGCGGGCTCTTCTTGACGATGTAGCTGACCAGCCAGTCGTGGACCTTGGGCACCCGGGCGTCGCGCAGCATCGCGTCCAGCTCGGCGGCGGTGTACAGCTTCGGACGGCTGATCAGGATCGCGACCAGGCGGGCGGCGGTGTCGCCGGTCGCCCAGAGCTGGACGGCGAGGTCCTGCTGGATCTTGAGGTCCTTGGCGACCGCCCGGAGCTTGGAGAGGTTGACCCCGTGGTCGTCGCCGTGGCGCTCGTTGACGGCCCGGATCTTGGGGTCCTCCAACGCCGCGAGCTGGGCGAGCACGTCGCTGACAGTCGACTCCACCGGATCAGCGTAGGTCGTGGACAGCCCCGATCGCTCGCCGCGACACTGGAGCCCATGGCCACCTTCACCGGGTCCGACGACCTTCAGGGCGCGCAGTTCCGCGGGGCCGACCTGCGGGGCGCGCGGTTCGTCGGCACCGACCTGGGCGGGGTCGTGATGCGCGGGGTCGATGTGGCGGGGGCGGACATCGACGCGCCGTGGCTGCTGGAGACCGGCGGCGTGCTCCTGGTCAACGGCGTGAACGTCGTGCCCTTCGTCGAGGCGGAGCTCAACCGCCGGTTCCCCGGCCGCGCCGACCAGCGCGCCGGCGACCCCGGGGGCCTGCGCGCGGCGTGGGAGGTGCTTCAGAGCACCTGGGCGGCGACGCTCGAGCGGGCCGCCGCGATGCCGCCCGGCACGGTCGACGTGTCCGTCGACGGGGAGTGGTCGTTCGCGCAGACGCTGCGGCACCTGGTCATGGCCACCGACACGTGGCTGCGTCGGGCGATCCTGGAGGTCGAGCAGCCGTACCACCCGATCGGTCAGCCGAACACGGCGGCCAGCGGCGACGGGCTGGACCTGTCGATCTTCGTCACCGAGCTGCCGTCGTACGACGAGGTGCTCGCGGTCCGGGCGGAGCGCGTGGCGATGGTGCGGGACTTCCTCGCGACCGTCACACCCGAGGAGCTGGCCGCGCCGCGCACCAATCCGTGGTCGCCGCAGTACCCCGAGACCGTCCTGTCCTGCCTGCACACGATCCTCGAGGAGGAGTGGGAGCACCACCGCTACGCCGTCCGCGACCTCGACGCGATCGAGGCAGCAGCCGCCGACTGACGTATCTGGGCCACCCATGGCCCCCCTTCCCTTTCAACGCACGCGTCGCAACGGCGCGCGACTCTGGAAGGGAAGGACCTCTGATGGCACTCGGCGCTCAGCTGTCTCCCACGCAGACGCTCGTGACGTTCTGCTTGTGGGCCCAGCGCAACGGCTACTCGGTCGGCGAGATGCACGGCTTCGCCACCGTCCACGACGTGCACACGCATGGGTCGTGGCACTTCGACTCCGATGGCGGCTTCGGCAAGGCAGCCGACATCAACAAGAACGGTCCCGACGAGCGCGAGCAGCTCATCGCGGCCCTCGACCGGGCGCAGGAGCTCGGGCTCGGCGTCATCTACGCACGCGACGGCGTCAACGGGATCGCCGGCCAGCACAAGAACCACCTGCACGTGGACGTCGGACCGTTCAGCCACCTGGGGCTGGACTCGTTCGTGCCGCGGGGTGGCGGCGACGTCCTGACCGCGGCACTCCAGCGCGCGGTCCGTACGAGCGACGACCAGGTGTGGGGTGCGGACACCGACATGCGTGCCGAGGCGGTGAAGGCGGCCAGCAACATCATGGGCGTCACCTTCCCCTTCGGGATCGACTTCACGCAGCGGGTGGTCGGCGTCGCGGACGACGGCGTGTGGGGCAACCAGTCCCGCGCGGCCCACGACCGCACGACGGCGGCGATCCAGCAGGCGATCGGTCGCCCGGCGACGGGGATCTGGGACCAGGCGACGATCGACGCGTACCACCACGCCCGGAACCTGCGGAACCGCGCGGTGTAGGCACGGCACGCATCACCCCACCGCGGGCGTCGGCGAGCATCGCCGGCGCCCGCAGCCGCGCTCGGGTCCGGGATGCCCGAGTCCTCCGGATCCGGGTGCTCCCGCCCTGTGACCTGCATCAATTAGCGTCGACCGCGCGGGATCGTATCGATACGATCGAGTGCGACGCGACCCGGCCCCCCGACCTCCGCGGACGTTCGACCCCCGCCCCTTCGTCTCAAGGTTCCGCTGTGCCCAAGGTCCTCACCGCCGGTCGCCCCTGGCGCGTCATCCTCCTGTTCGCCGTCCCCCTGCTCGTCGGCAACGTCGTCCAGCAGCTCTACCAAGCGGCCGACGCCGTCGTCGTCGGCCGCGTCCTCGGCGTCGACTCGCTGGCCGCCGTCGGTGCCACGGGGGCGCTGCTGTTCCTCCTGCTCGGTTTCGCGTGGGGCATGACCAACGGCTTCGCGATCCCGACCGCGCACGCGTTCGGCGCGGGGGACCACGCGGCGGTGCGTCGGTCGGTCGCGGCCGGCGCGGTCCTGTCGGCGGCGACGAGCGTGGTGCTCACCGTGGCGGCACCGCTGCTCGCGGGCCCGGCGCTGCGGTTGATGCACACGCCCGAGGAGCTGCTGCCGGAGGCGACGACCTTCGCGGTCATCAGCTTCCTCGGCGTCAGCACGATGATGTCCTTCAACTTCCTGTCGGCGGTCATCCGGGCCATCGGCGACTCGCGCACGCCCCTGATCTTCCTCTCGCTCAGCTGCGTCCTGAACATCGTGCTGGTGGTCGGTGCGGTGGCCGGGCTGGGCATGGGCGTGGCCGGTGCGGCATGGTCGACGGTGGTCTCGCAGGGCGTCTCGGTGGCCCTCTGCCTCGAGTTCGTGCGGCGCCGGGTGCCGGTCCTGCACGTGCACCGCGACGACTGGCGGGTCAGCGGCGCCGAGCTGCGCAAGCACCTGCGGCTCGGGCTGCCGATGGGGTTCCAGGCGTCGATCATCGCGATCGGCACGCTCGCCGTGCAGGTGCGCCTGAACGCGCTGGGATCCGACGCCGTCGCCGCCTACACGACGGCCGCCCGCGTGGACGGGCTCGCGGTCGCGCTGCTGGCGTCGCTCGGCCTGGCGGTGTCGATGTTCGTCGCGCAGAACCTGGGCGCCGGCCGGCCGGACCGCATCCGGCAGGGAGTCGTGCAGGCGATGGGCATCTCGGTGGTCGGCTCGGCGGTGCTCGGGCTCGTGCTCGTGGCCGGCGGGTCGGCGATCATCGGCGTCTTCGTGGGCGAGGGGGAGCAGCGCGTCGTCGACATGGCCGCGCACTACCTGCTGGTCAACGGGGTGCTCTACGTGGTGCTCGGCGTCCTGTTCGTGCTGCGCGGTGCGCTCCAGGGTCTCGGGCAGACGGTGGTCCCGACCCTGACCGGCGTGATCGAGCTGGTCTGCCGCGTCGGCGCCGCGGGCGTGCTCGGCGCGGCCTACGGGTACAGCGGTGTGGTCTGGGGCAACCCGCTGGCGTGGATCGGCGCCGTGGTCCTCCTGGTGCCCGCCTACGCGGCCGCGCAGCGCAGGCTCGCGGGGGCCGACGCCACGGTGGCGGCGGCAGCGGTGGTCCGCAGGCGGATCACGCGGGTGCGGCGCCGCGGGGTGCCCCGACGCGTCAAGGGGCGGGTCCCCACCGCCTGACATGGCTCGCGCGATCCCTCCGGGATGACGGAGGGATCGCGCGAGGCCGTTCAGGACCGGGCGGTCAGGGTCGTGCCCCCGGGCCTGGCCACGAGCTGGGCCACGGCCCGGGAGACCTCCGCCTCGGCATCCGGGCCGGAGAGGCTGGGGAAGCCGACGGGGAGCTCGAACTCCCCGGAAGTCGACTCGTCGTCGGCCAGCAGGCCGCCCCCGAGGCCGATCGAGAGGATCGTGCCGTCGTCGGCGTACGTGACGTGCGCTTTCATGGTCGGTCTCCGTCCTACGGCTCGATGAAGCTGAGGTTGAGGTACCAGATGAGGGGCGCGTCCGGCCCGATGCTCTCCACCTTCACCCGGACGGTGGGGAGGTTGTTGGTGTTGGGGTTCGGGTCGTCCGACTTGATGGACAGGGTGGTGACCCGCAGCTGACGGTTCTCGTTGGACGCGTGGAACGGGCTGGCGCTCGCCGCGACCGCGGTCTGCACGTACGAGCCGGCGGCTCGGGCGGGCAGGAAGAGCCTCATGGTGCGGGTGTCGCCCGCCACGAAGCCGTTGGCCTCGAAGAACTCGAAGTGGGCGTGCCTGACGGTGGGCATCGGTCGGCCCTCACTGCACCGCGACGGCGCTGCTGTAGCTGCCCCGCAGGTCGGGGTCGGCCTCCGTGTGGTTGGTGAGCATGTGGTCCCAGGTCGTCTGCCAGCCGGCGACCGAGACCCGGACGAGCTCGCGGGGCGTCGTGAACGCGTTGGTGGCCCGGAACAGGAACGGATCGCCCGTCCAGGTCACCGGGGTCGTTCCCGCGTGCGCGTTCAGGTCGGGGAACCAGCCGGGTCTGGTCTCGTGCCAGTCCTCCCACTGCGCGGCGGCGCCGCTGACCTTGATCTCCGTGCCGTTGCGTCCCTCGACCTTGAAGGAGAGGTCGGTCATCGTGAGCGGGCCCCTGTTGGTGACCTGGAAGCGGAACTCCACCTCCTCACCGTCGTTGATGGCCACGCCCGGCCAGTTCACGTCGATGATCTCGATGGTCAGGTAGTTCGTCGGGTAGTCCTTGACTGCGTCGTTGATGTCGTCCAAGACGGTGGTCATGATCGTGCCCTTCATGGTGGGTCAGGCCGCGTGCCGGCCTGGTTGCCATGAACGAGGACCCTGGGGTGCCCCAGATCGGTGGGGAAACCCCAGGCCGACCCCAGGGAACGCCGGCCGTACGATCCGAGCATGGGAGACGTGGCGTCGTCGAGGTCGGAGCAGCGGCTCCCGCTCAGCCGCGAGCGCGTGCTGCGGACCGCGGTCGCGATCGCCGACGAGCACGGCATCGAGACGGTGACGATGCGCCGGGTCGGCGACGAGCTCGGCGCCGAGGCGATGTCGCTCTACCACCACGTCGCCAACAAGGACGCCCTGCTCGACGGTGCGGTGGACCTCGTCGTGCGGGAGATCAACGAGGCGGTCGACGAGCTGGACGCCGGGGGTGACTGGCAGGTCGCCGTGCGGACGCGGATCCTCGCCGCCCGCGCTGTGCTGCTGCGGCACCGGTGGGCGTCGCGGCTGCTGTCCACCCGGGCGGCGACGAGCCCGGAGGTGGTGCGCTACCACGACCGGCTCGTCGGCCTCCTGCGCGCGGGTGGCTTCTCCTTCGACCTCGCCCACCACGCGCTGCACGCGCTGGGCAGCCGCGCCATGGGGTTCTCGCAGGAGCTGTTCGACCCGGGCGACGGCGGGTCCGCCGACTCGCTGCCGCCGGAGGTCGCCGCCGAGCTGCCGAACCTCGTGGCGATGCTGTCCGAGATCGCGCACGACGACCCCGCGTCGACGTTGGGCTGGTGCGACGACCAGACCGAGTTCGAGTTCGGGCTCGACCTGCTGCTCGACGGCCTCGACCGGCGGCGGGTGGCCACGACCCCTTGACCACCCTTACGTTGTAAGGCAGGCTCTCCTTACAACGTAAGGGAGGCGCCATGAAGGCGATCGTGCAGCATCGGTACGGCTCACCCGACGAGCTCACGCTCGCCGACGTCGACACTCCCGTCCCGGCTGCGGACGAGGTCCTGGTCCGGGTGCGGGCCGCATCGCTGAACGCGCGCGACTGGCACCTGATGCGCGGCGACCCCTACGTCGCCCGGCTGTCGCCCGACTTCGGTCGGCGTGCCCCCAAGGCCTTGATCCGGGGCTCGGACTTCGCCGGCACGGTCGAGGCGGTCGGCAGCGACGTGACCCGCCTGCGTCCCGGCGACGACGTCTACGGGGAGTCCGACGGCGCGCTCGCGGAGTACGTCAGCGCGCCGGAGCGCCGGGTCGCCCGCAAGCCCGACCACCTGACCTTCGAGCAGGCGGCCGCGATGCCGTTGGCGGCGACGACGGCCCTGCAGGGGCTGCGAGGCCGCGTCGGTCCCGGTCAGAGCCTCCTGATCAACGGCGCGTCCGGGGGCGTGGGGACGTTCGCGGTGCAGCTGGCGCACGCGTACGGCGCCCAGGTGACCGCAGTGTGCAGCACCCGCAACGTCGAGCTCGTGCGGTCGCTCGGCGCCGACCACGTCGTCGACTACACGCGCGACGACGCGTTCCGTGCCGGCCGCCGGTACGACGTCGTCCTCGACCTCGTCGGCAACCGCTCCCTGCGCGACCTGCGTCGCGCGCTCACGCCCGACGGGACCCTCGTCCTGTCCGGCGGCGGGGTCTCCGAGGGTGGCTCGCTGTTCGGCCCGATCGGTCTGCTGCTGCGGAGCAAGCTGGCGGCGCCGTTCGTGCGGCACCGGATCGTCGCGCTGTCGACGAGTCCCGGCGCCGAGCACCTCGACACCCTCCGGGAGCTGGCGGAGGCCGGGACGATCGTGCCCGCCGTGGACCGGACCTATCCGCTACCCGCGGCCGCGGACGCCATGCGCTACCTCGAGGGCGAGCACGCCCGGGCAAAGGTGGTCGTCACCGTCCATGCGGGAGGCTAGCCGCCGGCGTCCAGGTGCTCGTCGAGCGTGTCGGCCCGCAGCGCGTCCATGAGGGTGCCGAACGGCACGGCGTCCGGCACCAGCACGGGCTGCTCGCCGGCCGCGGAGACGGTCGTCGGGGCGCCGACCACCTCCACCTCGCCGGGGCCCAGGGCGCGGATGCTCGTGAGCAGCCCCACCATCTCGGCGCGGTCGAAGCTCTCGTCCACCGCGACCGAGCCGGAGACCACACCCAGCAGCCGCAGCCAGGTGATCGGGTTCCCGCGCACGTCGCTGTCGCCCAGCCGGTCCAGGATCGCGCGCAGCCACACCGCCGACCGCTCGGCCCGCGCCAGGTCGTCCGCGCCGGTCCCGCGCACCCACGCCAGCGCCTGCTCCCCGCTGAGGCGGCGCTCGCCGGCCGCGGCGGCCACCCGGCCGTTCACCACCAGGTCGGACTCGAGGTCGAGGTACACGCCGCCGAGCTCCTGCGTGACCCGGGCGAAGGTCTCGGAGTCGGTGAGCGCCACGTGGTCCAGCCGGACGTCCGTGAGGTGCTCGACCGTCTCCACGGCCCCGGGCGGCCCACCGGCCGCGAACGCGGAGCGCAGGGTGCCCGGACCGGTGCCGGGCACCTCCACCCACAGGTCCGGCGGCATGGCGACCACCTGGGCGCTGGAGCGGTCTGCGGAGACGTGCGCGAGCATGACGACGTCGGTCTGCGCGGCCGCGGCGGCCCAGTCCTCGGTGTCCTCGGTGCGCACGTCGTCGGTGGAGCCGAGCACCAGGATCGTCACCGGAGCCGCCTCGCCCGGACCCGACGCGAACGGGGCCGGGCGGTCGGTCAGACCGGCGAAGGGGTCGGGGAAGCGGTCGACCCGGCTGTCGAGCACACCGGCCACGAGCAGAGCGCCGCACGTGGCGACGACGATGAGGAGCAGGAAGGAACCGAGCACGGCGATCGCCGCGTTCCGCAGGCGGTGGCTGGGCCGCACCGGCGCCACGACTGGCTCGGGTGGGGCGGGGACCGGCTGGCTCGGGTTCGAGAGCACCGCCCACGCGATGGCGTCGACCGCGGCCCGCACCTGGTCGAACGACCGCTGGTACGCCCCCTTGCCCAGGGCGGCCGGGTCCAGCAGGTCGTCGTCGGCGGGATCCGCGGGCGCGGTGGGCCCGCGGCGCGCCGGCGCGGCCCGGACCAGGGCCGACAGGCGCGCGGCCACGTCACCCTCCGGGAGCGCCGCCGGACCGAGAGATCCGGCCACGCGGGCGAGCTCGCGGAGGGTGAAAGTCCGGCCGACCGCCGCCGGGACCTGCCGGACCACGGTGGCGCGCTCGGACCGGGTGGTCGTGAGGACGAGGTCGGCGGACGCGATGATCTCCGCGGTCAGCTCGCGCGCGTGGTGCGCGTCCGTCCCCAGACCGGCGCCGGTGAGGAGCTCGCTCAACAGCTCCGGAACCCGCTCGCCGGGCTCCGTGCGCGTCCCGGCACTGGTCACCGCCACGCCGCCGCCCGCGCCGAGGCGGTCGCGCACCAGGCGCTCCGCCGCGAGCGACCGGCAGACGTTGCTGCTGCCGACCACCAGCACGTCGAGCTGGCGCACGCCTGCCGTCGTCGGGACTGCGGCGGGCGGGTTCATCCCGCCAGTGTGCGGGACATCGCCCGTGGTCGCTATGCCGAGATTGAGGGGGAATGTCCGGATCGTTCACTCGGACGGGTTGCGGTCGCGGGGCCTCCGCTTCCGATGGTCGTCGGGGGTCCCTATCGTAAGTACGTGAATCCGCTGAGCAGACGTGTGCGCGACGCGCGCCAGAAGGCCGGGCTCAGCCAGGGCGAGCTCGCGCGTCGTGCGGGCGTGCACCCGACCTACATCTCCCACGTCGAGCGTGACCGTCGCACCCTGGGCGAGGACGCGCTGGCCCGGGTGGCCGAGGTGCTGGGCGTGTCCGTGGCCTACCTGCTCGACGGCGAGCAGGCGCCCGACTACCGCTCGGCCGAGGACGCGCTCGTCGAGGCGCGTCGGCTGTCCCGGATGGGGGACGCGCGGGAGGCGGCCGACGTCCTGGCGCAGGTGGACCTGGGCGGTCTGGACGTCGACACCGCCGCGCGCGTCGGGCTGGCGCACGCCGAGGCCCTGGACCTCGCGGGTGACCTGGAGGGCTCGGTCGAGGCGCTGGAACGCGTGTGTGCGCAGCTGATCGGCGCGCGCCGGTACACGCAGGCCGCCTACTCGGCGATGCGGATCGTCATGGCCCTGACCGAGTCCGCGGACCTGCACCGCGCCGTCGCACGCGGGGAGGCCCTGCTGGCGCAGCTGCCCGAGTCGGTGGCCGGCAGCGACGAGGTGGTGCGCCTGGAGTCGACGATCGTCTGGGCGTACATCGCCCGGGGGGACACCACGTACGCGCGCTACCGCGGTCGGCAGCTGCTCGCGCACACCCGTCGGCACGGCTCGGCGCGTGCGGTGTCGTCCGTGCACTGGAACCTGGCGTTCATCGACGACGCGCTGGGGGAGCCCGACTCCGCACTGGCGCAGCTGGAGGCCGCGATCGCGCTGGCGGGTGCCGACGAGATCGACCGCGACCTGCCCCGCCTCCGGCTGGACCGGGCGCTGCTGCTCGTCTCCGTCGACCCCCCGAGGGCCGCCGAGGCGCTGGCGGACCTCGACGCCGCGCAGACGGCGCTGGAGGTGGGCGAGTCGCAGATCGAGCTGGCCCGCGCCGACTCGGTCCGGTCGCGCGCGTGGTTGCTGCTGGACGACCCCGCGCAGGCGCAGCACTACGCCAAGCGGGCTGTCGAGCTGCTGCGTGAGGGGGTGCGTCGCGACGCCGCGTCCGCGCACGAGGCTCTCGGCGACGCGATGCTCGCCCAGCGCGCCCGGACCGAGGCGGTCAAGGAGTACCGGTCGGCGGCCGAGCTGCTGGACATGATCTCGTCCGGGCGGTCGGCCGCGACGCTGTGGCGGCGCATCGGTGACCGCCTGCGGGTGGCCGGCGACGAGGACGAGCGGGTGGTCGAGGCGTACGGCCGTGCGCTCGCGGCGGCGGGCATCCGGGGGGTGCTCCCTATCCCTCCGCGAGCGTGATGTCTACCCCCTAGTGTCCTGCGTCATTGCGGTCCAGACATGGGCTAGGGACCATTCCAGGTGTACGGGAGAGTCCGGTACATCCTCGGGAAGGTCCCCTCATGAAGAAGCTCAGCATCGCCCTGGCCATCGCCCTCGCCGCCGTCACCGGAATCACGGGTGCCACCGCGTCGTCCGCCCAGGCCCAGCTGTCCATCCAGCCGTGCTGCAAGAGCGCCATCTGACGACGCCTCCGCTCGCGTCGCCGCACCCTCCGACAGCGGTGCGGCGACGCCATCCGGGCCGCCGTTCACCGGTCGCATGCAGACGGCTCCCAGGTTCGCCATTCCACCCGCGGGATTCACCCGGATGGGCGGCCTGGACGTTTGACCAGCACCGTATTCGTGCCGCACACTCGTCCTGACGGTGCGCATCGCCTGCCCCCTGCGCGGTGCGCACCGTCGTAGCGTCCGGAGAGCGGGACGGGTCCCCTGACCCGTCCCGCTCTCTGTGTGTCCGGGTCGGGCACCTACGGCGCGCCATGCCCGAGAACATGCGGCAGCGCGGTTAGCGTTCCAGCGTGACCATCCCCGTGCGCACCACCGGCCCGGGACCCGACCAGGCTCCTGAGACCGGCGCAGACCCAGCCGACCGCCCGGTGCTCGTCGAGCCCCCCACGCCTGCCGAGCTCCTCGAAGGAGCCGTCGCCACGTGGCGCGCTGCCCTCGTCGAGGCCGCAGGTGGGTCGACGCTCGTCGACGTCGAGCTGCTCGGCGACGCCGCGCTCGACCTGTCGGCCGCGCACCCGTCCGGCATCTCGCAGCTGTTCGCCGGCCGGGAGACGCGCCTGTCCAACCTCATCCGTGAGGGGTCGGCCCTCTCGACTGCCCGCCGTCGCGCCCGGGCCGTGAGCGCCCGCGCCGCCGTGTACGCGCAGCGGTACGGCATCGCGCCCACCTCGCTGGCCATCGGTGTGGCCACCTGGACCGAGCGCACCACGCCGGACATCGCCAGCGACGACGTCGCCGCGCTCGCCTCGGTCACCCGCCAGCGCGCCGGGGAGGGTGAGCAGCACGACGCGGCCGCCCCGCGCACCGTTCGCGCCCCCGTGCTCCTGCGGCCCGTCACCCTGCGCGCCCGGGGGTCGGGCGAGAGCGACTACGAGCTGGCCCTCGAGCCGTCGCTCGAGGTCAACCCCGTGCTCGCACGGGCCCTGCGCGCACGCGGTGCCCTGCTCGACCCGGGCGCGGTCGCACGCGGCACCTTCACCTCGAACGGCTTCGACCCGCGCGGCGCGCTCCAGCGGCTGACGTCGCTGGGGGAGGCCGTGCTCGACGACTTCTCCATGAGTGAGCGGGTGGTGGTCGGCACCTTCGTCCACCCCGGCCAGATCCTGGTCGACGACCTGGACAACCTGTCCGGCACGCTCGAGCGCCACGAGGTCGTCTCCGCGCTCGCGGGGGTCGAGGAGTCCCGGACCCGCCTGCGTCGGGTGCTGCCCGTGCCCGTCCGCGGCGACCGCGACCCCGGCCACGAGCGAGGCGTCGGGGACCTGGACCCCGCGCAGCAGCACGTGCTCGACGTGGTGGCCACCGGCGCGCACCTGTTCGTCGACGCCCCCGCCGGCGCCGACGTCACAGGCACGCTGGCCGCCCTCGTCGCCGACGCCGCCGCCAGCGGCCGCACCGTCCTGTACGTGCCTGGGCACCGCCGCGCGGCCACCGCGCTCGCGGACCGGCTGGGCGTGCTGGGCCTGGGTGACCTGCTGCTCGACGTCGCGCCCGAGGCCGGCTGGCGCTCGGCGATCGCCCGACGCCTGCTCGGTGCCATGACGCTCGAGGCGCCCGCGGTCGACGCGCACGGTGTCGTGGCGCTGCGCGGTGAGCTCGTCAGCACGCGGGAGCGTCTCCGGGCCTACGTGGACGCGCTGCACGCCGAGCGCACCCCGTGGGGGGTCTCGGCGTACGACGCGCTCCAGCAGCTGGCACGCCTGACCTCCACGCGCCCGACGCCCAAGACGACCGTGCGCCTGTCGCCGGACGTCGCGCGGGTGCTCGACGCGCCCCGCCGCGCGGACCTGACCGCCGACCTGGTGCGCGTGGGGGAGCTGGGCGCCTTCCGCATGCGGCCCACGGACACCCCCTGGTACGGCGCCGACCTGCGCACGCGTGCCGACGCCGACAACGTGGTCCGCCGCCTGGCTCGCGTGCTCGACTCCACCCTCCCGGCGCTCGTCGAGCGCACCGCACAGGTGGCCGCCGAGACGGGCCTGACCCAGGCGACCACCGTCGTGGCGTGGGCCGAGCAGCTGACCATGCTCGACGGGGTCCGCGCGGCGCTCGACGTGTTCCAGCCGATCGTGTTCGAGCGCACCGCCGCCGACCTCGTCGCTGCCACGGCCACCAAGGAGTGGCGGGCCGAGCGCGGGATGGAGATGGGCTACTGGCTCCGTCGCCGCCTGCGCAAGCAGTCGAAGGACATGGTCCGGCCGGGCCGCCCGGTGGCCGACCTGCACGCGGGGCTGCTGGAGGTGCAGGCGCAGCGGGAGATCTGGCAGGCGCACTGCCCGTCCGGCGGGTGGCCGCGGCTGCCCGACGGCCTCGAGCACATCGAGGAGGAGTTCGCCGCGGTGCGCGCCGACCTCGACGCTCTCGACGAGGTGCTGGCGACCACCCCCGGCGGAGGCGGCCTGTCCAGCCTGCCGTTCGCGGCGCTGACCGAGCGGCTGACCCGCCTGCGGTCCGACACCGACGCGCTGACCGACCTGCCCGACCGCACGGGCCTCCTGCACCGGCTGCGGAACGCCGGCCTCGGCGCGCTCGTCGACGACCTGGCGACCCGTCGCATCGACCCCGCGATCGCGCCGGCCGAGCTGGACCTTGCGTGGTGGAGCACCGTCATCGAGCAGATCCTCTCGGAGGACCCCGCGCTGGCCGGGTACGACGGCACCGCGCTCGGCGCGCTGTCCGCGCAGTACGCGACGCTCGACCGCGCGCACGTGAAGAGCCTGTCCGGACCCGTGCTCGGCGCCGTCGTCGGCCACGTCTCGCACGCGCTGCGCCAGCACCGGGAGCAGGCCGAGGCCCTGTTCGCGGACCTGGTCGAGGACCGGCTGACCTCGCTGCGCGACACCGTCGTGCGGCACCCCGACGTGGCGCGACGCCTGCGGCCGGTCGTCGCCGCCAGCCCGATGCTGGTCCCGCAGGTGCTGCCGCCGACGCGCACCGTGGACCTGGTGGTCATCGACTCCGCCGCGCACCTGCCCGTCGAGGTCGCGCTCGCCGCGGTGGCGCGCGGGCGGCAGGTCGTCGTGGTCGGCGACGCGCGGTGCGCGTCCGGCTCCGCGGTCCGGGAGCTGGCCGACGTGCTGCCGTCGGTGGCGCTGCGCGCCGACTCGTCCCGCCGCGACCCGTACCTCACCGCGTTCCTCGCCGCCCACGGCTACGCCGGCGTGCTGCGCGCGACGCCCCTGCCGCAGTACCGCCCGCTGGTCGGCCTCGACGTCGTGGACGGCACGGGCATGCCCGACCGCGACACCGGGTCCGTGGACTCGACGCGCGAGGAGGTCGAGCACGTCGTCGAGCTGGTGCTCACGCACGCCCTGCTGCGGCCCGACGAGACGCTCGCGGTCATCACGGTCACCTCCACCCACGCCGAGGCCGTCCGCGAGGCCGTCCTGTCCGAGGTCCGCGGCAACCCCGCGCTCGCCGCGTTCTTCGACTCCGGGCGCGTCGACCCGTTCGTGGTCACCGACCTGCCCAACGTCGCCGGTCTGCGCCGCGAGGCGATCATCCTGTCGCTCGGCCTGGGCCGCACCCCGCACCGCCGCGTGCTGCACACGTTCGGTCCGATCTCCGCGCCCGGCGGCGACGCGCTGCTGCTCGACGCCCTCGGGTCCACCCGGCACCGGCTCACGCTGGTGGCGTGCTTCGGGTCCGACGACCTCGACCCCGAGCGGCTGCGCGGGCCCGGCCCGCGGCTGCTGGCCGACCTGCTCGCGTTCGCTGCCCGCCGCGGAGCCGGGCACGACGTCGCCGACCTGGTGACGCCGCCCGAGCCCACCGACCCGCTGCTGCGGTCGCTGTCGGCGGCCGCGGCTGCCGCGGACGAGGCACTGGCCGCGGCGGCCCAGCCCGACCGCCTGCTGCTCGACCTCGCCGAGCGCCTCTGGAAGCACGGTCTGCTGGTGGAGGCCGACCACGGCATCCCCGGCGGCGACCGGATCCCGCTGGTCGTCGGCCACCCGGACCTGCCGGGCGAGATGCTCGTCGCGGTGCTCACCGACGACGCCGAGTACACCGCCGAGCCCAGCGTCCGGGTCCGGGACCGCCTCACCGCCGACCGCCTCGAGCGCGTGGGCTGGAGCGTCATCCGCGTCTGGTCCGCGGCCGCGTTCATGGACCCGCAGGCGGAGGTCGACCGCATCCGCCGCGCCGTGCACGCGCGTGTCCCCGCCCCGGCACCGCCCCGCAGCGCCCCGTTGCAGCTGGGTCTGCTCGACGAGGCCGACGACGCCGAGGAGCTGCCGACGCCCGAGTCCTCGGCCGCTCGGGCGGCGGCGCGAGCATCGGCCCACCCGAACGAGCCCCGTCCCGCGACGGGGGTGTGGTCGACGGTCGAGGTCATCGAGGCCGCCGACGCCGATCCGACTGACGTGGGGCCGGCCGCCGCAGAGCCCGTCGATGCGCCCGTCGATGAGCCCACTGAGGAGCCGCCCAGCCGTGCCCTCCAGCTCGCCCTCGCGGTTCCGACCCGGCAGCGGCCCGACGTGCGCCGCGGCCTGCCCATCGGCGCGTACAGCGACGACCAGCTGGACGAGCTGGTGACGTGGCTCCAGTCCGACGAGCAGGAGCGGACGCGCGAGCAGCTGGCGGCGGCGCTCCGTGACGAGCTGGGCATCACCCGTCGGTCGTACCGGATCGACACCGCGGTGCGCAGCGCGATCACCCGGGCGATGCGCTGACCGACCAGGTGGGATCATCGAGGCGTGACCGCGTCCGAGACTCCTGCCCGTCGCCCGCGCCGGGCAGTCCGCCACGCGGGCACGGTCGGCGGCGACGACGCGAACCTCGTCTCCACGCACCCCGCCGCTGAGACTCCGGTCCCGACGGGGTCGGCGACGCCCGCGCCCGAGCCGGCGGTCGCGCGGCGCAGCGTCGACGACTCCGACGTCGGCTGGGGCGACCGCGACGCCGGCTCCAACGACGACCGGCTGAGCCAGGACAAGCCGCCGCACTGGTAGAGCGCGTGTCGGACCCGTGCGAGAGGATCGCCGGGTTGCGCGGGTGCACCCCACGAAGGAGAGATCGATGGCTGAGGTCCTGCTGTTCCACCACGCCCAGGGGCTGACGTCCGGCGTCCAGGAGTTCGCGGAGACGCTCCGCGCCGCCGGGCACACCGTGCACGTGCCGGACCTGTTCGACGGGCACGTGTTCGACGACCTCGAGTCGGGCCTGGCCTATGCCGACGAGGTCGGGTTCGGCACCGTGATGGGCCGCGGCCAGAAGACCGTGGACACGTTGCCCACCGGGCTGGTCTACGCCGGGTTCTCCCTCGGGGTGCTGCCCGCGCAGATGCTCGCTCAGACGCGTCCCGGTGCCCGCGGCGCGCTGTTCTACCAGTCGTGCGTCCCCACGGCGGAGTTCGACAGCCCGTGGCCGAAGGGGGTCCCGGTGCAGATCCACGGGATGGATGCCGACCCGTTCTTCGCCGGCGAGGGGGACATCGACGCGGCCCGCGCCCTCGTGAAGGAGGCCGAGCACGCCGAGCTCTTCGTCTACCCGGGCGACCAGCACCTGTTCGCGGACAGCAGCCTGTCCTCGTACGACCCGGCGGCGGCGCAGCTGCTCACCGAGCGTTCCCTCGCGTTCCTCGACGCTCTCCGGTAGCAACACGAACGCCCCGGGTGAGCTCACCCGGGGCGTTCGTGGCTGTCGGGTCAGACGGCCGGCGGGATCGACGGCGGGGGCGTGGTGGTGGCACCGGTCCCCGCGTCGTTGACGATCGCCGGGGTGAGGTTGCGGGCCAGCAGGTCGCGGATCTCCTGGAGCACCAGGATGTCCTCGGCCGGAGCCTCGGGCTCGGCCTCCTCGCCGCGCTTGCGGCGCGCGGCCAGGGCGTTCATCGGGACGACGATGAAGAAGTACACGGCAGCGGCCGTGAACAGGAACAGGATCAGGGCCTGGAGGATCAGACCCAGCGAGAACACCGCGTTGTTGATCGAGAAGGTCCAGACGGAGCTCAGATCCGTCTGGCCGAGGATGGCGGCGATCAGCGGCCCGATGAACCCGTCGACGAGCGCCGCGACCACCTGGCCGAACGCGGCACCGATCACGACACCGACGGCCAGCTCGATCGCGTTGCCGCGGGAGATGAAGTCCTTGAATCCTTGGAGCATCGTCGCGATTCCCTTCGGTCGGTGGTCCGCCTTCTGCGGTCACTGAGGTGGGTCGGAGGTCTGGGGGTTGTCGTGCTCCGTCGACGCAACTCGTCCGGTTTGCACGATCATGGCACGACGACCGCCGACAATAAGGCGGAGGCGGCCGCTCCCGCAAGGGCTGGCGCCTCGGTCGGGGAGACGGCGAGCAGGACCGGGACGGACGCGTCGCCGGAGCCGCTCAGCCCCAAGGCCCCACCGGGGGAGTCCTGGCGGGCGACCGGCAGGACGAGCGCACGTGTCGCCACGACCCCGCCCGGCCCGCCCTCCGGCGTGGCAGCCAGCACGTCGACCCGGACTCCGGGCGACAGCAGCCCGGCGACCGCCGGGTCGGCGAAGCGGACCGTCGCGACGACGGTGCCGGGTGGACCGCGGACCTCGTCGTCGGCCAGCAGGCCGGACAGGACGGGAACGCCGACCCCGAGCGGGACGGCGGCCGAGCCGCCGATCACCTCCGCCGGGTCCGCCACCGCCCCGGCAGGCGCGACGGATCGCGGGAACCGGGCGACGCGAACGTCGGCGCTGGTCAGCGTGGTCCCGGCCGGGATCTCGCGGGACGCCACCACGACCGCCGACGTGGGTGGGTCGGCTGGGCGGAGCGACTGCACCGTGCAGGCGGCGGCGGTGCCGACGAGCACCGCCGCGACCGCGAACCGCCAGCGCCACAGCGCGGACCGCAGGGCCACCGCGAACGGTCGGCGGCGGTGGGGGAGCGGCGCGGGACGTCCGGCGAGCTGCTGAGGGTGCATGACGGCCGACCGTAGGCGGGCCACCGGGGCAGCATGCCGCGCGCCGAGAGGCTGTGGACGCCCGGCCGTGCGACCGGGCTGCGGACGGCTCGAGAGACGAGAACGGCGCCGTCACCCGCGGGTGACGGCGCCGAGGCTCAGGCGGAGAAGGTCAGGCGGAGGCTGCGGGCTTCGCTGCCGGAGCGGGCGTCGACGGCGTGCTGGAGGTCGAGGAGTCCGACGAGGAGGACGAGGTCGACGCCGGCGTGGAGCTCGGCGTGCTGGCGGCGGGGCTCAGGGCCGACGACTTGGCACCGGCGCGCGCGTCGTTGCGGTAGAAGCCGGAGCCCTTGAACACGACGCCGACGGAGGAGAAGACCTTGCGCAGGCGTCCGTCGCACTCGGGGCAGACGCTCAGCGAGTCGTCGCTGAACGACTGGACGGCTTCGAAGGCGTGACCGCACGCCGTGCAGGCGTAGGCGTAGGTGGGCACTGAAGGTCTCCTGGCAGCTGGTCGAGCGGGTCGCGATGGTCTGGCACTCGCATCATCCGAGTGCCAATCCTAACCGTTGTGCCGCTCGGGACATTCCGACCGCCCGCGCCGGTCGCCACGACGGCCGGACCCGCAGCGGCGAAGTACCCTCCGAAGCGTGCCTCGTCGTCGCCTCCTTCGTGTCTCCCTGGTCACCGTCGCCGCGGTGGTCGTCGTCGCGCTCGTCGCCGTGATGGTCACCGCCGTGATCGTCGTGCGCCGGCCGCTCCCGGAGGTCTCGGGCGAGAAGGAGCTGACCGGGCTCGACGCCGACGTCGTCGTGACGCGTGACGACCGCGGGGTGCCGACGATCACGGCGACGACGTCGGGCGACCTGTTCCGCGCCCAGGGCTACGTGGCCGCGCAGGACCGCTTCTTCGAGATGGACTACCGCCGGCACGTGACGTCCGGGCGTCTCTCGGAGCTGGTGGGGGAGAACGAGGACGCGCTGGCCGCGGACAAGGTGATCCGCACGTTCGGCTGGCGCCGGGTGGCCCAGCAGGAGTGGACCCTGCTCCAGCCCGCCACGCGCGACGCCCTCCAGGCCTACGCCGACGGGGTCAACGACTACCTCGACGGCCGGGACCCGGGTGCCGTCGCCGTCGAGTACAGCGTGCTCGGGCTCCAGGTGGAGGTCGGGGCGCCGCAGGAGTGGGACCCCATCGACTCGCTCGCGTGGCTCAAGGCCATGGCGTGGGACCTGCGCGGCAACTACGACGCCGAGCTGGAGCGCGCCGCCTCGTTCTCGTCGATCGGTGACGTCGCCCGCGTCGAGGAGCTCTTTCCCACCTACCCGCAGGACCTCAACCTGCCGATCCTCACCGCCGCGAACCTGCCCGTGACCACGGCGGAGCAGGCCGCGTCGACGAGCGCCGTGCCCCTCGACCTCGGCAGCGCGGACCTCCAGGAGGCGATGGCGTCCGCATCCGCCGCGCTCGCCGCCGTGCCGCACCTCATGGGCGACGGCGAGGGCGTCGGCTCGAACTCGTGGGTGGTGTCCGGCGCGCTCACCGAGTCGGGCAAGCCGCTGCTGGCCAACGACCCGCACCTCGGCATCTCCGCGCCGGGCATCTGGGAGCAGATGGGCCTGCGCTGCGACGAGGTGTCGGCCGCCTGCCCGTTCGACGTCTCCGGCTTCGCGTTCGCGGGCATGCCCGGCGTGGTCATCGGGCACAACGGCTCGCTCGCGTGGGGCCTGACCAACCTGGGCGCCGACGTCACCGACTTCGTCCTCGAGCGGGTCGACGAGGACACCACGCGGCTCGACGAGGGGTCCGCACCGATCACCGAGCGCACCGAGGTCATCAAGGTCAACGGCGGCGACGACGTGGAGCTGACCGTCCGGGAGTCCGTGCACGGGCCGCTGGTGTCCGACGTGCTGGACCTCGTGGGCGTCGGTACCGCACCGGTCCCCGAGGGCGCTCCGGGGCGGACCTTCGAGGTCGCGCTCGCGTGGACCGCCCTGCAGCCGGGCCGGACCATGGACGCCGTGCTCGCGATCAACGTCGCGACGTCCGCGGCGGACATCCAGGCGGCGGCCGCGCTGTTCGACGTGCCCTCGCAGAACATCGTCTTCGCGACGACGGACGGCCACATCGGCTACCAGGCGCCCGGGCGCATCCCGATCCGTGCGAACGTCCCCGACAGCCCGGTCCCCTCGGACGGCACGTGGCCGCGGCCGGGCTGGGACAGCCGGTACGACTGGCAGGGGTTCGTCGACGCGGCCGCCATGCCGCGCGCGTTCGACCCGGTCGAGGGCGTCGTCGTCACGGCCAACCAGGCGGTCACCCCCGCCGGCGTCGGCCCGTTCCTCACGGAGGACTGGGACTACGGCTACCGCGCGCAGCGGATCCGTGAGCTGCTCACCGCGGCCACGGCGAACGGCAAGGTGGACGTGGCGGACATGGCCCGCATCCAGAACGACCAGCACAGCCCGTTCGCGGACGTGCTCGTCCCGGTGCTGCTCACGCTCGACATCGACGACTCCTTCGACGACGACGGCCAGGAGCTGTTGCGGACGTGGGACCGGGTGCAGTCGCCCGACTCGGCCGCCGCTGCCTACTTCGCGGCCGTCTGGGTCGACGTGCTCAGCTCGGCCTTCGCGGACGACCTGCCGGACGGCTACGGGCCGAACGGCGGGTCGCGCTGGCTCGAGGTGGTCCGTCGGCTGCTCGAGGAGCCGGCGTCACCGTGGTGGGACGACAAGACGACCGCGGGCGTCGTCGAGGGTCGCGACGAGGTGCTGACCCGCGCCATGGTCGAGGCGCGCCGGCAGCTCACCGCTCAGCTGGGCCGCGACGCGTCCGAGTGGCGCTGGGGGCGGGTGCACACCGCGGCACCCGAGCACCCGGTCCTGGGTGGGTCGTCGCTGCCCGGGGTGATCCGCAACCTGGTCAACCCCGACCCGGTCCCCGTGGGCGGCGGGTCCTCGATCGTGGACGCGACCGCCTGGGACGCCAGCTCCGGGTCGTTCGGGGTGACCGCGGCGCCGTCGATGCGCATGGTGGTGGACCTCGGTGACCTCGACGCGTCCACGTGGGTGACCCTCACCGGCGCCTCGGGCCACCCGGCGAGCGTGCACTACGCGGACCAGCTGGGCCCGTGGTCGCGCGGGGAGACGTTCCCGTGGCCGTTCACAGGGGCGGCCACCGAGGCGGACGCCCGGGACAGGCTGACGCTCACGCCGTGATGTGGTGCCACTCCAGCGGGGTCGCCACCGCGTCGACCAGCCGGTCGTGCCGCTCGCGCGGCAGCGGACGGGTGGCGGCGTCGTAGAGCTCCTCGGGGAAGACGAGGGCGACCACCGGCACGCCCGGCCGGGCGTGCTCGAGGGCGCGGTCGTACCAGCCGCCGCCCTGGCCCAGCCGTGCGCCGGTGGTGTCGACCGCGAGCGCCGGGGCGATCACCACGTCGGCCTCCGCCAGCGTCGCCGCGCCGAGCGTCGGCCCGCCGGGCTCCGGGGGGCGGCCGGGGGCGCGCTCGCGCAGGTCGTCGACGCCCGCGTACTCGGCCCAGTCCCGCTGGAGGCCGCTGCCCAGCACGGGCAGGAGCAGCCGGACGCCACGAGCGGCCAGGGCCTCCAGCAGCGGTCCGGTGCCGGGCTCGGTGGCACGTGCGGCGTACACCGAGACGCACGTGGCGTCGGCGACCGCCGGGATGGTGAGGACCACGTCCGCCAGCGATCGTGCGGCGGCCTCGCGGAGGCGGACGGAACGCGTCTTGCGGGCGTTGCGGATGGCCACCCGGAGCCGCTCCTTGACGTCCTCGACCTCGTCACCCTCGGACACGCGCGGATACGGCTGGGCGACGCTGCTCATGGGACCAGTGTCGCAAACCCACCGACCCCTCGACGACCGTCCGAGGGATGAGTTGTGACTTCCGCGCGTGGCGGGGCGAGTTCGCAAAGACTCTCAGCACGCCGCCGCCCGACTGACCTGCTGTTCAGGGCACAATGCCCGGATGAGATCGGTCCAGGATCACCTCGCGGCCGTGCTGGCCGCCGTCGGACCGGTCGCACCCCTCGACGTCGTGCTGCGCGACGCCGTGGGCTGCATCCTCGCGGCCGACGTCACCGCGTCGCACGACCTGCCGGCGCTCGCGGTGGCGTCGCGCGACGGGTACGCCGTGGCCGCGCACGAGACGGCCGGTGCCGGGTACGCGAGCGCGCAGGCGCTCCCGGTCGCCCACGACGTGCGCCCCGGCTCGGGCGGACCGCTGAGGCTGGTGCCCGGCACGGCGGTCCGGATCGCGTCCGGTGCGCCGCTGCCGCTGGGTGCCGACGCCGTGGTGCCACTGGAGGAGACCGACCGGGGGACCGCGCGGGTGGCCATGCAGCGCCCGGCGGTGGCCGGTCAGCACGTGCGTGCTGCCGCGTCCGACGTCCGTGCGGGCAGCGTCGTGCTCGAGGCGGGCACCCGGCTCGGCGCCCGGCAGCTGGCCCTCGCCGCCGCCATGGGCCGGGGACGGCTGCGCGTCCACCCGACCCCGCGCGTGGTCCTCCTCTCCGTCGGTGACGAGCTGATCGAGCCCGGGACGAACGCCGACCGGTCCGGGGGCGGGGTGTTCGAGGCGGACGGTCACGCCCTGGAGGCGGCCGTGCGCGACGCCGGCGCCGCAGCCGTGCGGGTCGGCATCCTGGGCGACGACCGCGCGGTCCTGCGCGAGGCCATCGAGGACCAGCTGGTGCGCGCCGACCTGATCGTCATCACCGGCGGCCTGTCGGAGCTGACGCACGACACGGTCAAGGACGTGCTGGCCCCCATGGGCAGCGTGCGGCTGGACCAGATCGCGATGACGCCCGGCCAGCGGCACGGGTTCGGCACCGTGGCGGACGACCTGGCCAGCGACAAGTCCGTGCCGATCTTCGCGCTCCAGGGGCATCCCGTCGCCGCGCAGGTGTCGTTCGAGGTGTTCGTCCGGCCGGCGCTGCGGTCCATGGCCGGGCACGCCGAGCTGTTCCGCCCGTCGGTCGCCGCCGAGGTGACCGAGGGCTGGGTCTCCCCGCCCGGGCTGCGACAGTTCGTGCCGGCCACCGTGCTGGGCTCGCCCGACGAGGGCTACCGCGTGACGCCGATCGGCGACCCCTCGGCTCCGTCGGTGAGCGCGCTCGCGCACGCCAACGCGCTCGCGGTCGTCGGCGAGCAGGACCTGACCGTGCATCCCGGACAGGTGGTCCACTGCCTGGTCCTGGAGGGCTGATGGCGCCCGGATGGCCCGCCGTCCTCGTCGAGGACAACGTCCGGCTGCGGCCCCTGCGCCGGCGCGACCAGGACACGTGGATGGCGCTGCGGGCGCAGAACGCGTCGTGGCTCGAGCCGTGGGACGCCACCAGCCCGATCCCCGTCACCGGCCCGCGGCCGTCGTTCGGCACCTTCGTGCGGTCCCTGTCCGCCCAAGCCCGTGCCGGCGTGACCCTGCCGTTCGCCATCGACCTCGACCGGCGGCTCGTCGGGCAGCTGACCGTCTCGTCGATCACGTACGGGTCGCTGCGGTCCGCGGCGGTGGGGTACTGGGTGTCCGAGCACGTCGCCGGCCTGGGGATCACCCCGACCGCGGTCGCCCTGGCCACGGACCACTGCTTCGACGCCCTCCAGCTCCACCGCGTCGAGATCAACATCCGCCCGGAGAACGGGCCGTCGTTGCGGGTGGTCGAGAAGCTGGGCTTCCGCGACGAGGGGCTGCGCGAGCGGTACCTGCACATCCAGGACCGCTGGTGCGACCACCGCTCGTTCGCGCTCACCGTCGAGGACGTGCCGGGAGGGCTGCTCGCCCGCTGGCGGACCCGGAACGGGTGACGCACAGGCCGACACGCCGCACTGGTCCCGAGCGCGCGCGGTGCGGACGCCTACCGTCGTGACGTGAACGATCTCGCAGGACCGGTCGCGCTCGCGCTGGTCGGCCTGTGGGTGGCATACCTGGTGCCGCACAAGCTGCGGCACCGGCAGCAGCTGCTCGAGTCCCGGGCGGACGACCGGTTCTCCGAGGCGCTGCGCGTGGTCGCGGTGAGCGACCGGCGCATCCGTCTGGAGGCCTCGTCCGCGGAGTGCGGGCCGACAGCGAGCAGTACCGCGGGGCTGCTGACCCCGGGCAAGGGGCTCCCGGTGGCCACCGGGAGCGCGACAGGAGGCACCACCGTGGACCGACCGCACGGCACCCAGGACCGGATGACCGCCGACGCGGCTCGCCGCGCTGCGCAGGCGCGTGCCGCCAGGGCGGCCTCCGTCGCCCGTCGCGCCGCTGCCGCGCGCCGTCGCGCGCTCCTGGCCGGCCTCCTCGTCGTCGCGACCGTCGTCGGCTGGGCCGTCGTCGGTCTCAGCCCGCTCGTCACCTGGGTGGCAGGCGCCGTGCCGACCGTCCTGCTCGGCTCCGTCCTCGTGCTCGGCCGTCGCGCGGTCCTCGCCGGGCGCGAGGCCGACGAGGCCTGGGCCCGGAAGATCGCCGACGAGCGCCGGGTGGCCTCCGGGCCGCGCACGGGCGCGATGCGGGCGGTGGCGACGGCGTCGCGAGCGTCGGCTCCGACCGAGAAGGCCGCGGAGAGATCTGCCGAGAAGTCTGCCGAGCAGGCCGCAGAGAAGTCTGCGCAGACGGCCGCTGCTCCGCTCGAGGCCCCCATGGCGTTCGTCACCGGCCGCGCCGTCCACCCCTCCGACGCCAGCACCGAGGTGTTCGAGCGCATCGTCGAGGACAAGGGCGAGTCCGACGGCCCCGCGCGTCACGCGTCGACGGGGCAGGTCCCCGTGGTCCGCCGGTCGGTCGCCGAGCGGACCACCGAGACGGCGGCCGACGAGGACGACGACGCCTGGTCGCCGGTGCCCGTGCCGCGCCCCACCTACACGATGAAGGCGTCCGCACCGCGTCGGGAGCCGGTCCCGCTGGAGAACCTCGAGGGGTCGACCGCCGCCCGTACCGCGGACGCCGAGGCGCCCGCCGGGACCGACCGCGCGCCGCTCGAGGCACCCGTCGAGACCACCGGGAGCATCGACCTGAACGCGGTCCTGGCCAAGCGCCGCGTCGCGGGGGAGTGACCGCCCGGATTTCGCGATCCACCGGGCGCTGGTGTTAGTCTTTAGCCCGCTCGCGGGGCTGTGGCGCAGTTGGTAGCGCGTCTCGTTCGCAATGAGAAGGTCAGGGGTTCGAATCCCCTCAGCTCCACCCGCAGCACGAAGGCGGCCCCCCATCGGGAGGCCGCCTTCGTCGTGCAGCGGGTGCCGGCGTCAGAGGATGCTGCGGCCGCGACGGCGGTTGCCGGAGACCGCTGCCACGCCGACCGCGGCGAGCGCGACCTGGAAGAACAGCTCGATCCAGTCGACGCCAGCGGTGGTCTGCGCGCCGACGAGCGACGCCAGGTAGGTCCCGATGAGGGCGGCGACGATTCCGATCACGATGGTCAGCAGCAGCGAGATGCGCTGACGACCGCGCACCAGGAGCCGGCCGAGGATGCCGATCACGGCGCCGATGATGATCGCGGAGATGATGCCTTCGGGTGTCATGTGGAACTCCTAGACTTCGAGGGGTTCGATCGGGTACGACCGATGAATCTAGGGGTGATTTGTCGGATTCGCGCGTCGAGCGCGAGTGGCACACTGTGGCCGTGCCCCCCGCTGTGCCTTCTGGCGTGCCGACCCGAATCGCTTCACAGAGCCGCTGGCACCGCATTCGCGGGTGGGTCGACCCGCTGGTCGTGATGATCCTCTCGGCGCTCCTGCTGGGGCTGCTGCTGCCGGCGCGAGGCGGCGTCGCGGACGTGCTGGACGTGGTGCGGACCGCGGCGATCGTCCTGCTCTTCTTCCTGTACGGCGCGCGTCTGGCCACGGGTGACGTCTGGGCCGGCCTGCGCAACTGGCGTCTCCAGGGGTCGATGCTCGCGTCCACCTACGTGGCGTTCCCGGTGCTCGGCCTGCTGGTCCAGCTGCTGCCCGACGCGGTCCTCGCGTCCGAGCTCAAGACCGGCCTGCTGTACCTCGCGCTGCTCCCGTCGACCGTGCAGTCGTCGGTCGTGTTCACGTCGATCGCGCGCGGCAACGTGGCGGGGGCGATCACCGGCGCGACGATCTCGAACGTCGTCGGCATCGTGCTCACCCCGCTGCTCGTCGCCGTCCTCATGGTCCGCACCGCCGCGGTGTCGGGGAGCAACATCACCGGGATCCTGCTCCAGCTGCTGCTGCCGTTCGC
Organism: Cellulomonas humilata; assembly: GCF_013359775.1. Taxonomy (GTDB): domain Bacteria; phylum Actinomycetota; class Actinomycetes; order Actinomycetales; family Cellulomonadaceae; genus Cellulomonas; species Cellulomonas humilata. Next base: position 83,278 of record NZ_JABMCI010000056.1, on the reverse strand, counting down.
GCTCGGGCAGCTGGTGCAGCGCTGGATCGGACCGTGGCTGCGCGCCCGCCCGCAGCTCACGCGGGTCACCGACCGCAGCACGCTCGTGCTCGTCGCGTACACGTCGGTGAGCGAGGCGACCGTGTCGGGGGCGTGGTCGCACGTCACCTGGGTGGCCCTGGTGGCCCTGGTGGTGGTGTGCGCCGCCATGCTCGCGGCGATGCTCGCGCTCACGTGGAGCGGAGGCCGGTGGCTCGCGCTCGAGCGGGGCGACCGGATCGCCCTGCTCATGTGCGGGTCGAAGAAGAGCCTGGCCACGGGCCTGCCGATGGCCGCGGTGCTGTTCGACCCGGTGCTCGCGGCGAGCGTGGCGCTGCCCGTGATCGCGTTCCACCAGCTCCAGCTGGCCACCTGCGCGGTGCTCGCGCGGCGGCTCGCGGCGCAGGTCGAGTAGCGTCTGCCCGGAACGATTCGATCAGGTCGTCCGCCGCCCGTCCCGCCGAGGAGCCCCGTGCCCGACGTGATCGCCGTCATCCCGCAGCCCGCCGCGCTGGAGCGGACCGGGGACGCCCCCTTCGTCCTGACCGAGGCGACGACCGTGGTAGCCGAGGGTCGTCCCGACCTGATCGGCCTCGCGGTGCTCGTCGCGGACCTGCTCGGCCGCGTCGGGGGACGGTCGGTCGAGGTGCGCTACGCCGAGAGCGGGGCGTCGGACATCGTGCGCCTGCGGCTGGTCGAGAACCTGCCGCCGGGCGACGAGGCCTACCGGCTGATCGCGCGCAACGGGCGGATCGACCTCGAGGCGCGCACGCCCGCCGGGCTGGTCCGGGCCGTCGTCACGCTGCGCCAGCTGATCGTGTCCGCTCCGGGTGGCGTGCTCCGGGTGCCCGCCGTGCGCATCGAGGACTCGCCGCGGTACGAGTGGCGGGGGCTGTCGGTCGACGTCGCCCGGCACTACCTCCCCGCGCGGGACCTCAAGGTCGTCATCGGGGTCATGGCGCACTACAAGCTCAACGTCCTGCACCTGCACCTCACCGACGACCAGGGCTGGCGGCTGCACGTGCCGTCGCGGCCCCTGCTCACCAGGCTCTCCAGCAGCACGTCGGTCGACGGGGACCCGGGCGGCTTCTACTCGGCCGAGGACTTCGCGGACCTCGTCGCGTACGGGGCGGTGCGGGGTGTGCGCGTCGTGCCCGAGATCGACGTCCCGGGCCACGTCAACGCGGCGACGCACGCCTACGGGGAGCTGACCCCGTCGGGCGAGCCGACCGACACCTACACCGGCATCGAGGTCGGGTTCAGCCGGCTGCACGCGGACCTGCCCGCCACGGGCGCCTTCCTGACCGACGTGTTCGCCGACGTCGCCGCGATGACGCCGGGCGACTACGTGCACATCGGCGGCGACGAGGTGCTGACCATGGCCGCCGACGAGTACGCCACGCTCGTCGCGGCCGCCTCCGCCGCCGTGCGCGCCGCCGGCAAGAAGGTGGTCGGCTGGCAGGAGATCGCGCACACCCCGCTGGAGCCCGGCACGGTCGTGCAGTACTGGGACACGCGGGTGGACCCCGAACCGTTCGCCGCGGCGGCACGGGCCGGTGCGCTGCTGCTGATGTCGCCCGCGTCGAAGGCCTACCTCGACATGAAGTACGACGCGAGCACCGAGCTGGGCCTGGAGTGGGCGGGGCACATCGAGCTGCGCGACGCCTACGAGTGGGAGCCGTCGACGCTGATCGAGGGCGTGCCGGCGGACTCGGTGATCGGCGTCGAGGCCGCCGTGTGGACCGAGACGATCCGGGACCTGTCCGGCCTCACGCAGATGCTGCTGCCGCGGCTGGCCGCGGTCGCGGAGGTCGCGTGGTCGGCGCCCGAGCGGCGCGACTGGGAGGACTTCCGCACCCGGGTCGCGCAGCAGGCACCGTTCTGGGACCGCCTCGAGCTGGCCTGGACCGCGAGCCCGCAGGTGGACTGGCCGCGCTGAGGCGCTACACCCAGGTCTGGAGCCACATGTGCGAGTGCCAGAAGTCGTAGGGCACGATCCACCCTGTCCAGACCGGGTAGAAGAACGCGCTGACCCCGAGGATCAGGGCCACGAGCGCCCCGCAGCCGACGATCGCCCAGCGCCGGCCGCGCGGGTCCAGGTCCTTCGGGCCGACCACCAGGCCCATGACGTAGACCAGGGTGAGGATCACCCAGGGCGTGAACGCGATCGAGTAGAACGTGAAGATCGTGCGGTGCGCGTAGGCGAACCACGGCAGCCAGCCCGCGACGATGCCGGAGAGCACGGCGCCCGCCCGCCAGTCGCGGTACCGGAACAGCCAGACCGCCGCGACGAGGACCGCCGCCGCGGCGCACCACCAGATCACCGGGTTGCCGAGCGCCACGATCGCCTGCGAGCAGCTGGCCGCACCGCACGCGTCCTGGGCCGCCTGGCCGGTGAGCCCGGACACCTCGGTCGGGTAGAAGAACGACGTCGGCCGCCACTGGACGATCCAGCCCAGCGGGTGCGCGGCGTAGGAGTGCGGCGTCTCCAGGCCGTTGTGGAACGCCCACATGTCCTGGTGGTACTTCCAGAACGAGCGCAGCGCCGGCGGCAGCCACTGGACCCCGAGCTCGGGGTTCTGCACCGCCCAGAGCCGGCCGTAGGCCTCGGAGTGCGCGAACCACGACCACCACGACCCGACGTAGACGACGACCGCGATGCCGACCATCGAGACCCCCGCGACGACGCCGTCCTTGAGGATCCCGGCACGCCACCAGTGCCGCACGCCGATCGTGCGGCGGGCGGTGAGGTCCCACGCCACGCTGAGCAGCCCGAACACCGCGAGGAAGTACATCGCCGACCACTTGGTGCCGAGCGCGAGGCCGAGCAGCACCGCCGCGGCCAGCCGCCACCAGCGCACGCCCAGCCGCGGGCCGTGGCCGAGGTCGTCTCCCGCGTCGAGCATCCGCGCCGCCCGGTCCGCCAGGCGTCGCCGGGCCTGGTCGCGGTCCAGCAGCAGCGCGCCGAACGCGGCGAGGACGAAGAACATGAGGAACGGGTCGAGCAGGCTGATCCGCGACATGACGATCGCCTCGCCGTCGACCGCCATCAGCAGCCCCGCCAGGGTGCCCAGCGCGGTGGAGGCGAACAGCCGCCGACCGATGCGCGCCACCATGAGGACCGCCAGCACCCCGCAGACCGCCGCCGCCAGGCGCCAGGCGGCCGAGCTGCCGACCCCGCCGCCGACCTGGATGCCCAGCGCGATCAGCCACTTGCCCACCTGCGGGTGCACCACGTAGGAGCCGGTGCTGGTCAGGCCGCTGGTGTCGCCGGCCTCGAACGCCGGGTTGGGCTCCTCGCCCCAGGTGGCCTCGAAGCCGTTGACCAGCAGGGAGAACGCGTCCTTGACGTAGTACGTCTCGTCGAACACCAGCGTGTGCGGCCGACCCAGGTCCCAGAACCGCAGGACCGCCGCGAGCACCGTGACGGCCAGCGGCCACAGCCAGCCCGTCAGGCGGGCACGCCGGGTGGCGTCCATCGCGAGGGTGTCGTCGCCGAGCAGGCGCCGCAGCAGCTGGCGGTGGGTGGGCTCCTGGGGGCCCTCGAACTCGCGGGGCTCCCCGGGCGGGACGGTCTCGGTGACGGTCTCGGTGGCCGTGTCGTCCAGCGGCGTCCCGACGTCGTCGGGACCGTCGAGGGGAGCGGCGTCTCCCTGACGGGCGGTCAGGGTCGGGGCGTCGTCGTCTCCGATGGGCGGCACGCGGTCATCGTAGGGGCGGCGCCTGGGCTTCGGGAGAGCACCGTGCTGCGAGTGGGCCCGCGGGGAGGTGGCAGGCTGACCGCGTGAGCACCCCGACCACGGTCCCGCGCACGCCCGGCCGCCTCGTGCTGGCCGCGACGCCGATCGGCAACACGGAGGACGCGTCGGCGCACCTGCGGCGGTTGCTCGCGGAGGCGGACGTGGTCGCCGCGGAGGACACCCGCCGGCTGCGGTCGCTCGCCGCGCGCCTGGGTGTCGAGATCGGGGGCCGGGTGCTCAGCTTCCACGAGCACAACGAGGTCGAGCGCTCGGCGGAGGTGCTCGCGGTCGTCGCCGGCGGGGGCACGGTGGTCGTCGTGACGGACGCCGGCATGCCCGCCGTCTCGGACCCCGGCTTCCGGGTGGTGGGAGCCGCCGTGGCCGCGGGTCTGCCGGTCACCGCCGCGCCCGGACCCAGCGCCGTGCTGACCGCCCTGGCGCTGTCCGGCCTGCCGACCGACCGGTTCTGCTTCGAGGGCTTCCCGCCGCGCAAGCCCGGCGAGCGCGCCCGGGCGCTCGAGCTGCTGTCCGACGAGCGCCGCACGATGGTCTTCTTCGAGGCGCCGCACCGCCTGGACGACACCCTGGCCGCGATGGCCGACGCCTTCGGGGCGGACCGGCCCGCCGCGGTCTGCCGGGAGCTGACCAAGACGTACGAGGAGATCGTGCGGGGACCGCTCGCCGAGCTCGCCGCGTGGGCGTCCGCGGACCAGGTGCGGGGGGAGATCGTCGTCGTGGTCGGCGGTGCGGTGAAGGCCGTCGAGCTGTCGACCGCCGACCTGGTGGCCGAGGTGCTCTCGCGGGCGGACGGCGGGGAGCGGCTGAAGGACGCGGTCGCCGAGGTGGCCATGGCGGCCGGCGTCCCGAAGCGGGACCTCTACGCGGCTGCGCTGGCGGCGAAGCCGCCTCGGCTGGCGGCGCCGCCCAGCTGACCGAGGTCGTGTCCCGGGTGGCCGAACGTGACTCCGGCAGTCCTCGACCGAGCGGGTTCGGGTGAACACGGCGCCTACGGCCTGGTCAGGGCGGTCCCCCGAGTGCGCGGCCGCCCCGCGCGTGATCGGGTGAGGCATGACTGTGCGACGGACGGCGTGGGTCGGGCTGGCAGTGGCCGTCTCGGCGCTCGCGGGCTGCACGTCCCCGGCGGAGTCGTCCGACCCGACGACAGGGCCGAGCCGGACCGCCGCCGCGAGCCCGTCGTCCTCGGCTCCGGCCACGGGCCAGGTCAGCGGGGTCGACGACATCATCGGGGACCTCGCCGTCCCCTGGGGGATCGCGTTCCTGCCGGACGGCCAGGCCGTCATCACGTTGCGGGACGCCGCGCAGCTGGTCCTGGTCGGGCCCGACGGGGCCGCGACGGACGTCACCGGACCGGGTGCCGACGAGCTCGCCGACGTCGTGGTGCCGAGCGGTGAGGGCGGGCTGCTGGGCGTCGCGGTGCTCGGGTCGTCGGGAGGCGCCGTGGACCTGGCCCTGTACGCGACCGCGGCCGACGACAACCGGGTCCTACGTGGGACGCTCGACGGGTCGACCCTGGGCGAGCTGCGGCCGATCGTCACCGGCATCGCCAAGGCGGGCAACCACGACGGCGGCCGGCTGGCCGTCGGGCCCGACGGGTACCTGTACGTCACGACCGGCGACGCCGGCGACCCGCCCTCCGCGCAGGACCCGGACAGCCTGAACGGCAAGATCCTGCGCCTCACCTCCGACGGTGACCCCGCTCCCGGCAACCCGGACGAGGACTCACCGGTCTGGAGCCTCGGGCACCGCAACGTGCAGGGGATCGGCTGGGCGCCCGACGGACGCATGTTCGCCTCGGAGTTCGGCCAGAACACGTGGGACGAGCTCAACCTGATCGAGCCTGGCGGCAACTACGGGTGGCCGGAGGTCGAGGGCGCGGGTGCTGTCGACGGCTTCGTGGAGCCCGTGGCCGTCTGGGCGACCGACGACGCGTCACCGAGCGGCCTGGCCGTGACCGCCGACGCCGTCTACCTGGCCGGGCTGCGCGGCGAGCGGCTGTGGCGGGTCCCGCTGACCGACGACGGCGTCGGCACCCCGCACGCGTTGCTCGACGGGGAGCGCGGCCGGCTGCGGGCGGTCGAGCCGGCGCCGGACGGATCGCTGTGGGTGATCACCGGGAACACCGACGGCCGGGGCGACCCGCGCCCGGGCGACGACCGCATCCTGCGCGTGGTCGTCGACTGAAAGCCGTCGCCCTGCTCACCTAGGATCGGGCGCATGTCTCGCATCCTCTCGGCCGTCGCGTGGCCCTACGCGAACGGCCCCCGCCACATCGGTCACGTCGCCGGGTTCGGTGTCCCCTCCGACATCTTCAGCCGGTACATGCGGATGGCGGGCAACGAGGTGCTCATGGTCTCCGGCACCGACGAGCACGGGACGCCGATCCTGGTGCTGGCCGAGCAGGAGGGCGCGAGCCCGCAGGAGCTGGCGGACCGGTACAACCGGGTGATCGTCGAGGACCTGACCAACCTGGGCCTGTCGTACGACCTGTTCACCCGGACGACGACGCGCAACCACTACGCGGTCGTGCAGGAGATGTTCCGCACGGTGCACAAGAACGGCTACATGATCGAGCAGTCCACCCTCGGCGCCATCTCGCCGAGCACCGGTCGCACCCTGCCGGACCGGTACGTGGAGGGCACCTGCCCGATCTGCGGGTACGACGGTGCGCGCGGCGACCAGTGCGACAACTGCGGCAACCAGCTGGACGCCATCGACCTGATCAACCCGCACAGCCGCATCAACGGCGAGACGCCCAAGTTCGTCGAGTCGACCCACTTCTTCCTGGACCTGCCCGCGTTCGCGAGCGCGCTCGAGGCGTGGCTGCGGACGCGCACCGACTGGCGCCCGAACGTCCTGAACTTCTCGCTCAACCTCATCGACGACCTGCGCCCGCGGGCCATGTCCCGGGACATCGACTGGGGCATCCCGGTGCCGCTGCCCGGCTGGGAGGAGAACCCGAACAAGCGCCTGTACGTGTGGTTCGACGCGGTCATCGGGTACCTGTCGGCGTCGATCGAGTGGGCGCGCCGCCAGGGCGACCCGGACGCGTGGCGCCCGTTCTGGAACGACCCCGAGGCCCTGAGCTACTACTTCATGGGCAAGGACAACATCACCTTCCACTCGCAGATCTGGCCGGCCGAGCTGCTGGCGTACGACGGTCGCGGGACGAAGGGCGGCTCGCCGGGGCAGTTCGGCACGCTGAACCTGCCCACGGAGGTGGTCTCCAGCGAGTTCCTCACCATGGAGGGCAAGCAGTTCAGCTCGTCGCGCGGCGTCGTCATCTACGTGCGCGACGTCCTGTCCCGGTACCAGCCGGACGCGCTGCGGTACTTCCTGTCGGTGGCCGGGCCGGAGAACCAGGACTCGGACTTCACGTGGGCGGACTTCAAGACGCGCACCAACTCCGAGCTCGTGGCGGGCTGGGGCAACCTGGTCAACCGGACCGCGAGCCTGATCCACAAGAACTTCGGCGAGATCCCGGCTCCAGGGGAGCTCCAGCCCGTGGACCAGGGCCTGCTCGCGACGACGTCGGCGGGCTTCGGCAAGGTCGGCGACCTCCTCGGCACCCACCGCAACCGCGCCGCGGTGAGCGAGGCGATGCGCGTGGTCCAGGAGGCCAACCGGTACATCTCCGAGACCGAGCCGTGGAAGCTGACCCAGGACCGCGACCGCCTGGGCACGGTGCTGCACACGGCCGCGCAGGCGATCAGCGACGCGAACACCCTCCTGGCGCCGTTCCTGCCGCACTCGGCGCAGGCGGTGCACGAGACGTTCGGCCGCACGGGGACGTTCTCGCCGCTGCCGCGCATCGACGAGGTCACGGACCTGGACGACGACTCGCGCCACTACCCGATCATCACGGGCGACTACGAGCTCGGCCGCACGGTCGCGCCCTGGGCGTCGGCACCCGTCGTGCCGGGGACGGCCGTCGCCAAGCCGGTGCCGGTGTTCACCAAGCTCGACGACTCGATCGTCGAGGAGGAGCTCGAGCGGTTGCGCCAGGCCTGATGGCGCGGTCGAAGGGGGAGCGCGGCTGGCCCGCGCCGCCCGAGGCACTGCCGGTTGCGGTCGTCGACAACCACACCCACCTCGACTCGGTGGTGACGTGGCGGGCCGACGGCTGGCACCGCGACGGCGACGGCAGGGCGGCGGACGGACCGGCGGCGGACCTCGCCGCGCACCTGGAGCGCGCCGCGGCCGTCGGGGTGACCCGGATGGTGCAGGTGGGGTGCGACGTCGAGGCGATCGCGTGGACCGACCGTGTCGTCCAGGACCACCCCCAGCTGCTCGGCGCCGTCGCCATCCACCCGAACGAGGCGGTCCGGCACGCGGGGGTCGTCGAGGCGGCGCCGGACGGGCTCGAGCCCGAGGAGCCGTACGAGGTGGGGCTCGCGGACGCGATCGACGTCGTGGAACGAGCGGCCAGGGGCAACCCCCGCATCCGCGCGATCGGGGAGACCGGCCTCGACCACTTCCGCGCCGGGCCGCGTGGCCGCGCGGTCCAGCGTGAGGCGTTCCGCACGCACGTCGCGCTGGCCAAGGAGCTGGGCCTGGCCCTGCAGATCCACGACCGCGACGCGCACGACGAGGTGGTCGAGGTGCTGCTGGCCGACGGTGCCCCCGACCGCACGGTCTTCCACTGCTTCTCCGGCGACGCCGGGCTGGCCCGCCTGGCGGTGGCGCACGGGTGGTACCTCTCGTTCGCCGGCCCGGTGTCGTTCGGCGCCAACGACGCCCTGCGCGACGCGCTCCGCGAGGTCCCGCCCAGCCTGCTGCTGGTCGAGACGGACGCCCCCTACCTGACCGTGCACCCGTTCCGCGGCCGCCCCAACGCCCCCTACCTGCTGCCCGGGACGGTCCGCACGGTCGCGGAGGTCACCGGTCGACCGCTGGACGACGTGTGCACGGCGCTCGCGGCCACGTCCGAGGCGGTCTACGGCTCGTGGTGAGCGGTATGACCCGGTCTGTCGCCGGACAGTCGGGTGATCCCGGTCCCGGAGGGCGGACCTCGGGTTACCGCGTCGGTCACGGATCGGTTACGGTCGGACCTGCGTCCAGGACGGACGCCTCCAGCACGTCGAGAGGACCTACCGCGTGAGGCCGGACCAGGAGCGTGCGACCGGGCGTCGCGGACTCCGTGGTCGACGTGCTGCGCGTGTGGTGGCCCAGGCGGCCGTGCTCGCCGTCGTCGCCGCCGCGACCAGCGCCTTCGCCGTCCTGCACAAGACCGTCACCGTCGACGTCGACGGCTCCTCGGTCGAGGTCGAGGCGTTCGGGCGCACCGTCGGGGACATGCTCGCCAGCGCGGACATCGAGGTCGGCGACCGCGACCTCGTCGCCCCCGCCGTGGACCAGCCCATCGCGCGGTCCGGCCAGATCGTCGTCCGGCACGGGCGCGAGCTCGCGGTCGAGGTCGACGGATCGCACCGCTCGGTCTGGACGACGGCGCTGACCGTCGGCGAGGCGGTCGACGGTCTCGGGCTGCGCGGCGACGAGGTGCGCCTCTCGGCGTCCCGCTCCGCGTCCCTCGGCCGGGACACCCTGCGCGTCTCGACGCTCAAGACCCTCCACCTCGTGGTCGACGGACAGATCATCGACGGCGTGAGCAGCGCGGCCACCGTGCGCGACTCGCTGCGCGACATCGGCCTGGTGCTCAACGACGGCGACCAGCTGTCGGTCTCCCTGGACGCCACGGCCGTCGACGGCCTCGTGGTCCTGGTCACCCGCGCGAGCACGAGCGGCGAGACGGTCACCGAGGCGATGCCGTTCGAGTCCCAGGAGGTCGAGGACCCCGGGATGGTCAAGGGCAACACGGTGATCGCCACCAAGGGCAAGGCCGGCGTCCGCACCACCACCTACGAGCTCCAGGTGGTCGGCGGCGTGGTCGTCGGACGCACGCCGATCGCCTCGGTCGTGACCGTCGCCCCCGTCGCGCAGGTCACCAAGGTCGGCACCGCCGAGCTGCCGGACCCCTCCGTCGTCGCCGTCGAGCCGGGCACCGCGCAGGCGCTCGGCAAGGAGATGGCGGCGGCCCGGGGCTGGGGCGACGACCAGTTCGCCTGCCTGCTCGCGCTGTGGAACAAGGAGAGCGGCTGGCGGGTGAACGCCGAGAACAAGTCGTCCGGCGCCTACGGCATCCCGCAGGCCCTCCCGGGCACCAAGATGGCGACGGTGGCCGACGACTGGCGGACCAACCCGGCCACGCAGATCACCTGGGGCCTGAACTACATCGGCGCCCGTTATGGCGACCCGTGCGGGGCGTACGCGCACAGCCAGGCCAAGGGTTGGTACTGATCCGCACGGGTCCGGGGCAATTGCCCCTGTGACGGTGCTCACGCCCTCTGACGTGGGAGAACGGCCGGATCAGCGACGCTCCTAGCGCATTCGGCGGGAGGCGCGCCTGGCGTTTCGGTCACGATCCGGTTACGGTCGTGCACGCTCGGTGATCTGGACGGCAACCCCCTCGGTGGCGGCCGTCCTTCCTGCCGAGTGGTCGGCGCCCGCTCCAGGCGGGCCGCCGTGACGGCCGGATCGGGGATCCGGGACCGACGGGAGACGCCCCCCTCCGGGTGTCCGCAGAGCCTCGAACGTGAGGATCACCGCCGGGTTGCTGCTCACGCGGCGCGCTCCGCACCCCGTGCCCGGGCACCTCGACGGCTGGAGCCCCGTGCAGTTCTCGACCCTGATCCCTGGTCTGTCCGCGCGATCCCGCGCCACGTCCGAGCCCGACACCACCCCGGACGAGCTCCTCCCGACGGACCAGCGGTCCGGTCGGACGCGCGTCCTGCCGATCACCGCCGCCGCGGTGGCGCTCGTCCTCGCCGGCGGCTCGGCCGCGTTCGCGCACGCGCAGAAGTCCGTGACGCTCGACGTCGACGGCGAGATCTCCCGGCTGAGCACGTTCGCCGGCTCGGTCGACGGGCTCCTGGACGACCAGGGCGTGGTCGTCGGGGCCCGCGACGAGGTGAGCCGCACGGGCACGCTGCCCGAGGGCGCCGAGATCGTCGTGCGCCACGCGCACCAGGTGGCGGTCACCATCGACGGCCAGGAGACGTCCGTGTGGACGACCGCCCTGTCCGCCGACGAGGCCCTCGACTCGCTGTCCGCGCGCGGTCAGGCCGTGGCGCTCGTCGCCTCCCGGTCCGCTGCGGGCGGCCGCCCCTCGCTCTCGCTCGACCTGGCGCTGCACGGTCCCGCGGACGTGGTCGTCGACGGCACCACGCTCGCCGTCCCCGACGCCGACGCGAGCGTCGCGCACGTGCTCGGCGAGCTGGGCGTCACGCTGAACCCGCTGGACCGGGTCTCGGTGGTCCACAGCGACACCGGGCGTGTCCAGGTGGTCGTCAACCGGGTCGCCGTGCAGGACGTCACCACCACGGCCGAGGTCGCCTTCGCGTCCAGCACCCAGCAGGACGCCGCGCGGTACACCGACCAGAAGCGCACGCTGACGGCCGGCGTGCCCGGCGTCCGCACGCTCGTGGAGCGCGTCACCACGGTGGACGGGGTCGAGTCCGGCCGCGTCACCCTGTCGGACGCCGTCACCCAGGCCCCGGTGGACGAGGTCCTCAGCGTCGGCACCAAGACCCGCCCGGTGGTCGCCAAGGCGCCCGCCGCAGCGGCGACCGGAACCCCGGTCACCGCCGGGGGCGACGCCGACTCGCTCAACTGGGCCGCGCTGGCCCGGTGCGAGTCGGGCGGCAACCCCACGGCCGTCTCGAGCACCGGCAAGTACCACGGGCTCTACCAGTTCTCGGTGAGCACGTGGGCGGCCGTCGGCGGCGCCGGGCTGCCCTCGCAGGCCTCGGCCGACGAGCAGACCGCCCGCGCGAAGATGCTCTACAACCGCTCCGGTGCCGGCCAGTGGCCGCACTGCGGGAAGAACCTCTTCACCTGACGCACCCTCGAACCCCCGCCCGGACTCCGGGCGGGGGGTTCGTCGTCCCCGCTCGCCTAGGCTCGTGCGCATGCCGACCACCACCACGCTGCTCGGGCCTGCGGAGATCCGCGAGCTCGCCGAGCGCGCGGGCGTGCGCCCGACCAAGGCTCTCGGCCAGAACTTCGTCCTCGACGGCGGCACGGTGCGCAAGATCGTCCGGCAGGCCGACGTCGCCGAGGGGGACCGGGTGGTCGAGGTCGGCCCCGGCCTGGGATCGCTGACCCTGGGGCTGCTCGAGGCCGGTGCCGACGTCGTCGCGGTGGAGATCGACCCCACGCTCGCGCGGCTGCTGCCGGGCACGGTCGCCCGTCACGTCCCCGGGCTGACGGTCCACGCGGGGGCCGACGACGAGCCGGTGGTGCTGCGCGACGAGGACGGCCGCGACCGGCTGACCATCGTGCTGTCGGACGCCCTGGACCTGCACGAGCTGCCGGGACCGCCGCCCGTGGCCCTCGTCGCCAACCTGCCGTACAACGTCTCCGTCCCCGTCCTGCTCACGTTCCTCGAGCGGTTCGGCTCGCTGGAGCGGGTGCTCGTCATGGTGCAGGCCGAGGTGGCCGACCGCCTCGCCGCGCCGCCGGGCAGCCGGACCTACGGCATCCCGTCCGCCAAGGCGGCCTGGTACGCGTCGGCCCGCCGCACCGCCACGGTGGGCCGCACGGTCTTCTGGCCCGCCCCCAACGTCGACTCGGCGCTCGTCCGCTTCGACCGGCGCGAGCCGCCCGTCACCGAGGCGTCCCGGGAGGCGGTGTTCGCCGTGGTCGACGCCGCGTTCGCGCAGCGCCGCAAGATGCTGCGGTCCGCGCTGTCCGCCCTGGCCGGCTCGTCCGAGGCGGCGGTCGTGGCGCTCCAGGAGGCCGGTGTGGATCCGCAGGCGCGCGGCGAGCGGGTGGACATCGCGGGGTTCGCGCGCATCGCCGAGCACCTCGGGCACCCCGAGCCCGTCGGCGGCCGACCTGGCACAGTGGAGCCGTGACGCTGACCCCCGTGGCCCCGCTGCCCGAGCACGAGGTCAAGGTCCGCGCGCCCGGCAAGGTCAACCTCTCGCTGCGGGTCGGTCCGCGCGAGGACGACGGGTACCACGCCGTGTCGACGATCTTCCAGGCCGTGTCGGTGTTCGAGGAGGTCGTCGCCACCTCGTCGGAGCACCGCACGCTCAGCGTGAGCGGCCCGCAGGCCGAGCTGGTGCCCACGGACGGCACCAACCTCGCCCTGCGCGCGGCCGACCTGCTCGCCGAGCACGCGGGCGTCGACGACGGCGTGCACCTGCACCTGACCAAGGGCGTGCCGGTGGCCGGGGGGATGGCGGGCGGCTCGGCCGACGCGGCCGCGACCCTGGTGGCGTGCGACGCCCTGTGGCGCACCGGGCTCAGCCGCGACGACCTGCTCGAGCTCGCCGCGCAGCTGGGGTCGGACGTGCCGTTCTCGCTCGCCGGCCACACCGCGGTCGGCTCGGGCCGCGGCCACCTGCTGACGGCCGCGCTCAGCCGGGGGGAGTTCCACTGGGCGTTCGCCGTCCAGGACCGCGGGCTGTCCACCGCCGCGGTGTACGCCGCGTACGACGACCTGCACGGTGGGGCCGTCCCGCCCGACCCGGAGGACGACGTCCCCCTGATGCAGGCCCTGCGCGCCGGGGACCCGCGCGCGCTCGGCGCCGCACTGCACAACGACCTCCAGATGGCGGCGCTCGAGCTCGACCCGGGGCTTGCCGAGCCGCTCGCGGTCGCGCAGGACGCCGGGGCGCTCGGGGTGGTGGTGTCCGGCTCGGGGCCTACGGTCGCCGCCCTGGGACGCAGCCGTCAGCACGCCCTCGTCCTCGCGGCCGCGTTCACGGCCTCCGGGGTCGCGGACCGCGTGCTCACGGCCTCCGGCCCGGTCGCCGGTGCGCGCGTCGTCAGCACGACCGACTGACTCCTCTCTCTCTTGACAATCGTCGGCCAGGAGCAATACTTAAGCACATGCTTAACAATGGCGAGCTGGACAAGGTCTTCAAGGCCCTGTCCGACGCGACCCGCCGCGCGATGGTCGAACGACTGGTGCGCGGCCCGGTCTCGGTCAGCGGGCTCGCCGCCCCGTTCGCGATGTCGCTCCCGGCAGTGCACCAGCACCTCGCGGTGCTCGAGGACGCCGGCATCGTCACCTCGCACAAGATCGGCCGCGTCCGCACGGTCCAGCTCGCCCCCGACGCCCTCACCGGCGCGGGGGAGTGGATGGGCCGCCAACGACTCCCGGCAGAGCGCCGGCTGGACCGGCTCGGCGACTTCCTCACCACCGACACCCCGACGACAGGAGCCTGACCATGTCCACCGAGACCACCGACACCACCGCCACGAGCTCGGTCGCCCACGCGACCTTCGTCGTCGACCGCACGTTCGACGCGCCCCTCGACCGGGTCTGGGACGCGTTCGCCGTGCCGGAGCAGCACGCCCAGTGGTTCGGCAGCGACCCCGGGTTCACCGAGTCCGAGGCCTCCGACGACTTCCGCGTGGGCGGCCAGGCCGTGCAGGACGGGCAGTGGCACGACGGCCCCACGAGTCGGTACGTCGCCACGTACACCGACATCGTGGAGCGCGAGCGGATCGTGTCCACCTACGACATGTGGGTGGGCGGCACGCACCTCTCCACGTCCCTGACGACGACCGAGCTCACGGCCGTCGAGGGCGGCACCCGGCTCACGTACACCGAGCAGGGGGTGTTCCTGGACGGCCAGGAGGACGGCAGCCAGCGCGAGGCCGGCTTCCAGGGCATCTTCGACATGCTCGCGGAGTACCTCGCGCGCTGACGGCCCAGGTCAGGCGCAGGCGGACGAGTCGTCGGCCGAGGTGAGCACGCCGCCGGGCGGGGACCACGGGGTCTCCGCAGGCGGCGGCGGGGCGGCCGGGTCGGTCGGCGCGGCCGGCGGGGCTGGTGCCTCGCCCACGGGCTGGTCGGCGGCGATCCGGGCCCACAGCTCCGCGGAGTCCGCGGTGGCCTCGACCCGGTAGCGCTGCCTCGTCGAGGCGACGGTAGGCATCGAGGCGAACACGATCCGGTCCGCCTGCAGGCCGCGCAGCGAGAGCCCGAACCCGGTCAGGTCGGTGAGGTCCCGGAACCCCGAGCTCGCGGTCAGCGAGCTGGTCGCGGCCTGCGCGAACTGGAACAGGGCGGTGGGGCTGGTCAGCACCTCGCGACTCAGCACCGAGCGGACCATGGCGGCCATCAGGTCCTGCTGACGCTTCATCCGGCCGGTGTCGGACCCGTCGCCGATGTTGTGCCGGGCGCGGGCGAACTGCACGGCTGTGGCGCCGTCGAACACCTGCGCACCGGCCTTGACGTGCAGGCCGGTGTACTCGGGGTCGTCGAGGTCCGTCGCCAGGCACATGGGGACGCCGCCGATCGCCTCGACCATGTCGCGCAGACCGACGAAGTCCACGAGCACCAGACCGTCCAGGCGCACCCCCGTGAGGCTCTCGACCGTCTTCCACGTGCACGCCGAGGCGGACGCGACGTCGTGGCCGTGGTCCCAGCCGATCCGGAACGCCTCGTTGAACTGCCGGGCCTCGCGTGCCGGTGTCGTGCTGCCGTCCGTCATCAAGCACGACGGCCGGTCGGTCAGCAGGTCCCGGGGGATGGACACCAGCTCGACGCGGGACCGGTCCGCGGCCACGTGCGCGACGATCGTCGTGTCCGACTGCATGCCCTCCTCCTCGCCGCCGAGCGTGGCGTTCTCGCCGCTGCGATCGTCCGACCCGACGATCAGCAGGTTCACGGGCGAACCGGCCCGCGCGTCCCCGGGCGGCGGCTGCGTCACCTCGGGCCGCGCGCTCTCGTCGCCCACCAGGCCGGCGAGGTCGACCTCGCCGATGTTCGACTGGAGCTCGAGGTAGACCGCGGCCGCGCCGGCGGCCCCGAACACCAGGACGGCGACGACCCCCAGGCCGATCGCCCGAGGCCAGGTCCGCCGGTCGGCCCGCGCGTGCTGCGTCATCCTCCGGACGCTAGTGCGCAGGTCAGCAGCGGTGCGGGCCGTCTGAGTGGAGGACCTGTGCGGGTGTACGGGTAGCCTTCACAGGAAATGGCTCACCTTCTCGGCGCGGATCGCGTCACGCTCGCGCTGGGCACGCGCACCCTGCTCGACGGCGTCTCCCTCGGGCTCGACGACGGGCAGCGCATCGGCGTCGTCGGCCCCAACGGCGCCGGCAAGTCCACCCTGCTGCGCGTCCTGTCCGGGCTCCAGGAGCCCGACGACGGCCGCGTCACCCGCGCGGGCGGCGTGCGGGTGGCCATCCTGGACCAGCGCGACGACCTGCTGGCGGGGAGCACCGTCCTCGACGTCGTGCACGGGTCCGCCGACGAGCACGAGTGGGCCACCGACTCCCGCATCCGCTCCGTGCACACCGGCCTGCTGGCCGACGTCGCGCTGGACGCCGACGTCGCCACCCTGTCCGGGGGGCAGCGCCGCCGCGTCGCCCTGGCCGCCCTGCTGGTCCGCGACGACGAGGTGCTGGTGCTGGACGAGCCCACCAACCACCTCGACGTCGAGGGCGTCGCGTGGCTGGCCGCGCACCTGGTCGACCGCTACACGCGGACCAACGGCGCACTCGTGGTGGTCACCCACGACCGCTGGTTCCTCGACGCGGTGTGCACCCGCACGTGGGAGGTGCACGACGGCGGGGTCGACCAGTACGAGGGCGGCTACGCGGCGTACGTGCTGGCGCGTGCCGAGCGGGCGCGGACCGCGTCGACCACCGAGGAGAAGCGGCAGAACCTGCTGCGCAAGGAGCTGGCCTGGCTGCGCCGCGGGGCGCCTGCGCGCACGTCGAAGCCCAAGTTCCGGATCGACGCCGCCAACGCGCTGATCGAGAACGAGCCGCCGCCGCGCGACCAGCTGAGCCTGACCCGGATGGCGACGGCCCGGCTGGGCAAGGACGTGCTCGACATCGAGGACGCGTCGGTGGTCTACGGCGACCGCGTGCTGCTGCACGACATCACGTGGCGGCTCGGCCCGGGCGACCGGGTCGGGCTGGTCGGCGTCAACGGCGCGGGCAAGACCTCCCTGCTGCGCCTGCTGTCCGGTCGCCAGCAGCCGACGACCGGCCGGGTGAAGCGCGGCAAGACGGTCCAGGTGGCGGAGCTCACGCAGGACGTCGAGGACCTCGACGAGCTGGCCGGGCTGCGCGTCATCGAGGTGATCGAGAGCGAGAAGCGGTCGGTCGTCGTCGGCGGCAAGGAGCTCACGGCGGCGCAGCTGGTCGAGCGGCTCGGGTTCGACCGCGACCGCTCCCGGACCCCCGTGCGGGACCTGTCCGGTGGTGAGCGACGCCGGCTCCAGCTGCTCCGGCTGCTCGTCGGCGAGCCCAACGTGCTGCTCCTCGACGAGCCGACCAACGACCTGGACACCGACACGCTGGCCGCGCTCGAGGACCTGCTGGACGGCTGGCCGGGCACCCTGATCGTCGTCTCGCACGACCGGTACCTGCTCGAGCGCGTGTGCGACACGCAGATGGCCCTGCTGGGCGACGGACTGCTGCGCCAGCTGCCCGGCGGCGTCGAGCAGTACCTGGACCTGCGCCGTGCCGCGTCGTCGACTGTCTCGTCGCCGCTGGACGCCCGGCCCGTGAGCACGCAGGCGCCCGCCGCGGTCTCGACCGCGGACCTGCGCACCGCCCGCAAGGAGATCGCCCGGATCGAGCGGCGGCTGTCGCGCATCGCCGACCAGGAGGCCGTCCTGCACCAGCGGATGTCCGACCAGGCGACGGACCACCAGGCGGTGGCGGTGCTCGACGAGGAGCTCCGGGCCCTCGCCGCCGAGAAGGACGAGCTCGAGGTCGCCTGGCTGGAGGCCGCGGAGATCGTCGGCTAGGACTCTCGGCGCACGCTGCGCAGCGCGAGCCCCGACGCGGTTCCCATCGCCAGCAGCGCGGCCAGGACGACGAGCAGCGGGGCCGTCCACCCGCCGCTGGCCGCGTGCACCGCGCCCAGCAGGCTGGGGCCCAGGGCGGCGCAGCCGTAGCCGACGCTCTGCACGGTCGCGGACATCCGGCGCGCGGCCGCCTGCGACCCGGCGTTGCCTGCGATGACGGTGAAGATCACCGCGAAGTTGCCGCCCTGCGCGACCCCCGCGAACGTGCACCACACGGGCCACCACGAGGGTGCGAGCAGCAGGCCCACCGGCAGCGCCACCCACCCGAGGGTGATCGCCGCGGACACGGCGGCGACGGGTGCGCGCCGACCGAGCGCGACCGGCACCGCGATCCCGCCGACCATGCCGAACAGCTGGAACAGTGCCGCGGCGCCCCCGGACGCGGCGCGCTCGAGCCCGAGCGTGTCGTGCAGGAGCGACGGCAGCCACGCGCTCACGGCGTAGTAGCCGAACGCCTGCCCGGCGAAGGCGACCGCCAGGAACCATGTGACGGGCCGCCGCCACACGTCGGGCGCTCCGGTGGTGGCCACGACCACGACCGGCTCGGGCCGGCCGAACGGGTACGCCCGCTGCCACACCACGAGGGCGACGACGGCCAGCAGCCCCCAGGACGCCAGCGCCCACCGCCAGCCGACCACGTCGGCCAGCGGCGCCGTCAGGGTGGTGGTCAGCACGCTGCCGCCGTTCAGGGCCGCGGTGTACAGGCCGGTCACCCGGGGCACGTGCCCGGGGAAGTCGCGACCGATCACCACGGGGACGGCGACGTTGCCCGCGGTGATGGCGACGCCGATCAGGACGGTGCCGACGAGCGCGGTGCCGAACCCGTCGGCGGAGCGCAGCAGCGTCCCCGCCAGCACGGTCACCAGCGACGCCGCGACGACCCGCCCGGTGCCCAGGCGCCCGAGCAGCACGGCCATGACCGGTGTGGCCAGGGCGAAGCACAGGACGGGGACGCCGGTCAGCACCCCGACGCCGGCGGCGCTCAGGCCGAGATCGCGGCGGACGTCGTCGACGACCGGCGCCAGGGCAGTGATCGGGGCCCGCAGGTTGAGGGCGTAGAGCAGGACGGCGGCGAGCAGGAGTCCACGGGCGGCGGACCGTGCCGCCGTCATGCCCTCACGACGCGTCGAAGGGCGCGGTCACCTCGCGCAGCAGGTCGGCCAGCCGGTCGCGGTCGGCCTCGTCCAGGTCGCCCAGCAGCCCGCGCTCGACGTCCAGCAGGTCGGAGAACGCGGCGTCCACGCGCTCGAGGCCCGCCGGGGTGAGCTGCACCAGGACCCCGCGGCGGTCGTCCGGGGCGGGCAGCCGCTGCACGAGGCCGTGCTCCGCGAGCCGGTCGATCCGGTTGGTCATCGTCCCGCTGGTGACGAGCGTCTGGGTGAGGAGCGCTCCGGGGGAGAGCCGGTACGGGGCCCCCGCCCGCCGCAGCGCGGAGAGGACGTCGAACTCCCACGTCTCCAGGTCGTGCCGCGCGAACGCGGAGCGGCGGGCCAGGTCGAGGTGGCGGGCCAACCGGCTCACGCGGGAGAGCACGGTGAGGGGTCGGACGTCCAGGTCGGGGCGCTCGCGCTCCCAGGCGAGGACGATGCGATCGACCTCGTCGCGGGCCCCCGGGGCGTCCGGGGAGGTGCGTGTCACCATGACGTGAGATTACTCGACGTCAACAGAGATCCCCTCAGACCGTGCGGGTGAGCGTGGGCCGGCGGTCGAGCGCCGACAGACCGTTCCACGCGAGGTTCACCAGGTGCGCCGCGACCACGTTCTTGCTGGGGCTGCGGGCGTCGAGCCACCACTGCCCGGTGAGCGCCACCATCCCGACCAGCATCTGCGCGTAGATCGGCGCCGTCTTCGGGTCCTGCCCCTGCTTCTTGAACTGGTCCGCCAGCAGGTGCTCCACCTGCGTGGCGACGTCCCCGATCAGGCTCGAGAACGTGCCGGTCGCCTGCGCGACGGGCGAGTCACGCACCAGGATCCGGAACCCGTCCTCGGACGCCTCGATGTAGCCGAGCAGCGCCAGGGCGGTCCGCTCCACCAGCGCCTTGGGGTGGCCGCCCTCCTCGAGCGCGCCGGTCAGCGCGCTGGTGAGCGCCTGGATCTCGCGGTCGACCACGACGGCGTACACGCCCTCCTTGCCGCCGAAGTGCTCGTACACCACGGGCTTGGACACCTCGGCGCGCGCGGCGATCTCCTCGACGCTGGTGCCGTCGAAGCCCTTCTCGGCGAACAGGCGACGCGACACGTCGAGCAGCTGCGCCCGCCGCTGCGTCCCCGTCATGCGGGAGCGGGTTGCGCGCTTGCTGTCGTTGGCCACGCGCCCATCATGCCGTGACCGGTCCGCCCCGCCTGGCAGACTTGGCGGCCACGACGCATGAGGGCGTCGGTCCGCCCTGGTGTAATGGCAGCACGCCGGCCTTTGGAGCCGTGCAGTCCAGGTTCGAATCCTGGGGGCGGAGCCACGCGGTACGGTGCGTGGCATGGCGACGACTCGTTCGACGCGTGCTCTGTACCTTCTTCTCGGTGTTCTTCTCTTCGCGGTGGTGTCCCAGGTCGTCGACCTCCTGGCGGGTGCCACCGAGGTCGGAGTGCGCACCGGCGTGATCGTCGTGGCGGCGATCGGCGCCGCGGTCACCGGTGTGCTGATCGTCCGCCAGAGACGGATTCCGCCGCCCGTGCGGCCCCGGATCACCCCGGCCCCGGCGGAGGCGCCGGAGGACCATGGTCCGTCGGGAGCGACCTCCGTGCCCGGGTAGAGTGCACCGTGCGCACGAGATCCACCGCCCGAGACCCGGGCAGATCCGCGAGGAGCACCCGCTGGTGACGTTCCCCCGCCCGGCCGCCGTCGTCGTCCTCGCCGCAGGTGAAGGAACCCGGATGCGCTCGGCGACTCCCAAGGTCCTGCACACCCTGGCCGGTCGCAGCATGCTCGGCCACGCGCTGGCCACCGCCCGCGCCCTGGAGCCAGGCCGCGTCCTGGTGGTCGTCCGGCACGAGCGCGAGCAGGTCGCCGCGCACGTGACCGAGATCGACCCGCAGGCGCTGCTGGCGGACCAGGACGCGATCCCCGGCACCGGCCGCGCGGTCCAGGCGGCCATGAGGGCGCTCGACGCCGCAGCCCAGGCCGACGCCGCGAACGACACGACCGCCGGCTCGGCCACGCACGCGCAGGTCGCGGGTGCGGTCGTCGTCATCGCGGGCGACGTCCCGCTGCTCGACGCCGCCACGCTGCACGAGCTGCTCGCCGCCCACCACGCGGACGGCAACGCGGTCACCGTGCTCACCACCGAGGTGGCGGAGCCCACCGGCTACGGCCGCATCCTGCGCGAGCCCGGCACGGGCGACGTGCTCGGCATCGTCGAGGAGAAGGACGCCGACGACGCGCAGCGCGCGATCACCGAGATCAACTCCTCCATCTACGTGTTCGACGCCGACGTGCTGCGCGGCGCGCTCGGCCGCCTGGGCCGAGACAACGCGCAGGGCGAGATGTACCTCACCGACGTGCTGGCGATCGCGCGGACCGACGGCGGCCACGTGCGCGCGCTGCGGACCGACGACCCGGTGCTGGTGGAGGGTGTCAACGACCGTGTCCAGCTGGCGGTGCTGCGGGCCGAGATGAACCGCCGCATCCTCGAGGACTGGATGCGCGAGGGCGTCACGGTCGTCGACCCGGCCACCACGTGGGTCGACGTCGACGTCGAGCTGGAACGGGACGTGACGATCCTGCCCGGCACGCAGCTGCTCGGAGCGACCGTGGTCCGGGAGGGCGCGACCGTCGGCCCCGACACCACGCTGACGGACGTCGAGGTCGGTGCGGGGGCCAGCGTCGTGCGCACGCACGGGAACCTGGCCGTCATCGGCGCCGGCGCGAGCGTCGGACCGTTCGCCTACCTGCGGCCGGGGACGGTGCTCGGGGACCAGGGCAAGATCGGCACGTTCGTCGAGACCAAGAACGCGCAGATCGGCACCGGCTCCAAGATCCCGCACCTCTCTTATGTCGGTGACGCGACGATCGGCGAGCACACGAACATCGGTGCGGCGTCGGTGACCGTCAACTACGACGGCGTCAACAAGCACCGCACCACCATCGGCTCGTACGCGCGCACCGGTGCGGACAACATGTTCGTGGCCCCGGTCACCGTCGGGGACGGTGCCTACACCGGAGCCGGCAGCGTGATCCGGCGTGACGTGCCCTCGGGCGCCCTCGGCGTCAGCGCCGGCGCCCAGCGCAACATCGAGGGCTGGGTCGCGCGCGCCCGTGCCGGGACGCCCGCCGCCGAGGCCGTGGTCCGTCGGCCGGGCGGCGACGACACCGAGCTCTCCCCGCAGGCCCGCGCTGAGCGCGGACGCGCCACCGCAGCAGCCGCCGACGCACCCCCGACCCCGCCGCCTGCACTGCCGGACTCCACCGGCTCGAACCCGAAGGACTCCGCACGATGACCGGGATCATCTCCTCGGACGGCGAGAAGCGTCTCGTGCTCCTGACGGGTCGGGCACACCCCGACCTGGCCACGAGCGTCGCGGCCCACCTCGGCATCGACCTGCTGCCGACCACGACGTACGAGTTCGCCAACGGGGAGATCTACACCCGGTTCGGGGAGTCCGTGCGCGGCGCCGACACCTTCGTGCTCCAGTCGCACTCGTCGCCGATCAACACGTGGATCATGGAGCAGCTGCTCATGGTCGACGCCCTCAAGCGCGCGTCCGCCAAGACGATCACGGTCGTCGCACCGTTCTACGGTTACGCCCGCCAGGACAAGAAGCACCGCGGGCGCGAGCCGATCTCCGCGCGGCTGATGGCGGACCTGTTCAAGACGGCGGGTGCCGACCGGCTGATGAGCGTCGACCTGCACGCCGCGCAGATCCAGGGCTTCTTCGACGGCCCGGTGGACCACCTGTGGGCCATGCCGATCCTCACGGAGTACGTGCGTAGCCGCGTCGACACCTCCAACGTCACGGTCGTCTCGCCCGACGCCGGCCGCATCCGCGTGGCCGAGCAGTGGGCCGCGAAGCTGGGCGGCGGGCCGCTGGCGTTCGTGCACAAGACGCGGGACATCCGCAGCCCCAACAAGACGGTCGCCAACCGCGTCGTCGGTGACGTGGAGGGCCGCAGCTGCGTGCTCGTCGACGACCTCATCGACACCGCCGGCACGATCGCCGGCGCCGTCCGCGTGATCATGGAGGCCGGGGCCAAGGACGTCATCGTCGCGGCCACGCACGGTGTGCTGTCCGACCCGGCGGTCGACCGGCTGCAGAACTGCGGCGCCCGCGAGGTCGTCATCACGGACACGCTGCCCATCGCCGAGGACCGCCGGTTCCCGCAGCTGACCGTGCTGTCCATCGCGCCGCTCATCGCCCGGGCGATCCGCGAGGTGTTCGACGACGGCTCGGTGACGTCGCTCTTCGACGGCCAGGCCTGACCGATGACCGGGCGCGACGACGAGCACGCCGGCCGTCGAGGCCCGCGCGGCGGCGTGACCGTCACGGGCTTCGGCGAGGCCGAGGCCGTGCCGGACGTGGCCATCGCGGACCTCGGGGCCGAGGCGCGGGCGGTGGACGCGGAGCGGGCGCTGGCCGAGGCCGGCGACTGCCTGGACCGGATGCGTGCCGTGCTGCGTGAGGCCGGCGTCGAGGACCGGTTCCTGCGAACCACCCAGTCGAGCACCTGGACCGACGGGTCCGCGCGCGGGTCGTCGCGGGTGGTGGCGCGGCTGGGCCTCCAGGTCCGGCTGCACGACGTCGCGGTGGCGGGCGACGTGGTCGGTGCCGCGGTCGTGGCCGGCGGGGAGCCGGCGCGGATGGACGGCATCCGGCTCGAGGTCAGCGATCCCACGCAGCCGCGGGTCCTGGCGCGCGAGGCAGCCTGGGCGGACGCCGTCGCGCGCGCCACGCACTGGGCCACGCTGTCCGGCCGCCGGCTGGGCGAGGTCCAGTGGGTGACCGAGGGTGGCGCCGACGCCGCCCCGCTGCGGATGGGTCGCACGATGGGCGTCGCCAAGGCCATGTCCGTACCGGTCGAGGCCGGCCAGCAGACCGTGTCCGCGGACGTGACCGTGCGGTGGGCGTGGGCTGAGGACACCTCGTCCCCCTGACCCGCGGGTTGGGATCCACGCGCTCGCTCGGGTAGGCTCTCCAGGTTGCCTCGGCGAGGGACGAAGGACGGTCGACGAAGTTCCACGACCACCTGCGCTCCGTGATCGACTGGGCGAGCGCCTCCGCGTGCCCGTCCTGCGTCCCGCGTCGAGGCCACCACACCTGTCTGATCCGCGTCGCCGGCTCCTGCCGCGCACGCCACGCCATCACACCGTCACGTCGGCGACACTGCGCCGACGTCAGCACTGGGGAGTACACGTGTCCGAGGTCAAGCTCGTCGCCACCACCCGTTCCGAGTTCGGCAAGGGTGCCGCGCGCCGCCTGCGCCGCGCCGACCAGATCCCCGCCGTCCTGTACGGGCACGGCTCCGACCCGCTGCACGTCGCCCTTCCGGGCCACGCCACGATGCTCGCGGTCAAGCAGGCCAACGCCCTGTTCTCCATCGAGCTCGACGGCACGACCACGCTGGCGATCACCAAGGACGTCCAGCGCGACGTCGTGAAGAACACCATCGAGCACGTCGACCTGCTCATCGTCACGCGCGGTGAGAAGGTCACCGTCGACGTCCAGGTCGCCGTGGTCGGCGAGTCCTACCCCGGCACGATCCACGTCTTCGAGACGCAGGCGCTGTCGCTCGAGGTCGAGGCCACGCACATCCCGTCCGAGGTCCAGGTCTCGATCGAGGGCCTCACCGGTGGCTCGACGATCACCGCGGGCGAGATCACGCTGCCCGAGGGTGCCACCCTGCTCAGCGACCCCGACCTCACCGTCATCGCGATCAGCGTCCCGCACGCCTCCGCCGAGGACGTCGCCGCCGACGCCGCCGCGGCGGACCTGGCCGCGTCGCAGTCCGCTGCGTCCGCCGCCGCCTCCGAGACCGAGCTGGGCAGCTGACCCAGCAGCACGCTGCGCGACGCCCGGTACCGTTCCTGACGGTGCCGGGCGTCGTCGTTCCCGCACGTACCCCGCACGAGGAGACCCGATGAGCGACGGACCGTGGCTGGTGATCGGCCTGGGCAACCCCGGCCCGCAGTACGCGGGCAACCGCCACAACGTCGGCCAGATGGTGCTCGACGAGCTGGCACGGCGGACGGGCGCCACGTTCGGCGCCCGCGCGTCGGGGCTGCTCTCGCGCCGGCCCCAGGCGGCGGTCGCCGAGGCGCGCCTCGGGGTGCTGCCGGGCGGTGCCCCGGGCCCGCGCGTCGTGCTGGCGAAGCCGACCACCTATATGAACGTCTCGGGCGGCCCCGTGGCGGCGCTCGCGAAGTACTACGACGTGCCCCCGGAGCGCACCGTGCTGGTGCACGACGAGCTCGACATCCCGTTCGCCGACCTCCGCCTCAAGCGCGGGGGCGGCGAGGGCGGCCACAACGGCCTGCGCGACACCACGAAGGCGCTGGGCACCAAGGACTACGTCCGGGTGCGCGTGGGGGTGGGCCGCCCGCCCGGTCGGATGGACCCCGCGGACTTCGTCCTGCGCGACTTCGCGAAGAACGAGCTGAAGGACCTGCCCTGGCTGCTGGACGCGGCGGCGGACGCCGTGGAGCTGCTCGTCCTGGACGGGCTCGAGGCCGCGCAGCTCCGGTTTCACACGAAGGGGTGAAGGCGTCCCCCACCTGCGCGAGCATCGGGTGAAACCGGACAGAAGGTGATGAACTACGCGATTGGCGCGTATAGCCTCATGCCCATTCCACTTGGCGGATCGGGGGTGTGGGGCTGTGGCTGCAGAGATCGTGGACGACCTGGACCTGAGCCTCGGCGACCGTCGCGGACGCGGACTCGGCCAGCGCCGCTCCTGGGCCTCTGCGGAGCCCTTCGAGCGCCGCGCCACCCCGTTCAACTCGGCTGACGCGGTCGCCGGCTCCTGGCGCCAGCTCGTGCACTCCTACCGGGTGCACGCCGCGCTGCTCGACCTCGTGGCCATCCTGCTCGTCGCCACACCGGTGATGATCGCGCTGTACGAGCCCGGAGCCCAGACGGCGCTCATGATCGCCGGCGCGACGCTCGGCTTCGTCGGCCTCGTGGCCGTCCTGCACGGCTACGGCGACGCCGTCCTGGGTCGTTCGGCCGCCGAGTCCCGGGTGCTCGTCCGGGCCGGCCTGGTGAGCGTCGTGGTCCTGGTCCTGGCCAGCTACGCGTTCAAGGCCGAGGTCTCCCGCTTCCTCGTGTTCGTCGTCGTGCCGGCCGCCGCGCTCCTCGCGGTCGCCGCGCGGCTCCTCCTGCGCCGCTCGCTGACCAAGCTGCGGCTGCACGGGCAGGCCATGATGCGCACGGTCGTCGTCGGCGAGCCCGGTCCGGTGGCCACGGTGGTCCAGGACCTCGCGGTCGACCCGGCGCACGGGTACCGGGTGGTCGGCGTGTGCCTGCCCAGCGTCGACGAGCAGCAGACCGTCGCGGGCGCCCCGATGATCGGCGCGGTGTGCGACGTCCCGCAGGTGGTCGTCGACCGCTCCGTGGACGTCGTGGTGGTCGCGGGCTCGTACATCGGCGGCAACGGACTGCGGCGCCTCTCGTGGGCGCTGGACCGGGCCGGTGCCCAGCTCATCATGGCCACCGACCTCGAGGACATCGCCGCCCCGCGGCTGACCATGCGACCCACGGGCGGCCTCTCGCTGCTCGAGGTCGAGGTGGGCGCCTCGCGCGGTCGGATGGCGGCCAAGACCGCCCTGGACCGGACGCTCGGCGGGCTGATCATGCTGGTGGCCCTGCCGGTGATCCTCGTGGCCGCGCTCGCGGTGCGGCTGACGTCCCCGGGTCCGGCCTTCTACAAGCAGACCCGCATCGGCGTCGACGGCGCGGAGTTCACCATGTGGAAGCTCCGCACGATGTATGTCGATGCGGACAGGCGTCGCGCCGAGCTGCTGGGTTCCAGCGAGGGCAACGCGATCCTCTTCAAGATGCGTCACGACCCACGGGTCACCTCCGTGGGTCGCGTGCTGCGCAAGTACTCGCTGGACGAGCTCCCGCAGCTGTTCAACGTGGTCCGTGGCGACATGTCGCTGGTCGGTCCGCGTCCCCCGCTCGCCGAGGAGGTGGCCGCCTACGCGGACGCCGTCCAGCGGCGCCTCCGGGTCCGTCCGGGACTGACCGGCCTCTGGCAGGTCTCCGGCCGCTCCGACCTGTCCTGGGAGGAGTCGGTGAAGCTCGACCTGCGCTACGTCGACAACTGGTCCGTCTCGATGGACCTGCTCATCCTCTGGAAGACCTTCCGGGCCGTGCTGCGACCCAGCGGTGCCTACTGACCCGATCGCCCGCGACCGCGGCCCCGACCACACCCTGGACCTGGAGGTACTCGTGACCGAGACCCGGCCCGACATCTCGTTCCTGGAGGATGACGAGCCCGCCGTCGTGCGGGCCGCCCCTCCGGACGTCGTCGACCGCCTCGTGGTCCACCAGATCGACCTCGCGCGCCAGTCGCCCGGGGGGATCGAGACGTGCATCCGTGGCCTCGTCCGGCACGCGCCTGCCGACGTCACGTTCGCGATCGTCGGGGTGGACGCGGGAGGCGTCGTCGAGGACCGCAGGCTCGGGCAGTGGGAGCAGCACCGGGTGGGTGAGCGGGTGGTGTGGTTCCTGCCCGTCGTCCGGCTCGACCCGGGTGACCAGCGCCGACGCGTCCCGCACTCCGTCCGGCTCGCCGCGGGGCTCGTCCGGTACCGGCACGCGCTGCCGGCGAGCACCGTCGTGCAGGCGCACCGCGCCGACGTCGCCGCGGTCGCCGCACGGGTGCTGAGGCGGCCCCTCGCCTACTTCGTGCACACGCAGGAGCACGGGTTGACCGGGGCCACCTCGGACTCGTTCTGGCGCAAGGCGGGCTCGGTGCACGCCCGCGTCGAGCACAAGCTCCTGCGCGACGCGCACTCCGTGGTGGTGTTCAACCCGGACTTCGCGGAGACCGCGCAGACCATCAACCCGGACGCGATGTTCTCGCCGACGTGGTTCGACCCGACGCTCGTGCGCTACCGCGCCCAGGCGCTGCACCCGCAGCGCGTCATCTGGGTGGGCCGGCTCGAGCAGCCGAAGGACCCCGCGCTGGCGATCGAGTCGTTCCGGCGGCTGCTGGAGTCCGCGCCGGACCAGGACTGGACCCTCGACGTCGTCGGCACCGGGACCCAGCTGCCCGACCTGGAGCGTGCGGTCGCCGAGCTCCCCACCGAGGTGGGCCGGCGCGTCCGGCTCCTGGGTCGGCTCGCCCCCGAGGAGGTCGCGACGGCCATGGCCGACGCCGGCGTCTTCCTCATGACCTCGCACCCGGGCTACGAGGGGTTCCCCCGCGTGCTCGTGGAGGCGATGGCCTCAGGTCTGCCGGCCGTGGTGACGGACGGCTCCGACACCGGGTCGTTGGTGCGACCCGGCCACAACGGCTACGTCGTCACCGAGAGGAACCCCGATGACCTTGCTCACGCCATCAGCGAGGCCAGCGTCCTCCACCGCAGCGCGGCCCGGGACACCGCCTCCGTCTACGCCGCCCCGCGGCTCGTCGCGAGGATCGTCGGTGCCCCGGGGTGACCGCTCGAAGGTCTCGGTGCACGTCTCCCGCTCGGGTGAGGTCACGCTGGCGGGTCGGCCCCTGTTCGTCGGGGACGCGGACGCGCTGATCGCGCGGATCGACCAGCTCCTGCCCGCGGACGAGGTGTACTCCATCGTCACGCCCAACGTCGACCAGACCATCGGGATCGAGCACGACTCGGCGCTGCACGTCGCGTACGACGAGGCGGAGATCCGGATCGCGGACGGTACGCCGCTCGTGGTGCTGGCCAGGATGCTGGGCGCGCACGGGCTCCAGCGGCTCACCGGCGCGGACCTGCTCCCGATCGCCGCGCGGCTGTCCTGCCAGCGCGGCTGGCGGATCGCGCTCATGGGCGGTGCCCCGAGCGTGAGCGAGCTCGCGGCCGACCACCTGCGTGACCACTACGGCGCCGACGTCGTCTCGATCCCGTTCCCCAAGATCGCGGACGTGGGCGACGCCGAGTCGGGGCAGGTGATCGCGGACCTGCACGCGGCACAGGCGGACATCGTCTTCGTCTGCCTGGGCTCGCCCAAGCAGGACGTCTGGGTCTCCCACTGGCGCGAGAAGCTGCCGCCGGGGGTCTACGTGGGCGCCGGTGCCGCGGTCGACTTCGTCGCCGGGACCAAGCGTCGCGCTCCGGTGCTCGTGCAGAAGATCGGTATGGAGTGGCTCTTCCGGATGGCGCAGGAACCGCGTCGGCTGGCGGGTCGGTATCTGGTCCGCGGTCCGCACTTCCTCAGTGTCGTCGCCCGGTCGTTCGCCCAGCGGAAGGATCAACCATGAAGGCACTGGTCACGGGGGCCGCAGGGTTCATCGGGAGCACGCTGAGCGCACGCCTGCTCGCCGACGGGTGGGACGTCACGGGGATCGACGCGCTGACGCCCTACTACGACCCCGCGCTCAAGCGGGCCAACCTCGAGCGGCTCGGCGGCGCCTTCACGTTCGTGCAGGACGACCTGCGCACGGCCGACCTCGACGCGCTCCTGGACGGCGTCGACGTGGTGTTCCACGAGGCCGGCCAGCCCGGCGTCCGCGCCAGCTGGGGCGACGAGTTCGGCATCTACCTCGACGCCAACGTGGCGGCCACGCAGGCCCTGCTCGAGGCCGCCAAGCGCGCCTCCGGCCTGCGCCGGCTGGTGTACGCGTCCTCCTCGTCGGTGTACGGGGACGCCGCGCGGTTCCCCGTGCTCGAGGTGGACCTCCCGCAGCCGGTCAGCCCCTACGGCGTGACCAAGCTGGCGGCCGAGCACCTGTGCTCGCTGTACGCCTCGAACTTCGGGGTCCCGACGGTCTCACTGCGGTACTTCACGGTCTTCGGTCCTCGGCAGCGCCCGGACATGGCGTTCACCCGGTTCCTCACCGCGGTCCGCGACGACCGGCCGATCACGCTGTACGGCTCGGGCGAGCAGATCCGCGACTTCACCTACGTGGACGACGTGGTCGAGGCCAACGTGCTGGCGGCCACCGAGACGGTCGCGCCCGGCACGGTGCTCAACGTCGCCGGCGGCACCAACGTCACCGTCAACGAGGTCCTCCAGGTGATCCACTCCGTGACCGGCCGCCAGGTCAGGGTCGAGCGGCACCCGACGGTCGACGGGGACGCGTGGCGTACCGGCGGCGACGCGTCGCTGGCACGCGACCTGCTCGGGTGGAAGCCCAAGGTGAGCGTCGAGGAGGGCCTCGCCCGCCAGTGGGAGTACATCGGGGCCGGTGGTGGCTGACGTCACCTGCGTGATCCCGACCCACGGCCGCGACCGTCTGCTCGCCGAGGCCGTCGCGTCCGTGCTGGGGCAGGACCTCGGCACGGACGTCCGTCTGCGGGGGGTCGTGGTGAGCGACGACCTGGGATCGGCGGCTACGCAGGCCGTGGTCGCACGGCTGCACGCCGAGTCCGACGTGCCCGTGCGCTACCTGGACTCGTCGGGCCCGCAGGCCGGCACCGCGGGGGCGTCGCGCAACGCGGGCACCGTCCTGGTGCAGACCGAGCTGGTGGCGTTCCTCGACGACGACGACCTGTGGGAGCCCGACTTCCTGCGCAGGACGGTCGGCGCGCTCGTGGAGGGCGACCACGACTTCGCGGTCGCCTGGACGCACGCCGACGAGCCGGGCTACCGGATGGCACGCATCGCCCCGGGCCTGGGGGCGAAGGACGTCGTCGCGCGCAACCCCGGCTTCGTCGGCTCCAACTTCGTCATGCGCACCGCGGCGTTCCGCGGGCTGGGCGGCTTCGACCCGGTGCTGCCGGTGTCCAACGACAAGGACCTGCTGGTCCGCGCGCTCTCGGCCGGGCTCACCTACGCCGTGGTGCCGGAGCTGCTGGTGACCAACCGGGTGCACGCCCAGGGCCAGCTCACGGACAAGACGCAGCGGCGCCTCGACGGCATCCGGATGTACGCCCGCAAGCACGACGCGCTGCTCACCCGCAGCGACCGCCGCTACCTGCGTGGGCAGGCCGCGGACGTGCGCCGGGTGGTCGGCGCGAGCGCCCCCGTGCGGTGGTGGTCGACGGTCACGGTGGTGGGGCACCGCGCGGTGGGCGTCCTGCTCGGGGAGGGCCGGTGATCGCGCGCGTCCTCGACGCGCTCCGGGACCGTCGCGACGCCGTGCTCGTCGTCGGCGTCTGGCTCGCTGCCGTGCTCCCGCAGCTGGCGGTCCTGGCCACCGAGGGGCGCGGGTTCCAGCCCGTCACGGATGGCACCGACCGCACGAGCTCCCTGGTCGACGGGCTCACGACGGTGTGCAACGCCGGGCTGCTCGCCCTGTGCGCGGTGCTCGTCGTGCTCGGTCTGCGGACCGCCCCCTGGACCCGGTGGCCGCTGCTCGCCCTGCTCGTGCTCCCGTGGGTCGTCGTGATGGCCGCCGCGCTGGTCGCGGGCTCGCGGCCCCCGGTGATGACCGTGCTGTACCCCGCGGTCGTCGGCGCGGCGTGGGTGGTCCGCATCTCGTGGCGCGCCGTCCCCGTGCTCGGGTGGCTGACCGCCGCGACCGCCGCGCTGAGCATCGTCGCCGGGCTCGTCGTCCCCGACCTGGCCCGGTACCAGGACTACGAGGGCGCGGACGCGGAGAAGTCCGGACCCTTCGGCATCCTGGCCGGGCTGCTGCCCTCCGGGAACAACCTCGGCCTCGCGCTCGCGGTCGGCATCCCGTCGGTGCTCGCGCTGCGGGGTGCCTCCCGGCTGGTCGCCGGTGCGCTCGTGCTGGTCGCCCTCGGCTGGTCCTACTCCCGGGGCGCGTGGCTCGCCGCGGTGGTCGTGCTCGTCGCGGCCGCCGTGCTGGCGCTCGTGCCCGCGCGCCGGCGGGCTCTGGTCGCCGGCCTCGGCATGGGGGTGGTGGCCCTGGTCGCGGTGGTGCTGCCGCTGGTCACCACGTCGGCGAGCGCGATGGCGAACCGCGGTGGCTACTGGATGGCCGGCCGGGACGAGTGGGCGGACGCCCCCGTGCTGGGCCGCGGCTGGGACTTCTACGACCGGCTGGCCGGGTCCGCGGACGACCTCGGCGGCTACGCGTACCACGCGCACAACCAGCTCATGCAGCTGCTGGTCACCGGGGGAGCGGTCCTGGTCGTGGTGGTCGGCGCGCTGCTGGTCGTCGGCACCGTGCGCGCTGTCCGTGCCGCGGCCGTCGGGGACGTCTGGCCCACGCTCACGGTCACGGCGATCGTCGCGGCAGGGATCGTCGAGGTGCCGTTCGGGGTGGTCGACCGCACCATGTTCTGGCCGTACGTGCTGGTGCCGCTGTGCGTCGTGCTGCTCGGTGCCCCGCGCCCGGCCGACGGCGAACGGGTGGACGCCGGCGACGGGGTTCCCGACGCGATCACCGCAGGGCAGGGTGGTCCCCGTGCGTGACGTCCTGGTCTCCGCCCGCGGGCAGGCCGACAACCTGGGTGACTCCGTGCTGCGCCGGGGCCTCCTGGACGCGCTGCGCCCGCTCGGGCGGCTGGTGGTGAACGTCGACGGGCTGCCCGACGGCTACGTGGGCGCGCTGGGGCTCCAGGCGCAGGACCTGCTCGTCCGCGACCGCCGCGAGTGGGCCCGCCGGTCCGCCGCGGGCGCGTGGGGCGGCGCGGTGTACGGCTTCAACGCCGGGGAGACCTACGCGACCCCGGGCTACGCCGGGCACCTGCTCAAGACCGCACCGCTGGTCGCGCTCAGCCGGCTGCGCGGCGGCGCCGGGCTGCACGTGGGCCTCGGGCTGCGGGCGCCGCACCCGCTGTGGGGCCGGGTGCTGAACCTCGGGCTGCTGCCGGTGAGCGTCGTCGCCTGGCGCGACGCCGACAGCCGCGCCTGGGTGGGCCGTGGGTCGGTGGCCCCCGACTGGGGGTACGCGTTCGGCACGCAGGACCTCACGGCAGCCCTCACCGGCGCCGACCGTCCGGTGCTCGCGGTCTCGTTGCGCGGCGACCGGCCCGCCCCGGGCCCGGTCTGGACCGACACGGTCCGCGCGCTGGCGGCGGACCGGTCGCTCGATGTCGTCGTCGTCCCGCAGGTGGGGCGCGACCTCCCGCGGGCGCGGGACCTGGCCGCCGACCTGGGCGGGGAGCTCGTCGCGTGGGACGGCATCGACCACGCCGCCGCCGAGAAGGTGGTGCGGGACGTCTACCGGCGCGCGTCGTTCGTGGTGAGCGACCGGCTGCACGCGCTGGTGCTCGGCCACACCGAGGGTGCGCTGCCCGTCGGGCTGGCCCCCGGGTCGGCCGGCAAGCTGGAGCGGAGCCTGGCGACGGTGGGCGCGACCGGGGTCGCGTTCAGCAGCCAGGACGTCGACGTGCCCGCGGCCCTGGCACGCGTCGACGCCCTCGACGCGCGTCGGCCCGAGCTAATCGACGCCGTCCGCCGGGCGCGCGACAGCCTGGACGGGCTGCGCGGGCGGCTGCGCGGGGCCGTGCGAGGCACCGGATGACCCTGGCCAGGACGGCTGTGCGCGGCTCGGCCGCGTCCATCGGCGGCCAGGGCTTCCGGATCGTGCTCCAGCTGGTCGGGCTCGCCGTGCTCGCGCGGCTGCTCGAGCCGGCCGACTTCGGTGTGGTGGCGATGGTCACCGCCGCGATCGGTCTCGCCGACATCCTGCGCGACTTCGGCCTGTCGTCCGCGGCGGTGCAGGCACCGAGCGTGAGCCGCGGGGAGCGGGTCAACCTCTTCTGGGCCAACACCGGTCTCGGGCTGCTGTGCACCGTGGCCGTCGCGGCGTCCACCCCGCTGCTCGTCGCGCTCTACGACGAGCCCACCCTCGCGCACATCGTCCCGGCCCTCTCGCTCGTCCTGCTCATCTCCGGCATCAACACCCAGTACCGCGCCGACCTCGGGCGCGCGCTACGGTTCGTCGCCCTGGCCAGCTCCGACGTGCTCGCCCAGCTGGTGGGCACCCTCGTCGCGATCGCCGTCGCGCTCTTGGGCGGGGGCTACTGGGCGATCGTCGCGCAGCAGCTGACGGTGGCGGTGGTGGCGCTCGTGGTGAACGTGGTCAGCACGCGGTGGCGTCCCGGTCTGCCGCAGCGGTGCACCTCGATCCGCCGGTTCTTCCGGTTCGGCCTGTCGGTGTTCGGCACGCAGGTGCTCGGGTACGCGGCCAAGAACGCGGACACCGTGGCGCTGGGTGCGTTCTGGGGCTCCTCGGTGCTGGGTGGCTACAACCGCGCGCAGCAGATCGCCGTGGTTCCGCTCAACCAGATCAACGGACCGCTCACCCGCGTCGCGCTGCCCATGCTCTCCAAGGCGCACCTCGATCCCGCCCGGTTCTCGCGTGCCGTCCTGCGTGCGCAGCTGGCCGGCGCGTACGGCACGGCCACGGTCCTGGCGTTCGTCGCCGGGCTGGCCGTGCCGATCGTCGCCGTCCTGCTCGGCCCCGGCTGGTCGGAGGCGGCGCCGATCCTGGCCCTGCTGGCGATCGCCGGCGTGTTCCGGTCGCTGTCCCAGCTGGCGTACTGGATGTTCCTGTCCAGCGGTCGGCCCGGTGCCCAGTTCGCGCTCGACCTGTGGGCGCAGCCCGTGATGGTGGCGGTCATCGTGCTCGGCGCCAGCCAGGGGGCGGTCGGTGCCGCCTGGGCCGCCGTCGCGGTCTGGCCCGTCTACTGGATCGTCGGGCTGCTCGTCGCCAGCCGGTCCGCCGGCCTGGCCGCCGGTCCGCTGGTGTGGCGCGCGGTCCGGGCCCTGCTCGGCGTCGCGCTCCCGGCCGCACTGGCCAGCTGGTACGTGAGCCAGGCGATCGACGGGCCCCTGATCGCGCTGGCGGCGGGGCTGGCCGCCGGGGCCGCCCTCGTCGCCGTGGTCGCCCTCGCGGTGCGGCCCGTCCGCCGGGACGTGGCCGAGGTGGTCACGCTGGTCCGGCACGCGGCGCAGCGCGGCGAGAAGACCTCCCCGCAGCCCTGAGCCGGTCGGTCACGCCACCGGGTGGCGGTGCTCCTCCTCGGTGCCTGGCTCGGACGGCGCGTCCTGCGGGGACCGGGCGTCCCTCTCCCCGTGGTGCGCCAGCCCGGCGAACGCCGCGGAGTCGTGCTCGCGCAGCCCGTCGGAGACCGACCGGTCGTGCGAGTCCTCGGCGGGCGGCGCGCCGACCAGGGGTCCGGCGCCCGAGGCCGCCGCGAGCTCGTCGGGGGTCCCGTCGTGATCGTCTGCTGTGGCTGGTGCCGCGGAGGCCGCCGCCGGAGCGGCTTCCGGAGCTGCGTCCGGGGCCGTCGGAGCCGCAACCGGTGCCGCCTGCTGGGTGCTCGCGGAGGAGGCCCGACGCTCGGCGGCCGTGGCCTCGAGGAGGCCGTGCCGAGCGTCGGCCCGGTAGGTGTAGGTGGCCATGCCGTCGCCGGCGCGCTTGGTGCGGTTGAGCACGATGCCGAGGATGTGCGCGTCCACCGCGTCGAGCATCGAGATCGACTGCTTGAGCTGCTCGCGCGTGACGATGCCGCTGCCGGCCACCACCAGGACGCCGTCCACCGACGTGCTGAGGATCGCGGCGTCGGTGACGGGCAGGAGCGGGGCGGTGTCCACCAGCACCATGTCGAACCTGTGCCGGAGCTGGGCCAGCAGGGCCACCATGGCGTCCGACCCGAGCAGCTCGCTCGGGTTCGGCGGGATCTGGCCCGACGCCAGGACCTGGAGGTTCTCGTCGCCGTACGGCTGGAGGGCGTCGTCCAGCGACACGCGGCCGATGAGGATGGTCGTCAGCCCGACGGCCCCCTCGAGGCCCAGGTACTTGGCGATCGACGGGCGCCGCAGGTCGGCGTCGACCAGGCAGACGCGCGCACCGGCGCTGGCCAGGGTGGCCGCCAGGTTGGCGACCGTCACCGACTTGCCCTCGCCGCTGCGGGAGGACGTCACGACGATCGAGCGCGGCCGGTTGGCCACGTTGACGAACTGGAGGTTGGTGCGCAGCCGGCGGTACTCCTCCGAGCGTGCGCTGGCGGTCGGGGCGATGATCACGGGGGTGCGCGCGGAGGCCTGTGCGTCGACGGCCACGGTGGCCAGCACGGGCACCGGGACGAGCGCGGCGACGTCCTCACCGGTGCGGACCTTCACGTCGAGCGTGGTGCGCAGCGCCGCCCAGCCGAGCCCCAGCACCAGGCCGAGGACCGCGCCGAGCACGATGTTCTGCCGCGTGTGCGGGACGGACGCACGGCCAGGTGGCGTCGCGGGGTCGATCGAGTTGACCAGGACGGTCGGGGAGCCGTCCACGGCGGTGGGCGACAGGTCCTGCACGGTGAGCGCGAGGTTCTTGGCCACGGAGTTGGCGATCGCGGCGGCCGCCTCCGGGTTCCCCCAGGTGGCGGTGATCGTGATGATCGGGGCGGCGGGGTCGGTGCTCACCGCGACGGCGCCCCGCAGCGTGCGGCCGCTGCCGGGCAGGCCGAGCTCCGCGACCACCGGGTCGAGCACCACGGGGGACCGGGCGACCATGGAGTAGGTGGCGACCACCCGCTCCGCGTAGGAGGTGCCCTGGTTCAGGTCACCGATCGAGTCGCCGACCTGCACCGTGATGAGGACCTGGTTGCGGGCGCTGTACTCCTTGGGAGTGGCCAGCGACAGGCCCAGGCCCGCCACGGCACCCAGGACCGTCAGGATGACGACGCTGGGCCAGTGGCGGCGCATGAGCGCGATCAGCTGACGAAGCTCCACAGTGGCCCTCGGATTCCTCGACGTCGTCGGCGGCAGTCCCGCGCGGCGGAGATCCCCCCGTGACGTCCGCCCACTCTACTAAGCGATCTGCACGCTCTCCGGGTGATTCGTGGCGGCCCCCGGGTGGTGCGCCGAGCGCGCCGCGGCCTCGAACGCCCGTGCGTACGACGCACCGATGACGTCCCACGCCCGGGCGTCCAGCTGCGGCCGGCCGACGGGAGGCGCTGCGCGCAGGTCGTCGACCGCGCGGTGCAGGTCGGCCGTGTCCAGCGTCCCCTCGAAGAAGTGCACCCAGCCGGGACCCACCTCCTGCGCGAGCCCCCGGGTGACCGGCGTCGACGGGACCAGGACGGGCGTGTCCAGCGACAGGGCCACCAGGACCACGGCGGAGTTGTGCAGGTCGCGGTAGGGCAGCACCGCCAGCTCGGCCGCGGTGACCTCCCCGACCAGGGTGTCGTCGGCGACGAACTCCAGCACGTGCCCGATCCGCGGGTCCTCGCGGGCCGCGTCCTCGACCAGCGCGCGCCACTGCGGGGTCTGCGGGTTGCCCACCACCCGGAGCGTGAGACCGGCGCGCGCCTGGGCGAACGCGTCGAGCAGCAGGTCGACGCCCTTGTAGTCGCGGATCTTGCCGAAGTACACGAGCAGGCCGGGCACGCGCGCGGAGATGGGGTGGCCGCCGAGCTGCGCGCGGTAGTGCCCCAGCGGGATGACCACGTCGTGGGGCCCCTCGCCGCCGGGCAGCGGGTTGAGGTGCACCCGCAGGGTGGTGCGCCGGTCGAGCCAGCGCAGCAGCGCGCGCTCGGTGCGACCGCCGGGCTCGTGCGGCTCCGGGTTGTGCTCGGTGCGCACGATCGCCGTGCGGGTCAGGCGCAGCCGGAGCAGGAGCGCGACGAACGCCAGCCGCGTGGCCACCCGGCGGGGCAGCGTCGAGGGGCGCGTCCGCACCAGCCACTCGGGCCAGTGCACGTGCAGCACGTCGTACTTCTCGCGCAGGGCGCGCCGCCACGTGAACCAGACGACCTCGACGTGGTCGGGGAGGGGCTCCACCAGCTGGTCGGCGTAGCGCGTGGTGCCGTCCGGTGGTTCCAGCACCTCCAGCACGCGCACGCGGGGCGTCACGCGGTCACCCGGTGCCGCACCGGCTCGCTCGCGGGCGCCGCCCCGCTCGCGGGCACCGCGTCGGGCAAGGGTGTCTCTCGAGCCATCCGCCAGCATGCCGCCAGAACGTACACGGTGGCCATGAACGCGACGGTGTAGAGCATGGTGTTGGCGGCGACGGCGTTGACCATGCTGCCGACGAGGACCGCGATCCCGAGCGCGACGACCTTGCGCGGGGCGCCGGTGCCGAGGCGACGGACCATCGCGACCGCGTACCAGACGGCCAGCAGCGACACGGCGGCGAGGCCGACCAGCCCCACCTCGGCCAGCATCCGGACGTACTCGTTGTGCGGGATCGACTTCAGGATGATGCCGCTGGTCGTCGCGCCCAGCCCGTTGCCGAACACGGGGTGCTCGTGCCAGGCCGCCAGCACCTTGCCCCACGCCTGGAAGCGCCACCCGAGCGAGTTGTCCTGGGTGCCCCCGGAGAACTCGGAGAACCGGGCGGCGCCGATCTCCGAGTTCACGGTGGCGGCCACGACGACAACGATCGCGAGCATGCCCAGCACCACCCGGTGCATCCGGCGTCCCGCCTCGACCAGCAGGTAGACGATCACCATCACCAGCACGGTGAGGAAGCCGCCGACGCTCGCCGTGGTGACCAGCGCGACGAGAAAGACGACGAGCAGGCCGCCGTCGAGCCACTTCCGCCGCCCACCCGCCAGCAGCCGCGCGAACGTGGCGATGGCGCACAGGGCGAACAGGGCGGCCGCGGAGTTGGCCTGGGAGAGGGTGCCCGTCGACCTCAGGACGCCGGCGCTGGGGGTCCCCGTGCCGGTGACGAACTGGAGGAGCGCCACGAGCGCCGGCACCACCCCGATCAGCTGGACGACGCCCGTGACCCGCCCGAACGTCACCGTGCCGGGCGCGTTGATCGTGACGACGGCGACCGCGACGAGCGACAGGACCCGGACGGCCTCCCCGTACGTCTCCGCCGCCCCGTAGGTCGCCGAGCCGGCGGCGGCCGACGCGAAGAGCGCGAGCGCGATCACCAGCACCCGGACCGGCCAGCTGGGGGAGCGGACGAGCACGAACACCGACAGCCCGATCACCCCGGCGGCGACGCCGGCCGAGATGGTGGGCCCGCCCGAGCTGTCGACGAGCGCCCGCAGGACCAGGATCACGGTCAGCCCGAGCAGCGCGACGCGGTAGCCGAAGACGATCACGAGCGGGAGCGTCGCGAAGGCGATCAGGACGACCGACGGCAGGCCGCCCACCCACCCGGCGCCGACGAGCGCCGCGGTGAGGCCGACCACGACGAACGGCACCGTGCGGTCGGCGAGCGCGGCGCGCGCGGAGACGACTGCGCTGCTCAGGCCGGGTGTGGTCACGCGGTCGAGGCTACGGGCCGGACCCGGCGGGGTCGATGGTGAAAAGTCGGTGCTACGTTCGCCGCCATGTCGCGCCCCCGGCCCCTGCTGGCGCCACCCCTGTGCCCCGGGGCCGCGCGGTGAGGGCCCAGTTCCTCGGCATCCTCGTCTCGCGCGGGCTGGGCAGCGGCCTCCAGGCGCTCGCCCTGATCGTCCTCGCGCGGTCCGTCCCTGCCGCCTCGTTCGGTGCGGTGACGGCCGTCATCGCCCTCGTCGGCTTCCTGCTCGTCGTCACCGGGTTCGGCATGGCCGCCTTCGTGCCGCGCGCGCGGGCCCTGGGCGCCGACGACGACGTCCGGGCAGGCCTGCGGCTCAACTGGCTGAGCACCGCCGTGACCACCCCGGTGCTCCTGGCGCTCACGGGCTGGTGGGCGGTGGAGCACCACGCTCCGCTGGCCGTGGCGCTGATCTGCCTGTCGCTCGGCCTCGAGCGCAACGTGGACACGGTGCTCGGCGTGCCGATCGCCGACGGCGACGCGCGGACCGCCGCGACCTCGATGGTGCTGCGCCGCACGGTCAGCCTCGTCGTGCTGGCGCTCGGGATCGTGGCCGGCATCGACCCGGTGGTGGCGTACACGCTGGGGCTCCTCGCCGGGGCGGTCGCCGCCCAGGTGCACGTCCGGCTGCGCGTGCGGGACCTGCCGGGCAGCGCGTCAGCCGTGCCGACCGGGGATCTCGCGCGCCGGGGCTGGCCGTTCCTCGTCGCCAACGTGGCCGGGCAGGCCCGGACGCTCGACGTGCCGCTCGTCGCCGCGGTCCTCTCGCCCGCCGCCGCCGGTCTGTACGCGGCGGCGGTGAAGCTGGTCCAGCCGGTGCTGCTGATCCCGCAGTCGCTGGCCGCCGTCGTGGCTCCCCGGGCGGCCCGGCTCGACCCCCCGGGGGCCCGCCGGCTGGGCGTGCGGCTGGTGGCGGCCCTGCTCGGCGGGGGGCTGCTGCTGGTCCCGTTCATGGTGTTCGCCGAGCAGATCGTCACGTTCGTGATGGGCCCCACGTACGCGGGCAGCGGTCCGGTGCTGGCGTGGACGCTCGCCGGACTGCCGT
Source organism: Cellulomonas humilata (assembly GCF_013359775.1). Taxonomy (GTDB): domain Bacteria; phylum Actinomycetota; class Actinomycetes; order Actinomycetales; family Cellulomonadaceae; genus Cellulomonas; species Cellulomonas humilata. The sequence goes on along the minus strand of NZ_JABMCI010000056.1, from coordinate 43,390 downwards.
TCTTCGCCGTCGCCGCCGTGCTGGCCGCGCTGCTGCAGGGTCAGTCACGCGAGCACCTGGTCGCAGTCATCGGCACAATCTCCGCTGCGGTGACCGTGGCAGCGGTCCCGCTGGGCGCCTCGCTGGGTGGCATCACGGGCGCCGCCATCGCTCTGACCTGCGCATCTGTCCTCCGAGCGGGTGCACTGGCGGCCTACGCGCTGCGGTGACTGGAGATCACCCGATCGGACGGGGTGAAGTGTGCAGGAATATGGTGGTCTGTCCAGATTTCGCTCGTATTCTCGCCGGATGAGCCCCCAGACCCTGGGGGCCTTTCTGGATCGGGTGGAGTCATGCAGCGGCGAACGCTCCAGTGGGTCGCAGGCTCGGCGGCAGCCGTGGTCCTGCTCGGCGGCGCCGCCTTCGGCATCGCCCAGAACTGGGGTGTGAGCACCGACCCCGGGGCGTCCGAGCCCACTCCCACCGCGACCAGGTCCGCCGGAGCGGACGAGTCCTCGAGCGACGAGGCGGACCCGTCCGCCGACCCGTCGGTCGACCCCGCGCAGGTGCCGACGACCGGGCCCGTGGAGGGGACGGACCCGGCCGACAGCACCGTCGTGCACGTCGAGGACTTCGCCGAGGCGCCGCCGGTGGCGCTCGACCAGCCGGCGGACCCGGGCGACAAGGCCGTGGTCAGCCTCACCAGCATCACCCGGATCGAGGGCGTCGGCCGTGCCATCGGCGAGCGGTCGGGTCCGGCGCTCGCCATCGCGATGACCGTCCGGAACGACTCGGGAGCACCGCTCGACCTGAACTTCGTGGTCGTCAACGTCTACTCGCAGTCGGGCGTGCCGAGCGTGGAGCTCGCCAGCGACCCGAACGTGAAGGGCTACTCGGGCGTGCTCGCGCCGGGGGAGTCGGCGGACGCGACCTATGTCTTCCGTGCACCGACCGAGGGGGGCCCGGTCAAAGTCACGGTCAGTCACGACGCCGCAGTTCCCGCGGCGGCGTTCCAGGGTGAAGTCACCCCGTGAGGAGCCCTTCGATGTCCCCCTCGTCCCGCACGCGGTCTGCGCGTGCCCTCGTCGCAGCGGCGGTCTCCGCCGCTCTCGTCCTGTTCGGGCTCGGTGCGCCCGCGTGGGCCGACGACCCCCTGCCCTCGGGCACCGGCTCCCTCGACCCGACCGTCACGACCGACGCGCTGCCCACCGTGCAGATCGACGGCGTCGCCTGGGCGCAGATCGTCGTCGGCACCACCGTGTACGTGGCCGGCGACTTCGCCACGGCGCGACCGGCCGGCGCCCCTGTCGGTGAGCAGACGACCACGCGGGCCAACCTGCTGGCCTACGACGTCACCACCGGGGAGCTGGTCCCGGGCTGGGCGCCGTCCCTGAACGCCCCCGCGTACTCGATCGCCGCGTCCCCCGACGGGACGCGCATCTACGTCGGCGGCGACTTCACCGCGGTCAACGGGGTGGCGAAGAACCGCTTCGCGGTGCTCAACGCCACCACCGGCGCCCTGATCAGCTCGTTCACCGGCGGGGCCAACGGCGCCGTGCGGTCGATCGTGGCCACCGCGACCACCGTGTACCTCGCGGGCAACTTCAACACCGTCGCCGGCCAGTCGCGTCCGCGCGTCGCGGCGTTCGACGCCCAGACGGCTGCGCTGCGCACGTGGCGGGTCTCGGTGCAGCCGCGCCAGGTCGACGCGATCCTGCTGAGCCCCGACAACTCCACGCTGTACATCGGCGGGCGCTTCGACATGATCAACGGCGTCGCACGCCAGGGCATCGGAGCGGTGTCGACGTCGAGCGCCGCGACGACCGCGTGGACCGTCAACCCCGAGCTGTTCGCCTACGGGTTCTCCGCCGGGATCATGAGCCTGGCCACCGACGGCAACCTCGTCTACGGCACCGGCTTCGGGTTCCTCACCGACCCCGACAGCAACACCAACCTCGAGGGCATGTTCGCCGCCGACCCCGTGTCGGCCGACGTGGCCTGGGTCGAGGACTGCCACGGCGACACGTACTCGGTGTACGCCAACCCCGGCAAGGACCACGTGTACATCGCGGGCCACCCGCACCAGTGCTCGAACTTCGGCGGCTTCCCCGAGATCAACCCGCGCCGGCACCAGTACGGCGTCGCGTTCACCAAGACCGCCGTCGGCCAGATCCAGCCGAACTCGCAGGGCGGCTACTACGACCTCCAGGGCATGCCGGCCCCGGCGCAGCGCACGTTCTGGCCGACCTTCACGGCCGGTACCTACACGGGTCTGGGCCAGGCCACGTGGAGCGTCAACGGCGGCGGCAACTACGTCGTGTACGGCGGCGAGTTCCTCAGCGTGAACGGCGTCGCCCAGCAGGGTCTCGTCCGGTTCGCTACCCCGGACATCGCCCCGAACGACCAGGGTCCGATGCTGTCCGGCTCGGCCACGCAGCCGACCGCCGCGTCGCGGACCACCGGGACGATGCAGGTCTCCTGGCCGGCAAACTGGGACAAGGACAACGGCGAGCTCACGTACCAGGTGTTCCGGAACAACGGCGCGACGCCGGTCTACACGACCACGCGGCCGTCCCGGTTCTGGGACATGTCACGCCTCTCCTTCAGCGACACGGGTCTGTCCAACAACACCACGTACACGTACAAGGTGGTGACCGTCGACGCCGCCGGGAACTCGGTGACGTCACCCAACGTGACCGCCACCAGCTCGGGATCGTCCGCCGGTGCCATGGGCGAGTACACGGCGGCCGTCCTGGCCGACAACCCGGCCGGGTTCTGGCGCCTCGGCGACAACGCCGGGCCCGCTCTCGACTGGGCCGCGTACAGCAGCGCGTCCGTCGGCAACGGCGTGAGCCGCAACCAGACCGGCGCGATCTTCGGCGACACCAACCGCGCCATGAGCTTCACCGGAGCGTCGAACTCCCGGGCGTACAGCCAGGTCCGCGTGCCCGGTCCGAACCAGTTCTCGGTCGAGGCCTGGTTCAAGACGACCTCGACCACCGGCGGAAAGATCGTCGGCTTCGGCTCCACCAGCGGCACCGCGGACAGCAGCAACTACGACCGGCACGTGTACATGGGTCCGGACGGCCGCGTGAACTTCGGCGTCTACCCCAACGCGGTCCGCGTCGTCACGTCGCCCGCCGCGTACAACGACGGCGCCTGGCACCAGGTCATGGCGACGCTCGGCACCCGCGGCATGGAGCTCTACCTGGACGGCGTGCTCGTCGCCACCAACCCGAACGTCACGTTCGCCCAGGCCTATGACGGCTACTGGCGGATCGGCGGCGACAACCTGGGCGGCTGGCCGAACGTCGGGGCCACCTCGTTCGTCGGCACCATCGACGACGTCTCGGTCTACGGCCGGCAGCTCGACCTGGTCGACGTCGTGCGGCACCAGGGGCTCGGCGCCACCGGCGTGGTGCCCAACCTGCCGCCGATCACCAAGTTCACCGTCACCGGCGGCGAGCTGTCGGCGACCTCGGACGCGACGGCGGCCACCGACCTGGACGGCACCATCGCGGCGTACGACTGGAACTGGGGCGACGGCGGCACGTCGACCGGGATCACCTCGTCGCACACGTACGCCACCGGGGGCACGTACAACGTCACCCTGACGGTCACGGACAACGACGGCGGCACCAGCTCGCTGGTGCACCAGGTGGTCGTCGCCAACCCCAACGTCGGACCGACGCCGGTCATCACGTCCAGCTCCACCGGGCTGACCGGCCTGCTCGACGGGACCGGCTCCACCGACCCCGACGGCACGATCGTGTCCTACCAGTGGAACTTCGGCGACGGCACCAGCGCGTCCGGCGCCACCATCTCGCACGCCTACACGGGCAGCGGCATCTACACGGTCGCCCTCACGGTGACCGACGACGACGGGGTCGCGACGACCACGACCGCACCGCTGACGATCATCGCGCCCGTGGTCGACATCCTCGTCGCCAACGACACGTTCACCCGGACGGTCTCGCCCGGCTGGGGGACGGCCGAGCAGGGCGGCGCGTGGACCTCGTCGGCGGGTGCCGGCTCGGTCAACGGCACGCAGGGTGTCTCCGCGATCGCGGCGGTGAACGGCTCGTTCAGCGCGCGGCTCACCGGCGTCACCGGCACGGACCTGGTCACCCGCTTCTCCACCACCGTGGACAAGCGGCCCGCCGGCTCGGGCGGCGCCATCCTGTCCCGCGGGCGGATCACCCCGTCCGGCGAGTACCGGCTCAAGCTCAGCCTCAAGTCCAACGGCTCGGCCACCGCCAACTTCGTGCGGACCAACACCGCCGGCGCCGAGACCGCGCTGACGACGGCCGTGACCATCCCGGGGTTCACCTACAGCGCCGGCTCGGTCATCAGGACCGCGCTCAAGGTCAGCGGCGGCACGCCGACGACGCTGAGCGCCAAGGTCTGGATCGGGACGGAGCCTGCCGACTGGCAGTACACCACCACCGACTCGACCGCGGGCCTCCAGGACGCCGGCCACACGGGCACGGCCGTGGTGCTCTCGAGCACGGCGACCAACGTGCCCATCACGTTCCGCACCGACGACTACTCGGTGCTCTCGGTGGGTACCGCCGCTCCGCCGGAGACGCAGATCCCGCCGGACGACCCGACGCCCACCCTGCCGCCCGCCCAGACGGGCACGCCGAAGAACATCATCCATCTCATCGGCGACGGCATGGGCTTCAACACCGTCGACCTGGGCAGCGTGTTCCAGTCCGGCAAGACCCTGTACCAGCAGAAGATCACCAACGGTCCGAACCTGACCAAGATCGGCGGGCAGGGCGCCACGCAGCCGTACCAGTACTTCTCGGTGCAGGCCGCGGTGTCGAACTTCCCGGCCGGTGGCTCCTACAGCCCGACGGGTGCCTGGTCGACGTTCACGCAGCCGCTGAGCGGGACCACGGACTCCGCGGCCTCGGCCACGGCGCTGTCCTCGGGCCTGAAGACCAACAACGAGGTCATCGGCAAGGACGCGACGGGCAAGGACATCCGCAGCATCGCCGAGCTCGCCCAGGACGTCGACAAGGCGACCGGGGTGGTGACGACGAAGTACCTGTCGGACGCGACGCCCGCGGCCTACCTCACGCACGACGAGGACCGCGGCAACTACACCCAGATCGCCGACGAGATCGTGGCGTCGAACGCCAACGTGGTCTTCGGCGCCGGCAACCCGCTGTACGACAACGACGCCAACCTGCGCGGCACGCCCGACTACACGTACATCAGCCAGCCGACGTGGGACAAGCTCACCACCGGTCAGACGCCGTACACGTTCGTCGACTCGGCGGCCGAGTTCGACGCCCTGGCCACGGGGGAGACCCCGGAGCAGGTGTTCGGCGTGGCGCACGCGTTCACGACGCTCCAGGCCTCCCGCTCGGCCCTGTTGCCTGCGAGCGTGCCGTTCAGCACCACCCGCAACGCGGACGTGCCGACCCTCGCCCAGATGAGCAAGGCGGCGCTGAACGTCCTGGACGAGGACCCGGACGGGTTCTTCGTGATGATCGAGGGCGGCGCCATCGACTCGGCGGCGCACGCGAACAACACGGCCGGCGTGGTCGAGGAGCAGGTCGACTTCAACGACGCGGTCCAGGCCGTCGTCGACTGGGTCGAGGCCAGCTCGAGCTGGGACGAGACCCTGGTCATCGTCACGGCCGACCACGAGACCGGGTACCTGTGGGGCCCGGGCTCCAACCCGGTCCGCAACCCGATCGTCGGCACCCCCGGCACGGCTCCGGCCGTCCAGTGGAACACCGTTAACCACTCCAACCAGCTGGTGCCGTTCTACGCCATGGGCGTCGGCTCCGCGGCGCTCGCGGCCAAGGCCACGGGCACCGACCCGGTGCGCGGTGCGTACCTGGACAACGCCGACGTCGGGGCCGCGTCGCTCGCCTTCTGGGGTGGCCTGCCCGGCGACGCGCCGACGGTGCACGTGCCGCCGCCGCCCCCGCCGCTCGCGACCGACACGTTCGAGCGCACGGTGGTCGGCAGCTGGGGCACGGCGGACGTCGGCGGGGCGTGGCTCTCCACCGCGAACGCCACCAGCGTCGGCTCGGGCACGGGTGCGATGACCCTCTCGGCCGCCGGCGCCACGGCGAGTGCCCGGCTGCCCGGGATCGCCAGCGCGTCCCACCGGCAGACCGTCACGTTCTCGCTGGACAAGCGTCCGGCGGGGTCCGGCGGCTGGGTGCTGCTCCGCGGTCGCATGATCGACGGGGCCGGCGACTACCGGCTGCGGCTCGCCCTGTCCTCGGGCGGCTCCATCTCGGCCCGCCTCTACCGCACCAACGCGGCGGGCACCGAGACGGCGATCGGCACCGCCGTCACCGTCACCGGGGTGACGTACACCGCGGGCACGCAGCTCACCGCGGCGCTCGAGGTCGTCGGGACGTCCCCGACCACCATCCGCGCCAAGGTCTGGCCCGCCACCGGCACGGAACCCGCCGCCTGGCTGACCACCGTCACCGACAGCACGGCCGCACTCCAGGCACCCGGCTACACCGGGCTCGCCGCGATCCTGTCCAGCACCGCCACCAACGTCCCCGTGACTGTGCGGTTCGACGGCTACGCCGTCACGACCGTCCCGTGACCCCACGGCCGCGCGGCCTGCCCGCGCGGTCAGCGAAGGAGAGTTCGATGCGAGCAGCACAGCGGCTGTGGTGGCGTCGTGCCGTGGGGACCGCCGCAGCGGCGGCCCTCGTGGTGGTCGGGCTGGTGACGGTGCCGACCGCGGCGACGGCTGCGCCGCAGGTGTGGGCGGACCCGACGGTGACCGCCGACGCCCTGCCGACCGTGCAGATCGACGGGGTGGTCTGGTCGCAGGTGGTGGTCGGCAACACGGTCTACGTGGCGGGCGACTTCACCACCGCGCGCCCGGCCGGCGCTGCCGTCGGGGTGGACACCACGCCGCGCTCGAACCTGCTCGCGTACAACCTCACCACCGGTGAGCTGATCACCACGTGGGCGCCGTCGCTGAACGCCCCGGCGTACTCGATCGCCGCGTCGCCCGACGGCACGCGCATCTACGTCGGCGGCGACTTCACTCGCGTCAACAACGTGGCCCGCAACCGGTTCGCGGTCGTCGGCGCTGTGTCGGGCGCCCTGAACAACACCTTCACCGGCGGCGCGAACGGTTCGGTGCGCTCGATCGTCGCGACGGCCTCGACCATCTACCTCGGCGGGAGCTTCAACACCGTCGCGGGCCAGTCCCGGCCGCGGGTGGCGGCGGTCAACGCCTCCACGGGCGCGGTGACGGCGTGGCGGGTGTCCGTCCAGCCCCGGCAGGTGGACGCGATCGCGCTCAACGCCAGCGGGTCGCAGCTGTTCATCGGCGGCCGGTTCGACTTCATCAACGGGGTCGCGCGCCAGGGCATCGGTGCCGCGGCCACGTCGACCGGTGCGACGTCCGCGTGGAACATCAACCCCGACATCTACGCCTACGGGTACGCCGCCGGGATCACCAGCCTGTCCACCGACGCCACCAACGTCTACGGCACGTCGTTCGGACTCATCAACGACCCGGACAGCGAGGGCAACCTCGAGGGCATGTTCTCGGCGGACGCCGTCACGGCCGACCTGACCTGGGTGGACGACTGCCACGGCGACTCGTACTCGGTGTGGGCCAACCCGGGCAAGGACCACGTCTACCTCGCCGGTCACCCGCACAACTGCGGCAACTTCGGCGGGTTCCCGGAGATCAACCCGCGCCGCCACCAGTACACGGCTGCGGTGTCCAAGGCGGCCTTCGGTGAGGTCCAGCCCAACACGCAGGGCGGCTACTTCTCGCTCGAGGGGCACGACGCACCCGAGCTCCGCACCTTCTGGCCGACGTTCTCCACGGGCACGTTCACCGGCACGGGCCAGGCGACGTGGCACGTGACCGGCAGCGGGAACTACGTGCTGTACGGCGGCGAGTTCACGCGCGTGAACGGCGTGGGCCAGCAGGGCCTGGTCCGGTTCGCGACCTCCGAGGTCGCACCCGACCTGATCGGCCCGTCGCTGTCCGGCAACGCGCTCCAGCCGACCGCGGCCTCCAACGGCACGGGCTCGATGCAGGTCTCGTGGCCGGCCAACTGGGACCGCGACAACGAGCTGCTCACGTACCAGGTGCTGCGCGGCACGACCCCGGTCTACCAGGTCTCCCGCGAGTCCCGGTTCTGGGACCTGCCGCGCTTCTCCTTCACGGACACCGGCCTGGACCCGAGCACCTCGTACACCTACCGGGTGGTCGCGACGGACGCGGCCGGCAACTCGGTGACCTCGCCTCCGGTGACGGCGACGACCACCGGCAGCGGCACCCCGGACATCGGTGAGTACGCCCGGGTGGTCCTGGGCGACAACCCCTCCGCGTTCTGGCGGCTGGGCGACACGAGCGGCAGCACGGCGGACACCACGAGCTTCGCCTCCGGGACCGTGGGCGCCGAGGTGGTCCGCGGTGCCCCGGGAGCGCTGGCGGGGAGCACGAACGCCGCGATGCAGTTCACCGGCACGGCGACGTCGCGGGTGTACAGCACGCGACGGATCGCCGGCCCGATCCGGTTCTCGATCGAGGCCTGGTTCAAGACGGGCTCCACCGCGGGCGGCAAGATCGTCGGCCTGGGCTCCACCGCCAGCCTCAACAACAGCGGCACGTACGACCGGCACGTCTACATGGGCGCCGACGGTCGGCTGACCTTCGGGGTCTACCCGGGCGCGAGCCGCACGGTCACGTCGCCGGCCGCCTACAACGACGACACGTGGCACCAGGTGGTCGCGAGCGTCGGCATCCGCGGCATGGAGATGTACGTCGACGGCACCCTGGTGGCCACGGACCCGGACGTGACGTTCACGGCGCCGGCCAGCGGCTACTGGCGCATCGGCGGGGACGCGCTGGGCACGTGGCCCAACGCTGCGGGCGAGAACTTCATCGGCAGCATCGACGAGGTCTCCGTCTACAGCCGCCAGCTGGACCAGGTCGACATCCTGCGGCACCTCAGCACCGGCACCACGGGCACGGCGACGAACCTGCTGCCGCTCGCGCAGGTGACGGTGACGGGCGGCGAGCTCTCGGCGACCGGGAACGCGTCCGCGTCCACCGACCTCGACGGCACGATCGTCGAGTACGCGTGGAGCTGGGGCGACGGCAGCACCACGACGACGACGACACCCACCACCACGCACCCGTACGCCGCGGCCGGCACCTACCCGGTCACGGTGACGGTCACGGACGACGACGGCGGGTCGGCCGAGGCGTCGGGCAGCGCGGTGGTCTCCGCGCCGAACCAGCTGCCGACGGCCGCGATCTCCGTGACGGGACCGCCCGCGCTCGGGGTCTCCGTGTCCGGGTCGGGCTCGACCGATCCCGACGGGACGATCAGCACGTACGCGTGGACCTTCGGTGACGGCGGCACGGCCACGGGCGTGACCGCCACCCACCAGTACCTGGCCACGGGCACGTACCCGATCACCCTCACGGTGACCGACAACCGCGGCGGCGTGGACACCGAGACCGTGTCGGTGAGCGTCGTCGCGCCGCCCGGGCCGGTGGTCCTGGCGTCCGACGCGTTCGGCCGGACACTGGCCGACGGCTGGGGACCCGCCGACGCCGGCGGCACCTGGATCACCACCGCGGGTGCGGCATCGGTCGGCTCGGGCTCGGGCGTGATGACGATCGCCGCGGCGGGCGGCGTGGTCAGCGCGCGGCTCCCCGGACCCGGCAGCACCTCCCAGCGCGAGCAGCTGACGTTCTCGCTGGACAAGCGGCCGGCAGGGTCCGGCGGCTGGATCCTGGTCCGCGGACGGATGATCGACGGCGCGGGCGAGTACCGGCTGCGGATCGCCCTGACCTCGGGCGGCTCGGTCCAGACGCGGCTGCACCGGACCGACGCCGCGGGGACCGAGACGGCAGTCTCCACCGCCGTCACCGCCTCCGGGGTCACCTACAACGCGGGCACGGTGCTGGCCGTCGCGTTCGAGGTGGTGGGCACCTCGCCCACCACCCTGCGCGCCAAGGTGTGGAACGCGGCGCAGGCCGAGCCGGCGACGTGGCTGGTGCAGGCCACCGACTCGACGCCCGCTCTCCAGGCGGCCGGGTACACCGGTCTGGCGACGATCCTGTCGTCGACCGCGACCAACGCGCCCGTCGCGGTCCGGTTCGACAACTACAGGATCACGGCGGTGCCGTGACGGTGTGAGGCGACCACGCCCTGCGCGCGGTCCACGAAGGGGGGGCCCGATGCGATCAGCACGGGTGGGGTGGCGTAGGGCGGTCGGAGCGGTGGTGAGCTCCGCCGTCGTGATGGTCGCCGCGGTGGTCGCGACGGCGCAGGAGGCGGTGGCGCTGGACCCGACGGTGACGGCCGACGCGCTGCCGACGGTGCAGATCAACGGGGTCGCGTGGTCGCAGGTGGTGGTCGGCAACACGGTCTACGTGGCCGGCGACTTCTCCACCGCGCGCCCGGCCGGTGCGGCCGCGGGGGTCTCGACGACCCCGCGGGCCAACCTGCTCGCCTACAACCTCACCACCGGTGTGCTGATCACCACGTGGGCGCCGACCCTGGACGCGCCCGCGTACGCCATCGCCGCGTCCCCCGACGGCACGCGCATCTACGTGGGTGGTGACTTCACGCGCGTGAACAGCTCGGCCCGCAACCGGTTCGCCGCCCTCGACGCGAGCACGGGCGCGGTGATCACCTCGTTCAACGGCGGCGCCAACGCGGCGGTGCGCTCGATCGCGGCCAACGCCTCGACCGTGTACATCGGCGGGAACTTCAACACCGTCGCCGGCCAGTCGCGGCCGCGCGTGGCTGCGTTCAACGCGTCCACCGGCGCCATCACGTCGTGGCGCGTCTCGGTCCAGCCCCGGCAGGTGGACGCCATCGCGCTCAGCCCCAACGGGTCGCAGCTGTACATCGGGGGTCGGTTCGACGCGATCAACGGGGTGGCGCGGCAGGGCATCGGAGCCGCGGCCACGTCCAACGGGGCGACGACGTCCTGGACGGTCAACCCCGAGATCTTCGCCTGGGGGTACTCCGCAGGCATCCTGAGCCTGGCCACGGACGGCACCCTCGTCTACGGCACCAGCTTCGGCCTGATCAACGACGAGGCCAGCGACACCAACCTCGAGGGCATGTTCGCCGCGGACGCGGTGACCGCCGACCTGGCGTGGGTCGAGGACTGCCACGGTGACTCGTACTCGGTCTACGCCAACCCCGGCAAGGACCACGTCTACCTGGCCGGGCACCCGCACAGCTGCGCCAACTTCGGCGGGTACCCCGAGGTCACTCCGCGGCGCCACATGTACGGGGTCGCCTTCGCGAAGGCTCCGGTCGGCAAGATCCAGCCGAACTCCCAGGGTGGTTACCACGACCTGGCCGGGCTGCCCTCGACCGACAAGCGCGCGTTCTGGCCCGTGTTCCAGCCGGGCACCTACACCGGTACCAACCAGGCGACGTGGAGCGTGTCGGGCAGCGGCCCCTACGTGGTCTACGGCGGGGAGTTCCTGCGGGTGAACAACGTCGGGCAGCAGGGCCTGGTCCGGTTCGCGACGTCCGACATCGCTCCCGACCGCGTCGGACCGGTGCTCACCGGCTCGGCGCTCCAGCCGACCGCGGCGTCCTACGCGACCGGCACGATGCAGGTGTCGTGGCCGGCCAACTGGGACCGCGACGACGAGGTCCTCACCTACCGCGTCCTGCGGGGCAGCTCCTCGACGCCCGTGTACCAGGTGTCGCGCGGCTCGCGGTTCTGGGACCTCCCGCGGCTGTCGTTCACGGACACCGGGCTGGCCAACGGCACGTCGTACACGTACCGCGTCGTGGCGGTGGACTCCGGGGGGAACTCGGTGACGTCCCCGTCCGTCACGGCGACCACCACCGGCTCGTCGGCCGGGCCGCTGCGCTCCTACGCGACGGGCGTGCTGGCGGACAGCCCGGCCGGGTACTGGCGGCTGAGCGAGCCCAGCGGGACGGTCCAGGACTGGACCTCCTACGCGCCGGCCACGGCGGGCAGCGGCGTGGCACGTGGGCAGGCCGGAGCGCTCGCGGGAGACCCGAACGCTGCCATGACGTTCAACGGCACGGCCGCGTCGCGGGTGTACACGGCGCGCCGGGTGGCCGGCCCGCTGCGCTTCTCGGTCGAGGCCTGGTTCCGGACCGGCTCCAGCGCGGGGGGCAAGATCGTCGGCTTCGGCTCGGTGTCGGGGACCGGGAACAGCGGCACCGTCGACCGCCACGTGTACATGAGCGCGGACGGGCGACTGAACTTCGGCGTGTTCCCCAACGCGGTACGCACCATCACGTCTCCGGGCGCCTACAACGACAACGTGTGGCACCACGTGGTCGCCAGCGTCGGGGCGCGCGGCATGGAGATGTACGTGGACGGCGCGCTGGTGACGACCAACCGGGACGTCACGTTCTCGCAGACCACCAGCGGCTACTGGCGGATCGGCGGCGACAGCCTGTCCGGCTGGCCCAACGCCGCGGGCACCACCTTCGTCGGCAGCATCGACGAGGTCGCGGTCTACGGCCGCCAGCTCGACGCGGCCGACGTCGAGCGGCACCGGACCCTGGGCACCGGCGGCTCGACGCCGAACCAGCCGCCCACCGCGGCGATCGCGGTCAGCGGGCCGCCGGACGCCACGGTCTCGGTGTCCGGTGCCGGCTCGGGCGACCCGGACGGGACGATCAGCACGTACCAGTGGACGTTCGGCGACGGCGGCACGGCCACGGGCGTGACGGCCTCGCACCAGTACCTGACCACCGGCACGTACCCGATCACGCTCACCGTGACGGACGACCGGGGCGGGGTGGACACCGAGACCGTGTCGGTCAGCGTCGTCGCGGGGCCCGCCCCGGCGGTGCTGGCCTCGGACACGTTCGAGCGGACCACCCCGGACGGCTGGGGGACCGCGGACACCGGCGGCGCGTGGACGACGACCGGAGCCGCGTCGGTCGGTGGGGGAGCCGGAGCGCTGACGCTCGGTGCCCCGGGCGGCGTGGTCACCGCGAGCCTTCCGGGGGTGAGCAGCACGTCGACACGGCAACAGCTCACCGTCTCCCTCGACAGGCGACCCTCGGGCTCGGGCGGCTGGGTGCTCCTGCGCTCCCGGATGCTCGACGGCGTCGGGGAGTACCGGGCCAAGCTCGCCCTGACCTCGGGCGGCGGCGTCTCGGTCCGCCTGCACCGCACCGACGCGGCCGGCGCCGAGACGCCCGTGTCCGCCTCGGTGTCGTCCGGCGTCACGTACAACGCCGGCACGGTGCTGGCGGTCGCGTTCGAGGTGGTCGGTACGTCACCGACCACCCTGCAGGTCAAGGTCTGGGACGCGTCCCAGCCGGAGCCGTCGGCGTGGCTGGTCCAGGCGACCGACGCAACAGGAGTCCTGCAAGGTCCCGGCAGCACCGGTCTGGCTGCCATCCTGTCCTCGTCGGCGTCCAACGCGCCGGTCGTGGCTCGGTTCGACAACTACGCGATCACGGCGGCGGCGCCGTGACAGGGGGTCAAGTGAACGACGTGACAGCTGCACCGAGCTATCGCGAGATCGTCGCCCGACTGGCGGCGGCGCAGAAGGCATCGCGCAACGCGCCCGCCTACTCGCGGTGGGTCAACCGCCCGCTCGGGCGACGGATCGCGGCGGCCGCGTACCTGCGCGGGCTGACGCCGGACCAGGTGACCGGCATCAGCGCGTGCCTGACGCTCGTCGGCCTCGGGTTCCTGGTGACCGTCCCCCCGGCGCTCTGGGTCGGTGTCGTCGTCTCGCTCGCCCTGGTGCTCGGCTACGCGTTCGACTCGGCCGACGGGCAGCTGGCGCGGCTGCGCGGGGGCGGCTCGCCGCGGGGCGAGTGGCTGGACCACGTGGTCGACTCCGCCAAGAACGTGTCGGTGCACCTGGCGGTCCTGGTCGCCTGGTTCCGGTTCGAGGGCGAGCAGGTGGGCCCGTGGGACGGCGACTCGCTGCTGCTGGTCCCGCTGCTCTTCGCGATCGTGTCCACCGTCTTCTTCTTCGCGATGACCCTGACCGACCAGCTGCGCCGGCTGTACGGGGGCAAGCCGACGTCGACGTCCGCCGAGGCGATCGCGCAGAAGGCGCCCGTCATGGCCTCGCTGATGACCTTGCCCAACGACTACGGGCTGCTGTGCGTGGCCTTCCTGCTCCTCGGCCTGCCCGCGGTGTTCGCGCCGGTGTACGCCCTGTTCCTGCTGGCCAACGTGGCGTTCCTGGCGGTCGGTCTGCGCCGCTGGTCACGCGAGCTGCGGAGCAAGGGCTGACACCACGGCGGCACGCAGCCGGCGCGTGACGTCGGCCCAGTCCGGCGCGACGAACGCCGGGGTGACCGGTGGTGCCTGGAGTGCGGCCGCGATCGCGTCCACGTCGTACGGGTCCACGTAGGCGGCGCTCGGCCCGAGGTTCTCGCGCATCACGGGGATGTCCGCGGCCAGCACGGGGGAGCCGAAGCTGAGCGCCTCGACCGGGGGGAGCCCGAAGCCCTCGTCCAGGGACAGGTACACGAACAGCGCCGCGTGCCCGTACAGCCAGGCGAGCTCACCGTCGTCGACCCGGCCGAGGAACCGGATGGCGCCGGACGTCACGGCGTCGCGCACGTCCGGGCCCAGGTCGGCGCGGGCGCCCTCGGGCTCGCCGACCACCAGCAGCGGGCGCGTGGGGGTGATCGCCCCGGACCGGGCCGCCGCGGTGAACAGCCGCCCGAGGTTCTTGCGCACGTTCAGCCGGCCGACGCTCAGCACGTACTCGTCGACATCGACGCCCGCGGGCCTCGTCGGGGTGGCCGACGCGAGCTCGGTGCCGACCGCCAGGCCGATCGGGACCACCGGGGCGATGCCGCGGTTGTGCGCGGCGATCCGCTCGGCCTCGTGCTGCGAGCTCGTCGCGACGACGTCCGCCCGGCCCAGCGTCCAGGGCACGAGCGCGAGGTAGGCGCGCTCCGGGAGCGTGAACCACTCCGGGTTGGTCTGGAACATCACGTCGTGCACGAACACCGCGCTGCGGCCCGTCCAGGGCGTGAAGTTGTGCACCACCGCGACGTCCGCACCCACCCGGCGTGCGATCCGGGGGTAGTCGACGATCGACGCGATCCCGTGCGGCCAGAGCCGCGTGCCGACGCAGGTCACGCCCGGGGGAGCGTCGATGCCGGCCAGCGCCTTGTGGGGCACCACCATCGTGAGCTCGTCGTCGAACAGGTCCACCCAGTGCCGGATGATCTCCCGCTGGACCTGCCGGTTGGAGATCGGGCCGTCGGCCCACCAGTAGCCGTCGACGAGGACGCGCACGTCAGCCCCGGTCGGCCCAGAGCTCGTCGACGATCTGGCGCGTGGAGCGGATGTTCGCCCGGCTCGACGCGCCGAACACGATCGACTCGACGTTCGGCAGCCCGCACACCCACTCGAGCGCCTCGCGCGGCGGGATGGCCCCGGAGGCGAGCACCGACATGGCGACCGGCCGGAACGTCTTCTCCTTGAGCACGCGCTCGTACTCGGCGATGCCCCCGGACATCCGGAAGCCGAGCTTGTTGATGCTGGAGCAGACGATCGGGTTCTGCACGCCCACGCGCTCGAGGGCGTCCAGCAGCATCGGCAGGTTCATCGTGATGAACCCCGGCTCCGCGTCGTAGCGCTTGCGGACGTGGTTGGCGAAGATCGCGAACGCGTCGTCGAACCCGAGGCCCAGCAGCAGGTCCACGACCACGTTCTGGAGGAAGATCACCGGGGTCGACAGGCCGCGGAACATGGTCATCTCGGCGTCGACCAGCAGGGTGATCAGGCTCTCGACGTCCTTGCGGGCCAGCGCCCGGCCACCGCGCATCGCCGAGTCGAGGAACCCCTCGTCGGGCAGGAAGCGGCGGACGGCGCCGAGCATCCCGTCCTCGGCCATCGCGTTGGCGTACTTGTGGGCGTACGGCATGCACGGGTAGAAGGTCGACGCCGCCGCGCGCGCCGGGTCCGCGCGGACCAGGTCCGCGATCTGTGCGACCCGGTCGTGCGTGGTGCACATGAACGTGGTGACGCCCTCGTCGAACGCGGCGTCCAGGACGCCCATGATCGCCGA
This sequence comes from Cellulomonas humilata, assembly GCF_013359775.1. Lineage (GTDB taxonomy): Bacteria > Actinomycetota > Actinomycetes > Actinomycetales > Cellulomonadaceae > Cellulomonas > Cellulomonas humilata. The sequence continues at coordinate 27,372 of NZ_JABMCI010000056.1, read as the reverse complement.
GAGGTCCTGGAACTTGATCTCCTGGGCGCGCGCCTTCTCCTCGGACATGTGGTTCACGCCGAAGAACTGGTTGTCGCCGAACAGCAGCTGGTCCATGGCGGTCACCGCTGCGGGAGGAGTCGACGGAGGCCCGTGCGGGCGGGGGGCGCCGGGGCCTTGCGGACCGCCGGGTGCGCGCCGCCGACCGGGGTCGGCGCCTTCTCGGCGTCGGCCACGATCGCCGCGATCACCAGGTCGGTGTCCGCGGCCGACCGGAACGTGTTCTCGCCCTTGGTGGTGCCGGTGACCACGCGCTGCACGAACGCGTCGACCTGGCTGCTGTACTCCTCGCCGCGCACGTAGAACCACACGGGTTCGGTGAGGTCGGTGGTGTACCGGACGTTCCAGCCCTGCTCGTACCCCGGGGGTACCTCGGCCGTGTCGCGCAGGTACACCTGCACCTCCTGGCGGTCGACGAAGATCCTGCCGTGCGTGCCCCACAGGGTGAGCTTGGTGGTCATCTTGCGTTGCGAGTCGTCGCTCCAGCTCACGCTCAGGCTCGCCGTGGCACCGCCTGGCAGGTGCAGCGTCGAGGTGACCTCGTCGTCGGTCTCCTGCGAGAAGACACGCCCGAGCACCGAGCCGCTGACGCCCGTCGGCACCCCGAAGTACCAGGTCAGCAGGTTGAGCGGGTGGGCCGCGTAGTCGTACAGGCAGCCGCCGCCCTCGGTCCGCTGGCTGCGCCAGGTGCCGCCCTTGGGCTTGAGCACGACCGGTCCGTACGCCTCGGCCAGCACGTGCGTGACCGTCCCGATGGCGCCCGCGTCGAGCAGGCGGCGGACCTCCTCGAACGCGCCGACGAACCGGTAGTGGTAGCCCACCTGCGTCACCAGGCCCAGCTTCTCGGCACGCTGCGCCAGCGCGTCCGACTCGGCCGGGTCCAGGCAGAACGGCTTCTCGCAGAAGACGTGCAGTCCGCGGTCCAGCGCGGCGGACACCTGCGCGCCGTGCATGACCGACGGGGTGCAGATGACGACCGCGTCGAGCTTGGCCTTCTCGAGCATGGTGTCGTAGTCGGTGTACGTGGTCAGGCCCGTGTTCTTGCCGAGCACGGAGAGCACGTAGGAGGACGTGTCGCAGACCCCGGCGACCGTCACGTCCGGGTGCGCGTTGAACATGGCCAGGTGGGACAGGCCCATCTTGCCGAGGCCGACGATGCCGACGCGGATCACGCGGCCACCCCCTGCTGCACCCCGGCGCCGACCGGCAGGTGCCGCTCCAGCAGCTCCTCGTACTGCCCGGCGACGTGCGCCCAGGTGAACTCCGCCGCGTGCCGCTTGCGAGCGTTCTCACCGAGCTCGGTCCGCAGCGCGTCGTCCTCGAGCAGCCGGGTCAGGGCCGCGTCGGCGTCGTCCACCGTGGAGAAGAACAGTGCCGCGTCGCCGGCGGTCCACCGGTTGTACTCGTTGTCGTGGGCGAGCACCGCGTTGCCGGCGCCCAGCGCCTCGACCAGCGACGGGTTGGTGCCGCCGACCGTGTGACCGTGCAGGTAGGCGGCGCTGTGGAAGCGCAGCGCGGTCACGGTCTGCGGGTCGTACACCGGCCCGAGCAGGTCGACCTCGTCGCCCGCCGCGGCGCGGATGGCCTGGTGGTACGGGTCGTCGTGGCCGACGTCGCCCAGCACCGCGAGGCGCACGCCGCGGGGCCGGCGGGAGAAGGCGGTGAGCAGCTCGACGACGGAGTTCTCCGGGATCGGGCGCGCGATGAGCGTCAGGTAGCGACCGGGCTCGAGGCCGCGGTCCGTGACGGGGGCGGTGGGGGCGGACTCCACCGTCGGGGCGCCGTAGGTGATCGTGGCGATCTTGCGCTCCTTGGCGTGCTTGCTCAGGTAGACGGCGATCTCCGGGTGGTCGGCGATCAGGGCGTCGCCGATCACGCACCCGATCCGCTCGTTGGTCCACAGGATCGCCTGCCGGACGGGGCCCCAGCGGGCGCGGGACCACTCGATCCCGTCCATGTTGATCACCGTGGGGATGCGCTTGAGCTTGTGCCAGGTGTTCAGGACCGCCGTGTTGTAGCCGAACGTGAGGCACAGGTCCCCGTGCCGGCCCGCGTGCCGGATCACCTTGAGGTCGAACCGGGACGTGCCCAGCCAGCCGTCGCGGGGCTCGGGGATCGTCACCCGTTCGATGCCCTCCCACGAGTCGTAGCGCACCGGCCCGGACCCCTGCTCCTGGCAGTAGACGACGACGCGCCACCCGTTGTCGACGAGGTGGCGCGCGACGTTCTCGGCGGCGGTCTCGAAGCCGCCGTAGGCAGCCGGGACGCCGTGCGTGCCGAGGATCCGCACCGTTCTCGTCATCGGCTGATCCTCCTGACCTCGGGGTGTACGGGACGCGAACGCCCGGGGGCGCCGACGGGGGAAGCACGTCGAAAGTACCCCAATGCGGACATCCGACTAGCACCCCTCGGCAGATTTCGCCCGCTCAGCGGTACCCGAACGGGTGGTGCCGGGCGTGCGGGTGACTTTTGGGGAGAAGGGCGGACAATTCGGACGTCACTTCCTAGACTCGGCACCACGGTCGGGTCGAGCGAGAGGACGCACATGACGGTCGTCGGTTATGCGCCCGGGGTCTACGACCTCTTCCACGTGGGCCACCTCAACATCCTGCGGCACGCCCGCCAGCACTGCGACCGCCTGATCGCCGGCGTCGTCTCCGACGAGAACGCCGCGCGGGTCAAGGGAAAGTACCCCGTGGTCCCGCTGGCCGAGCGGCTCGAGGTCGTGTCCGCGCTCTCGATCGTCGACGAGGCGGTCGCGGAGGTCTGGGGCTCCAAGCGCGAGGCCTGGGACCACGTCCGGTTCGACGTCATCTTCAAGGGCGACGACTGGCGGGGGACCCCGCAGGGCGCGGCGCTCGAGGCGTCCATGGCCGAGGTCGGCGTCCGCGTCGTCTACTTCCCGTACACCGTGCACACGTCCTCCACGCAGCTGCGCCGGGCGCTCGAGCTCCTCGAGGGTCGCGAGCCGGAGGCAGCAGCCGTCTGACGGTTCCGGCACCGGTGGGTGTCGGACCTGCGACGTAGACTTCTCGCGCACCCCGGCTCCTCTGAGGAATCGGGGCGTTCGCGCTGCCTGTGACTGTGCGCAGGCGTGCCCGCGCGTGTCTCGCCGATCGACGAAGGACCTCATGGACCTCACCGGCCTCCTGCCCGCCCTGCTCGCCGACCCGGCCGCCGCCGCCGCGGTGGAGAACGTCCGCACGCGCGGGGAGCTGGACGTGGTCGGTCCCGCGGGCGTCCGGCCGCCGCTGCTCGCCGCGCTGGCGTCGGGCCGCCCGCTCGTCGTCGTCACCGCCACGGGCCGCGACGCGGACGAGCTGGCCGCCGCCGTCCGCTGCTACCTGCCCGCCGACGACGTCGCGGTCCTGCCGTCGTGGGAGACGCTCCCGCACGAGCGGCTGTCCCCGCGCAGCGACACCGTGGCCCGCCGGCTGGCCGTGTTCCGTCGGCTCGCGCACCCGGAGACCGAGGGCCACGCCGGCCCGGTCCGCGTCCTCGTGCTCCCCGTGCGGGCGATGCTGCAGCCGGTGGTCCAGGGGCTCGGTGAGCTGGTGCCCGTGTCGATCAGCACGGGGGACCGGGTGGACCTGGCCGACCTGGCGGAGAAGCTGGTCGCGGCGGCCTACACGCGAGTGGACATGGTGGAGAAGCGCGGCGAGTTCGCGGTGCGCGGCGGGATCATCGACGTCTTCCCGCCCACCGAGGACCACCCGCTGCGCGTCGAGCTGTGGGGCGAGGACGTCGAGGAGATCCGCTGGTTCTCGATCGCCGACCAGCGCAGCCTCGAGGTGGCCGACCACGGCGTGTGGGCGCCGCCGTGCCGGGAGATCCTGCTGACCGACGCCGTGCGTGCCCGCGCCACCGAGCTGGTCGCGCAGCTGCCGGGCGCGGTCGACATGCTGGACAAGCTGGCGCAGGGCATCGCCGTCGAGGGCATGGAGTCGCTGGCGCCCGCGCTGGTCGAGGCGATGGTGCCCGTGCTCGACCTGGTGCCGGACGACAGCCTGCTGGTGCTCGTCGACCCGGAGCGCGTCCGGCGGCGCGCGCACGACCTCGTCGCCACCACGCACGAGTTCCTCGAGGCGGCGTGGACGTCGGCCGCGGCCGGGGCGGCGACGCCGCTGGACCTGTCGGCGGCGAGCTTCGCCTCGTTCGCGGAGGTCCGCGCGCTCGCGGCCGTGCGGGGACTCGGCTGGTGGACGCTGTCACCGTTCTCCCTCGACGTCGACGCCGCCGAGGCGGCCAAGCCCGACGACTTCTACGAGGGGCAGACCGGCACCGGGCACACGGCCGCCCGCAACGAGGCGCCGCACCTGAGCGCCATGGCCGACGACCTGGCGGCGACCGCGCAGACCGTGGTGATCGCCGCGCGGGACGTCGAGCGCTACCGCGGGGAGGTCGCGCGCGCGGTGGCCGACGTGCGACTGCTCCAGCAGGCCGGCTGGCGCCTGGTGCTGGCCACCGAGGGGCACGGCCCCGCGCAGCGCATGGTCGAGCAGCTCCGCGCGGCCGAGGTGCCCGCGCGGCTGGTCGGCACCATCACCGACGAGCCCGAGGGCGGCGTCGTCCTCGTCGTGCCCGCGCCCGTCGGCCCCGGCTTCGTCTCCGAGCCCCTGCACCTCGCCGTGTTCTCCGAGTCCGACCTCACCGGCCGCGCGGGCACGTCGACCCGCGACATGCGCCGGATGCCGAGCCGGCGCCGCAACGTGGTGGACCCCCTCCAGCTGCGCCCGCACGACTACGTGGTGCACGAGCAGCACGGCGTGGGCAGGTTCGTGGAGCTGGTGCAGCGGACCATCGGGTCGGGCGCCAACGCTGCGACGCGCGAGTACCTGGTGATCGAGTACGCGTCCAGCAAGCGGGGCCAGCCGGGCGACCGGCTCTACGTGCCCAGCGACCAGCTGGACCAGGTCACCAAGTACGTGGGCGGCGAGGCGCCGTCGCTGTCCAAGATGGGCGGGGGCGACTGGGCCAAGACCAAGGGCCGCGCCAAGAAGGCGGTCAAGGAGATCGCCGCGGAGCTCATCCGGCTCTACTCGGCGCGCATGGCGACGGCGGGGCACGCGTTCTCGGCGGACACCCCCTGGCAGCGAGAGCTCGAGGACGCGTTCGCGTACGTGGAGACCCCGGACCAGGCCGCGACGATCGACGAGGTCAAGGCCGACATGGAGAAGCCGATCCCCATGGACCGGCTGGTCTGCGGCGACGTCGGCTACGGCAAGACCGAGATCGCGGTGCGGGCCGCGTTCAAGGCGGTGCAGGACGGCAAGCAGGTGGCGATCCTGGTACCGACGACGCTCCTGGTACAGCAGCACCTCGACACGTTCTCCGAGCGGTACAGCGCGTTCCCGGTGACGGTGAAGGCGCTGAGCCGGTTCCAGTCGCCGAAGGAGTCGAAGGAGGTCGTCGCCGGGCTGTCCGACGGGACGGTCGACGTGGTCATCGGCACGCACCGGCTGATCACGGGCGAGGTGCGGTTCAAGGACCTGGGCCTGGTGGTGATCGACGAGGAGCAGCGGTTCGGCGTGGAGCACAAAGAGACGCTCAAGGCGCTGCGCACCAACGTGGACGTGCTGGCCATGAGCGCCACCCCGATCCCGCGCACCCTGGAGATGGCGGTGACGGGCATCCGCGAGATGTCGACGCTGGCCACCCCGCCGGAGGAGCGGCACCCGGTCCTGACGTTCGTCGGCGCGTACGACGAGAAGCAGATCAGCGCGGCCATCCGCCGCGAGCTGCTGCGCGAGGGCCAGGTGTTCTACGTGCACAACAAGGTGGACTCGATCGAGCGGACCGCGTCGCGGCTGATGGAGCTGGTGCCCGAGGCCCGGGTGGCGGTGGCGCACGGGAAGATGAACGAGCACCAGCTGGAGCAGGTGATCGTCGACTTCTGGGAGAAGAGGTTCGACGTCCTGGTCTGCACGACGATCGTCGAGACCGGCCTGGACATCTCCAACGCGAACACCCTCATCCTCGAGCGCGCGGACCTGCTGGGCCTCTCGCAGCTGCACCAGCTGCGTGGGCGGGTGGGCCGCGGGCGCGAGCGCGCGTACTCGTACTTCCTGTACCCGCCGGAGAAGCCGCTGACGGAGACCGCGCACGACCGCCTCCAGACGATCGCGGCGAACACCGACCTGGGCGCGGGCATGGCCGTGGCGATGAAGGACCTGGAGATCCGCGGCGCCGGCAACCTGCTGGGGGGCGAGCAGTCGGGGCACATCGAGGGTGTCGGCTTCGACCTGTACATCCGCATGGTGGGCGAGGCGGTGGCCAACTTCCGCGGCGACGTGCAGGAGGAGGTCCCGGACGTCACCATCGAGCTGCCCGTGGACGCGCACATCCCGCACGACTACATCGCGCACGAGCGCCTGCGGCTCGAGGCGTACCGGAAGATCGCGGCGGCGGCCGACTCGGCGGCCCTCGGCGAGGTCCGGGCCGAGCTGGTGGACCGCTACGGCGCGGTGCCCGCGGCCGTCGACAACCTGTTCGAGGTGGCGGAGTTCCGCCAGCACGTGCGCAACGCCGGGCTGTCGGACGTCACAGCGCAGGGCAAGTTCATCCGGTTCGCGCCGGTGGAGCTGCCCGAGTCCGCGCAGCTGCGGCTCAAGCGCCTCTACCCGGGATCGGTGCTGAAGCCGACGGTGCGCACGGTGCTGGTGCCCTGGCCGATGACTGCACGGATCGGCGGCAAGCCGGTGCAGGGCCGCGAGGTCATGCTCTGGGCGAGGCAGTTCATCGACGCGGTCGTGCGCGGGGACGTCGCCGCGGCCGCGAAGGTGGGGACTGTCCGCTAGGAGCGGCTCAGGCGGCGTGCACCGGCTCGCCGGCCGGCTCCGGCGCTCGGGCCCGGCGACGGCGGGCCATCAGCGCGGCCTTGTACGCCTCGACGGGGCGCTCCAGGAAGTGCCAGACCGCGACGCCGAGCGCCACCCCGACCGACGCCGTGAGCACGAAGCGCGCCGGGAACGGCCACCCCTGCGTCAGCGGACGCAGCGCGTGCCCGGCCACCAGGTGCACGAGGTAGATGCTGTAGCTGGCCAGCCCGATGATCTGCACCGGCCGCGCGCCGACGACCGCACCGAACACCTGCCGGAACCGCCCGTCCTGGCGCTCGAGGCCGTACAGGATGACGGCCGCGGTGGCGACGGCCTGGAACGTGTACCGGAACGTCTCCCGGAACCACGGGTCCCGGATGGTGAGCGAGGCGAGGTAGAGGACCGCGGCGGCCACGGGGACCCAGGTGCTCCCGATCGCCGCGCGCAGTCGCGGGCCCACCTGCTGCTGGCGCAGGAGCGCGAAGACGACGGCGGCGAGGATGCCGCACGCGATGCCGTCGACCCGAGTGTCGGTGCCGTAGTAGATGCGGCGGTGGGCGAGCTCGGGGGTGGTGCCGGCGACGATGACGAGGCGGAGCACCAGCGCGCCGACGACCGTGGTGAGCGCGATGGCCGTGAGGAAGACGAGCCGGCGCCGGAGCAGGCCCGCGCAGAGCCAGATCAGGGCGAACGCGATGTAGAACTGCTCCTCGATCGCGAGGCTCCACACCACCGCCGAGCCGGGCAGCACCAGCGCCGGCCCCTGCATGTAGACCCAGTTGAACGCGAAGAACACCTGCGACCCGAACGCACCCCAGTCGATGGGCCGCCACAGGGCGTAGATCAGCGTCGGGATGGCGATGATCAGCAGGAACGGCGGTGCCAGCTTCAGGAGGCGTCGCAGGTAGAAGTCGGAGAGCGAGAACCGGCCGGTGCGCTCCCGCTCGACCAGCAGGATGTGGGTGATGATGAAGCCGGAGATGGCGAAGAAGATCGTCACGCCGCTGCCGCCGGGCACCACGGCACCCAGGCCGGCGTGCGCCACCACGACGAGCAGGACGGCCACGGCACGCAGCGCGTCGATGTGCTCGTAGCGGCCGTGCCGGGAGACCCCGAGGCTCGAGGCGGTCGACGGTGCACTCGTCACGCGTGACCTCCCCGGATGCCGCGGCAGCTGGTGGAAAAGCCGCGAATGGGACGGATCGTACCTGCGCTCCCCGCGCCCGATCGAGGTCCGCGGGTGACGTACGGGTGCGTTTCACCCGTTCGCGCCCGCACCTGGCTGGGGGCCCTACGATGACCCCGATCGACGAGCGACGACGCAGGAGGTCTCAGGTGGCGGTGCAGTGGCGTGCGGGAGCGCGGGCAGCGGGTGTGCTTGTCGCGCTCACGACGACGGCCGGTCTGGCGGGGTGCGCCGGGCAGCCCGGGGCCGCCGCTGTGGTCGACGGCACGGCGATCCCCACCGCGGACGTGCGCGCCGCGCTCGACGAGCTGGAGCCGTGGTTCGAGGGCGTGACGACCACCAACGTCCTCGCGGTCCTCGTGCAGGAGCCGACTGTCGTGGAGCTCGCGGCCGAGAAGGGTGTCGGGGTCTCCGACGAGGACGCCGAGGCCCTGCTCGCCCAGGTGGTCCAGCAGAAGGTGCAGGGCGCCACCGCCACGTTCACGGACCCGTCCCTGGCCCTCGCCCGCTACTCGATCGCCTACACCAACCTTCAGGGCCTCCCCGAGACCGAGGGCATCGGCCAGGAGATCGACACGCGGCTGCGGGAGCTCGACGTGGAGGTCAACCCGCGGTTCGGCTCGCTGCAGGACGGCAACCAGGTGGCCGCGCCCGTCGCGGTCCCGTGGCTGGTCGCACCCCAGGCTCCGGCGGCCGACGAGGGGTCCACAGAGCCGACGCCGGAGCCGAGCCCCTCGGCCTCGTGACGGACCCGCAGCAGGACGCCCTGCGCGCCCTCGTGGGCGTGATGGACCGGCTGCGCTCACCAGGCGGCTGCCCCTGGGACGCCCAGCAGACGCACGAGTCGCTGGTGCCCTACGCGCTCGAGGAGGCCCACGAGCTGGCGGAGGCGATCGAGACGGGGGACCGCCCCGGTCTGCGCGAGGAGCTGGGTGACCTGCTCCTCCAGGTGGTGTTCCACGCGCGCATCGCGACGGAGCACCCGACCGACCCGTTCGACGTCGACGACGTCGCTGCCGATCTCGTCGCCAAGCTGGTGCGCCGGCACCCGCACGTGTTCGAGGACGCCCCGATCGAGGGCGACGTGCACGTGCAGTGGGACCGGCTGAAGAACGCGGAGAAAGAGCGCGGGTCGGCGCTCGACGGGATCCCGCTGGCGCTCGGCGCCTTGGCCCGTGCGCAGAAGATCGCCGGGCGGGCGCGGCGTGCAGGACTCGCGGCGCGGGTGCCCGCGGGCGACGGCGTCGGCGAGCGGCTGCTCGCGCTCGTCCTCGAGGCGGATGCCGCGGGCGTGGACGCCGAGGGCGCCCTCCGGCAGGCGGCTGCCGCGTGGGAACAGGACCTTCGGGCCGGGGAGATTGCCCCGCCGGTTTGATATGAGGTTTCGACGGATCGTCCGACCGGCGGAAGGAAAGCGCTTGCCGGGAGTCCGTCGGACCCCATAGCCTGCCCGTGGCCGCCATGATGGGCGCGGCCCGTCGCTCCCCGGCGACAGGCCACTACGACGATCCGACGGAGGACCGCAGCGATGCGCATCGGTATCCCCACCGAGAGCCGAGCCGGCGAGCGGCTGGTCGCGGCGACTCCCAAGACGGTCGCCCAGCTGGTCGGCCTCGGGTACGAGGTCGTCGTGCAGCGGGGCGCGGGCGATGCCGCCACGTTCCGCGCCGAGACGTACGAGGCCGCGGGCGCGACGGTCGGCGACGCGGCCGACGTCTGGTCCAGCGACGTGGTCGCCAAGGTGAACCCGCCGACGGAGGCCGAGGTCGCGTCCCTGAGCCCGGGCGCCACGCTCGTCGCCATGCTCGCGCCCGCGGCGGCACCGGCCCTGGTCGAGAGCCTGCACGCGCAGGGCGTGACCGCGCTGGCGCTCGACGCCGTGCCCCGCATCTCGCGAGCGCAGGCGCTCGACGTGCTGAGCACCATGTCGAACGTCGCGGGCTACCGCGCGGTCGTCGAGGCCGCCGAGGTGTTCGGTGGCATGTTCACCGGGCAGGTCACCGCGGCCGGCAAGACGCCGCCCGCTCGGGTCTTCGTCATCGGGGCCGGGGTGGCCGGGCTGGCCGCGATCGGCGCCGCGGGCAGCATGGGTGCCCGTGTCCGCGCGTTCGACGTGCGGCCCGAGGTCGGCGAGCAGATCGAGTCGATGGGCGCCACGTTCGTGCAGGCCGAGGCCGCGCAGCAGGCGGTCAGCTCCGACGGGTACGCGAGCGCGCTGACGCAGGAGCAGGAGCTGCTGACCGCGCAGATGTACACCGCGGAGACGGCCGACGCCGACATCGTCATCACCACCGCGCTGGTGCGGGGGCAGGCGCCGACCACGATCACCGCGGCCATGGTCGCCGGGATGCGACCGGGCAGCGTGATCATCGACCTGGCCGCGTCCGGCGGCGGCAACTGCGAGGTCACCGTCCCGGGGCAGGCCGTGGTGACCGAGAACGGCGTGACCGTCGTCGGGTACACCGACCTGACCAGCCGGATGCCGCAGCACACGTCCCAGCTGTTCGGCACCAACATCGTGCACCTGGTCCAGCTGCTCACCCCGGGCAAGGACGGGCAGCTGGTGCTCGACCTCGACGACCCGGTGCAGCGCGGCATGGCCGTGACGCACGACGGCGAGGTGCTCTGGCCGCCGCCTCCGGTGCAGGTGTCGGCCGCGCCGGCCGCGGTCGCCGGGCCGACGCCGGAGGAGCGCGCGCAGGCCGAGGCCGCCGCGCTGGAGGACAAGGCCCGTCGGCGGCAGCGCCGGTCGGTGGTCCTCGCGCTCCTCGCGGTCGTGGTCCTGCTGGGGATCTCGTTCGCGCCGGCGGCCTTCCTCGGCCACTTCTCCGTGTTCGTGCTCGCGGTGATCGTCGGCTACTACGTCATCTCCAACGTCAGCCACTCGCTGCACACGCCGCTGATGGCCCAGACCAACGCCATCTCCGGGATCATCCTGGTCGGCGCGCTGCTCCAGATCGGCGACGACAGCTGGCTGGTGACGGTCCTCGCGGTCGTCGCCGCCGCGGTCGCCAGCATCAACGTGTTCGGCGGGTTCCTCGTCGCCAACCGCATGATCCGTATGTTCCGGAAGGACGCCTGAACCCGTGCTGACCTCCCTGGCCCAGGCCGTCTACCTCGGCGCCGCCGTCCTGTTCATCCTCAGCCTCGCGGGCCTGTCCAAGCAGGAGACCGCCCGCCGCGGCAACCTCGCCGGCATGGTGGGCATGGCCCTGGCACTCGCCGCGACCGTCGCGCTCGCCCTGGAGCGCTCCGAGCGTCCGGTCGAGGTGACCGCGGTGCTCATCCTCGTGGTGTTCCTCGTCGGCTCCACGGTGGGTACCTGGCAGGCGCGCCGTGTCGAGATGACGCAGATGCCCGAGCTCATCGCGATCCTGCACTCGTTCGTCGGTCTCGCGGCCGTGCTCGTCGGGTACAACTCGTTCCTCACCGAGCCCGCGGACCCCGCGCACCTGGTCGAGGTGTTCCTCGGCGTCCTCATCGGCGCCGTGACGTTCACCGGGTCGATCGTCGCGTTCCTCAAGCTCTCCACCCGGATCAGCTCGGCGCCGCTGATGCTCCCGGGCCGCAACTGGCTGAACCTCGGCATGGTGGTGGTCTCCGGCGGGCTGATGGCCTGGTTCCTGGGCACCGGTGCCGTGCTGCCGCTGCTGCTCATGACCGCCGTCGCGCTCCTGCTCGGGTGGCACCTGGTGGCCTCGATCGGCGGCGGGGACATGCCCGTGGTCGTCTCGATGCTCAACTCGTACTCCGGGTGGGCGGCCGCCGCGGCGGGCTTCATGCTCAGCAACGACCTGCTGATCGTCACGGGCGCCCTGGTCGGCTCCTCCGGTGCGATCCTGTCCTACCTCATGTGCACGGCCATGAACCGGTCGTTCATCAGTGTGATCCTCGGCGGGTACGGGGCCGAGGGCGGCACCGTGGTGGCGTCCGACGTCGACCTGGGGGAGTACCACGAGATCAAGGCCCCCGAGGCGGCGGAGCTGCTCACCGAGGCCCGCACGGTCGTCATCACGCCCGGGTACGGCATGGCCGTGGCCAAGGCGCAGTACCCCGTGGCTGAGCTGACGGCCAAGCTGCGGGCGCGCGGCGTCGACGTGCGGTTCGGGGTGCACCCCGTCGCGGGCCGGCTGCCCGGGCACATGAACGTGCTGCTGGCCGAGGCCAAGGTGCCGTACGACATCGTGCTGGAGATGGACGAGATCAACGGCGACCTGGCGGAGACCGACGTCGTCCTGGTGATCGGCGCCAACGACACGGTGAACCCGGCGGCGCTCGACGACCCGTCCTCCCCGATCGCCGGCATGCCGGTGCTCGAGGTGTGGAAGGCCGCGCGCGTCATCGTGTTCAAGCGGTCGATGGCCACGGGCTACGCGGGCGTGCAGAACCCGCTGTTCTTCCGCGACAACACGTCGATGCTGTTCGGCGACGCCAAGGACCAGGTCGAGCACATCATGCTGGCGCTCTGACCACTCCCGTCCCACCAGTCGAAGGGCCTAGGGCGGCCGTTCGGGGACGCCACTAGGGTGAGGTCGTAAACCCACCCGCTTCAGAAGGAGCACCCATGGCCAGCATCGAGGCCGTCGGCGCCCGCGAGATCTTGGACTCGCGCGGCAACCCCACTGTCGAGGTCGAGGTCGCTCTCGACGACGGCACCATCGCCCGTGCGGCCGTCCCCTCGGGTGCCTCGACCGGCGCCTTCGAGGCCGTCGAGCGCCGTGACGGCGACGCGACCCGCTACCTGGGCAAGGGCGTCGAGGATGCCGTTGCCGCCGTCATCGACGAGATCGCGCCCGAGCTCATCGGCTTCGAGGCCACCGAGCAGCGCCTCGTCGACGCCGCGCTGATCGACCTCGACGGCACGGCCAACAAGGGCAAGCTCGGCGCCAACGCGATCCTCGGCGTCTCGCTCGCCGTGGCCAAGGCCGCCGCCGACTCGGCCGACCTGCCGCTGTTCCGCTACCTCGGTGGCCCGAACGCGCACGTGCTGCCGGTCCCGATGATGAACATCCTCAACGGTGGGTCGCACGCCGACTCCAACGTCGACATCCAGGAGTTCATGGTCGCCCCCATCGGTGCGGCCACGTACCGCGAGGCGCTGCGCACCGGCGTCGAGGTCTACCACTCGCTCAAGTCCGTGCTGAAGAGCAAGGGCCTGTCCACCGGCCTCGGCGACGAGGGCGGCTTCGCCCCCAGCCTGGGCAGCAACCGTGAGGCGCTCGACCTCATCCTCATCGCCATCGAGAAGGCCGGCTTCACGCCGGGCGTCGACCTGGGCCTCGCGCTCGACGTCGCCGCGACCGAGTTCTTCAAGGACGGCGCCTACCAGTTCGAGGGCAAGTCCCTGTCGAACGAGGAGATGTCCGCCTACTACGAGCAGCTGGTGAAGGACTACCCGCTGGTCTCCATCGAGGACCCGCTGTCCGAGGACGAGTGGGAGGGCTGGTCCCACCTGGTCGCCACCATCGGCGACAAGGTGCAGATCGTCGGCGACGACCTGTTCGTCACCAACCCCGAGCGTCTGCGCAAGGGCATCGAGCTCAAGGCCGCCAACTCGCTGCTGGTCAAGCTCAACCAGATCGGCACGCTGACGGAGACGTTCGACGCCGTCGAGCTGGCCCAGCGCAGCGGCTTCACCACGATGACCTCGCACCGCTCCGGCGAGACCGAGGACACCACGATCGCCGACCTGTCGGTGGCCACGAACGCCGGCCAGATCAAGACCGGTGCCCCCGCCCGTGGCGAGCGCATCAACAAGTACAACCAGCTGCTCCGCATCGAGGAGGAGCTGGACGACGCCGCACGCTACGCCGGTCGCTCCGCCTTCCCGCGGTTCACGGCCTGACGCTCGACCCTCGAAGGCCGGTCATCCTGCACGGGTGGCCGGCCTTCGGCGCGCCACGGGGAGCGACCTCCGCCCAGGTCGGGACGGTCCGGGGCAGAATCGACGCCATGTCCGCCCCCCGACGCCCGGCGTCCCCGAGCGCCCCGGGTCGGCGCGCGGCGACCCCGCGGCCCGGGGCCACCACCCCGGCGGCGAACGTGCCGCGCGGGAACACCACCGGCCGACCGGCAGTGCCACGCTCGTCGGGCCCCCGGTCGGGTGCCACGCCGCGCGTCGGTCCGACGCCGTCCTCGTCGGCCCGACCGTCCTCGTCGCGGCCCGGCGCCTCCCGTCCGGCCACCCGGGGAACCGCGACGCCGCCGCGCGGCACCCCCCGCGCCGAGCGGGTGCAGATCCGCGTGCCCCGACTGTTCACGGTGCGCGCGATGGTGTTCTCGTGCGTGCTCCTGCTGGCGTTCGTGCTGGTGTACCCGACCCTGCACTCGTACCTCCAGCAGCGCGTCGAGGTGGACCAGCTCCGCAGCCAGGTGGAGTCCGCCCGGCAGCGCAACGACGACCTCGAGGCCGACCTGCGGCGCTGGGACGACCCCGCGTACGTCGCGGCCCAGGCGCGCGAGCGGCTCTCGTTCGTGCTGCCGGGCGAGAAGGCCTTCCGCGTCGTCGACCCCGAGACCGTCCCCGACACCCCGCCGGCCACCGACGGCTCCGCGCCGGTCCTCGACGCCGGCTCGACGCTGCCCTGGTACGCGAACGTCTGGGAGTCGGTCGAGGTGGCGGGGCAGACGCCGGTCGCGGGCGACAATGGGACGCCCGCCCCGCCCGCGGGCGGCTGACCCACCCCCGCACGAACGGATCGCTGCTGTGACCCCCACCCCGCTGGACGCCGTCACCGACCTGGACCTGTCGGTCCTCGCCGAGCAGCTGGGCCGGCCGCCGCGCGGCGTCGTCGGCATCGCGGCGAGGTGCGTCTGCGGGCGTCCGCTCGTGGTCCGCACCGCCCCGCGGCTCGACGACGGCACCCCCTTCCCGACCACCTACTACCTCACCTGCCCGCCCGCGGTCGCGGCCGTGAGCACGCTGGAGGCCGGCGGGCTCATGAAGGAGCTCACGGCGCGGCTGGCCGAGGACGAGGAGCTGGCGGCGGCCTACCGGCGCGCGCACGACGCCTACCTGGTGGACCGCGAGGCGCTCGGGCACGTGGAGGAGATCGCGGGCATCTCGGCGGGGGGCATGCCGACGCGCGTGAAGTGCCTGCACGTGCTGGTGGGGCACGCGCTCGCGGCCGGGCCGGGCGTCAACCCGATCGGCGACGAGGCCCTGGCCCTGGTCCGCGACGAGTGGCGCCCGGACCGCTGCACCTGCTGAGCGGTGCGAGGATGGTCCGCGTGACGCGTGTGGCTGCCATCGACTGCGGGACCAACTCGATCCGACTGCTCGTCGCGGACGTGGATCCCGACGCCGGGACGCTGGTGGACCTGGACCGTCGCATGGAGGTCGTCCGCCTGGGCCAGGGCGTGGACCGGACCGGGCGCATCGCCCCCGAGGCCCTCGAGCGCACGCTCGACGCGGCCCGTCGGTACAACGACGTGTGCACGGAGCTGGGGGTCGAGGCCATCCGGTTCGTCGCCACGTCGGCGTCGCGCGACGCGGAGAACCGCGCCGACTTCGTCGCCGGGGTGCACGCCGCCCTGGGCGTCGAGCCAGAGGTCGTCGACGGGCAGGAGGAGGCCGAGCTCTCGTTCCGCGGGGCCACCGGCGTGCTCGGCGCGCACCACCCGGGACCGTTCCTCGTGGTCGACCTCGGCGGCGGCTCCACCGAGCTGGTGCTCGGCACGACCACCCCCGAGGCGGCCTTCTCGATGGACGTCGGCTGCGTGCGGATGACCGAACGGCACCTGGTGGGCGACCCGCCGTCCGCCGCGGAGATCGCCGCCGCGCACGCCGACGTCGCCGCCGCGCTGGACACCGCGTCGGCCGCGGTGCCGCTCGGCAAGACCGTGACGCTCGTCGGCCTCGCCGGCACGGTGACCACGGTGACGGCGCACGGGCTCGGCCTGCCCGCCTACGACGCCGCGGTCATCGACGGGTCCGTGCTGCCGGTCGACGTCGTGCTGGCCGCGTGCGACGACCTGCTGGCCCGGTCCCGTGCGGACCGCGCCGCGCTGGGCTTCATGCACCCCGGCCGTGTCGACGTGATCGGCGCCGGCGCGCTGGTGTGGGCCGACGTCGTCCGGCGGGTGCGCGACGAGGTCGCCGCGGCCGGTGGGCAGCTGACGGAGGTCGTCACCTCCGAGCACGACATCCTCGACGGCATCGCCTGGAGCGTCGCCACCCGCTGATCCGGCGCGACGTCCGCACTCTGCAGGGTTCCCACCCGCACGAGTGCGGACGCAAGCGCGGCCCTCTACGGGACGTCCGCACTCGGGGGGTGCCCAGCGGGCACGAGTGCGGACGCAACGAGGTTCCCGACACGCCTGGTGTGTTCTGGACGGTAGTGCGCACTGTGCAGTAGCGTCGCGCCTGCGGGAGCCGGAGGGGGCTCCCGCACCAGCTTCCCGGCCCGGGGCGTCGACCGGAGGACCCATGGACACCACACAGCTGCTCAAGGGCGTGCTCGACCTGGCCGTGCTCGCGGTCGTCGCCGACGAGGACGGGTACGGGTACGACGTCGTCCGCCGGCTGCGCGCCGCGGGCATCGAGGAGGTCGGCGACGCGTCGGTGTACGGGACGCTGCGGCGGCTGTACTCGTCGGGCGCGCTGACGTCCTACGTGGTGCCCAGCGACGAGGGGCCGCACCGCAAGTACTACGGGATCAACGCGCAGGGGCGGGCGATGCTCGAGGCCCAGCGCAAGGACTGGCAG
The DNA here is from genome assembly GCF_013359775.1 of Cellulomonas humilata. Lineage (GTDB taxonomy): Bacteria > Actinomycetota > Actinomycetes > Actinomycetales > Cellulomonadaceae > Cellulomonas > Cellulomonas humilata. The sequence goes on along the minus strand of NZ_JABMCI010000056.1, from coordinate 10,622 downwards.
GAGTTCGCAGGCACCATGGGCCGCCTGCTCAAGACGGAGGTCGTGCGATGAGCGTGCTGGACACCACGGACGTGCTGGACGTCGAGGGGTACGCCGCGGCGGTCCGCCGGAGCCTGGCCGACCTCGGGCCGGAGCTGGTGGAGGACCTCACCGACGACCTCGAGGCGGACCTGACCGACGCGCTGGCCGACGAGCGCCACGTGGCGCACGGTCGGGGGCTGCTGGAGCAGTTCGGGCCGCCGGAGGCGTACGCGGCCGAGCTGCGGGCGGCGGCCGGGCTGGCGCCCGCGGCGGCGCACGGACGGCGGTCGCGGCTGTTCCCCGATCCGGTCGAGGATGCGCGCCGGCTCGGCAGGTGGACGCTGCTGCGCTTGCGGGCGCAGGCCTGGTGGGCGCCCGTGGAGTCGTTCCTCGTGGCGCTGCGGCCCGTCTGGTGGCTGGTGCGCGGGTGGGTCGTCTACGAGCTGGTCGCCCTGATGCTCGGCTCCGACCGGTCGCTGTGGGTGCCGCCGAACCTGGCGGCGTTCCTGGTGCTGGCGGGCTCGGTCGTCCTGAGCGTGCAGTGGGGCCGCGGTGCGTGGTTCACCTCCCGCCGGGTGAGCTGGCTGGCCACCACCGCCAACGTGGTCGCGGTCGTCGCCGTGCTCCCGCTCCTCGGGTGGCTGCAGGACGAGAGTGCCGAGCGCGACGGGATCTACGCCGGCTGGATCAACGGCAGCCTCGGTGGCCTGGACACGGAGACGATCTACCGCGAGACGCCGGTCGACGGGGTGGTCGTCGACGGCATGCAGGTGAGCAACCTGTTCGTGTACGACGCCGAGGGCAACCCGCTGACGGACGTGCAGGTCTACGACGACCGCGGACGGCCGGTGCGGACCACCTACGACGACGGGTTCGGGCAGTACTGGTTCCCCGAGGGCACGGAGCCCTGGTCGTTCGTCAGCCGGACCGACGCCGACGGCCGCGCCCGCTGGAACGTCTACCCGCTGCACGGCGCGCCCACGTCGCAGTTCACCTACGACGACGGGACGCAGGTGCTGCCCGCCGGGACCAGCGCGTCCATGCCGCCGTGGCCCTTCGCCAAGGCGCCGGCCCTCGACGCACCCGCCGACGTCACCCTCGGCGCCGAGGCTGACGCACCCTCGCCGACCTCGACCCCCTGACCGCCCGACGCGGCGGCCGCGCAGTGGCAGGCTGAGGGCTCGTGGATGCCATTCCTGACCGCGGTGCCGGTCCCGTCCTGGACCGACGTCTGCTCCTGCAGCTGGGGGCCGCCGCGGGTGCGCTCGCCGCCTGCTCGCGCGGGTCGTCGCCGCCGGAGCCCGCGCCGACGGTGCCCGGGTGGGAGCCGCCCGCCGAGCCGATGGCGTTCCCCGCGGGGTTCGTCTGGGGCGCGGCGACGTCGGCGTTCCAGGTGGAGGGCTCGACCACCGCGGACGGCCGTGGGCAGTCGATCTGGGACACCTTCGCGGCGGAGCGCGGACGCATCGCGGACGGCTCGACGGGTGACCCCGCGGCCGACCACTACAGCCGCTGGGAGTCCGACCTGGACCTGATCGCCGACCTCGGGCTGCCGGCCTACCGCTTCTCGGTCGCGTGGCCGCGCATCCAGCCGACGGGGTCGGGGGCGGTGAACCAGCGCGGGGTCGACTTCTACCGGCGGCTCGTCGACGGCCTGCTCACCCGGGGCATCCACCCCGCGATCACGCTCTACCACTGGGACCTGCCGCAGCCGCTCCAGGACGACGGCGGCTGGGCGGTGCGCGCGACGGCGGACCGCTTCGCGGACTACGCGGCGATCATGTTCGACGCCCTGCGCGACGTCGACGCCACCTGGCTGACGATCAACGAGCCGAAGACCACCGCGTACGTGGGCTACCGGTGGGGTGCGCACGCGCCGGGCATCTCCGACGTCGACCAGGCGGCCGCGGCCGTCCACCACCAGCTGCTCGCGCACGGCCGGGCGGTGAGCGCGTTCCGGGCCAGCGGTGCCGCGGGCGGCATCGGCATCGCGCTCAACCTCCTGCCGGTCTACCCGGTGGACCTCGAGGCGGACCCCGCCGCCGTGCGGGCGGACGCGGTCGAGAACCGGCTGTTCCTGGACCCGATCCTGCTCGGCCGGTACCCGACGGACGCGATCGGCACGCTGGCCGGGCAGCTGCCGGCGGACCCGGGTGCGTTCGAGGACCTGGTCCAGGACGGCGACCTCGAGGTGATCTCCGCGCCGCTGGACCTCGTCGCGGTGCAGTACTACGGGGTCACCGGGGTGGACGACGCCGGCAACCAGGTCGAGCTGTACCCGACGTCGCTGGCGCCCTGGCAGCAGGTGCACCCGGAGGGTCTGTACGACCTGCTGATGGACCTGCTCATCGACTACCCGGACGCACCGCCCCTGGTCATCACGGAGAACGGCATCCCCGACCCGACGGCGGACGGCACCGCCGACGACACCGAGCGCCTGGAGTTCCTGCGCGCGCACCTCCAGCAGGCCGCGCGCGCGATCGGCGACGGCGTGCGGCTGACCGGGTACTACGCGTGGTCGCTGCTGGACAACTTCGAGTGGGCCGAGGGCCTGAGCCAGCGCTGGGGGCTCGTGCACGTCGACTTCGAGACCCAGGAGCGGACGCCGAAGGACAGCGCGCGGTGGTACTCGACGGTGGTCGCCGCGAACGCCGTGCCGCGGTCCTGAGCGCCACTGTGCGCAGGGTCACCGGCTCCCCGTAGGGCGTCACCATCCCCGCGCGGCTACCGTTGACACATGCCTACGCCTGTCTCCGATGTCGCCACCAGCCCGGCCGCTGCGGTGGCCGCGGCTCGGTCGGGCAAGTCCCGCAAGGTGCCCCGCGTCGTGATCCTTGGCGGCGGCACGGTCGGTCTGTACACCGCCCGCCGGCTGCGCAAGCGCCTGGGCAAGCGGGAGGCGGCCATCGTCGTCGTCGACCCCCGGCCGTACATGACCTACGCGCCGTTCCTGCCGGAGGCAGCGGCCGGCTCGATCGACCCGCGCAACATGGTCGCCCCGCACCGCCGCGCCCTCAAGGGTGTCGACGTGCTCCAGGGCAAGGTCAGCGAGATCAACCACGGCGGGCGCACGGTGCAGATCACGCCCGAGGAGGGTGACCCGTACTGGATCACCTACGACCACCTGGTCGTCGGCCTCGGCTCGGTCGCCCGCACGCTGCCCATCCCCGGCCTGGCGGAGCAGGGCATCGGGTTCAAGAACGTCGAAGAGGCCATCGCGGTCCGCAACCACGTGCTCAACCGCATCGACCTGGCGGCCAGCACCTGGGACCCGGAGCTGCGCAAGCGCATGCTCACGTTCGTCTTCGTCGGTGGCGGGTTCGCCGGCATCGAGGCGCTGGGCGAGGTCGAGGACATGGCCCGCGCCGCGGTCAAGTACTACAACGCGATCGAGCAGGAGGAGGTGCGCTTCGTCCTGGTCGAGGGCTCGCCGCGCATCCTCCCGGAGGTCAGCGAGGAGCTGGGCGGCTACACGCTCGAGCAGCTGCGCAAGCGGGACATCGAGATCCACCTGTCGACCTTCCTCAACAGCTGCGTCGACGGCCACGTGGTCCTGTCGAACAAGATGGAGTTCGACGCCGAGACCATCGTCTGGACGGCCGGCGTCAAGGCCAACCCGGTGCTCCAGAACTCGGACCTGCCGCTGGACAAGATGGGCCGTGTCACCTGCAACGCGTTCCTCCAGGTGGTCGACGCCGACGGCACCCCGGTGCCGGATGCGTACGCCGCGGGGGACTGCGCCGCGGTGCCGGACCTGTACAACCCGGGCCAGTTCTGCCCGCCGAACGCCCAGCACGCGCTGCGCGAGGGCAACCACCTGGGCGACAACCTCGCGCGCGTGCTGCGCTCGGCGGAGCCGACGGAGTACAAGCACAAGAACATCGGCGCGGTCGCGTCGCTCGGCATGTACAAGGGCGTCGCGCAGATGTTCGGCCGGATCAAGGTCCGCGGCTTCCTGGCGTGGGTGCTGCACCGCACGTACCACGTGGCCGCGATGCCGACCTTCAACCGCAAGATCAAGATCGCCGCGGGCTGGACGGGCTCGCTGCTGTTCCGCCGCGAGGTCGTCGCGCTCGGCACCCTGCACGACCCGCGCGCCGAGTTCCGCGCCGCGTCCGTGCCGGCCAAGCCGCGCGCGGTCGAGCCCGGCGAGGCGGACCCGGCGCTGCCCGCCATCAAGGCCGAGGCCGGCTCGCCTGCCGAGAAGAAGGCAGCGAAGGGCACCAAGAGCGCCTGACCCACTCGCGGACGAGCCCCTGACCCTCACAGGTCGGGGGCTCGTCCCGTCTGCGGTCAGCTGACGTACGGCCAGCCGGACGCGTCCCAGCTCAGCCGGTTGATGCCCAGCCGGGCATCGCCCGCGTCGGTGTAGTAGTGGTAGAAGAGCACCGACCCGTCCGCGTCCGTCAGGGTCGCGGAGTGCCCCGGACCGTGGATCGACCCGTGGCCGGCGAGGATCTGCGTGCCCCCGCCGCTCGTCATCGCCACCCCGCTGCGGTCGACGTAGGGACCGGTGACGGACGCCGACCGGCCGACCGCGATCCGGTACGTGCTCTGCGCACCGCGGCAGCAGGCGTCGAAGGAGACGAACAGGTAGTAGTAGCCGCCGCGGTAGTAGATGTCGGGGGCCTCGATGCCTCCGCTGCGCGAGGCGAGCGACGTCATCGTGCTCCCGGACCGCAGGCCCGTCGACGGGTCGATCGCGATGAGCTTGAGCCCGGACCAGAACGACCCGAAGCTCAGGAACCAGCGGCCCTGCTGGTCGACCACCAGGTCGGGGTCGATCGCGTTGTAGCCGCTCGAGCTGGTGGTGCTCACCACCAGGCCGCGGTTCGTCCACGTGCCGGCGTTGCCGCTGGGGCTCGTGGCCAGGTAGATGCCCGAGGTCGAGCTGCCGAACGTGGAGGCCGAGTAGTACAGGTAGTACTGGCCGTTGCGGTAGGACAGGTCAGGTGCCCACAGGTCGCCGGTGGTGTGCGCCGAGGTCCACGGCGTGCCGTTCGGGAACGCGGCGCCGGCGTCGGTCCAGGCCGTGCGGTTCGACGAGGTCTTCAGCGGGATGCCACGCCCGGTCGTCGCCACCAGGTAGGAGCCGTCTGGACGCTTCACGACCGTCGGGTCGTGCGCCCACGTGGCACCCGTGATCGTCCCGGGACCCGGGTAGGCGGCCGGCGCCGACCAGCGCTGGTTGTCGCGGCCGTTGCACGTCCAGAGCGCGACGGGTGTGCCGTTGGCGGTGCGTGAGCCGGTCACGTCGACGCACAGGTTCGACTGCTGGTGCACCAGCGCGCCGTTCGACCCCCAGGCGAAGCGCTGGTTGGCGCCGCCGGTGCAGCTCCACGAGATGAGCTTCGTGCCGGCCGTCGTCCCCCAGCTGAGGGCGTCGATGCACCGGGTGCCGTCGAACGCGCGCAGCTCCCCGGCGGCCGTCAGCGTCCAGCCCTGGCCTGCGACGCCGTTGCAGTCCCAGATCTGCATCCCGGCGCCGGGGGTGGCGTCGTTGCCGGCGACGTCGAGGCACCGGCCCGACTGTGCGGACACGAGGGGCGGCGCGGCGGCGTGCGCGGCGGGTGCCAGGGCGGTGAGGGTCGCGGTGCAGACCAGGGAGGCCGCCGCGGCGAGGGCGCCGAACCGCCTGCGCCGGCCGGTGCGGGTGCGTGCAGGGGTCATCGTCGTCTCTTCCGGGCCACGCCCCGACGAGTCCTCGCGACCGGGGCTGCGATCGTGTGAGCGCTCACATTCGCGGCCTCGCGGCGTGCCCGGCAAGGCGTGAATCGGTTAGGCCTCGGCTCGGCCGGTACGGCGGCCCTGGCAGGATGTGGCGCGCGGCCCCCGTAGCCCAACTGGCAGAGGCAGCCGGCTTAAACCCGGCACAGTCCCGGTTCGAACCCGGGCGGGGGCACCGACGACGCGATCAGTACCGGACGGTGCCCTTGTCGGTGTCGAAGATCGCCCGGCAGCCGGGGCACTCGCCGCGGTCGGGGCCGTCGTCCTCGGGGAACCGCGTGGTGGGCGTCACGAACCGGCCGCAGATGCTCATGCCGTCCCGGAAGAAGTGCTGCTGGCGGTCGTTCTTGGTCAGCCGGAGCCAGCCCTCGGGGTACGTCGTGTACATGACTTCCATGCTCCCGCCGGCACGGGCGGCGCGGACGTGACGAAAGGCCCGAGTCCGGTGCTCAGGAGAGGCCCTGCGCCGCCTCCGCGTGCTCGATCGTGGCCAGCCAGTCCCGCTTGGTCGCGCGCCAGCCCTCGTCGTCGGTGCCGAGGCGCCAGTAGCCCGACACGGACAGCTGCTCGCGGGTGACCCCGCGGTCGGTGCGCACGTGCTTGCGCAGCTCGCGCACCGCCCCCGCCTCGCCGTGCACGAACGCGCTCACCGGCGCCGGGAGCTCGGGCAGGGCGACGACCGTGTCGACGAGCGCCAGGCCGGCCACCGCGACGCCCTGGTGCACCCAGAGGACCTGCACGCCCGCGGGGGAGGTCAGCGGGATCTCGTCCTCGGGGCCGTGCACCTCGACGACGGCGTGGCCGACGGCGTCCGCGGGGAGCCTCTCGAGTGCGACGGCGATGGCTGGCAGCGCGCTCGCGTCGCCGGCGAACAGGTGCGACGCCGCGCCCGGGTCGGGCGACCACGCGCCGCCGGGTCCGCTGAGCAGCACCTCGTCGCCGGGCTTCGCGCTCGCCGCCCACGGTCCCGCGATCCCCTCGTCGCCGTGCACCACGAAGTCGAGCGTGAGCTCGCCGGCCGCCGGGTCGAACGCGCGGACCGTGTACGAGCGCTGCCGCGGCTGCGCGTCCGGCGGCAGGCTCGCGCGGACGGCGTCGAGGTCGAGCCGGCCGTCCTCGCGCAGCGGGCGCGGGCTGCCCGCGGGCAGGAAGAGCACCTTGACGTAGGAGTCGGCGTGCGGCGACGGCGCGAAGCCGGCCAGGCCGGGGCCCCCGACGACCACCCGCACCATCGTCGCGGCGAGGTGCTCGGTCCGGACCACCTCCGCCACGAACGGCGCAGGGCGGGGACGGGGCGGTGCGGTCATCGAGGTCCTTCGTCGGGGCGGGTGCGGCCGTCCACGCTAGCCGAGCCCGCTGTCAGGTGCGGGTGGCGTAAGCGTCGAGGTCCCCGTTGAGCCGGGTCAGCAGCTCGGCCAGCAGGCCCCGGTCCTGGTCGGTCCAGTCGGCGAGCACGTCGGCGTAGACCTCGGCCCGCGCGGCGCGCGTCTCGGCCAGCGCGCTCCGGCCCGCGGGGGTGGTGGTGACGACCGCGCGCCGACCGTCGTGCACGTCGCGCTCGCGGGTGACGTAGCCGGCCGCCTCCATGGCGAGCACCTGCCGCGTCACGGTCGAGGCGTCGAGGCGCAGGTGGTCCGCGATCTCGTTGATGCCGGCCGGTCCCGTGGCGTCGAGCAGGCGCAGGGCCAGGTACGCCGAACGCTCCAGCGACGTGGCCAGGCGGCTGGTGGAGCGGCGGTTGCGGTCGGCCAGGCGCAGCAGCAGCGCCACCTGCGCCTCGATCTCGGTCACTGCCGGGTGCTCGGTGTCAGCGGTCACGGTTCACCTCCAGGATCCTCGGTGTAGCATACACGGAGTTACCTGGTCCCTACAGATACATCATGAGGCCTCGTCGAACGGTGCCGAACCGAACCGGACCCTGGGTCACGCATGACGACGGGGACGGTCCCCTCCGGACCGTCCCCGTCGCGCTCAGGCGTCAGGCGTCGCGACGCTTGAGCAGCACGGCCGCGATGGCCAGGACGACCACGACCCAGGCCACGAGGACGCCGTAGCCCTCCCACGCGCTCAGGTCGGCGCCCACGGCCGTCGCTGCGGCCTGGGCCTCGATGGCGGCGTCGGTCATCGTGATCTGCTGCCCGGCCGCGCCCGGCAGGAACGGCAGGACGTACTGGAGCGGCTTCCACGGCACGAGCGAGAAGACGATCGGAAGCACGAGCAGGAGCCCGAGGATCGTCGCGACGGCGGCGGCCGAGTGCCGCAGCAGCGCGCCGAACGCGAACGACAGCAGGCTGATCGTCGCGAGGTACAGCGCGGTGCCGAACAACGCCCGGGGCGCCGAGTCGGCGCTCAGGTCGACGGCCATGTCCTGGCCGCCGAAGAAGAGCGCCTGGAGCGCCGCGGCGAGCGCGACCCCCGCGGCGGCGGCGACCAGCGTGACGACGCCGAGCACGACGGCCTTCGACCACAGCACGCCCAGACGCTTGGGCGCGGCGGTCAGGCTCGAACGGATCATGCCGGTCGTGTACTCACCGGTGATCGTCAGCGCCCCGAGCACCGCGAGCGCGAACTGCCCGAGATAGACGGCGGGGATGTACGCGTCCAGGGGGCTGACCGCGGTCCCCTCGGGCGGACCGCCCTGCTCGGGCGACGGGGCGTTGAGCACCGCGAGCGTGAAGAGCAGGACGAGCCCGACGATCGCCACGAGGAAGATCGACATCGTCCACGCGGTCGAGCGGACGGACCAGAACTTGATCCACTCGCCTCGCAGCAGGTGGGCGAACGTGAGCTTGCCCGGCTTGGCGGCCGTGGCGTGGCGGTGGGGCTCGGTGGCGACAGCGGCGCTCATCGGGCGTCCTCTCCGGTGGCAGGGGTGGCGGCGTGGGCGCCCGCGGCGTGGGGCTCCTCGCCGGGCAGGGCGGCCGAGTGGTACTCGACGGCCTCGGAGGTCAGCGACATGTACGCCTCCTCCAGCGATCCGGACAGCGGGGTCAGCTCGTGCAGGACGATGGCCGACCGCGCCGCGATCTCACCGATCTCGGCGGCGGTGGCGCCGTGCACCTCGAGCAGCCCGTCCGCGCTGGGCGTCACGGTGATCGCCGGGCCGGCCAGGCGCGCCGCGAGGTCGGTGGCCTGCGGCGACCGGACGCGGACGGTGGCCGTGGTGGCCTGTGCGATCACCGAGTCGACCGGGCCGTCGGCGATGATCCGCCCGCGGCCGATGACGATCAGGTGGTCGGCCGTGACGGCCATCTCGCTCATCAGGTGCGAGGACAGGAAGATCGTGCGGCCCTCGGAGGCGGCCAGGTACTTGACCAGGTTGCGCACCCACAGGACGCCCTCGGGGTCGAGGCCGTTGACCGGCTCGTCCAGGATCAGCGTCTGCGGGTCGCCCACCAGGGCCGCCGCGATGCCGAGGCGCTGGCCCATGCCGAGCGAGAACCCGCCGACCCGCCGCTTGGCGACGGTGTCGAGCCCGGTCATCTCGATGACCTGGTTGACGCGCTTGTCGCCGATGCCGTGCGTCGCCGCGATGGCGCGCAGGTGGTTGCGTGCGCTGCGGCCGGTGTGCACCGCCTTGGCCTCGAGGAGCGCTCCCACCTCGGTGAGGGGGGAGCGGTGCTCGGCGTAACGGCGGCCGTTGACGGTCACCGTGCCGTGCGTCGGCCGGTCGAGGCCCACGATCATCCGCATGGTCGTGGACTTGCCGGCGCCGTTGGGTCCCAGGAATCCGGTGACCCGTCCGGGCTGCACGGTGAACGAGATGCCGTCCACCGCCAGCTTGCTGCCGTATCTCTTCGTCAGGTCGTGGGCCTCGATCATCGCGTGTCCTCGTCGTCGGGAGTGGAGCCGTGACGACCCTAGGGGTGCGCCGCAACCACATACATCGGACTATGGGGGGACCGCGGCCCAGCCGAAAGGCCGAGGTGGGAAAAGACCCGGGAACGAACGCGCCCCCGTCGACGTTCGCTACGGTGACAGCCTTGTCTGACAGCGCCCGATCCGTCCAGGAGGACGCCATGGCCAATCCGATCTTCAACAACAGTCCGGTCTTCCAGGACCCCGTCCAGCGTCGGGGTCAGAAGTCGCCCGCGTCGACGGTCTCCTACGGGACCGCCGGAGCGCAGGTGGCCGACGCCGCCACGCTCGACCAGATGTACGACGCCCCCGCTGCGACGACGCGCGAGACGGGCCGCCTGACCTACGACGACGTCATCATGAAGACCGCCGGCCTGCTGGCCGTGCTGGTCGTCACCGGTGCGGCGACGTGGGTCCTCGCGCCCGGCCTGTGGATCGTCGGCGCGATCGTCGGCCTGGTGCTCGGGCTGGTCAACGCGTTCAAGAAGGAGCCGAGCCCGCCGCTCATCCTCCTGTACGCCGCCGCGCAGGGCGTGTTCCTGGGTGGCATCAGCCAGTTCTACGAGTCGTTCTACAACGGCATCGTGGGTCAGGCCGTGCTCGCGACGCTCTCGGTGTTCGCGGTCTCGCTCTTCCTCTTCAAGTCCGGCAAGGTCCGGGTCACGCCGAAGTTCCAGCGCACCCTGCTCATCGCGATGGTCGGCTACCTCGTGTTCTCGCTGATCAACCTCGGTCTCATGCTCTTCGGGGTCGGCGGGGGCGAGTACGGCCCGCTGCGCTCGGGCTGGATCGGCGTCGCCGTCGGTCTGATCGCGGTCGTGCTCGCGGCGGCGATGCTCATCGTCGACTTCGACTCCATCAAGCGTGGCGTGGAGGCCGGCGTCCCGGCCAAGCTCGCGTGGACGGCTGCCTTCGGTCTCGTCGTGACGCTGGTCTGGCTGTACCTGGAGCTGCTGCGGATCTTCGCGATCCTGCGTGGCGACTGACCTGGGTCAGAACTGACTGACGTCGGCCCG
>NZ_JABMCI010000055.1 GCF_013359775.1 Cellulomonas humilata | reverse complement strand
GTCCTACGGTCACGCGGCCGCCGCCCTGCGCGCCGGCGCCGCCTCCCGCAGCGCCGCGCGCCTCGGGCTGCCCCGCTCGGCCCCGGCCCCGGTGGTGGTCGACGCCGTCGCGCGCGCGACGACCCGCCCGGCCCAGGCGGTCGAGGCGCTGCTGTACGGACCCCCACCGACCGACGACCGCGGGCTGGCCCAGCTGGCCCGTGACCTGGACCATCTCGAGAGCGAGGTTCACCGAACGTGAGCGACCAGAGTCCCCCCTGGGGAACGACAGCACCCACCGCCCAGCTGCACCACCCGTCAGAGGAGCTGCGGGCCGCCCTCGGCACCGTGCGCGCCGAGGTGGCCAAGGCGGTCGTCGGTCAGGACGCGGCCGTCAGCGGGCTCGTCATCGCGCTGCTCTGCCGCGGGCACGTGCTGCTCGAGGGCGTGCCGGGGGTCGCCAAGACGCTGCTCGTGCGCGCGTTGTCGGCCGCGCTCGACCTGCAGACCAAGCGGGTGCAGTTCACCCCGGACCTCATGCCCGGCGACGTGACCGGCTCGCTGGTGTACGACGCCCGCACCGCCGAGTTCTCGTTCCGCGAGGGGCCGGTGTTCACCAACCTGCTCCTGGCCGACGAGATCAACCGGACGCCCCCGAAGACGCAGGCGTCGCTGCTGGAGGCCATGGAGGAGCGCCAGGTGTCGATCGACGGCACCCCGCGCCCCCTGCCCGACCCGTTCCTGGTGATCGCGACGCAGAACCCGGTCGAGTACGAGGGCACCTACACCCTCCCCGAGGCGCAGCTCGACCGGTTCCTGCTCAAGCTCGTGCTCCCGCTGCCGGAGCGCGACGAGGAGATCGAGGTGCTCAAGCGGCACGCCGCCGGCTTCGACCCGCGCGACCTCGCCGGCGCCGGACTGCGTCCCGTGGCGACGGCCGAGATGCTCGCCCGCGCCCGGGCCGAGGTGGCGCGCGTGCAGGTGGCCCCGGAGGTGCTCGGCTACGCGGTCGACGTGTGCCGCGCCACCCGCCGGTCGCCGTCCCTGTCGCTCGGCGTCTCCCCCCGTGGCGCGACCGCGCTGCTGGCGACGTCGCGCGCGTGGGCGTGGCTGTCGGGGCGGGGCTACGTGACGCCCGACGACGTCAAGGCCCTCGCCCACCCGACGCTGCGGCACCGGGTCCAGCTCCGCCCGGAGGCCGACCTCGAGGGCGTGAGCACGGAGAGCGTGCTGGACACCGTGCTCGCGTCCGTGGCCGTCCCCCGCTGACGTGGCCGTCACCTGGCGCGCGGTCGTCCTGGCGGCGCTCGGGCTCCCCGTGGTCCTGCTCGTCCCCGCCACCGGGACGGTGCTGCTGTGGGCGCTGCTCGTCGTGGTCGCCTGCGCCGTCGACGTCGGGCTGGCCGCCTCGCCCCGGCAGGTGGGGGTGCGCCGGGACGTCCCGGCGTCGGTCCGGCTGACGGAGCCGGCGACGTCCACCCTCACGTTGTCCCACCTGGGCCGACGCCGCCTGCGCGGTCTCGTGCGGGACGCCTGGCCGCCGTCGACGGGTGCGCAGGTCGACCGGCACAGGCTGGACGTCGCGCCCGGCGAGGGCGTCCGGGTGCGGACCGTCCTGGTGCCCACCCGCCGCGGCGACGCGCACGCCGACCGGGTCACCATCCGCACCCTCGGCCCGCTGCGCCTCGCCGGCCGGCAGGCCTCGCTGACCGTCGCGGGACGGCTCCGGGTGCTGCCCGAGTTCGCCTCGCGGCGGCACCTGCCCAGCCGGCTCGCGCGCCTGCGGGAGCTGGACGGGCGGGCGGCGGTGCAGGTGCGCGGCCCGGGCACGGAGTTCGACTCCCTGCGCGAGTACGTGATCGGCGACGACGTGCGCTCGATCGACTGGCGCGCGACCGCCCGCCGCTCGGACGTCGTCGTCCGCACGTGGCGTCCGGAGCGCGACCGTCGCGTGCTCATCGTGCTCGACACGGGACGCACGTCCGCCGTCAGGGTGCTCGACGCCCCGCGGCTCGACGCGTCCATCGAGGCGGCTCTGCTGCTCGCCGCCCTGGCGACCAAGGCGGGCGACCGCGTCGAGCTCCTCGTCTTCGACCGCAAGGTCCGCGGCCGGGTGGCCAGCGCGACCGGCGCCCGGGTCATGGCGCAGTTCGCGGACACGCTGGCGCTCGCCGAGCCGACGCTCGTCGAGACCGACTGGCCGGGGGTCGTCGCGCAGGTCCGGCAGCGGCTCAGCCAGCGCGCGCTGGTGGTGCTGCTCACCGCCCTCGACCCGGCGGCGGTCGAGCAGGGACTGCTGGGCGTCGCCGGCCAGCTGACCGAGCGGCACCAGGTGGTCCTCGCGTCGGTCTCGGACCCGGAGGTCGACGCGCTGCGCACGTCCCGCGACAGCTCCGCGGCGGTGTTCGACGCCGCGGCCGCCGAGCGCGTCGGACTGGAGCGCGCTGCGGTGACGGTGCGGCTGCGCCAGCGCGGTGCGGAGGTGGTCGACGCACTGCCGGACGACCTCGCACCCCGGCTCGCGGACACCTACCTCGCGCTCAAGGCGGCCGGCCGGCTCTGACGGCCGTGGGTGGCTGCCGGTAGGTTCCGGCTGTGCCCGACCTGCTCACCCGCGCCCACCTCAACCGCGCCCTGCTCGCCCGCCAGCACCTGCTGGAGCGCCACCCCGGCCCCGCCGTCGAGGTCGTGGACCACCTGGTCGGCCTCCAGGCGCAGAACGCCTGGTCGCCGTACGTCGGCCTCTGGAGCAGGGTCGAGGGGTTCCGCACGGACGAGCTCGGTGACGCGTTCTGGGACCGCTCCGTCACCCGGATCGCGGTGATGCGCAGCACGATCCACCTGGTCACGGCGGCCGACGCGCTGCTGCTGCCCGGCCTGATCGCCCTGCTGCACGCCAAGGACCTCCGGGTCAACGCGCAGCACGGCGCCGCGCTGCGCACGCTGGACCTCACCGAGCTCACGGCTGCCGCCCGCGCGCTCGTCGAGGAGGAGCCCCGGGTGACCACCGCGCTGGGCCGACTCCTGGGGCAGCGGTGGCCCGACGTCGCACCCAGCACGCTCGCCTACGCCGCGCGCGGGACGCTCCCGCTGGTCCAGGTGCCGCCGCGGGGCGTGTGGGGACGCTCGGGAGCGACCACCTGGACCACCGCGTGGGCATGGCTGGGTCCGGAGCTCACCGCGGCGGCACCCGACCTCACCGACCCCCAGGTGCTCGCCGCCGAGCAGGAGCGGCTCGTCCTGCGCTACCTCGCCGCGTTCGGGCCGGCCTCGGTCGCGGACCTGCAGAACTGGTCCGGGCTCACCGGGATGCGGGCGGTGGTCGACCGCCTCGACCTCGTCCGGTACCGCGCCGAGCCGTCGCCGGGGGCGGTCCGCGAGCGTGAGCTGCTCGACCTGCCCGACGCCCCGCTGCCCGACCCGGGGGTGCCCGCGCCCCCGCGCTTCCTGCCGGACTACGACAACGTGCTGCTCGGCCACGCCGACCGCACCCGGATCATCTCCGCCGAGCACCGCCCGTACCTGGCGAGCCCGAACGGTGTCATCCCGGCCACGTTCCTTCTCGACGGGCGGGTCGCGGGGACGTGGGACGTGCCGCGCGACCGGAAGGTCGGCGGCACGGTCACGCTCACGGTGCGACCGTTCGCCCGCCCGACGGCCGCCCAGCGCGACGCGCTGCACACCGAGGCGGAGGGCCTGGTCGACCTCATGGCCGCCGAGGCGGACGAGCGCCGGGTCGTCGTCGTCGACCCGGACCAGGTCGACCAGGACTGAGTCGACCCGGACGGATCAGCCGGCGGTTGCGAGCACGTAGCCCGCACGGTCCGCCTCGAGGTCACCGGTGTGCCCGGCACGGACGGCCCGCCGGCCGAGGATCAGCGTGTACGCCCAGAACGCTGCGAGGACGAGCCCCCCGATGCTCACCTTGACGGCCCACGGCAGGGCCGAACCCGTCACGAAGCCCTCGACGAGCCCGGAGACCGCAAGGACGCCCACCAGACCGATCGCCACGGTGAACAGCGCGCGCGCCTCCTCGGCCAGCGCGCGCCCGCGCGTGCGGGGTCCGGGGTCGATCCAGGTCCAGAAGATGCGCAGCCCGGCGGCGCCGGCGACGAACACCGCGGTGAGCTCGAGCAGACCGTGCGGCGCGATGAGCTGGAGGAACACGTCGAGCTCCCCGTAGGACGCCATCATCCCGCCGGTCGCCCCGACGTTGATGGCGTTGGTGACCTGGAAGTACACCGGCAGGATCCCGGTGATCCCGGTGGCGATGCAGACGGCCGTCAGCCACGCGTTGTTGGTCCAGACCATCGCGGCGAACCCCGCACCCGGCGTGTAGTACTCGGCGAACGACTCCTCGACGTACTGCTCGCGCTGGCTGGGGGTGCCCATCGACGCGAGAGCCTCGGGCTGCGTGGCCACCCAGATCCCCGCGGTGACCGCCAGGACGGTGAACGCCGCCATCACGGCGACCGTCCACCACCGGATGCGGTACAGCGCCGCGGGCAGCGCGACCACCACGAACGCGGTGACGTCGCGCCAGCTCGGCTCGTGCGTGCCGGAGATCGCGGCCCGCGCGCGCCCCACGAGCATCGACAGGCGCGTCACCATCTCGGGGTCAGGAGCGGCCGACCGGACCGACGACAGGTCCGTGGCGACGGACTGGTAGAGCCGCACGAGCTCGTCTGCCTCGGCACCCGTGCGGCGTCGCAGGCGTGCCAGCGCGTCGAGCCGCGCCCAGTCGGCCGAGCGTGCCCGCTCGAAGGCGTCGAGATCCATGGCGCACAGCCTGCCATCCCGCGGGTGCGGCAGAGGCTAACCTCGCACCATGGACGGCATCATCACGGGCGAGGGTGTCCTCCTCGACTCCCGCCCCACCTCCGCAGCCACCCGACTGCTGGCTGCGCTCCTCGACCTCCTGCTCCTGGCCGTCGTCGGGTTCGCTCTGCTCGTCGCGCTCGGCGCCGTCGCCGGGAACGTGTCCGAGGAGCTGGGCCGGATCGCGGGCATCGTCCTGGTGGCCACCATCACGGTCGTGATCCCGACCACCGTCGACACGCTGACCCGGGGCCGCTCCCTCGGCAAGCTGGCCATGGGCATCCGGATCGTGCGCGACGACGGTGGTCCGCTGGTGTTCCGGCAGGCGCTCGTGCGGGCGCTCGTCGGCATCGTCGAGCTGTGGGCCACGCTCGGCTCCGTGGCGCTGGTCTGCTCGATCGTGCACCCGCAGGGCAAGCGCGTCGGCGACATCCTGGCGGGCACCTACGCGGTCCGCGTGCGCGGGGCCGCCAAGGTGCGCGTGCCGGTGGTCATGCCGCCGCACCTGGCCGGCTGGGCGCACGCCGCCGACCTCGCGCGGCTGCCCGACGGCCTGGCGCTCTCGGTCCGGCAGTTCCTCGGCCGCACCGCGTCCCTGCACCCCGCGTCACGGGTCCAGCTGGGCTCGCAGCTGACGGCCGAGGTGCAGCGCTACGTCAACCCGCTGCCGCCGCTGGGCACGCACCCGGAGGCGTTCCTCGCGGCGGTGCTCGCGGAGCGCCGGGACCGCGAGCTCACCAGCCGGCTGCGCGCCGACCAGCGCGACGCCGTGGAGTCGTCGCAGCTGCACCGACTCCCCCACGGCGTCCCCGACCCTGCTCAGTAGCGGTAGTGGTCCGGCTTGTACGGGCCTGACGCGTCGATCCCCAGGTACTCGGCCTGCTCCTTGCTGAGCTCGGTGAGCCGGACCCCCAGCGCGTCCAGGTGCAGCCGCGCCACCTTCTCGTCCAGCACCTTGGGCAGCCGGTAGACCTCGCGCGCGTAGTCGTCGGGCTTGGTGAACAGCTCGATCTGGCCGATCACCTGGTTGGAGAACGAGTTGCTCATGACGAACGACGGGTGCCCGGTCGCGTTGCCGAGGTTCAGCAGGCGGCCCTCGGAGAGCACGATGATCGAGCGCTCGGGACCGTCCTCGTCGGCCGGGAACGTCCACTCGTGCACCTGCGGCTTGATCTCCGTGCGGCTGATCCCGGGCACGGCCGCCAGCCCGGCCATGTCGATCTCGTTGTCGAAGTGGCCGATGTTGCCGACGACCGCCTTGTTCTTCATCCGGGCCATCTGCGCCGCCGAGACCACGTCCTTGTTGCCCGTGGTGGTGATGACGAAGTCGGCCTGGTCGATGACGTCGTCCAGGCGCGTCACCTGGTAGCCGTCCATCGCCGCCTGCAGGGCGCAGATCGGGTCCACCTCGGAGATGATCACGCGCGCACCCTGCCCGCGGAACGCCTCGGCGGCCCCCTTGCCCACGTCCCCGTAGCCCGCGACGAACGCCACCTTGCCGCCCATCAGCACGTCGGTGGCCCGGTTGATCCCGTCGGGCAGCGAGTGCCGGATGCCGTACTTGTTGTCGAACTTGGACTTGGTGACCGAGTCGTTGACGTTGATGGCCGGGAACAGCAGCTGCCCGGCCTCCGCCAGCTGGTAGAGCCGGTGCACGCCCGTGGTGGTCTCCTCGGTGACGCCGACGATGTCCGCGGCGATCGTCGTCCACCGTCGCGGGTCGGCGGCCAGCGAGCGGCGCAGCGTGCCGAGGACGACGGTGAGCTCCTCGGAGTACCCCGGCTCCCCCGGCTGCGGGTCCGACGGCACCGCACCGGCGGCCTCGTACTGGACGCCCCTGTGCACCAGCAGCGTGGCGTCGCCGCCGTCGTCGAGGATCATGTTCGGGCCGGTGCCTCCGGGCCACACGAGGATCTGCTCGGTGCACTCCCAGTACTCCTCCAGCGACTCGCCCTTCCAGGCGAACACCGGCACACCGGCCGGCGCCTCGGCGGAGCCGTGCGGGCCGACGGCGACCGCGGCGGCGGCCTCGTCCTGCGTGGAGAAGATGTTGCACGACGCCCAGCGGACCTCCGCGCCCAGCGCGACCAGCGTCTCGATGAGCACTGCGGTCTGCACCGTCATGTGCAGCGACCCGGCCACCCGCGCACCGGCGAGCGGCTGCGTGGGTCCGAACTCCGCCCGCAGGGCCATGAGCCCAGGCATCTCGTGCTCGGCGAGGCGGATCTGGTGGCGGCCGGCCTCGGCGAGGGACAGGTCGCGGACCTTGTACCGGCCGGGAAGCTCGTCGAACGACGTGGGCACTGTGGACGCAGACATCTCACTCCTGAGGGGGTGCGGGTGACGTGGTCGGGCGCGACTCAGCAGGGCTTGCGCCCTGGTCGTTCGCGCCGGCGCGACCCCTCTCGGTCTGCGGGCATCACCCACGCCGTCCGGGACATGCTAGCCCGGGGTGAGCGGCGTCACACGGGGGAGGTCATCCGCGGGAGACGGGCACGCCCTCGTCGACCAGCAGAACGGGGATCCCGTCGCGCACCGGGTAGGCGACCGGGTTCACCGGGTCCGTCGAGACCAGCGTCGGCTCGCCGTCCGGCCCGACGCCGTCCACCAGGGTCGCCCCGGTGGCCGGGCAGCGCAGGAGGTCGCGCGCCCAGGGTTCCAGGACCCGGCCCATCAGGACTGACCGTCCTGGCGGACCAGGGCGAGCACGTCGTCGCGCACCTTCTCCATGACGTCCTCGTCGGCCGCCTCGACGTTCAGGCGCAGCAGGGGCTCGGTGTTCGAGGCGCGCAGGTTGAACCACCACTGCGGGTGGCCGTCCCAGTGCGAGACCGTGAGGCCGTCCATCTCGTCGACCTGCACCGGCCCGGCGCCCTGCTGCGTCACGTACGCCTCGATCACGCGCTCGCGCGCGGCGGCCACGTCGGCCACCCGGGAGTTGATCTCCCCGCTGGCCGAGTACGGCTGGAACTGCTCGGACAGCGCCGACAGGGTGTGCGGCTGACCACCGAGCGCCGCGAGCACGTGCATCGCCGCGAGCATGCCGGTGTCCGCGAAGAAGAAGTCGCGGAAGTAGTAGTGCGCGCTGTGCTCGCCGCCGAACACCGCGTCGTGCTCGGCCATCTGCGCCTTGATGAACGAGTGGCCCACGCGGGTGCGGACCGTCGTCGCTCCGGCCGCGCGCAGCAGGTCCGGCACCACCTGGGACGTGATGAGGTTGTGGATCACGGTCGGCGTGCGGCCGGCGGCGCGCTCGCGCTCCACCTCGCGCAGGCCGACGAGCGCCGTGATCGCCGACGGGCTCACCGGGTCGCCGTGCTCGTCGATGACGAAGCAGCGGTCCGCGTCACCGTCGAACGCGAGCCCGAGGTCCGCGTCGTGCTCGACGACAGCCGCCTGCAGGTCCCGCAGGTTCTCCGGCTCGAGCGGGTTCGCCTCGTGGTTGGGGAACGTGCCGTCCAGCTCGAAGTACAGCGGCACGATGTCCAGCGGAAGCTCGGGCAGGCCCGCGCCGGTGCCGAGGACGGCCGGTGCGGTGAAGCCGCCCATGCCGTTGCCGGCGTCGACGACGACCTTGAGCGGCCGGATGCCGGACAGGTCCACCAGCGAGCGCAGGAACGACGCGTACTCCGTGAGCATGTCGCGGTCCTCGACGGTGCCACGCTCGGTCGCGCCGACCTCGGGCACGGCACCGGCGGCGAGGTAGTCGCCCGCCAGCTCACGCACCGTCGTCAGGCCGCTGTCCTGGCCCACCGGTCGCGCACCCGCGCGGCACAGCTTGATGCCGTTGTACTGCGCGGGGTTGTGGCTCGCCGTGAACATCGCGCCGGGGATGCCGAGCGCACCGGAGGCGAAGTAGAGACCGTCCGTCGAGGCCAGCCCGATCCGGATCACGTCGACGCCGCGGGCGGCCAGCCCGTCCGCGAACGCCGCCACGAGCTCCGGCCCGGAGGGGCGCATGTCGTTGGCGATGACCACGCGGGGGCGGTCGGTCGCTTCGGGGAGCACCACGACATCGGCGAACGCCGCACCGATCGCGCGGGCGACGGTCGGGTTCAGCTCGTCGGGGACGACACCCCGGACGTCGTAGGCCTTGATGAGGGCAGTCAGATCGACACGGTCGGCTGCAGGGGAGGTCACGCGGTCATCGTACCCGCGGCGCTCGGGGCCCCTCGTCGCGCGACGTGTCGCACGACGTCCTGTCAGGCGTCGCCGCCGACGACCTCGTCCCGGTCCAGCGGGACACCGCTCCCGTCGAGGGGGAACCAGTTGCGCTGCTCGCACGCCGGGCAGGACACGAAGACCACCTGGCGGCCGTCGGTGAGGGCCATCCTGATCCGGGTCAGGTCGGTCTCGCCGCACCGCAGGCACGCGCCCGTGCCGGGCACGCCCGGTCCGGTGGGCTGGCTGATCGACCCCAGCGGCTCCCCCGCACGCTCGGCGCGGGAACGGGCGGCCTCGCCCTTGCGGCGGGCCATGTCAGCCCTCACCGCGCAGTACGCGGAGGTGACCTCGGCGTGGCGCCTCGTTCAGGACGGCACCCACGGCGTCGGGCAGCGCGACGGGCTCGGGCTCGGGACGCCTGCCCGCCTCCCGCACCGCGTCGGCCAGCGCGAGCAGGTCGTCCCGGCTGGGCGGCGCCGGAGTGAACTCGGGCGTGAGCCGGACGACCTCCCAGCCGCGCGGCGCCGTGAGGCGTTCCGCGTGCTCGATGCACAGGTCGTACGAGTGCGGCTCGGCGTGCTGCGCCAGGGGACCGAGCACCGCCGTCGAGTCGGCGTACACATAGGTCAGCGTGGCCACGGCCGCACGGCCGCAGGCCGTGCGGGAACACCGCCTCACGGATCTCACGCGCTGACGGTACCCCCGGCCGCTCACCGGCCGTGCCCCCCACGCCGTCGGCCGTACGCGATCTACAGTGCTGAGGTGAGCTCCGCACCCCCGCCGCCCGCACGCCGAGCCCCCGGCGTCGGCCGGCGCACGCTCGCGCTCCCCACCACGACCGTGGTTCCCGTGCGGCGCCGCGACCGCCGCGGGCGCGGGCCACGAGGACCGTTGCTGCCCAGCACCATGCCGGCCTACCGCACGCGCGCCGAGCGGTTCGACGACCTCGTCCTCGACGCCGTCGAGCGCATCGAGCGCCTGTGGGCGCGCCAGCTGGTGGGCACGGAGTTCGCCGTGGAGGACGTGCCGCCGTCCAACCCCGCCCCGTGGGAGCACGGCGGGGTGCCGCTCGGCCGGTACTTCCCGTCCGACGCCGGCCTCCCGGCGCGCATCGTCGTCTACCGCCGCCCCGTCGAGTCCCGTGCCACCGACCCGCTCGACCTGGCGGACCTGGTGCGCGACGTGGTCGTCGAGCAGGTGGCGCACCTGCTGGGCCGCTCGCCGGACGACGTGGACCCGCACTACGGCGACGCCCACTAGCCTGTCCGGACGATGAGCACCGCCGTCCCGCCCCCGTCCACGCCAGCCCCCGATGTCCGCGTCGTCTGTGTCGTCTACCACCCCGGTGACGAGCTCGCCACGTTCGCCCGGACCCTCGCCACCGCCTCGGCGAACCCGGCGGAGCTGGTGATCGTCGACAACGGCTCCGACCCCGCCGTGGCACGAGCGGTGGCCGACGAGTTCGGCGCGCGGCTGGTCGCCAGCGGATCCAACCTGGGCTACGGGGGCGCCGCCAACCTGGGCGCAACGGGGGCCGAGGCGCCGTGGATCGTCGTCGCAAACTCCGACATCGAGTGGCAGCCCGGGTCGCTGGACGCGCTCGTCGCGGCCGGCCGGGCCGCGCCGACTGCTGGATCGGTCGGACCGGCCCTGCTGAACACCGACGGCACGGTGTACCCCTCGGCGCGCGAGCTGCCGTCGCTGACCCAGGGCGCCGGGCACGCGCTGTTCGTCAAGGTCTGGCCGGGCAACCCCTGGACGCGCCGGTACCAGGCGCACCAGCAGAACGCGGGCGACCAGCGGCCCGCGGGCTGGCTGTCGGGCGCGTGCCTGCTGCTGCGACGCGAGGCGTTCGAGGCGGTGGGCGGGTTCGACGACGGCTACTTCATGTTCTTCGAGGACGTCGACCTCGGCGAGCGCCTCGGACGCGCCGGGTGGATCAACCTGTACGTGCCACAGGTGCAGGTCACGCACGTCGGCGGCACGTCCTGGCGCGCCAAGCCCGCGCCCATGATCTCTGCGCACCACGCCAGCGCCGCCCGGTACGTGCACCGCCGGTACCCGCACTGGTACCAGTGGCCGGTGCGTCAGGCGGCGGTGCTCGGGCTGCGCCTGCGGGAGCGCTCGGAGCTGCGCGCAGCGGACTGAGTCAGCGCGTGCCGAGCCGGGGGTCCTCGCGGACCGCCACGTCCGCCGTGAGGCGCGGCACGGGCACCGGGTCGAGCACGGAGACCAGCACCCCGTCGGGCTGGTCGACGGCTGCGACCAGCGCCCACACGAGCGCGACCGTCGAACCCTCGTCCGTGACGAGGTCCACGCCCACCACCCCCGCGAGCGTCGCCGGTGGAACCGGGACGACGGCGGGGTCCGGCGCGACGATCGCGCCCGTGCCGGTGGCCAGGTCGTCGACCGACCAGGCGCCGGTCGTCCCCGCGTCCAGCCGCAGCGACCGCTCGGCCAGGACGACGCCGTCCGCCCCGAGCAGCCGGACCGATCCCGTGGCCACGCCGTCGGCGCTCGGGTCCGCGTCGCTCGACACGGCTCCGACCACGAGGGTCCCCAGGGTCCCGGTCGGCACGGCGACCACGCCGCTGCGCCCCACCGCGGTCGAGGCCGCCCAGGCACGCTCGACGCTCGGCACGTCGTCCAGCTCGCCGACGGCGCCCGTCCGCGTCACCACGGCGGAGGCCACGACGGGCTCCCCCGCGTCCACGACCGCGGTGTAGGCGCCGGCGGGCAGCCCGCCCAGGGGCACGTCGGTCACCTCGCCGGGCACCAGCACCACCTCGTCCGCGCCGGGCAGCTCCGTGACCCCGCCGGGGCCCAGCAGCGTCACGCGGGCGGTCGTGCCGACCGTGCCCGGCACCAGGAGCCGCAGCGCGGAGGCCGTCACGTCGCCGACCGCCGAGGCCGACACCGAGACGCCCGGGACCACCTGGCGCCGTGCGGGCGCGGCACCGGGGACGACCAGGTCGGTGCCCGCGGGGGTGAACCCGTCGATCGCGGAGTCCTGCACGTGCACCCCGACCCGTCCCCCCGTCGCCGACACGTGCACCGCCAGCCGGCGCTGCTCGGCGGCGATCCCGCCGAGGACGACCATGCGTGAGGCGCCGGGCGCGACCAGGTAGCGCTCGCCCGTGAGGTCGACCGGGCCGGACGGGCCCCAGAGCTCGAGCGTGATCTCGGCTGGCGTCGACCCGGCGTTGTCCAGCACCAGCTGCGCGGTGCTGGACAGGTCGGTGGCGCCGCCGAGCAGCCACGCGTCGGCCGTCGGCTGCTGGCACGAGGCGGCGGACAGACCTCGCAGGTCACCCGCGGTGACCAGTCCGGCGCTCGTCGCGGCCACCCGGGCGGGCGCGGCCGCCCCAGGCTCGGCGCGGACCACCTGCGGTCCGGCGACGCCGGTGACGACCGCCGAGTCACCTCCGGCGTCCAGCGTCCCGGTCGCGGAGGACCGGTCGAGCGACCCCACCACTGCGGCGGAGCCACCGTCCGCGTCCGGCACCGAGGTCACGGCGGTGACCGTGGTGACCGGGTCCACCGGCGTCGGGTCGAATGCGGAGTCGCCGCGACCGGTGTCGTCGGGCTGGATCAGCGGGCCGGCGCAGACGAGCGTCGACACCGAGGCCGGGACGGAGATCTGGGCCGGCGGGACGCTCGTGCCGGAGGTGCCCTCGGGCAGGCGCGCGCCGGCGACGATCGCGGCAGTCAGCCCGAGCACCGCGAGGCCGGACGCTGCACGGGCCGTACGACCGAGCCAGACCTGCGTCCGCGTCGGACCGGTCGCGTCGATGACGCCTCCCCCGCTCATGCCCGGGCTCCCCGGCGTCGGCGCACCGGGACGGCCAGGAGGACCGTCACCAGGGCGACCAGGCCCTGGAGCACCAGCCACGGGGTGCGCACCGGGTTGTCGTACCGGACGACCAGCTCGCCGCCGTCGGCCCCGACGGCGAACACCTGCCGCCAGCCGTCGTCGACCGCCCGCAGCGACCGCCCGTCGAGCCACGCGTGCCAGCGCGGGTCGGCGCGCTCGGCGAGGACGAGGAGTCGGTCCGCGGCACCCGCCGCGACCGTGGAGTCGATCGCCCGGTCCGCGGACGGGACCGCGACGGCGGCCACGGCGGGGTCCGTCACGTCCGCCCCCGCGGGCAGCAGGCGCGCCCACGCCGGCAGGGTGGTCGGGGCGGCGCCGCCGGCCACGGGCGGGGTCGCCTGCACGCGCCACAGCGTGCCGGTCGCGTTCTCGGTCACCCGCTCGAGCCCGGCGGTCGAGTCGAGCCGGCTGACGAGCTCGTCGAGCTGCGCCGCGGCGACGTCGGGATCGACCTCGCCGAGGTCCGTGGGCAGCGGCGGGACCAGCACGTCCGCGACGCCCAGCGCGGCCAGCTCGCCGGCCACGTCGCCGGTCGCCGCCGACGCCAGGCGCGCGACGAGCCCGTCCACCTCGCTGGTCGCGGCATCGGGTGCGACCACGACCGGCGTCAGCAGGTCCCCGCTCAGGGTGCGGGTCGACTCCGCGGCCGCCTGGTCCACCAGCTCGGGGCCGTCGCCGCGGACGAGCTGCCACGTGACGGTCGACCCGTCGGCGTCGCCGTTCGGCTCCAGGCTCACCGCGAGCACCCGGGACGACAGCTGCGAGGCCTGCGCCTGCTGGCCGACCGCCGGGATGATCGAGCGCTCGACGGCACGCAGGCCGACGGCGTCGCCGCTGCGCGCCTGCCACGTCCACGTGCCGAGCCACACCACGGGAACCGCGACGGCGACCAGCGTGACGACCGCGACCAGCGGCTGCCGCCAGCCGAAGGTGTAGTGCACGAGCCGCTCGCGCAGCCGGTCCGCGCCGATCACCGCGGCCGCCAGCAACCCGGCACCCCCGAGCGAGAGCGCCGGTCCCGGCCAGCCGTGCACGACCACGCCGTCCGACACCGCGACCGGGACGGCCACGGCGACCGCGGCGGTGGCCGCACCGAGCGCGGCGACGAGCCAGGCACCCCGGACGGCCCGCGCGACCGGCGCTCCGCGCAGGAGGGCGAGCACCGCCACCAGCAGGACGACGGACCCCAGCGCGAGGGGCCACGCGACGGCGAGCGCGCCCGGCAGGACGCCGGGGACGAGGGACGAGGCGTCGGCGGGCACACCGAGCAGCCGGCTCAGCGGGTCCGCCGCGGTGGAGGCGCTCGGCAGTCCCGGGTCGGCGAGGAGCAGGCGCCAGCCCTCGAGGCCGCGGCTGCCCGCCTCGAGCAGGGTGGGGCCGAGCAGGGCGAGCGCGGGCAGGGCCACGAGCAGCACCCGGCCGCGGCGGCGCGGCGCGCACAGGGCGACCACGCACAGGGCCAGCAGGCCGGGAACGAGCAGCGAGGGTGATCCCGCGACGACGACGGCGAAGGCGATCGCCGCGCCAGCCGATGCCGAGATGGAGCCCGAGGGGTCCGGCGCGCCGACGCGCACGGGTGCGACGGATCCGGCGACCGGTCCCGCGTCATCCCCGGCATCTCCTGAGACCCGAGGGGTCGGGACCGTCGGCGTGCCGCGCACCGGCGTCTCGAGGTCGACCTCGTCGGCGCGCCGCGCCGTGGCGACCCCGGACAGCACCTGGTCGACGCGCTGCACCCCCACCGCCCGGGCGAGCCCGAGGGCGACCCACGGCAGGGCGACGTGCGCGACGACCGCACCCAGGCGTCCATCGCCGAGGCCGAGCAGCAGCGCCGGGGCGCCGGCCCAGACCAGCGCGGCCCAGGCGCGGACGCCGACCGAGCGCGTCGCGGCCCCCGCAGCTGCCCACGCGCCGACGCCCGCGAGGACGACCGACCCGAGCAGCAGCAGGGCCACGGCGGACGACGTAGACCCACCCGCGACAGCGGCGGGGACGGTCAGCGCCGTGAGCAGCGCGTCCGCCGGACCGGGTCCGCCGAGCCCGTCCGCGACCCAGCCGGAGGTGGCGGCCGACCAGAGATCCCCCAGCCGCGTGGCGGAGGGCAGCAGGGCGGTGCCGACGAGCCTCGCGCCGCCCACGACCGCGGCGACGAGCGGTCCGAGCCCGACACCGGACACGACGACGAGAAGGCCGGCGACCACGGCGAGCGTGGTGCGGCGGCGCGTGGCCACCGCGGCCAGCTCGCGCAGCTCGAGCTCGCTGGGCGCCTGCACCACGCGGCTGGCCTCGGCGCGGGCGAGCCGACGGTCCCGGGCCTGCGACCACACGTCGCGCCAGCCGGCCTGGAGCGGGCGCAGCGTGCGCCGCGGCAGATGGCGGCTGCGCGTCGCTGCCAGCCGGGCACGGGTCACCCCGTCCGGGCGTCCGAGCGCCACGAGCACGGCGCGCAGCTCGTCGACGGCCAGGCCGGGCTGCTTCGCGGCGAGCCGGACGAACGCGCGCACCACCGCGGCGGCCAGCGCGAGGACCACGACCACCGGCACGAGCGGCAGCGGTGCGGAGACGAGCCTGCTGTGCACCAGGGCGCGGCGGCGGGCGGCGAACGAGCGGCGCGAGTCGGCCCGGTCGTCCTCGCCGTCACCGTCCCGGTCCACGGGGACGCTCGCGGCGTCCACCGAGCGCAGCCCGAGGTAGCCGGCCTGGGCGTGGCGGACCACGGCGGACGGCACGACCACCACGCGGTGACCGGCCAGCCGGGCGCGCCGGGACAGGTCGAACCCGTCGCCGAACGGGCCCAGGATGGGGTCCGTCCCGCCGAGGTCGTCCCAGACGTCCCGCCGGACCAGCGCACCGGCGATGCCGACCCCGAGCACGTCGTCGCGACCGTCGTGCTGGCCCTGGTCGAGCTCGCCCGGTTCCACGTCGGTCATCCGCCTGCCCGAGCGGGACGAGCGCAGCCCCACCTCGAGCAACCGCTCCGGGTCGGTCCACGTGCGCTGCTTGACCCCGGCGACGGCGACCGAGCGGGCGTGACCGACCGCGCGGACCAGCTCGGACAGCGCCGACGGGGCCGGTGCGCTGTCGTCGTGCAGGAGCCAGAGCCAGGTGGTCGGGGGCGCGTCGTCCGCCTCGAGGCCGCGGCGGACGGCCTGCCCGAACGAGCGGGAGCCGGGCGCGCGCACGAGGCGCAGCGCGGGGGCCGAGGCGGTGACGGCGGCGAACGAGTCGCTCAGCAGCTGCTCGAGGGAGTCGTCGGTCGCGGGGGCGACGTCGACGAGCAGCACCCGCAGCGGTCGGCGGGTCTGTGCGGCGAGGGCCGCGAGCGTGGTGGCGAGGTAGGGCGTCCGGCCGCGGGTGACGACGACCGCGGACACCGGCGTCATCACCGGTGTCGGGGAGGTCGCGGTGGGCAGGTCCACCGGCAGGAGCGTGTCAGTCATGCTCGGGTCATCATGCCGCCGCGGGGCACCAGGCCCGCGCGCGACACTCCCGCCCGGCGAGGACGTCAGACGACACGCCGCTTGAGCTTGCGCCGCTCCCGCTCGGACAACCCACCCCAGATGCCGAAGCGCTCGTCGTTCTGGAGTGCGTACTCGAGGCACTCGGAGCGCACGTCGCACCCGGTGCACACCTTCTTGGCCTCACGCGTCGAGCCGCCCTTCTCGGGGAAGAACGCCTCGGGGTCGGTCTGGGCGCACAGCGCGCGCTCCTGCCACCCCATGGGGCCCTCGTCCTCGAGGGCGCCGAAGATCGGCAGCACGTTCGACGCGTGCGTCTGCGCACTCGTCCGTGCCTCCGAAGGGAAGATCTCGTCATTGTCGAGCAGGTTCCACATGCGTGCCTCCGTGCGGTCCTCGTGCTGGTTCATCTGCTCGTTCAGGGGCTCGGCGTGCGACGCTCTCTCCAGGGCGTCGCGGGTGGTGCGCGCTCATGAATCCGTTCTAAGGAATTACACGCGTGTCGTTCGCGTTGGTCAAGCGGAGCCGTGGTAGTTGTCCGGTTTTGTCGGGTGAACTTGGTGAAGACGTGTGCGCCGGGCGTGTCGGACGGCCCTCTCGTAGGGTGAGCCCACCATCCGGACCCCGGTGACGAGGACGTGAGACGTGGCAGCCGTACCTGACGACGAGGGCAACAGCGCCACCCCGCGGCCGACCGCGGGGCCGGACTACGCCGAACGCCTGGCCCGGCTCGAGAGCGCGCGATGGAAGCAGCTGCTGGACGTGCAGGCGCCGTACCGGCGGCACGTCCAGCGCCTCCGGCTCGGTCGCACGGTCGACGTGGGCTGCGGGATCGGCCGCAACCTCGAGTCGCTCGACCCCGGCTCGGTCGGGGTCGACCACAACCCGCACTCCGTCCAGGTCGCCCGCTCCCGCGGCCTCGACGCGTGGACCGACGAGGAGTTCTTCGCCGACCCGGTGCTGAGCGCGCCCGAGAGCTTCGACGGCCTCCTGGCGGCCCACCTGGTGGAGCACCTCCCCGCCGACCAGATCCTCGACGTCGTGCAGCCCTACGTCTCCGTGCTGGCCCCCGGCGGGCGGGCCGCCTTCATCACGCCGATGGAGCGGGGCTACGCCAGCGACGCCACCCACGTGCGCTTCAGCGACTTCCCGGTGCTGATCGAGCTGTGCGCGCAGCTGGGGCTGGAAGTCCGGCGGACCTACTCGTTCCCGTTCCCGCGCTGGACCGGGCGGCTGTTCACCTACAACGAGTTCGTCGTGCTCGCGACCAAGCCGGCCGCATGACCCCGCCCGGCACGATCACCGACCTCCTCGCGGCGCTCGTGCGCGCCGGCGGCGCCCCACGGATCACCTGGTACGGGCCGGATGGCGAGCGCGTGGAGCTCTCGGGCGCCGTCACGGTGAACTGGGTGAACAAGACGGCCAACCTCCTGGTCGAGGAGTTCGACGTCGGCCCGCAGACCGTCGTCGGGCTGGACCTGCCCCCGCACTGGCGGACCCTCGTCTGGGCGCTCGCCGCCTGGCGCGTCGGGGCGAGCGTGGATCCGCGGCCGTCGCAGGCCGACGTCCTGGTGACCACCGACCCGCTCCCGCACGCGGGCCATGCCGCCCTGGTCGCCGTCGCTCTGCCCGCGCTCGCCCGCCGGTTCGCGGGCACCCTCCCCGGCGGGGCGGTCGACGCCGGGTCGGCCGTGATGACGTACGCGGACCAGCTGCTCTGGGCGCCGCCCACGGTCCCGACGGCTCCGGCCCTGGCGACGGCCGACGCGGTCATCGCGCACGCGGACCTCGTCCCCACCCTCCTCGCGACGGCCCCTCCCGCACCGCAGCGCGTGCTGATGTCCCACGACGACACCGGCGCCTTCCTGCGGACGGCCGTCGGCGTGCTGCACACGGGCGGATCGGTCGTGCTCCTGGACCCGGGCGTCGCGACCGAGCTCGCCGCGGACGCGGCACGACGCGACCGGCTGGTGGCGGCGGAGCAGGTCACCCTGGAGCTCTGACCCGCCGAGGTCAGACGAAGCGCCGGACCAGCCGCCAGTACCCGGCCAGGATCACCTGGAGCACCTCGGCGCCCGCGGGCAGGGCGAGCGCGACCGGCGAGAAGCGCGCGACCCAGAGCCCGACCAGGTCGCGGTCCGGGACCGTCCGCGCGGCCTGCACGGCCGAGCGCCGCGACCGCACCCAGCCCAGGTGCCGCAGCACCCACACCCAGCCGGCCACCTTCTGCCGACCCCAGCCCTGGAGGCCCGCGACCAGCGCCATCGCGAGCTCGAAGCCGACGAGGGCCGGCGCCAGGAGCAGCAGGGTGCGCGTCCCGTAGGACGTGAGGACGAACAGCAGGCGGTTGCGCTCCAGCAGGTACATCTTGCGGGGGTTGCGGCTGAACGCGTAGTGGTGCACCACGACCGCCCCCGGCACGTACCGCACGCGCCACCCGCGCTGCCACGCCCGCCAGCTGAGGTCGAGGTCTTCCTGGTAGGCGAAGAAGTCCTCGGGGAACCCGCCGAGCGCGTCCCACACCGCACGTCTGAGCACCAGGGTCGCGCCGGTCGCCGACGCCACGTCCCGCGCCGCCCGGTGCTGCGACGCCGGGTCGCCGAGCCCGCCCGCCCAGCTCAGGCCCAGGACGTGCAGCGGGTTGCCGGCCGTGTTCATGGTCGAGGGGTCGTCGGCGAGCCGGACGTCCGCGCTGGCGATCCCGACGGTCGGGTCGGCCGCGACCGCGACGAGGGTGGCCAGGGCGTCGGGCGCGACGATCGCGTCGCTGTTCACGAGCGCGAGGTACTCCCCCGCGCCCTCGCGCGCCCCGAGGTTGACCCCGCCGGTGAACCCGAGGTTGCGCGCCGGTCGCAGCAGCGACACCCCGCGGTCGGCGCTGAGCTCGTCGACGTCGTCGCGCGTGCACCCGTTGTCGACCAGGACGAACCGCACGTCGACGCCCACGGAGGCCAGCACCGCGTCGATCGCGTCGGCGAGGTAGGGCTCGTCGCCGAAGGCCAGCATCACGACGTCGACCACGGGCCGCTCAGCCATGCCGGACCTCCCCCGCGACCGTCCGCCGCCACCGCGCCGTGCGGGCCACCAGCGCGACCGCGAGCACCAGGAGCGCGGCCCCCGAGCCGACGACCAGCGCCGTCGCCGCGACCCACGTCACCGATCCCTGCGCGAAGCACGCGACCACCAGCGCCAGCAGCCCCGCGGACCAGCCGACGACCACCCACCGCTCCGCACCGAGCGCGAGGAGCGCCTGGGCGCACAGCTGCGCGAGCATGAACAGCGCGCCCGACACGGCGATCAGCAGGATCACCTCCTGCCCGACTCCGAACTCGTCGCCGAACAGCAGCCCCACGAGGGCGTCGCCCCAGATCCACATCACCAGGACGCCGACGCCGGCGATCGCGGCGGTGAGGCCCGTGACCAGCCCGAGCCTCCGGACGAACCCGGAGACGGCGCCGGAACCGACCAGCGAGGCGAGCCCGGGCAGCAGCACCGCCTGCACCGCCGCGAACAGGAACACGGGCACGCGCGCGATCACGAGGGCCGCGAGGAACTGACCGGCGAGCGCCTCCTCGCCCGGGGTCGCGAGCACCTGCACGACGAGGGGGCCCGCGTTGGCCAGGAGCTGCGAGGTGACGGACGCGACGAGGAGGACCACCATCGCGCGGACGACGTCGCCACGGACCACGGGCGGGCCGGGAGAGACGAGCTCGGCCCGGTGCCGCGGCGTGGTGACGAGGACCGCGACGAGCGGCGCCACGACGAGGACCACCCCGTACGCGACGGCGTCCCGCACGCCGAGCGAGGCCAGCACCGCAGCCGCCGCGACGCGCAGGATCCCGTCGACCGCCAGCTGGGCTCCGTAGTGGCCGAAGCGCCCGTTGCCGGCGAGCAGCCCGCGGACCGCGTACGACAGTCCCATCCCGACGAGCGCGAGCACGAGCAGCAGCACGAGGGTGCGTCGGCCCCCCAGGAGCTCGGAGGCCAGCAGGGGCGTCGCGACGAGCGAGACGACCACGACCGTCGCGACGATGACCACCCCGAACCGCAGCACCGCGGCCACGACGGGCCGGTTGCCCTGACCGAGCGCGCGCCGCGCCGCGGTCGTGCGCCCGAGCTCCTGCTCGAACGGCAGGAACAGGCCGATGCCGACGGCGTTCAGCAGCGTCCACAGGACCGACAGGGGTCCGAACAGGGCGGGCCCGAGGGTCTTCCCGGCCAGCCCGAGGAAGCCGAACGTCGCCAGCCCGAAGACACCCAGGCCCAGCGCGACGGGGACGAACCCACCCCGGCCGCGGTCCGCTGCGGCCGCCGGAGCGAGCTCGTCGACGGCGTCGGTCATCCGGCCGCGCCGCCACCCGGGCCGGGATCGGCGACCGGCGGCTCGGTCGCGCCCAGGCCGGCGTGCCGCTCGAGCGTCTCGATGCGGTTGCGCAGCAGGGCCGACTCCTCGGCGAGCGTCTGGTTCTCGTGCTCCAGACCGCTCACCTCGCCGCTCAGCTGCACGCACACCACCAGCAGGACGAGCAGGCCGAGGAAGAAGACCAGGTTCACCGGGGTGGTCACGCCGACCAGGTCGGCGAACCACGCCGGGATCTGCGGGAAGAACGCGCCCAGCAGGACGACCACCGCGACGCCGATCCACAGCGCCGCGTACTTCTCGCGCAGCCGGCGGCGCCGGAGCAGCTCGACCATGAAGGCGAGCGTGACGAGCCCGCCGACGAGCGCGAACAGGTAGCCGCCGGTCACACGACCACGGCCTCGGCGGGGCCGACGACCGTGCGGCGCCGGGTCAGGGAGATGAGCAGCGCCAGGCAGGCCCGCAGGAGGTAGACGGTCGCCCTGAGGGGACCCTGCGAGGGCCGGCCGGCGGTGCGCTCCCGCATGGAGACCCCGATCTGCTCGACGGTCAGGCCGCTGCGCAGGGCGATCACGAGGGACTCGACGGTGTCGCCGAGGTACTCCGCCGGATAGTGCACCGCGAACAGCCGCACGGCGCGCGGGCCCGCTCCCCGGAAGCCCGAGGTGGTGTCCGTCAGCCGCGTGCCGGCCATGCGGCTCAGCGTCCCGGCGAGCACCTGCATGGCCCAGCGCCGCGGCCCGCGGACGTCGTACTCACCCGTGCCGGCGAACCGTGCGCCGATCACGATGTCGGAGTGCTGGAGCTGCTCGACGATCCGGGGGACGTCGCGCGGGTCGTGCTGGCCGTCGGCGTCCACCTGGACGACGACGTCGTAGCGCTGCTCGATGGCGTACCGGAAGCCGGCCCGCATCGCGCCGCCCACCCCCAGGTTGAACGGCAGGTCGAGCACCGGGACCCCGTGCCGACGAGCCACGGCGCTGGTGGCGTCGGCGGAACCGTCGTTGACCACCAGGACGCCGACGTCGGGCAGGTGCTCGCGGATCTCCCCGAGAACGGCCGGCAACGAGTGCTCCTCGTTCCACGCCGGGAGCACGACCAGCACGCGCTGGACGGCAGGGGTGGGCATGGCGCCAAGGGTAGCGGCGTCCAGGAATGCGACGAGCACACCTAGACTTGCGCGCGCCTCGCCGATCTCTGGGTCGGCACCGTCGCCACCCGAGGACGACCGACATGACTGCGCGCGCCGACGCACCGACGCCTACCACCGCCCCGCCGCGCGGCCCCGTGCTGCGCTGGCTCGCGGTCGGGGCGCTCCTGTTCGGCCTCGGCGCCCTGTGGTCGCTGGCGGTTCCGCTGATGGCCTCGCCCGACGAGCCCAGCCACGTCGTGCGCGCCGCCGCGGTGGCCCGCGGCCAGCTGTCGGGCACCGCGAACGACGCCCCGCAGAGCACGCAGCGGCCCGGCGTCGGCACGCTCGTGCGACTGCCGTCGGACTTCGCCGCCGCGCTCGCGCTGCCCAACTGCTTCGCGTTCGACCGCGACCAGCCCGCCGACTGCCAGGAGGACCTCCCCGCGGCGGGCCCGGAGGTGCTGGTCGAGACCTTCGCCGGGCAGTACCCGCCGCTGTACTACGCGCTGGTCGGCTGGCCGTCGCTCTTCCTGTCTGCCGGCCCGAGCATCGTGGCGATGCGGCTGGTGAGCGCGGCGATCTCCGCCGCGCTGCTCACGTGGGCGGCCTTCCGGCTCACCACCACGGCCGGCAACCGAGCGGGCCTGTGGGGTCTGGGCGTGGCGATCACCCCGATGTGCCTGTTCCTGGCGGGCACGGTGAACCCGGCCGGGCTGGAGATCAGCGCCGCGGTCGCCTTCTGGGCCGCGTGCCTGGTGCTCGTCTCCCGCGACGGCCCGGTCAGCACGGCCGCGCTGGTGCAGGCGGTGGTCAGCGGCGCGCTGCTCCTCAACATCCGCGCGACCGGACCGGTGTGGGCGCTCGCGATCGTCGTCGTCGCGCTCGTCGCGGCTCCGCGGGGCAGGTGGCGCGAGCTCCTGCGGCTGCCGTCCGCGCGCTGGGTCGGTGTCGGCGCGGCGGTCGCGGTCCTCGCCTCCGTCGGCTGGCTGGCCACGCACGGGTCGGTCGTCACGACGCGCGGGCTGTACCCGCAGTTCGCCGACCTGCGCACGGCGGTCCTGGGGATCCTGGGCGACGGCTTCCTGTACCTCCAGAACATGATCGGGGACTTCGGCTGGCTCGATGCCCCGGCGCCCCCGCTGACGTTCGTCGGCTGGTACCTCGCTCTCGGCGCGCTCCTGCTGCCGGCCATGGCCGCCGCGCGCACGGGCCGTCCGCGGGCCGCGCTCGGCCTGCTGGTCGCCGGCGTCGCGGCAGCACCGCTGATCCTCCAGCTGCCCACCGTCGTCGACACCGGTCTCATCTGGCAGGGCCGGTACGCGCTGCCGATCGCGGTCGGCATCCCGCTGCTGGCCGCCCTCGTCCTGCGCGTGGACGGCACCGAGTCGGGCGAGGCCCATCGGCGCACCGCCAGGGCCGTGGTGCCTGTCCTGCTCGTCGCGCACGTGGCCGCGTTCTGGTGGGGCTCGCGGCGCTACGCCGAGGGCCTGGACGGGCAGCTGATCACCGGGACCCCGGACTGGTCCTCACCGATCGGGTACCTCTCGGGCATCGCGATCTACGCGGTGGTGGCGTCCGCGCTGGCCTGGGCACTGTGGTCGTTCTACCGGCCGGCGCCTGTCGAGAGTGTCGAGCCGACGGCCTCGGCTCACGCGGAGGCCTGAACCGCCTGCTCGTAGGCGGCGACGGTCGCGACCGCCGTCGCGTCCCACGTGAATCCTGACGCACGCGCGACCGCCGCGGCCGAGAGCTCGGCGCGCCGGGCGGGGTCGGCGAGGAGGGCGGACAGTGCCGTCCCGATGCTCGGCGCGTCCGTGCCGGTGTACTCGACCGCGTCGCCGCCCACCTCGGAGAGCGACAGCTCCCGCGTGGTGAGGACCGCGGCACCGCAGGCCATCGCCTCCAGCACGGGGAGCCCGAAGCCCTCCCCGAGGCTGGGGTAGGCGACGACCGTCGCCCCGGACAGGTACGGCGCGAGGTCCTCCAGCGGCAGGTAGCCGGGCCGGACGACCCGCAGCCCCGCAGGGACCGCCGCCACGGCGGGATCCACCTCGGTGTCCCAGCCCCGGCCGCCCGCGAGCACCAGCGCCGGCGCCTGCACGCCCTGCTTCTCGACCGCGGACGCCCAGCCCCGCACGAGGGCGGGCACGTTCTTGCGCGGTTCCAGCGTCCCGAGGAAGGCGACGTAGGGCGCCGACCCGAGCCCGAGGGAGCTCCGCACCCGCTCGACGTCCGCTCCGTCCGCGGGGTGGAAGAGCGCGGTGTCCACCCCCAGGTAGGCGACGTGGAACCGAGCCGGGTCGCCCCCGACGTAGTGCCGCACCTCGTTCCCGGTGGCCTCGGAGTCGACGACCAGAGCGGACGCGCGCTTGACGGCCGTGCGGATCGCGCTCCGGAAGAACCGCCGCTTCAGGCCCGAGTGCAGCTCCGGCAGGGAGAAGAACGTCGCGTCGTGCAGCGTCACGACCACCGGCACGGAGCCGGTGCGGGGCATCGTGTAGTGCGGGCAGTGCAGCACGTCGGCGCGCACGGCGCGGGCGAGGCGGGACAGGTGGGTCTGCTCCCACAGCAACCGCGGCCCGCGGCGCGCCACCCGCGGCGGTGCCACGACGACCTCCGCCTGAGGCACCACGCCGGCGACAGCCCCGGCGTCACGCGGCTGGCACGCGACGACCAGGTCGAGACCCTGCCGGGCGAGCGCGGGGAGCAACGCGTCCACGTAGCGCCCGACACCGCCACGGTCGACGGGGATGGCCGTGGCGTCGAGCAGGATCCGCATCGGGCCAGCGTAGGTGCCCTCGACACGCCCGGTTTTCAGGTCCACCGTCCCGATGCAGCACTATGGGCCCCATGCGAGGCATCATCCTGGCGGGCGGCTCCGGCACACGTCTGCACCCCATCACGCTCGGCGTGAGCAAGCAGCTGGTCCCCGTCTACGACAAGCCGATGATCTACTACCCGCTGTCGACGCTGATCCTGGCGGGCATCCGGGACGTGCTGATCATCACCACCCCGCACGACGCGGACCAGTTCCGCAGGCTGCTCGGGGACGGCTCGCAGTTCGGGATCTCGATCAGCTACACCGTCCAGGCCGAGCCCAACGGCCTCGCCCAGGCGTTCGTGCTCGGCGCCGGCTTCGTCGGCACGGAGCCGGCCGCGCTGGTCCTCGGCGACAACATCTTCTACGGCCCCGGGCTGGGCGCGAAGCTCCAGCGGTTCGAGAACATCGTCGGCGGCGCCGTCTTCGCGTACCGGGTGGCCGACCCCACGTCGTACGGCGTGGTCGAGTTCGACGACGCCGGCCGCGCGCTGTCGCTCGAGGAGAAGCCGGTCAAGCCGCGCTCGAGCTACGCGGTGCCGGGCCTGTACTTCTACGACAACGACGTCCTCGCGATCGCCCGCGACCTGGCCCCGTCCGCCCGCGGCGAGTACGAGATCACCGACGTCAACCGGACCTACCTCGAGCAGGGCCGGCTCCAGGTCGAGGTCCTCCCCCGCGGCACGGCGTGGCTGGACACCGGCACGTTCGACTCGCTGCTGGAGGCCTCCGACTACGTGCGCACCATCGAGCACCGGCAGGGTCTGAAGGTCGGGGCGCCCGAGGAGGTCGCGTGGCGGCGGGGCTTCCTGTCCGACGACGAGCTGCGCGAACGCGCGGAGAAGCTGGTCAAGTCGGGGTACGGCACCTACCTGCTCGGCCTGCTCGAGCAGGGGCGCTAGGCCAGGACGCTCTCCGCGGCCGCGGCCCAGCGGTCCTCCCACGGGCCGATCGGCTCGATGCCGGCGTCTCGCAGGGCGTCGTGACCGAGCACCGAGTACGCGGGCCGGGGCGCCGGGCGCACGAAGGCCTCGCTGGTGGTCGGGTGCACGATCGCGGGGTCCATCCCGGCCGCACCGACGACCGCGGCCGCGAAGCCGTGCCACGACGTCGAGCCCGACGAGGTGCCGTGATAGGTCCCCGCGGGGACGCCTGCCTGGACGAGCCGGTGCACGAGGTCGGCGAGGTCGGCGGTCCACGTCGGCTGGCCCAGCTGGTCGGCGACGACGTCGAGCGAGCTGCGCTCGCGGGCCGCGCGGGCGATCGTCTTCGGGAAGCACGCACCGTGCGCCCCGTACAACCAGGCCGTCCGCACCAGGAGGTGGTCCGGGCACTCCGCGCGGACGGCCCACTCCCCCGCGACCTTCGTCCGACCGTAGGCCGACCGCGGGGCGGCCGGTGCGTCCTCCGCGTACGGCTCGCCCGCGTGGCCGTCGAAGACGTAGTCCGTCGAGATGTGCACCAGTCGTGCGCCCGACCGCGCACTCGCTCGGGCGAGGTACGAGGCGGCGACGGCGTTGACGGCGAACGCGGCCGGCTCGTCGGTCTCCGCGGCGTCGACGGCGGCGTAGGCGGTGCAGTTGACGACGATGTCGTACCGGCCCACCCCGTCCACGACCGTGCCGACGGCGACCGGGTCCGTGACGTCGAGATCGGTGCGCGTGGTGCCGACCACGTCCTCGCCCCGCGCGCCGAGCAGCGCCACCATCTCCTGGCCGAGCATCCCGCTCGCACCCACGACCAACCACCGCACGACGACTCCCTCTGCTGATCCGACGAGCCAGGCTAGCCGCCCGGGTACCCTGGCACGTCCGCCACCCGACCCTCGAAGAGGACGACGATGACGTATCGCGAGCTCGCGGTCCCCGGCGCGTGGGAGATCACGCCCGTCCAGCACGGAGACCCCCGCGGCGTCTTCCTCGAGTACTTCCAGGGTGGGCCGTTCGCCCAGCGCACCGGTCACTCCTTCGGCCTGCACCAGGCGAACCTGTCGGTGTCCGCGGCAGGCGTGCTGCGAGGCATCCACTACGCCGACGTCCCGGTCGGGCAGGCCAAGTACGTCACGTGCGCGAAGGGTGCGGTGCTCGACGTCGTCGTCGACCTGCGCGTCGGCTCGCCGACCTTCGCCACCTGGGACACCGTGCTGCTCGACGACGTCGACCGCCGGGCCGTCTACCTGGGCGAGGGCCTCGGGCACGCGTTCCTGTCGCTCGAGGACGACTCCACGGTGCTCTACCTGTGCTCGGAGCCGTTCACCCCCGAGCGCGAGCACGGCGTGCACCCGCTGGATCCCGACGTCGGCATCGTGTGGCCGACGACGGCCCGGGACGGCTCCCCGCTGACCCCCCAGCTGTCCGCCAAGGACCTGGAGGCGCCCACGCTCGCCCAGGCGCTGGCCTCCGGCGCGCTGCCGCAGGCCGACCAGGTCGCCGCCTACATCGCCGGCCTCGCGGACGGCTCAGCCGGCCGCTGAGCGGTACACCTCGGCGTGGGCCGTGGCCGACGCCGCCCACGTGAACTGCGCGGCGCGCGCCCGGAGGCCGTCCGCGTCGTCGTGACCCACGGCCGCGACCAGGCCGGCGGCGATCTCGTCGACGTCCAGCGGGTCCACCAGCACCCCCACGTCCCCCGCGAACTCGGCCATCGAGCTGCCCGCCGAGGTGACGACGGGCACGCCGTGCGCCATCGCCTCGAGCACGGGCATGCCGAACCCCTCCCACAGCGACGGGAACGCGAAGGCGTCCGCGCCGGCGTACGCGACCTGGAGGTCGGCGTCGTCGAGCCGGCCGAGCAGGTGCACGCTGCCCGCGGGCAGCACCGCCAGCGCCCGCTCGACGTCGCGGGACGTCTCACCCCACCCGTCGGGACCGACGAGCACCAGGTCGTGCTCGAGCTGTCCGCCGGCCCGCGCGGCGGCGAACGCCTCGACCAGCCGCACCACGTTCTTGCGGGGCTCGAGCGTGCCGCACCAGAGCACGTAGGGGCGGTCGACGCCGGAGCGCCGCCGCCAACCGGTGACGTCCGCCGCACCGACCTCGGCCGCACGGACACCGTGCGGCACCACGGTGATCTGCTCGGCGGCGAACCCGTGCGCGACGCAGTCGTCCCGGGTGGTGCCCGACGGGACCACCACCTGCGCGGCCTCGGCGCGGACGATCTCGACCGCCCGCCGGAAGAACGCGTTGCCCCGCGCGGTGAAGTGGTCGGGCTCGCGCAGGAACGCGAGGTCGTGCACCGTCACCACCAGGGGGACCTTGCGCCCGGGGATCGCCCAGGTGGTCGCGTGGACCACGTCGAGCGGTCCGGTGAGCGACTCCGCGCGCGGGCGGCGCAGCCGGCTCCACGCCTCGTACAGCGCCAGCCTGGGCAGGGGCGCGCGCACCACGCGACCCGTCGGCGCCGGCCGCGGGACCTCGTCGTCGCCGTGGCGGGCGGCGATCCCGACCACGTCCACCGTGGGGTCGTCCGCGAGCGCGCGCGTGAGCTCGGCGATGTACGACCCGGAGCCGCCGGGGACGGGCTGCCAGCACTGCTCGACGGTCAGGGCGGTGCGCAGGGGGTCCACGAGGCCCGAGCGTATAGACCTAGACTCGCCGCGTGCCTCCCGCTGTCGCCGCCCGTGTCGTGGTGGTCACGTGGAACGGCGCTCACCTGCTGCCCGCGTGCCTCGACTCCCTCGAGGCGCAGACCGTGCGCGACTCCCTCGACGTGGTGGTCGTGGACAACGCCTCGCAGGACGGCACCGCCGAGCTGCTGGCCGACCGGTACCCGGGCGTGCGGGTGGTGCGGGCGCCGCGGAACCTGGGCTTCGCCGGGGGCGCCGCGCTCGGCATGCGGGGCTGCACCACCGAGCACGTGGTCCTGCTGAACAACGACGCCACGTTCGCGCCCGACGCGGTCGAGGTCCTGCTCGCCGCCTTCGACGGCCCCGGCAACGAGCGGGTGGGGGCGGCCACGGCACGGATCCTGCTGACCGGCGACGAGCCCGTGCTCGTCAACTCGACCGGCAACGTCCTGACGGCGCAGGGCGCCGGCACCGACCGCGACTACCGCCGCCCTCTGGGCACCGAGTCGACCGACCCCGACGTCTTCGGCTTCTGCGGCGGCGCCGCGGCGCTGCGCCGCGAGATGCTCGACGACGTCGGCGGCTTCGACCCCACCCTGTTCCTGTACTACGAGGACACCGACCTCTCGTGGCGGATGCGCGCCGCCGGGTGGTCGGTGCGGTACGTCCCCGAGGCGCAGGCAGTGCACGAGCACGCGGCGAGCAGCGGGACGGACAGCCCGGTCTTCCGGTACTACAACACGCGCAACTCCCTCCTCGTGCTCACGCGGCACGCCCCGGCGGCGCTCGTCATCCGCTCGTTCGGCAGGCAGAGCGCGGGGCTCGTCCGGGCGGCGGTCCGGCGCGGCCCGGCCGGCACCACCGGAGCCCGCGCCCGGGGCCTGGCGCACTACGTCGGCCGGCTCCCTCGCACGCTCGGGGAGCGGCGTCGGTTGTGGCGCGACGCCAGCGTCCCCCGGTCGACGGTGGCGCAGTACGTGGGACGGGGTGCGGCATGACCGTGGTGCACGGCGTCCTGGTGAGCACGGCCGGGACCGCGGCGCAGGCCCGGGCGACGGTCGCGAGCCTCCTCTCGGTCGCGCCGTCGGCGGCGGCGCACGTGCTCGACGTCGACGGCACCTACGTCCCCGTCGGTGACGAGCGCGTCCTGCGGCCCGCCGATGTCGGCATCGACGACGGAGAGCTGCACCGGCTGGTGGTGCGTGCCGAGCCTGCCGAGCTCGTGGACCAGCTCCGCCCGCTCGCGGCACGCGCCGTAGCCCGTGCCGCAGGCTCCGACAAGGTCCTCCTGGCGGTCGCCGCGGGCGTCGTGCTCCTGGCAGCGCCGACCGAGCTGGTCGAGCAGGCAGCCACGCACGGCGTCGCCCTCGTCCCGCGGACGGACGCTCCGGTACCGCACGACGGCAGGCACCCCGATGCCGCCGAGCTGGCCGCCGCTGGCGCGTACGACAGCGCCCTGATCGCCGTCCGGGGCGACCGGGGCGAGCTCCTCGACGCCTGGGCGGCGGCCACCCGACCCGACGGTGGCGGGTCGGCCTGGCTGGATCTCGTCGCGGCCACGACCCCCCACGGCACGGTGCACGGCCCGAGCACGCTCGTCTCCGCAGGGAGCCTGCGCCCCGCGCACGTCGTGGCCGAGCGACCCGACGGAGGACTGTCGCTGGACGGGCGGCCCGTCGTGGCGGTGGACCTGAGCCGCGTCGACGCCCATGCCCCGTGGCTGCTCGACGTCGCCGCGACGGAGGATCCCCGCGCCCGGCTCAGCGAGCACCCGGTCCTCGCCGGCTGGGTCGCCGCCCAGGCAATGACGATCGCCGCGGCTCCGGTCGGCGCCGGTGACTGGGATCCCACGACGACCGTGCTCGGCCTCGCCGTCGACGCCCCGCTGCGCCAGCTCTACCGCGCGGCCGGGCCGGACGCGCCCGACCCGTTCGCCGCCGACGGGAGCGACGCGCTGCTCACCTGGCTGACCCGGTCGCCGCCGGACGGAGGCCCGGGCCGGTACCTCCAAGCCCTGCGCTCCGTACGACCCGACCTGGTGCAGACCTTCCCGCGGGTCCCCGGGCCGGACACGACCGGCTACGTCGACTGGGTGGTGGCGCACGCCGCGGGCGAGGGGTACCCGCAGGAGCTGCTGGACGCAGCCGTGCAGGCCGCGCGGGTCGCTCGACCGGTCACCGGGCGCCCCGAGCCCGGGGTCAACGTCGTGGGGTTCCTCCGCGGCGAGCTGGGCATCGGCGAGTCCGCGCGGCTCATGGTCTCCGCGCTGCGCGCCGCGGGCGTCCCGTACACCGAGCGTTCGGTCGACCTGCACCTGGCCAGCCGGCAGCGTGCCGGTGTCGGGACCGAGGTCGAGCCGGCCCGGCCCGGCCGGTTCGACACGAGCATCCTGTGCGTCAACGCCGACCTGACCCCGTCGATCGCGGCGACGGTCCCCGAGCTGCTGGACCGGACCTACCGGATCGGCATGTGGTACTGGGAGGTCGAGGAGTTCCCCGCCTCGCAGCACGGCGGGTTCGCGGCCGTGGACGAGGTCTGGGTGGCCACCGACTTCGTGCAGCGGGCGATCGCGCCGCACGCGCCTGTCCCGGTGCGGACGATCACGCCCCCGCTGCCGCAGCGCCGACCGCTCCCCGCGGACGTGACCCGGGCCTCGCTCGGCCTCCCCGACGGCGTCCTCTTCCTCTTCGTGTTCGACTACCTCAGCACGTTCGAGCGCAAGAACCCGCTGGGCCCGGTCGAGGCGTTCACACGGGCGTTCGCCCCTGGGGAGGGACCGGCTCTCGTCCTGAAGTCGATCAACGCCGGACGACGGCCCGCGCAGGCGGAGCAGCTCCGGCTCGCGGTCGCCGGCCGCCCGGACATCCACCTGCTCGAGGACTACCTCGACGCCGACGCCCGGGACGCCCTGGTGTCGCTGTGCGACTGCTACGTGTCGCTGCACCGCGCGGAGGGGCTCGGGCTCACGCTCGCGGAGGCGATGGCCTACGGCAAGCCCGTGGTCGCCACCGCCTACAGCGGCAACCTCCAGTTCATGACCGACGAGAACAGCTTCCTCGTGCCCTGGACCCCGGTACGCATCCCGCCCGGCGCCGAGCCGTACCCCGCCGGGAGCACCTGGGCCGAGCCCGACCTCGACGCCGCGGCCGCACTGCTCCGACGGGTGGTCGACGAGCCGGAGGTGGCCGCCGAGCGCGGCGCCCGGGCTGCGCAGGACATCGCGACGCGGCACTCGGCGAGCGTCTCCGGGGCGTCTGTCGCCGCGCGGCTCACCGAGCTGGCGGCCGCGCGACGCCGACGGTCCCGCGCGCACCCGCTCGCCGGCGCACAGTCGTTCGCCCGCCGGCTCGCGGGACGCCTGCGCTGACCGGGGCGGTCAGCCCCTGCCGGTGACGCGCGTGACCCGACCCCAGGCGCGCCGGCTGACCTCGCTCACGCCGCCCGCGCGCAGGTAGTCCCGGGCGAGCGCGACGTCGTCGCGCACCGAGCGCTTGGGCCCGCGGTCCCGCGATCGCGGCTGACCTGTGGGGGCCGTCGGCACGGCCAGGTCCGCGGCTCGGCGCGGCGTCCGGCAGAACTCGACGAGCGGGGCGAGCACCCGGGACCACGCGAACGTCGCCGCGTACTCCGCGACGGCCGCGCGTGCCGCCGCTGCCGCCGGCTCGTCGAAGAGCATCTCCTCGAGGGCCGCCTCGAGCGACTCCACGTCCTGTGCGGGCACCGTCCGTCCGAGGCCGTGCTCGCGGATCAGCGCACCGAAGGTGTCCCCCTCGGTCGCGACGATCGGCAGCGACGCCCACAGGTAGTCGAGGATCCGCGTGCGGAAGCTGAACGCCGTCTCGACGTGCTGGAAGTGCGTCGAGACGCCGACGTCAGCGTCGAGCAGGAAGTCCGCGCGCTCCTCGTACGGCACCCAGCCCTCGTTGAAGAAGACGTGCCGGCCGGTCAGCCCGAGCTCGCGGGACAGCTCCTGCGTCTCCCAGGCCACCCGCATTTTGGGCACCCCGGGGTTCGGGTGCTTGAGGCCGAGGAAGAAGAGCCGCACCTTGGGGTGCCGCTCCTTGAGCCGGTCGACCGCGCGGATCAGGGTCAGCGGGTCGAACCAGTTGTAGATCCCGCCGCCCCAGAGGATCACCTTGTCGTCCGGGCCGATGCCGGGCACCGTGCCCTTGATCCCGTGCTGCTTCTGCACGGGTGCGGAGTCCTCGATGCCGAACGGCACCACCGCGAGCAGGTTGTCCAGGTTGGCGTTCTCGTCGTACACCGCCGGGCTGATGCGGCCCTGGCCGGCCAGCTGACCGAGCCAGAAGTCCCGCTGCTTGTCCGAGGCGCACAGCAGGAAGTCCGCGCGGCGCAGCTGCTCGTTCAGCGCGTGCGTCGTCACGTCGATCGCGTTCTGCCGGCCGTCGGGGCCCAGGTCACGCGCCTGCTCCAGCTGCTCAAGGTGCATCGGGTCGTAGATGTCGGCGACGATCACCTTGCCGCTGCCCTTGAGCCACGGCGCCGTCTCCAGCAGGAACCCCTGGAAGATGATGACGTCGGCCCAGCCGGTCGGCTCCTTCAGACCCGTGCCCGCGGCGTACTCCACGGAGAAGTCCGGGCTGGTCCGCTTGGCGCCGGCCGTCGAGACGAGCCGCACGTCGTGGTCCGGGGCGAGCGCCTTGGCGATCTCCCAGGCCCGGATCGCCGGCCCGGCCATCCGCTCGAGCAGCGGCTCGCCGGTCACGACGAGGATCCGGTGCCGGGCGGTGAAGTGCTCGACGATGCCGAACGCCTCGAGCAGCACCTCGTGCGCGGCCAGGTACGCCGGCTGCCCGTAGGCGGGCTCGATCGTCTCGCGGAAGAGCGGGAACAGCTCGCGGTCGCTGCGTCGGCGCTTGCCCTGGAGCTCCCGCCGGGTCACCAGCAGGCTCGGCAGCTGCTCCACGAAGTAGTCGATCGCGTACGGCCCGGTCAACGCCATCTTGGGGATCTCGACCGTGCCGACGTCGTCGCCACCCGGAGAGCGCTGGAGGTCGAGCGCGGTGGCGTCGACCCCGGTGCGGGCGACCGACCGGCGCACGGCCAGCGCCATCGCCGCGGGGAGCGCCCGCGCGAGGGACTCGTCGTCGTAGTTCTTGTACATCGACAGCAGCGCGTTGCGCTCCAGCAGGTAGCTCTCGCGGAAGTTGCCGAACTTCTTCATGGTCACGTGGTGCTTGTGGAACGCCACGGACCCCGGCACGTATCGCACCCGGTGCCCGAGCAGGTTCAGCCGCCAGCCGAGGTCGACGTCCTCGTAGAACATGAAGAACCGCTCGTCGAACCCGCCGACCTCGCGGTACAGCTCGGTGCGGACGAACAGCGCGGCGCCCGTGCCGAAGAGCACGTCCTTCGCCGTGTCCCACGCGCCCGTGTCCGGCTTCTCGACCTCGCGCTTGTAGCCCATCCCGAACCAGGTGAGCGACCCGTCGACGTAGTCGATGAGGTTGCCGTCCCAGTCCAGCACCTTGGAGGCGACCGAGCCGATCGTCGCGTCCTGCTCGAGCACCTCGACCGCCGCGCGGACCCAGCCCTCGCCGGGGCGCGCGTCGTTGTTGAGGAACGCGACGTACTCCCCGGTCGCGTGCGCGACCCCGAGGTTGCAGCCGCCGGCGAACCCGGTGTTGGAGCCCGAGTCGACCACCAGGGCGCCGGGGACGGCCTCCCGGATCCGCTCGACGCTGCCGTCGCCGGAGTCGTTGTCGACGACCACGAGCTCGAGGCGGTCGGCGGGCCAGTCGACGTCGTCGAACGCCTTGAGGGCGGTGATGGTGTCG
The DNA here is from genome assembly GCF_013359775.1 of Cellulomonas humilata. Lineage (GTDB taxonomy): Bacteria > Actinomycetota > Actinomycetes > Actinomycetales > Cellulomonadaceae > Cellulomonas > Cellulomonas humilata. Next base: position 33,516 of record NZ_JABMCI010000055.1, on the reverse strand, counting down.
TCCGCGCCCTTGTAGTTGACGAGGATGACGGTGACGACGCCGGCACGGACGGCGGGCGTGCTCATCGTGCGTCCCGCAGCAGTGCGACGTCGTGGTCCACCATGCGCCCGACGAGCTCCTCGAAGGACACCGTCGGCACCCACCCCAGCAGCTCCCGGGCCTTCGTCGCGTCGCCGGACTGCTCGGCGGCGTCGGCGGGGCGGACGAAGGCCTGGTCGGTCTCCACGTGGCTCTCCCAGTCGGTCACGCCGGCGTGCACCATGGCCGCCTCCACGAACTCGGCCACCGAGTGGGTCCGGCCGGTCGCGACGACGAAGTCGTCGGCGGTGGGGTGCCGCAGGGCGCGGGTCATCGCGTCGACGTAGTCGGGCGCCCACCCCCAGTCGCGGCGGACGTCGGTGGAGCCGAGCGTGAGCACTCCCCCGCCCTCGAGCGCGATCCGCGCCGCGGCGGCCGTGATCTTGCGGGTGACGAAGGTGGTCGGCCGCAGCGGCGACTCGTGGTTGTAGAGGATGCAGGTGGCGACGTGCAGGCCGCGGTCCCGGAAGATGCCGGCCATCTGGTGCGCGTAGGCCTTCGCGGCGCCGTAGGGCGAGATCGGCCGGATCGGCGTGCCCTCGTCCTGCGGGGAACGCTCGGGCCGGCCGAAGATCTCCGCGCTCGACGCCTGGAGCACCCGGACCGTCCGGCCCGTGCGCTCCTGAAGACGCGCCGCGGCCTCGAACACGCCGACCGGCGCGAGCCCGCTCACCTCGCCCGTGAGCGCGGGGTGCTCCCACGAGTAGGCGACCGAGCTGATCCCCGCGAGGTTGTAGATCTCGTCCGGGGACACCGCGTCGACCAGCTCGGCGATGCGGGCCCGGTCCGTGAGCTCACCCTCGTGCAGCACCACGCCGGCCGGCAGGTGCTGCCGGTGCGAGTCGGCCTCCTCGGCCGACCGGACGAGCCCGTGGACCTCGACGCCCTCGGCAGCGAGCACCCCCGCGAGGATCGTGCCGTCCTGACCGCTGATCCCCGTGACGAACGCCCTCGTCACACCGTCACCGGCCATTCAGCGCGCGCTGCTCCTCGAGGTCGTTGTCGACCATCATGGTGACCAGCGACGGGAAGTCGACCTGGCGCTTCCAGCCGAGCTTCTCCTGGGCCTTCGACGGGTCGCCGATGAGCAGGTCGACCTCTGCGGGCCGCATGAAGCGCGGGTCCTGCTTGACCAGCGGCTCCCAGTCGTCGATGCCGACGTGCTTGAAGGAGATGTCGAGGAGCTCGCGGATCGAGTGCGTCTCACCCGTGGCCACCACGTAGTCGTCGGCCTCGTCCTGCTGGAGCATCCGCCACATGGCGTCGACGTAGTCACCGGCGAAGCCCCAGTCACGCTTCGCGTCCAGGTTGCCCAGCGTGATGTCGTCCTGGAGCCCGAGCGAGATCCGCGCGACGGCCTGCGAGACCTTGCGCGTGACGAACTCCGGCCCACGACGCGGCGACTCGTGGTTGAACAGGATCCCCGAGGAGGCGTGCATGCCGTACGACTCGCGGTAGTTGATCGTCATGTAGTGACCGAAGACCTTGGCCACGCCGTACGGCGAGCGCGGCCACAGCAGCGTGTTCTCGCGCTGCGGCACCTCCTGCACCTTGCCGAACATCTCGGACGACGACGCCTGGTAGAACCGCACCTTGCTCAGGTCGTCACCGGCGTACAGCCGCACGGCCTCGATCATGTTGAGCACGCCCTTGCCCGTGACGTCGCTGGTGACCAGCGCGTTCTCCCAGGAGTAGGCCACGAACGAGATCGCCCCGAGGTTGTAGACCTCGTCCGGCCGAGCAACCTCGAGCGCTCGGATGAGGCTCGAGAAGTCGGTCAGGTCACCGGTCAACAGCTTCACGTCCGGCAGGAGCTCTCGGACGAGCCCGTACTTCGGGTTGTTCTGGCCGCGGATCAGGCCGTAGACCTCGTATCCCTTCGCGAGCAGCAGCTCGGAGAGGTAGAGGCCGTCCTGGCCAGTGATACCGGTGATGAGTGCGCGGGGCATGACTTCCTCATGGTTTCGGGACCGGGTGACTCGGAGATCCTAGCGGCAGCGGGTTCAGGGCTTGCGGGCGACGACGAGGTAGTCCTGCGCACCGAAGATCGCGTGCGAGGCCGCCTCGAGCACACGCGCGCCCCCTGCCGACGCCACCTCGTCAGGGCCCACGATCGCGGACGCGTCCGCCGGGTGCACGTAGTGCAGGTGGACCTCCTCGAACCCGCGGTGCTCGACCAGGAACTGGAAGAAGTGCGGGTGCACGGGGCGCAGGTGCGTCGGGTCGAGGTAGAACGACGACGCGCCGACCACGATGTTCATCGGGTTCGGCGTCTCCATCAGCAGGATGCCGCCCGGTCGCAGCGCGACGAACGCCGCGTCGATCAGTCGACGGAGCACCGGCAGCGGCAGATGCTCGGCCACATGGAAACCTGTGACCGCGCCAAGGGTTCCCGGCTCCACGGCTTCGAGGTACTCCAGCAGATCACCGAGGCGGACGTCGAGGCCCGCTGCCCTGGCCGCCTCGACCATGCCGGTGTTCGAGTCGACGCCGATGGCCGGCACCGACGACTCCTTGAGGACCTGGAGCCACTCACCGCGACCGCAGCCGAGGTCGAGCGCGGGCGCGTCCGAGCCCACCAGGGAGGAGACCCACTGCACGGCGTCGCGCTGCCGCTCGAGGATCGACTCCCGGGAACCCCGGAACCGACGCTCGAACTCGACGTAGCCGTCGGCGTCCAGGATGTCGTCGGCGTCCGACGACACCCCGGACGGGTCGAGAGCGTCGACCCGCCCGGCGAGCGCGCGCACGTGCTCGCGTCGCGTCAGCTCGAGTCGTTCCAGGTCGTCGATGCGCGCCAGGAGCGCGGCGAGCTCCGCGGATGTGGTGCGGCCCTGCGCGACTCGATCGCCCTCCGCGCGCTCGACCGCGCTGGAGAGCATGCCCAGGGCGGTGATGACGCGGGTGAGGAGCTTGCGCGCCGCGGGTGAGGCGACCCGCTTGGCCATCCCCCGCGCACCGCCGCGGGTCACGAACTGGTCCGCGGCGTACTCCCGCGCCGCTACGGCTTGTACGGCCGCCGGTGTGCTGGGCAGCGCGTCATCGGGCTGCCGTCCGTTCACGGGAGCTGGGTGCTCCTCCCGACCGACCATCACTGAGCTCCTCACCTCGTCGACGCCCCCGCGCACTGGTACACCCTAGGTGGGGACGAAGCGCCCACCGTCGCGGAGCGGTTCGCGTGCGGGTGACGCCGGGGAGAACCACCCGCAAGGGTAGAGTGACGTTCCGCTCGCGCCTTTGCGCGCGCTGCGTGTGCCACGGCGCCCGGCGCGAGCGAGCGATTCCCCGACGATCGGAGCCGCATGACCATCAGTGCCCAGGAGCGGATAGCAGCCGTCTCCCGTGAGCCGTTGAAGGCGACCGGGCGCACGCGCGGCTGGTCGGGTGCACTGAAGTCGATCCAGGACATCTGGGACCGGCGCGAGCTGTTGGGCTTGCTCGTCCGGCGCGAGCTCCGCGCGAGGTACAAGGACAGCGCCCTCGGATTCTTCTGGTCCCTGGTCCGACCGCTGACGATGCTGCTCGTCTACTACGTCGCCATCGGCAAGTTCCTCGGAGGCGAGCGGGCGATCCCGTCGTTCGCCATCTTCGTCTTCACCGGACTGACCGCGTGGTCGCTGTTCTCCGACATCGTCGCCGGCGGGACGGGATCGATCGTCGGGAACGGCGGCCTCGTCAAGAAGATCTATCTCCCGCGTGAGGTCTTCCCGCTCAGCGTGGTCGGTTCGGCCCTGTTCAACTTCGCGATCCAGCTGGGCATCCTGATCGTCGCCACGGTGGTCCTCCAAGAACCTCCCCAGCTGTCGACGCTGTACTACGCGCCGCTGGCCGCTGCGGTCCTCCTGGTCTTCGGGCTCGCGCTCGCGCTGACCCTGTCGGCCCTGAACGTCTTCCTCCGGGACGTCCAGTACCTCGTCGAGGTCGTCCTGATGGTGGCCATGTGGGCGTCGCCCATCGTCTACTCCTGGGCGCTCGTCGATCAGGCGATCCCCGACGGGTTCCTGAAGGACCTCTACCTGGCCAACCCCGTCACCCTGTGCGTCCTCGGCTTCCAACGGACGTTCTGGGCCGCCGGCGCCGGCGCCGCCTACCCCGACCACCTCACCATCCGGCTCCTGATCGCGCTGGGCATCAGCCTCGTGCTCCTGGTGATCGGTCATCGCGTGTTCGCGAGGCTCGAGGGCAACTTTGCGCAGGAGCTGTGATGTCGACGAGTGAGATCAGTGTCGTCAGGGTCCAGGACGCGTCCAAGCGCTTCATCATCCACAAGGAGAAGTCGCTCAAGGAGCGAGCGATCGGCCTGTTCAAGGACCGGGAGCGGGGCAAGGACGACTTCTGGGCCCTGCGGGACGTCAACCTGGACATCGAGGCCGGATCCACCGTCGGGCTGGTCGGGCACAACGGATCCGGCAAGTCGACGCTCCTCAAGCTCATCGGCGGCATCCTCCAGCCGACGACCGGCACCGTCGAGCACCGTGGTCGGGTCGCCGCGCTCCTCGAGCTCGGAGCTGGCTTCCACCCGGACCTGACCGGTCGCGAGAACGTCTTCCTCAACGCGTCCATCCTCGGCCTGAGCCAGAAGCAGACCGAGAAGCACTTCGACGAGATGGTCGACTTCTCGGGCATCGAGCGGTTCATCGACACCCAGGTCAAGTTCTACTCGTCGGGGATGTACGTCCGGCTCGCGTTCGCGGTCGCCGTGCACGTCGACCCGGAGATCCTGCTGGTGGACGAGGTCCTCGCCGTGGGTGACGAACCGTTCCAGCGCAAGTGCATGGACCGGATCCACGAGTTCCAGTCCGAGGGCAGGACGATCATCCTCGTCTCGCACTCCGCGCAGCAGGTCGGCGAGCTCTGCGACCGTGCGGTGGTTCTCGACAGCGGTCGGGTCATCTTCGACGGGCTCCCCGAGCGAGGGCTGCAGGTCCTGCGCCAGGGGTACGAGGACGCGCGCCAGGAAGAGCTCGAGATCAAGGCCGTCGCCGCACCCAGCACGCAGGCGACGCTCGCCAAGGTCGAGCTGTTCGACCGGACGGGATCCCGTGCCGCCGAGTTCGACGCGGGCGACTCCGTCGACGTCGCGCTGACGTTCCGCAGCCCGACTCCCCTCACCCGCTGGCGCGCCGGCATCTCGATCGAGACGCCGCTGGCGCAGGTGGTCTACGGCACCAACACGGAGCTCGCGGCCGTCGACCTGCCGACCCTGATGGGGGAGCGTCAGGTCGTCTTCAGGATCCCCCGGCTCGACCTGGTCACCGGGCAGTACTACGTCACCGCCGCTCTCGAGCACGCCGACGGGACCGCGATCGACTGGAAGTCCCAGGCCGCCATGTTCACCGTTCACTCCGACACCCGGGCGGTCGGCACGGCCGATCTCCGACCGCTCATCGAGACCCGCTCCACCCAGGACCGCTCGCTGGCTTAGCGCCCCGAGCACCGCCATGAAGATCGCTAGTACCGGACGAGGAACTCCGATGACCAACGCTTCGCCCACTCCCCTCACCCACGCTGCTGCTGCGGCCGACGTGCCGATCGAGGTGCTCGTCCTGGTGCGCGCCCTGCGTACGGAGGAGCCCAGCACGTACGCCGTCGTCGGGACGTCTGACGACACTGTCCGCTCCGTGGTCGCCGCGCTCGACGTCCGCGGGTGGGCGTCGGACGCCGCGCCGTCCGTTCTGCTGACGCTCGAGGACTCCGTGACCGACGCGCTCTCGACAGCGGGGCCAACGTCGCCCGCCGTCCTGGCGGTGCGGCGCTCGGACGCCCCCGACGAGCGGCCATGGCCGGGCTGGGACGAGCCTGCGCAGGCGGCAGGCTACGTCGGCTGCCTCCGCACGGTCGACTGGTGCCTGTACGCCCACGAGAGCAGGGTCGACGAGCTCGGACCGGTTCTCTCGTTCGCACCGTCCGACCGTGAGCGGTGGCCGGACGGCGTGTCCTCGCGCTCTCGCTCAGAGCTCGTCGACGAGATCGTGTACTGGCGCACGGCAGCGCTCACGCGATGGGCGAAGCGCGCCGCTGTCGAGAGCGGCCGGACGAACAAGGAGCTGAAGGACGAGGTGGCGCACCTGCACCACCTGCTCAACGCCACGTACAGCACGGTCTCGTGGCGGCTCACCGCACCGCTGCGCGCCGTCCAGTCCGTCCGGCTGCGGGCGGGCCGCAAGTGACGATCTCGGACGTCGACACAGAGTCCGCCGTCGGTGCGCTGGACCAGCGGCTGCGCGCCGCGAGCACGGTGCTGCTGGGTCGCGGGCACGACCCCCGGCCGTCGGCCCCGGGACGCGCCGGTGCTCTCCTGCTCCCCGAGCTGATCGCCGCCTGCCAGCGCTCGGGCTCGCGTCAGGACCTCTGGCTCCTGATGACCGCGCTCGGTGGCGCCCTGCCCGGCGAGGAGGACCTGCGCGACGCCTCCCGACACATGGCACTCGGCACCGACCGCGAGGTCCAGACGCGACTGCTCGACATCGCCTTCGAGCTGGCATCCGACTCCGACGGCGCCTACGAGCTGGACATCGTGCGCGATGCCGTGGTGGTCGACGTCGACTTCTGCGCCCGCCGCGACTTCCACACCGGGATCCAGCGCGTGGTCCGCGAGACCGTGCCGCGGTGGGACGAGGCGCACGAGATCCTCCCCGTCGCGTGGACCGACTCCTACACGGCCCTGCGGCGACTGCACCCGTGGGAGGTCCCGAACGTCATGGCGTACCAGCCGGGCGGGGGCTCGTCCGCGAAGCGGGCGGACCAGGGAGTCACGCGACTCGTCGTGCCGCTGGGCAGCAGCATCATCCTCCCCGAGATCCCGGAGCCCGAGGCCAGCGACTGCTACGCGGCGCTGGCCCAGTGGACCGACAACCGGATCGTCGCCATCGGCTACGACATGATCCCGATCGTCAGCGCCGACCTGCGGCCGGGCTTCGAGGCGACCCGGTTCGCCCGGTATCTGAACGTCGTGAAGCACGCGGACCACATCGCCGCGATCAGCCGCTCAGCGACGACCGAGTTCGCCGGATTCTCGCAAGCCCTCGGGGCGCAGGGGCTCGCCGGGCCACGGGTCACCGAGGTGCTCCTGCCTGCCTCTCCGCCCGACCGCGGAGTCCAGGCCGCTGCCGGCCCCGCGGACGACGCACGTCCCGTCGTCGTCTGCGTCGGCACCCACGACCCGCACAAGAACCACGCCGTCCTCGTCCAGGCAGCGGAGCGGCTCTGGCGCGAGAAGGTCGACTTCGAGCTCGTCTTCATCGGTGGGGTCGGGTTCATGGGTCCGGAGAACATGTGCTTCACGCCGCTGCTGAAGGCCGGCCGGCCGGTGCGCAACCTCGGTCGTGTGAGTGACGAGGAGATGGCGAACACGTTGCGCAGCGCCTCGTTCACCGTCTTCCTCTCGCTGCACGAGGGCTATGGGCTCCCCGTTGCCGAGTCGCTCGCCTGCGGCACGCCCGTGATCACGTCGAACTTCGGGTCGCTCCAAGAGATCGCCGAGGGCGGCGGTTGCGTGACGGTTGACCCCCGGGACGACGACGCGGTGACCGCAGCGATGCGGACGCTCCTGACCGACCCGCAGCGCCGCAGGGCGTTGCGGGACGAGATCGCGGCGCGTGAGGAACGGACGTGGCAGGGGTATGCGGACGAGCTCTGGGAGGCTTCGATGTCCGGCGTGGTAAGCGCATGAGCAGGCTTGCCGTCCTGTCCCGACAGGCCGCAGACCCGACGGGTGCGCCCCAGCGGCACGCCTGGTCGGACCGTCTCCGCCAGGTCGCCGACACCCTCGGGCGCCCGTGCCGGATCGCTCCTGGGGCGACACCGTCGATGCGCGAGCTGACCGCGGAGCTCGGCCGCGTCGTCCGACCGACCGACCGCGGCGAGGCGTGGCTGGCGCTCGCAGCGATCTCGGGACAGCTCCCGATCGACCGCACCGTCCTCGCGGTCTGCCGGCAGGCCGAGTTCTCGGGCGCCGAGCCGCTGATGGCGGAGATCGTCGCGGCGACGACCGCGGACACGCTGCACCGCCCCGTCCGGATCGTCACCGGCGCGGTCGTGGTCGACGTACACCACACCGCGCACACCGACCTGGCGACCGGCATCCAGCGGGTGGCCCGCGAGACTGCGCGGCGATGGTCGGCCGCGCACCCGCTGACCATGGTGGCGTGGATCGACCACTTCCACGCCATGCGGGAGCTCACGGCGCGCGAGGACGCCCGGATGACCGGAGCACCGTTACCTCCGGGGTCCGACGGCTCCCCCGAGGAGTCGGCTGCTCGCACGGACGCCGCGATCGTCGTGGCGTGGACCTGCACGTACGCGCTGCCGGAGCTGGTCGCCGACCGCGAGCGCAACAAGCGCATCCTGGCAATGGCCCGGTACGCACCCAACCGCACGGGCGCGATCGGGTTCGACTGCATCCCCATCACCTCGGGCGACACGAGCGACGTCGGCGTGCCCGACTTCTTCGCCGACCACCTCGCGACGGTCCGCCACTTCGACCGGATCACCACGATCTCGCAGGCGGCCGGCGGCGAGTACGGCGGCTGGAGCACGATGCTCGGCGCGATCGGCATGGTCGGCCCCGAGATCACACCTATCCTGCTCCCCGCCGAGGCTCCTCCGGTCGACGACGACGTCCTCGCCCGGGCGAACGGCCGCTTCCGCGTCGCGGGGATGCCCATGGTCCTGTGCGTCGGGACGCACGAGCCCCGCAAGAACCATGGCGCGGTGCTGCACGCTGCCGAGATCCTCTGGCGCGAAGGTCTCGAGTTCAGCCTGACCTTCATCGGCGGCCACTCCTGGCGCGGGCAGCGCTTCAGCGCCCGCCTCACCGAGCTGCAGGCTGCTGGCCGGCCGGTGGAGAGCGCAAGCGGTATCAGCGACGAGATGCTCTGGGCCGCCTACCGGCTGGCGAGGTGCACGATCTTCCCGTCGTTCAACGAGGGATTCGGGCTGCCGGTCGCCGAGTCGATCGCCGCCGGCACACCGGCGATCACCTCCGGCTACGGCAGCATGCACGAGATCGGCGCGGACGGCGGAGTCCTGTTCGTCGACCCTCGCGACGACACGTCGGTCACGGACGCCCTGCGCCGGCTGCTCACGAACGAGGACGAGTACCACCGCCTGCGCGCGGAGGCCGCGAGCCGCCCCGCGCGGACGTGGGACGACTACGCCGCGGACGTCTGGGAGTACCTCGTCGGCTGATCGCCGGTCAGGAGGGCACTCCGGGGGCGTCGCCTCCGGAGTGCCCTTCCCGCGTCAGCGCGAGGGCGCCGCGGCATCAACGATCGGCGCGTTGAGCTTGAGCGCGCCGAGAGAACCGAGGAACGGCGCGTCACCGAACGCGAAGACACCGCCGTCGGACGCGAACATCCAGTACCCCGCACCCGAGCGCGTCAGCGACGCGGTCACGATCGGCTTGTTCAGCTTGATCGCGCCCGTCGAGCCGTAGAACTGGGCAGGAGGGAACGCGAAGTAGCCGCCGTCCGAGGCGACGAGCCCGTACCCACCGACGGCGGGGGCGACCGCCGCGACGATGGGCTGGTTGAGGCGGATCGCCCCTGTGGAGCCGAAGAAGCCGGCGTCCCCGAACGCGAAGACCCCCCCGTCCGAGGCGATCAGCCAGTAGCCGTTCCCGGACGGCGTCCGCTGCGAGGTGACGATCGGCTTGTTGAGCCGGATCGCACCCGTGGACCCGCGGAACGCGGCATCACCGAACGCGAAGACTCCCCCGTCGGTCGCGATCAGCCAGTACCCGTTGCCGGACGCGGTCGGCAGGATGTCGACGATCGGCTTGTTGAGCTTGATCGCGCCGGTGGACCCGAAGAACGCCGCGTCACCGTAGGAGAAGACTCCTCCGTCCGAGGCGACCAGCCAGTAGCCCCGCCCGCTCGCGGTCGAGGCCATGGCGACGACGGGCGAGGCCAGACGCAGGCCTCCCGCCGACCCGTAGTACCCGGCACCGCAGAACGCGAAGACGCCGCCGTCCGAGGCCGCCATCCAATAGCCGGCCCCGCCCGATCCGGAGCAGTAGTCGACGGGTGCGGTCACGGTGACGGAGAACCAGTCGCTCTTGAGCCCGAGCCGGCTGCGGAAGGCGTTGCCGGTGAACGTCGTAACTGTGCCGGCGGTGTTCGTGACCGTCACCTGGGTCACCCGCCCGCCGTCCGCACCGAGGCCGTTGCGCCCGGTGACCTGGATGGACGCGAGCGCCCCCACGCCGAGCGCGCTGGTGACCGACGCCCGGGAGAGCGTGGTCGTCCAGTTGTGGTTGACGTTCCCGCCGATCGCGTCGCCGTCGTCGACGACGGCGGGAAACACGCCGCCGGCCGTGTATCCACCCGTCGACGAGCTGAACTCGGTCCGCGCGATCGCCCCGCCCGCCGTCCGCATCACCTGCGAGCGCGTGGCGGCCACGGCGCTGTCGGTGGACGCCGCCTCGAGCGACGTCACCTGCGTGCCGTCGGCGGACCAGGTCGCTGATCCGCCGTACACCTGGCACGCGGTGGTGTCGCACGTGATCGCACCCGACGAGCTCTTCGAGCCGCTCAGTGCGTACGCGCGGGCGGCGACTGCCTGAGCCTTGAGCGCCTCGATGCCCTTGCCGCTGCCCTGGGTGGACCATGAGGACGGCATCTCACGCGGGACAACACCCCGCAGGTAGTCCTCGACCGCCACCTGGTTCCACGTGTACTGGACACCGCCGGCGAGCACGACGCGGAAGACACCGCGGTACCCGCGCGACCCGGTCGCCTCGCACACGCGCGTCTGCTGGCTCTGCTGCGTGGTGTCGGCAGAGCTGCCGACCGTCAGCCCGGACCCGAGCGTCCTCCACAGGGTCCAGGCCGGACCTGCGCACGACGCGGCCGTGTAGACGTTCAGCCCGCCGGCCCCGTCGGCCCGGACGAGGACCGCGCCGGTGCCTGTCGACTCACCGTTCACCCACAGGCCGGGTCCGGTGAGGATCGTGTCCTTGCCGGTCAGCGCCGACAGCTCGACCGTGATCTCCGGGTTCCCTGCGTCGGCCGCCAAGGTCGTCCCGCCGTAGTAGTGGCGGACGATGTCGGCGTAGGACGCACCTTGCAGCGCGTAGCCGAGCGCGCCGTACTGGCCCATACCGCGCCCGTGACCCCACCCGTGACCGGTGATGGTCACGTCGTCGGCCGCTGCAGCCGCGCCCGCGGCCGCCGACGTCAGCGTGGCAGCCGCGGCGACCAGGGCGACGACCGCCGCCAGCCAGCGCGAGCCGCTGCGCCGTGGAATTCGGACCTGCGTAGCCTGCACGGTGTCTGACTCCTCACGATGTCCTTCGCGGGGCCATGGGCCGCACGGGTTGCTCATCTTTGGACGCAGGATCCCGCACGTCAACGACGGTGACGGCATGTCGCTGACCGGACCGCGGAGCTGGTGCCCGGGTCGGGCGGTTTGGTGGTGTTCGGCCGACCGGAGCCGTCGAGTATCGTTCTCTGTCGGCGGACCGCCGACCGAGACGATTCGCACGTATGGAGAAGGATGGCTCGCGCGGCAGTGATGGGGGCGGCGGACGGCTCACCCTCCCGGACCGACGAGCCGGTGGCCGAGAGCGCGGAGGTGCGCGGCGCGCCCGTGCGCACCACCTCACGCGTCGTGTGGCGCGAGGTGGCCACCGCACTGGCGAGTGCCGCCCTCGGCGGCCTCGCCGCGGTCTGGGCTCTGCGACTGTGGGCAGCGCACCTCAACGTGCCGCTCGTGGGCTCAGGGGATGCCCTGCTCAACCTCATGCTGGTCCGGAACATGCAGCTCACCGGCTGGTTCCAGAGCACGCCGCTGCTCGGTGCACCGATCGGTCAGGACCTGAGGCCGTGGCCGGTCGCGGTCGGGGACATCTGGGGCCTGCTGTCGCTCAAGGTCCTGTCGTTGGTCCTCAGCCCCGCCGCCTCGGTCAACGTCTTCTTCGTCCTGGGGTTCCCGCTGGTCGCCGCGGTCGCGTGCCTGTGCTTCCGAGGACTGTCCATCTCGCGACCGATCAGCGTCGTCCTCGGTGCCGCCTACGCGATCCTGCCGTACCACTTCCAGCGCAGCGAGCCGCACCTCTTCCTCTCGGTGTACTACGCGGCGCCGATCGGCTGCCTCGTCGCCATGTGGATCTACACGCGCCAGGTCGACCTGTGGCGCAGCCCGCGGCTCTACCGATGGCGTGAGTACGTGGTCCTGGCGTCCGCGGTGGTCCTCATCGGCGGCGGCATGTACTACGCCGCGTTCGGCCTGGTCCTGGCGCTCGCCGCTGCCCTGCTGCGCGCGATCGGAGAACGCACCGTCCGGCCCCTCGCGACGGCTGCGGCGTTCTTCGTGATCGTCGTCGCAGGCATCGGCCTCGCAGCGCTCCCGAACCTCCTGTACCTGGGGTCCGCCGACGCCGACTCCGCTGCCGTCACCGGGAGGTCCTACGCGGCGAGCGAGTTCTTCGGCCTGAAGATCGTGAACCTGGTGCTCCCCGCCTGGTACCACCGCATCCCCGCGCTCGCCGACCTGCGCGCTGTCACCGGCGAGTCGGTGATCCCCGGCGAGAACACCGAGACGCTCGGCGTGCTGGGACTCGTGGGATTCGTCGCCGTCCTCCTCGCCGTCCTGGTGCCCGTCGCCGCGCATCGGCCCCTCTGGCGCCGCCGGCTGCATCCGCTCGGGGTGCTGACCGTCGTCGCTCTGCTGTTCTCGACGGTCGCCGGGCTGAACAGCGTCGCTGCGGCGCTCGCGTTCGACCAGCTGCGCGCCTGGAACCGCATGTCCGTGAACATCGCGTTCCTCGCCCTGGCCGGCCTCGCCGTCCTGATCGACCGCGGCCTGCACCGCCTGGGTCGACGGTGGCCGGTCGCTCGACGGCCGCTCGCCCGCGCAGGGGTCGCCGCCGTCGTGCTGGGCATCGCGCTCTTCGACCAGACCGGGCCGGCGATCCGGCCGGACTACCCGCACACATCGAACGCCTGGAACGCGGACGCCGACTACTTCCAGCAGCTGGAGGACCGGTACGGGGCCGGCGCGGCGGTGTTCCAGATCCCGTACTCGGACTTCCCCGAGGCCCCACCCGTGGTCTCCATGGCGCCGTACGACCACCTGCGCGCCTACGTCCACTCCGACCTGGCGTGGAGCTACGGCTCGGTGAAGGGTGCGTTCACGAGCTGGCAGCAGGTCGCACTCAGTGAGGGCATACCCAGCACGCTGCCCAAGCTCGTCGGCGCGGGGTTCCAGGCCATCTACGTCAACCGGAACGGCTACGCCGACCACGGTGTCGCGGAGGAGGCCGCCATCGTGGCGACCATCGGCCCGCAGGTGCCGTTCGTGAACCCGGACAACACGCTCGCCGTCTACGACCTGCGTCCGTACGCGTCGCGTCTCCGGGCCGAGGGCGCACAGATCCCGTCGCTCGATCAGGTGCTGCACCCCGTGCGGATCGAGTACGGCACCGGCTTCTTCGCGCCGGAGGCGGATGCGACGAAGACGTGGCGCTGGGGCGGGGCGCGGGCCGACGCCGTCATCCTGAACCCGACCGACGATCCTGTCGATGTCATGCTCACGGGTTCGATCGTCGTCGCGGACCCCCGCGCCGACGTGACCGTGACGGTGGGGGCCGACGAGCACGAGCTCATAGTCGTCAACCACGTGGCGACCCTCGCGATCCCCGTCGTCGCTCCGCCGGGGACGACCCCGCTGGCGTTCGTGACGGACTCAGCACCGACCACCGCCCCCGGCGAGACGCGCGACCTGCGGCAGCAGATCATCGACCTGCATCTCAGCCCGCTGGACTGAGAACCCGCCGAGCCCGCAACTCGGACACCGACCGGGCGGAGGTAAGATCATGGCCGCTTCCGCCCCGCTTCGAGGAGACCTGTGAACGACGACCTGACCGCTCGCCGAGAGTCGATCCTGGAGAGTGTGCGTCAGTTCGCCGACGTCTCTCTCGCCGCACGAGAGTTCGTCCCCGGGGAGTCCACCGTTCCCGTGTCCGGAAAGGTCCTCGACGCGGACGACATGGTCGCCCTGGTCGACTCGTCCCTCGATGGCTGGCTCACCGCCGGTCGTTGGACCACCGAGTTCCAGGACACGCTCGCCGACTACGTCGGCACGCGCGCCGCGTCGTTCGTCAACAGCGGCTCGTCGGCGAACCTCGTCGCACTGTCCGCGCTCACGAGCCCGAAGCTGGGCAAGCGTCAGCTCAAGCCCGGCGACGAGGTCATCACGGTGGCCGCGGGGTTCCCGACGACGCTCAACCCGATCATCCAGAACGGGCTGATGCCCGTCTTCGTGGACGTCGAGCTCGGCACGTACGACGCGATCGGCGACCAGCTGCGCGAGGCTGTCGGCCCGAAGACGAAGGCCATCATGATGGCCCACACGCTCGGCAACCCGTTCGACCTCGACCTGGTCCAGGAGCTGTGCAAGGAGCACAAGCTCTGGCTGGTGGAGGACTCGTGCGACGCGCTCGGTTCGACGTACCGCGGTCAGCGCACCGGGAGCTTCGGCGACACCGCGACCGTCTCGTTCTACCCGGCCCACCACATCACCACCGGTGAGGGCGGCGTGGTCTTCTCTAAGCACCCGCTGGTCACGCGTCAGGTGGAGTCGTTCCGCGACTGGGGCCGTGACTGCTACTGCGAGACCGGCCAGGACGACACGTGCGGCAAGCGGTTCCAGTGGCAGCTGGGCGACCTGCCCCTCGGCTACGACCACAAGTACACGTACAGCCACATCGGCTACAACCTCAAGGGCACGGACATGCAGGCCGCGCTCGGCCTGAGCCAGCTGCGCAAGCTCGACTTCTTCGTGAAGCGCCGCAAGGAGAACTTCGCCTACCTGTACGAGCGCCTCCAGGGCGTCGAGGGGCTCATCCTCCCGGTGGCCACCCCGAACTCGGACCCGGCCTGGTTCGGCTTCCCGATCACGCTCGCGGACGACCTCGCGGTCGACCGCGAGGAGCTGATGCGGCACATGGAGACCAAGAAGATCGGCACGCGCCTGATCTTCGCGGGCAACCTGCTGCGCCAGCCGGCCTACCGCAACATCGAGCGGCGCGTCGTCGGCGACCTGCGCAACTCCGACACCGTGATGAACCGCTCGTTCTGGCTCGGCGTCTACCCGGGCCTCACCGAGAGCATGATCGACTACATGGCGGACACGCTCATCAACTACGTCACGGGCAAGGACGGCGCTCGCTGATGCACTACCTCGTCACCGGTCACACGGGCTTCAAGGGCGCGTGGCTGACCCTGATGCTGACGGAGCAAGGGCACACGGTCTCCGGGCTGTCGCTCGACCCGGCGCCCGGTGCGGTGTACGAGCGGGCGCGTCTGGGCGAGGCCCTGCGCGACGACCTGCGGGTCGACATCCGGGACGCTGCGGCGACGGCGGACGCCATCCGGGCCATCGCGCCCGACGTCGTCCTGCACCTCGCCGCTCAGCCGCTCGTGCGGGAGTCGTACCGCGACCCCCGCACGACGTGGGAGACGAACGTGATGGGCACGCTGCACGTGCTCCAGGCGGTGCAGTCGACGCCGAGCGTGCAGGCCCAGGTGATCGTGACGACCGACAAGGTCTACAAGAACGTCGACCAGATCTGGGGCTACCGCGAGGGCGAGCCGCTGGGCGGCGTGGACCCGTACTCGGCCTCGAAGGCAGCGGCGGACCTGCTCACGCAGAGCTGGATCCAGAGCTCCGGCTCGGCGGTGCCCACCGGGATCGCGCGTGCGGGCAACGTGATCGGCGGCGGCGATGTCTGCCCCGAGCGGCTCATGGTCGACCTGGTGGCCGCCTTCTCCGCCGGCGAGCCCGTGCGGCTGCGCTACCCCGACGCGGTCCGTCCGTGGCAGCACGTGCTCGACTGCCTGCACGGCTACCTGCTGCTCGCGGACGCGCTGCTCGACGGCCGGCTCGCGGGCGAGGCGTTCAACTTCGGCCCGGGCACGGAGTCGTTCGTCCGCGTCGGCGACATCGCGACGTCGGTGGCTGCCCTGTGGGGCCGCGACGCGACCGTCGAGCTCGACGAGGGTCCGAAGGTGCACGAGGCTGGCCTGCTCGCCCTGGACTCCCGCAAGGCCGCGCTGGCGCTGGGCTGGCACGACGCGCTGCGGCTGCCGGACGCGCTCGCCTGGACCGTCGAGTGGGCCCAGAAGGTCGGCGCGGGCACCGATCCGCGCACCCAGACCGTCGCGCAGGTGCGCGAGTACCTCGAGCTCGCGGGGCGGCCCGCATGAAGGACCAGGACGTGTTCGCGCACCGCACGGCGTGTGACCTGACCATCGTCGGTGCCGGACCCGCAGGACTGTTCGCTGCCTACTACGCGGGTTTCCGGGGCCTGAGCGTGACCCTGGTCGACGCCCAGCCGGACCCCGGTGGCCAGGTTGCCGCCCTCTACCCCGCCAAGACGATCCACGACGTCGCCGGGTTCGTCGGCATCACGGGGGCCGAGCTCATCGCCGGGCTGCGCGCGCAGGCCGAGATCTACGAGCCCCGCACGATCTTCGGCCAGAACGTGGTCGACATCGTGCGCGAGGAGCGCGAGGCCGGCTTGTCCGTCTCGCTCGAGGACGGCTCCGCCATCGACTCCCGCGCGGTCGTCCTGGCCACGGGCGTCGGGGGCATCCGACCACGGGTGCTCCCCCTAGGGCACGGCTGGCACGGCCGGGGCGTCACGTACGTCGTGCACGACCCGTCGTCGCACGAGGACGAGGACATCGTCGTGGTGGGCGGCGGGGACACCGCGCTGGACTGGGCGATCCAGCTGTCCCCCATCGCGCGCTCCGTGACCGTGGTCCACCGCCGACGCCAGTTCCGGGCGCACGCGTCGCAGATGAGCCGCGCGGAGTCGCTCGGCGTCACGCTGCTCACGGAGAGCGAGATCCAGGCGATCCACGGCGACGACGCGGTCCGTGCGGTCGTCGTGCGGGACTCGTCGGGCGCCGAGCACGAGATGCCCGCCGACACCGTGATCGGTGCGCTGGGCCTGGTCACCGCACCCTCGCCGTTCGCCGCCTGGGGCCTGGCCATGCAGGACCGCAAGATCGTCGTGGACTCCGCGATGCAGTCGAACGTCACCGGCGTCTTCGCCGCGGGAGACTGCTCGACGTACCCCGGCAAGGTCGCACTGATGGCCACCGGGTTCGGCGAGGCCGCGACCGCGGTGAACAACGCCGCCGTCCTCATCGACCCCGACCTGTCCTTGTTCCCGGGGCACTCCACCGACGAGGAGCTCCAGCCAGAGTTCGTCGCTGCCGGATCGGAAGGCTGAGCCATGGTCTACGTCATCGGCAAGGAATGCATCGACGCGCTGGACCGCTCGTGCGTCGACGTCTGCCCCGTGGACTGCATCTACGAGGGCGAGCGGAAGAACTACATCAACGCCAGCGAGTGCATCGACTGCGGCGCGTGCGAGCTCGCCTGCCCCGAGGTCGCCATCTTCCCCGCCCGGCGCGCCAAGGGCGACGACGAGCGCGAGGCGTTCACCGCGGACAACCTGGCGTTCTTCGAGCTGCCGCTGCCGGGTCGTCCCGAGCCGCTCGGAAACCCTGGCGGCGCCGAGGCGCTCGGACCGATCGGCGTCGACACGCCCCTGGTCAACGGCTGGCAGTAGCCCGTTGCCGGGGTCCCGTCCGCGGGATCGTCAGACCAAGGACGTGATCGCGAGGTTGCCCGCCATCGTCGCGGTCGCGACAGCCGCGATCACGAGCGCGCTCGTGATCCTCCACGCCGCCCGCGCCGTCCGCGACCGATCCGCCACCAGTCTCTCGCCGACGAGCCAGATCGCACAGGCGAGCAGGGCGCACCCGAGATAGCCGTAGACGACCGACAGGTAGCCCTGTCCCCGGTGCACCTCCTCCTGCCAGCGCACGGTGATCCCGGTGAGCAGTGCTGAGGTCAGCCAGATCCACAGCCCAAATCCCCCCAGGCTGACGATCGCCGCCCACGACGCACGCAGAGGGCCGCCCGACGCGGAGAGCATCAGCGCGGCGACAGGCAGTCCGCACACCAGCGCAGCCACCACGACTGCGCCGGTCGGCACCGACGGCACGCCTGGAGCGCCGAGGATCCACTGCGACATCGGCAGGGCAGCGAGGGCCTGCTTCGCGAACGTCGGGACGACGACGTGCGGGTCGAGGTCCACGGTGTAGGCGGCGAGGGTGGGCGTGCGCACCGCGCCTCGTAGGACGACCGCCGCCCCGGCGGCCAACGCCGCTGGGACCACCAGCGCCAGGGCGGGGAGCCAGCGCCGACGCCAGTACACGACGAGCGCGGCCATGGCGGGGACGAACAGGATCACGGTCTCGTAGGTCACGAGCGCCATCGAGTAGAGCGCCGCGGCGACGAGTGCGGACACCCAGCCGCGGCCTCGCACGAGGAGGACGATCGCGGCTGCGCACAGCCCGAGGGTGAGGGGGACGAGTCCAGCGAACCCGATGATGGCATCGAAGCCGACCCGGACCTGCACGAAGCAGACCGCCGACGCGACCAGAGCGGGGGCGACGCGCCACCGACCGGTCAGCGTGACGCTGAGCAGAGCGCACGCCGCGACGCACGCCACCAGCACCGCGCCCAGGACGAACTTGTAGGGCACGCGCACCTCGGTCACCCAGAAGACCGTGTACGACCAGCCCAGGGATCCGGGGAAGAACCGTCCCTGCTCCGTCATCCACTGCGACGTGTAGTGCCCGATGAGGCCACCCAGATCGGTACCCCGCTCGGCGGCGGCGGCTCGGATGTCCTTGTTGATCAGGTCGTCACCGATGTACGTCGTCGCCGTGATGATCGCCAGCCAGCAACCGGCGAGCCACGCAGACAGGGCTGGGGCGAGCACGGACGGGCGCCTCAGGAGCCTCAGGTCCAGCCGGACCTGATCGGCCGGAGACGGGATGCTGCGGTCCCGTCACGGGGCGGCGGGTTCGTCCAGGGCCGCTGCGGCACCCTCCCCCATCACCGCTGCCCGTCGTCCGTGGTCGACCCGGCGCGCCGCGCCCGCCACGGCGTCGAGCTCGGCCGCAGGTCGGCGAACCGTGTCTCCCGTGCGACTCGCGCCGCGAGCAGGCCCGCGATCGTGAGCCCGTTCTCCAGCGTGCCGTCCAGGCACCATCGGACGGCCTCGTCGAGGTCGCCCCACGAGCGCTCCATCTCGGCCTCCTCGTCGAACCGCGAGTACTCCTCGTCGGCGTCGATCGACGTCAGGCCTCGGGCGAGCAGGATCCGGATGGTCTCGTCGGACATGCCCGGCGACGTCAAGGTGTCGACGAGCGTGTGCCACCCGCTCGCGCGCAGTCCGCCCTCCTCGAACAGCTCGCGCTCCCCCGCGTCCTGCGGGGTCTCGGACGTGGAGTCGAGCAGCCCCGCCGGGATCTCCCACAGTCGACGGCGGACGGGGTGGCGGTACTGCCGCACCAGCAGCACGCGGCCGTCGTCGCGCAGCGCCACGATCCCGACCGCGCCGGGCAGCTCCACCACGTCGCGCTGCGCGTCCGTGCCGCCCGGCATGAGCACCCGGTCGGAGCGCACCGAGAGCACACGCCCGTCGAACACCCTGCGGGACGCGAGGACGTCGTAGGCGTGCTCCTCCGTCACGAGCGGCCGGCCGCGGCCAGGTAGGCGTCGACCGTGCGGATCTGCTCGTCGAGGTCCGCCGGCCGGTACGAGAGAGATCTGCACGCCTCGTCCCACGTGGTGTCCCGTGAGTAGTAGTCGTCCGCCGGCGCGCCGGTCCGGTCGGCACGAGTCACCGTCGCGCGTGCGTCCAGGACGTGGTTCACGCGCTCAGCCAGTGCTCCGAACTCGACCAGCTCGCCGGCTGAGCTCACGGTCCCCGACCGTTGCGCACCCACGCCGAGGCAGACCGCGAAGAAGTCGTCGACACCGACGTACCGACGCCACACGTCGTGCCCCGCCTTGACGTGGACGGCACCCTCGCGGGCCTGGAGCACGAGGTCCGAGAACGCGTACCGTCGAGGGCGGCTCACCAGCGTCCCCGAGAGGCTGTAGGGGCGCGCGACGACCAGGTTCGCGTCGACCGCCGCATCCAGCCCGGACAACGCGAGCTCGGCCTGCCGCTTCAGGTAGCCGTACGGGTCGACGTCCACCTCGTGCCGCGAGGCGTCGACGGGGTGGGCCGCCGCGCCGCTCGACACCGAGAGCACCGTGCGGACCCCCGGCAGCTGGGAGACCTGGAGCAGGCGCTGGGTGAGCACGGTGTTGACGTGGACGTACTGCTCGATCGACGTCTGGTCGATGTAGTCGCGCAGGACGAAGGCGCAGTCCACGACGACGGTGGGTGCGAAGTCGCGCACGGTCGCCCAGTCCCACGCCACGGCCTCGACGGAGCCGTTCCCGTGCTGGACCGTGCGGGGACGCTGGGTCACGTGCATGACCTGTGCGTCGTGCCCGTGCAGCAGCGCCGCGACGGTGGAGCCGAACCAGCCTCCGGCGCCGGTGAGCAGGACCCGGTCGTCAGGTCGGACGACGGAGGCCACCTGGTCGGCGGCGCGCGCGCTGACGGGAGCCGTCGTTCGGGACGGCGGCATCGGCCCTGCGACCACGCCTAGGACAGGTCCATGAGATCGCGGGCGATCTCACGGATGATCGACTCCTGGCCGGCGACGACCTTGCGCGCCCCGAGCTCACGCCACAGGAGCGCAGGCTCGAGGTTGAGCTCCTCGGCGATCGCCTGGACGTGCGGCGCATAGCCGCTGAACACACCGGCCAGCGCGCTGATCACGCTCGAGCTGGTGGTCTTCGGCAGGTGGCCGGCAGCTCGCTCGGCGATCAGGCTGCCCATCCGGAAGAACGGCGTGAGCTCGCCCAGATCCACCCCGTACTCCTGGACGAGCACCGCCGCGAGGCACTCCAGCTGTGCGTTGCCTGCACCGGCACCGAGCGCTGCGGAGGACCCGTCGACGATGGTCGCACCCGCGTCCAGGGCGGCGAGCGCGTTTGCGATGCCGACACCGAGGTTGTTGTGTGCGTGGAAACCCACGTCGATACCAACGGCGTCGACGATCGCGGAGATCCGTGCCGTGACGTCCGCCGGCGAGAAGTGGCCCGCCGAGTCCATGAGCACAACGGCCTGCGCGCCGAAGCCCTCGACCTTCACGCACTCCTCGACCAGACGCTCGACGGTGGCCATGTGGCTCATCATCAGCACCGAGACGGCCTCGCGGCCCGCCTCGCGCACCGCGGTGAGGTGCTTGGCGCCGGTGTCCGCCTCCGTGACGTGCGTCCCGATCCGCACGAGGTCCACGCCGTTCGCCAGCGCCGGGAGCACGTCGCGTTCGACGGTCGCGAAACCCGGGATGCAGTGCACGGCGAGCTTCTTGCGGGTGAGCGCCTCACGCGCGGTGGTGAGCAGGACCTCGTCGGTCTCGAGCGAGAAGCCGACCAGGGCCGACGATGCGCCGATGCCGTTGCCGTGGCCGACCTCGACGTAGTCGACACCCGACACGTCGGCGAGCTGGCAGTAGTCACGCACGAGCTCGCGCGAGGCCTGGTGCCGGAGGGCGTGGTTGCCGTCGCGCAGCGTGACGTCGTAGACGGTGATCTGCGCGGTGGGCGTGGTGGTGGTGGTCATGGGATGCCTAACTCGCGACTGCGACCATGTCGAGCGCGGTCTTCACCGCGGCCGCGGTGATGATGTCCAGGTTGCCGGCGTAGGGCGGCAGGTAGTCGCCGGCCCCCTCGACGCCGATGGAGACGGTGAGAACGTCGGCGGCATGCTGCACGGGCGGCACCAGCAGCCGGTAGCCCGGGACGTACTCCCGCACGAGGTCGACCGCGTCGCGGACGGTGCGGTCGAGAGTCGCCAGGTCACCCAGGAGGCCCTTCATGTGCACGGTCGTCCGCATGATCGTCGGCGGCTCGACCGGGTTGAGCACGAGGATCGACTTGGCGACGTCGGCGCCGGACGCCAGCCGCGCGGCGTTCTCCGTCGCACGGATGTAGTCGTCGATGTTCGCGCGCGTGGCCGGTCCGGCGGAGAGCGACGCGATGCTCGACGACACCTCGACGTAGTCGACGCGCTCGACATGGCGCGCGAGGGCGCTGACCATCGGCACTGAGGCCTGGCCGCCGCAGGTCACCATCGACATGTTGTGGATCGGCTTGCCGGGCTGGTTCTCGTGGTCGAGCACCCCGGGCACGAACGCCGCACCGACCCGCGACGGGGTCAGGTCGACGACAGCCTTGCCGAGCCCCTCGAGCCGCTTCCAGTGCTCACGGTGCGAGTCCGCCGAGGTCGCGTCGAAGAACACGTCGATCTCGTCGAAGTGCTCCTCGAGCCCGTCGACGCCGTCGGCCGTCAGGTACTTGACCCGGCCTTCGAAGCGCGCCAGGCCGGGAGAGCTCGCTCGCCGACCTGCCATGGCGATCAGCTCCAGCGAGTGTTCCCGCAGAAGCTTCTCGGCCAGGTCGATGCCGATGTTGCCCGTCCCGATGATCGCGGCTCTCATGACTTGCCTCCCTGTACCGGGAGCACGCCCGGCACGCTGCGGATCCTGGTCGACTCCGGGTGCAGCGCCCCGCTCATCGCAGCACTCAGCTCCGCCTCGCTCACCAGCGGGATCATGTCCTCGAGCGGCGGCGAGATGAGCGTGCCGTTCTCGCCCTTGAGCGTGCCGACGCGGGGGATGAACAGCTGCTCGGGGTGCATGAACACCTCGAGGAGCACGGGGCCGTCCGTCGCGAGGAACTCGGCGACCTTCGCGCTGATGTCGCCCTGCTCCGACAGCCCTACGTACGAGAACCCGAAGGTGTCCGCCAGCTTCGAGAAGTCCGGGCACGACACCCCGGAGTCGAGGTCCGACCCGACGTACCGGCCGTCGAAGAGGTTGCGCTGAGAGTGCTTGATCATCAGGTACCCGTCGTTGCTGAACACGACGAGCTTGATGGGCAGCTTGTGGTGAGCGACGGTCTGGAGCTCCTGGAGGTTGAGCATCATGCCGCCGTCGGCGTTCAGGCAGACCACCCGGGCCTCCGGGTGCGCGAACTGCGCACCGACCGCTGCGGGCAGGCCGTAGCCCATCTCCCCGAGCCCCAGCGACGTCACCAGGCGCTGGTCCTCGTTGACGTCCAGACCGTAGAACCCGGACAACAGCCCGGTGCCCATGTCGGTGACGAAGATGTCGTCGGAGCCCGCCTGGTCGCTGATCTCGTAGACGACGTCGTAGGAGTTCACGAACTGGTCGCGCTGTGCGGCGGGGATCGCCTCGGTGGTCTGCGCACGACGCGGGAAGTCGGTGCGCAGCTGCTCGCACTTGCGCACCCATGTGTCGATGTCCGCAGCGACGGGCCCGAGCTTGGCGAACTGCTCCAGGAACTGCGCCGCGTCGGCCTGCACCCGGACCCACCGGTCCCCGACGAACTTCTCCAGCTCCTTGCCGTCCACGTCGACCACGAACACCTGCGCGTCGCGAGCGAAGTCCGCCGGGTCGTAGCTGAGCTGCGGGATGGCCAGACGCGAGCCGATGGCGATGACGAGATCGGCGTTCTGCACGATCATGTTCGAGTACCGGTCGCCGTAGATGCCCGAGCGACCGAAGTTCATGGCGTGCGACGAGTCGAGCAGGTCGATCGCCGACCAGGACAGCAGCGTGGGGATGCCGATGTCCGCGACGAGCGAGCGGATCTCGGGCCGGTCCATGCCGTTGCGCAGGCCGTTCCCCAGCAGCAGGACCGGGCGCATGCTGCGCCGCAGCGCCGCCGTCAGGCGGTCCAGCGACGAGTCGAGGACGTCGCCGTAGTCCACGCTGCTCCCGAGGTCGAGGACCGGGACGGCCGGGGACCCGGCGAGCGTGGTGCTGAGCGGCTTGCGCTGGAGGTCCATCGGGATGTCGATCGTCACGGCGCCGGCTCGGGCCTCGAGCGCCGTGCGCGCCGAGTTCACCACGAGGTCGCGGATCTGGTCCGCGTTGCGCGCACGGTGCGCCGCCTTGGTCACCGGCGCGAAGACCTGGCGCGAGTCGAAGCCCTGCACACCCCAGATCCGCAGCTCGTTGTCCGTGCTCGTGTGGATCGAGCTCTCGTTGCCGGAGAGGACGAGCAGCGGCACCGAGTCCATCTGCGCTCCGACGATCCCGGTCAGCGCGTTCGTCGAGCCGCCGCCCGTCGTCACGAGGGCGACACCGAGCCGACCGGTCGTGCGCGCCAGGCCCTGGGCCGCCATGAGCGCCGCCTGCTCGTGGTGCACGAAGATCAGCCGGGTCGCTCCGCGCCGATAAATCGCGTCACAGATCGCGAGATTCCCTGCTCCGGTGATACCGAAAACAATGTCGACACCGAGTTCTTCGAGGGCTGCGGCGACGGCATCGGCGCCGGTCACGACGGATTCGCTCATGGTCGGATCGTACTCCTGGGTGCGGCGTCGTCAGTCTGCGCGACGCGGGGGGACGTGGTGTCGTCGGCAGGGGCGCCGGCAGTGGGAAGGGCGGTGACCTGAGGCGTTGCCCCTCGGGTCGTGGCGGTCGGCACGGCCTCGCGGGCCGACCTCCGGGAGTGTCGGAAGGTGAAGTTGCGGTGCACCAGGAACGTCCCGAGCGCGACGGCCGCGGTGACCACGGCCTGAGCCGGAATCACGGCCATGTGCAGGACCTCGACCAGGAGCGGCAGCGCGGCCGCGTTGACGGCGAACGCCACCGCGTAGACGGAGCTGAACCTGACAAGGTCACGCCACCAGCGCCCGCGCGCCCGGAACACGACGTAACGCTGCAGGACGTACGCCTCGAGCACCGCGATCACCTGCGCCACGACCAGCACGACGAGGTAGTGCACGACCGTGCCGAGCGTGGACTGGAGAAGGGCGAAGATCCCGAACCCGAACACGGTGTTGACACCGCCGACGAGGACGAAGCGCAACCCCTCGGAGTCGAGCAGCGCACGCAGCCGGGTCGGCGCCGACGATCCGTCCACCGGTGCGACCGTCACAGACCGAGCCGACGTCGCACGACGAAGTTGGGGCGCTGCTTGACCTCTTCGTAGATCAGGCCGACGTACTCGCTGACGATGCCGATCATCGAGAAGAGAATTCCGAACAGCAGCAGGATGAAGCCGATCAAGGTGCCGAACCCCGCGAAGGGAACGCCTGAGAAGAGGAATTGCAGCGTGAAAGCGACGAGCACGATCGCGGAGATCGCGGAAACGCCGAGCCCGGTGACGGTAATGAGCCGGAGCGGGACATAGGAATGCGCGAAGATTCCCTTGAACGCGAGGTCCAGAACCTTGAGGGAGTGCGCTTTCGACTCTCCACCGAAGCGCGGCGGCCGCCGGTGCGGGATGCCGATCGACTTGTAGCCGGCCCACGCGAAGAGCCCCCGGATGAACCGGTTGCGCTCCTGCATCTGGTTGATCGTCTCGTAGACGCCCCGGTCGACGAGCCGGAAGTCGCTCGCGTTGCGAGGGATCGCTCCGTCGGTGAGCTTTCCCGCCAGCCAATAGAAGGCCTTCGAGTTGAACGTGCGCAGCGGCCCTGTGCCCTGGCGCTCGCTCACGACCATGTAGATGTTCTCGTAGCCCTCCTCCCACTTGCGGAGGAACTCGGGGATCAGCTCGGGCGGGTCCTGGAGGTCGGCCGTCATCACCACGCAGGCGTCGCCCGTGGCGAAGGCGAGGCCTGCGGTGAGCCCGCCGTCCATCTTGAAGTTCCGCGCGAGCTGCAGGATCTTGAAACGCCCGTCGTCGGCGTGGATCTTCTGCAGCTTCTCCCAGGTGTCGTCCTGCGAGCCGTTCTCGACGATGATGACCTCGAAGTCGTACTGGTCCTTCTCGCCGTCCGCCACGTCCGCGAGACGACGCGCGAGCTCGTCGACGCAGTCGGACTCGTTGTACGCCGGGATCACGACGGAGATCAGCTTGCGACCGACCACCGCATCGGTGGAGGTGGTCGACACCTCGATGTCCGCGGTCACTGCCAGACCTTCCACGGCGCCTTGCCGGTGTCCCACATCTCGTTGAGCATCTGCGACTCGCGGTAGGTGTCCATCGGCTGCCAGAAGCCCTCGTGCCGGTAGGCGGCGAGCTGACGCTCGTCCGCGAGGCGGTCCAGCGGCTCGTGCTCGAGCATCACCTCGTCGCTGTCGCGGACGTAGTCGAACACCTCGGGCTCGAAGACGAAGAACCCGGCGCTCACCCAGTCCTCCATCTGCGGCTTCTCGCGGAAGCGCGTGACGCGGCTCTGGTCGTCCAGCTCGACGAGCCCGAAACGCGAGAGCGGCTGCACCGTGGTGATGGTCGCCTTGAGCTCGTGGGCCTCGTGGAACGACAGCAGCGCGCTGATGTCGATGTCCGCCAGGCCGTCGCCGTAGGTCACGATGAACCGCTCGCCCTTGACGTAGGGCTCGATGCGCTCGACCCGCCCGGCGGTCAGCGTCGACTGCCCGGTGTCGGCGACCGTCACGGTCCAGTCACGCTCGAGGTGGTCGTCGTGGAACTCCACGCTGCCCGACCGCCCCAGGGTGATCGTGAAGTCGGTGTTGTGGGCGGCGTAGTTCAGGAAGTACTCCTTGATCTGCTCGCCCTTGTACCCGGCGCAGATCACGAAGTCCGTGACGTCGTGCGCCGCGAACGTCTTCATCAGGTGCCACAGGACCGGCTTGCCGCCGATCTCCACCATGGGCTTGGGACGGAACTCGGTCTCCTCGCGCATGCGGGTACCGAGACCACCCGCCAGCAGAACGGCCTTCATCGTGGTGGGCTTGCCTCTCGTCGATGCCGGAACCCACTCCGACTCGTGGATGCCCGCTTTCGGTAGGTGAGTGTAGCCGCGTCGGGCTCGCTCCCCTGCCCGCACGGCCTCACGGCATGAATTGGGGCGATCGGGCCAGGTACTCCTCGCTCCCGACGACGCCGGCACGCAGGGCGTCCTCCCCGTTCGTGATCCAGTAGGGCGCCCAGGTGGCGAATCCCGTGGGATCAGGCCCTCTGCCCAGGTAGATCACGTACATCTCGGTCACGCGGATCTGGGCGCTCTCCAGCGACCACCAGACGCCGGACGGCGCAGCCGAGCGGCCGCGCGTGCCGATCGTGCTCACCCAGAAGGCGACCTCGGAGGCCGCGGCCTCGCGGTGCAGGATGTCGCGGTACAGCCGCTGGACGTAGGCCGTGCTGGTCCCACCCGCCCGCAGGTAGTACTCGTCGCTGGCGATGAGACGTCCGCGAAGATCCTCGACCCGCAGGCGGCCGGCCATGACTTCCAGGGTCTGGACCTCGAGACCCTGCGGGTCCGGGCCGCGCCCGAGCACCTCGACGTAGGCCTCCGTGACCCTGCGCTGGACGTACTCCCGGCTGTGCGCGATCGCGGTGCCCAGCGCAGACGCCGGCGTCGCACCCGTGAGGATCATGCTCGTCCACGTCTGGAGACCGGTCGGGTCGGGCACGCGCTGGAGCATGTCGTGGTAGAGCGCACGCACCAGCGGCTCCGCGTACGCGACGCGCAGCGCGCGCTGCCTGATCCCCGGGAGCGTCGAGTAGCCGAGGTTCCCGGGGCAGGCCGTGTAGGCGACATCCCGGTGGCCGAAGACGACAGGGAGCTGGAGGGTCGTTCCGGCAGCGAAGCGCGAGTTCTCGCCGCCGAGGGTGGTGTAGACCATGGAGCCGTCCGGGTTCCTGCCGTAGACGCCCAGGCGGTAGCCGATGATCCTGGCGACGGCTTCCTGCATCGCCGGGGAGGGCGCGACGGCCCCGTACTCGCCGAGCATCGAGACGCCGACGGTCCCGGTGTTGAACCCTCCGGCGTGGACCCCGATGATCGGCTGCGTGAGGCTGTTCTGCCGACCCTCATAGAGGTTTCCCCACTTGTCGACGATGAAGTTGTAGCCGATGTCGCACCAGCCGCGACCGTCGATGTGGTACGCCTGATCGTTCCTGATCTGCTGCATCGCCTCGGCGACCGAGGCGTAGGTGTTGCTGCCGGCGGTGTGGTGGAGCACGGCGCCGACCAACGTCTTGGCGACGTCGGGCGAGCAGGCCTGGGCACGCGCACCCCACGCGTCGCGGGTGAACACGATGGGCGCTGCGACCGCCGTGGGGAGCGCCGCGGCCGCCGGGGCCGTCAGCGCTGCGTTGCGGACGGTGGCCCGAGCGCTGCCCGTCGACGCCACGCTGCCGACCAGCGGTTCGGCGCTCGCCGGCGCCACCTCCTGGGAGCCCACCAGCGTGAGGCTCATGTCGGCAGGTCCGCCGGTGCTCGTCGCCGCGAAGGACAGCTGCACGGCGTCGGCGTCGCCGATCCAGAACGAGTCCGTGCCGTCGCGGGTGCGCGCGGCGTCAACGGTGCCGAGATCCGGCGCGACGTCCGAGCCCTCGAGCGCCTGCCACGCCGTCCAGGTCCCGTCGTCGAGCGTGCGCACCTGGGCGTCCTCGGCGGGTGCGGCACCCGCGGGCCAGGTCACCCCGATCGTCTGGGCGTCGGGCGTCACGATCACGTCGGTCTCGACGCGGCCGTCCTGGGTCAGGGCGTCGGCCACGAGCGTGCCGTCACCGGGATCGACGGTGGCGGGGTTCTCACCGGTGCTCGGGGTGGCCTCGGCCTCGGTCGCCACGACGAGCGGCGCCTCCTCGACGACGACGTCCGGGTCCTGCGACGCGGCCGGAGTCACTGCGCTGGCGGTGGCCGCGCGGACCACGCCGTCACTGAACGCCGGGCGCTCGGCCGCGCGTGCCTGGGCGAGGCCGGGCACGGCGAGCACCGCGGCGGCGACGACGGCCGCAGTGATCGTGGCGGTACGTGATGGCATGGCGGGTCCTGACGCAGACAACGGTTTCCGTCGAGGTTCACCTGGGCCGTCCGCATTGTCAAAGACCGCCGCGCACTTGTCCGTTTCGCGTCGTGCGCGCAGTCGGGCGTCGACACCCGCACCGATAGGCTTGCCGACACCTGTCCCCCGCTCGGAGGTCTTCCGTCGTGCACGTGCTCGTCACCGGCGGAGCCGGCTTCATCGGCTCCAACTTCGTCCACCAGACCGTCCGTGAGCGTCCCGACGTCCAGGTCACGGTGCTCGACGCGCTGACCTACGCCGGAGACGAGCGGAGCCTGGACCCGGTCGAGCGGAAGATCGTCTTCGCCAAGGGCGACATCGCGGACCCGGACATCGTCGACAGCCTGGTCAAGGACGTCGACCTGGTGGTGCACTTCGCCGCCGAGTCGCACAACGACAACTCGCTGCACGACCCGTGGCCGTTCCTGCGCACCAACATCATCGGCACGTACCAGCTGCTCGAGGCGGTCCGCCGCCACGACGTGCGCTTCCACCACATCTCGACCGACGAGGTCTACGGCGACCTGGAGCTGGACGACCCGGCGAAGTTCACGCCCGAGACCCCGTACAACCCGTCCAGCCCGTACTCGTCGACCAAGGCCGCCTCGGACCTGCTGGTACGCGCGTGGGCCCGCAGCTTCGGCGTCCGCGCCACGATCTCCAACTGCTCGAACAACTACGGCCCCTTCCAGCACGTGGAGAAGTTCATCCCGCGCCAGATCACCAACGTGATCGACGGCGTCCGCCCCAAGCTGTACGGCTCGGGCGAGAACGTGCGCGACTGGATCCATGTCGAGGACCACAACAGCGCGGTCTGGGCGATCATCGAGCGCGGCCGCCTCGGGGAGACCTACCTCATCGGGGCCGACGGCGAGGAGAACAACAAGACCGTCGTCGAGGACATCCTCGAGATCATGGGGCAGCCGGCCGACGCCTACGACCTGGTGAGCGACCGTCCCGGCCACGACCTGCGCTACGCGATCGACTCCACCAAGCTGCGCGAGGAGCTCGGCTGGGCGCCGCGGTACGAGAACTTCCGCGCGGGGCTCGAGGCCACCGTCGCCTGGTACCAGGCCAACGAGGCCTGGTGGCGTCCGCAGAAGGACGCCACCGAGGCGAAGTACGCGCAGCTGGGACGCTAGCTGTCGCGTCGTCGCCGGTCGACTGACGTCGCCTATGCTGTGCGACCAGCGTGGGCACCACGCGCGGCAACCCTCCCGTCGAGCGGGATGACGACGGGAAGAGCTCCGGTGCGGGGACGGGCAACGACAGGACGGCTGTCCGAGGTGCTCGTCTACGCGACCGCCGCGATGCTCGCACTGGTCAGCGCCGCCTGGGCGCTGCGTCTGACGCGGGTGGACTGGCACGTCCCCTTCTCGTACTCCGGCGATGCCGTCGCGATCGCCGCGCACGTCAAGACCACGCTGACCACCGGCTGGTACGAGCACCAGCCGCTCCTCGGGTGGCCGGCCGGGCAGATCTACCACGACTACCCCCTGTCAGAGGACCTGCACCTCCTCCTGATCAAGCTCCTCGGAGCCGTGCTTGGCGACTGGGCCGTGACGCTCAACGTGTACTTCGTGCTCGGCTTCCCGCTGGCGGCGCTGACCGCCGCCTACTTCCTGCGCCGCATCGGTGTGGGCCGTGCGATGACGGTGGTCGGCGCCACGCTCTTCGCGCTCGCGCCCTACCACTTCTCCCGCGGTGAGACGCACCTCTTCCTCGCGTCCTACTGGGTGCTGCCGCCGGCGCTCCTGGTCGTCGTGCGGGTGTGGCGCGGAGAACCGCTGTGGTCCGGCGGCACCGGCGCGGGTCTCCGGCTCGGCCGGTGGCGGCTCGACACGCGCGCACTGTCGACCGGCCTGGCCCTCGTGCTCGTCGCGACGGGGTCGACGTACTACGCCGTCTTCACGCTCTGCCTGCTCGGGATCGGCGCGCTCGTCGCGATGTTCTACCACCGGGACGATCGACGCTTCCTCGGCGCGGCGGCAGCGGGGGCGGTCCTGGTGGCCACGCTGGCGCTGCTCATGGTCCCGGACCTCCTGTACGCGCGGGCGCACGGCGCCAACCAGGGCGCGCTGTTCCGCAACCAGGCCGGTTCCGAGGTGTACGCCCTCAAGCTGGCCGCGCTGCTCCTGCCCGTGCCGGGCCATGCGATCAGGCTGCTCGCGGACGTGCGTACCACCTATGACGACGACTTCCCGCTGCCGGGCGAGTTCCCGTCGCTGGGACTCGTCGCCGCCGCGGGGCTCCTCGCCCTGCTCGTCATCGTCGTCGTCCAGGTCGCGCGGCCGGCATCGCACCCGTCCCACCCAGGCGTCCGCCTGTCGATGCTGGTGTCCCTGGGCGGCCTCGCGCTGGTGGCGCTGCTGCTGAGCACCGTCGGCGGGGTCAGCAGCCTGATCTCGTTCCTCACACCGAACGTCCGGGGCTGGAACCGGATGTCGATCGTCCTCGCCCTGCTGTCGCTCGCCGCGGTCGGCCTGCTGCTCGATCACGCCGCGGGCCGGCTGCGTGCCCGCACTTCGCGTGCGGTCGCCATGGTGACGCTCGTCGCGGGCGGTACCGTGCTGATCGTCCTCGGCACGCTCGACCAGGCAAGCCCGCTGTACCGCCCGGACCACCAGTCGGTGCAGGCCACGTTCCGGGCCGACGCGGACTGGGTCGGCCAGGTGGAGGAGACGTTCGGCGATGACGCCGCGGTCTTCCAGCTGCCCTTCATGAGCTATCCGGAGTCGCCCGCCGTGAACGGCGTCGCGGACACCGACCAGCTCAGGCCGTTCCTGCACTCCGACACCCTGCGCTGGTCGGGCGGGGGGATCAAGGGACGCCCGGAGTCGGCGTGGCCCTCGGTCGTCGCCGGCATGCCCGTCGCCGACGCCCAGGCGGCGATGCTCGACGCCGGGTTCTCGGCCGTCGTGCTCGACACGCAGGCGCTCGGCGACGACGACGGCGGGGTCGAGCGAGCCTGGCGTGCCCTCGTCGGTGCCCCGGTCGTCGAGGGTGCCGACGGCCGCTACCTCGTGTTCGACCTGCGTTCGTAGTCCGGGCGGGCGGCTCTGGCCCGCCCGGGCCGCTGATCTGCACAGATCCTCCACGACGCCACTGCGTGCACTCCCCCGCACGTCCGGGGCGCTCTCCTACGATCGACGCGTGACCTCCCGCCACGCTGCCGTCCCACGCCCTCGTGCCGCCAGGCATGCCCGGACCCTGCACGCCCACGGCGTGCTCCGCACGATCGCCCTCGGCGTGGCGGCTCTCGTGGTGTTCGGTGGAAGTGGCGTCGCGGCGGTCGCCGCGAAGCTCAACGGCAACATGGAGAAGGTCGACGTCTCGGACCTGGTCAACCCGATCGCGGAGCCCACCAAGGAGCCCGACCCGGACGACCCGAACGCCGGTCAGGCCGTGAACATCCTGATCCTCGGCTCGGACCAGCGCGACGGCGAGAACGGCGAGATCGGTGGCGCGGTCGCGGGCATGCGCTCCGACACGACCATGGTGCTGCACATCTCCGCCGACCGGTCGCGCGTCGAGCTGATCTCGATCCCGCGCGACTCGCTGGTCGACATCCCGGTGTGCACCATGACGAACGGCAAGACCACGCGAGCCACCCACGGCATGTTCAACGGTGCGTTCGCGACCGGCTGGGACAACGGGGGCGACATGACGTCAGCCGCCGCGTGCACGATCAACACGGTCCAGCAGAACACCGGCGTCACCATCGACCACTTCGTCGTCGTCGACTTCACCGGCTTCCAGCAGATGGTGAACTCGATCGGCGGGGTGCCCATGTGCATCCCGAACTCGATGTTCTCCCCCGAAGCCGGGCTCGCGCTGGCGCCGGGATTCCAGACGCTCGACGGCGCGACCGCCCTGGCCTACGCCCGGGCGCGCAAGGGCGAGGGCATCGGTGACGGCTCCGACACGAACCGGATCGGCAACCAGCAGAAGCTCATCGCCGCGATGGTGCGCGAGGTCCTGTCCCGCGACGTGCTCACCAACCCGCAGAAGCTGATCTCGTTCCTGAGCGCGGCGACCGCCTCGCTGACGACCGACAACGGGATGTCGATCGGCAACATGACCGGCCTCGCCTACAACCTCCGGAACATCAGCACTGGCAACATCACCTTCATGACGATCCCGTTCGCTGCGGCGAGGTCCGACCCGAACCGCGTCGAGTGGACGTCCGCCGCCGACGAGGTGTGGGCGAACCTCGTGAACGACGTCCCGGCCCTCGGCGAGACGCCTGCCGCTCCGGCGACGACGGCCCCGACGACGCCGGGCGCGACGACCGCCCCGGAGACGCCCGTGATTCCGGCGCCGTCGGAGACGAAGAAGGCCGGGCAAGAGGCGTTCAGCGCCGACGACACCACAGACGTCTGCTGAGGCATGGCCTCCGACGAGCGGTCGCCGCGCACCCCACCTCCGAGCTTCGCCCCCGGCGCTCCGGCGCGTCCGGTCCGTCCGGCCGACGCGGAGCCCATCGTCGTCGGGCGTCCCCCGCGCCCGACCGCACCGCCCGCACGTCCCGCACGTCCCGAGCGCGCCGACGCCGGCCGGACGCCTGCGCCGAGCACGGGACGACCGCCCGCGATCTCTCCGGCAGGGCAGTCCGGCCGGCCCGCGGGGGCGGCCGCGCCGGTCGAGGTCCCCGGCCGCACGACCGGGCCGGCGGCCGCGACCGCTCCCCGGTCGACCTCCTCCCGCC
>NZ_JABMCI010000054.1 GCF_013359775.1 Cellulomonas humilata | reverse complement strand
GCCCGCAGCGGTGCGCCGAGCCCGATGCGGCGCTGGACCGTCGCGGGTGGGGCGGGGTCGGGCTCCCGTCCCGCGAGCCGGGACGGCAGCTCGACGAACGTGGCGCCCTCCTCGGAGCCCGCGCGGTCCGCGGCGGGTGGCGCCGGGACGAGCGGGGTCGCCGAGCGCTGGGCCCCGGGTCCCGTCGGCGCGCCGGCCGCCGCCCACGGGATCGGCAGGGCACCGGCCGGGGCCGACGGGACCGGGGTGCCAGCCACCGCCACCGACGGGACCGGGACGTCACCGTCCGGGGCCGACAGGATCGGCACGTCGCCGACGGGGGCCGGCCACTCCGGCCCGCCCAAGCCCTCGCCGTCTGCCGCCGCTCCCTCCAGGTCGGTGTCCAGGGGCACCGCGTGCAGCGGGGGGACGTCGGCAGGAGGCGCACCGAGGCCCACCAGGGTGCCGGTTGCCTGGCGCTGCACGGCCACGGCGGGCCGCCCGGGGGTCGGTCGGGGGGCGGGCGGCACGAGCGCCAGGTCGATGTCCGACGACCGCGTGGAGGGCGTCGCCAGGCGGCCGCCGTCGCCGTCGAGCACCCCGGACGGCGCGACCGGGCTGACGGCGTGCGACATCGGGCCGGTGAGCATCGGGCGCGCCCGCGTGGGCAGCGCGTCCACGAAGGCCATCGGTGCACTCGTCAGCTCGGCGTCGCCCACGGTGCGCTGGAGCGGCGGCAGGAACGCCCAGCCGGCGCGCGACTCGGCGGGCGGTCCGGCGACACGCTGCACGGTCGGCGCGCCGAGCGGGGGCCGTGCCCGCTGCCACGGCCAGCGCATCTCAGCGCTCCTCGGTCATCCGGCGGTTGATCGCCGCGATCTCCTGCACGTAGCGCAGGCGCTGGGGGTGCTCGAGGTCGAGGATCGCGTCGAGCGACCAGTGGAAGTGGTAGGCGACGTACGCGACCTCCTGGTGGATCCGTTCGGGCGCGTACGTCACGATTCCCCCAGGCGCCCACCGGACAGGTCGACGTCGAACCGGTGCGCGCAGGACGGGCAGGTCACCGCGGCGCGGGTGTGCCCCTCGGCGTTGATCCGGCGGTAGAGGTCCTGGAGGAACGCCACGTCCGACGCGAACATGTTCTCCACGACGTTCGACGACACCGCGGTCAGCGACCCGAGGGACGTGATCACCCGGCTGAGCAGCACGACGGTGGTGAAGGCCGGGTTCTCCTGCACCCGCGCGTCGTACAGGGGGAGCAGCTCGTCGCGCGCCGTGGCCAGCCGCATGGTGCCGCTGCGGTGCAGCACGCCGTCGGCGTCCAGGTAGCCGCGCGGCAGCAGGAAGTCGAACTCGGTGCGCAGCGCCTCGCGCCGCGGCGGGCGGCCGTCGGGCTGCTCGTCGACGGCCTGCTCGTCCAGGGCGAGCGGGAGCGAGGAGCGTCGCATCAGGCGAACTCCATCTCGTCCCAGCAGACCGTGAACGTCTCCGACAGCGGCTCGGTGGACCCGGCCTTGAGGGTGCCCCCGAGCTCGACGTCCTTGACCCAGACGTTGCGGAAGTTCATCCGCTTCAGGATCTGGTTGTCGGACGTGTAGATGGCCACCTCGGCGGTCTTGCGGGCCTCGGAGAGCTTGCCCTCGAACACCGCCTTGAGCCAGTCGGTCACGGTCGTCGAGTCCGTGAGGCCGCGCTTGACCTTGAACTCGCCGGCCTTCTGGCGCCCCATCATCTGGCGCGTGACGAACTTTCCGTCCTGCCCCTGCTGCTGGAAGGTCACCTTGTCGACCTCGGCCTTCAGGCCGCTGACCTCCATGACGTGCGGGATCTGGATGCCGTCGATCTTCACGCTGAACGCGTACGCGGTCGCGAGGTCGAAGTCGTCGGGGAGCGCCATCTGTCAGTCACCATCCTTGGTGGTCGTGGGTCACTGGGTCACTCGGCCGCGAGGCTGGTGCCGCCGGAGAACTGCGAGAGCTGGAAGATGACGAACTCGGCCGGCTTGACCGGGGCGACGCCGATGCGGCAGGTGACCTGCCCGGCGTCGATGGCCTCCGCGGGGTTCGTCTCCCGGTCGCACTGCACGAAGAACGCCTCCTCGGGACTGAGCCCGAACAGCGCCCCCTTGCGCCACTCGTTGACCAGGAACGCGCCGATGGTCCGGCGGATGCGTGCCCACAGGGCGTCGTCGTTGGGCTCGAACACCACCCACTGGGTGCCGACCAGGATCGACTCCTCCAGGTAGTTGAAGAGCCGCCGGACGTTGATGTAGCGCCAGGCCGGGTCGGACGAGAGCGTCCGGGCGCCCCACACCCGCACCCCACGGCCCGGGAACGCGCGGATCGCGTTGATGCCCACCGGGTTGAGCAGGTTGTGCTCGGCGCGCGTGATCTGCGTGGCCAGGGTGATGACGCCGCGGACGACCTCGTTGGCGGGCGCCTTGTGCACGCCGCGGGACTCGTCGTTGCGCGCCCAGATGCCGGCGATGTGTCCCGACGGCGGTACGAACCGGTTGGCACCCGTAGCGGGGTCGAACACCTTGACGTAGGGCCAGTAGACGGTCGCGTACTTCGAGTCGTAGCCGGCGCCGTCCACCCGCCAGTCCTTCATCTGCTGCGGGTTGAGGTTGGGCGGCGGGTCGAGGATCGCCATGCGGTTCCCCATCAGCTCGCAGTGCGCGATCATCGCGAGCTGCACGGCCTGGAACGTCTCCAGGTCGATCGCACCCTGCTCGAGGGCGGCCACCAGGTCGGGCACCGCCACGATCGTGACCTCGTCGATGGCCTCCAGACCGCTGAACCCGGTGCGGTCGGCGGCATCGCCGATGTAGTCGTCGGCGCCGAGGTCCTCGGTGGCGGGCGGCTCGGGCTCGGGCTCCGGCACCACCAGGTCGGCGGTGCCCTTGTCGGGCTTGGCCAGCGCGCTCCCCGACGCGAGCTCCTCGATGGTGATGAGCTTGCTGAACTGGTTCACCTTGGTCGCCACGTTGTCGTCGCCGCGCTTGGTGGTGACGTTGTCGTACGTCTCCGACTCCTTGCCGTCGACGTGGACGACGAGCTTGAACTGGTCGTCCGGCGGGCTCTCGCCCCCGGGGTCGGCGATCTCGACGCTCAGCTTCTTGTTCTTGGGCGCCTTGTCCGACGCCTGGACCCGGTACGCGCCGATCACGGCCTGCGCGCCGGCCGGGAGCGCCTTGGGCGTCGCCCTGCTGCGGATCTCCTCGGCGCCCTCGACGGCGTCCTGGCCGATCCGGACGACGTACGCGGTGCTGCCGCCGTTCAGGAAGTACCCGTACACGGCGTGGGCCAGGTACGAGCCCGGCAGGAAGTCACCGAACGCCTCGGAGAACTGCGTCCAGTTGGACACCAGCGTCGGATGGTTGAACGGGCCCTTCGCGGCCATGCCGACGAACGCGGCGACCGAGGTCCCGACTCCTTCGATGGGTCGAGATCCCGCCTCCACCTCCTCGACGTAGACGCCGGGCGACAGATAGGTCGGCATGTCCCCTCCTCGGGCACAGGGAGTAGATGTTCAGCGTGCGGTGGTGCGGTGGTGGGCCGTGAGGCCGGTGGGACGCCCGTCGGGGCGAGGTCGGTGCCCGATCGGGCGGTGTCAGGCGGACTCGGGCTCCTCCTCCTCGGCCTCCTCCCGCTGGACGAACGAGCCCTGGACCTCCTCCTCGTCCTCGGGCGCCTCCTCGCGCTGCACGACCGGGGCACCGCCGGCCGTCGCGGGGGCGGGAGCGGCCATCACCTGCTCGGCGTTGGCGGCCGCGGCCTTCTCGAAGCGGTCGCCCGGGTCGGACACCTGGACCCCACCGCCGGTGGGGGTCCCGTCCACCGGCCCGGAGCGTTGCTGGACCACGTGCGTGAGCTCGTGCGCGAGGGTGGTGCGGCCGGCCTGGGACTGCGGGTCGTACGCGTCGCGCTGGAACACGACGTCCCGGCCGACCGTGTACGCGTGCGCGCCGACCGCGGCTGCCGAGTCGGCCGCCGCGGAGTCCGTGTGCACGCGCACGTCGCCGAAGTCGTGCCCGAGCCTGCCCTCCATGTCGGCGCGGGTGTCCGCGTCGAGCGGACGTCCGCCCCCCGACGACAGCACGTCGAGCACGGGCGACCGCTCCTCGTCGACCAGCCCCGCGGTCGACGCGTTCCCGGCGGTGCGCTGGAGATAGGTCAGGCCGGCGCTGCCGAGCAGCTCGGGCCGACCGGCGGCCAGCGCCCGCGAGACCACCGGTGCTGCGCGGTCGTCGTCGACCCGTGGCGTCGACGTCCGCAGGCCCTCGGGGTGGTCCAGGTGGTCGTGGGAGTGCATCGTCGGCCCCTCTCGACGGTCGTCGCAGCCGACGTTGCCAGCCGCGGGCGGTGCGCGGGACGACCGGGTGGACGCCGGTAGGGGCACCGCCGGGTGCACGTTCGGGCAAGGCCTCAGCGCAGCACGTCCCAGTACGGCCCGAACTCGCTCTCGAGCGTGAGCCGGCCGAGCTTGCGGTACTCGCGGTACACCGCCGCGACCACGTGGCGCATCGCGACCGTCCCGCCGTCGTCGGCCGCCAGGTAGGCGGCGGTCACCGCGGCGGACCGGATGGCGCCGCCGGCCAGCTCGAACGCCTCGGCGCAGAACGTCAGGTCGATGTCGTAGTCCCGGGGGACCCGACGTCCCAGGCTGCGGTCCCAGAGGGCCACCCGTTGCGACGCGTCGGGCAGCGGGAAGTCGACGAGCACGTCGAGCCGCCGGATGAACGCGTCGTCGATGTTGGCGCGCAGGTTCGTCGCCAGGACCACGAGCCCGTCGAACGTCTCCATCCGTTGCAGGAGGTACGCGCTCTCGATGTTGGCGTAGCGGTCGTGCGCGTCCTTGACCTCGCTGCGTCGGCCGAAGACGGCGTCGGCCTCGTCGAACAGCAGGACGGCGTTCACGCTCGCGGCGCCCGCGAAGATGCGCTCGAGGTTCTTCTCGGTCTCACCGATGTACTTGTCGACGACGGTCGCCAGGTCGACGACGTACAGCTCGAGCCCCAGGTCGCGCGCGACGACCTCCGCGGACATGGTCTTCCCGGTCCCCGAGTCGCCCGCGAACAGGGCCGCGACGCCGTGCCCGCGCCCGCCCCCGGGCCGCATCCGCCAGTCGCCGAGCACCTGCTCCCGGTACCGCGCCCGGGTCGAGATCTCGTGCAGAGCCGTGAGCGCGCTCGCGGGCAGCACCAGGTCGTCCCAGCCGACCGCCGGTTCGATCCGGCGTGCGAGCCGCTCCAGCTCCGTGCCGTTCTCCGCCCGAGCACCCACGCGCACGTGGTCGACCGTGAGCTCGCCGTCGAGCGTGGCCTGCTGCCGCGCCGCCCGCGCCGCCCGGGTCACCTGCTCGGGGCGCAGCCGGAACGGGGCCGTCGCGGCCGCGGTGTCCTGGAGGTCCGCGCCCAACGAGTGCAGCCAGAGCTCGGTGCGCTCGGCGACGGTCGACGCGGGCACGTCGAAGAGCAGCGGGGGCCAGTCGCTCCAGGCGGGGTCCCAGGTGCGTCGGCCGACGACGAGCACCGGCACCTGGGCGGCGACGAGGGCGCGCAGGGCGCGCGGGTGCTCGACGAGGTCCTCCACCCCGCCGACGACCACCCCCGACCGGGTCAGGTGCGCGTCCCGCACGGCGGTCCGCACCGTGCCCAGCAGGTCGGGGCTCGCCGCGAGCGCCGACCCGTCGAGCACGAGCGCACCCCGCCCGGTCGCGCGCAGCGCCCGCACGGCCAGGACCCGCCCGGAGCCGGTCGGCGGCTCCCGCAGGTAGACCAGCCGCGCACCGCCCGCCAGCGCGCTCGCCAGCCGGGTCGGGTCGCCCCAGAGCACCTCGTCCACCTCGACCAGGACGCCGTCGAGACCTCGGTCCGGTGCGTCGTCGCCCAGCAGGTGACCGACCACGCGGTCCGGGACCCGCAGGGGGCGGCCGGGCAGCGGCCGGTCGGGCTCCTCCAGCTCCAGCAGCCCTGACGCGACGAGCGGCCCGTGCTCGAGCCGGTGCCGTCCGTGCGACGAGGCGAGCGGCACGCCGCACAGCGCGAGGGCGACCGCCGCCGACGGTCGCCGCCGGGTGACGTCGTCGTTGAGGTAGCCGAACAGCTGCTCGAACCGGGAGTCCACCTCGCAGGCGAGCGCCACCAGGAGCAGCTCGACGTCGAGCTGCTCCAGGGCGAAGTCGCGGGCCAGCTCCCGCAGCCGCAGCCGCTCGCCCGCGGCCTCGGCCGTGTCCGCCGCCTCCTCGCACGCCCTCGTGCGCGTGCCCACGACGCCCGACAGGGGCTCCACGGGCCCCCCGCTCAGCAGTCGCTCGACCGTCTCGTCGCTCAGGTAGAGCCCCCGGAACGGGTCGTCCGGCTGCGGGTCGTCGCGGCGACGGCGCTCGATGAGCTCGCGCACGCGCTCCTCGACGACCCCGAGCCTGCCCAGCAGGTGCGCGGTGCTCGCGTCGAGCACCGCGGGACCGGAGCTCATCGGGCCCTCCGGGAACGGGCCTTGCGCTCGGGCGGCGGCGCGTGCTTGTGCGCGCCGACGTCGGCGGCGTCCCCGTCGCGGTCGGCGAGGTCGAGGCGCAGGCCGGCCTCGACGGGCGGTCCGACGGGCGCGCTCACCGGGGTGAGCACGGGCACGTCGACCACGACGTCGATCGAGGGCTTGAGCTCGCCCCCGAGCGCCGTCCACACGTCCGCGAACCCCCGGTCCTCGGGCGGCGGCAGCCCGACGAAGAGCGGCACCCGCGCCCCGGCGGCAGCCAGCTGCTCGTCGAGCACGCGCACCGGCAGTGCGTCGAAGCGCAGCAGGTGCCGCAGCACCGAGTCCACCAGCCGGTGCTCGTCCTCGGGTCGCTGCGTCCAGGCGGTCACCAGGTAGGAGAGCCGGAAGTGCCGCGGCGGCTGGTAGCGGGCGCTGACCTTGCCCTCGACCCTGTTCGCCAGCTCGCCGCGCGTCCGGCGGCGCAGGTCCTCGCGCAGGTCGTACAGGTAGACGTCCACCGTCGGGGCGTTGCGGCGCGCGGCCCAGTCCTTGGTCGGGGCGTCGAGCACCACCTCGACGTCCGGGCTGTCCACCGCCTCGCGCACGAGGGTGCGCAGCGCCTCGTCGACCTCACCGATCATGCCGTCACCCGGATCCTTGTGGTCACTTGCGGAAGAGGAACGTCGGAGCATCGATCGACGTCGGCACCACGAGCAGCGGTGCCGTCACGTCGCCGTAGAGCGGCGGCACCTGGCCGTTGCGCGCCTGGAGGAGGCGCTGCACGACGAGCGAGTCGCGGATGAGTGGCACCGCCAGCGCCCAGCGGCCGTCCGGCCCCGCGGTGAGGGGGTTCTGGATCCCCATGATGCCGAGCGACCAGGAGAGGTTGACGTCCGCGCCGGGCGGGAAGTCGGTGCCCGCGAGGAACACGACCTCGCCAGGGCGGGCGACCGCCGGCTGGAGGTCGACGTGCGGTCGTCGGACCTCGAGCGCGGCCCTGGCCGAGTTGTCCGCGGGCGCGGGGTCGGGCGAGGTCGTGCTGACGGTGGCCGTGACGTCGCCGAGCTGCGGCGGCCCCTCGAAGACGACGTCGGGCGTCAGGACGGCCGTCAGTACCACGGCACCGAGGCCGGGCAGCGTGCCCAGCGCGCACGTGCCCGTGGGCGCGGCGCAGGGCGCCAGGCCGCTGGGCGTGACCGTGCCCGGGTAGGTCGTCGTGAGGGTGACGCCCTCGGACGGCGCCGAACCGCCGTTGCGCACGGTGAACGTGGCGCTGACCGGCAGCCCACCCACCCACGCGACGGGGGGAGCGGAGAGGGTCACGTCGACGCTGACACCCCCGGGGACCCCGACGTCGATCGTGGCGGTGTTGTTGGTGACCACGCGTTCGGGGCTCGCCGTGATCGCCACCGCGTCCACCGTCGACACCGCTGCCTGCGTCACGCCGAGCACCGGGAGGTCGAAGGTCGCGGTCCCTCCGGGAGCGAGCTGCGTCGTCGCCACGCAGGTGAGGACCTGCCCCCCGACGAGGCACCCGGCCACGCCGGGCGTGGAGAGGCCGAGGGGGAGCCGGACCGTGACCGTGGGGCGCGCCGCCCAGCCCGGCCCTGCGTTCGTGGCGGCCGCCGTCACCGTGGCCGAGCCGTCACCGCCGACCACCGAGGTCGCGAGCGTGAGGACCAGGTCCGTCCACGGCTGGTAGCCGGGTTCTCGCTGGACCCCGGGCGGGTCGGCGACCAGGCGCAGGCCCGACCCGTCGACGGCGGCGACCTCCGCGATGCCGCGGCGCTCCCAGGGCAGGCCGACGGGAACGGCGGAGAACGCGACATGACTCCCGTCGGGGGACCACTCGGGGTCCGCGGCGTGGGCGACCTGCGCGACGGTCGGGGTCGCGGTGCCGTCGTCGGCGACGCCGGTGAGGGCCCTCGCCCGGACCACCTCGAGCCCTCCGGGCGACGAGAGGTCGACGATGCCGATCCCGCCCGGCACCTCCAGCCGACGGGGGTCGCGGAAGTCCGGTGGTCCGTAGTAGCCGCCGGCGAACCAGCGCGGCATGGCGACGAGGTCGGCCGCGGCGACCTGGGTGCCGTCGGGCGACCAGTCGGGGGACCGGCCCTGGACGTCGAAGACGCAGTCGCCGCCGTAGTAGTCGCACCGCGGGTAGGTGACGCGCAGGCGGGACGACACCCCCGTGCGGACGTCGACGACCGCGAGGTAGGACGCCCCGGACGGCACCTCGTCGTCGCCGGTGCCGGTGGCGTAGACCACGCGCGTGCCGTCCGGGGACCAGGACGGGTCCACCGCCCAGTCGTCGGTGCCGAGGCCGACCGTGAGCTGCGTGACGGCTCCGGACCCGACGTCGAGCGTGAAGATCCGCGGCAGCGTGTAGCCGTCCCCCCAGTAGTGCCAGCGGACGAACGCGATCGTGCTCCCGTCGGGCGACCACGTGGGGTCCAGGTCCACGTCGTCCTCGTCGTCCGGCACGTACGTGGGTCCGACGACGTCCAGCGTCGTCGCGTCGGCGATGACCACCCGTTGCCCGTACGTGGGCACGAGGGCCGCCGCGAGGATCACCGGCTCGTCCTCCTCCCCAATGTCCGGCGGGACCGGCGCGCTGTAGGCGACGCGGGTGCCGTCGGGCGAGTACTCGATGCCCGCCTCCGCCAGACGCTCGGCGTCCCACGTGGTCCCGAGGCTCTCGATGAGGCGCGGGTCGGACCCGTCGTCCGCCACGACGTCGCTCACGTCGGTGCTCGGCACCTCCTCGGTGAAGACGATCCGCGCGCTCGCGTCCCACCCGCCCTCGCCGCCCGTGACGTCGTCGTCCACCCAGGTGGCGTGCGACTCGGAGACGCCGAACGTGGCGATGACCGCCGCCTGACCGAGCACGCGGAACGTGCGTGCACCGTCCTGCGTCACCCACCGGGTCACCCACACGTCGCCCGCAGGGTCGTCCTGCGTGCTGGTGAACGCGACCGAGCTCCCGGCCGGGCTCCAGCTGCCCTCCGACCCCTGGGGGCGGCAGCACGAGGACGCGTAGGGGTCGACGACCGTCGCCGGCAGCAGGTCCGGACCGCCCATCACCAGGAGCGCGAGCGAGCCGTCCGCCCGGAACTGGGTCGTCGTGAACACCAGCCGCCAGCCGCCGGAGATGACCTGGGCCGCCGGCTGGGTCTCCGAGATGCCCGGTGTCGCGGTGAGCTGGGCGATCGGCGTCGCGTCGGCGGTCACCCCGAACAGGTCGGGCTGTCCACCGTCGCGTGCCCCGGCATAGACGATCCGCTCGTCGTCGAGCCAGGTCGGCCACGTGTCCTGCGAGCCGGGGCCGGTGAGGAACGTGAACCCCGCCGACGCCCGGCACCCCTCGCCCTCGGTCGGCACCGGTGCGATCGCGACGTCCCAGTCACCGCGCGCGTCGGTGGCGAAGGCCACGAGCGTGCCGTCCGGGGACAGCACGGGGTGCGACTCGCGGGCGGGGTCGCACGTGACGCGCTGGTCGGTGGGCAGCTCGGCGGCGGGCTCCGGCAGCACCGAGACGTACACGTCGCCGGCGTCGTCCGGGCCGGCCGCGTCGACGGTGCTCACCCACGCGACCCGCGGCCGTCGCTCCGGGGACACCCACGACGAGCCCTCGCCGTCCTGGCGGCGACCGGTGGCCAGGTCCTGTGACGACACCCTCGTGCCGGCGACCCAGGTGTGGTCTCCCGGGCCGTCCACCTCCGCGGACAGGGTCGCCTCCCGCAGGAGGCTGGACCGGTCGACGAACCCGAGCCGCGGGTGCGACACCGCCGGGACCGGCAGCCCGGGGGGGTCGGCCGTGGGGAGTGTGGGCAGGGCGATGGCGGCGGCGCCGCCGACGGGCAGCAGGAGCAGGGCGCACAGGCCGAGGCCCACCCACGCCCGCGCACGTGCCACGAGTTCGCCCCTCCCTGTCCGACGCCGTCTGCGCTCGACCCACCCTGCGCGTCGGCCGGTCGCGACCACAGCCGACCCCGGTCAGCCCTCCGGGCACGCGTGCCTTCCCGAAAGTGCAGGTGCCTCAGATCAGCCCCTCGCGCAGCGCGTACGCCACGGCGTGCGAGCGGTTGCGCAGCTGGAGGCGGGTGGTCACGTCGTGCAGCACGTTCTTCACGGTCCGCTCGGAGTACGCCAGGTGCTGCGCGATCTCCGCGGTGTCGTAACCGTCGGCGACGAGCTTGAGCACGTCGATCTCGCGCGTCGCCAGCCCCGTGAACGTCAGCCCCCGCGGGCGCAGCACCTGCCGCTGGAGGGTGCCCACCTGGTCGAGGAGCCGGCCGAGCAGGTCGGGGGGCACGCTGCCCTCGCCGGTCGCCGCGCCGCAGATCACCCGCACCAGCCGGTCGGGCGTCGCCTCGCTGCGTCGCACCAGCCCGAGCACGCCCGCCTCCACCGCGGTCACGACGTCGCCGTCCTCCAGGCGTCCCGCGACCAGCACGGCCTGGCTCGGGCTCTGCCGGCGCACCATCCGCACCAGGCGCAGGGCGTCGTCGTCGACGGCGTCGGCCACCACGACGGCGACCTGCGACGACGCGGCCTCGTCGGCCGGCAGCACGCGCACCTCCGGCCGCGGCCGCAGCGCGCTGACGACGCCCGCCTCGGAGATCGGGTCCCGGGCGCTCACCCACACAGCCACGCGTTCCATGTCCTGCTCCTGCCCCCCTGCGGCACCCCCTCCGGGTGCTCCGTCCGGACAGCATGCGCGGCGGGACTGATCGTGCAGTCAACATCGGCTCAACGGGCAGGGGCGCTGCCCCATCGGCCGTGCGGGGAGCCGTTCTCGCGCGTGCCAGGTCGGCCTAGCGTCCGCAGCATGACGACGACGGCGAAGCTGGACTCGGCGCGGGTGGAGCTCAGCCCCGGCACCGAGGCGGTCGTGCCGCTCCAGATCCGCAACACGGGTGAGCGCGTGGAGGGGTACCAGATC
Source organism: Cellulomonas humilata (assembly GCF_013359775.1). GTDB lineage: Bacteria > Actinomycetota > Actinomycetes > Actinomycetales > Cellulomonadaceae > Cellulomonas > Cellulomonas humilata. The sequence goes on along the minus strand of NZ_JABMCI010000054.1, from coordinate 113,353 downwards.
GAGGTGCTCGGACCTCCCGCGGCCTGGACGACGGTCGAGCCCGCGCTCATCGAGGGTCTGTACCCGGGCACCGCGACGACGGCGACGGTGCGGTTCTCCCCGCCGCGCTCGTGGTCCGTGCCCGCCGGCCAGCTCGACTTCGGCATCCGGGTGGTGCCGTTCGGGCACGCCGAGGAGGCCGTCACGCCCGAGGGTGTCTGCGAGGTGCTGCCGTTCCTCGACACGACGGCCGAGCTGCTCCCGCGCTCGTCGCACGGTCGCAGCGGGGCGAAGCACCAGGTCGCGCTGGACAACCGCGGCAACGTGCCGGTGACCATCTCGCTCACGGCGGCCGACGACGGGGGCGTCCTGGACTTCCGGGTGCGCCCGCAGATCCTCACCGTGCCCCCCGGGACGGCCGAGTTCGCCGACGTCCGCGTGAAGCCGGACGGACGGGTGTGGCGGGGCGCGGACCGGACGATGCCGTTCATCGTCACGGTGGCCGCCGAGAACTCCTCACCGGTGCTGCTCGACGGCACCCACGTGCAGACCGCGACCATCCCTCGGTGGTTCTTCAAGGCGCTGCTCGCGGCCCTCGCGCTGCTGGCGCTGCTCGTGCTCCTGTGGTTCACGGTGCTCAAGCCGGCCGTGGTCTCGGCCGCGGAGTCGTCGGTCGAGGACGAGGTAGCCGCGGCGCAGGCGGCGGCCGACGAGGCCCAGGAGGCCGCCGCGGCCGCCCAGCAGTCGTCGGCCGGCGCCGGTCAGGCCGCCGCCGCGGCGCAGCAGCAGGTGGCCGAGATGCAGGACCTGACGGAGAACTTCCTGCCGCCCTCCGAGATCCTCGCGCCCACCATGCAGCGCATGACCGTGCAGACCGGCCCGGGGACCTCGGCCTCCGCGGACGACTTCGTCGTCCCTGCCGGCTCGACGCTGCGGCTCACCGACCTGGTCCTCAGCAACCCGCAGGGCGACTTCGGCCGGCTGGTCCTCTCCCAGACGCCCGCGGGCAGCAGCGACGCCGTGGTGCTCTTCGACGTGGCGCTGGAGAACTTCCGGGACAACGACTTCCACTTCCAGACGCCGATCGTGCTGCCGGCGGGCACGACGCTCACCATGACCGTCCAGTGCCGCCTGCCGGGGACGCCGCAGAACCTGACGCCACCGCCCGGCCAGTGCGACGATGCTCTCGTGTTCAGCGGGACGCTCGCCACCCCGGCACCGGCACCGGCGCCCTGACATGCCCACCGGCCCGGCACTGCGCGTCGGTGACATGGCGATGTGTCCGCTCATGGACGGTCCCAAGCCGCACGTCGGCGGCCCGATCACCCCGGCCGCAGGGGTGATGACGGTCCTCATCGGTGGTCAGCCGGCGGCGGTCGCGAACGCGATGCCGGGCTCGATCCCGTGCGTGTCCCCGGCGCCCAACGGCATCGCGATGGGTTCGCTGACCGTCCTGATCGGCGGCTTCCCGGCCGCGCGCGTGGCGGACCTGAGCATGCACGGCACGCCCGTCGTTCCCGGGCCGGGCTTTCCCACGGTGATCATCGGCGGCTGACTGGAGGACCTGATGGCGGACCGGATCTGCCCGGCCTGCGGGGCGCCCAACACGGCGACCGCGACCTTCTGCCGTGTCTGCGACACGTACATCGACTGGACCGACCCGACGACCGCACCAACGGCGGACCCGGCCGACGGGGCGACGGGCGAGCCCGACGAGGCGTCGGCCGAGCCCGACGAGGCGGAGACCCCGACGGCGACCCGCCGGGACCCGCGCGCCGAGGTCCCGGTCGTGACGGTCGACGACACGGTCGTGGTCGTCGCGCCCGGTGCCCCCGGCACCACGACCGTCGACCTGCGGAACGCGTCGGACATCGTCGACGGCATCGTCATCCATCCCGAGGCGGCGCCGTCGTGGCTCGTCGTGACGCACGACGACGCCCACCTGATGCCGGGCGAGTCGCGCGCGGTCGGCGTGACGTTCACCACCCGGCCCGGCGTCCTGGTCGTCGCGCAGGAGACGTCGGTCCCGCTCGTCGTCCGTTCGTCCGTCGACCCCGAGAAGCTCACCCAGGTGGTGGTCCGCGTCGCGGTCCCGCGGGTGGGTCCGCCCCCGACCGTGTCGTCGCGACCCGCGCTGGTGCATCTCCAGGACACCACCGACGGGTGGTTCACGGTGTCGTTCGACAACCGGGGAGCCAACTTCCCGCGTCGGTACCGGCTGGCCCTGCACGATCCCGAGGACGTCGTCCGAGCGCACTTCCTGCCGCCCGTGGTGGACGTGCCCGCCGGCGAGACCGTCGACGTCGGCGTGCGGTTCGCGGCGCCCGCCCCCGAGCCCGGCCGGGACGTCACGCGGCAGCTCACGGTCACCGGCACGGGCGACGACGAGCCGGTGAGCGCGACGGCGACGCTCACCCAGCGCACGTCCGCGGCGCCGGTGCACGTCCCGGTGACGCTACGCCTGGAGCCCAGCCACCTGCGGGCCACGGACGGCGAGGCCCCCGTCTTCGACGTCCTGGTGGACAACCGCGCGGGGCACAGCGGCGCACGGGTCACCCTGACCGGTCGGGATGCGCAGGGGGCCGTCGCGTTCTCGTTCGCCGAGACCAGGGTCGTGGTCGCGCCGGGCACGGTCGCGACGGTCCGTGCCCGCGCGCGATCGACCCCGCCGGCGCCCGGGACCACCGAGTCCCGACCCTTCGCCGTCGTCGCGAACGACGGCACGTCCGAGGTGGAGACGGCGGGGATCCTCGAGGTCTCCGCCCGGGCCGCGCCGATCACGACGGCCCGGATCCGGGTGGAGCCGGCGACGCTGGCCACCGAGCACCGGCAGGGCAGCTTTCTGGTCCAGGTGGACAACCGTCACGGCGCGGACACGCTCCAGGTCCAGCTGGCCGGTGCCGACGAGTTCGGCCGCGCCCGGCTCACGTTCACGCCCCCGGTGATGGCGATCGCACCGGGGCAGGTCGGCACGGCGCGGCTCGTCGTGGACAGCCCGACCCCGCCGGCGGGGAAGACGTCGTCGCGGCGGCTGCGCGTCTCGGCGAGCGACGGCCGGGCCGCGATCGAGGCGGAAGCCGTGCTGGCCCAGTCGACCCCCGACCACCGCCCCGCGGCCAAGCGCTGGCTCGTGGTGCTCGGCGCGCTGCTCGCGATGGTGGGGGCGCTGATCCCATGGCTGGGGGAGATGATCGATCCGGACAGCATCGTGCGGGACGCGACGAACGCGTTCGGGGGCGACGCGTCGGCGTACGCCGGCACGGCCACCGCCGGTTCGACCGTCCTCGTCTTCCTGCTGGCTCTGCTGATGCTCCTCGGGCTGAACGGTTCGTCGGGCCGCGGGATCCGCTTCGCGGCTCTGCTCATGGTGATCGTCGCGGTCGCGGCGGCCGTGGTCGGCGCGGACACCCGTGGGCTCCCGCTGGTGCTGCTCGGCGCCGTCTTCGGGTTCATCGGCGGCGTCCTCGCCCGCAGCCCCAGGTGACGGGCGTCGGTCAGGGCGTCGGGACGACGCGCAGGGTGACCCCCGCGGCGCTCGGGCCCGTGATGGCCCGCACGGGTGCTGGCCCGTAGCGGTCGTACTTGGCGTGCAGCGCCGCGTCGAGGGCGTCGTGGGGCGCGTCGTCGCCGTTCTCGAAGGCGACGTCCTTCTCGATGGCGCCGACGCGCACCCGGCCCGTGCCGGACTCCGTGGCGCGACGGAACCAGCCGTTCTGCGGTCCGTGGGCGGACCGGACGTAGACCTCGTCGCCGAGGACGGTGAACCAGATCGTCACGAACGGTCGCAGGCTGGCGTCCGCGCGCCGGGATGCCACCCCCAGCTCGTCGACCCCTCCGATCGTGCGCAGCTCGTCCGGTGTCCAGCCGCTCATGCTCCCGCCCCCTCGTACAGCTCGTCGGTGACCTCGTCGGCCCACTCGGTGTCGGGGCCGGTGCCCCCGCCGCCGACCTCCCACATGGCCAGGTGGGTCATGAACCGGTCGGGTGCTGCGCCGTGCCAGTGCCACTCGCCCGGTGGCGTCCAGACCGTCTGGCCCGGCTGGAGCTCGATGACGCGCCCGTCGCGGGTGCCGACGCGCGCGGTGCCCTCGGTGACGTGCAGGGTCTGGCCGCTGGAGTGGCGGTGCCAGAACGTGTGCGCACCGGGTGCGAAGCGCACCGCGTACACGCGGAGCCGGGCGGGCTCGGGCGGTGCACCGAGGACGTCGATCCACACGTCACCGGTGAACCACTGCTCGGGGCCCTTCTGCGTCGGCGGCGGGGGAGTGATCTCCATGTCGGCCTCCTTCTCCTCTCGGTGCGTGGCTCAGGGCTGCAGCAGGACCTTGATCGCCCGCCGCTCGTCCATCGCGCGGTAGGCCTCCGCCACCTCGGACAGCGGGAGGGTCAGGTCGAAGACCTTGCCGGGGTCGATCTGGCGGGTCCACACCAGGTCGATCAGGTGGGGCAGGTACGCGCGCACGGGCGCCGGGCCGCCGCGGATGCCCGTGTTCGACCAGAACAGCCTGTCGGTGGGCAGGTCCCCGTGCGGGACGCCGACCAGGCCGATCATGCCGCCGGGACGCGCGAGGTCGACGGCCTGCAGCCGCGCCTCCTCCGTGCCGACGCACTCGAGCACGGCGTCCGCGCCGATGCCCTCGGTCAGCTCGCGGACCTGGGCCAGGCCGGACTCGCCGCGCTCGGCGACGATGTGGGTGGCGCCGAACTCGGTGGCGACCGCCTGCCGGTCTGCGTGCCGGCTCATCGCGATGATCGTCGTCGCGCCCAGCTGCGCCGCGGCCAGCACGCCGCTCAGGCCGACCGCCCCGTCACCGATGACGACCACGCTCGTGCTGGGGCCCACCCCGGCCGAGACCGCGGCGTGCCACCCGGTGGCCATCACGTCGGACAGGGCCAGCAGGCTGGGGATCAGGTCGGCGGCCGGCTGCCCCGGGGTGGCGATGAGCGTGCCGTCGGCGTTCGGGATGCGGATCAGCTCGGCCTGGCAGCCGTCGAACCCGCCGCCGTGCTGGCAGGCGGAGTGCATGCCCTTGCGGCACACCGGGCAGGTGTTGTCGCTGTGCAGGAACCCGCCGACGACGAAGTCCCCGGGCGTCACGGTGGGGACCGCGTCGCCGACCTGCTCGACGATCCCGACGTACTCGTGCCCGATCGGGACCGGCCTGGGCACGTCGGCCAGGCCGCGGTACCGCCACAGGTCCGAACCGCACACGCACGCGGCGACCGTGCGGATCACCGCGTCGGTGGGCTCGACGATGGTCGGGTCGGGGCGCTCCTCGAAGCGCACGTCGTTCGGTCCGTAGATGACTGCTCCTCGCATGCACCCATCGAACCCGGCTTCGCGGAGGTTCGGGAGGGCCTGTCGGTACCCCCCTCAGCGCGCCGCTGCGTCCCTCCGAGGTGGTGGACGAGTGCGTCGCCCACCTGACGGAACCCGCGTCGCTCACGCGGGCAGCGGTCTGCGGCGCCGCTCAGTCCAGCGGTGCCGTCCACCGCAGCAGCGCCCCACGGCCCGACGGCGGCCTCTGCAGCGTGAAGGTGCCGCCGGACTGGCGCGCGCGGATGGCGAGGTTCTTCGTCCCGGAGGCGCGGGTGGGCGCGGCCGGGACGCCGACGCCGTCGTCCTCGACCTCCACGACGATGGAGCCCTGGGGCGGCGACGTGAGCATGAGCCGGACCGCGACCGAGTTGGAGTGGGCGTGCCGCGCGGTGTTCGACAGCGCCTCTCGGACCACCGCCACGACGTTGTTCGCCCGCCCGGGCGCCACGAGGTCGTCGAGGAGGGACGCCGCGGGCGCCCCTGGGGCGCCGTCGGCCAGAGGGGCCCCGTCGACGCTGATCAGCAGCGAGGGGGCGAAGCCCAGGGAGGTCCGGGCGAGCTCCACCTCCGCCGCGACACGCTCCACGAGCGGGGTTCCCACCCCACCGTCGTCCAGGGTCCGCACGACCACGCGGATCTGCTGGATCCCGGCGTCGACGAGGCTCAGTGCGGAGGCCAGCGTGCGGGCGAGCGCGGGCGGGACGGGCTCGTCGGTGCTCGTACGAGCGCTCTCCAGCTGCATCCCCGCGGCGAAGAGCTGCTGGATGGCGAGGTCGTGCAGGTCGCGGGCGATGCGGGTGCGCTCGTCATCCAGCACGGCCCGGCCCTGGGCCCGTCGGCCCTCGGCGAGGACGAACGCCAGCGCGGCCTGGGACGCGAAGGTCCGGGAGAGCGCGAGGTCGCTGTCGGTGAAGGGGTCCGCGCCCGCGCGCCGCAGCAGCAGCATGACGCCGACCCCCTGGCCGGCAGCGCGCAGCGGCGCGAACAGGGCGGGCCCGTACCGCGCGAGGGCCGGGTGTGCGCCCTCCATCCTGCTGACGAACTGACCGGTGCCGTCGTCGAACGCCGCGCGGACGCGCTCGTCCTCCGTCAGGTCGAGACCGAGGAGCTCCTCCTCGCCCGCGCCGGACACGATCTCCAGCACCAGCTCGCCACGACGGCCGGGGAGCACGAGCGCGGCGGTGTCCGCCTGGTCGATCTCCCGCGCCGACGAGGCGATGCGGACGAGCACGTCCTCGTCGCCGGCGTCCTCGAGCAGCATGGTGGTGATCACCTGCGCGGCGGTCAGCCACTGCTGTCGGCGACGCTCGAGGGCGTAGAGCTGCGCGTTCTGCACCGCGACCGCGGCGGCTGCGGCCAGCGCCAGAGCGACAGACTCGTCCCGGTCGTGGAACCCGCCGGCCTTCTCCGAGAGGTACAGCGTCCCGAACCTCGCACCGCCGACGCGGACGGCCGCACCCAGGAACGAGCCCATCGGCGGGTGACCGGGCGGCAGACCCCGGAACGCCGGGTGGGCCGACAGGTCCTCCAGACGGAGGACGCCGTCGTCCGGGATGCTGCCCAGCACGCCCCACGCGTGCGGCGGATGACCCAGGAACGCGGCCGTGGCGTCGTCGACGCCGCTCTGCACGAAGGTGGTCGACGTCCCGCTCTCGTCGACGATGTTGATGGCGCCGTACCGGGCGCCAGTCAGCTCCGTGCTCGCCACGACGAACCTCGTGAGCAGGCTCTGGATGTCCAGGTCGGCCGCGAGGCCCAGGATGGCGTCGAGGAGTGCGACCTCACTGTCGGAGGGTGCATGGCCGATCGACTCGTCGACGCTCACGCTCGGCCTCCCGGAGTCGGTGCGCACCGGTTCCGGGTGCGCGAGGGACCAAGGTCCCATGCCCGAAGGTCGGCGACCAACTGCCGCGCCACGCCGCCGAGCGTCCACCGGGACCTTCGGCTCCGCGGGCACGCCTTCGTGACCCATAGGGTGCGTCCAGGTCAGGATCGTCGCGGGCGCACGCCCGAGGCCGAGGATCCCGGCACGAGGAGGCGGCGACGTGGCGGACCCCCGGGGATTCCTGAAGACCCGGCAGCGCGAGCTGCCGACGGACCGGCCCGTCGACGTCCGCATCATGGACTGGCGCGAGGTGCACGCCCACCGCGCCGGCAACCCGGACGACCTCGCGATGGTCACGCGCCAGGCGGGTCGCTGCATGGACTGCGGCATCCCGTTCTGCCACAACGGCTGCCCGCTCGGCAACGTCGTGCCCGACTGGAACGACCTCGTCTGGCGAGGGCAGTGGGCCGATGCCAGCGACCGCCTGCACATGACGAACAACTTCCCGGAGTTCACCGGGAGGCTCTGCCCCGCCCCGTGCGAGACGTCGTGCGTGCTGGGCATCAACGCGCCGCCGATCACCATCAAGAACGTCGAGGTCACGATCGTCGACGAGGCGTTCGACCGCGGCCTCGTCCAGCCGCAGCTCCCGCAGTGGATGACCGGCAAGACGGTCGCGATCGTCGGTTCGGGACCGGCCGGGCTCGCCGCGGCGCAGCAGCTCACCCGGTCGGGGCACACGGTCGCCGTGTACGAGCGCGACGACCGGCCCGGCGGCCTGCTCCGGTACGGGATCCCCGAGTTCAAGATGGAGAAGCGGCACATCGATCGCCGCCTCGCGCTCATGGCGACCGAGGGCACCCGGTTCCACAACGGAGTGGCGGTGGGCACCGAGGTCACCGGCCAGCAGCTGCGCGATCGCTACGACGCGGTCGTCCTGGCAGTCGGCTCGACGGTTCCGCGGGACCTGCCCGTGCCCGGCCGGGACGCGGGCGGAGTGCTCCAGGCGATGCAGTACCTGGTGCCTGCCAACCGGGCCGCGCTGGGTGAGGTCCTGCCGGGGCAGCCCGTCGCGACGGGCAAGGACGTCGTGGTGATCGGCGGCGGCGACACCGGTGCGGACTGCGTCGGCACGGCGATCCGTCAGGGCGCCAGGTCGGTCACGCAGCTCGAGATCATGCCGCGCCCGCCGCAGGAGCGTCCCGCCACGCAGCCGTGGCCGACGTACCCGATGCTCTACCGCGTCGCCAGCGCGCACGAGGAGGGCGGCGAGCGCGTCTACGCGGTCAGCACGCAGGAGGTCCTCGCCGACGAGGACGGGCAGGTGCGCGCACTGCGTCTGGTCGAGGTCGAACTGACCGACGGGCGGTTCCAGCCGGTCGAGGGATCGGTGCACGAGATCCCCGCGCAGCTCGTGCTCCTGGCCATGGGCTTCACCGGTCCGGAGCGGGGATCGCTGCTCGACCAGCTCGGCGTCGACCTGACGGAGCGCGGGACGGTCGCGCGGGACGACGAGTTCGCCACGAACGTCCCCGGGGTCTTCGTCGCGGGTGACGCCGGTCGCGGCCAGTCGCTCATCGTGTGGGCGATCGCCGAGGGCCGGTCCGCCGCGGCGGCCGTGGACGCCTACCTCTCCGGTCTCACCGAGCTCCCCTCGCCGATCCGCGCGAGCACGGGCGCGCTGCGCGCCTGACCGTCTTCCCCGCCTGACCCTGGCCCCTGCGGGCGATATGGGGCTAACGTCCGAACTGTCCGGGGATGCCTCGTCAGTCGGGCAGGGGGCCTGATGCAGCTTCCGCTCCTCCTCGCGGGTCCGATCCTGCGTCGGGTCGACGCGGGGCTCGTCGCGGTCCAGGTGGTGCTGAGCGAAGCGGCCGACGTCAGGCTCACGGTCTGGGAAGGTCGGGTCGCCTCCGACACCACCAACGCGCCCTTCGCCAGCAGCGGCGACCCCCCCGACCCGAACGCACCCGAGCCGCACCCCGGCGAGACGACGGTGCGGATCGGCGAGCGGCTCCACCTCGGGCTCGTCTCCGCGCGCCTGCCACCGGCCTCCGGCAAGGTCTTCGAGTCCGACCGGCTCTACTCGTACAACGTCACCATCACGGCCGCCTCGGGCACCACCGATCTCGCGAAGCTGGGCCTGCTCGGCGCGCACACGGTCAGCGGCGTCGAGGCCGGACCCCTGGGGTACGCCGACCGGATGCTGCCGAGCTTCGCCCTCCCGCCGTCCACGCTGGACGACCTGCGGCTGGGGTACGGCTCGTGCCGGCGCCCGGGCTACGACGACGGCGACGCCCTGGCGTGGATGGACGAGTACCTGAACGACCGGGTGGACGATCCGCGCGCGCGGCTCCACCAGCTCTTCCTCGGTGGTGACCAGATATACGCCGACGACGTGGACGCCGTGATGATGCTGCGGGTCGTCGAGCTGGGCGTGGAGCTCATCGGCACCGCGGGCGGGGTGCCGGTGGAGCGCGTCACGGTCGGACAGGTTCTCCGGCGGCCCGCGAGCAGCACGCCGACCGAGGCCGACCCCACCGCGGTCTACACCCCCGAGACGCCGCAGGAGACGGCGCTGGCGGGGGACCTGCCGGCGGGCCCGCCGTGCTTCCCGGTCGGCGGCCGGCTGCACCTGACGACGGTCAGCGGGCAGCTCACCAGCGTGGACGGCGCCAACCACCTGATCTCCCTGGGCGAGTTCGCCGCGGCCTACGTCCTGGCCTGGTCCCCGGCCTGCTGGGGCGTCGAGGTGCCGGGTGCGACCGCGGTCGGCGGCGGCGTCGTGCGCTGGCTGGACACGCTGGGCGACGACCAGGACGTCGTCCTGCCCCCGACCGTCTATCCCGAGCGCATCCCGCAGCACCTGTTCGCGGGTGCCGCGGCGATCGCTGCCAAGGCCGCCGAGGACGCGAAGACGCCCCCCGCCGAGCGTGCCCGGTCCCGGCGCCGGAGCCACCGGGTGCATCGCGAGCTCCTGCTCGGTCTGGCCCGGGTGCAGCGCGTGCTGGCCAACGTGCCGTCGTACATGATGCTCGACGACCACGACGTCACGGACGACTTCTTCCTCAACCCGATGTGGCGTCACCGCGTGCTCGGCAGCGCGCTCGGGCAGGTGATCCTGACCAACGGGATGCTGGCCTACGCCCTGTTCCAGGACTGGGGGAACGACCCGCGCCGGTACGACCAGGTCACCACGCCCGAGCATCCCGAGCTCGGGGGCCAGCTGCCGGGCGACCTGCTCGACCGGGCGGCCGCGCTGTTCCCGGGGTCGGCGCCGGGTCCCGACCGCGACCTGTTCGCGGCCATCGGGCGGATGTTCGGCCACCACCTGGAGAACCAGCCGCAGCCGGACGGCCGGTTCGGTGTCGTCGACGCACCGATGACCTGGCACTTCACCGTCGACGGGCCCAAGCACGTCGTGGTCGCGCTGGACAACCGGACCCGACGCAGCTTCGTCGCGGAGATCGGGCCGCCGGGCAACGTCGCGACGGAGGCGCTCGTCGACCAGATCCCGCGTCCGCCGCTGCCGGCCGGGCGCGAGGTGCTGGTGGTGATCGCCCCCCTCCAGGTGATCGGACCGCCGGTGATCGACGAGGTGGTCGCCCGGGCCATCTACCGGATCTTCGACCTGGCCACGGCCGGCGACCTGACCGACCCGGAGTCGGCCGCCGGCGCGCGCCGGATGCCCGGGACCAACCCCGACGCCCTCGAGACCTGGGCGTTCGACGCACTCACCTTCGAGCACCTCCTGGCCAGGCTCGCGGAGCACCAGCGGGTGGTGGTCCTGTCCGGCGACGTGCACAACGCCGCGTCCAACGTGATGAGCTACTGGCGGGGTGCCGAGCGCCGACCGGCCCGGATCGCGCAGTTCACGTCCAGCGGGTTCAAGAACGTCATGCCCGTCTACCTGCGGGCGCTCGACCGCAGCGCGATGCTGCTCCAGGAGCTCCTGCGCGCGGGGCTCGGCGTCGAGCGGCTGGGGTGGGCGCGGCCGGACGCCGAGCTGGTGCTCCTGCCCCAGGGGCGGACCGAGGCGGACCTGGTGGCGACGACGCGGGCCAAGCTGCTGCGCAGCCCGGTGCTGCTGGCGACGCACGGCTGGCTCGACGACAACCCCGAGGGCGACGAGCCGGTGCCCGCGCTCACCTCGCGGCTCAACCCGGCGAAGCCGCCGGAGTGGCGGTGGCGGGTGACCCCTCTGATCGACGGCCGCCTCGACGCCGACCGCCCGGCGCCGATCCGGCCCACGCCGCTGGACGACGCGGCGATCGAGGCCCAGCTGGCCGACCCGGCGACCTCCTTCGAGGCGATGCAGGCGGTCGCCGCCCGGCACCAGGCGGCGCTCGACCGGATGCGGAACACCCGGCAGATGATGTTCCGGTCCAACTTCGGCATCTGCCGGTTCGAGTCGGCCGCGGACGGCTCCGTGACCGCCGTCGGCGAGGTGTACACCTCCGCGGTCGACCCCGAGACGCAGCTGCCGGTGCTCGGGCCGTACATGGTGCACCGGGCACCCCTGGGGCCGCTGGACGAGGCGCCGCCCGAGACGTTGCGCGAGTCCGTGCTGAGCCGCGTGCCGATCCCGGAGCCAGGGCCGTGAGCGCCGGCTCGGTGCTCCGCGCGGTCGCGGGCGAGGTCCTCGACTTCGTCTCGTTCTCCGCCGACCTGCTGGGCCGGCCCGCGGTCCGCAGCGCGGTGCTGGCCGACCTCGGGGCCGCGCCGGACGCGACCACCCACGCCGTCGTCCTGCCCGAAGCCCCTCTCGCGGCGATCAAGGCGTACCGCGAGCAGGTGGACACCGACCTCCAGGCGGACATCGAGGCCCTCGGCAACCTCGCCCTGCTCCTCGGGGCGGTGATCGACCAGGTGGAGGCGTGGCAGGGCACCGACTGGGCGGGCCGCGGGGACACGTTCGTGAACAGCCTGCTCGACCTGCTGGGCAGCACGTACGTGCGGCGCCGCTGGCCCAAGCTGTTCCTGATCATGCAGGCGGTCTCGATCACGTCCGAGCTCACCAGCTCGCTGGCGCCGGGCGAGCAGGCGCACACCAGGTTCCGCAACGCGATCGGCACGATCCTCTCGTTCGTGTGGAACCCGGGCCGGACCCTGGACGACCTGGACGACACGCGGCCGGACGCCGAGGGCAGCACGCTGAACACCGCGCGCGACACGTCGTTCCTCGTCGTCGACGGCCTGGTCCGCGGCATCGTCGCCGCGATCGCCGTCGTCGACCAGACCAAGGACGAGGACGCGTCGAACGCGCTCGGGGACGTGATCGTCGGCTGGGACGCCGCCGCGCTCGACGTCGACTCGCCGGCACGCCCGACCGCGGCGGACGTCCTGGCGGCTCGGATGGTCTCGCTCGCGCTGCGGCGCGCCGGCGCCACCGACTCCGAGCAGCTGCGGGTCACCTGGATGTACCTGCCCCGGCGCCTGGGCACCCCCGCCCGTCCGCACCAGCTCTTCCTCGCGCTCGGCGGCACGCTCACGCTCGACCAGGTGCTGAACCCCGGCGCCATCGACGCCCCGACCTGGAGCTTCCGGGTGGACATCCGCAGCGACGCCGGAGCGGCGCTGCTGATCGGTGGCGAGGACGGCGTGCGGCCGAACGCGACGGCAGCCAGCACGAGCGTGTCGGTGGGCTACCGCGCGGTGCCCGACGAGACGGGGATCAGCTACGCCCTGCCGCGGGCCACGGGCACCCGGCTGGAGCTCGGGGAGCTCGCCGCCGTGCTCACCCTGAGCGCGTCCGGCGCGCGCATCCTGCTGCGGCTGGACCACTGCGCCCTGGTGATCGACTCGGCCGACAAGGACAGCTTCGTGCGCAAGCTGCTCGGCGGCCGGCCGATCCGGAAGGTGTTCTCCCTCGGCCTGGGGTACGACGCCGCCCTCGGGTTCATCCACGAGGTGCACGTCCCGGCGGGCGTCGACGCGACGGGTCCCGAACCCCCCTTCGACTCCTCGGGTCCCGCCGGTCCGCCCGCGCTCGAGAAGACGCTGCCGCTCGGCGGGGGCGGCGTGCTGGGGATCAACGTGCTCGAGGTGGTGCTGCGCCTGGCCGGGCGCCGGGCCGAACCGCCCGAGAGCGGCTGGGCGGCGGCCGCCGGCGGGCTGGTCTCCTTCAGCACGCAGCTGGGTCCGCTGTACGTCCGGGTCGACCGCCTGGGCCTGCTCGCGGCCATGGACACCATGACGCCGTCCGACGAGCGCAACCTGCGGGTGGTCGACGCCCACGTCGACGCGTCGCGCCCGACGGGGATCGCCCTGGACCTGCGGACCGGACCGGTGAGCGGCGGCGGCACCATCCAGCACGACCCGACCACGGGGGACTACGTCGGCGCCCTGGTGCTGCGGTTCGGCAAGCAGATCACGATCACCTGCGTCGGGCTCGCGTCCACCCGGGACCGCGAGGGCAACCCGCTGTCGTCCCTCCTGCTGATCGGGACCGTCGAGCACCTGGGGTGGCAGGCCGGCGTGGTCACCCTCGACGGGTTCGGGCTGCTGTACGCCGCGGACCGGACCCTGGACGTCGCCGCCGTCCGCGCGGCGCTGCCGTCCGGCCAGCTCAAGCACGTGCTCTTCCCGGCCGACCCGGTCAAGCACCTCCCGGAGCTGGTCTCCGCCCTGCGGACGTTCTTCCCGCCGCGGGAGGGGACGCACATCTACGGCTTCCTGGTGAAGCTGACGTTCGGCAGCGCCCACCCGCTGCTGCGTGCCGACCTCGCCCTCATGCTCGAGCGGGACTCCGTCTCGGAGACCAGCCGGCTGCTGGTGCTCGGCCGGGTCTCCTCGGTGCTGCCGCAGGAGGACAACGCCCTCCTCACGCTGAACCTCGACGTCGTCGGCGTGTTCGACCTCGACACCGGTTCCGCGGCCCTCGACGCGGTCCTCTACGACTCGAAGCTGTGCGGCCGCTTCGTCCTGACCGGCGCCGCCGCGTTCCGGCGCGAGCGCGGCCAGGGGTTCGCGCTCGCGGTGGGCGGGTTCAACCCGCGGTTCAGCCCGCCGGCCAGCTTCCCGGTGCTGCCGCGCGTCTCCGTGGCGCTCACCACGGGCGACAACCCGAAGCTGGTGATCGAGGCCTACCTGGCGATCACGACGAACACCCTCCAGTTCGGGGCGAAGGCCTCCCTGTACGCGGCCGCCTACGGCTTCAGCATCCAGGGGTACATCGGGTTCGACGTGCTGGTGAGCTTCTGGCCGCCGCACTTCATCGCGGACTTCGCCGCCGGCGTGCAGCTCAAGCGCGGGTCCCGGAACCTGTTCAAGGTCGACGTCAAGGGCATGCTCGAGGGCCCCATCCCGCTGCGCGTCGCGGGGAAGGCCACCTTCGGCATCCTGTGGTGGGACTACACGGTCTCCTTCGACAAGACGCTCATCGGCGGGAGCGGGTCGGTGGTCACCGAGACCATCGACGTGGTGGCCGAGCTGCTCACCCGGCTGGCCGACGCGGGCAGCTGGCGGGCGGAGCTGCCGGCGGCGGCCACCCAGGTGGCGGGGGTGCGGAACGTGCCGCGCGCCGGCCTGCTGCTGCACCCCCTGGGTCGGCTGGTGGTGCAGCAGGGGCTGGTCCCGCTGAACACCACGCGGGAGATCGACCGCGTCGGCGCGTTCGTGCCCCGCGACGCGCGCCGGTTCGCGCTCACCGAACCCCGGATCGGGGGCGCGACGGCCAACGTGTCCCCGGTCAGCGACGAGTTCCCGGACAGCCAGTTCTTCGAGATGAGTGACGCCGAGCGCCTGGGCGCGCCCGGTGTGGTGATGCGCGAGGCGGGCGTGAGCTTCGGGAACGACCGCTACGCCGCGGACGCGTCGACGGGGGTGGCGGAGCCGTTCCGGTACACCGAGATCGTCGTCGGGCCGGACGGCGTGCCCGTCGTGCTGCCCGACCCGAGGCCGGCGGAGCCTGCGCAGCTGCGCGCCGGGCTGCGGCTGGCCGCGGCCGCCCGGGCGGCGACCCGCACCTCCGTCACCGAGCGCTACGCCGGGCAGGACCGGCCGGACGCGCCCCGGCTGGCCGGGCTGGTGGGGGTGTCATGACCGAACCGAGCCTGCTCTTCCTGCCGTGGGTGCGCCGTGGTGGCGCGCTCGACCTGCCGGAGGACGCGCGGGACCGGCACCCGGCCAGCCAGGCGACCGCGAACGCCGAGGTGAAGGTGAACGGCGCCGGGCCGGTGCGGGTGCCGGTCCGGCTCCTGGGCCCCGGCGACGTCACCGGGCTCCCGGCTCAGCAGGTGATCCGCACGGACCCGGCACCCGGCTCCCGCACGTTCGAGGCCAACTACCTGCCGCTCGTGGAGTTCGACGAGCCGGCCCTGCCGTGGCTGTTCACCCCGGCGTCGGCGTCGGCGGGCCGGCTGCGGCCCTGGCTGTGCCTGGTCGTCGTCCGCGAGCAGCCCGGCGTGCAGCTGGCGGCCCCCGCGCGGGGTTCGCTGCCGGTCCTGAGGATCGGTGCCCCGGCCCACGTGGAGGAGGAGCTGCCGGACCTCGACGACAGCTGGGCCTGGGCGCACGCGCAGCTGGCCACCGACGTCGCGCTGACCGACGCGGCCCTCGCCGACGCGCTCGCCGCCGACCCCGGCCGCAGCCTGTCCCGGCTGGTCAGCGGGCGCCTCCTGGCCGAGCAGACCGAGTACCTCGCCTGCGTCGTGCCCACCTTCGAGGCGGGCCGGCTCGCCGGGCTGGGCGACGACCCGGGGGCCGCCGAGGGCCCGGCCTGGAGACGCGCGCCGGGCATGGATCCCGTGGAGCTGCCGGTGCTGCACCACTGGCGGTTCGCCACCGGCCCGGCCGGTGACTTCCAGTCCCTCGCGATGGCGATCCGTGGCCGCCCCGTCGCAGACGGCTTCGGCACCCGTGCGGTGGACGTGTCGACCTCGGGACTCGGCATCCCCGGCTCGCAGGATGCCCAGGTGAGGCTGGCCGGCGCCCTGCTCGCCCTCGATGCGCCCGTCCAGCGGTGGTCGGACCCGGCGATGGCCGAGCGGTTCGCGGCGGCGCTGCTGGACGTCCTCAACGCGCCCGACCGGGTGCCGGCGAGCAACCCGCTGCTGGCGCCGCCGCGGTACGGCTCGGCGTACGTGACGCCCACGCCCCTGGACCCGGCGTCAGCCGGACGCTGGTACGAGCAGCTCAACAGCGACCCCGCCCACCGGGTGGCCGCCGCGCTGGGCACGCTCGTGGTGCAGCAGCAGCAGGAGACGCTGGTGGCGGCGGCGTGGGACCAGGCCGCGGACCTGCACACCGCGGGCCGGGTCTACGGGCTGGCCGAGCTGGGGTTCACGCTCGCCGACAGCCTGCACCGACGGCACGTGGCGCCGCTCCCGCCGGAGTCGGGCCTGTTCGTCCTGGCGCCGCTGCGCGCCCGGCTGCTGAGGGCGCCCGCGACGGGGTCGGGAACGTCCGGCCTAAGCTTCGCCCAGCACTGGGCCGAGGCCCGCCTGCCGGACCAGGCGCTGAGCCCGGCGGTCCGGCGACTGACCCGGTCCCGCGGCCCGGCCGTGCGGCGGGTGCGTCGCGGGGGGCGGCCGTCGGGGCTCGACTTCCTCGGCCGGATGGCGCCCAGCGAGATGATCGGCCGTCAGCTTCCCTCCACGGCGGGACCGCTGACCTTCGAGGCGGGCGGTGCGTCGCTGCCGACCCCGCTCGACCTGTCGTGGGCGCAGGTGAGCACCGACGCGGTCGTCGGGGCGCCGCCGCGACCGGGGTTCGAGATCGGTCCCACCCCGACGCCGGCCCCCGGACCGAGGCCGCTCCCGCCGATCGACGGAGGCGTGCCCGGCGGTGGGGTGCTCCACGCCGACCTCACCCGGAGCGCGTCGCCCGGGCCTTCCTCGCTAGCGCGCCGGCGGCCGGGGGACCCCTTCGAGCCGCCCGACCCGATCGACCCCGACCCCATCGACCCGGAGCCCGAGGATCCCGACCCGCACCCGCACCCGCCGCGGCGCGACAGCCCGGCCGCAGCGGCCTTCCGGGAGCTGTCGGCGCGTCACCTGGCGGCGTTCCTGGCCACGGCCGCACCCCAACGCGGCCCGCTCGGCACGCTCGCCGCCGGGGCGATGTTCGAGGAGGCCCTGGCGCTCACCACCCCGGCCCGCACGTTCGCGGCCCGGGTGTCCGGGCTGCTCGAGACGCCGGCGCCGCCGGACCCGGCCGTGACGGTGCCGGCGCTCCGGTTCGCCCCGCGGTTCGACGCACCGATGTCGCGCTCGCTGATCGAGCTGGGTCAGCAGTGGCTGCTCCCCGGACTGGACGGCGTGCCGGCCAACACCGCCCTGGGCCTGCGCACCAACGGCGAGTTCGTCGAGGCCTTCCTGGTCGGCCTCAACCACGAGCTCGGCCGTGAGCTCCTCTGGCGCGAGTTCCCGACGCCCATGACCGCCACCTTCTTCGACCGGTTCTGGGACGCCGCCGTGGCCCCGGAGGCACCGCCGGACATCGTCCCTCTGGACTCGTGGGCCGACCGGGCCCTGGGCGCGCCCACGGTCGCCGAGGACCGGTTCGTCCTGCTCCTGCGCAGCGAGCTGATCCGACGGTTCCCCGACGCCCTCGTCTCCGCGGCCCGACCGGGCCCGCCCGCCGAGCAGCTGCTGCCGGTGTTCCGCGGCTCGATGGACCCCGACCTCAGCTTCTTCGGGTTCGCCGTGCCGCTGGCCGACGCTGACGACTGGTCGATCGTGATCGCGGAGCAACCCGGCGCCCCCCGCTTCGGCTTCGAGGTGGGCGAGGCGCCCGACGGCGTCAGCCACGCGCCCGCGACCGAGGCCACGTCGGCGGCGCAGGCCGGGCGCCTGCGGCAGCTGCCCGCCCGGATCACCATCCCGGTGACCGTGCTGCTGCGGAGGCCGACGCCATGACCGACCCGCTCGACCTCGCACCGCTCACCGCCGACGCCCTGGCGACCGACGCGCGCCTCACCGCGCAGGTGGCCGAGTCCCGGCACCCCCTGGTGCTGCTCCCGGTCCGGCTGGAGACGCGCTTCCGCGACGGTTCGCTCCTCGTGCGCGTCTACCCCGACCAGCTGCACGTCGACGCCCACGACCCCCGTCTGTCCGCCGCCGAGCTGGCCGCCGGCGAGGACTTCTGGCGCGCGCAGTGGCGGACGGGCACCGATCGCGAGCGGGCGCAGCGGGCCTGGGCCGCGCTCGCGGACCGGTGCGGTCGGGGTCGGGCTGCCTGGGTGGTGCGCGCCACCACACCCACCAACCCGCAGGACCGGCCGGACGCCGCCGTCGGGGACGGTGAGCCGCTGTCTGCCGACCCGACGTTCCCCGTCCTCGCGCCCACCGAGCAGCGCAGCACCCCGGTCGCCCGCCTGCTGCCCACGCGCTGGACCGCGACCGCGTACGCGCAGGGGGCCGTGGTGGCGGTCGGCACCGGCCGGGAGATCACCGCCGACCTCGCCGTCGGACCCGACCTGTCGGCGCCGCTGGTGCACGACGAGGGCGGCGACGAGGTGGCGGCCGTGGACCAGGCGATGAGTTGGCTCGTCGACTTCGACACCGCGGAGGAGGTCGGCATGGCGCTGCGGCTCCCGGTCTCCGGGCCACTGGACCTGCTGCTGGTGACCGGCGTCCGCGAGGGTTCCGCCGACGACGGGGCGGGCGGGCTCGCCCGGCTCCTCGACGCCCAGCGCTACAGCGAGGGTCTGGCGTTCCTGGACGCGGAGACGCCGACCAACAACGCCGAGGGCGCGTCGTCCGGCTGGTCCAGTGCCGCCGCGGGGGCCTGGGCGCCGACGTCCGAGCCGGTGCCGCCGGGGACGGCAGGGGCACGCACCGCAGCCGCCCTCGGGGTCGGGGGGTCCGCGGACCTGGGGTCGCTTCCTGCCGGGGGCAGCGCGGACGAGCGGCTGGCCGAGGCGATGAGCACCGCCCTGTGGCCCGCCACCTGGGGCTACTGGCTGCCGCAGCTCGCCGGGGTCGGCCTCGACGACGCCGACTGGGCGCGGGACCACGCCCGGCGTTTCGTCCGACCGGGCGGGCCGTTGCCCACCCTGCGCGTCGGCCGTCAGCCGTACGGCCTGCTGCCGGTGACGTCGCTCGGCCGGTTCGCGGGCGACGAGCGCGCGAACCGCGTGCGGCGGACCGTGGCCGGTCTGGTCGAGGGCGCCTGGCGGCCCGTCCTCGCGCAGGCCCCGCGGATCGGTCGCGGCGATGTCGCGGCGGACCTGGTCGACGTGCTGCGGCTGGGGGCTCGGTCCGACCGGGTGCGCCTGCGACGCGCGTTCGGCGTCCGCTTCGCCCAGCACGTCCAGCTCCTGCTCGGCCGCCGGCTCGGTGACGCCGGGTTCTGGGAGGTCGCCCGGGACCGGGCGCTGCCGGTCGCCGCGGCGGCCGGAGCCGGGCTGCTCCCGGGTGCGCTGACGGTGCACGAGCCGGACACCGCACCGGTCACCGTGCCCCTGGTGGGCGACGCCGACGACCTGCGTGAGCTGCTCGCGGCCGACGTCGACCAGCTCGCTGCCGGGGGCGACGACCCGCCGCCGTCGCTGCTGGCCGCGCTGGTCCGGCACGGTCTCCTGCGCGAGCACGCCACGGCGGCGGCCCGCCTGCTCGGACCGGACGCACCGGACGTCACCGACGCGGAGCTCTACGGCTTCGGCGAGGCCACGCCAGGGTGGCGGGAGCGGCGTGACGCGACCGTGCCGGACGGCGGGACGGTCCGCGAGCGGCTGGCTGCCGGGACGGAGGAGCTGACGACCTTCCGCGCGGCGGTCGAGGTGCTCGCGGCCGCCGACCCCGGGGACCTGGAGCGGCACCTGCTCGGCACCCTGGACGCCGCGGCCTACCGGGTCGACGCCTGGGTGACGTCCCTGGCGAGCCGGCGGCTGGCTGACCTCCGGGCGGACCAGGAGCGTGGCGCGCTGGTCGGCGGCTACGGCTGGGCGGAGCACCTGACGCCGTCGGCTGCCGACGTCGTCACCGAGTCCCCGACCGGGGAGCCGGGCGAGCTGCTGGCCGCGGTCGACGACCCCGGCTTCCTGCACACGCCGTCGATCCACCAGGCGCAGGTGGCCGCGCTGCTGCGCAACGCCCACCTGGCCAACGGCGGGGGAGAGCACGACCCCTTCGCGATCAGCCTCACCTCGGAGCGCGTCCGGCTGGCCAGGAGCGTCTTCGACGGGGTCCGCGCGGGGCGCTCGGTGGGGGCGGTGCTCGGCTACCTGGTGGAGCGCGACCTGCACGAGCACGGGCTGGCCAAGGCCGTCGACAACGCCCGAGAGGTGTCTCCCATGCCCGGCGAGGAGCACCTGCCCCCGGCCGCCCGCCGGCTGGACGGGTTGAGCCTGCACCGGCTCTGGGCGGCCAGCGAGGACCACGCCCTGGACCACCTGGTGGGGGGAGACCCGAGCGTGGCCGACCGGGTCGCGGCGCTGGGAGTCCTGCGCCGACTGGGCTCGGCGGTGGACGCCGCCGCCGACCTGCTCCAGGCCGAGCAGGTGCACCAGTTCGCCCTGGGCGACCTGGACCGCGCGGTCAGCACCGTGGCCGACTTCGATCGCGGGCTCGTGCCACCGGCCACCCTCGACGTCGTGCAGACCCCGCGGTCGGGCGTCGGGGTCACGCACCGCGTGGGCATCCTGCTCGACCCCGGCGCGGCGGCGACCGGGGGCTGGGCCGGACCGACGCGGTCGCCGCGCGCCGCGGCCGAACCCGGGCTCGACGCCTGGTTGGGCCGCATGCTCGGCGCAGCCACCGGTCGGTCGGTCACGGTGCGGGACGCGGCCGGCGAGGCGTCGGCGCAGGTGCCGCTGTCGGAGCTCGGCATGTCGGCGGGCGACCTCGTCCGAGTCGCCGGCGCGGGGGAGCACGGGCTGACCGAGCTGGCGGCGCGAGCGGCCCTGGCGTCGGGCGCCGACCTGCTGCGTCCCACCCTGGAGCCCGACCGGGCGCTGCTGGACCTCCTCGAGATGGGGCGGTCGCTGGCCGCGCTGCTGGGTCCGGCCACGCCGATGGCCGGCGGGACGCTCCAGCCGCCGCACGCGGACGACGAGCCCGGCGTCGACGTCGCCGAGCTCGAGGGTCGGGCGGCTGCGGCGTCGGCGGCCGTGCAGGCTGCGGTGGACGCGCTCGACGACGCCCTGGTGGACCCGACGCCGCCCCGGCTCGAGGCCGCGGTGGCTGCCTGCTGGTCGCTGGGGGTGGGCGACGCCGCGGTCCCCGTCGAGACCACCGTGGACGGGTGGTCGGCGGCGGCGGTCCGAGCCCGCGACCAGCTCCAGGGTCGGCTCGTCGAGGCGGGTGCGGTCCAGGCCGGACCGTCGGCGCCTGCCTGGGACCTGTCGCTGCGTCGGTTGCGGGCGCTGCTGGGGCCGGGCTTCGTGGCGCTCCCGCGGTTCGTCCCGCCGACGACGGCCGACCTCGTGGCGTCGCGGGACGATCCCGCGCTGCTGGGCGGGGACGCGCTCGCCGTGGAGGTGTGGCTGACCCGGATGGAGCGCGTGCGGGAGCCGCTGGGGCGGCTGGGTATCGCGCTGCGGGAGGCGGAGGCGCTCGGTGGGCCAGCCGTCTCGCTCGCTGCCGCGCAGGTGCCGCACCGCCCGGGCGCCGTGTGGAACGCGCTGCCTGCCGAGCAGTACGTGGACGGGGCGGTCTCCCTGGCGCTGTCCGGTGCCGAGCTCGTCGCGCCGGGCCGGGAGGTCGCCGGGCTCCTGGTCGACGAGTGGACCGAGGTGATCCCGTCCGCGACCGAGACGACGGGCGTCGCGTTCCGCTACGACCCCCCGGAGCTGATGGCCCCCCAGGCGATCCTGCTGGCGGTGCCCCCGGTGGCCGGTGAGCCGTGGACGCTCGGCACCCTGAACCAGGTGCTGGTCGAGACCCTCGAGCAGGCGCACCTGCGGGCCGTCCCGCCCACCGCGCTCGGGGCGGTCCGGCAGTACCTGCCGGCCACCGTGCTGGCGTTCAACGCCGAGCGGGATGCCGTGTCGACCAACCCGAACGCGCTCACCGCCCCGGTGGTGGGCTGACATGGCCTCGGTCACCACGTTCTCGCGGCTGGAGCCCGACCCGCTGCGCCCCGACGTCACCGACGGTGCCACCGCGCCCGTGCACGACCCGCTCTGGCTGCTGGCCCGGCAGTGGCAGGTCGGGGAGTTCGCCGGGCACGACGGCGGCACCCCGGTGCTGGCGCGCTGGCGGGGCGAGGCCGCGCGACCGACGCGGTTCGTGGCCGGACCCGTCCCGCCCGGCACCAGGACGCAGGCGCCGCGGTTCGACGCGATGGCGGCCCCGCTCGAGACGCTCGTCGAGCGCGCGGGCACCCCGCTCCCGGAGACCACCGAGTCCGCCGAGGGCCTGCGCCTCGCCGTCGACACGGGCCGGCTGTTCCTGCGCGTCCTGGCCCAGCAGACCACCTCCCGCGACTACGGCCCCGACGTCGTGCGTGCGTTCGCCGTGCCGGAGCCCACGCCCGACGTGCTCGCGGGACTCGACCCCGCGACGGCCGCGTACGCGCGGCTGCACGCCGGCCGCAGCGTCGACGGGAGACGGCTCCGGGGCGAGCTGCGGGGCCGCGACCTGCTGCGCCTCGGGGTCGAGGTCGCCCAGGCCGACCGGGCCGAGCTCCGCGCTGCGGGCGCCGACTGGCTCCGGCTCGTCACGGCCCTGTTCGCCGACGCCGATCCCGTCGCCACGAGCTGGCAGCCCACCCGGTTCGAGCACACGGCGTCGATCTCCACCCGGAGGCCAGCCGAGCCGGGCAGCGAGCTGACCCTGACCGCCCACCGCTACGACAGCGACACCCTCGACTGGTACGAGCTCGACGCCAACGGGGACGTGAACCTGGGGACCACGGCCACGGAGGTCGGTCGGCCGGTCACGCGGACGGTCATGCCCGCGCCCGTGACAGCCCCCGGTCTGCCGGCCCGCCGGTTCTGGGAGCTCGAGGACGGACGGCTGAACCTCGCCGCGCTCCAGCCCGCCGAGACGGACCTCGGACAGGTGCTCCTGATCGAGACCCTGTCCGGCTACGGGAACGACTGGTTCGTCATCGGGGTGGAGCTGCCCGTCGGTCACGTGGTGTCGTCGACGTCGCTGGTGGTCACGGACACGTTCGGCACCCGGACGCTGCTGCGACCGCACGGCGACCACCGGCTGAACACGCCCAGCCGGTGGGGGCTCTTCCAGCACTCCAGTCCCTCCAGCGACGGGTCGGAGGGCGTCGGGCTGACCAACCTGCTGTACCTGGCCCCTCGGCTCGCCCAACCGGTGGTCGGCCCGGTCGTGGAGCAGGTGGTGCTCGCCCGGGACGAGCAGGCCAACCTCGGCTGGGCCGTCGAGCAGAGCAGGGAGTCACCGCTCCAGGTGGGCGTCGAGCTGAGTTCCGCGCGGCCGCCCGACCCGCCCGGCGACCCCGACGTCGCGCCCGACTACCACCTGGCCCAGGCACCGCCGCCCCACTGGATCCCGCTGCTCCCGGTGCGCGTGGAGGGCACCGAGCAGGTGGCGCTCGCCCGCGGGTCGGTGCTCGACGTGTCCGGCGGCAGGCACGTCGTCAGCAGCGTGACCCGGCTGCTGGGCGGCGGACCCGACGGCGCCCTGCTCATCCCTGAGGAGGAGGTGCCCAGCGGGGGTCTCGTCGTGCAACGGACCTACCAGTCGGCACGCTGGGTGGACGGGTCGCTGCACGTCTGGGCCGCGCACCGGACGAGGGTGAGCACCGGCCTGCCCCCCAGCGGCGTGCGGTACGACTACCTCGTCGACTAGGTCTCTCGGCCGGCCGCGGCGGCCAGGAGGTCGCGGGCCGCGACGGCGCCCGGTGGTCGTCCGGTGGCTGCCGCCGCTCGCGCCCGGCGCTGGAGGAGCGCGTTCACCGGGGTCGGTACGCCGTGCAGCCGGCCCAGCAGGACGATCTCGCCGTTGAGGTAGTCCGACTCGATCGACCCCGTCCCGCGCGCCAGGGACTGCCACGACGACCCGCCGCCGCGCTCCTGGCCCGCCAGCGCCTCGACGCGGAAACCGGCGCGGGCCGCGTCGTGCACCGCGTCGTCGAGGGCCACCAGGCCGGCGGCGCGCAGGACCGCGCGGCCCTCGGCGTCGGCGCGGGCGGCGAGCTCGAGGGTGTCGTCGTCGCGCAGCGGACCGCAGAGCGCCTCGACCGCGTTGGCGAGGTTGGTCAGCAGCTTCGTGTACTTCCAGGCCATGACGTCCGTGGCCACGGGTGCGCGGAAGCCGGCGTCGACGAGGTCACGGGCGTAGGCGGTGAGCAGGGCGGGGCCGTCGGCGGGCGGGGTCGCCGCGTGGCCGACCGTGAGGACGCCGGGCACCGGGGTGCCGCCGGCCGACACGCGGCCGGGTTCGAGGTAGGTGGCCGGCAGCCAGACGCACATGGCGACGACGTGGGCGAACCGGCGCAGCGCCGCCCGCTCGTTGTCGACGCCGTTCTGCGCGCAGACCACCGCGAGCCGCTCGGCGGCCGTCCCCCCGCCCGCGACCGGTCGGTCCGCCCAGGCGTCGAGCGCGTCCGCGGTGTCCTGGCTCTTCACGGCGAGCACCAGGACGTCGTCCGGGCGCAGGTCGACGTCGTCGGGACCGGCGGCGAGCGCGGGCCGCACGCGCACCGTCCCTGCCACGGTCGTCACCTCCAGCCCGGAGGCGCGCAGGGCCGCGAGCTGGGGCCCGCGAGCGACCAGCACGACGTCCGTCCCGACGCTCGCGAGCAGCCCTCCGATGACCCCGCCGACCGCACCTGTCCCGATGATGATGTGACGCACCGGCCCACCGTACGGAGTCGGGCATCGGGTACGTCACACTGCCCATCGCCTGGACGAACGGGCACCCATCGCGGTACGTGCCCTAGTTTTGGCCCGTGACTGCACCTCTTCCCCCGAGCGACGCCGTCCAGAGCTCTGCCCAGAGCCCCGCGAGCCACGAGATCCCGGAGCCGCTGCGCAACGACGTCCGTGTGCTGGGCGAGTTCCTCGGGCGGGTGCTGCGCGAGGCGGGAGGGGAGGACCTGCTCGCCGACGTGGAGGCGCTGCGCGAGCTGGCGATCCGCGCCCACAACGGCCCCGACGCGGAGGCGCTGGCGCAGGCCGAGGAGCTCGTCGCCGGCTTCACCCTGTCGCGTGCCGAGCAGGTGGCGCGGGCGTTCACCTGCTACTTCCACCTGGCCAACACCGCGGAGGAGTACCACCGCGTCCGCGTCCTGCGCGAGCGCGAGGCCAGCCTCCTGCCGCACCACCTGGCGCCCGACGACTCGCTGCCGGCCGCGGTGGCGCAGCTGGCCGACGAGGTGGGCGAGGACGTCGCACGGCAGCGGCTCGCGGAGCTCGAGTTCCGGCCCGTGTTCACCGCGCACCCGACCGAGGCGCGTCGGCGGGCGGTCTCCGGTGCCATCCGCCGGATCGCCGAGCTGGTGGCCGAGCGTGACCTGCGGTACGTCGGCGGGATGTCGCTCGCGGAGAACGACCGGCGCCTGCTCAGCGAGATCGACACGCTCTGGCGCACGGCCCCCCTTCGCGAGGCCAAGCCGTCGGTGCTCGACGAGGTCCGCACCGTGATCAACGTGTTCGAGGCGACCCTGGCCGACGTGCTGCCGGCCGTCTACCGGCGCCTCGACGACTGGCTGCTGGCCGACGCCGCGGGCACCACGGCACCCGCCGTGCGACCGTTCGCGCGGCTGGGCACATGGATCGGCGGCGACCGGGACGGCAACCCCAACGTCACGGCGCAGATCACCGAGGAGGCCGCGGCGATGGCGTCCGAGCACGCGCTGCTCGAGTTGGAGTCCTCGGCCCGCAAGTCGGCCCACGGGCTCACCCTCGACGGCTCCGGAACCCCCGCCTCGCACGAGCTCAGCGCGCTGTGGCAGAAGCAGCGCGGCCTGTCCGCGACGCTGGCGGCGCGCATCGCGGGCGACGCCCCGAACGAGCCGCACCGCCGGGTCGTGTACTTCCTGGCGGAGCGCATCGCGGCGACCCGGACCCGGAACGCGGACCTCGCGTACGGCGCCGCGCCGGAGCTCGAGGCCGACCTCGCCGTGGTGCAGCGCTCGCTCGCCGAGGCCGGCGCCAACCGGGCGGCGTACGGCGACCTGCAGCGGCTGATCTGGCAGGTGCAGACGTTCGGGTTCCACCTGGCCGAGCTCGAGGTGCGACAGCACTCGCAGGTGCACGAGGGTGCGCTCGCGGACCTGCGCGCGAACGGCATCGACGGCACCCTCGAGCCCCGCACGGTCGAGGTCATCGACACGTTCCGCGCCATCGGGGCCGTCCAGCGGCGCTACGGAGTGCTGGCCGCCCGCCGGTACATCATCTCGTTCACGCAGTCGGCCGAGCACCTCGCGGCCGTCTACGAGCTGGCGGAGATCGCCTTCGCGGGCATGGACGCGCCGATCATCGACGCGGTCCCGCTGTTCGAGACGTTCGCGGACCTGGAGGCCAGCGTCGACATCCTCGAGGGCGCGCTCCTGCTCCCGCAGGTGCAGCGCCGGCTCGCGGAGAACGGGCGCCGTGTCGAGGTCATGCTCGGCTACTCGGACTCCTCCAAGGACGTCGGCCCCGTCTCCGCCACCCTCACGCTGGACACCGCGCAGCGACGGATCACGGAGTGGGCGCGACGCAACGAGATCGTGCTCACCCTGTTCCACGGCCGCGGCGGCGCGCTCGGGCGCGGGGGCGGCCCCGCCAACCGTGCGCTCCTGGCGCAGCCCCCGGGGTCGGTCGACGGCCGGTTCAAGCTCACCGAGCAGGGCGAGGTCATCTTCGCCCGGTACGGCGACCCCGTCATCGCGGCCCGGCACATCGAGCAGGTGGCCGCGGCGACGCTGCTGGCCGGCGCGCCCTCGGTCGAGCGCCACAACGCCGCGGCCACCGAGCGGTTCGCGGCGCTGGCCGCGCAGCTCGACGAGACGTCGCGGGTCCGGTTCCACGAGCTGGTGAAGTCGCAGGGGTTCCCGCAGTGGTTCGCAGAGGTCACGCCGCTGGAGGAGGTCGGCATGCTGCCGATCGGCTCCCGCCCGGCACGCCGAGGCCTCTCGGTGGAGTCGCTCGACGACCTGCGCGCGATCCCGTGGGTGTTCTCCTGGTCGCAGGCCCGCATCAACCTGGCCGGCTGGTACGGCCTGGGCACGGCGCTGGACACGGTGGGCGACCTCGACGAGCTCCGCACGGCCTACGCGCAGTGGCCGTTGTTCGCCACCATGATCGACAACGTCGAGATGTCGCTGGCCAAGACCGACCAGCGGATCGCGGAGCGGTACCTGGCGCTCGGCGACCGGGACGACCTGGCGCAGCAGGTGCTGGACGAGATGGCCCTCACCCGTCGGTGGGTGCTGGCCATCACGGACAGCGAGGCGATCCTGTCCCGCCGCCGGATCCTCGGCCGCGCCGTCCAGCTGCGCAGCCCCTACGTCGACGCGCTGTCCCTGCTCCAGCTGCGCGCGCTGCGCGGCCTGCGCACGGGCGACGCCCCCGAGCAGGCGGACGATCTGCGCCGCCTGCTGCTGCTCACCGTCAACGGCGTCGCGGCCGGCCTGCAGAACACCGGCTGAGAGTCACGGGCCTGTCGGTCCGAACCGCTCCGTGCGGATCCGCTCCGGGTCGTGCCCGAGGTCGACCAGCGCGTCGGCCACGGTCTCGACGAACGGTGTCGGGCCGCACACGAACACGTGCGCGCGCTGGTCGGGCGGGAAGCACACCGCCTCCAGCAGCCCGTGGTCGACCCGTCCCACGCGGCCGGGCCACCCCTCGGGTCCGCGGCGCGTCCACACCCGGCTGATCTGCACGTCGGCGCCCAGCTGCTCCAGCTCGTCGGCGTAGATCGCGTCCTGCGGCGTGCGGACGGAGACGACCAGCCGGAACGGCGCCACGCTGCGGGCGAGCCGGCGCGTGCGCAGCATCGACATGAGGGGCACCAGCCCCGAGCCGCCGCCGATCAGCTGCACGGGGTGCGGGTCGGTGGGGTGCCAGACGAACCAGTGCCCGACAGGACCGCGGAGCTCGACCTGGTCGCCCACCTGGAGGTCCTCGGTCAGGTATGGGGACACCTCTCCGTCGTCGACCACCTGGACGGTGAGCGCGATGCGGGAGTCGTGACCGGCCGGGTCGGGCGGGACGCCGGGCAGTCCCATGGTCCCGGGGGAGGCCAGCGAGTAGGACCGCTGCGTCGAGTACCCGTCCTCGGCGGTCAGGCGGACGTCGACGTGCTGACCGGCGAGCGCGCCGCGCCAGCCGGGCACGTCGAGCTCCAGCGTCATGGCGGTCGGCGTCTCGGCGGTGCGGGCGAGCAGCGTGCCGACCATCCAGGGGAGGGCGTACAGCTCAGCGGCGGGGGAGTCGTCCCCCGCGGGGGCAGCCACGCTCAGTCCCCCCAGTACCGCTGCTCCTTCCAGGGGTCCCCGTAGGCGTGATACCCCAGCCGCTCCCAGAAGCCCCAGCTGTCCTCGGTCAACAGGTCGAGGCTGCGCACCCACTTCGCCGACTTCCAGAAGTACAGATGGGGGATGAGCAGCCGCGCGGGGCCACCGTGCTCGGGGGGCAGCGGAGCACCGTCGTACTGGTAGGCGATCCACGCCTTGCCGCCGCGCAGGTCCGCCAGCGGCACGTTCGTGGTGTACCCGCCGTCGCAGTGCGCCAGCGCGAACTGCTCCTCGGGGGCGATCTCGACGCCGTCGAGCAGCGTGTCCAGGGAGATCCCGCGCCAGGCGGAGTCGAGCTTGGTCCACTTGGTGACGCAGTGGATGTCCTTGACGATGTCGTCGTGCGGCAGGTGCGTGAGCTCGGACCAGCTCCACGTCGCCCGCGTGGATCCGCCGCCGGTGATCGAGAACGTCCAGGTGGACAGGTCCGCGCGCGGCGTCGGCCCGGCCGACAGCACGGGGAACCCGCGCTCGAGGTACTGGCCCGGCGGGAGGCGGGGGTCGGACTCGCGCTTGCCGCGGAACCCGCGGGAGATGATCGCCATCAGACGGCCGTGCGGTTCGACATGGTCACTCCCGGGGTCGGAGACGCTCCGGCTCATCATGCGGCCCCGCCCCGTGGACGCGCCAGAGGCCGGTCCGCGATACGGACCGGCCTCTGATCTGTGCGTTTGTCGAGCGGTCAGCCGCGCGAGTAGACGACGCGCGGGCCGCCGGAGGCCGATCCGGAGCCTCCGCTGGTGCCACGGCCGCTGCCACCGCGACGGCGGCGCTGACCGGACGCGCCGGCCGGGGCCGCTGCTGCCGGGGCGCCCACGCGTCCGCGGCCACGTCCACGACCGCCGCCACCGCCGCCGCCGCCGGTGCTGGCGGTCACGGGGGGAGCGACGTACTTCACGGGCGCGGCGACCTCGCCGACGAGGCGCGTGAGCGTCGCGTCGCCGGGGAAGACGGGCTTGGGGGTCGCGGTGATCTTGGCGGCACGCGTGAGCGCGCGGACGTCGCCACGCTGCTCCGGCAGGACGATCGTGACGACGTCGCCGCCCGAGCCGGCCCGCGCGGTGCGGCCGGAGCGGTGCAGGTACGCCTTGTGCTCGGCCGGCGGGTCGACGTGCACGACGAGCTCGATGTCGTCCACGTGGATGCCGCGCGCGGCGATGTCCGTGGCGACGAGCACCCGGACGGCGCCGGAGGAGAACGCCTCGAGGTTCCGCTCGCGGGCGCCCTGGGCCAGGTTGCCGTGCAGGTCGACGGCGGGGATGCCGTCCATCGTCAGCTGCTTCGCCAGCTTCTTGGCCTGGTGCTTGGTGCGCATGAAGAGCAGGCGGCGACCGGTGCCGGAGGCGAGGTGGTGCACGACCTGCTTCTTGGCGTCGGCGTCGCGGACCTCGAACAGGTGGTGCGTCATCGCGGAGACGGGCGACTCGGCGCTGTCCACGGAGTGCTCGACGGGCGAGGTCAGGTAGCGCTTGACCAGCTGGTCGACGCCCTTGTCCAGGGTGGCCGAGAACAGCAGGCGCTGGCCGGCCTTCGGGGTCTTGTCCATGATCCGCTTGACGCCCGGCAGGAAGCCGAGGTCGGCCATGTGGTCGGCCTCGTCGAGCACGGTGATCTGCACGTCGTCGAGCGTGAGGGCCTTCTGGTTGAGCAGGTCCTCGAGACGGCCGGGGCACGCGACGACGATGTCGACGCCGCCGTTGAGCGCGGAGGTCTGCTTGCCTTGCGACACGCCACCGAAGATCACGGTCGTGTTCAGGCCGAGCACCTTGGCCAGCGGCGCGATGGTGGCGTCGATCTGCGTCGCGAGCTCGCGGGTCGGGGCCAGCACCAGGGCGCGGGGCCGACGCGCGGCCTTGCCCTTGCCCGCGGTGGCGGCGAGCCGCACGACGAGCGGGAGGGCGAACGCGAGCGTCTTGCCGGAGCCGGTGCGGCCGCGGCCGAGCACGTCGCGGCCCGCCAGCGAGTCGGGCAGCGTGGCGGTCTGGATGGGGAAGGGGGCGGTGATGCCCTGTGCCGTCAGTGCGGCGGTCAGGGCAGCGGGCACGCCAAGATCGGTGAACGAAGTCATAGAGAGAGCCTCTCGGGGCTGGGTCGGGGTCCGCCGCCAGAGCAACCAGAGCGAGTGCTCCGGGGGACCTCCACGACGCGGGGCGCGCAGGTTCGCGCAGCCCTTGGTGTCCCCACCCTCTCACACGACATGTCTCGCGGGGGCTCGCGGTGTCGAGCGTCACAAGGGACGATCGGACCCAACAGCCCCCGCACCAGGAGGAACGCACCCCGATGACCGAGTCTGCGAGCGGCGGTGTGATCGCCTCCGCGCACGACCTGGTCAAGGTCTACGGCGTGGGACCGACCGCCGTGCGGGCGCTCGACGGGGTGGACGTGGACCTGGTCCGCGGGGAGCTCACCGCGATCATGGGGCCGTCCGGGTCGGGCAAGTCGACGCTCATGCACTGCCTGGCCGGGCTGGACCGGCCGACGTCGGGGACCGTGGTGGTGGACGGCCAGACCGTGAGCAGCATGTCCGAGCGGAGGCTCACCGCGCTGCGCCGGACGCGCGTCGGGTTCGTCTTCCAGGCGTACAACCTCGTGCCGACGCTCACCGCGCTGGAGAACATCACGCTGCCCCTGGACATCGCGCGGCGGCCCGTCGACCGCGCCCACCTCGACCTCGTCGTCGGGACCCTGGGCCTCACCGACCGGCTCGGTCACAAGCCGGCCGAGCTGTCCGGCGGGCAGCAGCAGCGGGTGGCCTGCGCACGTGCGCTCGTCGCGCGGCCTGCCGTGGTGTTCGCGGACGAGCCCACCGGCAACCTCGACAGCACGTCCGCGGCCGAGGTGCTCGGCTTCCTGCGGGGCAGCGTCGACGACCTCGGGCAGTCCGTGGTGATGGTCACGCACGACCCCACGTCCGCCGGGTACGCCCACCGGGTGCTGTTCCTCGCCGACGGCCGGGTGGTGGGCGAGCTGCGGGACCCGACGGCGGAGACGGTGCTCACCGCCCTGGCCGCCCTGCGCGTCGGCGCTCCCTGATGGTCCGGGTCGCCCTGCGCGGGGTGCGGGCGCACCTCGTGCGGTTCTGCCTCTCGGTCCTCGCGGTCGCCCTCGGCGTCGCGTTCGTGGCCGGCACGTTCGCGCTGCGCACCATGCTCGGCTCCACCTTCACGGACATCGTGGCGACGACGACGCTCGGCGATGCCTACGTGCAGGGCGCTGACCCGGCGGGGGGCACGGGCGGGCCGGACCGGATCAGCCCAGACGTGCGCAACCCGGTGCCGCTGACCCTCGTCGACGAGCTCGAGGCGGTCGACGGCGTCGCCGCGGTGCTCCCGGACGTGCAGGGACCGCTCGTCCTGGTCGGCGCCGACGGCACGGCCGTGCAGAGCACCCAGGCGCCGAGCTTCGGGTTCGCCTACGACCCGCGGGACCGAGCCGTGGACGTGGTCGCGGGGCGCGCGCCGGAGGGTTCCGACGAGATCGCGGTGGAGTCCGCCACGCTGCGTGCGTCGGGTCTGGCGATCGGCGACGCGACGCGCGTGGTGGTCGGCGGCGAGGTCCGGCCCGTGAGGGTGGTCGGGGAGGTGGGGCTCGGCTCCGCGCTGGCCGGCGCGACCGTGGTGTTCCTCGACGCGGCGACCGCGCAGGCCGCGTTCGCGCCGGACGGGACGGTCGCCACGATCTCCGTGCTGGCGAAGGTCGGGCTGACCGAGCAGGAGCTCGTGGACCGGATCGCCCCCGTGGCGGCGGCGTCGACGGTCCCGGCGGAGGCGGTCACCGGCGACGAGGTGCGCGAGCGCGCCACCGCCAACATCCTCACGGTCCTCGGGTTCATCACGACGTTCCTGCTGGTGTTCGCGGGGATCTCGTTGTTCGTCGGCGGCTTCATCATCGCCAACACGTTCTCCATGTGGGTGCGCCAGCGGACGCGGGAGCTCGCGCTGCTGCGTGCCGTGGGCGCGTCGCCGCTCCAGGTGTTCTCCTCGATCGTGCTCCAGGCCGCGATCGTGGGGGTGGTCGGCGCGGCGCTCGGCGTGGCGGGCGGGCTGGGGCTGGTCGTCGTGCTCCGTACGGTGCTGGGCCGGTTCGGGATGCAGCTGACCGGTCGGGTGCCGCTGGACGGGTTCACGCTGGTGGTCTCCGTGCTCGTCGGCACGTTGGTGAGCGTGCTCGCCGCCGCGGTGCCGGCTCGTCGTGCCGCGCTGGTGCCGCCGGTCGAGGCGCTGCGCGACGAGGTCTCGCTGCCGGAGCGCTCGCTGGTGCGCCGTGCGACCGTGGGGGTGGTGCTGGTGGTGCTCGGCGTCGGCGCCGTGGTGCTCGCGCTGCTGGACCCCACCGCCGACCACGCCGGTGCCCTGCTCGGCTTCGGTGCCGGCGGCGTGGTGCTCGGCGTGCTCGCCGCCTCCCCGGTGCTGGCCCGCGGGTTCCTGCGCGTGGCGTCCCTGCCCATCGCCGGGTGGCGGCCGGTCGGGCCGCTGGCGCGCGGCAACGTGACCCGCAACCCGCGCCGCACGGCGAACACGGCGGGCGCGCTCATGGTCGGGATGGCGCTCGTCGGCGCCGCGGCCGTGATCGCCGCGACCACCCAGGCGTCGACCAGCGCGATCGTCACGCAGGAGGCCACCACCGACTACATCCTGCGGGGTGCCGCCCAGGGCACGGTGCCGGCGCAGGCGGTGGCCGACGTGCGGGCGCTGCCCGGCGTCCGGGCGGCCGACACGTTCTCCACGGCGGGCGTCCTCGTGGGCGGCTCCACGTTCGCCATCACCGGCATCGATCCCACCGCTGTCGGACGGAGCATCCGCACCGAGGTGGTCGACGGGGAGTTCCCCGGCGCGCTCGCAGCGGGCCAGGTCGCGGTGCAGCGGACCACGATGGACGACGAGGACTGGTCGCTGGGGCAGGAGCTCACGCTGGTCGGCTCGTCCGGGGCCGAGACGGTCACGATCGGCGCGGTCATCGACTCGCCGGCGTTCGGGGTGCCGTTCGTGGTCTCGCAGACGGTGCTGGACGCCCTGTTCTCGGTCGACGAGCAGCGCCTGACCACCGTGTTCGTCACGGCCGCCGACGGAGCCGACGTCGGTGCGCTCCGCGGGAAGCTCACCGCGACCGTGCGCCCGTACGTCGTGGTGTCGGTGATGGACAGCGAGGAGTTCGTGTCCGACCTGGCCGCGCAGGTGGACCGCGTGCTCGTGATCCTCTACGCGCTGCTCGGCCTGTCGGTCGTCATCGCGGTGCTCGGCATCGTCAACACGCTCGCCCTGTCGGTCATCGAGCGGACCCGGGAGATCGGGCTGCTCCGCGCGGTCGGCCTGGGCCGGCTCCAGCTGGGCACCACCATCACGCTCGAGTCGGTGCTCACCGCGGTGTTCGGCACGGCGGTCGGGCTGGTGATGGGGGTCGCGCTCGCCGCCACGCTGCCCACCGTGTTCGCCGACGTCGGCCTGCGCACGCTCGCGATCCCGTGGGCGAGCATCGGGCTCATGCTCGCGCTCGCCGTGGTCGTCGGTGTGGTCGCCGCGCTGTGGCCGGCCGTGCGCGCGGCGCGGCTGCCCGTGCTCGACGCGGTCAGCACGGAATGACGAGGCGCCGCACGATGTGCACAGCAATGCTGACCTCGGCCGATACCCTCGGAGGGTGAGCGACACCGGGTACGGCGACTTCGAGTTCGAGCGTCGCTTCTGGGCGCGTGACGTCCCCGCGGACCTGCTCGACGCGGCACCGGCCCTCATCGTGCAGAGCTATGTCCTGGCCGACGCCGGCTTCGCCATCCGCGTCCGGGTGCAGGCCACGGTGGACGGGCTGGCGCTCGAGCCGGGGCTCGACGAGCTCGCGATCCTGGAGCAGTACGCGGACCAGATGGACTTCTGCGCGATTACGGTGAAGGGCCCGATGAACGAGGGCACCCGCTACGAGGCCGAGCGCGAGCTGGACGTCTCCGTGGGCCTCGAGCTGGTGCGGCGCGGCGGCGCCAGGGTGGCCAAGACGCGGCACTCGGTCTGGCTGGGCGACGACGGCTGGGTGGTCGACACGTTCGCCGGCGGGAACGCTCCGTTGGTGGTCGCCGAGGTGGAGCGCGGCGGGCCGGTCACCGACCTGACCATCCCCGAGTTCTGCGTCACCGAGCTGACGTCGGACCCGAGGTTCTCCAACGACGCGCTCGCGGGCACCCCCTACGGCACCTGGTCGGCCGCGTACGAGGCGGAGCTCGCGCGCGTCGGCCCACGGTTCCTGCAGAGCCTCGGCCACAACCACCGCCCGGACGAGCACCTCTCCGACTAGCGCGTCCACCGGCGGTGCCCGCGTCGGACCGCCTTGCGCACCGGCGTCCTCGCGGCCCGCTCCGCCTCCGACGCAGCCACCTGCTCGAGCGCGTGCAGGCGCCCGTACGTGAACGTGCTCTCCCCGTCGAGCTCCGCCTGGTGCGCGAGCCGGCGCAGCGTCTCCTGGCGCACCACCGCGTCGTGCTGGGTCCCGAGGACCTCCTGCACCCGGTGCGCCCGCCGGGCGCTGCGCCGCGCAGCGGGTCCGACGACCGGCACGGCGACCTGCTGGCGTAGCGTGCGCGCCGCGCCGCCTTGCGGACCTCGTGCAGGGCCTCGTCGTGGTCCTCGCCGACCGGTGCCGCAGCGGCCACCTCCACGGCGCGGTCGAACCGGTCCCAGGCCCGGCGGGCTCGCCGAGGAAGGACAGTGGCCGCCTCGCCGGCCGCACGGGGGCCGCTCGACAGATCCCGGGCGAGCACCTCGGTGAGGTCGGCGAACCGCGCCGACGCCAGCCACGCGTCGAGGCGGTCCTGTGCCTGGAGGCGCGCGGCGGAGCGGTCCTCGTCGATCCGCTGCTCGACCGGTCCGACCACGAGATCGGGGTCCTCGAGCGCCAGCCTGCGCCGGAGCGCGAGAAGCTCGACGTGGGCATCCCGGGCAGCACCCAGCACGGTCCCGAGCTCGGCGAGCTCGTCGCGCAGCGGGTCGGTGACCGTGCGGTCCAGGACCGGGCGGTAGACCGACAGGGCAGCTCGCAGCCGCCGGGTGGCCACTCGGGCGTCGTGGACGGCCACGTCGTCTCCGGCGCGGGCGGCGGGGACGGCCGCGAGCAGTCGCTCCGCCTGGGCCGCGACGTACGCCTGCACGACCTCGCCCGCGGACCCCATCCTCCGAGGTTGGCACGCCGGCGCTCCGCCCGCGAGGACCGTCCGCTCGACGCGCACCGTGTCGGACGCACTCTCAGCGCACTTGCGCTCTCCGGGGCCCGGTCCGGTCGGTGGGCACTCCTATGCTGTCGGTCGACCGTCGACCAGGAGGTAGAGCCGTGCCGCAGGGCCGACGACTCGTCGTGCTGCTCGTCGCCGCCCTGGCGCTGACGGGCTGCACGGACGACGGCGGGCCGGTCGAGCCGACCCCGACGGTGTCGCTCACCCCGACCCCGACGCCGACTCCCACCGCGGTCACGGCCGAGACCGGTGCACCGGCGGAGGCCGCGACGGTGCTCCCGGCCGCCACCGCCCAGGACGCCGCCCTCGAGGCGTCGCGGGCGGTGTTCGTGACCGCGCCCGTGGTGGTCGTCGCGCCGGCCGAGGACGTGGCGGCGCAGCTGACCGCCGCGACGGTGGGGGTCGCACTGGGTGCGCCGGTGCTGCTGACCACCGTCGCCGCGGACCCGGCACCGGTGCTGGCGGAGCTCGCACGCCTCGACACCCAGGCCGTGCTGGCGGTCGGTGCGGTGGCGCTCACCCCCGCGCGGTCCGTGGCCGTGGTGACAGTCCCGGCCGGCTCGGACGGGGTGGCGCTGCGCGCGGCCACGGGAGCCAGGTTCGGGGCGCCGACCCCGGTCCCGCCCGGGCAGGAGGCCGCGGCGGTGCGTGCTCTCGCGGCGCCCCGAACGGCCGTCCTGATGGTGCAGGTCGCGCCCGCGCCGGCCACGGCGCCCACCACCCCCACGCCGACCTCGTCGACCACCGCGTCGCCGACCCCGTCCCCAGCCCCGGTGCTCCCGCCGACCCGACCGACCGCCGCGGTCGCCGGGACGGTCGCGCTCACCGGCGTGGGAGCCGATCCCGTCGCCGCGTTCGCGACCCTCCGGGCGGCCGGCATCCCGGTGCTCGACGCCCCGGCCGGCGACCCGCGGGCCACGACGGCGAGCGTGCAGGCCATCGCGGCGGCCGCGCCGGAGCACACGATCGCCGTCGGCGGCGCGTTCGGCCCGGCAGACCGGTTGGCGAGGCGCGTGGCGTCCGCGCGGACCGGCGTGCTGCTGGGAGGCGGAGGGCAGCTCGTGTTCCCGCAGGTCCCGGGCCTGCCGGGCAAGAAGTACGTGGCGCTCTACGGCACGCCCGGATCGGCGGCGCTGGGCGTGCTGGGGGAGCAGGACGTCCCGGCGACGCTGGCTCGTGCGGACGCGACCGCGGCGCCGTACCGCACGCTCACCGCGGACGTCGTCGTGCCGACGGTCGAGATCATCGCGACCATCGCGTCGGCGGGCCCGGGGGCCGACGGCAACTACTCGCAGGAGCGCCCGGTCGAAGAGCTCCGTCCCCTGGTGGAGGCGGCGGGAGCGGCAGGCATGGCCGTCGTCCTGGACCTCCAGCCGGGGCGCACCGACTTCCTCACGCAGGCGCAGCAGTACGCCGACCTGCTCGCGCTGCCGTACGTCGGGCTCGCCCTGGACCCGGAGTGGCGCCTGGCCCCCGACCAGGTGCACCTGCGCCAGATCGGCTCCGTGGGCATCGACGAGGTGAACGGGGTCGTCGCGTGGCTCGCGGACTTCACCGCGCAGCGCGCGCTACCTCAGAAGATGTTCGTGCTCCATCAGTTCGCGGGCCGGATGATCGTCGACCGGGGCCGGCTCGACACCTCACGCGACGAGCTGGCGCTGGTGATCCACGTCGACGGGCAGGGCTCGCAACCGGCGAAGGCGGGCACCTGGAACGCGTTGCGCACCGACGCGCCACCGGTGCGCTGGGGGTGGAAGAACTTCTACGACGAGGACGCGCCGATGCTGGAGCCGACGCAGACGTATCAGGTGCAGCCGGTGCCCGACCTGGTCAGCTACCAGTAGCGGGGCGCTCCACCAGGAACGTGCGGCCGCTGGCGTCGACCACCCGCTCGAAGTCCGCCTGGAGCTCGCTGTCGCGGGCGACCTCGTCCGGCGTCAGCTGCTTGCGCGGACCGCGGATGTTGCCCACCTGCGCGGGACCGAGGTAGGTGAGCCACCACTCCGTCATGTCGCGACGGCGCTTCTTCGGCACGGACGTCTCCTCACTAGTTCGTGCCCTAACTATAAGCCCACGACCTATCATCGCCCCATGGACGATCCGCTCGCCGTCGAGGCCCAGGTCTGCCTCACCGTGTCGGCCGCCGCGCGCAGCCTCGTGGCCTTCTACCGGCCGCTGCTGGAGCCGCTCGGGCTGACGCACCCGCAGTACCTCGCCATGCTCGCGCTCTGGCAGTACGGGCGGCTCTCGCTCAAGGACCTCGCGGCGCTCCTGCACCTCGAGCCCGCGACGGCGTCCCCGCTGGTCAAGCGACTGGAGGGCATGGGCCTGGTCCGGCGCGAGCGCGCCACCGACGACGAGCGCGCGCTGGAGATCGTCGTGACGGAGCGCAGCCGCGAGCTGCGGGCGTCCGCCGTCGGGATCCCGGCCGCGATGGTGGACGGCCTGGGCCTGACCGTCGAGCAGATCGCGCAGATCCGCTCGGCGGCCGAGCTGCTCATCGCGGCGAGCGCCCCTACCCCCGGATGAGCTGCTGCACGGCCCAGCGGTTGCCGTCCGGGTCCGCGAAGAAGGTGAACCGCCCCCACGGGAACTCCACCACCGGCTCGGCGGCCACGCCACGGCCCACCAGGTACGCGAAGGCGGCGTCCGCGTCGTCGACCACCACCTGGAGCCCCTGCTGCGCGCCCGCGGGCATCGAGGTCATGTTCACGTCGAGCACGATCGAGCACGCCGAGCCCGGGGGAGTGAGCTGCACGAACCGCAGGAGCTCGTCGACCGGGATGTCGTGGTCGGCGACGAACCCCACCTGGTCGACGTAGAACGCCTTCGCGCGGTCGATGTCGGTCACGGGAACGGAGACGAGCTCGAGCTTCATGTCCATCGGTCACTCCTTCGCTGGGGTCGTCCCGCCAGTCTGCTCGCCATAGCGGTCAGATCCTGTCCTCTGCTCGAACGGCCCGATCGCTCGGCCGTCCGTAGGCTCGGCACCATGACGCACCCCATCCGCATCGGAGTCCAGCTCCAGCCCCAGCACGCCGACTACGCCCAGCTCCGCGACGCCGTGAGCCGCGCGGAGGACCTCGGGGTCGACATCCTCTTCAACTGGGACCACTTCTTCCCGCTGACGGGCGACCCGGACGGCAAGCACTTCGAGTGCTGGACCATGCTCGGTGCGTGGGCCGAGC
Organism: Cellulomonas humilata; assembly: GCF_013359775.1. GTDB lineage: Bacteria > Actinomycetota > Actinomycetes > Actinomycetales > Cellulomonadaceae > Cellulomonas > Cellulomonas humilata. Next base: position 74,465 of record NZ_JABMCI010000054.1, on the reverse strand, counting down.
AGACCAGCCGCGTGCAGATCGGCGCACTGGTGACGTGCAACTCCTACCGGAACCCCGAGCTGCTGGCGGACATGGCCCGCACGGTCGACCACATCAGCGGCGGCCGGCTCATCCTGGGGATCGGCGCGGGCTGGTTCGAGAAGGACTACGACCAGTTCGGGTACGAGTTCGGCACCGCGGGCTCGCGGATCGCGGACCTCGCGCAGGCGCTGCCGAGGATCAAGGCACGCTGGGCGGCGTCCAACCCGACGCCGACGCGGGAGATCCCGGTGCTGATCGGCGGGGGCGGCGAGCGCAAGACGCTGCGGGTCGTCGCCGAGCACGCCGACGTCTGGCACTCCTTCGGGGACGTCGACACCCTGAGCCGCAAGAGCACGATCCTCGACGAGCACGGCACCGAGGTCGGCCGGGACACGGCTGCGCTGGTCGAGCGCTCGGTCGGCGTGGGTGCGTCGCCGAGCAAGGTCGCGGACGCGCTCGTCGCCGCCGGCGCGACGCTGTTCACGGTGGGCACCAGCGGCCCGGACTACGACCTGTCGCTGGCCGCCGAGTGGGTGGCCTGGCGCGACGCGCAGGGCTGAGGCGGCGCGCGCCCTAGGCTCGGGGGCGATGAGCCACCCGAGCAGCCCGGAGCCGGGCGTCGAGCGTCGATGGTGGCCGCGCGCCCTCCTGGCCCTCGGGGCCGTGCTGGTCGCGCTCACGTTCGGGATCACCACCGCCTCGGTCGAGAGCAGCCTCGGTCCGCACGAGGCGCGCTACGACGTGACCACGGACGACACCGTGACCGTCGACCTCGGACCGCTCGGGACGCTGCAGATCGACTCGCCGCTGCCGCTCACGCTCGGTGTGCGCGTCATCGTGCAGGAGATCCCCGCGTCGGTCACCGAGCTCGACCAGTCCCGGACGCTCGCCGCCCTGAGCGGGGACCTCCAGAGCTACCTCCAGTTCTTCTCCGGCCCGCAGGCGACCGTGCAGGACGTCGCCCGCGCGCTGGCCGTCGAGGCGCTGGAGCGGGCCGGGCTGGCCCTCGCGGTCCTGCTCGGCGGATGGTTCCTGGCGCGGTTCCTGATCGGGGGGACGCGGCGCGCGGAGCTGCACGCGCACGTGCGTCCGCACCTGCGGTCGGCTGTGGTCGGGGCGACGGTGGTCGCGCTGACCGCCACCGTCGTCACGTCCAGCCTGGGGCGCAGGGACCGGCCGTCGGTGTCGCAACCGGCGTCGGCGGTCTTCGACGGGACGCCGCTCGAGGGTGCGCGCGTGACCGGGCGGCTCGGCGGTGTGATCGACACCTACGGCGGGCAGGTGGTGGCCGAGCTGCGCAAGAACGAGGAGTTCTACGCGGGGGCGAACGCCTCGCTCGAGTCCGCGTGGGACGACCGCCGGGACTCGTCGCCGACCGACGGCCCGACACCCAGCGGCAGCCCGAGCGGACCGGACGAGGAGAGCCTGCTCACCGTCGTCGTGGTCTCCGACCTGCACTGCAACGTCGGCATGGCGCCACTCATCCGCACGCTCGTCGAGCGCTCGGGGGCCGACCTCGTCCTCGATGCCGGCGACACGACGATCAACGGGACCTCGGTCGAGCAGTACTGCGTCACCACGTTCGCCCGAGCGGTGCCGGCGGGCGTGGAGCTGGTCACGTCCCCCGGCAACCACGACTCACGGGAGACGTCGAGGAACTACGCGAGGGCCGGCGCCACGGTGCTGGACGGCGAGGTCGTCGAGGTGGACGGCCTGCGCATCCTCGGTGACAGCGACGCGAACGAGACGCGCGTCGGAGCCGGCGGGACCGCGCAGGCGGGGACGGAGTCGTCGTCGGACGTGGCCGACCGGCTGGCCGACGTCGCGTGCGACGACTCCGACGGGGTCGACCTGCTGCTGATCCACACCCCGGCCGTCGGGCAGGCCGCGCTGGACGGCGGCTGCGTCCCGGCGCAGATCTCGGGCCACCTGCACCGCCGCTACGGGCCGGAGCGCGTGGCCCGCGGGGTGCGTTTCGTGAGCTCGAGCACCGCCGGAGCGACGCTGGGGCAGCCCACCGTGGGCCCGCTCAACGGGGTCGCGGAGCTGACCGTGCTGCGCTGGAACCCGGACACGCGCCGGTTCCTCGACTACCAGCTGGTGCAGGTCCGGCCCGACACCACGGTCTCCGTCACCTCGCGACTGCGGTGGCCGGCGACACCTGTGGTGCCCGCCCAGCCCGGTGGTGGCAGCACTCCTTCACCCGTGTGATCCGAGTCACACTGTCCTAGGGTGGAGGTGCGCGCGAACCGGAGCCTCGGCCGCGCGCGGGGGAGGGCGGATGGTCCGGGCTGCGTCGTCGGTCGGGGAGCAGCGGGGTGCGCGGTCGCACCCTGCCGTTCGTGCGGCCCTGACCGGCCTGTGCGTGCTCGTCGGCACTCTCGTGCTCGCACCGGGCGCGTCCGCGGCCCCCGGCGAGGCCGAGCTGCGTCCAGGGGAGGTGCTCGCACCGGGTGAGGGCCTGGTGTCGGCGGACGGCTCGCAGACGCTGGTGGTCCAGCCCGACGGGGTGCTCGCCCTGTACGGCGCCGACCCCGATCCCCGCTGGGTCTCCGGCCCCTCGAGCCCGGGGTCGCTGCTCACCGTGGCCGAGAGCGGGGACGTCACCCTGACCGCGCCCGACGGCACCGTGAGCTGGCGACCGGATGCGCCGGCGAGCCCGGGGTCGACCCTGGTGCTGAAGGACGACGGCGACCTCGTGGTGCTCGACGCGCAGGGTGCGCAGGTGTGGGACACCGGCACCGGCGTGCGCCCGTCGATCCTCCCGCCGGGCGGCGTGCTGGCGCCCGGGGACGCACTCTCCTCGCCGGACGGTCGGCAGACGCTCCTCGTGCTCGACGACGGCTCGGTGGCGCTCCTCGGCCCGGACGCGACGACGCGCTGGTCCACGCAGACCGACGTGCCCGGCTCCACGCTCACCTTGCGCGAGGACGGCAACCTCGTCGTCGCCGACGCCGACGGCAACCGGACCTGGCGCAGCCGGACCGCGGGCCACCCCGGGTCGTCGCTGGTGCTCCAGGACGACGGCGACCTGGTCCTGTACGACGTCGCAGGCGCTCCCGTGTGGAGCACCGGCACGGTGATCGGGCCGTCGTCGCTGGCCACGGGGGCGCCGCTGGCGGTCGGCCAGCAGCTGAGCTCCCCGGACGGACACCTGCGGCTCGGGCTCGCGGCCGACGGCCTCACCCTGACCTACGACCAGTCGGTGGTGTGGACGGCTCCCACGCCCGGCGCAGCCGCGCTCGCGGTCCTCGAGGACGGCACCGTGACGGTGTCGGGTGCCGACGGAACGGCACTGTGGACCACCGGCGCGCCCGCCAGCCCGGGGGCGACGCTCCAGCTCGAGGAGGGCGCCCTGCTGCTGCGCGCGACGACCGGGCAGGAGCTGTGGCGCGTGGACGTCCCGGTCGAGCTCATGGCGCGGACCGAGGTGGCCACCGACTGCGACGAGGTCACGGCGCCGGTCCCCGAGTCCGACACCGTGGTCACCGGGCTCGGCGTCCGGGTGCACCCGTGCCTCGCCGACGCGCTGGACGCCCTGATGGCGGCCGCGCGCGACGACGGCATCGACCTGCACGCCGGCGGGTGGCGCAGCGCGAGCCAGCAGATCGCGCTGCGCGCCGCCAACTGCGGCCCGACCGAGGAGGACCCGACGGTCGTCGCCTGCCGCCCGCAGACGGCTCCGCCGGGGACGTCCCGGCACGAGCGGGGTCTGGCCCTCGACTTCACGACCGGGGGGTCCGTGCTCCGGGCCGGCTCACCGGCGTTCGTCTGGCTCACCGAGCACGCCGCGGACTACGGCCTCGAGAACCTGCCGGGCGAGCCGTGGCACTGGTCCGTCGACGGCTGGTGAACCCGGAGGGCGTGGGGGGCGCCCTACCCTGATCCCGTGAGCACGCCGACCACCCCCGAGCTGAGCGCCGTCACGCAGGACTACCTCAAGGTCGTGTGGTCGGCCCGCGAGTGGTCGAGCCAACCGGTCACCACCAAGATGCTGGCCAGGCGTCTCGGAGTCGGGGCGTCCACGGTGTCGGAGACCGTCCGGCGGCTCGCGGACAGCGGGCTGCTCACGCACCAGCCGTACGGTGCCGTGGAGCTCACGGCGGAGGGCGAGCGGCACGCGCTGGCGGTCGTGCGCCGGCACCGTCTCATCGAGACGTTCCTGGTGGAGCTGCTCGGGTACGGCTGGGACGAGGTGCACGACGAGGCCGAGGTGCTCGAGCACGCGGTCTCGGACCTGTTCGTCGAGCGCATCGCCGCCCAGCTCGGGCACCCGCGCCGCGACCCGCACGGCGACCCCATCCCGGGTGCGGACGGGTCGCTCGAGATCCCGGCGGCCAGCGTGCTGTGGGAGGTGGAGCCGGGGGAGTGGGCGGTCGCGCGCATCTCCGACGCCGACCCAGGCCTGCTGCGCTACCTGGAGTCGGTCGGGCTCGTGCTCGACGCGCCGCTCGTCGTGGTGGAGCGCCGCACGGTCGCCGGCGTGATCTCGGTGCGGGTGGGTGCGCGCACGGTCGACCTCGGCGAGGTGGCCGCCCGCGCCATCTGGCTGGTCCCGTCGGCCTGACACCCCGTACGCTGGGCGGCATCCACCGGAGCTGACGACGACGCACTCCACATCGGGATCGAATCGATTCGTCCGGAGGCTCGTCGTTTGGTCACCCTCACCCCCGCGCGCTCGCGCGCCGCGCTGTTCGCCCTCGCGCTCGGCGGGTTCGGAATCGGGACCACCGAGTTCGCCACGATGGGCCTGCTGCCCGAGATCGCCGACGACCTCGCGGTGTCCATCCCCACGGCCGGGCACGCGATCACCGCGTACGCCCTCGGTGTCGTCGCGGGAGCCCCGACGCTCGCGGCCCTCGGCGCCCGGCTGGACCGTCGTCGGCTCCTGCTCCTGCTGATGGTCGCGTTCACCGTCGGCAACGTGCTGTCGGCGTTCGCGCCCACCCAGGGCTGGCTGGTGCTCGCGCGGTTCCTCGCCGGGCTGCCCCACGGGGCGTTCTTCGGGGTCGGCGCGGTCATGGGGACGGCCGTCGTCGGCCCGGAGAAGCGTGGCCGGGCGGTCGCCGCGATGATGGCGGGGCTGACGGTCGCGTGCGCGGTGGGGGTCCCGCTGACCGCGATCATCGGGCAGGCCGTGGGCTGGCGGTGGGCGTTCGTCGGGGTCGGCGGGCTCGGGCTGGTCACGCTTGCCGCGCTGCACGCGTGGACGCCGTCGCTGCCCTCCCCGGCCGGCACCACGGTCCGCACCGAGCTCGCCGCCCTGCGCAACCGACGGCTGTGGATCGCCTTCGGCGCCGGTGCCGTCGGGTTCGGCGGGATGTTCGCGGTCTACTCCTACGTCAAGCCGCTGCTCACCGAGGTGACGGGGCTGGACATCTCGCTGGTCCCCCTCGTGCTCGCCCTGTACGGGATCGGCATGACGATCGGCACTCTGCTGGGCGGGCGGCTGGCCGACCGGTCGGTGCTCGGGACCGTCATCGGGGGCATGGTCGCGACGATCGTGGTGCTCGTCGCCATCGCGCTCGTCGGGGCGTCCCCGGTGCCCGCGGTCCTGGCCCTCGTCCTGCTGGGCGTGACGTCCCAGGTGCTCGGGCTGTCCCTCCAGACGCGCCTGATGGACGTCTCGCCGGCGGCACCGTCCCTGGGCGCCGCGCTGTGCCACTCCGCGCTGAACCTGGGCAACGCGGCGGGCGCGTTCGCCGGCGGCCTGGTCATCGCCGGCGGCTTCGGGTACCTGGCGCCGGCGTGGGTCGGCGCGGGGCTGACCGCCCTGGGACTCGGCGTCGTGCTGGCGTTCGGGCGCGGACCCGCACCGACGCTCTCAGCGCCGGCGGGTGCCGAAGATCGAGCGCGTGATCTCACGCCCCAGCTGAGTACCCGCTGACCGCAGCAGGCTGTCCAGGGGGCTCGTCCGGCTGGCCGACCGCCGCGGAGCCGCGCGGCGCGCCTCACGGGCGGCCTCGTCGGCCCGGTCCTGCGCCTCCTCCGCCTCCTGCGCGCGGCGGGCCGCCTCCTGCGCCTTCTGGGCCCGGACCGCGAGCAGCTCGTACGCCGACTCGCGGTCGACGGCCACCGCGTACCGGGTGGACAACGGGGACGCGGACACGGCGGCCGCCATGGTCGCGGCGGGCATGGGCTCCATCGACGACTGCGGCGCCCGCAGCCGCGTCCACGCCACGGGCGTCGGCGTCCCGCGCTCGGACTGGACCGTGACCACCGCCTCGCCGGTGCCCAGCGACTGGAGCAGCTGCTCGAGGTCGTAGGGGGAGGTCGGAAAGGTCCGGGCAGCGGACCGCAGGGCCTTGGCGTCGTCGGGGGTGAACGCGCGCAGGGCGTGCTGCACCCGGTTGCCCAGCTGGCCCAGCACGTCCGCCGGCACGTCCTTGGGGCTCTGGGTGACGAAGAAGACGCCGACGCCCTTGGAGCGGATCAGCCGGACCGTCTGCGTGACCTGGGTGAGGAAGTCCGAGGACGCGCCGGTGAACAGCAGGTGCGCCTCGTCGAAGAAGAACACCAGCTTCGGCTTGTCGGGGTCGCCCACCTCGGGGAGCTCCTGGAACAGCTCGGCCAGCAGCCACATGAGGAACGTCGAGAACAGGGCGGGCCGGTCCTGCACGCCGGGCAGCTCGAGCGCGCTGACGACGCCCCGACCGTCGGGAGTGGTCCGCAGCAGCTCGGACACGTCGAACGCCGGCTCGCCGAAGAAGGCGTCGGCGCCCTGGCTCTGCAGCGACACGATCTCGCGCAGGATGACCCCCGCGGTCGCCGCCGAGAGGCCGCCGATGCCCTTGAGCAGCGGTTTGCCCTCGTCGCTGACCAGGTACGCGATGGTGGCCTGGAGGTCCTTGAGGTCCAGGAGCGCGAGCCCCTGGGTGTCGGCCCAGTGCATGATCAGGCCCAGGCTCGACTCCTGCGTCGCGTTCAGGCCCAGCACCTTGGACAGCAGCAGCGGCCCGAAGTCCGTGACGGTGGTCCGCACCGGGGAGCCCGCCCCGATCCCGCCCAGGCTGAGGAACTCGACCGGCGACGCGGTGGCCACCCAGTCCTGCCCGAGGCTCGACGTGCGGGCCAGGAGCTTCTCGCTCGAGGTGCCCGGCACGGCCAGCCCGGACAGGTCACCCTTGATGTCCGAGACGAACACGGGGACACCGGCAGTCGAGAGCGCCTCGGTGAGGACCTGGAGCGTCTTGGTCTTGCCCGTGCCGGTGGCGCCGGCCACGAGGCCGTGCCGGTTCATCATCCCGAGGGGGATCCCGACCGGGACGTCGGGGAACGCCACGTCCCCCTCCACGAGCGCGCCGAGGGGGAGCATCGGACCGGCGAAGGTGTAGCCCGCGGCGATCTGGGCGGCATGGTCCGACAGTGTCGGTGCGGGTGGTGCGGCGGGTGGTGCCGCGGGCGTGGCTGCGGGTGTCGACGTCGGGGGGGCCGCGGGCGGCGGCGCCACGCTCGCCTGCCCCGACGCAGCGGCCTCCGCAGCGGCGAGCGCGGCAGCCGCGGCCTGGGACCTCGCCTCGGCAGCCTCCGCGGCGGCCTGGGCGGCGGCGGCCCGCAGGGCAGCCAGGTCGGCCGGGGACGTGGTGGGGCCTGGCTGCGGGGTGCTGTCCGACATGACCGGAGCATACGACCGCACCTCCACGCCCACACGGCCGCGTACGGCGCCCTCACGGGCGGTCGGTAAACTCGCCGGGTGACCTCGCAGGACGCCCCCACGCCCACCTCCACCGACGACGTCCCGTTCCGCTACACGGCCGATCTCGCGCGCGAGATCGAGCTGCGCTGGCAGGACGAGTGGGCGGACCGCGGCACCTTCTTCGCCGCGAACCCCACGGGCGACCTCACCGACGGCGACGGCCGGAACGCCGACCCCGCGCAGCCGGCGTTCTTCGTGATGGACATGTTCCCGTACCCCTCGGGCGCAGGCCTGCACGTCGGGCACCCGCTGGGCTACATCGCCACGGACGTGGTGGGCAGGTTCCGCCGCATGCAGGGCGACAACGTGCTGCACGCCTTCGGCTTCGACGCGTTCGGGCTGCCGGCGGAGCAGTTCGCCGTCCAGACGGGCCAGCACCCGCGCACCACCACCGAGGCGAACATCGTCATCATGCAGCGCCAGCTGCGTCGGCTCGGCCTGGCGCACGACCCGCGCCGGACGTTCGCGACGATCGACCCCGGCTACATCCGTTGGACGCAATGGATCTTCCTGCAGATCTTCGACTCCTGGTACGACGAGACGGCCCCGCGGCCCGACGGCGGCGTGGGCCGCGCGCGCCCGATCGCGGAGCTGGTCGCGGAGTACGACTCCGGCGAACGAGCGCTCGACGGCGAGGTCTCGTGGTCCGACCTGGACGAGGTCGGTCGCCGCCGCGTGCTCGACACCCAGCGCCTGGCCTACGTCTCCGAGACGCCCGTGAACTGGTGCCCGGGCCTGGGCACGGTGCTGGCCAACGAGGAGGTCACCGCGGACGGCCGCTCCGAGCGCGGCAACTTCCCGGTGTTCCAGCGCAGCCTGCGGCAGTGGAACATGCGGATCACGGCCTACGCCGACCGGCTGATCGACGACCTGGAGCACATCGACTGGCCGGACAAGGTCAAGGCGATGCAGCGCAACTGGATCGGGCGGTCGTCCGGCGCGCGGGTGCGGTTCCCTGTGCAGGGCGGTGACCAGGTCGAGGTGTTCACCACCCGGCCGGACACCCTGTTCGGCGCCACCTTCGTCGTGGTGTCTCCCGAGCACCCCCTGCTCGACGAGGTGCCGGCGGCGTGGCCCGACGGCACCAAGGACATCTGGACCGGCGGTCACCGCACCCCGGTGGACGCGGTGGCGTCGTACCGGGCCGAGGCCGCATCGAAGACGGCAGTGGAGCGGCAGGCCGACGCCGGCCGCAAGACGGGCGTGTTCACGGGTCACCTGGCCGCCAACCCGGTCAACGGCGACCTGCTGCCGGTGTTCACCGCGGACTACGTGCTGATGGGGTACGGCACCGGCGCGATCATGGCCGTCCCCGGCGGCGACGCCCGCGACTTCGCGTTCGCGGAGGCGTTCGCCCTGCCCGTCGTCTACACGGTCGACGCGCCGGAGGGCACCGAGCCGGGTGCCCGCACCGGCGACGGCCTCGCGATCAACTCCTCCAACGCCGAGATCAGCCTGGACGGGCTGTCGGTGGCCGACGCCAAGGCGGCGATCACCGACTGGCTGACCGCGAAGGGCGTGGGCGAGGGCACCATCACGTACCGGCTGCGCGACTGGCTGTTCAGCCGGCAGCGCTACTGGGGCGAGCCGTTCCCGATCGTGTACGACGAGCACGACCTCCCCCTGGCGGTCCCGGACTCGGCCCTGCCGGTGAACCTGCCCGAGGTCCCCGACTACTCGCCGCGCACGTTCGACCCGAACGACGCCCACTCCACCCCGGAGCCGCCGCTGGGCCGCAACCAGGACTGGGTGAACGTCACGCTCGACCTGGGCGACGGCCCGAAGCAGTACCGCCGGGACACCAACACGATGCCCAACTGGGCGGGCTCCTGCTGGTACTACCTGCGCTACCTGGACCCCGGCAACGACACGGTCCTGGTGGACCCGGCTCTCGAGCAGTACTGGATGGGTCCCGGCCACGGTGACCAGCCCGCGGGCTCCGTCGGCGGCGTCGACCTGTACGTCGGCGGCGTCGAGCATGCCGTCCTGCACCTGCTCTACGCGCGGTTCTGGCACAAGGTGCTGCACGACCTGGGACACGTCTCGAGCGGGGAGCCGTTCCACAAGCTGTTCAACCAGGGCTACATCCAGGACTACGCGTACACCGACGCACGAGGCGCCTACGTCCCCGCCGTCGAGGTGCTCGAGGACGAGTCGTTCCCGTCGGGCTACTCCTGGAACGGCCAGGAGGTGTTCCGCGAGTACGGCAAGATCGGCAAGTCCCTGAAGAACGCCGTCTCCCCGGACCAGATGTACGCCGACTACGGCGCCGACACCCTGCGCGTCTACGAGATGTCGATGGGACCGCTGGACCTGTCGCGCCCGTGGGACACGCGTGCGGTGGTCGGGTCCCAGCGCTTCCTGCAGCGTCTGTGGCGCAACGTGGTGGACGAGGGCACCGGGACGACGACGGTGTCCGACGAGGCGCCTTCCCCCGAGACGCTCAAGGTGCTGCACCGCGTGATCGCCGACGTCACGGCGGACATGGGCGCGATGCGGCTCAACACGGCGATCTCGCGGCTGATCGTGCTGAACAACCACCTCACCACCCTGCCGACGACACCCCGCGCCGCGGTCGAGCCGCTCGTGCTCATGACCGCACCGGTGGCGCCGCACGTCGCCGAGGAGCTGTGGTCGAGGCTGGGCCACGAGCGCTCCCTGGCGTACGAGCCGTTCCCCGTGGCGGACCCGGCCCAGCTGGTCGAGGACTCCGTGACGTGCATCTTCCAGGTGCAGGGCAAGGTGCGCGGGCGTGCCGAGGTGGCGTCGGACGCGTCCGAGGACGACCTGCGCGCGCTGGCGCTCGCCGACGTCGGTGTGCAGCGCGCGCTCGACGGGCGCGACATCCGCACCGTGATCGTCCGTGCGCCGAAGCTCGTCAACGTCGTCCCGGCCTGAGCCGCATGCCCGGTCGTCGCCCTGAGCAGCCGTCCGTGGCGATCGTCACCGACTCCACGGCCTCGCTCCCCGAGGGCGCGGCCGAGCGGTGGGGCATCGGTGTCGTCCCGCTGGATGTCGTCGTCGACGGCGAGCGGCACATCGAGGGCGTCGACCTGACCCCGGGCGCCCTGCTCACGGCGCTGACCCGGGGCGCCAGGGTGTCGACGTCGCAGCCGTCACCGGCGGCCTTCGCCGCGGCGTACGACCGGGCCGCGGCGTCCGGCGCCCGAGAGATCGTGTCGATCCACCTGTCGGGGGAGCTGTCGGGCACGGTGCGGGCGGCGAGCCTCGCCGCGGAGGCCGCACCGGTGACCGTGCACGTGGTCGACTCCGGGGCGGTCGCGATGGCGCTGGGCTTCGCGGTGCTCGACGCGGCGCGCTTCTCGCTCGGCCCACCCGAACCGCCCGCGCCGGCACCGGGGGCGGGTCCGTTCGCCGCCGCCCGTGCCCGGTGGCACGCCCGGGGTCGGGTCGGACCGTCCCTGCCGTCGGGGAGCCTGGTGGCCGAGCACGCTCTCGCCGTCGCGGCGTCGACACGGGTCTGGTTCCTGGTGGACTCGCTGGAGCACCTGCGCAAGGGTGGCCGGCTGAGCATGCCGGCGACGGCGTTCGGCATCGTGCTCGGCCTGCGCCCGATCCTCTCGCTCCACGACGGTGCGATCGAGGTGGTGGAGAAGGTGCGGACGCGACGCTCCGCCAGGGACCGGCTCGTCGCGCTGGCCGCGGCTGACATCGCGCGGCGCCCGCACGCCCGGGTGGCGGTGCACCACCTGGGGCAGGCCGAGATTGCGGCGACGCTGGCCGACGAGCTCAAGGCTACGAGCGGCGGGCGGGTCGAGGAGACGGTGGTCTGCGAGTCCGGTGCCGTGCTCGCCGCACACGTCGGGCCGGGCCTGCTGGCGATCGTCGTCGCCGACGCCTGAGCCCGCCCGGGCGCCCCGACCCGCCCACAGCCCGTCCGGCGGGACCGGCGGGCACAGCCGTCCCGCGCTGCGACCGTGCCGGACGGAGGCGTCCGTAGGTTCGGCGCGTGCCACGCCGTGACCGCGACCTCGCCCTGACCACCCGGCGCCGGCTGTCCGCACTCACCACGCACCGCGCGTCACCGGTCGCGCCACGACCACCGCCGTCGGCCTCGACCGTCGGGCCTGATGAACCGCTCGCGTTCCCGAGAGTCGATACACCGCCCCAAGCCACCGGGTGGGTCCCGCACGGCGCGGTGCGCGACCCCGCGCCGCCCCGCGTCACGCCGCCCGCCGCGGTCCCGGCCGTCCCGGTCGACCCGGCCGTCCCGGTCGACCCGGCCGTCCCGGTCGACCCGGCCGTCCCCGTCGACCCGGCCGTCCCCGTCGACCCGGCCGCCCCCGTCGACCCGGCCCTCCCGGTTGGCCCGGTGGCCCGGACGACCGCCGCGCTCCAGGTCGCGGCGGTCGGGTACACCGCGGCGCACGGGGACCCGACCACCCGCACGCCGGCGCCGCGTCGCCGCGTCCGGTGGACCGTGTCGTGGCAGGTCGGCGCTGCCGCGGGGCTCGTCGTGCTCCTGGTGGCCGGGGGTGTCGCGTTGCGGACGGTATCGCTCGCGCCCGGGCCGGCGGTCGTGCTCCCCGTCCCGGCGCCGAGCGGGACCGCCGCCGACCCGACGGGCGCAGCGGCCGAGGTGGTCGTCGACGTGGTCGGTGCCGTCGCTGCGCCGGGCGTCGTCCGGCTGCCGGCGGGATCGCGGGTGGTCGACGCGATCGCCGCGGCCGGAGGTGCGAGCGCCGACGCGCAGGTGAGCGCCCTCAACCTGGCGCGGCTCCTCGTGGACGGTGAGCAGATCGCCGTCCCGCGGCCGGGCGAGCAGGCGGTGGGTGCGGGTGCCGCCACCGCCGGGGCCGGCGACGAGCTCCTCGACCTGAACGGCGCGGACGAGGCGGCCCTCGATGCGCTGCCCGGCATCGGCCCCGTGCTGGCGGGCCGGATCGTCGCGCACCGCGAGGACCGGCCGTTCGCCTCGGTCGACGAGCTCGCCGACGTCACCGGCATCGGTCCCACGCTGCTCGAGCGGCTGCGCGAGCTGGTGCGCGTGTGACCCCGGCCGCGCCGGTCGACGACACGGACCCGCCTCCCACCGTCGACGTGCGGCTCCTGCCCGCGGCCGTCGCCGCGTGGGCGGCTGCCCTGGTGGTCACACGGGTTCCGGGGCGCGTGGCCCTGGTGGGCGCCGGGGTGTGTCTCGCGCTCGCGGTCGGCGGGTTCCTGTGGGGTCGGTCGGCTGGTCGGGGCGCGACGGTCCGGCGGCCGAGCGTGGTCGGTCCCGTGCTCGCCCTCGCCCTGGTCGCGGGATCGGCCGTGCTCGGCGCGGGCGCGAGCCAGACGACCGCACGTGCCGCCGGTCTGCTGCCCGTGCTCGCCCGTGAGGCGTCGGTGGGGCGGGTCGACGGGATCGTCGTCGCCGAGCCGACCGTGCTCGCCCCCGCCTGGCCGGGAGCCCCCGAGCGCGTCCGGTGCCTGCTCGCCGTCGACCGGGTCACCGCCGGCGGACGTGCGTCGGGCGCGACGGGGAGGGTGCTGGTCCTCGGACCGACCTCGTGGGCGTCGGTGCCCTACGGCGCCCGCGTCTCCGGCGCCGGCCGGGTGCGACCGGGGGAGCCCGGTGGCCGGACCGTCGCGGTGCTGCTCAGCAGCGGGGCGCCGGAGATCGTGCGGCCACCGTCGGGCGCGGACGCCGCCGCGGCGGTGTTCCGGGACGGGATCGGAGCCCTGGCGGACCGGCTGCCGGGTGACGCCGGGGCGCTGCTCCCCGGCGTCACGGTCGGCGACACCTCGACGGTCCCCGCGGACCTGGTCGGCGCCCTGCGCACCGCCGGGCTGACGCACGTGACGGCGGTGTCCGGCGCGCACTTCTCGCTGGTCGCCGCCCTCGTCCTCGCGCTCGCGTCCGCGCTTCGGCTGCCCCGGTGGGCCCGCGTCGCCGTGGCCTTCGCGGCGATGGCGTGCATGGTCCTGGTGGTGCACCCGTCGCCGAGCGTGCTGCGCGCCGCCACGATGGGGCTGGTCGCGGTCCTCGGCGTGCTGCTGGGCCGTCCGCACCGGGCGCCCGCCGCGCTCGCCGCGACCGTCGTGGTGCTGCTCGTCGCGGACCCGTGGCTGGCCGGCGAGCTGGGGTTCGTCCTCTCCGTGCTCGCCACGGGCGGTCTGGTGCTGCTGGGCGGCCCGTTGGCCGAGCGCTGGGCGCCGGCGTGCGGCCGTCCTCTCGCCACCGCGCTCGCCCTGCCGGTCGCCGCGCAGCTGGTCTGCGCGCCGGTGATCCTCCTGCTGACGCCCACCGTCGCGCTCTACGCCGTGCCGGCGAACGTCCTGGTGGCGCCCGCCATCGCACCGGCCACCGTGCTGGGCCTCGCCGCCGGCTGCGTCGCACCGTGGTGGAGCGGAGGGGCGCACGTCCTGTCGCTCGGGGCCGGGGCGGCGTGCTGGTGGATCGGTGCGGTCACGCGGGTGGCGGCCGCTGCGCCGGGCGCTCAGGTGGAGTGGCTGCCGGGGTGGGCCGGCGTCGCCGTGCTCACCGTGGCGGGCGCATGTGCCCTCCGGCTGCTCGTGGTCCACCGCGCCGCCGAGCGTCGGTGACGTCTGGCAGGCTGTGCCCGTGCCTCCCGCCACCCGTCGACCCGCCTCCCGCGCCACCGTCGGTGTGCCCTGGGAGGCGGTCGAGCTGGCGCCTGTCCTCCTGGTCAGCGGCGCCGAGGGTCTGCTCGCCGACCGCGCGGTCGACCGGGTCGTCGCGCTCGCCCGTGCCGCCGACTCCGGGGTCGAGCTCACGCGGGTGGACGCGGCCGACTACACGGTCGGCACGCTCGGGGTGGTCACCAGCCCGTCCCTGTTCGCCGAGGACAAGGTCGTCGTGGTCGACGGGCTCGAGCGCGCCACCGACGAGCTGCTGAGCGACGTCACCGCGTATCTCGCGGCGCCCCCCTCCGACGTCGTGCTGGTCCTGCGCCACGCCGCGGGCCAACGAGGCAAGAAGCTCCTGGACACGCTCCGCGCCTCGGGCGTCCCGACGGTGGCGTGCGACGTGATCAAGTCGGACGGAGACAAGACCGCGTTCGTCACCGCAGAGCTGCGGCGGGCGGGTCGCCGGGCGGACGCCCAGGCGGTGCGCGCCCTCGTCGACGCGGTCGGCAGCGACCTGCGCGAGCTCGCCTCGTCGTGCGCCCAGCTGGTCGCGGACACCACCGGCCTGATCGGACCTGACGTGGTCGAGCGGTACTACGGCGGCCGCATCGAGGCGACCGGCTTCCGGGTGGCCGACGCCGCCGTCGCCGGGCAGACCGGGCAGGCCGTGTCGCTGCTCCGGCACGCGCTGGCCACCGGGGTGGATCCCGTCCCCGTCGTCGCGGCACTGGCGGCCAAGCTGCGGGTGCTGGCCAAGGTCGCGGCCGTGCGCGGCCGCGGCGCGGGCGCTCTTCGGGACCTCGGCCTCGCACCGTGGCAGACCGACCGGGCCCAGTCGGACCTGCGCCGGTGGACGCCGGAGGGGCTCGCCAGCGCCATCTCGGCCGTCGCGCAGGCGGATGCCGAGGTCAAGGGGGAGGGTCGCGACCCGCAGTTCGCCGTCGAACGGGCCGTCCTGCGCGTCGCGGGCGCGGTCGGGACCTGAGGATCCCGAGCTAGCCGGCCAGGGTGATCGCGGGGCCCAGCACGTCGCCCTGGAGCAGGTCGAAGCCCCACGCCCGGCACTCCTCGACGAGGGCGACGTCGGCCACGCGCTCGGCCACGAGCTTGGCACCGTGCCGACGCGCGAGCTGCACCAGCGCGGCACCCTGTCGGTGCACGTCGCGGCAGTCGATCTTCACGAAGTCCGCGTACGGCATCATCGCCACCTGGTCCGGCGCGGCCGAGAAGTCGTCGATCGCGATGCGGTACCCGCGTGCACGCAACCGCTGGAGACCGTCGAGCACGTCGTCGTCGGCGACCACGGACTCGACGACCTCGAGCACGAGCCGTCCGGCGTGGGCGGGGAGGGGGCGGTCGTCGACCAGGAACGAGCGGGTGACGTTCACGAAGGCGAACGAGGTGGCCACCGGAGGTCCGTCACCGAAGAGCACGTCGAGCACGGAGGCCGTGGCCACGTCCTGTCGGTCGGAGCGCCAGCGGTCGACCTGAGCGGGGAGCCCGTCACGGGATCGGTAGAGGAACTCGTTACCGAACAGCCGACCGTCCGCGGTCCAGATCGGTTGGCGTGCGATCGGGAGCCGAGAGGGGACGGCGGGGGAGACGACGGTCGCGGTCACACCGGATGAGAGCGAGGTGCAGCGGCTCTATGACGCCGTTCACCCGACCGGAGTAACGCATTGTGACGGGCTGAGTGACGGACGGACCGCACCACGGGCCTACAGGCTCACGCGGCGGGCGCCTGCGCGGTCGAGCACGCCGGCCCGCTCGAGCAGGTTGCCCTGGAACAGCGTGAAGCCGAGGTCCCGGGCGTGCCGGAGGGTGTCGGGGCTCTCCACGTACTCGGCGACCAGCAGCGCACCGTACGACCGGGCGAGGTGGACGACCGGCGGACCCTCGACGTCGAGGTCCCGCACGTCGATCTTGACGAAGTCGGCGTGGGGGAGCAGGCGACGCTGGTTCGGGTTGCTGACGAAGGCCGGGACCGCCACGCGGAAACCCTCTTCCCGCAGCCGCCGGATGCCGGACAGCACGGCGGAGTCGATGGTCACGGCGTCGTTGACCTCGATCACCAGGCGGTCGGGACGCCGCGGGATGGGCAGGTCGCCCACCAGGTAGGCCCTCGGGCACCGCACGAACAGCAGCCGCCCGTTGGCGACGTGCTCCAGGTCCGCCCGCCCGAAGGTGGCGCCGAACACGTGCGCCGTGGCTCGTTCGTGCTGGTGGGAGCTCCACGAGACGGCGGTCGCGGTGTGCTGGTCGGGCGAGCGGAACGACAGCTGGTAGGCGAACGGTCGGCCGTGCTCCGAGAAGATCCCCTGCCGCGCGACGAGCACCGGCTCGTGGGAGATCCGTTGCGACCACTCCTGCCGGAGGGCAAGAGGGATGGCGTCCTCCACCGCGGCTGCGAGGTGCGCGAGCCGCCCGTCGGCGTCGTCCGGTGTCATGGCATCTATGACACCACAACTTCCGCGCTGTGAACCGACGATGTGCGGGTGGAATTCTCGGGGTGTCGTCCCCTCGCTGTTCGGAGGGTCGTTCGAGGCCTGAACATTCACCCGATCAGGGAGCGACCGGTGGGTAGTGGGAGACACCGGCCATCCCACACGTCATCATGGGCACCACCCAACCGTCGTCCAGACAAGGAGCACCCCTCATGCCCAGACCGTTCAAGACCGCCCTCGTGGTCCTCGCGGTGATCGGGTCCCTCGCACTCGCACCGAGCCCGGCGATCGCCGATGGCCTCGGCGACGCCACCAACTCCGGAGGCGCCAGCGGCTGCTGCCGGACCGCGCCCAACTGACCCTCGCCCCGGTGCACAGCGGAGACACAGACTCGCCGTCTTCGCTGGGGGGTGGTGCAACCGGGGGACGTCACACATACAATGACTTTCCATGACCACGATTGCTGACCGGGTACGCGAGGCCCGGATCGCTGCTGGGTTGTCCCAGACCTCGCTCGCGGGGTCCGCGTTCTCCCCCAGCTACATCTCCCTGATCGAGGCGGGTCATCGTGAACCGACCGACTCCGCGCTCGCCGTGCTGGCTACACGCCTCGGCACGACCCTCGAATATCTGAAGCACGGCGAGGACGGCCCCAACGAGGCGCGCACGCGGCTCGAGATCGACTACGCCAAGCTGGACATGACCCAGGGCGACGCCGCCGGGGCCAGACGCCGGCTCGAGTCGCTCGACCTCGAGATCGTCTCGCCGGCCGTCCGGGTCGAGGCGCTGACCACCTTGGCGCACGCCTTCGAGGTGCTCGGCGACCTCGAGTCGTCGGTGGCGATCCTCGAGCCGCTCCTGGCGGACTCCCGGGCGCGCACGCATCACGTGGAGTCGGCGAAGCTGGCCAACGCGCTCGTGGCGTCGTACCTCGAGGCCGGTGACCTGCACCGCAGCGTCGAGGTCGGCGAGCGGACGCTCGACGAGCTGGAGGCGGCCGACCTCAGCGGGACCGACGAGCACCTGCGGCTGGCGTCGACGGTCCTGTGGGCGTACGTGGAGCGCGGTGATCTCCTCTACGCCACCCACCGCGCCGCCGAGCTGGTACGGCTCGCCGAGTCGCTGGGCACCCCCCGCGGCCGCGGCAGCGTCTACTGGAACGCGGCGCTCGTCGCCGAGCAGCGCCGCGACTACGAGCTCGCCCAGCGCTACACGGAGCGTGCCCTCGCCCTGCTGTCCGAGGGCGAGGCCGACCGCGACCTGCCTCGGCTCCGGCTCAACTACGCGTGGCTCCTGCTGCGCTCCGACCCGGTGGACCCGCGCGGTGCGCTGGACCAGATCGAGCGCGCGGCACCTGGGCTCGCAGTCCTGGGTTCCGAGCTCGACCTGTCCCGGACGGACGTCGAGCGGTCCCGTGCGCACCTGCTGCTGGGCGACATCGACTCGGCCGAGCGGTTCGCGGTCGCCGCTCTGGAGCGGCTGGGAGACCCGCCCCGCCTCGAGACGGCGTTCGCGCAGCTCTCGCGCGGCGACGCCCTGCACGCTCGGGGTGACGTCGTGGGTGCGGCGCGCGCGTACGAGTCGGCGGCGGACCTGCTCGGGATGATGTCCGCGTCCCGCCAGTCCGCGTCGGCGTGGCGCGACCTGGGCGACCGGTACGCGATGCACGGCGACAGCGCGGCAGCGGCGCAGGCGTACGACCGTGCGCTGCGCGAGGCAGGCTTCCGTCCCACGATCCCGCTCAGCACCTGGGAGACCTGGTCGCTGACCTGATCGAGGGTCGGAGAACAGCGAAGGCGTCACCCCGCAGGGGGGGTGACGCCTTCACTGTTGCTCGCGTTCACTGCTGCTCTGGGGCGCTGTCGCGACCCGGCCGGCGGTCAGGACAGGTCGACGACCAGTCCTGACCAGCTCAGCGGACGGTCAGAGCGAGCCGACCGACTTCGCCAGGGCCGACTTCTTGTTGGCGGCCTGGTTCTCGTGGATGACGCCCTTGGAGACGGCCTTGTCGAGCTTGCGCGACGCCTCGACGAGAGCCGTCGACGCTGCCTCCTTGTTGCCACCGGCGACGGCCTCGCGGACGCGACGGATGTGCGTCTTGAGCTCGGACTTCACCGCCTTGTTGCGCAGGCGCGCCTTCTCGTTGGTGGTGATGCGCTTGATCTGGGACTTGATGTTGGCCACGTGTGGACTCTCTTGTGTGCGTTCGCCGAAGCGATCTGACAGGTCTAGAGGGCGGCGCACAGCTCCGGGACTTGGGCGTGGGGATACCCGCGGAAAGGAACTGGGCTTGTGCCCGCCGACCCGGGCGGACACGCGAATCCCCATGTTAGCAGGCGGGAGGCCTGACGCCGAACTCGTGATCGGCCTCACCCGGCTGTCCCGCGGACACGCGCGGCTGCAACGAGGGCCGCTACGAGGACTGCTACGTGGACTGCGTCCGGCGCAGCTCCGCGGCCACCCGGTCGAACAGCGACCGCTCCACGATCGCGCCCTCGCGGCGAACCGCCGACGCGTCCAGCGTGAGCACGCGGTCGAGGCGGACCTCGCTCGGGCGTCGTCGCGAGTCCCACGCACCGGTGCCGATGTCCATCCAGACCCGTCCGTACCGCGCCTCCTGCGCCGCGTCGCGCGAGTGGTCCTTGCTCGTGAGCATCAGGCCCCGCAGCGTCGCCCCGTCGCGCCCGATGACCAGGACCGGGCGGTCCTTGCCCTTGCTCGGGTCCTCCTCGTACGGCACCCACGCCCAGACGATCTCGCCCGGGTCGGCGTCCCCGTCCAGGTGGGGTGCGTACTCGGGGCGGACGGAGCCGCGGGGGTCGGAGCGGGTGGCCGGCGCCGGGGACCGTGTGCGCGACGTCCCGGTGAGACCGGCGACGGCGTCCCGCAGCGCCCGGCGTACACGGGTCCAGCCGGAGGTGGTGGTCACGTCGACGACGCTACCCGTGCGGCCCGCAGGTGCGCGGGGCGAGCCTCGGCGGCGCGCCGCTGGTGCGTCACGAAACGCGGCGTTATCACCGGGCGGTTACTGTCCGGATCATGGCCGACCTGTTCGACGACTACCCGACCGGCACGGCGTGGGACGAGATGATCGACCCCGACGACGGCGGCTCCCGCGCGGCCTACAAGGGCCTGCATCGTGCGTTGGCGCAGCTGAGCGCCGGAGAGCTGCGCGCGCGCGCGGAGACGCTGGCGCGGTCGTACCTCGCGCAGGGCGTCACCTTCGACTTCGCGGGCGAGGAGCGGCCCTTCCCGCTGGACGTCGTGCCACGGGTGCTCGCGGGCGACGAGTGGGAGCACGTGGCGCCGGGCGTCGCACAGCGCGTGCGCGCCCTCGAGGCGTTCCTCGCGGACATCTACGGACCGCAGCGCGCCATCGCCGACGGGGTGATCCCGCGCAGCGTCGTCGTGTCGTCGACGAACTTCCTGCGAGCCGCGCGCGGCATCAACCCGCCGAACGGGGTCCGCGTGCACGTGTCCGGCATCGACCTGGTCCGGGACAGCCTCGGTGGCTGGCGCGTGCTGGAGGACAACGTGCGTGTGCCCAGCGGGGTCAGCTACGTGCTGTCGAACCGGCGGGCGATGGCCCAGACGTTCCCCGAGCTGTTCGCGGCGCTGCGGATCCGCCCGGTCGCCGACTACCCGCGCCGGCTGCTGGCCGCCCTGACGGCCGCCGCGCCGTCCGGGGTGGACGAGCCCACCGTCGTCGTGCTGACGCCCGGCGTCTTCAACAGCGCCTACTACGAGCACTCGCTGCTGGCCCGGATGATGGGGGTCGAGCTGGTGGAGGGCCGCGACCTGTTCTGCTCCGGGGGGCGCGTGTGGATGCGCACCACCCAGGGCAGGCGGCGCGTCGACGTCATCTACCGACGCGTCGACGACGACTACCTCGACCCGGTCGTCTTCCGGAACGACTCCTACCTCGGCAGCCCGGGGTTGATGACGTGCGCGCGCAACGGGACCGTGACGATCGCGAACGCCGTGGGCAACGGGGTGGCCGACGACAAGCTCGTCTACACCTACGTCCCGGACCTCATCCGGTACTACCTCAGCGAGCAGCCGATCCTGCGCAACGTCGACACCTGGCGGCTCGAGGAGCCGAACGCGCTCGAGGAGGTGCTGGACCGGCTCGACGAGCTCGTGGTCAAGCCGGTCGACGGTTCGGGCGGCAAGGGGCTGGTGGTGGGTCCGCGTGCCTCGGCAGCCGAGCTGGCCGCGCTCAGGGTCCGGCTCCGCGACGACCCGCGGGGGTGGATCGCGCAGCCCGTGGTGCAGCTCTCGACCCTGCCGACCCTGGTCGAGGACGGGCTCAAACCCCGGCACACCGACCTGCGGCCGTTCGCCGTGAACGACGGCGAGTCGGTGTTCGTGCTCCCGGGCGGCCTCACCCGGGTCGCGCTCCCCGAGGGCGAGCTCGTCGTCAACTCGTCGCAGGGCGGCGGCTCCAAGGACACGTGGGTGCTCGGTGGCGCGGTCCCGCGCCGGGCGGTGCGCCGCGAGTCCGACCTCCCGCAGTCCGTCGCGCAGGACTCGGCGGTCCCCATCGACTCCAACCCCAACGACGTGCGCGCCCAGGTGATGCAGCAGCAGCAGGGCCGGACGTCCACCGCAGGAGGTGTGCCGTGCTGAGCCGGATCGCGGAGTCGCTGTTCTGGATCGGACGGTACGTCGAGCGCGCGGACGACACCGCCCGCCTGCTCGACGTGCACGTGCAGATCCTGCTCGAGGACCCCTGGGCGGAGGAGGACCTGGCCTGCCGGTCGCTGCTGTCCGTGATGGACCGGGAACCGCCGCCGGCGCACGTGGAGGTCGGCCGGGAGTACGTGCTCGACATGCTGGCGTACGACCGGTTCGCGCCGTCGTCGATCGCGGGATCGCTGGTGTCGGCGCGCGAGAACGCCCGCCGTGCCCGGGAGATCATCTCGACCGAGCTCTGGGAGTGCCTCAACGCCACCTGGAACCAGCTGCCGTCCCACATGCGGCCGGCACGCCCGCACGACTACTTCACCTGGGTGCGTGAACGCGCGGCCATCGTCGCCGGGATCATGGACTCGGCCACGTCGCGCGACGACACGTGGAACTTCATGGTGCTGGGCCGGTCGATCGAGCGGGCGGACATGACCGCGCGCCTGCTGACCACGCGCGCGCTCGCCGGCTCCGCGGGGCCCAGCTGGACCACGCTGCTGCGCTCCTGCGGCGCCCACGAGGCGTTCCTGCGGATGTACCGCGGTGCCGCGTCCGACGAGCGCGCCGCCGGGTTCCTGCTGACCGACCGGCTGTTCCCCCGCTCGATCGTGTTCGCGCTCAACCAGGCGGAGGCGTGCCTGGCCAACCTGGAGGGGACGTCGGACCGGGCGGCGGTCGACGACGCACGGCGGCACATCGGCCACGTCCGCACCAACCTCGAGTACCGCCCGCTGATCGAGGTGCTGGACGCGCTGCCCAAGGAGATGGAACGCGTGCAGCGGGCCTGCTCGGCGGCCTCGGACGCGATCCGCGGCCGATACTTCCCGAGCGCGTCCTCGACCAACTGGGTGGGAGAAGCACTGTGAGCCGGCTGCGGGTGGTGCACACGTCGACGTTCCGGTACGGCAGCGCGGTGCTGGCGTCGTACAACGAGGCGCGGATGACGCCGCTGTCGCAGCAGGGGCAGACGGTGCTGGAGACCAAGATCGACGTGCAGCCGCACACGGGCTGGTTCGAGTACCGCGACTACTGGGGGAGCGCCGTCACGGCGTTCGAGGTGCTGACGCCGCACGAGTCGATGGTCGTCACCGCGGAGCACCTGGTCGAGGTGGCCGAGCGGGGTCCGCTGCGCAGCCCGGTCGGCTGGGACACGCTGCGGAGCGCCGAGCTGCGCGACCGGCTGGCCGAGTTCCTCTCGGACACGCGGACGACGGCGCCCCCCGAGGACGTGATCGAGATCGCGCGACGGGTGGCGGGGGACCTGGAGCCCGCCGAGGCGGCCTTGGCGGTGTCCGCTGCGCTGCGCGACCAGATGGAGTACATCCCGGGGGTCACCACGGTGCACACCCCCGCGACGGAGGCGTGGACCGCGCGGGCGGGGGTGTGCCAGGACATCGCGCACCTGGTCGCCGGCGCCCTGCGGTCCATCGGCATCCCGGCCCGGTACGTGTCGGGGTACCTGCACCCGGATTCGGCAGCCCCGGTGGGGTCGACCGTGCTCGGCGACTCGCACGCCTGGGTCGAGTGGTGGGTGGGCGAGTGGTTCGCCTTCGACGTGACCAACCGCGTGATCGCCGGGGACCATCACGTGGTCCTCGCGCGCGGCCGGTCGTACGACGACGTGCCGCCCCTGCGGGGGATCTACGCCGGTGCAGGCACGCAGGACGCCGAGGTCCAGGTGCAGATCACGCGCGAGGCCTGACGGTCAGGGCGTCAGCCGGCGGCTGAGCGCGTCGTCCAGCGCGGCGGCGACGCCGTCGAGCGTCAGGCGCGGGTCGTCGGGTGTGGCACGTCCCCACAGCAGCAGCGCGAGAGCGTCGGCCGGTCCGGTCACGGTGGCGGCCGGGTGCGTGGTCCCCCCGAGCAGCCACGTGCGCCCGGGGTCCTGCGCGACGAGCTCGATCGGTGCGGCGAGCGGCTCCATCCGGCCCATGCGCTCCTGACGCGGCTGCATCACGGTCACGACCTCGTCCACGGTGTCCGCCCAGAGCCACGGCGGCACCGTCAGGTCCAGACCGCCCGCGGTGCGCAGGTCCCACAGGTGGACCAGGGTCTCGTGCGTCTGGCGGCGGTGCCAGAACGACGCTGGCCCGTTGCCGACCAGCGTCCACGCCTCGGCGTCCGGGCCGAGCTCCGCCAGGGTGTCCCGCAGCTCGGCGGCACAGGTGGCGTAGAGGTCCTCGAGCACGAACGGGCCGCGCCCCAGGGGCGCCTCCTGCCTCCGACGCGCCTGCCCCGCCGCCCAGTGGTGGATCCTGGACAGGTGGACGACGAGGTCCTTGACCCGCCAGCGGCCGCACCACGGCACGCGGGTGGCGGGGTCGACCTGGGGGATCGTCGCCAGGAAGTCGTCCTGCAACCCGCCGAGCACCTCGAGCAGGTCGGGAGAGCTGCGGGTCGTCGTCATGGGACCATGGTGGGACCGACCACCGACAGCCGACAGGCTGGCACCGGTCACCGTCCGTCGGGAAGGCGCCACACGCGCGCGCCGCCCGACTCCAGCGCCAGGAGCAGTCCGCTTGTCCCCGATCCCGAGTGCAGTCCCCGCGTCGCGCATCCAGCCCGCCGCGACGGCGCCCGAGCTGCTGCGCAACTTCTGCATCATCGCGCACATCGACCACGGCAAGTCCACGCTGGCCGACCGCATGCTCCAGCTGACCGGCGTCGTCGACTCCCGGGCCATGCGCGCGCAGTACCTGGACCGGATGGACATCGAGCGCGAGCGCGGCATCACCATCAAGTCGCAGGCCGTGCGGATGCCCTGGGGCGTCGGCGAGGACGCGTTCGCGCTCAACATGATCGACACCCCCGGCCACGTCGACTTCACCTACGAGGTGTCCCGGTCGCTGGCCGCGTGCGAGGGCGCCGTGCTGCTGGTCGACGCCGCGCAGGGGATCGAGGCCCAGACGCTGGCCAACCTGTACCTGGCGCTCGAGAACGACCTGACGATCATCCCGGTGCTGAACAAGATCGACCTGCCGGCCGCGCAGCCCGAGCGGTACGCCGAGGAGCTGGCCCGCCTCATCGGCGGCGAGCCCGAGGACTGCCTGCGGGTGTCCGGCAAGACCGGCGCGGGCGTCGTCGAGCTGCTGGACCGCATCGTCGAGCTGGTCCCGCCGCCCACCGGGGACGCGAACGCCCCGGCCCGCGCGATGATCTTCGACTCGGTGTACGACACCTACCGCGGGGTCGTCACGTACGTCCGGGTGATCGACGGCAACCTGAACCCGCGCGAGAAGATCGTCATGATGTCGACGCGCGCCACGCACGAGCTGCTCGAGATCGGCGTCATCTCGCCGGAGCCGGTGCCCACCAAGGGCCTGGGCGTCGGCGAGGTGGGCTACCTGATCACCGGCGTGAAGGACGTCCGCCAGTCGAAGGTCGGCGACACGGTGACCAACGCGAGCAAGCCCGCCGCGACGGCGCTCGGTGGCTACTCCGACCCCAAGCCGATGGTGTTCTCCGGGCTCTACCCGATCGACGGGACGGACTACCCGATCCTGCGCGACGCGCTGGACAAGCTGAAGCTCAACGACGCCGCGCTCAACTACGAGCCCGAGACGTCCGTCGCGCTCGGGTTCGGCTTCCGCGTCGGCTTCCTCGGCCTCCTGCACCTGGAGATCGTGCGCGAGCGCCTGGAGCGCGAGTTCGACCTGGACCTCATCTCGACCGCGCCGAACGTCGTCTACGAGGTCACGCTCGAGGACAAGAGCGTGGTCGTCGTCACGAACCCCAGCGAGTTCCCCGCCGGCAAGATCGGCGACGTGAACGAGCCGATGGTCAAGGCGACGATCCTGTCCCCGGCCGAGTTCATCGGCGCGATCATGGAGCTCTGCCAGACCAAGCGCGGCGAGCTCCAGGGGATGGACTACCTCTCCGAGGACCGGGTCGAGCTGCGGTACGTCCTGCCCATGGCGGAGATCGTGTTCGACTTCTTCGACCAGCTGAAGTCCAAGACGCGCGGGTACGCCAGCCTCGACTACGAGCGCATCGGCGACCAGGTGGCGGACCTGGTGAAGGTCGACATCCTGCTCCAGGGCGAGACGGTCGACGCGTTCAGCGCGATCGTGCACAAGGACAAGGCCTACGCGTACGGCGTGATGATGACGGCCAAGCTCAAGGACCTCATCCCGCGCCAGCAGTTCGAGGTGCCCATCCAGGCCGCCATCGGCGCCCGGATCATCGCGCGCGAGACCATCCGGGCCATCCGCAAGGACGTCCTGGCCAAGTGCTACGGCGGCGACATCACGCGCAAGCGCAAGCTCCTGGAGAAGCAGAAGGAGGGCAAGAAGCGCATGAAGACGATCGGCCGGGTCGACGTGCCGCAGGAAGCCTTCATCGCCGCGCTGTCCAGCGAGCCCGCGGGGTCTGCCGGCGGCAAGGACGCGAAGAAGAAGTGAGCCCGGCGCTCCCCGAGGGAGACGTCGCGCCCGACGACGGGGCACTGCCGGCGTCGGCGTTCGAGGGTTCCGACGAGCGGGCGTTCGCCGTCTACCTGCACGTGCCCTTCTGCACCGTGCGCTGCGGGTACTGCGACTTCAACACCTATACCGCGACCGAGCTGGGCGGCGGTGCGAGCCAGCATGCGTACGCGGACACGGCCCTGAAGGAGATCGCGCTCGCGTCGGCGATCCTGCCGCCCCGGCCGGTGAGCACCGTGTTCGTCGGCGGCGGCACGCCCACCGTCCTGTCGGTCCCGGACCTCGCGCGCATGCTCGGCGGCGTCCGGGACGCGTGGGGGTTCGCCGACGACGTCGAGGTCACCACCGAGGCCAACCCGGACTCGGTCACGCCGGAGTCGCTCGCCGCCCTGGCCGGCGCCGGGTTCACGCGCGTGTCCTTCGGGATGCAGTCCGCCGTGCCGCACGTGCTGGCCACGCTCGACCGCACCCACGATCCTCGTCGGATCCCCGACGTCGTGCGCTGGGCGAAGGACGCCGGCCTGGCGGTCTCGCTCGACCTGATCTACGGCACGCCGGGGGAGTCCCTCGACGACTGGCGCACCAGCGTCGAGGCAGCGCTCGCGACCGGCGTCGACCACGTGTCCGCGTACGCGCTCGTGGTCGAGGCGGGCACGCGCATGGCCGTGCAGGTGCGCCGCGGCGAGCTCGAGCTGCCCGACGGCGACGACCAGGCCGCCAAGTACGAGCTGGCCGACGACCTGCTCGAGGCCGCCGGCCTGCGCTGGTACGAGGTGAGCAACTGGGCGCGGACACCCGCCGACGCCTGCCGGCACAACCTGTCCTACTGGCGCGGCGACGACTGGTGGGGCGTCGGCCCCGGCGCGCACAGCCACGTCGGAGGTGTGCGCTGGTGGAACGTCAAGCACCCGCGCGCGTACGCCGACCGGCTGGACCGCGGCCTGAGCCCCGCCGCCGGTCGGGAGACCGTCACGGGCGACGGCGCGGTGCTGGAGCGCCTGATGCTCGGCGTCCGGCTCGCCGCCGGGCTGCCGCTGGATGCCCTGCCGACGGACGCACGCCCGTCCGTGGCGGGGCTCGTCGCCGACGGGCTGGTCGACGGGCACGAGGCGGTCGGGGGGCGACGGCTGGTCCTCACGCGGCGCGGCCGGCTGCTCGCGGACGCGGTGGTCCGCACGCTCGCGGGCTGACCTGCTCCGACTTTCGGCGGACGAGGGTCCCACCCTCGACGGTGCCGGGCCGCGACGGTGCGCACGACGATGCACGCATGACGTTGCCTCCACCGGCGCGTGCGCGGGGCCGGCTCCTGGCGCTGCTGCTGCTCGTCGTGTCCCCGGTGTGCGCCGAGTACCTGCAGGCCTACGACCCGGCGAGCACGGGTGATGCGGCCGCCCTGCTCGGTGGGCTGCTGGTGCTCGCGCCGCTGTACGGCGCCCCGGCGCTGCTGATCCGCGAGACCGCGGTCCGTGCGCGGCTGCACTGGACCGGCATCCTCGCGCTCGCCGGGGCGTTCGGGGTGCTGCAGGCCGGGGTGATCGACCAGTCGCTGTTCGCCACCAGCTACCTCGGCTACGACGACTGGGACGAGCAGCTGCGACCCACGCTCGTCGCACCGCTCGGGTTCGGCGCCGCGTCGGCGCTGAACTTCCTGGTCGGTCACGTGGTCTGGAGCTTCGCGGCGCCCATCGCGCTCGTCGAGGGCCTCGACGTGCTCGGACCGCGGCGACCGTGGCTGCGCGCACCGGGGCTCGTCGCGGCGGCCGTGCTCTACGCCGCCGCTGCGCTGCTGATCTGGTCCGACGTCCGCGGTTCGGGCAGCGACCAGGCCTCGGTGCCGCAGCTGGTCGGCGCGCTCGCGGTCGCTGCCGCTCTCGTCGTCGTCGCGGTGACGTTCGGTCGTCGGACGCTGCCCGCCCCGACGGGATCGCGCGTGCCCCGCCCGGCCGCGGTGCTCGGCATGGCGTTCGTGGCGGCCGCCGGCTACTCCCTGGTGCCGCCGACCTGGCTCGGTGTCGCGGTGGGTGTGGCGATCCTGACGCTGACCGCCGTCGTCGTCACCCGCTGGTCCCGGTCGCAGGACTGGGACCGGCGGCGGGTGGCCGCGGTCGCGGGCGGGGCCGTGGTCGTGCGCGCCCTGGTGGGCTTCGCGTCGGTGAGCGAGATGACGCCCAGGCCGCCGGGCGGGTTCGCGCAGAACGCCGTGCTGCTCGCGCTGGCCGTCGCCCTCGTGCTGGCCGCGCTCCGCGGTGGACGGGTTAGCGGACCAGCTCGAGGCTGAACGGGTACCGGTAGGAGCCGCCGCGCTGGACAGCGAGTGCCGCCAGGATGCTCAGGACCAGGCTGATGATGCTCAGAGCGATGATGCCCAGCCAGCCGACCACGCCGATCACGGGGATCGACTGCACGACCCGGCAGATGACCAGACCGATCAGGACGGTGAGCTGGAAGTTGAGCGCCACCCGGGCCTCCGTCGCCGCGGGGCCGCCCTTGTCGCGGTGGACCAGCCAGATGACCAGGGCGGGGATCCAGCCGGCCCACACGTAGGCGAGGATGCCGCCGAGGTGCGCCAGCATCGCCCACGTGCGGTCCTGGTCGGCTCCGCTCGGGGGCGGGCTCTGGTGGGGCTCGTACGACATCGTGGCGCACTCCTCGTCGGTGGTCGTCGGCGTGACGGCACGCGCAGCCTACCGACGCGCGCACCCCTGCGCCGGGCCGTCTCCCGACTCGCCGACGTGCCCGGAAGGCCGGGTTCCTTGACATGCGCCCTCCGGCCCCGGTTCGCTGACGGCCTGGGCGACGATCGCCCTGTGACCAGGGAGGCCACGCATGAGCGAGAACCCCGGCGGTACCCCGCCGCGCGACGACGAGCCCGCGAAGGCGGCTGAGCCTGTCGAGCCGCCGACCGCGCCGGACCCCGTCGCGCCGGCCGTGCCCGACCCGGCTCCCGCGGCTCCGCCCGTGCCGCCGGCCCCGCCTGTCCCGCCGGCTCCGCCCGCGCCGGCCTACGGTCAGCCCCCCGCAGCGCCCCCGGCACCGGCCTACGGCCAGCCGCCCGCCGGCTACCCGCCGCAGTCGTCGCCGTACGGCCAGCCCGCGCCGGGCAGCTACCCGCCTCCGCCGCCTCCCGGCGGCTACGGCCCGCCGGCTCCCGGCGCCTACCCGGCACCCGCCGGCGGCTACGGGGCACCGGTCCAGGCGTCGCCCATCGGCGAGGCCTACTCCTACGGCTGGAAGAAGTTCACGCAGTCGGGTGGCCTGTTCATCCTGGCCGCGCTGGTGTGGTTCGTCGCGTTCATCATCGTGCTGTCCATCGTCGGCGCCATCTTCGGCGGCTTCGGTGCGCTGTTCTACCCGGACGGCGACATGTCCGCGGGACTTCAGCTCGGGTTCTCGCTGGGGACCTTCGTGTTCTCCGCCGTGGCCGCGATCGCCGGCTACCTCATCCAGGCGGCCTTCATCCGGGCGGCGCTGGACGTCACCGAGGGGCGGCAGCTCAGCTTCGGCGACTTCTTCAAGATCGTCGAGCCGGGACCGGTGATCCTCACCGCGCTGATCCTCGCGCTGGTGAACGCGGTGCTCAACGTCGTCCCGTTCTTCGGCGGGCTGATCGCGCTGGCGGTGAACTTCCTGCTGCTGTTCACCTTCTGGTTCGTCATCGACAAGCACCTGGCGCCGATCGACGCCATGAAGGCCAGCTACCAGCTGGTCACGGCCAACCTGTCGACGACCATCCTGTTCTACCTGCTCAGCATCGCGATCTTCATCGGCGGCGCGATCCTGTGCGGCATCGGCCTGCTGGTCGCGGTGCCGGTGGTGCTGCTCGCGACGGCGTTCCTGTTCAAGCGGCTGCTCGGGGACCCCATCGCGGCCTGAGCACTCGTGAGCACGGTGCCCGGTCGGCCTCTGGTCGGCCGGGCACCGTCATGCCGTGACGAAGTCGATGAGCTCCTCGACGCGGCCCAGCAGGCTCGGCTCCAGGTCGGCGTAGCTGCGCACCGAGCGCAGGATGCGCTGCCAGGCACGGGCCACGTCCGCCTGCTCGTCGGCGGGCCAGCCGAGCTCGCGCAGGATGCCGTGCTTCCACTCTGTGCCGCGCTCGATGACGGGCCACGCGGACAGCCCGATGCGCTCGGGGCGCACCGCCTGCCACACGTCGACGTACGGGTGCCCGAGCACCAGGACCGATCCGGCGGGTACGCCCCGGACCGCCGCGGCGGCGATGCGGCTCTCCTTCGACCCGGTCACCAGGTGGTCGACCAGCACGCCGACGCGCCGCCCCGGGCCGGGCGCGAAGTCCCGCAGCGCGTCCTCGAGGTTGTCGACGCCGTCCAGCAGCTCGACGACGACTCCTTCGAGCCGCAGGTCGTCGCCCCACACCTTCTCCACCAGCTCGGCGTCGTGCTTGCCCTCGACCCAGATCCGGCTGCCGCGGGCCACGCGGGCGCGCGCGTCGTGCACGGCGACCGAGCCGGAGGCCGTGCGCGTGGGCCTGGCCGGCGCGGGGGCGCGGACCGGGGCGGTCAGCGCCACGGGCTCGCCGTCGAGCCAGAAGCCGCGGCCCAGCGGGAACGTCCGGGTGCGGCCACGCCGGTCCTCGAGGACGACGACGTGCTGGCCGCCCGACTTCTCGACCCGCACGACGGCACCGACCCACCCCGTGGTGACCTCCTCGACGACGAGGCCGGTCTCTGCGGGCTGCGGGCGGCTGGTGCGGGCGGGCCGGTGGTGCGTCGAGCCGGAGCCCCCGAGCACGTCCGAGCCGTATCGGTCCTCGTTCACCCGGGCAGCCTAGGGGGCGCGGTCGCGCCGTCACCGGACGCCGCCCCGTGAGTGTCGCGGCCCCGGCGTAGCATTGGCACTCCTGTGCGGGGAGTGCTACCCCGCGGACTGCTCGAGCGACGGCGGAGGAGGCGACATGAGCGAGGACCGACGGCTGGACGTGCTGCGCGCGATCGTCGAGGACTACGTCGCCACCAAGGAGCCGGTGGGCTCGCGCGCGCTCGTCGAGCGACACTCCCTGGGCGTCTCGCCCGCGACCATCCGCAACGACATGGCCGCGCTCGAGGAGGGCGGGTACATCGCCCAGCCGCACACCTCGGCCGGTCGGGTGCCGACGGACAAGGGCTACCGGCTGTTCGTCGACCAGCTGTCGACCGTCAAGCCGCTGTCCAGCCCCGAGCGCCGGGCCATCGGAACCTTCCTGGAGAACGCGCAGGACCTGGACGACGTCGTGGACCGCGCGGTGCGCCTCATCGCCCAGCTGACGCACCAGGTCGCCGTGGTGCAGTACCCGTCGCTGCGGCGCTCGGCGCTGCGGCACGTCGAGCTCGTGCCGGTCGGCCACCGACACCTGCTGGTGGTCCTCATCACCGACACCGGCCGGGTGGAGCAGCGCACGCTGGAGCTGGGCGCGGACCTGGACGAGACCGTCGTGGCGCGGCTGCGGTCGCGCCTGAACGTCAGCGCCGCCGGGCGGCGGCTGTCCGAGCTGCCGGTCGCGCTGGGCGAGCTGACCGACGCCTTCGCACCCGCGGACCAGGTGCTGGTCAACGCGGTGGTCGCGGTGCTCGAGGAGACGCTGGCGCAGGAGTCCGAGGAGCGGGTGGTGCTGGCGGGCACGGCCAACCTCGCGCGCGTCGGCAGCTCGGACGTCCGCGCCATCGGCCCCGTCCTCGAGGCGCTCGAGGAGCAGGTGGTGCTCCTGCGGCTGCTCTCCGAGATGGCGGAGGACTCCGCGACCGTGGCGGTGCGCATCGGCCGCGAGACCCAGCACGACGGGCTGTTCGAGACGAGCTTCGTGACCACCGGGTACGGCGACGAGGGTGGTGGGTCGGTGGCGCGCATCGGCTCGATCGGACCGCTGCGGATGGACTATCCCGGCACCATGTCCGCGGTCCGCGCCGTGGCCCGCTACCTGACGCGCATCCTCGCCCAATGACCCGCCCGACGACCTGTCCTGACACCTGCCCAGAGACACCTGGAAGCGAGCAGACCCTGCTGTGACCGACTACTACGAGATCCTCGGCGTGCCGCGTGACGCGACGCCGGAGCAGATCAAGAAGGCCTACCGCAAGCTCGCCCGCGAGCACCACCCTGACGTCGCGGGCGACGGCGCCGGCTCCGAGGACACGTTCAAGGACGTCTCGCGCGCCTACGACGTGCTCGGCAACCCGGAGAAGCGCCGCGCCTACGACCTCGGCGGCGACCCGTCCTCGCCCGGCGGCGGCATGGGCGGCGGGTTCGGCTTCCAGGACATCTTCGAGACGTTCTTCGGCGCCGCCACGGGCGCGGCGGCACAACGGGGACCGATCCCGCGCGCCCGCCGTGGCCAGGACGCCCTCGTGCGCCTCGACCTCGACCTCGCCGAGGTCACGTTCGGCGTGCACCGCGAGGTGCCGGTGGACACCGCGGTCGTCTGCCCGACGTGCAGCGGATCGTGCTGCCGCCCCGGCACGTCGCCGCGCACGTGCGAGGTCTGCGGTGGCCGAGGCTCGGTGCAGCGCGTCGCGCGCTCGTTCCTGGGCCAGGTCATGACCACCCAGCCCTGCGCGGCGTGCCACGGCTTCGGCACCGTCATCCCCGAGCCGTGCACCGAGTGCTCCGGTGAGGGCCGCGTCCGTTCGCGCCGCACCCTGGCCGTGGACGTGCCCGCGGGCGTCGACACCGGCACCCGGATCAAGCTCACCGGTCAGGGCGAGGTCGGTCCCGCCGGCGGTCCGGCCGGAGACGTCTACCTCGAGGTGCGCGAGCGCAAGCACGACACGTTCGTGCGGCGCGGCGACGACCTGCACGCGACGCTCGAGGTCCCCATGACCGCGGCTGCCCTGGGCACCGTGCTCACCCTGGACACCCTGGACGGCCCGCAGGAGGTCGACCTGCGTCCCGGCACGCAGCCCTCCCAGATCGTCTCGCTCAAGGGCCTGGGCGTCGGTCACCTGCACGCCCCCGGCCGCGGCGACCTGCACGTCCACGTCGAGGTGCAGGTTCCCACCGCGATGGACGACGAGCAGGCCGAGCTGCTGCGCCGGCTGGCCACCCTGCGGGGCGAGGAGCGCCCGGAGGCACGCCTCGCGGCCTCCAGCTCCGGCGTGTTCGCCAAGCTGCGCGACAAGCTCTCCGGTCGGTGAGCGTGACGGCGACGGCCGCGTCATGAGCGCGCCCGTCTTCCTGGCCGAGCCCGGCACGCTGGACGCCGTGGCTGAGGGCGGCACCTACCTGCTGGACGGCACCGAGGGCCGCCACGCCGGGGTCGTGCAGCGGCGCGGCCCGGGCGAGCGGGTCGACGTCGTCGACGGCGCCGGCGTGCGGCTCGTCGGGACGGTCGGTGCGGTGACGTCCGACGGGGTGCTCGTGCAGGTGCAGCGTCGTGTCGTCGAACCCGATCCGCCCGTCGCGCTGGTGCTCGTCCAGGCCCTGGCCAAGGGAGACCGGGACGAGATGGCGATCGAGGCGGCCACCGAGGTCGGGGTCGACGTGGTGGTGCCGTGGCAGGCCGAGCGGTCGATCGTGGTGTGGCGCGGCGAGCGTGCGGCGAAGAGCCGGGCCCGCTGGCTGGGCACGGTCCGGGCGGCGGCGAAGCAGTCGCGCCGGGCGCGGGTGCCCGACGTGGAGGTCGCACTCGACGGGCGCGGACTGGTCGACCGGGTCAGCGCGGTCGTCGCGGCCGGCGGCGTCGTGCTGGTGCTGCACGAGGAAGCCACCGAGCCGATCGCCGCGACGTCGCTCCCGGACACCGGCGAGTGCCTGGTGGTCGTGGGTCCCGAAGGAGGCATCGGCGACGGGGAGCTGGGCCGTCTGGTGGAGGCCGGCGCGCGGGCGGTGCGCCTCGGTCCGCACGTGCTGCGGACGTCGACCGCCGGTCCGGTCGCCGTGGCCCTGCTGGCGGAGCGGCTCGGGCGCTGGAGCTGATCCACCCGCTGCGCGGAATCCCGTGGGCGCAGCCTCGTAGACTGAGCAGGCACACCCGTCCTTGAGGGCATCTGAGCGAAGGAGCGCACGGCGCACGCCGAGCACATGGTCGAGTCCACATCCGCAGCGCGCACCTCCGGCGCACCCGCGCGCGTCGAGCACCGGATCAGCGTCCCCTCCGAGGTCTCGATGGTCGAGCTGCTGGGACTTCGCGACGAGGTCCTGCGCACCATCGAGTCCGGGTTCACCGCTGTCGACATCCACGTGCGCGGCAACGAGGTGCGCCTCGCCGGCCCGGTCGGTGACGTTGCCCTGGTGTCGCGCCTGGTCGACGAGCTGGTCGAGATGGCGGCGGGCGGCACCCCGCTGACCCCCGACGTCGTGACGCGCTCGGTCGCCATGCTGACGGCCGCGTCGGCCGCCCGCCCGGCGGACGTCCTGTCGTTCAACATCCTCACCGGCCGCGGCCGGACCATCCGCGCCAAGACCTCGGGCCAGAAGGACTACGTCGACGCCATCGACCGGCACACCGTGACGTTCGGCATCGGGCCTGCGGGCACCGGCAAGACGTACCTGGCCATGGCCAAGGCCGTGCAGGCCCTCCAGGACCGCAAGGTCCAGCGGATCGTGCTCACGCGGCCCGCCGTCGAGGCGGGGGAGCGGCTCGGGTTCCTGCCCGGCAGCCTCTCCGACAAGATCGACCCGTACCTGCGCCCCCTGTACGACGCGCTGCACGACATGGTGGACGCCGAGTCCATCCCGCGGCTGATGGAGGCGGGGACCATCGAGGTGGCCCCGCTGGCGTACATGCGCGGGCGCACGCTGAACGACGCGTTCATCATCCTCGACGAGGCGCAGAACACGTCGGTCGAGCAGATGAAGATGTTCCTCACGCGGCTCGGCTTCGGCTCCAAGGTCGTGGTCACCGGGGACATCACGCAGGTCGACCTGCCGTCCTCGCAGACGTCCGGGCTGCGGGTGGTCGAGCAGATCCTGGCGGGCGTGGACGACGTGTCGTTCTGCCGGCTGACCTCGTCCGACGTGGTCCGGCACCGCCTGGTCAGCGACATCATCGACGCGTACGCGCGCTGGGACAGGAGCTGAGGCGGCCGTGAGCGTCGAGGTCAACAACGAGTCCGGGTACGAGGTCGACGAGGCGGAGTTCGCCGCGCTCGCCCGCTACGTGCTCGACGAGATGCACGTGCACCCGCAGACCGACGTGTCGATCCTGCTGGTCGGGACCGACGTGATGACGGACCTGCACGTCAAGTGGATGGACGAGCCCGGCCCCACGGACGTGCTCTCGTTCCCCATGGACGAGCTGCGGCCGGGGCGCGAGGGTGACCCGACCCCCGCCGGACTGCTGGGTGACGTGGTGCTCTGCCCCGAGGTCGCAGCACAGCAGGCGCGCACGGCGGGCCACTCGACGGCGGAGGAGCTGCTGCTCCTGACCACGCACGGGATCCTGCACCTGCTCGGCTACGACCACGCGGAGCCGGAGGAGGAGAAGGAGATGTTCGCCCTCCAGCGTCGGCTGCTGCTGACGTTCCTGGCGTCCCGATGACGGACATCCCCGTCGCTCTCCTGATCCTCGTCGCGGTGCTGGGCATCGTGAGCGCGGCCGTGCTGTCCGCGGGCGAGGTGGCCGTGATGCGCATCTCGCGCGCCGCCGTGACCGAGCTCCTGGCAGACCGGCACCCCGCCGCCCACCGGGTGCGCGCCCTGGCCGAGCACCCCGCGCGGGTGGCCTCCGCGGCGGCGTTCGTCCGCCTGGTGGCCGAGATGACCGCGACCGTCTGCCTCACGCTGGTCGTCGCGTCGGCGGGTCTCGCGTGGTGGGCCGTCCTGCTGGTGACCGTCGCGGTCTCCGGCGTCATCGCGTTCCTGCTGGTCCGAGCCAGCCCGCGCACGTTCGGCCGCCGGCACCCGGTCACCGCGCTCACCTCGCTGTCGCGCATCCTGGTGGCGGTGACCGCGGTGGCCGGTCGGCTCGGTGCGGTCGGTCGCCCCGCCGCCGGGTCCGCCGAGGAGGACGAGGACGAGCTGCGGGACATGGTGCAGCGCGTGAGCGAGTCGGACGTGATCGAGGACGAGGAGCGGGAGATGTTCCGCTCGGTGCTGGAGCTCGGAGACACGCTCACCCGCGAGGTCATGGTGCCCCGGACGGACATGGTGACGGCCTCCGAGGACACACCGCTGCGCAAGGCCCTCGCGCTCCTGCTGCGCTCCGGCTACTCGCGCGTTCCCCTGGTGGGCGACTCCGTGGACGACCTGCGCGGCGTGCTCTACCTCAAGGACGTCGTCGGCCGCCTGCCGATCGGACCCGCGGGCGGGTCGGACCGGCGCGAGCAGGAGGCGATGCTGAACGCCCCGGCCTCGTCCCTTGCGCGCCCGGCGGTCTTCGTGCCCGAGTCGAAGCCGGTCGACGAGCTGCTGCGCGAGCTCCAGGACGGGACCTCGCACATGGCGATGGTGGTCGACGAGTACGGCGGCATCGCCGGCCTGGTCACCATCGAGGACGCCCTCGAGGAGATCGTCGGCGAGCTGACCGACGAGCACGACCCCACGGCACCCGTCGTCGAGGACCTGGGCGACGGGGTGTTCCGCGTCCCCGCCCGGCTCGGCAGGGACGAGCTGGGCGAGCTGTTCGGCCTGGAGGTGGACGACGAGGACGTCGACACCGCGGGCGGGCTGCTGGCCAAGGCGCTCGGCAAGGTGCCGCTGCCCGGCTCCGCCGGCGACATCCACGGACTGCACCTCGTCGCCGAGCGGGTCGAGGGCCGGCGTCGTCGCCTCGCTACCGTCCTGGTCAGCATGGTCGACGCCGACACCCCCGCCTCGAACGACACCACCCACGGAGCCTCCCGATGACGACCACCTCCCACACGTTCCGGTCAGGGTTCGCCTGCTTCGTCGGGCGGCCCAACGCCGGCAAGTCGACGCTGACCAACGCACTGGTCGGGCAGAAGGTCGCCATCACGTCCGGGCGACCGCAGACCACGCGGCACACCGTCCGCGGCATCGTGCACCGGCCCGACGCGCAGCTGATCCTGGTCGACACCCCCGGCCTGCACCGGCCGCGCACGCTCCTGGGCGAGCGGCTGAACGCCCTGGTCAAGGACACGCTCACCGAGGTCGACGTGGTCGGGTTCTGCCTGCCCGCCGACCAGCGGGTGGGGCCGGGGGACCGGTTCATCGCCGAGCAGATGAGCGAGCTGGCCCGCGACGGCCGCGGGACGCCCGTGATCGCCGTGGTCACCAAGGCGGACCTCGTCGGCAAGGGGAAGCTGGCCGAGCACCTGATGGCCGTGCAGGGGCTGGGGGAGTGGGCCGACATCGTGCCCGTCTCGGCGACCTCGGGCTACAACGTGGACGTGCTGGAGAACGTGCTGATCGGGCACCTGCCGGAGGGCACCCCGCTGTACGCGGAGGGCGAGCTGACCGACGAGCCCGAGGCAGTCATGGTCGCGGAGCTGGTCCGGGAGGCCGCGCTCGAGGGGGTCCGGGACGAGCTGCCGCACTCGCTCGCGGTGGTCGTCGACGAGATCGTGGCGCGCGCCGAGCCGGCCGCGAACGGCGTGCCGATGCTGGACGTGCGCGTGCACCTGTTCGTGGAGCGGGACAGCCAGAAGGCCATCATCATCGGCAAGGGCGGGGCGCGGCTGCGCGACGTCGGCAGCCAGGCGCGCCGCGGGATCGAGGCCCTGCTCGGCGCCCGGGTGTACCTGGACCTGCACGTCAAGGTGGCCAAGGACTGGCAGCGCGACCCCAAGCAGCTCGGCAAGCTGGGCTTCTGAGCATGCTGAGCTCGGAGGAGCGCACTGAGCCGCGCGTGCACACGGTGGTGGGCCGCCGTCTCGGCGGGTCGTACCGCCTGCTGGCGAGCGCCGCGCTGGGGATCGTGGCCCTGGCGATCCTGGGTGCCGTGATGGGACCGCAGTGGGACCCGGTCCCGCTGGCCGACCCCCTGACCGTCGCGACGACGTCGACGGCGATCGGCGACGCGGCGCCGGTGCAGACGTACCCGGTGCGCACCTCCGTGGTGACCGTGCAGCTGGACGGCGCCACTGTCGACGCCCAGGTCAGCGAACCCGTCGGGCTGGACGGTCCCAAGCGTGGCGTCGTGTTCGTGCACGGCGCCGGCACGGGTCGCTACGACACCGCGTTCCTCGAGCAGGCGCACGCGCTGGCCGCGTCGGGGATCGTCGCGATGGTGCCGAACAAGCGGCTCGACACCTACACGACGCGGCACCGCGACTACGTGCTGATGGCGGCGGACTACGGCGCCTCGGTCGCGGCGCTCCAGTCGTTCCCGGGTGTCGACCCCGACGGCGTCGGCATCTACGCCGAGAGCGAGGGCGGCTGGATCGCCCCGATCATGGCCGCGCAGGACCCGACGATCGCCTTCGTCGTCCTGGTGTCCTCGCCGGTGGTGCCGCCGCGGGAGCAGGCCGCGTTCGCGGTGGACTCCTACCTGCGCAACACCGGCGTGCCGCACGGCGTCTTCCGGGCGATCCCGCGGGCGGTCGGCATGTCGCTGCCCGGGGGCGGGTTCGAGTACGCCGACTTCGACGTCACCCCGTACCAGCGGCAGATGGCGCAGCCTGTCTTCGTCGTCTACGGCACCGGCGACGCCTCGATGCCCACGATCCAGGGCGCCGAGCAGATCCTGCGGGACACGGCGATCGCCGGGAACGGTGACGTCACCGTGCGGTACTACGAGGGCGCCAACCACGGCATCCGCGTGCACGGGGACGTCGACACGGTGTTCCTGCGGGACCTGTCGGGCTGGGTCCTGGGCCTGCCCGGCACCGGCGACTCCGCTCCCCGCATCGCCGGGGCCCAGCCGGAGCAGACGTACGTCGCCGCCCCGGTACCCGAGCCGCGGTGGCTCGGCGACGGCGACGTCGTCCTGGCCCTCGCCCTGGCCGCCGTCGCGCTCATCGTGCTCGGCCCGCTCGCCGTCCTGGTCGCCCGGGCGGTCGAGGAGGCGACGGAGCGCGTGCGGCGGCAGCGCGGCACGCCCGTGACCGTCACCGGACCCCGGTTCGCCCGCGGGGTGCTCCCGTCGCTGGTCGCCCTCGGCTTCGGTGCGATCCTCACCGTGGTGGCGCTGGTCTGGTACATCGTCGCGGTCGCCCGGCTGGCGCTGGACTACGAGCGCAACGACCTCGTCGTGCAGGGCGGCTGGGTGGCCGTGCGCGTGCTGGGCGTCGCGGTGGTCGTGGTCGGGGTCCTGCTGCTGAGGCGCTGCCGACGGGTCCGGTCGGACGGGGGGCAGCCGTCGCCGGGCATCGTGCGGACCGCGACCCTGTGGGGCGGAGTCATCGGCTCGGTCGTGCTGCTCGTCGTCCTTGCCTACTGGGGCGTCTTCCAGCTCGGGATCTAGCCACAAATCGGTCGAAGTTGTGTACCAGACGCTCAGGTGGGGCACGATGTGCGCCGATGACTGAACGGGCGCCCGTCGGGGCCGTCAGAGGGAACCAGGAGGCCGCGTGCGCACGTCGTGGGGGTCGGCGACCGACCGTGGCCTCGTCCGCGAGGTCAACGAGGACGCCCTGCTCGCCTACCCGCCGGTCTTCCTCGTCGCGGACGGCATGGGCGGGCACGACGCCGGCGACATGGCCAGCCGGATCGCGGTCGAGGAGTTCGCCCAGCTGGCCGGGCAGGCCGCGGCCACCGCCGACGACGTGCACGCGTGCTTCGACCGGACGGCCGCGCGGATCCGCACCGAGTTCACCGGCGGACGCCAGGGCGGCACCACCGTCGCCGGCGTCGCCGTGACCGAGCACGACGGCGGCTCGTACTGGCTGGTCTTCAACGTCGGCGACTCGCGCGTGTACCTGTACTCGGGGGACGAGCTGGAGCAGGTGAGCGTCGACCACTCGGTGGTCCAGGAGCTGCTGGACCTGGGCGAGATCGATCAGACCGAGGCCGAGACGCACCCGGACCGGCACGTGCTGACCCGCGCGCTCGGCACCGGGGACCCGCCCGAGCCCGAGTACTGGCTGCTGCCCGCCGGACTGCACGACCGGCTCCTCATCTGCACGGACGGTCTGACCCGCGAGGTCGGCGACGACGACCTGGCGCGGGTGCTCGCCGAGACCGGCGACCCCCAGGACGCCGCGGCACTGCTGGTCAGGCTCGCGCTCGAGCACGGCGCCCGGGACAACGTCAGCGCCGTCGTCGTCGACGTCGCCACCGCGTCCGGTGCCCACGACGACGTGCACATCACCGTGCCCCGCACCGGGGCGGAGCTGGGCACGCACGTCTGGGACGAGATGCTCAACGGCGTCACGGTCCCGCGGCGGACGCGTACCGCCACCCAGCCGATCCCGCGTGTCCGCCCGGAGGCGCCCACCCCGGGAGCGGCGACACCGAACGAGGCCACACCGAACGAGGAGATGCCGTCATGAGCGTGCCCGAGTACACCGCCGGCACCTGGACGGCCGTCGTCCGGCCCGGCTTCGTGGCGCTGCTCGGACCCGGTGCAGCCGAGTCGACCGTCCGCGCGCTGTGGCAGGACGCCGGCGAGGGCGTCTTCGCCGCGCTGGCGCTCCTCGCGCGCGACGGCTTCGGAGGACTGCCGCCGTTCGCGGTGGTGTCCGTCGACGGGCAGCGCGTCCACGCCGCCCTGCGCGGTGACGTCGAGGTCGTCGTCGAGGTGGGCGGTCGCCAGGACGTGTGGCGCTCGGGCGAGGTGAGCACCTGGACCGAGCGCGTGCTCGAGGGCGTGGCCGACGTGGTGGTGCAGGTGGAGGAGGCGCCGGCCGCCGCGGACAGCCTGCCGCTGGCCGACGGGGTCGTGCACGCCTCGCGCGTGCGCGTAGGGCTGACCGCCCGCACCGAGGTCGTGGCCCGCGAGGCCCACCCCGCGACCGGGCCGGCGGCGGTCGTGGAGGCAGCTCGGGTCGAGCCGACGGTGGGGGAGTCCGCCGTCGAGGGCGACACCGAGGTACCCGTGGCCGACGAGCCGACCGTGGTTCCGGAGCCGGCCGTGGCCGAGCCCGTCGCCGAGCAGGTGCCCGACCTCGACCAGGCGGCCGAGGACGACGAGGCCGATACCGCGCTCGACGACGAGGGGCCCGTGACCGAGATCATCGACGCCGTCGTGTGGGACGAGCCGACCCAGGTCGAGCTCGTGCCTTTGACCAGGCAGGGCGAGGAGCGCCCTGACCCGGCCGGCGTCGTCGCCGAGGCGGAGTCGTTCCTCTCCACGCCGGCACCTGCGGTGCACACCAGTCCGACGGACGTCGTGGCACTGCCCGCGGCGGTCGGCGCCGCGTCGCTCGACGACCACGACGGCCTGACCATCCTGTCCACCGACCTCGCCGAGATCCGCGACCAGCTCCCGTCCTGGGCGTCGGATGAGGTGCCCGGCCCGTTCCGGGTGCCCGAGGTGGCGTCGGTGGCGGCTCGGCTCGTCCTGTCCACCGGTCTGGTCGTCCCTCTCGACCGTGCCGTGCTGCTCGGCCGCGCCCCCCAGGTGGCCCGCGTGACCAACCGCGAGCTGCCGCGTCTCATCACCGTGCCGAGCCCGCAGCAGGACATCTCCCGCACCCACGCCGAGGTCCGCCTGGACGGCGACCACGTCGTGGTCACCGACCTGGACTCGACCAACGGCGTCCACGTCGCCCGCGCCGGTGAGGGCGCGCGCCGCCTGCACCCGGGCGAGCCCAGCGTCGTCGGCGTCGACGAGGTCGTCGACCTCGGTGACGGGGTGACGTTCTCGGTGGAGCGGGGTTCGTGACCGCACGCCGCGAAGCATCGACGCCGCCTCGCCTGCCGGGCTACGAGTACCTCCGGGTCCTCGGCCTGGGCGGCTTCGCGGACGTCTTCCTGTACCAGCAGGAGCTCCCGCGGCGTGAGGTGGCGGTCAAGGTGCTGCTGGCCGGCAGCCTGGACGACGAGGTGCGCACGCGGTTCCAGCAGGAGGCCAACCTCATGGCCCAGCTGTCGCACCACCCCTCGATCGTCACCATCTACCACGCGGCCATCGCCGCGGACGGCCGCCCGTTCCTGGTCATGGAGTACTGCTCGCGACCCGGTCTGGCCGAGCGGTACCGGCAGGAGCGGATCTCGGTGGCCGAGGCGCTGCGGATCGGCATCCGGCTGGCGTCGGCGGTCGAGACCGCGCACCGCGCCGGGATCCTGCACCGCGACATCAAGCCCGCGAACGTGCTGACCACCGACTTCGGGTGGCCGGCGCTGACCGACTTCGGTATCGCCGCGACGACCGGTCACGGTGGCGGCGCCACGGTCGGCATGTCGATCCCGTGGTCGCCCCCGGAGCTGCTCGGCGAGCACCCGACCGGCGACGAGCGCTCGGACGTGTACTCGCTGGCGGCGACGATCTACTCGCTCCTCGCCGGCCGGACGCCGTTCGAGGTCGCCGGCGGGCAGAACACCGCGCAGCAGCTGGTCTCCCGGATCGAGCGGTCGCCGCTTCCCCCGACCGGCCGCGACGACGTGCCGTGGGGTCTCCAGGACGTGCTCGAGCGCGCGATGGCCAAGCACCCGGCGCGCCGGTTCGCGTCTGCCGCGGCCGTGGCGCGCGCGCTCCAGCAGGTCGAGGCCGACCTGCGCCTCCCGATCACCCCGCTGGACCTGACCGACGAGTCCGACAGCGGCCAGGACCGCGGCCTGCCGCTGGAGTCTCCCGACGGCGGCCGCGAGGACGCGACGCGGCTCCGCTCGATCGTCAGCGTGGCCCCGGAGGCCACCGCCGTGCCGCCGCCAGGCGCGGACGAGCCGACGCGGATGCGTGGCGTGACGTCGGTCGCCCCCGAGCTGGCGCCGGTGCGGGTGGGACCCGTGCGTCCGGCAGGACCGGTGTTCGTCGCGCCCGCCCCACTCGAGGCGGTCGAGCCGGTCGTCACCGAGCAGCGCGGACGGGCGCGCCTCGCGGCGGGGATCGTCTCGGGCGTCGTCGTGCTCGCGGCCGTCGTCGCGATCGGTGCGGCGGCGCTGCGGGGGGCGCCGGACGACGGACCCTCGGCCACGTCGGAGTTCACGCAGGGCGACGACCCCACCCGGATCCAGGACGTCGTGCCGGCCCCGGCCGGGCTGGAGGGCGTCCGCCAGGCGGACGGCTCCGTGGTGTTCACGTGGGAGAACCCCGACCCCCAGGACGGCGACCAGTACCTGTGGGGCGTCCTGCCGGCGACGGGGGAGCCGGTCCTCGCCGTGGTCGATGTCGCCAGCGCGACCGTGCCGGCCGACGCGGCGGCGGGACAGGTCTGCGTCGAGGTGGCGATCGTGCGCGCGGACCGCCGGGTCTCTGCCGATCCGGCTCAGGGGTGCGCGCCGTGACGTGGGGATCGCTGCGCGGGCGGGCGACGACGGCGGCCGCGGTCGTCACCGTCCCTGTCCTCGTCCTCGTGCTGGCACTGCTCGACCAGGGCTTCCCGCTGGCCCGCCTGGACCTCAACGACGGCGGCGTCTGGCTCACCGCGACGAGCAAGCTCCAGCTCGGGCGCTACAACGCCCAGGTGGAGGAGCTCAACGGCGGGCTGGCCGCGTCGGGGAGCACGTTCGACGTGCTCCAGGACGCCGGCGACGTGCTGCTGGTGGAGCCGGGCTCCATCGCGGTCGTCGACCCGGCCTCCGTCACGCTCACGACGCAGGTCGCCGTGACCGGTGCGACCGTGTCGATGGCCGCGGGTGTCGTCGCGGTGGTCGACGCGGACGGCAACGTCTTCGTGCGCCCGATCTCCGGGCTGGACTCGTTGCGGGTCGCCACGGACACCCCGGACGTCGAGCTCGGCGAGGGCGGGGCCGTCGTGGTCGCGCGCAGCGGCGCGGTGCTCGCGGTGGCCCCCGAGGACGGTGCGGTGACCCGGATCGACCTCGTCGACGGTGTGCCGCGCGCGACGCCGCTGGGCGAGCTCGGGGCCGGCCCGGTGGACGGGCTCAGTGCCGTCGGGGACGAGCCGGTGGTGCTCTCCGGCTCCACGGTCCGCACCCTGGGCGGCTCGACGGAGCTCGACGGCGACGAGCTGACCCTCCAGCTGGCGGGACCGCAGTCCTCCCGCGCGCTGGTGGCCAGCCGCACCGCGCTGCTCGAGGTGCCGCTCGGCGGCGGCGACGCGGTCGTGCACGAGACCGCCGGGTCGGGGGCGCCCGCGGCACCGGTGCAGGTGGGCCGGTGCGCGCACGGCGCCTGGGCGTCACCGGTCGGCTCGTACGTGCAGCTGTGCGACGACGAGCAGGCCGAGGTCAGCAGCCTCGACGGCATGTCGAGCGCGGACGTCCTCGCGTTCCGGGTGAACCGCCAGGTCGTCGTGCTCAACGACACGCTGCGGGGACGCCTGTGGATGCCCCTCCAGGACACCGACCTGCGCGTGCCGGACTGGACGCAGGTGGAGCCCGAGGAGCAGCCCGACGAGGCCCAGGAGGAGACCGAGACCTCGGACACCACCCAGGACCTGGTCACCGAGTGCTCCGCGGAGACGGCACCGCCCACGGCCGCGGACGACGAGTTCGGTGTGCGACCCGGACGCACGACGATCCTGCCGGTCATCGACAACGACTCGTCCGCCGACTGCGGGATCCTGGTCGTCTCCGAGTTCGACCCGCTGCCCGCCGAGTTCGGCCGCATCGAGGCGATCCACGGCGGCCGTGCCCTCCAGGTGGCGGTCGCGGCCGGTGCCACGGGGTCGGCCCAGGTGACGTACACGATCACGGACGGCCGGGGCACGAACGCCCCGTCGACCGCGTCGGTGCTCCTGACCGTGCACGACGGCGCGACGGACTCCCCGCCCGTGCAGGTGCGCACGGGCGCGCTCGAGGTGGAGCAGGGTGGCCAGTCGGAGCACCAGTCGCTGGCCGACTTCACGGACCCGGACGGCGACGACCTGGTGCTCGTCGGGGCGACGTCCGACCCGACGTCGGGATCGGTGCGGTTCCGGCAGGACGGCTCCGTGACGTTCAAGGCCGACGGCACGCAGCTGGGCCGGACCACGGTGACGCTCCTGGTGTCCGACGGCACGTCCACGACCGAGGGTCGCCTCGACGTCGACGTGCGCGCGGCGGGCTCGCTGGCCCCGCAGATCGACCCGGTGCACGCCGTCACGTACGTGGACCAGCCGGTGACCCTCCGACCCCTCGACGCGGTGCGCAGCTCGTCGGCGGAACCGGCGCGGCTGGCGGGC
The DNA here is from genome assembly GCF_013359775.1 of Cellulomonas humilata. GTDB lineage: Bacteria > Actinomycetota > Actinomycetes > Actinomycetales > Cellulomonadaceae > Cellulomonas > Cellulomonas humilata. The sequence goes on along the minus strand of NZ_JABMCI010000054.1, from coordinate 29,542 downwards.
GTCGACGACGTCGTCGGAGCCACGATCACCAGCGACCTCCAGGGCGGGACGTTCACGTTCAGCGCCGCCCGGCCCGGCAGCTACTACGTGCCGTTCCTGGTCTCCGCCCCTCCGCAGCAGGCGTCCGGGCTGGCGCGGATCGACGTCCGCGCGTGGCCGGAGACCCCGGAACCGCCGGTGGCGGTCCGGGACCAGGCGTTCCTGCCCGCCGGCGGCGAGGTGACGATCGACCCGCTGGAGAACGACAGCGACCCGGCCGGCAAGGTCCTCGTGCTCCAGTCGGTCGAGGTGCCCGACGGGTCCGGGCTGCGCGTGGCGATCCTGGAGCACCAGCTGGTGCAGATCAGGTCCGACCGCACGCTGGACGGCCCGGTGGCGCTGCGCTACACGGTGTCGAACGGGCAGGACACCGCGACCGGCGAGATCGTGGTGCACCCCGTCGCGCCGTCGACGATCTCGCAGCCGCCCGTCGTGCCGAACGTCGAGGTGAGCGTCCGGACCGGCGGCGTGGTGACGATCCCGGTGCTCGAGGACGCGTACGACCCGGACGGCGACCGCCTCACGCTGCTCACCGAGCTCGCGGAGCCGCTCGGGGAGGGTCAGGGTCTGCTCTTCGTCTCGGGAGACGTCCTGCGCTACCAGGCGCCGGACACGGCACTCACCGCGTACGCGACGTTCGCCGTGCAGGACGCGACGGGCAACGTGACGGCGGCGACCGTGACGGTCAGGGTGCACGAGTCGGACGCGAGCACGAAGGCTCCGCCGCGCCCGGTGGACCTGGTCGCCCGCGTGTTCGAGGGCGACACCGTCCGCATCCCGGTGCCGCTCGTCGGGATCGACCCCGACGGCGACGGCGTGACCCTCCTGGGTCAGGCCACCGCCCCCGCCCGGGGCCGGATCACCGCCACCGGGCCGGACTGGCTGGAGTACTCGGCGCTGCCCGGCGAGCTCGGCACCGACGAGTTCACCTACGCGGTGGAGGACTGGGTGGGCCAGCGCGCGGTCGCGACCGTCCGGGTCGGCATCAGCCCGCGTCCCACCGGAGCCGCGCCCGTCGTGGCACGCGACGACGCGGTGACCGTCCGGCCGGGTCAGCGGGTCGAGGTGCGGGTGCTGGCCAACGACGTCGACTCCAGCGGCGGGGAGCTGTCTCTCGAGCGCGACCTCGAGCCGGCGGACACCGGCGCCGAGGTCCAGGGCCGACGCATCGTCGTCCAGGCGCCCGACGCCCCGACGGTCCTCCAGATCGCCTACACGGCCACCAACGAGCGCGGCGGGCGGGACACGGCGGTGCTCACCGTCACCGTCGACGGCGACGCCCCGGTGCTGCCGCCCATCGCTCGCGACGTGGTCGTCCCCGCGCTGGACACCCTCGGGCGCACGGAGGTCTCGGTCGACGTCCTCGCGGTCGCGCAGAACCCGAGCGGCCCCCTGAGCGACCTGGCGGTCTCGGTGCCCGGGTCGCAGGCCGACGTGGCGCGGGTGACCGGGCGGGGGAACGTCGTGGTCACCCTCGTGGACCACGCCCAGACGCTGCCGTACCTGCTCACCAACACCACCGCGCCCGCCGGGACCGCCACGTCGTACGCGTTCATCACGGTGCCGGCCCTCGGCTTCTTCCCGCCCACGCCACGGCCCAAGGCACCCGAGCTGCGGGTCGCGTCCGGTGAGACGCTGGTCATCCCGCTGGGCGAGCAGGTGCAGGTGGCCCCCGGCCGCGAGGCCTCCATCGCCGACCCGCTCGGCGTCACGGCCGTCCGGTCGGACCAGTCCAACCCCGTGCAGGACGCCACGACCCTCCAGTTCACGTCAGCACCCGGGTACGCGGGGCCGGCGTCGATCACCGTGCCCGTCACCGACTCGTCGGGCCCCGGGGACACCTCCGCGCGGACCTCGGTCATCACCCTCCAGATCACCGTCTACGCCGTCGACGACCACCCCCCGACGTTCGCGCCGTCCGTCATCGACGTCGCCCCGGGAGAGGCCGCGGTCGCCGTCGACCTGCGCGCGTTCACCACCGGACCCGAGGGCGCGAGCCCGACCGACGGCCGGTACTCCTACACGCTGACCTCGGCGGTCCCCGTCGGGTTCACCGGCGGCATCACCAACGGCATCCTCAGCATCGCGGCCGACGAGACGACGCAGAAGGGCACCACCGAGCGGCTGCCCGTGCGCATCGGGTACGGCCGGACCGGGTCCTTCGAGCAGACGATCGACGTCCGCGTCATCGCGAGCACCCGACCGACGATCCGGCTGCTGCCGTACACGATCGAGGACGGCGTCGAGGGCCGGCAGTCTACCGTGAACGTGCTCGAGGGCGCGTTCAACCCGTTCCCGGACTCGCCCATGACGGTCCTCGGTGCCACCGTCGAGACGCCGGGCGCGGGAACGGCGGTCGCATCGTCGAGCACGGTCAGCGTGCGCCCTGCCGACGGCTTCATCGGCCAGATGGTCACGCGGTTCCGCGTCCGGGACGTCACGGGCGACCCGGACCGGGAGGTGGAGGGCCGGATCGTCGTCGTCGTCCGCGGGAAGCCGGCCACGCCGACGGCTCCGCGCGTGGGTGAGATGCGGGACCGGACCGTCGTCCTGTCGTGGGACGCGCCGGACAACCGCGGGGCCGTGATCACCGGGTACCGCGTCGTGGCGAGCCCGGGGAACATCGTCCGGCAGTGCGCGAGCACGACGTGCACGATCGACAACCTCACCAACGACGTCGAGTACACGTTCACGGTCGCCGCGCAGAACGCCGTCGACTGGTCGGAGCCCAGCCCGCCGTCGGCCACGGCCCGGCCCGACGCCGTCCCCGACGCCCCCGCTGCCCCGTCGCTCGAGTTCGGTGACGGCTCCGTCCGCGCCACCTGGACCGCGCCCGTGTCCGCCGGGTCGCCCGTGAGCAGTTACACGCTCGAGATCTCGCCCGCACCCCCCGCCGGTCCGGCGTCGGTCACGTCGGCGTCGACCACCTACACGTTCGGCGGACTGAAGAACGGGACCGCCTACTCGGTCCGCGTGCGCGCCCACAACCGGGCGCCGGATCCCAGCGGGTGGTCGCCGTCGTCGCAGGCGATGGTCCCCGCACGCGCCCCGGAAGCCCCCGAGGTCACGGCGACCCCGACCGACTCGAACACCGGGCGGCTGGTCGTGGTCGGGTGGAGCGTCCCGGCGGACAACGGCGACGCGGTCGCCGAGTACGAGGTCACGGTCGCGGGTCCCAACGGGGTCGTCGAGAAGGTGCCGGCGGGCCAGCAGCAGTACACCTTCACGAACGCTCGGACGAAGAGTCCGTACACGGTGTCGGTCCGCGCGCGGAACAAGGCGGGGTGGGGCGATCCGGGGACGACCACGACGTCGACGTACGGCTTGCCCGGAGCACCCACCGATCTCGACGCCACCTCACGCAATGGCGAAGGCAGTGTCGACCTCTCGTGGTCGGGCGCCGACGGCAACGGCACCGACATCACCGGCTACGTGGTCACCGTGTCGGACGGACGTGTCCTGCCCACGGGTCCGCAGACGTCGCTGCGCGTCGACGGCCTCGTCGGAGGGACGGCGTACACGTTCCGCGTGCAGTCCGTGAACCGGGCGGGAACGAGCCCAGACTCGAGCCCGACCGTGCAGGCGACTGCGACGACGCCTCCCGGGCCGGTGCAGGGCCTCTCCCAGCAAGCGACGGTGGACTCCAACGGTCGTCCGACGAGGGTGACCGCGTCGTGGGCCGCACCGTCGAGCTCCGGGGGCGGCACCTTGACCCGGTACGACTACCGGTTCACTCTCGACGGGAACCCGGTCAGCCCGAACGGCACCCCCGCCGCGCAGGACGGATCCGAACGGGGTTGGCGCTCGACGTCCGGCACCCAGGCGGACTTCACGGGCGTCCCCAACCTCACCCTGTTCCGGTCGAGCTTCACCTTGAGCGTCGAGGTGCGCGCGGTCGCGACGTCAGGCACCGGACCGGGCGCGGTGCACCCGACGCAGACCTACACCAGGGTGACCGAGCCCGGTGTCCCGCGGAACGTGCAGTTCGACGCTGCGGCGCCAGGTGCGACGAGCGCGACGGTGCGCTGGACACGCCCTGCGCAGGACGGCGGCACAGCCGCTCTCACGTACGAGTTCCAGGTGGACGGCGACGACACGTGGGTGCCGGCAGGTACCGCGACCACCGCCAGCATCCCGGTCGACACCAGCGGCGGCGCCGTGACGATCGTGGTCGACGTGCGCGCCGTCAGCACCTACGGCGAGCCCGGCGCCAGCGCGCCCGCCTCGATCACCGTCCAGCCGGCCCCATGATCACCCGTGACCAGTTGACTGTCCCGAAAGAGAGACACCACACATGACCCCCGAGCAGAGCATCTGGTTCGCCGAGACGTTCGACGCGCTCGTCGCCAACGTCGGTCTGGCGCTGCTCGGCAAGGAGCACACGGTCCGGCTGGCGCTCACCGCGATGGTCGCGGAGGGCCACCTGCTGCTCGAGGACGCCCCGGGCACCGGCAAGACGTCGCTGGCCAAGGCGCTCGCCGCCACCGTGCAGGGCAGCCACCACCGCATCCAGTTCACGCCGGACCTGCTCCCGTCGGACGTCACGGGCGTGACCATCTACGACCAGAGCACGCACCGGTTCGAGTTCCACCCGGGGCCGATCTTCGCGTCGGTGGTGCTGGCGGACGAGATCAACCGCGCTTCGCCCAAGACGCAGGCCGCACTGCTCGAGGTGATGGAGGAGGGGCAGATCACCGTCGACGGCGTGACGCACCCGGTGGGCCGGCCGTTCATGGTGATCGCGACGCAGAACCCGATCGAGCAGGCCGGCACGTACCGGCTGCCCGAGGCGCAGCTGGACCGGTTCCTCATCAAGACGTCGCTGGGGTACCCGGACCGCGCGTCCACGATCGAGATCCTCGCCGGCGCCAAGGACCGCACCACGAACCTGACCCCGCGGATCACCACGCAGGCGGTCGGCACCATGGCGGACCTCGCGCAGACCGTGCACATCGACGAGGTCGTCCTCGACTACGTCGCCCGGCTCACGGAGGCCACCCGCGACGACTCGCAGACGGCGATCGGCGCCAGCGTGCGCGGCGGCCTCGCCCTCGTGCGCACCGCCAAGGTCTGGGCGGCGGCGGCAGGCCGCGAGTACGTCATCCCCGACGACGTGAAGGACCTCGCCCAGCCCGTGCTGGCGCACCGACTGCTGCTCGACACCGAGGCCGAGTTCGCCGGGGTCACCGCCATCGAGATCCTGGCCCGGATCCTCGAGACCACGGCACCGCCGGCGCTGCGGGCGGTCTGATCGTGGGTCTGCGGGTCTCGTCGCTGGGCTGGGGGGTTGCGGCCGTCGCAGCCCTCGGCCTCGTGCTGGGCAGACTCTTCGGGTGGCTGGAGCTCGCCGCGGTGGGGGCCGCGCTGGTCGCGGTCCTGCTCGTGTCGTTGGTGATGACCGCCGGCCGCGCCCGGTACGCCATGTCGCTCGACATGGCCGACCGGCGCGTGAAGGTGGGGGAGCGTGCCCTGGGGCGCGTCGAGGTGCGCAACGTCGCCCGTCGACCGTCGCTGCCCTCGCGCGTCGAGCTCCCCGTCGGCTCCGCGGTCGCCGAGTTCGCGGTGCCCGCGCTGGGTCCGGGCCACTCCCACGACGACCTGTTCGCCATCCCGACGGCCCGCCGGGCGGTCATCGTCGTCGGACCGGTGCGGTCGGTCCGCGGGGACCCGTTCGGGCTCGTGCGGCGCAGCGTGCGCTGGACGCGGCCGGTCGAGCTGTTCGTCCACCCGCTGCTCGTGTCGCTGGCGGGGGCGAGCTCCGGGCTGCTGCGCGACCTCGAGGGCCAGTCGACGCGGGACCTGTCCGACTCCGACCTGTCCTTCCACGCCCTGCGGGACTACGTGGCGGGCGACGACCGGCGCTACATCCACTGGCGGACCACGGCGCGCCGCGGCAGCCTCATGGTCAAGCAGTTCGAGGACACCCGGCGCACGACGACGGCGCTCGCGCTGGCCACGGACCCGCGGGACTACGCCGACGACGACGAGCTGGAGCTGGCCGTCTCCGTCCTGGCGTCGGTGGGGGTGCAGACGATCCGCGAGGAGCGCGACCTCGTGGTGCTCGCCGGGCCGGGCAGGCTGCGCGTCGAGACGCCCCCACTCCTGCTCGACGACTGCTCGGGGATCGTGCTGGCGAACGGTGGCGCGGGGGTGACCCTGCTGGGCCGCCGGGTGGTCCGGGAGGCTGCGGAGGCGTCCGTCGCGATGCTGGTCACCGGCTCGGTGCCCGCCGACGCCGACCTGCGGCTCGGTGCCCGGCACGTCCCTACCGGCACGCGGACGGTCGTCGTGCGCTGCGAGCGCGGCGCCGACCTGTCCGTGCGGACCCAGGGGTCCCTCAGCCTCGCGACGATCGGTCGTCTCGACGACCTGCCGCGCCTGCTCCGGCGGGTGACCGCGTGACCCCTCGCCCGGTCGGCCGCGCGATCGTCGACGTGCTGTGCCTCGTCGGCACCCTCGCCCTCGCCCTGGTCCCCCTGCTCGAGGTGTACGGCGGCCTCTCCGCCCTGCCCGCGCTCGTCGGCGGGCTCCTGCTGGGCACGGTCGTGGCGGCGCTGGGGGCAGCACGCGGGTGGTCCGCGATCACGGTGGTCGCCGTGCTCCTGGTCGTGTACGTGCTGGCCGGTGGCGCGCTCGCCGCTCCCGGCACGACGGTCGCCGGCGTGGTCCCCACCCCGCAGACGGCGGTGGACCTGGCGCGTGGCGCCGCGTCGACCTGGAAGCAGGTGCTGACGCTGCAGCCGCCGGTCGGGACCGACGGCACGCTGCTGGTCGCGATGTACGTCCTGGCCCTCGTGGGATCGGCGGTCGCGGTCTCCGTGGCGCTGCGGGCTCGCACCGCGGCTGTGGCGGCCTCCGCGGCTCTGGTGCCCGTGGTGGCGACGATCGCGGCGATCGTCCTCGGCACCCGCCGGCCGACCGTCGCACCGCTGGTCACGGGCCTCGTGCTGGTGCTCGTCCTGCTGCCGTGGGCGTCCTGGCGGGCCGGCCTCCTGCGGGCGCGGCGCGTGGTTGCCACCGGCGTGCTGACCGCCGTCGCCGTCGCAGCCGGGGTGCTCGGTGCTCCGCTGGTGGCCGGTGGGACCGAGCGGCTGGTCGTGCGCGACGAGCTGGTGCCGCCGTTCGACCCCCGGGACTACCCGAGCCCGCTGTCGGCGTTCCGCGAGTTCGTGAAGAAGGACGCCGACGCCGTCCTGTTCACCGTCACCGGACTGCCGGAGAACGCCCGCGTCCGGCTGGCCACGATGGACCGGTACGACGGCGTGGTGTGGAACGTGGCGGGAGACGGGTCCGCGCAGGCGTCGGGCGAGTTCCGACGGGTCGGCGCCGAGATCGAGACGAACGTGCGGGGCGACCGCGCCCACGTCGACATCGAGATCGGGGCGCTCGGGGGAGTCTGGCTCCCGACCGTCGGCCAGGCCACGTCGATCGACCTCGCCGACCCGGATGACGCGGGCGCGCTGCGGTACAACGACGCGACGGGCGCCGCGGTGCTCACCGGCGGGCTCCGCACGGGCCTCGAGTACGGCGTCGACGTGGTGGTGCCGCGCGAGCCCGACGACACCGAGGTCGGCAGCGCCCCTGAGTCCGACATCGCGCAGCCGGCGCTGGCCGGGGTGCCCGACATCGCCGGGGTGACCGCTGCGGACGTGGCGCGCGACGCCGGCAACCCGGTGCAGATCAGCTCGGCGCTGGCCACGTGGCTCTCGGAGCAGGGCTTCTTCAGCCACGGGATGGACGTGTCGGGAACGGAGTCGCTGTCCGGCCACGGCGCCGACCGCATCACCACGCTGCTCGGCGGCGACCTCATGGTGGGCGACGGCGAGCAGTACGCCGCAGCGATGGCTCTCATGGTGCGCGAGATGGGCCTGCCGGCGCGGGTGGTCATGGGGTTCATCCCCGAGGACGGTGCGTCCGACGGGCCCGTCGCGGTCACCGGCGACGACGTGCAGGCGTGGGTCGAGGTCGCGTTCCAGGGGTTCGGCTGGGTGGCGTTCGACCCGACGCCGCCCCCGGAGCAGACGCCCCAGGAAGAGGACCAGGAAAAGCCGTCGGAGCCGAACCCGCAGGTGGTGCAGCCGCCGCCACCGCCGCCGGCCGCCGTGACGCCGCCCGACGAGGACACGGAGCAGCCCCAGACGGACGACCCCGACGCCGAGGACGACGGCAACGCGCTGCTGTGGCGGATCGTGCGCGTGGCGGGCATCGCGGCGGTCCCGCTGCTGGTGCTGGCCACGCCGCTGCTGGTCGTCGTCGCGCTCAAGGCCCGGCGTCGGCGTCGGCGTCGACGCAGCGCGGACCCCGTGGTCCGCGTCGCGGGGGGCTGGGACGAGGTGCTGGACACGGCCCGCGACCTGCGGCGGCCGGCCGGCTCCCTGGCCACGCGCAACGAGTCGGCGCGGACCCTCGCGGCCTCGTTCGCGGACGCCCCCGGCGGTGCGCTGGTCGCCTCCCGCGTCGGGGCGCTCGCGCGGACGGCCGACCACGCCGTGTTCAGCCGCGATGATCCGAGCGGCGCGCACGCGACCGCATACTGGGCCGACGTCCGCGAGACCGTCGACGCGATGACCCACAGCGTGGGATGGCGTCGGCGCATGCGGGCGCGTGTGTCGACCGCCTCCCTGAGAAACAGCCGGAGCCGACGCCCGAAGGGCACGTCATGAGAGAGCAGGTTGCCCTGGTGCACGCCCCGTACCCCGTGGTGGACGAGCTGCCGCCCGCCACCCTCGCCCGCCGCTTCACCGCGGGCGTTCTCGACCTCGGACTGCTGCTCGTGCTGGGCGGGTGGCTGATCCCGGCGGCGCGCGTCCGGGACACCGCGTGGCTCGCGCTGCTCGGCGCGTCCCTGGTGCTTGGCGTCACGGTAGTCCAGTGGGTGCTGCACGGACGGACAGGCGCGACGCTCGGACGGTTCGCCACCGGCATCCGGACGCTCGACGTCGAGACGCGCCGACCGATCGGCCTGCTCCGCGTCCTGGTGCGCGGTGCGGTCGTCGCGGTCGGGCTGCTCGCGTTCGCCGTCGGTGCGCTGGTCGTGCTGGCGTCGCCGTCGTTCGACCGGACGGGCCGCCGCCGCGGCTGGCACGACCTGGCTGCGCGGGACGAGGTGCTCGACGTCAGGTCGGCGCCGGTCACGCGGGACGCACCCCGCGCGGTGCACCGTGCCGAGCCGGCGGCCCCGGTGCGGCCCGAGCGCCGACCGGTGAGCGTGCCGGGCTGGGCCGTCGCCGAGCCCTCGCCGGACGGCCGCGGCACCGACCTCCTGGACGTCCTGCTCGACGAGGGCCGACCCGCGGCGCTCGTCCTCGCGCCCATCTCCCCGCAGCGCAGCGGCCCCGACCTGGACACGCGGGCCACCCCCGTCGTCCGTCAGGTCGGGCTCAGCTACGGCCTCGCACCGGAGCTCGAGATGACCCGGCCCGCCGGTCCGCGCGACGACCTCGTCGCGCAGCCGACCGACTCCGCCTCCGTGGACCGGACCGTGGCGGAGGTCGAGCTCGGGGATGGTCGCCGCATCACGATCGGGCGGACGGCTCTGGTCGGCCGCAACCCCGCCTCCGATGCGGACGTCCAGCTGGTGCGCGTGGTGGACCCGGCGCGCTCGGTCTCCAAGACGCACCTCCAGATTGGTGTCGAGCCGGGCGGCGTCTGGGTGGCGGACCGGGGGTCGACCAACGGCACGGTCGTGACGCTGCCCGACGGCGCGCAGGTGGTGTGCCGGGTGGACCAGCAGGTCCGCCTCCGGGTGGGGTCGACCGTCTCGTTCGGCGACTGCTCCCTGCGTCTCGTCCGGGCCCCGGGATCCGACCCGGTGTCCTAGAGTCGGGGCATGGCGGACCGGCGCCCTGCTGCACGGATGCAGCTCGTCGAGGTCGAGGACGCCCCGACCCCGACGAGTCCGTCGCGCGCTGCCGACAACGAGATGCACCCGGTCCAGGCCGCGGAGACCTCGCGGCCTCCCGCGGGGGTGCTGCGCCACTGGTGGCCCGTCGCGGTGCTCGTCGTTCTCGCGATCGTGGTGTCCAGCCTGGTCGCGTCCGCCCGGGACCGGGCGTTCGTCGCGCGCATGGCTGCGGTCCCCGGCATGGTGCGTCCCCTCGACTCGGCGCCTGTCCCGCTGTGGGAGACGCTGGCCTCACCCCTGCCCGGCACCCTCCTCGCGGCCGACGGCGCGCTGGTGGTGCTCGGCGCGGACGACGAGGGGTGGACGGTGACGGCGCACGACCCGACCACGGGCGCCGAGCGCTGGTCGACCGTGGTGGCGCAGGCGTCACGAGCCGGCTTCGAGTCGACGGCCGCCGTCTGTCCCGCCCTGCGCGAGGACGTCGGGTCTCTCGTCGTGTGCCTCGTCCAGCTGCCCCGCGTCCTGTACTCCGACGACTCCTCGATCCAGGAGCCGCCACGCGTCGCCGTGGTGCCGCTGTCCGCCGAGGACGGTTCCCGCCTCGGCGGGTGGGAGGTCCGCGGCGTGATCGTGGGGTTCGACCGGGTGGAGGACGACCTGGTGGTCGGCACCCTGGACTCCGAGGGGCGCCTGACGGTGCAGCGGCGCGACGGGCGGTCGGGCGACGTGGTGTGGTCGATGGTCACGCCGGTGGTGATGGAGTCCGCGGCCACCGTCACCGCGGCGGCGATGCGAGTGCTGCCTCCGGTCGTCGTGCTGGAGGGCGGTGCCACGATCGTCCTGGACGTCGACGACGGCAGCACGATCATGACCGCCGCGCGGTTCAGCGGCCTGCAGGTCGCGCCGCTGGGGGAGCGGTTCGCCACCTGGGCCCCGGTGGGTGGCGGGCACGTCCACGGCGTCGGCGGCACTGCCCTGTACGCCGTGTCGGGACTGCCCGCGGAGCTGTCGGCGGACGACGGGTCGCTGGCCGGCAGCCTGCTCGTCGACGAGGGCCCCGAGGTGGCCGCGCTGGACCTGGCCACGGGCGCGGAACGGTGGCGCGTCCGGTCGATGCTCGACCCGCGGGTGCTCGTCTCGCACCACCTGGTGGTCTCCGGCGGGAGCACGTACGGAGTCCTCGACGCCACCGACGGCTCGATGCTCTGGGAGGTCGACACCAGCGCCGTCCTGCCGTGGAGCCCTTTGTCCGACGGTTCGCTCGTCCTCGGACCGGGCACCTCCGCCGACGGTGGGCCCGAGCTGTGGGGTCGGGGGCTCGACGACGGTGCCCGGTACTGGTCGGTCCCGCTGCCCGAGGGCGTCCGATGGGTCGACTCCGTCGGCGGTCACCTGGTCGTCCGCACCGAGAACACCCTCACCGTCTACGGCTGAGCGCCATGGTCACGGGCGGCCTGCGGCCTCCGATGCAGCGCGTGGGTCTGGATGACGACGACGCGCAGGACAGCGAGCGCGTCCCGTCGGGCCCGCAGCGGCTGCGCGCCGCCTGGGCACGGCTGGCCGCGTGGGCCTCGGCGCGACCCGTCCTTGCCCCGGTCGTCGCGGTCGTCGTGACCGCCGTCCTGGTGACGGTCGTCGTCGGCACGCCGCGCTGGGTCAACGAGCGCGAGCGTGCCGGGGTGCTGGGACCGGCGCCGTTCGCCGAAGCGGTGCGCGTGCTCGACGCGGCGCCGCAGGTGCGCTGGTCCGCCGCCGTGGACGGGTCGGTCGCGCCCGTCCTGGCCGGGGACGTCGTCGTCGCGGTCGCCGGCACCGGGGCGGCCGGCCGCGGGCTGGTCGGTCTCGACGTGGTGTCCGGCGCGCAACGGTGGTCGGTGCCGCTCGACGACCGGCCCGCCCCGGAGCGGGTGCTCTGCCGGGAGCTGGACGCGCGGCTCGCCTGCGTGGTGGGCCCGGTGCCGCCCTCGGACCGCGGCCCCGACCCGCAGGACGAGACGTCCACGCTGCTCCTCGTCGACCCCGTGTCGGGCGCGGTGCTGGCGCGCAGCGAGATCCCCGGCTGGGCCGTGGCGACCGCGCAGGCCGGGTCGGACCTCGTCGTCGCGACGTACGCGCGGGGCATGCTCACGGTGCGCCGGGTCGACCCGTCCACCGGCGCTGCCCGCTGGGAGACGCAGCGGTGGTCCACGTTCCAGTCCGCGGGCAACGGGCGCATCGCGCTGGTCGCCGCCGGAGAGCTGGTGATGGCGGCCGGCAACGACGTGACCCTGCTGCTCGACACCGCGACGGGGGAGCGGCTGCCCCGGCCCGCGCGCGGCGAGGAGGTGCGGCTGCTCGAGGACGGCACGCTCGTGCGCACCCGGTACCGGCTGCCGAACGCCGGCGTCGACGCCGTCTCCGAGCTCTCGACCGGGCGGGGCGAGCCGTGGCAGACGGTCCGCGGCGTGCTCGTCGAACCGGGCGTGAGCGACGGCAGCTCCGGCCTCGTCTTCGCGGCGAGCGGGCTGTCCGGGGGGCCTCTCGGCGGTCGCGTGCGGGCCTACCGGCCGGGGAGCACGGAGGCCGTCTGGCGTGCCCTGATGCCGGCGCCGGTGGTGGCCGTCGACGTGGCCGGCCGCGTGGTGCTGCGCGGGGCAGGGGTCCTGGTGGGACTGGAGGCGGAGACCGGCGACCAGGTGTGGCGCCGGGACTTCGGTACCTCGCTCGGGCGCACGTTCACGGACGGCAGGCACGTCGTGGTGGAGCACGACGTGGTCGCCGAGGCCCCGGGGCTGACCGCGATCTCGCTCGACGACGGGGAGACCGCGTGGCGCGCACCGCTGCCGGGCGGCACGTCGCGGGTGCTGCGGATCGGCGTGCACCTGTACGCGCTCGGCGACGAGGTCCTGGTGGCGCTGCGGTGAGCCGCTGCGGTGAGACGGCGACGGTCGGAGTTGCGGAACGTCCGGCCCGGGGGGGTACGGTGAGTTCGTGCTCGCAGTCACCCTCCTTCTTCGCTGCCGCGACGAGGCCCTCTAGGCCGCATCCTCGTCGCGGTGTCGTGTGTGCCGGCTGACTCCCCGCCGAACCGCCCGAAGGACGAGAAGACCATGACCTATCTGGAGACGAGCGCACAGCAGCCGTCGTCGATGCCGGTGCACAAGTACCGCCCGTTCCACGAGCAGATCCGCGTGGACCTGCCGGACCGCCGCTGGCCGGACAACCGCGTGACCACGGCGCCCCGCTGGTGCGCGGTCGACCTGCGGGACGGCAACCAGGCGCTGATCGAACCGATGAACCCCGCCCGCAAGCTCGAGATGTTCGAGCTGCTGGTGCAGATGGGCTTCAAGGAGATCGAGGTGGGCTTCCCGTCCGCCTCGCAGACCGACTTCGACTTCGTGCGGATGCTCATCGAGGAGAACCGCATCCCGGACGACGTCGTCATCCAGGTGCTGACGCAGGCGCGCGAGCACCTGATCGAGCGGACGTACGAGGCGATCTCCGGGGCCAAGCAGGCGATCGTGCACCTGTACAACTCGACCTCCACGCTCCAGCGCGAGGTGGTGTTCCGCACCGACGAGGACGGCATCGTCGACATCGCCGTGTCGGGCGCCCGGTTCTGCCGGAAGTACGAGGAGCTGGTCCCCGACACCGACGTCTACTACGAGTACTCCCCGGAGTCGTACACCGGGACGGAGCTCGAGTTCGCGCTGCGGGTGTGCAACGCGGTGCTGGAGGTCCTGGAGCCGACGCCGGACCGCAAGGTGATCATCAACCTGCCGGCCACCGTCGAGATGGCGACCCCGAACGTCTACGCCGACTCGATCGAGTGGATGAGCCGCAACCTGCGCTACCGGGAGAGCGTCGTCCTGTCGCTGCACCCGCACAACGACCGCGGCACGGCCGTGGCGGCCGCGGAGCTGGGCTACCTGGCCGGTGCGGACCGCATCGAGGGCTGCCTGTTCGGCAACGGCGAGCGCACCGGCAACGTCTGCCTGGTCACCCTCGGCATGAACCTGTTCAGCCAGGGCGTGGACCCGCAGCTGGACTTCTCCGACATCGACCACATCCGCCGCACCGTCGAGCGCTGCAACCAGCTGCCGGTCAACGAGCGGCACCCGTACGGCGGGGACCTGGTGTTCACCGCGTTCTCCGGCTCGCACCAGGACGCGATCAAGAAGGGCCTGGGCGCGCTGGAGATCTCCGCGGAGCGTCAGGGCAAGACCATCGACGACGTGGTCTGGGCCGTCCCGTACCTGCCGATCGACCCGAAGGACGTGGGCCGGTCGTACGAGGCGATCATCCGCGTGAACTCCCAGTCCGGGAAGGGCGGCATCAGCTACCTGATGAAGTCCGAGAAGGACCTGGACCTGCCCCGCAGGCTCCAGATCGAGTTCTCGCAGGTGGTGCAGCGGCACACCGACCAGCACGGCACCGAGGTCACGGCCGACGAGCTGTGGCACATCTTCAACGACGAGTACCTGCCGGTGGAGCCGGGCAGCCCGTTCGCGCCGTGGGGCAGGTTCTCGCTGCGCGGCACGCGGGGGACCAGCGTCGAGGACGGGCCGGACACCCTCGAGGTCGACCTCGTCGACCGTGGGGTGCCCCGCACCCTGCAGGGCTCCGGCAACGGCCCGGTCGCGGCGTTCGTGGCGGCGGTGAAGACCCTCGGGGTCGACGTCGCGGTCCTCGACTACGCCGAGCACGCCCTCTCGTCCGGCGGCGACGCCACCGCGGCGGCCTACGTCGAGTGCGCGATCGGCGACGAGATCCTGTGGGGCGTCGGCATCGACCCGTCGATCACCACCGCTTCGCTGAAGGCGATCATCTCGGCCGTCAACCGGCACGAGCGCTGAGCGCACCACCCAGAGCCACCGTCCGCGCGGTCGATCCCGCTGGACGGTGTGCCCGGGGAGGGGCGCGTTCGGCAACCCCGACCAGCGCCCCTCCCCGGGTCAGCAGTGTTCGCGTACGTGCTCCGGTGACCCCGGTGCCGTCAGCTCCCGGTCACGCAGGACCGTCATGACCAGCCGGTCCGGGTCGGCGCAGATGTCCGCGAGCGTGCCCGTGTACTCGACGTCGAGCACCTGGTCGCCGTACAGCGCGGTGTAGGCGGCGCACTCGTCGAACTCGTGGCACTCCTCGGCCACCGCGAAGTCGAACCCGATCGCGGCGACCTCGTCGGCCGTGAGCTCCGGGGTGTTCTTCTGGCCGACCGCGAGGCCGAGCCCGTGCGCCGCGTCGGTGACCTCCGCGGCGATCGCCAGGGTGTCGGCCCGGTCGAGCCGCCCGTCCGAGCGGGTCCACGAGTCGAGGTTGTCCAGCTCCACGGCGTCGAAGCCGGCCTCGTCGCACCGTCCCAGCACCGCCGCGACCCGCCCGGTGAGCGCGTCCCGCTGGGCGGTGTCGAGCAGGAACTCGTCGGGCCAGGCGGGGTCAGGCTCCAGCAGGAGGTCGGGGTCGACGGCCTCGTCCGGCTGGGTCTGGAACGCGTTGACGTAGCAGACCGAGTACACGCCCGGCGCCGGGGTCGCCGTCGAGTCACGCACGACGACGGTGACGTCCTGCGCCGGTGGGTACGCCTGTCCGAGCTGGTAGTCGGCGACACCGACCGGCAGCGGCGCGACGGAGGCGGGCGAGCACGCGGCCAGAGCGAGGGCGGTCATCACCAGGGCCGTCGGTCGCAGTCGCACGCCCGATGGTCGCACCCGCGGCGCGTGTCCCGGGCCCCGGTGTGGGCGGCCCGGGAGACAATGACGCGGTGAGCCTCTACCGCGACGAGGCGATCGTCCTGCGCACCCACAAGCTGGGGGAGGCCGACCGCATCGTCACCCTCCTGACCCGGTCGCACGGGAAGGTCCGTGCGGTCGGCAAGGGCGTGCGCCGCACGTCGTCGCGGTTCGGCTCCCGCCTCGAGCCGTTCATGTACGTCGACCTCCAGCTGAGCACGGGTCGCAACCTCGACATCGTCACGCAGGCCGAGACGCTCGGGGCGTTCGGGCGCCGGATCTGCGAGGACTACACGCTCTACACCGCCGGCACCGTGATGCTCGAGACCGCGGACAAGCTGGTGGAGGCGGAGCGAGAGCCGTCCCTCCAGCAGTACTGGCTGCTGGTCGGTGCCGTGAAGGCGCTGGCAGCCCGGGACCACGCACCCGGTCTGGTGCTCGACTCCTACCTGCTGCGGGCGCTCGCGGTGGCCGGCTGGGCGCCCAGCTTCACCGACTGCGCCCGCTGCGGGGAGCCGGGTCCGCACTCGGCGTTCGCGGTGGCGTCCGGCGGCGCCGTCTGCCGGGCGTGCCGGCCACCCGGTGCGGCCGCGCCGGCGCCCGAGACGTTCGAGCTCCTGGCGTCGCTGCTCGCGGGAGACTGGGGCGTCGCCGACGCGAGCGCCGAGCGGCACCGTGGCGAGGGCAACGGCCTGGTCGCCGCGTTCTGCCAGTTCCACCTCGAGCGCCAGCTGCGCTCGCTGCCGATGGTCGAGAGGGTCTGAATGCCGGTCCCACCCCCGCCGCACCCCAGCGGCGAACGCGCTCCCGCGATCCCGAAGGAGTTCGTCCCCCGGCACGTCGCGGTCGTCATGGACGGCAACGGCCGGTGGGCCAACGCGCGCGGGCTGCCGCGCACGGCCGGTCACGCCGCGGGGGAGGCGTCGCTGCTCGACGTCGTCGCCGGGGCCATCGAGGTGGGCGTCGAGTACGTGTCCGCGTACGCGTTCTCCACCGAGAACTGGTCGCGGTCGCCCGACGAGGTGCGCTTCCTCATGGGCTTCAACCGGGACGTGCTCCGGCGCCGGCGGGACCTGATGAACTCGTGGGGAGTGCGCGTCCGCTGGGCCGGCCGCCGCCCCAAGCTGTGGCGGTCGGTGATCAACGAGCTGGAGACGGCCGAGGAGCTCACCAAGGGCAACTCCACGGTGACGCTGACCATGTGCGTGAACTACGGCGGGCGCGCGGAGATCGCCGACGCCGCGCAGGCGATCGCCCGGGAGGTCGCCGCCGGTCGCGTGAAGCCGGACAAGGTGAACGAGAAGCTGTTCGCGCGGTACCTGGACGAGCCCGACCTGCCGGACGTCGACCTGTTCCTGCGGTCCTCGGGCGAGCAGCGGACGTCGAACTTCATGATCTGGCAGGCGGCGTACGCCGAGCTGGTGTTCCTCGACGAGCCGTGGCCCGACGTGGACCGGCGACACCTGTGGCGCGCCGTCGAGACGTACGCGCGGCGGGACCGGCGGTACGGCGGGGCGGTGGACCGGCCGGGTCAGACCTCGGCCTGAACGCGCACGCGCGCGCGGCGACGGACCGACCAGCCGACGGCCAGGACCACCAGCACGACGGCCGCGGCGAGTGCCCACGGCGACCGGGCGAACAGGGCGAGCGCGGCCCACAGCGCGCCGAAGCCGATGGTCGCCCAGATCACCGCCCACGCGATCGCCCCGGGGACCGACGCGATCGCGAACCGCAGGTACGGCATCTTGACCAGGCCGGCGGACGCGATCACCGCGGTCTGGAGCCCGACCGTCAGGTACGCCAGCGTGACCGCGACGGGGCCCCAGCGCCGCACCAGGTCGAGCCCGCGCTGTGCGCTCGGGGTGCCGGACCACGACTCCAGGCGCCGGACGGAGGAGTGCCACCAGCTGGGCGCCCCCTCGTGCTCGTCGACCGCCTGCGCTCCGCGCACGACCCCGCGCCCGGCCCAGTAGGTCGCGTGCGACCGGGCCATCACGATGACGAACAGTCCGGCGACGGCGACCCCGAGCGGCACACTGCCGAGGTGGTAGGCGTCGCGGGGATCCACGCCTCGATCCTAGGCGGTCGGCGCTGGGCGGCTGAGCGGGCCGTCGTCGGTCACGTCGTCCACCAGCAGGACGTCGTCGACCATGTCCGGGTGGGGGTCGCGCGGCGGCGCAGGCCGGCGCAGGAGCGGCTGCAGTGTTGCCGTGACGGCGTAGACCAGGATCGCGAGCACGACGATCGTGGCGCCCGGCGGGATGTCCTGCCAGTAGGTGAGCACCAGGCCCGCGATGCTGACCACGACGCCGACCACGCTGGCCAGCATCATCGTGCGGCCGAACGACCGCGCGAACAGCTGGGCGATGGCCACCGGCACGATCATCAGTGCGCTCACCAGCAGGAGGCCCACCACGCGCATGGCGATGGTCACGGTGAGGGCGGCGATGGTGGCGACGAGCATCGAGAGCAGCCGCACGGGCAGGCCGCTGGCCCGGGCGAACTCCTCGTCGTGGCTCACCGCGAACAGCGCGGTGCGCAGGCCCACGCCGAGGGTGAGCACGAGCACCGCCAGGCCGACCGTCCACCACAGGTCGGCCGAGGACACGGTCGAGATGGAGCCGAACAGGTAGCTGATGAGGTTCGCGTTGGTGCCGCCGGCCAGCTTGATGAGCAGGACGCCGCCGGCGATGCCGCCGTAGAACATGAGCGCGAGGGCCAGGTCCCCGCTGGTCCGACCGCGCTCGCGCACCAGCTCGATGACGATCGAGCCGACGACGGCGGCGACGACCGCGCCGGGCAGGGCGAGCGTGTCCTGCGGCACCAGGCCGGCCCAGCTGCCGACGAGCCAGCCGAGCGCGACACCGGTGAGCGCGACGTGCCCGATGCCGTCGCCCATGAGGGCCATCCGGCGCTGCACGAGGAAGGTGCCGACCACGGGCGCGGCCGCGCCGACGAGGATCGCCGCGAGGAGCGCCCGCTGCATGAGGGGCGAGCTGAGCAGCTCGACCACCTGGTCCCACGCGGTCACGGGTTCACCTCGACGGACAGGGAGGGGCCGGTGCGCGGCGGCTCGGGATCGGGGTGCGCGTGCGTGTGGTCGTGCCACTCGCCGGCGTGCTCGTCGCGGGCGCGCGGCGGGGCACCGTCGTGCGCGACGCGCCCGTGCCGCAGCACGACCGCGCGGTCGATCAGGGGGGCGAACGGGCCGAGCTCGTGCAGGATCACCACCACGGTGGTGCCGGCGTCGTGCAGGCGGCTCACGGTGTCCACGAACGTCGCCTGGGTGGGGATGTCGATGCCCGACGTGGGCTCGTCGAGGACGAGCAGGTCGGGGTCCCGGACGAGCGCGCGGGCGATCAGGACGCGCTGCTGCTGCCCGCCGGACATCTCCTGCACGCGCTGGAACGCCCGGTCGCCCAGGCCGACGTCGTCCAGCGCGGCGAGCGCGCGACGCCTGTGCCCGCGCGGTGGTCGCAGCGTGCGACCGTGCAGCAGGCCGGAGGACACCACCTCGTAGGCGGTCGCCGGGACACCCGCGGCGGCGGGCAGGCGCTGCGGCACGTACCCGATGCGGTGCCACGGCGCCGACGGACCCAGGGGTGCGCCGAACAGCCGGACCTCCCCGGAGGTGCGGGGGACCACCCCGAGCAGGGTGCGCACGAGGGTGGACTTGCCGGAGCCGTTGGCGCCGAGCAGCGCGAGGACCTCGCCCGCCGGGACGGACAGGTCGATGCCGTCGAGGATCGGCTGGCCACCGAGCGTCACGCCGAGGCCGGTCGCCTCGATCACGGGTGTGCTCACGAGCAGGACAATGCCATGCGCAGGGCGGCGAGGTTCGCCGTGGCGACCGAGAAGTAGTCGGCGTCGGGGTCCGTCAGACCCTCGATGGGGTCGAGCACCGCGCTCGCGATGCCGAGGTCGTCGGCGAGCGTCTCGGCCACCTTGGGGCTGACCAGGCTCTCGAAGAAGATCGTGCTCACGTCCTGCTCGCGCACGATCTCCTCGACCGCGGCCAGCCGGGCGGGGGACGGCTCGGCCTCCGGGTCGATGCCCGAGATCCCCACCTGCCGCAGGTCGTACCGGTCGGCGAGGTAGCCGAACGCCTCGTGCGAGGTGACGAAGGTCCGCACGTCGCACTGCTGGAGCCCGGCGGCGTAGGCGGCGTCGAGGTCCTCGAACCGCTGGGTGAGCGCGGCCGCGTTGGCTGCGTACAGGTCCGCGCCCTCGGGGTCGATCTCGGTGAGGGTGGCCGCGACGTCGTCGACCACCGACGGCATCCGACTCGGGTCGAGCCAGAAGTGCGGGTCGAGCGCACCGTGCTCGTGGTCCTCGTGCTCGTCCTCCGACTCTCCCTCGTGCTCCGCGGGCACCAGCGTGGTGTCGGAGGCCGCGTCCACCACGTGGGCGGGGGAGGTCTGGGCGAGCGCGTCGTCGACGGCGGCCTGGAATCCCGACAGGACGACCACGAGGTCGGCGCCGCCGATCCGCGACACCTGCGCGGGGGAGAGCTCGACGTCGTGCGGCTCGGCACCCGGTGGCGTCAGCGACCTGACGGTCACCCGGTCGCCGCCCACCTGCTCGGCGACGAGCTGGAGCGGGTAGAACGACGCCATCACATCGACGGTGCCCTCGGCGACCGCCGGCTGGCTCGCGCACCCGGCCAGCAGGACCGGCAGGACGGCGAGCAGGGCGCGAGGACGGCGTGCACTGGACATGACGATCATTCTCAGTTAGGCGAGAACCGTTGTCAAAACGGGGTCCGCCGCCGACGGGTAGCCTGGGCTGCTCGTGCTCACACCGCGGCCCTCACGGTCGCGGTCCACCCGCCCGCGACACCCAGCCGCGGGCGCCACCACCCTGGAGTGATCGATCGTGGCTGCACCCTCTCGCCTGGACTCCGTCGTCTCCCTCGCCAAGCGGCGCGGGTTCGTCTTCCCGAGCGGCGAGATCTACGGCGGTACCCGGTCGGCGTGGGACTACGGACCGCTCGGGGTGGAGCTCAAGGAGAACATCAAGCGCCAGTGGTGGCGCACGATGGTGACCAGCCGCGACGACATCGTCGGCCTCGACTCCTCGGTCATCCTGCCGCGGCAGGTCTGGGTCGCCTCCGGCCACGTCGGCGTCTTCACCGACCCGCTCACCGAGTGCCTCAGCTGCCACAAGCGGTTCCGCGAGGACCACATGCTCGAGGAGTTCGAGGAGAAGAAGGGCCGCGTCCCCGAGCACGGCCTCGCGGACATCGCGTGCCCGAACTGCGGTACCCGCGGGCAGTGGACCGAGCCCCGCGACTTCAACATGATGCTCAAGACCTACCTCGGCCCCGTCGAGGACGAGTCCGGCCTGCACTACCTGCGGCCCGAGACCGCGCAGGGCATCTTCGTGAACTTCGCCAACGTGTCGACGACGAGCCGCAAGAAGCCGCCGTTCGGCATCGGCCAGATCGGCAAGTCGTTCCGCAACGAGATCACGCCCGGCAACTTCATCTTCCGCACGCGCGAGTTCGAGCAGATGGAGATGGAGTTCTTCGTCGAGCCCGGCACCGACGAGACGTGGCACCAGTACTGGATCGACCAGCGCACCGACTGGTACACCGACCTGGGCATCGCGCGGGAGAACCTGCGGCACTACGAGCACCCGGCCGAGAAGCTGTCGCACTACTCGAAGCGCACCGTCGACATCGAGTACCGCTTCGGGTTCCAGGGCAGCGAGTGGGGCGAGCTCGAGGGCATCGCCAACCGCACCGACTTCGACCTGAAGACGCACACCGAGCACTCCGGCCAGGACCTGTCGTACTTCGACCAGGCGAAGAACGAGCGCTACGTGCCGTACGTCATCGAGCCGGCCGCCGGCCTGACGCGGTCGCTCATGGCGTTCCTCGTCGAGTCGTACACCGAGGACGAGGCGCCCAACACGAAGGGCGGCGTCGACACCCGCGTCGTGCTCAAGCTCGACCCGCGCCTGGCGCCGGTCAAGGCCGCGGTCCTGCCGCTGTCCCGCAACGAGTCGCTCTCCCCGAAGGCCCGCGACCTGTCCGCCGAGCTCCGCAAGAACTGGAACGTCGACTTCGACGACGCCGGCGCCATCGGCCGCCGCTACCGCCGCCAGGACGAGATCGGCACGCCGTTCTGCATCACGGTGGACTTCGACACGCTCGACGACCAGGCCGTCACCATCCGGCACCGCGACGACATGACTCAGGAGCGGGTCGCCCTGGACAAGGTCACCGGGTACCTGGCGCAGCACCTCGTCGGCGCCTGACGCCGCAGGTCATCGCAGGCCCGGAGCGCGTGCTCCGGGCCTGCGGTGCGTCTAGTCACCGTTGCGGACGCGCTCGAGCACCTGGTCGGCCGTGAACGCACAGGCACCGAGCCTGCCGCAGCCTTCGCCGGCGACGGTGGTGCCGTCCGCGCCGACGAACATCGCGAACGGGGCAGGGTCGCCGTCGAGCACGATGCCGTTGGTGACGTTGACGGTCTCTCGGACCGCGTAGAGAAGCCGCCCTTCCTTGCCGGGAGCGCGGAAGGTGGGGACCTCAAAGGTGTCGGCTGAGGTGTCGACGACGTCGTCGACGACCTCGCCGACACCTCTCGGGTACGTCACGAAGACGCGCGGGTTCTCGAGACCGGGCGGTACGTCTCCCACGAGGACCGCGACGAGGCTCCGCCAGTCGCTGCTCGCGGGCTCGGGCAGCACGAAGGCGGCCCGCTGCGCCGCCGGGTACAGCGCCTTGCCGTCGTCGGCCCCGTCGGTGCTCCACGTCAACGTGGCGGCGGTGCCGAGTGACGAACCGTCCCCGCCGTCGTAGCTCTCCCGAGCGGCGACGGTGACGCCGGCGCGGCCGTCGGGGAGGCCGTCGAGGGCCTGCACGCCGACCGGGTAGATCCGCCCGCCCGTGGGACTGAGGGTGTCGAGCCTGACGGACAGGTTCAGGTCGAGCCAGTCGCCGTCGGGTGCGGTCCGCGTGATCGGCGCGTTGGTGGCCCAGATGTTCTGGGCGACCTCGACGGAGGCATCGGATCCGAGCGTCCGTGGGGCTTGCGTGGCGACCGGCGTGCGGTGCGAGAGCGGGATGGCGCCGACCGCGACGCCGGCCACGAGGGCGAGAGCCGCAGCGGCGGACACCGAGCCCGCGACTGCGCGGCGGCGGCGACGGCGGCGGCCCGCGAGGACGGTCGCGTCGGGGTCGAGCGACATGGTCGGCAGCGCCAGATCGGCGCGAGCGCGCAGGGAGCGGACGAGGTCCTCGTCGGACAGGGTGGCGCTCATCGGGCGCTCCTCTCGGTGGTCAGCGCGGTGCGCAGGGTGGCGAGCCCGCGGGACGCGGTCGACTTCACGGTGCCGACGCTGACGCCCAGCTCGGCGGCGACCTCGGCCTCGGGCAGCCCGACGAAGTGCCGCAGGACGACGATCCGGCGCTGGCGGGGTGACAGGAGGGCGAGCGCGCGAACCAGCTGGTCCCGGTCGTCGGAGGGGCCGAGGGTGCCGCCGGTCGCGTTCTCGGGCAGGTGCTCGGGTGCGGACAGCACCTCGCGGCGGCGTCGGCGCCAGGTGTCGATCCGCAGGTTCACCAGCGTCCGGCGGGCGTAGGCCAGCGGGTCGTCCCGGCGGGCGCGGGACCAGGCGGCGTAGGTGCGGACCAGCGCGTGCTGGACCAGCTCCTCGGCGCGGTGCGCGTCGCCGACCAGCAGCCACGCGGTGCGCAGCAGGTCGGCCGAGTGCTCCTGCATGAACGCGGTGAACTCGGCGTCGGTGTCCTCGGCCGGCCGGGTCCGTCCGGTGAGAACACGCGTCGACTCCTCGCCGACGGCGTCGTCGGGCGGTGCGGGACGCAGCGGCGCGGGCGGCATGGGGCTCACACCGTAGAAGACGCAGCAGGCCCGTGGAAGGTTGAGTGCGCGGCTGGGTGACAATGGAGGCATGACCCTGACGACTCCTGCGGTTCCGGCGCGCCCCGGCGCCGTGCTGCCGCCGTTGCGCATTGGGCCCCTGACCATCGACACGCCCGTCGTGCTGGCGCCCATGGCGGGCGTCACCAACGCCGCCTTCCGCCGCTTGTGCCGCGAGTCCGGTGCCGGCCTGTACGTCGCCGAGATGGTGACGTCCCGCGCCCTGGTGGAGCGTGGCGAGGAGTCGATGCGGATCATCTCCCACGAGCCCGACGAGCGGCCGCGCTCCGTGCAGGTGTACGGGGTCGACCCCGCCACGGTCGGCGCCGCGGTCCGGCTCATCGCGAGCGAGGACCGCGCAGACCACGTCGACCTCAACTTCGGCTGCCCGGTGCCCAAGGTGACGCGTCGCGGCGGGGGAGCGGTGCTGCCGTGGAAGCGGGACCTGTTCCGCGCGATCATCACGGCCGCGGTCGATGCCGCGAAGCCCTACGGCGTGCCGGTCACCGTCAAGATGCGCAAGGGCATCGACGACGACCACCTGACCTACCTCGAGGCCGGGCTCGTCGCGCAGGAGGTCGGCGTCGCCGCGGTCGCGCTGCACGCCCGCACCGCCGCCGACTACTACTCCGGCACCGCCGACTGGGAGGCGATCGCCCTGCTCAAGCAGACGGTCACCGACATCCCCGTGCTGGGCAACGGGGACATCTGGTCGGCCGAGGACGCCCTCGAGATGGTCGCGCAGACCGGCTGCGACGGCGTCGTCGTCGGGCGCGGCTGCCAGGGCCGACCGTGGCTGTTCGCCGATCTCGCGGCCGCGTTCGCGGGTTCCGACGAGCGCATCCGGCCGGGGCTCGGCTACGTCGCGACGATCGTCCGGCGGCACGCGGAGCTGATGGTCGAGCACTTCGGCGACGAGGGCAAGGCGCTGCGCGAGATGCGCAAGCACATGGCCTGGTACTTCAAGGGGTACATCGTCGGTGGGGAGACCCGGGCCGCGCTCGGCCTGGTGTCGACCATGGCCGAGCTCGACGAGCGGCTCGCGCGGCTCGACCTCGACCAGGGCTACCCGGGAGCGGGCGCCGAGGGGCAGCGCGGCCGGGCCGGGTCGCCCAAGCGCCCGCTGCTGCCGTACGGCTGGCTCGACTCGCGCGAGCTGTCCGAGGAGTTCGCCAAAGCCCTGCACGAGGCCGAGCTGAGCGTCTCCGGCGGCTGACGGTCGTCAGACCCGCCGCACGGCCACCGCACCCGCGAGGCGGTCGACGGTCGGGATCGTGGCGTCCGGGGCGCCCAGCGCGCGCGTGCTCACGGCGAGCGCACCGGTCGCCGACGCGCGAGCGAGTGCGTCCTCGACCCGCAGGCCGTCGAGCACGCCACTGAGCAGGCCCGCGAAGAACGCGTCACCGGCGCCGTTGGTGTCGACGACGTCGGCCACGGGGGCGGGCGGCACCTCGATCCACCCGTCGGCATCGAGCGCGAGCGCCCCCGCAGCACCGTCGGTGCACACGGCCAGCCGGCACCCGCGAGAGACTGCGTCGGACAGGTACGCACGCACGTCGGCCAGCCGGGCAGCGCTCACGAGAAGCACGTCGGCGGCCGCGACGAAGTCCCGCGGGTAGTCGCCGACCCCGTCGTCGTCGTGCACGTCGCACCAGACCGGCACCCCGGCGGCGCGGGCGGCGACCAGCAGCGGGCGGCTGTGGTCGGCGAGGTCGAGGACGGCAACGTCGACCCCGTCGAAGGTGGCGAGGGGAGCGGCGCCCGGGTCGGGCAGCTCGAGGTAGATCGAGACGCGCGAGCCGTCGTCGGCCATGAGGTTGACGTGCCGCTCGGTGCGGTCGACCGGCAGGACCTGGAGCGTGATCCTCGGGCGATCGAGGGCGGACCGCACCAGCGTGCCCTCGCGGTCGTTCCCGAGTGCCGTCCGCAGTGTCACGTCGATCCCGAGCGCCGCGAGGGTCAGCGCCTTGCCGGCGGACGTGCCGCCGAGCCCGTCGTGGTGGCCGCCCGCGAACAGCGTCTGCGTCCGCGGTTCCGGGAGGGTCGGGAGCCGGATCAGGGTGTTCCAGGACGCGGGGCCGTTGACCAGGACGCGAGGCACGTCGCCCACCCTAGGGCGTTAGGGTGAGCCGACCCTGCAAGTTGCTGCAACGAGTTGCGGCCCGCACCCGGTGGTGACGATGACGCACCTGCCCGCCCGCGCGACCGCCCTGCTCGGCGCCCTCCTGCTGCTGGCTGGGTGCAGCGCGCCACCGGAGCCCGCAGCGACGCGCACACGCGACGTCGGCGTCCAGATGTTCCAGTGGACCTGGGACGCCATCGCGACGGAGTGCACCGACAGCCTCGGCCCGGCCGGCTACGGCTGGGTGCTCACCAGCCCGCCGCAGGAGCACATCGTCGGTGAGCCGTGGTGGACCGCCTACCAGCCGGTGAGCTACCGGGTGGAGTCGCGGCTCGGCACCCGCGACGAGTACGCCGCCATGGTGGAGACCTGCCACGACGCCGGTGTGGACGTGTGGGCCGACGCCGTGATCAACCACATGACCGGGCAGGACGCCCCCGGCACCGGCTGGGCGGGATCGTCGTACTCGCACTACGAGTACCCCGGCCTCTACACCGACGCCGACTTCCACCACTGCGGGCTGACCCCGGACGACGACATCGCCGTCTACCAGGACGCCGCCCAGGTGCAGATGTGCGAGCTGGTCAACCTGGCCGACCTCGCCACCGAGACCGACCACGTGCGCGACACGACCACCGCCTACCTGGAGGACCTCCTCTCCCTCGGCGTCGACGGCTTCCGCATCGACGCCGCCAAGCACATGCCGCCGGAGGACATCGCCGCGATCGTCGCCGGGCTGCCCGAGGGGGCGGGCATCGCGCAGGAGGTCATCCGCGGCAGCGGCGAGCCGATCACGCCGGAGCAGTACCTGGCCAACGGCCGGGTCTACGAGTTCGCGTGGGGCAAGGACGTGCAGGGCGTGCTGGCGAGCTCGCCCGAGCGGGTCCTCGACCTGGGCACCACGTCGGGGTACGTGCCGTCCGACGACGCCGTGATCTTCGTCGACAACCACGACACCGAGCGCAACGGCTCGACGCTCAGCTACTCCGACGCCGGGGACTACGCACTGGCCACCGTGCTCATGCTCGCCGGCACGTACGGGACACCCGCGGTCTACACCGGGTACGCGTTCTCGGACCGCGACGCAGGTCCTCCGCAGGACGCCGAGGGAGCGGTGCTCGACGCGTCCTGCGGCGCTGCTCCCGGCCCGGGCGCGGACCTCGCGGACGGCGACTGGGTCTGCCAGCACCGGTGGCCCGCGATCGCCGGCATGGTCGGCTGGCGCTCCATCGTGGGAGACGCGCCCGTCGTCGACGACTGGTCCGAGGGCAGCGCGGTGGCGTTCGGCCGCGGCGAGCGCGGGTTCGTCGTCGTCAACTCCGGGGACGACGAGCTGCACGCCGAGCTGCCGACGAGTCTGCCGGACGGCGACTACTGCGACGTCCTGGCCACCGGGGACTGCGCCTCGTCGACGGTGCGGGACGGCGTCCTCACGGTGACCGTCCCGCCCCAGACCGCGCAGGCCTGGGACGTGACCGCTCGCCCCTGAATGCCGGAACGGCCCCGCCGCAGCGGGGCCGTTCCGGGGTCCGATCAGACCGTGAAGCGTGCCCAGACGGTCGCGTCCGAGGGGACGAGCACGGCGCCGTCCGCGTCCACCGCGTGGTCGACCGACGCCAGCAGCACGTCGGCGCCCGAGGGCAGGACGACGGGCTCGGTCCCGAGGTTGGCGACGACCAGCACGTCCCGGTTGACGAACGCGATCACGTCGTCGCCGAGGCCGTGCAGCCACTCCATGCCGCCGGAGCCGAGGCCCGACTCCCGGCGCAGCTGGAGCGCCGAGCGGTAGGTCTCGTACGTCGACCCGGCGACGCCGCGCTGGGCGTCGAGTGCGTACGACGCCCACTCCGCGGGCTGCGGGAGCCAGGTCACGCCGGTCGGCGAGAACCCGAAGCCGTCCGCGTCCGACGCCCACGGCAGCGGCACCCGGCAGCCGTCGCGGCCGCGCTCGGCGCCACCGGTCCGGAAGAACGCCGGGTCCTGGCGCAGGTCGTCGTCGAGCGAGGTGTGGTCGGGCAGGCCGAGCTCCTCGCCCTGGTACAGGTACGCCGAACCGGGCAGGCCGAGCATCAGCAGGGACGCGCACCGCGCGCGACGCAGGCCCAGGACCTCGTCCGGCTGCTCGTCGCCGTGCCCGATGCCGTTGGGACGCGATCCCGGCTCCGCCAGGCCGAGCCGCGACGCGTGCCGGACGACGTCGTGGTTGGACAGCACCCACGTCGTCGGTGCGCCGACGGCGTCGGACGCGCGGTAGGAGGCCTCGACGACGGTGCGCAGCGCCGGGGCGTCCCAGTGCGTGGCCAGGAACGCGAAGTTGAAGGCCTGCTGCATCTCGTCGGGGCGCACGTACCGGGTCAGCCGCGACAACGGCTCCACCCAGGCCTCGGCGACGAGCGCTCGGTCGCCCGGGTACTCGGCGAGCACCTTGTTCCACGCGCGGTAGATGTCGTGCACGCCGTCCTGGTCGAACATCGGGCCCTGGTTGCCGGAGCCCGACACCGCCTCCGTGTCGTCAGACCCTTCGATCATGGACACGTGCCCGTCCCAGTCGGGCAGCCCGGGCGCCTTGACCATGCCGTGCGCGACGTCGATGCGGAAGCCGTCCACCCCGCGGTCGAGCCAGAACCGCAGGACGTCCTCGAACTCGGAGCGGACCTCGGGGTGCTCCCAGTCGAGGTCCGGCTGCCGCGAGTCGAACAGGTGCAGGTACCACTCGCCGGGGGTGCCGTCGGGGTCGGTGGTCCGGGTCCAGGCCGGTCCGCCGAAGATCGACTGCCAGTTGTTGGGCGGCTCGGACCCGTCGACACCCCGTCCGTCGCGGAACAGGTACCGGGCGCGCTCCGGGGAGCCCGGTCTGGCGGCGAGCGCGGCCTGGAACCAGACGTGCTCGTCGGAGGTGTGGTTGGGCACCAGGTCGACGATCACGCGCAGCCCGAGCCGGTGGGCGCGCTCGAGCATGGCGTCGAAGTCGGCGAGCGTGCCGAACAGCGGGTCCACGTCGCGGTAGTCGGCGACGTCGTAGCCGGCGTCGGCCTGCGGGGAGCGGTAGAACGGCGACAGCCAGACGGCGTCGACGCCGAGCTCGGCGAGGTGGTCCAGGCGCGAGGTGATGCCGGGCAGGTCGCCGATGCCGTCGCCGGACGCGTCCGCGAACGAGCGCGGGTAGACCTGGTAGATCACGGCATCCCGCCACCACTCGCCGTCGGGGGATCCGGCGGCGTGCACCAGGGTGCGCAGGGGTCGGGTGTCGATCGTCGTCATGCGGGCATGCCTCACTTCGGGGTGTTCACAGGGGGAGGCGCCGTTGCCGATCAGGGGATCTGATCAGACTACGGCGGGAGCCTCAGCGGTCACAGCGACCGAGGTCAGGGTGGTGGAGCGGGCCGTGGGTGCGGCTCCGGTGGAGCCGCGGACGATGAGGTCGGGGTGGAACTTGAGCTCGGTGCGGGAGGCGGGAGTGCCGGTGATCTCGGCGACGAGGGCGGCGACGGCGGCGTGGCCCATGGCCAGCACGGGTTGGCGCACGGTGGTCAGGGGTGGGTCGGTGAACGCGATGAGCGGGGAGTCGTCGAAGCCGACGACCGAGAGGTCGGCGGGGACGCTCAGGCCGCGGGAGCGTGCTCCGCGGATGGCGCCCAGGGCCATGAGGTCGGAGCCGCAGATGATGGCGGTGTGTCCGGAGTCGATGAGCTCCAGGGCGGCGGCTTGGCCGCCTTCGACGGTGAACAGTGTCGTGACGACGTGCCCGTCAGGGTCGGTGATGCCCAGGTGCCGCTCGAGGTTGGTGGCGAACTCCACGCGCTTGCGGGCGGCGGGCACGAAGCGTTCGGGTCCGATGGCCAGGCCGATGTTCCGGTGCCCGAGGGAGATCAGGTGGCGGAAGGCGAGGTCGAGGGCGGCGGAGTCGTCGGTGGACACCGAGGGGGCGTCGACGCCGTCG